>NZ_ATDP01000110.1 GCF_000445105.1 Sphingobium lactosutens DS20 | reverse complement strand
ACTCTTAATCAGCGGGTCCTAGGTTCGAGCCCTAGTGCGTCCACCATTTTTCAGTGACTTAGATGTGAGGTTGAGCCAGGGCCTTCATGCGGGGCACCAATGGGGCATCAGTTCCTTTTTCCAACGGCGGTTACGTCCCCCTCAGTCTACTGGCGCGCCGGGATCGCGAAAGTTATTCAGGAAATCGCGCGCGCGAGAGGAGCATCATTCGTGGCAACCGACTGGAAAGGCTATCAGGAGGAGACTGCCGAATTTTTTCGGTCGTTGGGCCTATCCGCCTCAACAGATGTGACACTCAAAGGGGTGCGGACCACGCATGATGTCGATGTTCTTGTAACGATTGATGTAGCCGGATTTTCGGTGAAGTGGATTGTCGAATGCAAGCACTGGAAAGATCCGGTCAACAAGCTTCATATCATGGCTCTCAGGGAGATTGTGGCTGACCTTGGAGCAGATCGAGGCATCATCTTGTGCGAGGTAGGATTCCAGTCTGGTGCCATTGAGGCCGCCAATCTTACAAATGTCCAAGTGAGTTCCCTTGCTGAACTTTCGATTGAATCGAAGGACGCGGTTGCGTCTGCCCGACTCCGGGACCTCTTCGACCGCACGGAATTGTGCCGGAATAGATACTGGGACATACCCAAGGGCATACGTATCGATACGGGTCTGCGGCCTGACCTCGGTGACGCCGATGTTTACAGCGGCGCCTTCGTGACGGAAGTGACGGAGAAATATCTCACGCGCGCTTTTCGCGGCATATTTCCCATCACCGTTGATCCATTCGACACCATGAGACTTTCTCGCCCACTACCTGAAATTCTGGCGAACCCCGGAGAAGTGCTTGCGGCGTTTGGCCACATCATTGTGGAACTGGAAGAAAAGCTAAACGCCGCCGAAGCAGCGATGCAAAGTGGGTGAGGTCTCACCTCATCGAATCCGGTGTGCTGGCTTGCCCCAATTGATCTGCCCCCCGCTGAGTGGCCCAGAGACTATGATAGTCTGGACCGCGAAAGGGACATTGAATGCCGAGCAAGAAGCACAAGCCGGAAGAGATCATCGGCAAGCTGCGTGAAATTGAGATCGTGCTGGCGCAGGGGGCTTCGACCGCCGAAGCCTGCCGTCGGATCGGGGTCAGTGAGCAGACCTATTATCGCTGGCGCAAGGAATATGGCGGGCTGAAGACCGACCAGGCACGGCGGATGAAGGATCTGGAGAAGGAAAACCAACGGCTGCGCCGGGCGATCTCGGACCTGACGCTGGACAAGCTGATATTGCAGGAAGCTGCACGGGGAAACTTCTGAGCCCCGCGCGGCGACGGCGCTGCATCGATCATATACGACGGGATCTGCCAGTCCGGCTATCCGAGCGACGGATATGCCGGGTTCTAGGGCAGCATCGATCGACACAGCGTAAAGTGCCGCGTGGGGCGGATGACGAACAGGCGCTGACGGAGGACATCATCGCCTTGGCAAAGCAATATGGTCGTTACGGCTACCGCCGGGTCACGGCGTTGCTGTGCCATGCGGGGTGGACGGTGAACCATAAACGGGTCGAGCGGATATGGCGGCGCGAAGGGCTCAAGGTGCCGCAGCGCCAGCCCAAACGCGGGCGTCTATGGCTCAACGACGGATCATGCATCCGCCTGCGGCCTGAGTATCCTGGGCATGTGTGGGCCTATGACTTCGTCGAGGGGCGCACGCATGACGGCCGCAAGTTCCGCATCCTGACGATCATCGACGAGGCCAGCAGGGAATGTCTGGCGCTTATCGTTGCGCGACAGCTCAAACATGAGGATGTGCTGGCGGCCTTGGCGGACCTGTTCATCTCGCGCGGCCCGCCTGCACATATACGGTCAGATAATGGCGCCGAATTTATCGCCAATGCCGTCCAGCAATGGCTGCGGCAGATCGGCGTGAAGACGCTCTACATCGCGCCGGGATCGCCATGGGAGAATGGCTATAATGAAAGCTTCAATGGGTCGCTGCGCGACGAACTGCTCAATGGTGAAATCTTCTACAGCCTCGCCGAGGCCAGGGTGCTGATCGAAGCCTGGCGGCGGCATTACAACACCGTCCGCCCGCACAGCAGTCTTGGCTATCGGCCACCGGCACCAGAAACGGCGACACCGCCATATCGGCCTCCGGTTCCGCTTCGCTCCACCTCCGTCCGGATATGGCGGCGATGAGCTTAATGCACTAACAAACCAATCGGTCCACTCGGTGGGGGCAGATCAGGCGAGCACGGCAACATCGACGCTGTCGGGCAGGGCGTCGACCGAAGGGAGGCAAGGCCTTCCGCCAATCTCCGGCCGTTTGGGATTGATGAGGTGGATGTCGCCGGAAAAGCCGTTGCGCGCCAGGTTGGAGAGGACCGATGCACCCAGAGCGCCAGGCTTGTCGGACGCCCCGACAATGACGACCGATCGCGGCCGCAGCAGCCGGTCGAGCGATACGCCGGTCGTCAGGCTTGCGGGCGGGTTCAATGTTTCGACCGTCATGGTCCGTCTCTCCAGTTTATCGGGCAAGCTTGAAGAAGAGTCCGGGTCACCGTGAGGGGCGACCCGGTCTTTGCATAGTCAGTGGCGGATGGTCAGGCCGACTGCTTGCTTTTGTCGTAGGCGCCCAAGCCCGGCTTGTAGCTTTTGTCGTCGATGAACTGCTTGATGCCTTCCTTGCGACCTTCATTGTCAAAGCTGTTGGCCGCTTCCTGCGCGCGGATCAGATAATCCTCCGCATTATCGTAGGTCATTTCGCGCACGCGGCGGATAGCGTCCTTGGTCGCCTTGAGCGCAACGGGATTCTTGGTCAGCAGCTTCTGGGCGACATCGCTCACCCGCGTCTTGAGTTGATCGAGCGGTAGCGCTTCGTTGACGAAGCCCCATTCGACCGCCGTCTTGCCGTCGATATTTTCGCCCATCAGTGCATGATACATGGCGCGGCGGAAGGATGTCAGTTCGGTCGCCACCTTCGCCGCGCCGCCGCCCGGCAGGATGCCCCAGTTGATTTCCGACAGGCCAAACTGTGCCTCTTCGGCGGCGAAGGCGAGATCGCAGGCGAACAAAGGGCCGTAACCGCCGCCAAAGCACCAGCCATTCACCATGGCGATGGTGGGTTTCTGATACCAGCGCAGGCGACGCCACCAGCCATAGCTTTCGCGCTGAGCGCCGCGCGTGCCGCGCAACCCCTGGGCTTCGGTTTCACGGAAATATTCCTTGAGGTCCATGCCAGCCGACCAGGCACTGCCTTCGCCGGTCAGGACAAGGACGCCCACATCGTCGCGAAATTCCAATTCGTCGAGCACGCGCATCATCTGGCGGTTAAGGCGCGGGGACATGCAATTGCGTTTGTCGGGACGGTTGAGGCTGACCCAGGCGACGCCGTTTTCGACAGTGAAGGCGACGGTTTCGAGTTCGGCCTGTTCGACCCCCTCGACATGCAGAAAATTGGTCATGCGATGACTCCGAATGATAGATCAGATGGGATAGTGGCCGGGTTGCGTCTCGATGGTGATCCAGCGCAGTTCGGTGAAGCTGTCGATGCCTGCCTTGCCGCCAAACTTGCCGTAGCCCGACGCCTTGACGCCCCCGAAGGGCATCTGCGCTTCGTCATGGACGGTGGGTCCGTTGATATGGCAGATGCCCGATTGGATCTGGCGCGCCACCCGCAGCCCGCGTGCGGTGTCGCGCGTGAAGACCGAAGCGGAAAGGCCATAGTCGGTGTCGTTGGCCAGTTCGATGGCATGAGCCTCGTCTCTGGCGCGCACGATGCCCACGACAGGTCCGAAACTTTCGTCGCGGAACAGCTTCATGGCTGGCGTAACCTTGTCGATGACATGGGCGGGCATCAGCACGCCATCGGCTTCACCGCCGTTGAGTTGAACCGCACCTGCGGCCAGCGCGTCGTCGATCAAGGCGCGGACATGCGCGACCGTCTTGGTATCGACCACCGCGCCGAGCGGAGTCTTGCCTTCGCGCGGATCACCGACCGGCATCGTGCCGACCTTCGCCGCGAATTTTTCGGCAAAAGCGTCGGCAATGGCATCGACGACGATGATCCGTTCGGTCGACATGCAGATCTGGCCCTGGTTCATGAACGCGCCAAAGGCTGCGGCTTTCACCGCTTCGTCTATGTCTGCGTCATCCAGCACGATGAGCGGCGCCTTGCCGCCCAGTTCCAGCAAGGCCGGCTTGAGATTGTCGGCGCAGCGCCGCGCGATGATCCGGCCTACGGCGGTCGAGCCGGTGAAGTTGACGCGACGCACGGCAGGATGGTCGATCATCGCGCCGACGACGTCGCCGGCATCCTCCGGTGCGTTGGTGACAAGGTTGACGATACCATCGCCAAGCCCGGATTCCACAAACGCCTCGATGATGAGGCCGTGGGTGCGCGGGCATTGCTCCGATGCCTTGAGCACGACCGTGTTGCCACAGGCCAGCGGCACCGCGATGGCGCGGGTGGCAAGGATGATGGGCGCATTCCAAGGCGCCATCGACAGAACGACGCCGGCCGCCTCGCGGATCGCCATCGCCATGCAGCCCGGCTTGTCGGACGGGATCACTTCGCCGCCGATCTGGGTGGTAAGTCCCGCGGCTTCACGCACCATTGATACGGCGAGCGTCAGGTTGAAACGCGCCCAGCCTTCTGTCGCGCCGATCTCGCCCATCATCGCGTCAATGAAATCGGCCGTTTTAGCTTCCAGCGCGTCAGCGGCTTTCATCAGTGCGGAGCGGCGGGCATTGGGCCCAAGCGCCGACCATGCCGGGAACGCCTTTGCAGCAGCGTCTACGGCAGCAATCGCCATCGTCGGAGTGAAGGCCGGAACTTCGGACGCCAGCGCGCCGCAAACCGGGTCAAATCTCTTGACGGTAGAACCGTTTGCATTCCGTTCCATGCTGCTCTGATCGTCCGCCACGTCCACGTCCATTCCAGTTTTCATTGTTCTATTAAATAACAGTTATAGGTTAGGCTTATTAAGGCGCGGATGGCAAGCGGAAAATGACGGCGGATCGCGGCCTCAGTCGCCGGGATCAGCCGTTTTGATGACGGTGTGCGAACCAATATGGTCGGCCTGCTTGTCGGCGGTCACGCCTTCGGTGAAGCTGGCATCGATTTCGGGCAGCATGGTTTTGTTCCAGGCGACCCAGGCAGCAGCCATCTGCGCAAAGCGTTCCGGCTGGCGCGCCTTGAGGTTCGCGCGCTCGAGCGGATCGTCCGCCACGTTGAACAAATAGGTGTTTTCCGCGATCTTGAGATATTTATAATGTCCGTCCAGCATGGCCCGCTGATGATTGGCCTTGTAGCGCCAGAATAGTTTGCGCGGCACAGGTTGTGCGCAGCGCCGGTCAGCACCGGCAGCAAGTCCATGCCATCGGACGGATAGTCCTTGGCCGGTGCCGTGCCCGCTGCCGCGAGCAGCGTTGGCACCCAGTCCATCGTGATCATGGCCTGCTCGCATGTCTGCCCTTTGGCGATATGGGCTGGCCACGACATGGCGGTCGGGACGCGAAGCCCACCCTCCAGCAATTCGGTCTTCTGTCCGCTGAAAGGCCAGACGTCAGCGAAGCGCTCGCCGCCATTGTCGCTGGTGAAAATGACGATGGTGTTATCGAAAAGGCCCTTCGCCTTCAGTTCGTCCAAAATCGCGCCAACCTGGCGATCCATGGCCTGGATCATGTCCTGATAGGTTTTCTTCGATCCGCCATCGAGATGGAGCAGGTTGGTCTTCTTGATCCGATTGGATTCCGCCTCATCGTCCGGTCCTTCCCAAGGCCAGTGGGGGGCGTTGAAATGGACGCTGATGAAGAAGGGCTTGTCGGTCTTACTGAATTCGCTGATCGCCGCGACGCTGTGCTGCCCGATCAGATCGGTCAGATAACCAGCCTCTTCGACCGGAACGTCCTGGTCCCATAGATCGGGTTTCCCGGTGCGGGTATGGTGCGAGAAATAATCGAGCGCGCCACCGCGAAATCCAAAAAAGTGATCATAGCCGCTTTGGAGCGGACCGAATTTGGGCAATTCACCCAAGTGCCATTTGCCGACCAGCATCGTATGATAGCCTGCGTCACGCAACAAGGACGGCAATGTCGGCATTTCGGGGGGCAGGCCGATACCAGGCGGAGAGACGCCGGCGAGCGGCTCTTCCAGCCCGAGGGGAAGGCGATATTGATATCGGCCGGTGATCAGCGCCGTTCGCGTTGCGGAGCAAACGGCCGAATTGGCGTAGGCGCTCGGAAACCGCGCACCGTTGATGGCGATGGCATCAATATTGGGCGTGGTGAAATCCCGCTGGCCGTTGAAGGAGACATCGGCAAAGCCCATGTCATCCGCCATGATGAACACGATGTTGGGGCGTTTCGTCTTCGTGCCGCCGGCGGCTCGTGCTTGCCGGCCCGAGGCAAGCGATGCAGCCAACGCTGCTGTTGCAGCCGCAGACGCCTTTAGAACACCGCGACGATCGAGCCCGGCAAATGGCGGCATGGGAATTTCCTTCATATAAGATTATGTGACATCAAGCTTGCGCAGCTTTCCAAGCTTGCGAAGCAACGCGACCAGTATTTCCTGTTCGCCCTCTTCCAGCAGACTTGCCAGCCGGCCTTCATGGGCCTGCTGGCCCCGATCCAGTTCGGGCAATAACGCCCGCCCACGAGCGGACAGGTGAAGGGCGTTTGACCGGCGATCTTCCAGATTCTGCCGACGCTCGATCAGTTTCTGCTCCACCAGCTCGTCGATCAGCATCACCAGATTTGACCGGGAAATGCCCAACGCGCCGCCCAGATCCTGTTGCTTGCACCCGGGCTTGCTGTCGACGATTTTGAGAGCGGCATAATGTTGGGGGCGGAAACCAAAGGGTTTGAACGTGTCGAGAAGATCGCCCCAGACGGCGGCCTGGGCGAACCGTAACAACAGCCCAATCTGCGACGAGAGGCTGTGCTGCATCTCATCCTCTCCGACGCTGTTTGGAGCCGCATCCGATAGAGCTGTCGCGTTCAACACCATTCTCCCTTCTGTCCGAAATCGTTCATGTGACAACATAATATACGATTTCGACATCATTTGCGCGGCGTATGCCTGAACAAATGAAAAGGCTTTTGCGCAGCCAATCATGGGGGCCGTCTTCGACCGTGAAGGTCGGAGTGGTCCGGAAATAATAAAGCGATGGGTCTACCACTTCGCCTGCCGCCAGCTTGCGCAGGACTTCGGGCGGGCCATTGCGGATGCCCGGATTGCTGACGCCGATGATGGTGCCATCGTCTGCCCGCAACGAATAACGCGCAAAAATCTGGGCGCTTCCATCGGCGGCGACATCCTGCCAGTCACCTCCGCCCGGCAGAATGGCGCCCTTGATCCGATCGCCGACAAAGGTGCCGCCGGTGATGGGGATCAGGCGCCGCTTGACGCCATTCGACACGCCATATTCGATCGGCGGCGACAACGTAACATAGGCGGTGAACACTGGAACAAGCGAAGGCACCGGGGCCTGGGAAGGGGCGGCGGCACGCGCAACCCCTTCCGATGCCGCGCCCCAAGCCATGGCCCCGCCGGTTGCGACCAGAAGGCTCCGTCGATCCAGCCATGAATCATTTTTGGGTTTGTCAGCCATGATAGTCTCGATCAGAAGGACATGCGCACGCCGACGCGGAAATTGCGGCCGACCGTGTCATAATAGGCAGGATTGGTGGGAAGGAAAAATGTGGTCGACGGCACGCGTGGCGGGGAAACGTTGAACAGATTGTTGATCGTACCGAACAACTGGAATGTGCTGCTTCCCGCGTTCACCTTCTGCGACAGCGACAGCATCGTATAGAGGCGAGACGGAATGCTGTTGTCATTTATGTCGACGCCCTCGACATAGGTCGCGTCATATTTGCCCTTCGCGATATAATTGAGCTGTACCGTGCCGGCGAAGCCATCAAGTTCATAGGTCGTGGTGAATGTTCCGCGGAACCGCGGCGTGGGATTGACCGTCGAATTGTTCGTGCCCACTTCGCCAACGCGATCGATCGAACCCGCACCATAGTTGGACGAAGCCTCGAACGTATAGGTCCCCACGCCCCGGAAGCTGATGTCCCCGCTGCCCAGAGAGGTTCGATACTGCGCCTCGACGTCCAACCCTTCGGTCGTGACGGTGCCCAAATTCACATAGGGCGCATTGATCCTGGTGATGACCCCGGCGTCGTTGCGGATGATATTGCCGCAGAAGAAGGGATCGCCCGTCGCGGCGCAGATGCTGACGGTGCCATTCCCCTGGATGGAGGCGATCGCATCCTTCAGGTCGATTTTATAATAGTCGACCGACATCTGGAAACCGCGGAACGGCTTCAGGACCACGCCAGCCGAAAGCGTATTGGCGACCTCTTCCTTCAGATCAGTGTTACCCGACAGGAACTGGCGCACCTGAACCTGGCTGTTTGTGAAGGGGTCGTTGATGTTGGACAGCGTTGGCGTGGGCGCTGCCTTGAGTTCGAAGATATTGGGTGCCCGGATATCGCGTGACCGCGTCGCGCGGATGAGAAGCCAGTCGTTGACCGAATAGCTGACCCCCGCTTTCCACGTCACCACGCCGCCGACCGTGCTATAGTCGGCGTAACGAATGGCGGCGTTCAGATCGAGATTTCTGGCCCAGGCCGTGTCCGCGGCCAGCGGGATCACCGTTTCCAGATATCCTTCCTTGACGCTGAACGAGCCGTCAAGCGGCTTGGGGTTCTGCTGATTGAACCCGTCGCTCTGCGAGATCGCGTCCGACGTGGTATGTTGCTCCTCCCGGCGATATTCCACGCCGGCGGCAATGGAAACCGGGCCTGCCCAGGTGGAGAAGGGTTCGCCGCTGATATTGGCGGCGGCGACATGCTGATCATAGACCGTGCGGGTGACGGCATCGCCGGTGACAAAATCGATGGCAGCGGCGGATGGCGAGCCTTCACCAAATATGTTGATGGGGACGCATCCGTTCGCCGGGTTTCTGCACACAATATCGCCGTTGGCGTTGCGAACCGCGTCGATCGCCTGGATGTAATTGGCGTTGATCAGCGCGCCTTCCTGGCGCTGGCGATAATCATTCTGGCCATATTGATAATAGAAATCCCATTTCCAATCGCCCACATTGCCATTCAGACCAGTCGCGATACGGAAATTCTCGTTCTTCACGCGGATCCGGATTTGACCGATGTCATCGCTGATGCGGCCGAAACTGAAGGATGTGACGCCGGCCGCCGCCGCTCTGGCCTGTACCGCATCGGGCAGGAACGGATTGCTCGCCTGAATGGTCAGATTGCCGGAATTGCGCGGTTGAATGCCGATGGAGGTTGCATCATTGGCGCCATAGGACCCTTCGACAAAAGCCGTCACGTCCGAACCCAGTTCATATTCAGCGTGAAGGAAGCCGGCGCCACGCTCCATTTCGGGAACGAGCTGCACGCCGCTCGCCAGGCCATAGTTGGGAATTCCGCCGCCGATCATGAACAAGGATCCGGCAAGATCGCCATAGGGGAATTGCGACGTCGAACCGCCCGGCCCGAACATCGTCCCCTTCAACGGGCCCGAGGTAATGAGGCCACCCGGCGTCATTGCGGACAGGCGCACATTGTCGGAAATGATGAAACGGGGCAGACCGTTTGTGGCGGCGCTGGGATTGGCGACGATCTGCGTGTCGCGGCGACCCCATTTGCGCGTATAGATGTCGCCGACGCCGTCATTGCGGTAATATTCCCCGGCAACGACCACATGGCCACGCCCGCCGCCAAAGCTGAAGCCATACATGCCCGAGGCGCGGAACTCGGAATTGTCGCCTTCCTGGCTGATGCCTTTTTCTGCTTCGATCTTGCCACCTTCGAACTTGGTGTTGAGCAGCAGGTTCACCACGCCCGCGACTGCGTCCGAGCCATATTGCGCCGATGCGCCGCCCGTCACCACCTCGGCGCGCTCCAGCAGGATCGGCGGGATGAGGTTCAGGTCGACCTGGTTGGCGCCGACGGTGCCGAACGATGGCACGCTGGGCGTGAACCGACGACCATTGACCAGCACCAGCGTTCGCGTGGGACCAAGCGAACGAAGATTGGCATAGTTGGCGCCGGGCGCGAAAGGCCGCGCGCCGGCCGTGCCCGTGCTGGTGGTCGGCGTGAACGCAGGAATGTCGTTTAGCGCTTCACTGATATTGATCGCCCCGCGCTGCTCAAGCGTGGCCGACCCGAGCACCGTTGTCGGGGCAGGAGCATTGAAACCATCGCGCACGACGCGAGAGCCGGTGACGACGATGTCGTTAATGACGGGATCTGTTGCATCCTGCGAAGTTTCTGCGGCCGCCTGATCCTTTTGCGTGACCTGGGCGTGCGCGATAGCGGGCAGCGACGCCGCCGCGCACAGCAGGGTCTTGGCATATAAACTATGTGTAGAGCGCGAACGACGACGAACGGGCTTCATTAAACCTCTCCCCAAAATTTCGTTAATTCCGTTCTAGAACAAAACTGATTTATTCGGATCGCAATGTCAAGCTGCTTTTCTCCGCTATGGGCGAGGACGCCTCGGCCACTAAGCGCCGCCTAGATGAAAAGCACTTTCCGTAAAAAAAACAGTTATTTAAATTCCTTCGATGTTCAGCCTCTCAAACGGTTTGCCCGAAGGTGAGCGGCAAAATCCAGCTTGAAGCAATTATGTTTTGACAAGTGCGTAACCGACGTTGGTAGATGCGTGGATGTCGTTCGGCATCGACAGAGGTGAGGTTGTTTGGCCCGTTCTGAAACCTATGCCCGTATCCCGCGATTATCGCCGGGGGGCGGCAGGTCATCATACCCTCGTAGGCACAACTGTTATCGTGGCCTGGCGCTGATGAGAATGTTTTCGTCCATAAGAAGGACACGGCTCGCATCTTGGCGGGAAAGGTTCCCGTTTCGATTCACGCCTCCGTGTGGGAGGCGACTTACGCTGATCGGCAACAAATACATCAAATGCCGGTTTCGATCCACGCCTCCGTGTGGGAGGCGACGCGACGGCGCTTATACCTGCGGCTTCAAAATGACAGTTTCGATCCACGCCTCCGTGTGGGAGGCGACGACGTATCTATCGCTGGTCGGCGCGCCGGCATTGTTTCGATCCACGCCTCCGTGTGGGAGGCGACCCACATGATCCGATCGCGCTTGACTGTCTCGGTGTTTCGATCCACGCCTCCGTGTGGGAGGCGACGCGTGGTCTATTCCGGCAAGCGCGGAGAGACGTGGTTTCGATCCACGCCTCCGTGTGGGAGGCGACTGCGGGGTGTTTATGACGATGAGAAAGAAGGGTAAATCCCCCTGTTTGCGCGAACCGGTTGGTGGTGGAGGATCTGAGGGAACGGTTGATCTGGCGCTATGAAAAAATCAACCTGGTTACAAACGCTTGCGGCACGTGCGAATCTGCCGGAGTTTCCCAAACAGATACAGGTTCGCAGTGTCTTTAAAACAGGAGAGGCGCGTCCAGGTCAATCACGGCCTTGGCGCCGACATGTTCGATCCTCCGCTTGCCGTCCGCACCCGGGCGATAGAAGCGTAGACTATCTTTAGTCGCGTCGATCTCGCCCATCAAGCGCGCGCGCAATTGCGCCCATTGAGCGGGGTCCACTTCGCATTCGAATACGGAGTTCTGCACCCGCTGGCCCAGGTCCAGACAGGCGCGGGCCACGCGTCGCAACCGTTTCCGCCCGGCGGGGTCCTGCGTGTTCACGTCATAGGTGATCAGCATAAGCATCGTTCATTTCCAGATGAAGGGCGGATAGCCGTCGAGATCGCCCCGTACATGGCGCGACAGGAGGAGAGCCTGGATATGCGGAACCAGCCCCATCGGCATGGTTTCGCCCAGAAAGGGATGACGCAGGTCGCGCTTCTTGCGGTCCTGCCAGGCGACCAGCACGGTCTTGCGCCCGTCATCGGTCAGCGACACCGCGCCCCCTTCGTCGATGACGAAATCCCGCGCGTTCAACTGCCCCCGGTTGATCAGCGTCAGCGCGAGCCGATCCGCCAGTACCGGTCGCAATTCCTCCATCATGTCTAGCGCCAGGCTGGACCGCCCCGGCCGATCGCTGTGGAGAAACCCGACCTGCGGATCAAAGCCCACAGTTTCGAGCGCAGAACGACAATCATGGCCCAGCATGGCATACAGAAACGACATCAACGCGTTGACCCGGTCGAGCGGTGGACGGCGTGACCGGCCGCGAAAGGCGAAATGGGCGCGATCGCCCTGGATCATCGCGTCGAACGCGCTGAAATAGGCAAGCGCCGCTTCGCCTTCATGGCCCCGCAAAATGGCAATGTCGTCGGCGCCGGTCGCGCGGCGAGCGACATGGCCAAGCCGCAGATCGGCGGCCTCCAGCGTAGTGCGGGCCGCAGGATCCATCCGCGCGCCATGATCGCGCAGTGCCCGGCGCAGAACGGTGCGCTGGTTGGCGGCTTTGGCCGCCACGATGCCGCGCACGATCGGCACGGCGCGTACGGAATCGTCGGCGATGTGATATTGGGCGCGGCGCAGCAGGACATTGCCGGTGCGTGCTCCCTCCATCCGGGCGAGGAATTTGCCGTTGGGCGTGAGGAAGGACAGCGTGATCCCGGCCTCGGCGCAGGCCGCCATCAGCGCGGGCGATGCGCCGGGTCGCCCGAAGCTGACGACCCCGCCGATCAGGTGGAGCGGCACCCGGCCTTTTTCCACCCCGTCCGCCTCCACCACGATATTCGCGCCATCCTTGCGCAGCCAGGCATCTTCGCTGGTGACATAGATGGTGTTCAGATGGCGGCGCATGGCTTCAATCCTCTCCCGGTGTATCGCTCAACTGGCGTACCAGCCAGCGCTGGATCGATGGTGGACGCTCCAGCCTTTTGGGTCGGCATTGGTCGGCCAGAGAGCAGCGTTTGCAACCGGGCATGTCGCGCGGCGGCGGGGTGCGATTTTCAGCCAGCATCTTGGCCACGTCCTGCGCCAAGCCGATCGTCAGCGCGCGCAGGTCGGTGTCGAAGGGGACGACGAGACGTTTCTTCGTCTGGGCGTAGAAGAGGGCGCCTTCCGGTACGGGCTGGCCGAACATTTCCTCCAGGCACAGCGCCTGGGCGCATAGCTGCACTTCGTCCGCGCGGTGCGCCTTGGGACGGCCGCGCTTATATTCGACCGGGTAAGGCGGCGCGCCCCGCCCGGCGAATTCGACCGCGTCGGCCTTGCCCGCCAGGCCATGGGTCAGCGAGCGCAGCGTGAGGCCGCGCACGGTGCGCACTCCGCCGCGCCGGTCGGGCCGCCCGCCATCGAGCCGTTCGTGCAGGATGCGGCCCTCCGCCGTTGCGCCATCCTCGGCCCAGATCCGCTCGACATGGATCAGGGCGCACTGGCGCGGGCAAAACAGATAATGCTGCAACGCCGACACCGGCACAAGCGCGTCCTCTACGGCAGGGTCCGGCGGGGGCGGGTGCATCATGCGATCTTCACCGTTCGATGATCTCGACTCCGGCAGGCAGCCCCTCGCGGTCGATCGTGACTCGGTAATCTTCCCATTTGCGGGCAGGGGGCCAATTGTCGGTATTCTTGAAATAGCCTTCGCTGCCAATGTCATGGGCCGCGCCCTGATAGACGCGCTGGGTTTTGACCCGGTCGAACAGCGATTGGGCCTGCGCATTGCCCAGCTTGCTGTCGTGACGGAACAGGATGAGCTTGCGGCTGGCCATTTCGCCCCGCGCTGCGGAACGGTCATGATCGAACATATTGCCCAGCGCCTGCCACAGTAGTTCCAGATCATCCTCCGAAAAGCCGGTGCCCTTCGTCTCATGCGACGCGAGCGGGGCGGAGACATAGCCGTGGACGCGATAGAGGCCATAAGGGACGATATGCTTGCGCCCCATGGTGCGTCCGCCCTTTTCCTCTGCGTCCTTCTCGGTCGTGGCGGCCATACGGGTAATGGAGATTTCCAGCGGCAGGATCGGTTCGACAGAGCGGGCGAAGGCGAATTGCACCGGGCCGCGCACCTGGCCGGCATTGACGCCGGTGGACATGACCGCGCCGAACGTGCGCACGTCCCAGAAATTGGCGCACATCCACGCGGTCAACTCGCGCGCCTTGGCCTCTTCCTTGGGCAGCTTCTTGAACTCGTCCGCCTTGGTCACATCGGGCATCACAGCGGCCCAGGCTTCCTTGTGCAGCAGGTTGAGGGTTGACCCTTCCGACATGTAAATGCGGTTGTCTGACGCCAGCGCGACATAGTTGCGCACCTTGCGCTTGAGCGCCACGTCGCTGACCAGCCCCAAATTGGTTTCCGGGTCGAGCCGGGGCATGTTGCCCGCATCGGGATCACCATTGGGATTGCCGTTGGCGACGTCGAAATAGAGGATGAATTCATAGCGATTGGTGACGGGATTGGACATGCTTATTCCCCCTCTTCGGTCTGGTCGGCAGCATCCAGTTCGGCGGCGGCTTCGGGCCGGACCCTGAACTGGTCTTTGCGTTGATGATAATAGCCCACGGCAAAGCGGCCCTGTTCTGCCAGGGGAAAGGCGCGCGGCAGGTCGAGCGTCAGCTTGTCGAGAATGTCCTCGATTTCCTTTTCGATCCAGCCGCCCTTTCCAGCCTTGCGCAGCTTGGCCAGGTGGTTTTGCGCGCCGCGCAGCAGCAGCGGAAACACGCTCGCGGGGGTTGCCGACGCCGCGCCGAAATAGCGGTCCCGGATGCTGGCATTGACCCGCCCAAGCGCCATGCGTTGCGCGGTTTCCAGCACGGCGAACAGGCGCCCCAGCTGATAGGCCTTGTTGGGTTCATCGGGCGCTAGGCTCACAGGCACGTCCTCCTTCTGAAAATGGAAACGATAGTCGCGGCTGAGCACCGCGCGAATGACAGCGACATGCCATCCGCTCAAGGGATCGTCCCCCGCGCGAAGGCGGATGATCGCGGCGGCGAGCAGGCTTTGGGGATAGCGTCCGCCTGAAAGGATGGCGCGCATGACTTCGCCCGCCAGCAGGGGCGGAATATTTTCGAACTTTTCCTGCAATGCGGTGGCGCGCGCCAGCAGGCGGTTGACGGACGGGGCCGCGCCCCAGCCAAAAGGCGCGGGTTCGATTTTCAGGTCCGCATGATGTTGCGCGACGCGCTGCGCGAACTCATCCAGATAGTCCGTCAGCCAGTAGCGCACCGACAGCCGCGCGGCATTGGGCGACAGGCCAAGGACGTGGAAACGCGTGCCGGGCGCGATCGTCTCGCGCACGTCGCTTAACCTCTTGCCCTTGGCTAGGGCTTCAAGTTCGATACGGACCTTGGCGGCTTCCGCCTCGTCGTTGATGTCATGGTCCAGCGCCGCGCCGAACCAGGCGTCCGCTGCCTCAGCCGCCTTGGCATCGCTAGCGTCGGCCCAGAACACAACCGTCGCGTCGCCGATCGGGCGGCGGATGCGGTTGGATCCGTCACGGGTGAGAAGGTGATTGAGCGCCGCGCCATAGCGGAAAGCGGCGGACTGGCCCGTGGGGGCGTTGTCGCCCTGCGTCTTGCCCAGCGAGGTGAAGGCATCGAGATTGAACGACACCAGCGCCGCGCCGGCAGTCTGCGCGCCTTCGACGCCCTTGATCGTGGGATGCAGACGCGCGACTGGACCGCGATCGCCCGAGATCAGGCAGAAAGTGCCTTCGCCTTCTTCTGCTTCTTCCGTCGCTGCATATCGTTGCACTAGCGAACGGGCGGCGGGGCGTTCGTGCAAAAGATTCCTGTCGCCGTCGATCCGAAACATGATGTTGGCGTCCAGCATGTCCGGCCTGAACGGTGCTCCGTCAAAACGTTCTGGATACCATTGTTCCAGAAACAGGCGCAAGGCGATCAACCCGTCATCCGTTTGACCCGCCAGGCGCTCAGTGTGAAGCTCCAGAAACGCCGCGTGCTGCTTGTCGCTCCTCTCCCAACCGTCGACTTGTTTTGATTTCGTCACACCCAAGGCGAAAGCGGTTTTGTCCCACAAAAAGAACGCGCGTGGGGTGACGCCGGGGCGAGGAAAAGAAGCGGGAACGATATAGGTTTTGATCGCCGGTTTTTTACCCGACAAGTCACGTTTGTCTTCCACGTCGATGACGTTGCCGTCCGGGCCAAGGACAATGCAGAAGCCGAACTTTTCTGGACTCCAACCCGGCTCCGCCACGCCCTCAAGCCGGTGATAATAGGAATCGAGCGCCTGGAGGATGCTCATCCCACCACCTCGTCCGACGCGAAGGGGGGCACGTCGATCACCCCGCCCGTCATCTCGGCGCGGAAAAAGCGGCTTTCGTTACCGTTGGCGAAGTCGATATCGTGAAGCATCCAGCCAAAATCGGCGTCGCGTTTGTCGGCGGGCAATTCGCAAGGTGGCAGCGGCGCGCCTTCCGGCACAAGCGCAAATTCCCGCGTGCCAAGGCAGGGGCGGTGGAAACATTGGCCCTGCGCGGCGCGGCGGTTGAACATGCTGACATGCTTGGCCGCGCTGTCCTCCGGTCCCGCCTTGCCGGTCATGGTGAAATGCGCCTCGATCACATAGGCGACATCGATCAGCACCAATGCGGCCCGCTGCTGCCGGTTTTCGTCCACGACGATGCTCAGCCCCTCGGTCGTGCGGCGCTTCATCGCGCTCGCCGCATTGGCCGCGCTGGCCTTGGCCCCCACTTCATTGCGGCGGATCGACTGGAAGCGAATGGGCTTCAATACATGGATGCGATCCACATGCCAGCGGATTGCCGGTTTCCAGTGGATCGCCTCCAATATCCCCCGCGCTGCCGACGGGGTGATGACGTCATAGCTGACCCGCTCGACCTTCATTTCCGGGCGCGTGAAGCACGCACGCTCGCCCCAGACATGCAATCGGATACCCATCATGTTTCTCCCCCGCGCACCTATTCCGCATGGTTAGTTTGCGAAAACAATCCCTTATTGCCTCAGTTTCGGATAGATCAGAAACACAGGCTATCGCTTGACCGCATCAGCGGATCATCCAGTGTCATCCCTATTGCGCGATCATAGAGTGGCGGCACTTCCCCCGGCTTTTCTTCCACCATCACGACGAATCGGTCGCCATATTGGTCGGGCCGGATGATCTCCAACCCTTTGCCGATCAGGCTGGCGCGGAACTTTGCTGGAACGGGGACGACATATTGCTGGAGCGTGCGCTGCACCCCACGGGGCGGCAGGTCGGCATGGCGCAGGGTTGCGATAGCGGCGCGTGCGGTGTCGTCCCATGGAATGATGACCGGGTCCATCACATCGTCGATCATACGAAATGCTCTTGCGATGCGGGCGAAAGGAAAGGCGATCGCCTGCACCGTCTTGCGGATAGCAGGAATGATCGGGAAGGGGGCGCCGTCGAGCGGTGCGGCATCCAGCGCCGCATATTGCTGTTCCCAATAAAGCCAGCGATAATAGTCCCGCACCGAGTCCGGCCCGAGCAAGTCGATCTCTTCGCGGCGCAACACATTGCGCGCGGCCTGGTAGAAGGGCAAAATCATCGACGGGATTTTATGGTCGGCCGGTTCGAACACAACGGTCCGCCCAAGCCCATCCAGCAATCCTTCCCGATTGCAGCGTCCCGCCGCCTGCGCAATATTCGACAGGCCCGCCGCCGCGCGCCAGACTTCAGGAAAGCTGATATCGACCCCCGCCTCAATCAAGCTTGTGGCCACAAGGCGCACCGGGCGCTTTGCGGCCAGATCACCGCGCAATTGCTCCAGCACCGCCCGCCTGTGCTTCGCGCACATCAAGGTCGTCAGATGGACGGCTCCTGCCTGCTCGCGGATTGCATCAAACAAAGCGCGGGCATGGGCGCGGCTGTTGACGATACAAAGCATTTGCGGTTGCTCGGCAAAACGGGCGGCAATGTCCGCATCGCTCACCGGATCGCGCAGCCATTCCACCGCGACGCGGCGCAGTTGGGCATAAATGTTCATCGGATCGGGTGCGAGTTCACGATCGTCGCCAATGTCCAGCCCTTCGATCGCGCCTTTGGGCGTCCGGGGCAACGCTTCGTCCTGCCGCCGCAGCGCGGGCTGGGTCGCAGTGCAGAGGAGGACGCTGGCCCCGTAATTTTTTGCCAGTTCGTCAATCACCGCCATGCAGGGGCGCAGCAAGGAAACGGGTATCGATTGCGCTTCGTCCAGGATGATGACGCTGCCCGCCAGATTGTGCAGCTTGCGCGCCTGACTGGTGCGGGCGGCGAACAGGCTCTCAAAGAACTGAACGGCCGTAGTGACGACGATCGGTGCATCCCAGTTTTCGGCGTCACGACGCAATTTTGCGAGGCCGGCAGCCCCTTCTTCTTCCGCATCATTGCCGGTCGCGGGACGCTTTTCGTCCCAGTCAAAGCTGGCATGATGTTCCAGCACAGCATCCCCCAGCGCGATATCTTCGCGGAAGATTTTGGCCGTCTGTTCGATGATCGAGGTGAAGGGGATAACGTAAATGATCCGGCGCAAGCCGTGCGTCAGGGCATGTTCCATCGCAAAGCTGAGCGAGATGAGCGTCTTGCCGCCGCCCGTCGGCACTGTCAGCGTGAACAGGCCGGGCGGTAGCGCGGCCTTGCCATTGGCATGGTCCAATATGGTAGAACGTAGCTGGTTGACAGGTGTGTCTGCCTTGCGATGGCGTGCCAGGAAAGCACGCACCTTGTCTCGATGGGTCTGTGTCAGCGTCCCGCCGCGTGGGGGCGGTCCGTCCCCCACCGCTGCGTAGAAGCTTTCGGTTTCCAGGAAGTCAGCATCCACCAGTGCGGAAAAAAGCATCCGGGGCAGGAATGCGTAGGAGAAGGCACTGTCGATCGCATTGACGTTCAGTTTTGGCGTGGCAGCGATCAAGGTGGTGGCTTCGGGCAAGCCTACGACATGGTCGCGCCAGTCGTCATGGGGCTCCAGATCCTTGCTTAGCCGCCCATTGAGATCGCTTGCGCCATGGCCGTCGCCGTCCATCAAACCGCTATGATGGCCGGCTATGCCAAAGGCCATTAGCCTACCCAGCCCCTTGCCATATATGGCGCAGGATTGTTTTGCGCCCGCGCTGCTATGGTCGGGGCCCTTTGGCCCGCCCGGAATGCGGCCCTCGCGGATATAGGTCTGATAGGCGGCTGAGCATTTGCCGATATCGTGTAGAAGGCCCATGGCCAAGGCCAATGTCGATGCGCCGAATGGGGCGGCGAATTTTGCGGCCCGATCGCCAACGGCGGAAAGATGATGCGCCAGCGGTTCCCAATCCGCTTCCGGTCCGTCCTCCAGCGAGTGCGCATATTTGGCCATGTGCCTCTCCCCCGGACGCCAGTGCAGCATCATCTATACCTGACGAACAGTGTCGAGGGAGCATCGAGCTCCTGACAGATTTTGTCATCCATTGGCTGACCAAGCACTCTCCCGCCAAGGCAGACATGATCAATCTGGCTCCGTCATCCCAACGATCCTGCCCACCAGCTTCGAAACATCGGCACGAGGCTAGGTTACACGTTCCTTCTTGCTACTCTGCGTCCAGGCCAAGGTCGATGGGCCGATGTCGCATTCAATCTCCCTTCGAGTGCCGCTCATTGTTGCCGGCGATCGTGGTCGACAGGGTTCAGACTTCTTCCAGCAGAGGCGTAGCAAATGGATCACCTCGAAATTGCAGCGATCGGCGGATGATGACAAACGCCGGGGTCTCTAGGTCAGACCGTCGGGACGGTACCGCCGTCGATGACGAACTCCGAGCCGTGGATGGCCGCGGCACGGTCCGATGCCAGATAGGCTATCAGGTCGGCCACCTCTGACGGCTCGGCACCGCGCCCGATCGGGATTCCACCGATGCACCCCAAGGTGCACATCCTATAAGACTGGAGGCCCCCTCGCACCGATGTGCCTCTATTACTCAAATCGCCGCAATTCGTCTGCGGCTTGTCAAGCCTCCATCACTCTCGCGCGTGATTTCGCTCGGGGTCGGCGCGCTTAATGACCCTGTCAGGGCAGCCAAGCTAAGGCAGAAATCACTGATAGTGCTCGCCACCGGGCCGAGTACTTCAATAGCGGCACGACCAATGACTCGACACGAACCCGCGATTGCCCACGGTCGGAAGGTGCCACTCGGACGGTTTTTTCAGACGAGCCTCGGAAATGTCCCATACCTCGTCTTTCCGAGGTCGAGCCAAATCGGTCATTCTGCGCCAAATTGTGAATCCTGATGACCAGACCGTCTGCTTGTGAAAAGGGGGGCGCTCAACTCAAGAGTGGGCGGTCCCTCTCTGTTGTGCAGCGCGCATCGAAGTTTCGAGCCAGTTCAGCAAGTTTCACCGCCCCTAACCGAGCGACCAGTAGGGCCTCTGCATCCGCGAGCACATCCTGCAACGCTTCGTTGACGGCCTGCTCAACTGCACATTCGGGATGAGAATGCTCATTGCCGATGGTAAAAATGCGGGGGCCGCCCACCGCCCGATGCACGTCGAGGAGCGAGACTGTCTCCAGATCTGCCGCAATAACCCAGCCGCCGCCATGCCCCTTTTCGGAGCGCACATATCCCGCGTCCCGCAGCCCTGCCATGGTGCGTCGAATGACCACCGGATTGGTGCCCAGCATCCCCGCGATCGTCTCGGACGTCATGGCACCTTCATGCCGCGCCATATGGAGCAACACATGAAGCATGCGAGAGAGGCGACTATCGTTACGCACGACCCGATCTTTTGCATGCCCGCCCCGATTGGCAAGTCCCATATTTCACGATACATATGAAGTTACATGATTCGTGGAGCGCAGGAAATGCGAGAGTTTGAAAACCCTGACCATTGGGACATGGCGGCGCAGCGTTATGAAAAGACGGCCCATCCCTTCACCGAACTCTATGCCAAGGCCGCGCTGGCCCGGATAAGGTTGGGGCCTGGCAGTCGTGTGCTGGACGTAGCGGCCGGCACCGGGGCGCTGGCGCTGGCGGCTGCTCGAACGGGCGCACAGGTGATGGCGACCGACTTTTCGCCGGGGATGGTGGCCCGCATCGCGGCGGCGGAGCTACCAAATGTCGAAGCCCGTGTCATGGACGGACAGTCGCTCGCGCTGCCGGGCGGGGCATTCGACGCCGTCTTTTCGATCTTCGGGGTCATCATGTTCCCCGACTGGCGCAAGGGGTAAGCCGAAATGGCACGGGTTACGCGTCCAGGCGGACATGGCATTGTCGCGACTTGGCAGGAGCGTGGAGCAGCAACCTTTCTGCTGCTGGGTAACATTCGTCGGGACCTCTTTCCCGGTCGCGACAGCATTGCGATGCCCGAAGCGGTGGGCGCTCTGAG
Organism: Sphingobium lactosutens DS20; assembly: GCF_000445105.1. Lineage (GTDB taxonomy): Bacteria > Pseudomonadota > Alphaproteobacteria > Sphingomonadales > Sphingomonadaceae > Sphingobium > Sphingobium lactosutens. Next base: position 129,434 of record NZ_ATDP01000110.1, on the reverse strand, counting down.
TGATCCAAAAGACTTCGCTCGCGAGATGATCGCCGCCGGCTATCGCGATCCAGACATCCAGCGCGTCACACATGCCTATATTCTCGAGGTCACGGCCCTAGATGATCCCGACACAGTGTTCGGCATGTCGCCCGACTGGACCAGTCTTAGCGACGAGGAAAAAGCAGATGTCGTCGCCGAAGTTCGACGAATTGCGGAGGGGCGTCCCATCCTGCCTGTCCCATCCACCGCGTTGATCGGGGTGGCCCGACGCTAAACATGCTCCGACATCCCTCGTCATTGGGAGCTCGAATTTCGTCCGTCGGATTTGGGCGGCAAACTGCTGTCCTGGGGTGGCGCCATTCGGATTTAATCACCCTTGCGCCTAAGATCAGGCCTCTCTATTGCAAATGGATCGCATTAGCGAATCATTTGACAGGGGGCTGATTTGTCTTTCATTCGCGTGGCGCTGTTTGCGTCCGCCTCGCTCTCCACCACCATGGCATATGCTGAGGAGATACCTGCTCCTTCGACTGCAGCCGGGGAAGGGGACCAGATCATCGTCACCGGCCGCGCCCAACGCCTGTACCGAACCGAAACCACGACGGTAGGAAAGAGCGCGCAAGATCCGCTCGACATTCCGCAGGCCCTGCAGGTTATCAACAAGGACCTGTTCGCCGATCAGGGCGCGCGCGATGCGACGGATATTTATCGCAACATCTCGGGCGTTAGCTTCTTCAGCTATGCCGGCGTTACCTTCCGCGGCTTCCGGCAGGATCAGTCCTTCTACGACGGCATGCGGGGCAACCCTTTCATCGGCTTTTCGGTGCCCCAGCTCTTCAACATCGAGCGGGTCGAGGTGCTGAAAGGTCCGGCGGGCCTCTTCTTCGGGCCGGGCTCGCCGGGCGGCATCATCAACTATGTGTCGAAGGTGCCGGATACCAAAACGGCCATGCGGCTTGTGGCGACCGCCGGCAATTACGACCGGCGCGGCTTATCGGCCGAAGCAACAGGCCCAATCGACAGCGACGGTATCGTCACCTATCGCCTTGGCGGCTTCTATGAAGCCATGAACCCGTATCGGCTGAACACAAAGAATGTGTCGCTGATCGGCGATGGTGGCGTTGCGATCCGGACGAACGAAGGCGGCAAGCTGACGCTGCAGGCGACGGTCTACGACAATGATCTGCAAGCAAACCGGCTACGTGGGGTGTTGACCGACAATGCCGGCAATTTCCTGACCAACATCCGCTGGAACGCCAACGAGCCTACGGATTTCCTGCGTCTGAAGTCGCAGGCTTATCAGGCCCGTTACGCCACGGCGATTGGTGATGCCGTCACCTTCGACGCTGGCGTGCGCTATTTCAAGGCAACAGAGACGCAGCAATATCACGAGCCGCGCGGTTTCGTGACGGGAAGCACTGATCTGGTCGCACGCGAGTTTCGCGATCAAATCCGCGATGTGGATGGACTTTCCTTCTCCGCCAATCTTACCGCGCGCGTGGACCTGCTCGGTATGGAGCATAAATTCCAGACTGGCGCGGACTGGTATGACGAAACCAGCGTGCTCAACAGCCGCATTCTGCGCGCGGGTGTGACACCCCTCAGTCTCAGCAACCCGGTCTATACCAACAGCGCGCGCGATGTGGCTCGGGCGGCGCTGCTGCCCTTCACCGTCACCGATACCCGCACCAAGCGCAAGGGCGCCTATTTGCAGGACCAGATCAGCCTGACCGACAGGGTCATGCTGGTGGGCGGCGTCCGATATGACAAATTCGAGGACGGGGTTGTGGGCAACCGCTTCTACACCGACGATGACGTCACCTTCCGCACAGGCGCCATTTTCAAGCCGCGTAGAGACGTTTCGGTTTATGTAAGCTGGTCGCAGAGTTTCGAGCCGCAGACCGCCTCAAGCCAGACGGTCGACGCGGGAGGCCCGTTCGCCCCCGTGACGGGCGATCAGTTCGAGGGCGGGGTCAAGACGGACCTTTTCGACGGCCGGTTTCAGGCCAATTTCGCTGCTTATCGGATCGTGCGCAAGAACATCCTCCAGGCCGATACCAGCCTGCCCCCCGTCAACGGACAGGACCAGTTGCGTCCGATCGGCGAGGTCACGAGCAAGGGGTTCGAGGTCGACCTTTCGACTGACATCACGGCGAACTGGGTGGCGCTGGTCAACTATGGCTATAACGATACGAAAATCACCGACACGATTGCGGGGCAGGCAATCACCAATGCCGTCGGCAATCGCTTCGCCAACGCGCCCAAGCACAAGCTCGGCTTCTGGACCCGCTATCAGGTGCCGGCGATTGACGCGGCCTTCGCCGTGGGCGGCGAATATGTGTCACGGCGCATCAGCCTTTCCGGGCAAAGCGTGAAACCTTATACGATCTTCGATGCGTCCATCACCAAGGGGCTGGGCTTTGCCGAATTGCTGCTGCGCGTCGACAACATTTTCGACAAGGTTTATGCGGCGTCCGGCTTTTCCGCACTGAGCGGGCATTTTCCGGGAGAGCCTCGAACCTTCCTTGCCGAATTGCGCTTCGGTTTCTGAACCATGGGCAAGGCGAACGCCAGGAAAGGTCGCTCGCTCTGGTGGGTGGTGCACAGCTGGATCGGGCTCAAGCTCTCCATATTCCTGACCTTCATCCTTGCGACCGGTACGCTGGCGGTCTTCGCGCATGAGATCGACTGGCTGGTGACACCCTCCATGCGTGTTTTGCCGCGTGCGGAGCCGGTCGCCTCCTGGGGCACCTTGGCGGAAGCGGTAACGCGCACATCGCCCGACGCACGGCTTCAGACTCTCTACGCGCCCATCGACCCATGGTTCGCCGCCGAAGCATGGGTCAGCCATGGCCAGGGCGCACCCGAGCGGATCTATGTCGATCCCTGGACGGCGGAAGTGACCGGCCGGCATGGGTGGGCCAATGTCCATCGCTTCCTGCGACAGGTGCATCGCCATCTTATGCTGCCGACGAAGATCGGCATTCCGCTGGTGTCATCCCTAGCGCTGCTGCTGACGGCGTCGCTGATATCCGGAATAGTCACCTACAAGAAATGGTGGCGCGGCTTCTTCCGCGCACCGCGCAGGGGTGACACGCGGCGCCTGACCGGCGACCTGCACCGCCTGATCGGCTTGTGGAGCCTCTGGTTCGTTGCGGTCATCGCGCTGACGGGCATCTGGTATCTGGTGGAGACATTGGGCGGGAAGGCGCCCGTGCCGGAAATGCCGCAGGTGGCTGCGGGCGCTCCGCCGGTCGGCACCCGGCTGGATCGCCTCGTGGCGATCGCCCGACGGTCAGACCCGAAGCTCGACATTCGGGAAATCCGTTTCACGCCGGACCATGGCGTCATACTCCTGGGGCAGTCGTCTGCCTGGCTCGTGCGCGATCGTGCCAATGGCACCGCGATCGATCCGGCAACGCACAGGGTGATTGCCCGACTGGACGGGCGCGACCTCAGTGTCCATCAGCGCATTTCCGAGATGGCTGACCCGCTGCACTTCGGCACATTTGGTGGCCTCTGGACGAAGATAATCTGGTTCGTCTTCGGCGCGGCGCTCACTGCCATGGCAGTTACCGGCACTATGATCTACGCGACCCGGCTGGCAAAGGTCGCTCAACGGCATGGAAATGGCTGGCAGCTAGCGTGGCGCGGCATGGGAATATGGGGCTATATCAGCATTGCGCTCCTTCTCATGGCGCTGGCGCTCACGCCAGGCGCTATCGGCGGCGCGAGTTGAGAATATCGATCCGTAGTCGCCGCTCGACCGCAGCCTCATCGATCCGAGAAGCGGACACTCAGCCTTTTAATACCCTGCGTGAAACCACCGAAATTTGTGCGGGACATATTGCGCCCAAATGATAGCCAGCGATCGACCATAACGCCCTTGCAACGGAACATGCGGGCCGGTCGTCGCTTTCCTTTGCGTCTCACAGGCGAGCGAGGATGCGATGGCGAAAACAGTGGCGACGGTGATCGTGGAAACCCTGCAGGCGGCGGGTGCCAGCCGATGCTATGGCATTCCAGGCGACACGCTCAATCATGTGACGGACGCCATTCGGCAGAGCGATATCCGGTGGGTCCATATGCGGCATGAGGAGGCCGGGGGATTTGCGGCGGGTGCGGACGCCCTGCTGACGGGCGAGCTTGCGCTCTGCGCTGGATCCTGCGGCCCCGGCAGCCTGCATTTCATCAACGGCTTGTTCGAATCTCATCGCAACCGCGCGCCGGTCGTCCTGATCGCCAGCCAGATCGTGCGCGACGAACTTGGCTTCGATTTCCCGCAGGAGGTCGACTTCAAATCCGTCTATCAGTCGTGCAGCGTCTTTTGCGAAGAAATCCGGACGCCTGCGCAGGCTCGGCGCAAGACGGCGATGGCCGCGCAGGCGGCTCTCTCAAAACGCGGGGTCGCCGTGCTGATCGTGCCCGCCGACATCTCCAGTGCCAAGGCGCCGGACGAGCCGCCTTTCTCGGTCCATCGTCCACAGCCACAGGTTCGCCCTAGCGACGTGGAACTGGACCAGATCGCCGCGACGCTCGCCCAAGGGAAGAAGATCGCCATCTATGGCGGGTCGGGTTGCGAGGGAGCGCATGACCAGGTGGTCGCGCTCGCCAATATGCTTCAGGCCCCGGTCGCCCATACCTCTCGCGCCAAGGATTTTCTGGAACATGACAACCCCTTCGATGTAGGCATGACCGGCATCTTCGGAGGAGAGGCAGGCTATCATGCGCTGATGACCTGCGACACGCTGCTGCTGCTGGGCTGCGACTTCGCGTGGCGACAATTCTATCCGGACAAGGCGATGATCATTCAGGTCGATCTGGACGGATCGCATCTGGGGCGCCGGCATCCCGTCGACCTCGGCGTGGTCGGCGATGTCGGTGCGACGCTCGACGCCCTGCTGCCGCGCGTGCCATCGCGCGACGATCGCCATTTTCTCGCCGAGTGTCTGGACCACCGTGCTCGCAGCGTCGAGAAAGAAGGGCGCCATGCGACGGTCGGCAAGGGCGGCGCCATCCATCCCCAATATCTGACGGAGGTCATCTCCCGCGCCGCGCCGCCCGATACGATCTACACGGCGGACGGCGGATCGCCGATGGTCTGGTGCCTGCGCCATGTCGCGTCCACCGGGCAGAACCGCACCGTCATCAGTCTGAGCCACGGCACAATGGCAAATGCCATGCCACAGGCTCTGGGCGCCAAAGCAGCCTATCCCGATCGAACCGTCATCTCGCTGTCCGGCGACGGCGGCATCGCGATGCTGCTTGGCGATCTACTGACGGCCGTGCAGGAAAAGCTGCCGATCAAGGTCGCGATCTTCAACAATGGCGCACTCGATTTCGTGGAGATCGAGCAGAAGGTCGAGGGATTGCTCGATACCTATACTGACCTGCTCAATCCCGACTTCGCCCGCGTGGCGGAAGCGATGGGCCTGTGGGGCCGGCGCGTGGAGCAGGCGGAGCGGCTGGAGCAGGACGTGCAGGACTGGCTGGCTGCTCCCGGCCCGGCCCTGCTCGACGTCGTGACCGACCGGTTCGAACTGGTCATGCCCCCCAAGGTTGCCGTCGACCAGGTCGCCGGCATGGCACTTTACTCAGCGAAAGCGATACTTAATGGACGTGGCGGCGACGTGAAGGGCATTATCCAGAATCTGCTGTCATGAGGCCGCAGTCGAGCATCACCGCCGCGCTCACGCGCGATCACGCCTTGTCGCGCAACCTGTTGCTGCTGCTCGCCCTGGCGGGGACCATCGCGACCCTCATCATCCGTGGGCGGCATCCGCATGCCCTGTGGGCGTTGCTGCTGTTCGGGCCGATATTGCTGGTGGCGCTGATCGATCTGTTCCAGACACGTCATTCGCTGCGCCGCAATTATCCGGTCTCCGCGCGCGCGCGCTGGTTCTTCGAGTGGCTGCGCCCGTTCCTGCGCGCCTATATTGTCGAGAGCGATCTCGATGGCCGCCCCTTCAGTCATGACGAGCGGTCGCTGGTCTACGCACGGGCCAAGGGTGAGGTCGATGCCCATCCCTTTGGCACCGAACTGGATGTTTATTCCGACGAATATGAATGGCTCGCCCATTCAATCGCTCCGTCCCACAACGCGCCGAAAGAAACGCGGGTGCATGTTGGCACGGATCAATGCAGCCGTCCTTACAGCGCGGCGCGGCTCAATATCTCGGCCATGAGTTTTGGCGCACTGGGGGCCCACGCGATAGAGGCGCTGAATCTCGGGGCGAAGCAAGGCGGCTTTTATCACGACACTGGCGAGGGTGGACTCTCGCCCTATCATTTGAAGCATGGCGGCGACATCGTCTGGGAAGTCGGCTCGGGCTATTTCGGGTGCCGCGACAAGGACGGCCATTTCGACCCAGCCCATTTCTCCGACCGAGCCGCACACGACGCCGTGAAAATGACCGAGATCAAGCTGAGCCAGGGCGCCAAGCCCGGCCATGGCGGCCTGCTGCCCGGCCCCAAGGTGACGGCGGAAATAGCGCAGACCCGCGACGTGCCGCAGGGGCAGGATTGCCTCTCCCCGCCCGGCCACAGTGCCTTTTCGACGCCTATCGAACTGGTCGAGTTCGCCGCCCGGATGCGGGACTTGTCGGGCGGCAAGCCGGTCGGGCTCAAATTGTGCGTCGGCTATCCTCACGAATTGTTCGCGGTGATGAAGGCGATGCTGGAAACCGGCATATTGGTCGACTTTATCGTTATAGACGGCGCGGAGGGTGGTACCGGCGCTGCTCCTACCGAATTGTCCGACCGCGTCGGCATGCCATTGCGCGAAGGCTTGATGCTGGCCCGCAACGCACTGGTCGGCACGAACCTCAAGGGCCGGATCCGGCTCGCCGCCTCTGGAAAGATCACATCGGGCGCCGGTATCGCGATGAATGCGGCACTGGGCGCTGACTGGTGCAATGCGGCACGCGCCTTCATGTTCTCCTTGGGGTGCGTACAGTCGATGCGATGCCATGCCGACACCTGTCCCACTGGCGTCGCGACCCAGTCCCCCGCCCGTCAGCGCGCATTGGTCATCCCGGAAAAAGCGGAGCGGGTCGCGCGTTTCCAGCGCAGCACGCTCGACGCCCTGCACGAGATCGTGGTGGCCTGTGGCCTGACTTCTCCGGATGAGTTTACGCCCGATGGGTTGCGGCAGCGGATCAGCGCCGTCGAGATGCGCTCCATGGACGAACTCTATCCGTTCGTAGAGGCCGGTGAGTTGCTGGACGGCGCGCGAGACGCACGGCTCGCCAAATGGTGGGACCAAGCCGATGCCACGTCATTCAAACGCAAAAGCTGATCTTGTTCCGGCGCAATCCGTGTCCAGATCGTCTGCTATGATCCACGTCTTCTCTCCTTCTCTCCGATGTCGGATTGTCCACGCCGGATTGCTGGAGGCGCATCCCGTGTTACGACTGCATTCGGCAGGTCTTTAGCACGGTTCGGGCGCTCGGGAATCTCCCGGTCTGAAAAGACAGCTAAAACTGGCGCAGAACCCGCATTTTTCATGATTTATTGCGCGGTTCGCCTGCGTCTATTTTCGCATGATTGCGTTCAAGACATCAAAGCCTTGCTAAACATTCGGTGGTTTGGAACCGCCTTCGCCTTTCTGAACGAACTGGATGAGTAGAGAACGACGGCGTGGGTTCTCGCAGCAGCAGGGGCCGCGTGGTTCTCTATGCAGGTAATCGCCGTCAGTTCACGCTACTCCGCGCCCATTGGGCAAAGACGGGGGCAGTACGATGATACATAAGAGTAGGTGGCGGAGCGGGAGGGATTCGAACCCTCGATACGCTTTTGACGTATACTCACTTTCCAGGCGAGCGCCTTCGACCACTCGGCCACCGCTCCGCACGGAACCCTGTTGTCGCTGGAAGCGGCGTGAATCGGGTTCTTTTATCCAATCGCACTGGAAGGCGGCTCCCTATCGCGGGGCGGGCGGGGTGGCAAGGGGCATCAACGGCATCGCTTTACTTTATCGGACGTCCCTTGTTTGATGGCGCGATGACTCATTCGCTCCCCTTTGTTCTTGCAGCAGCCCTGGCCTTGGCTCCCATCCCGGCAGACAGCGCGCCGCCGGCCACGCCAGCCGCACTCATCGCATCATCGCCGGCGAGCGCATGGACAAACATTCCGGCTGAGGATCTGATCGTCATGACGATTGAGGGGGGCGCGCAGATCATCGTTCAGTTCGCTCCGGCCATGGCGCCCCGCCACGTCGCCAATATCCGCATGCTCGCCCAGGCGCATTGGTGGGATGGAACCAGCATCAATCGAGTTCAGGACAATTATGTCGCGCAATGGGGCGACGCGACGGAGAAAAAGCCGTTGCCGGCCGGTCTGCTCCAGACCAGCGCGGCTGATTACACAGTGCCGCTCGCCAACCGGCGATTGCACATCACATCTTTGCCCTATCCTGACGCTTATGCGCCCAAAACGGGTTTCGTTGCGGGTTGGCCGGTGGCGATGGATGGGGACGCCGTCTGGCTGCCGCATTGCTATGGCTATGTCGGGGTCGGCCGCAACCTGTCGCCTGACGCTGGCACCGGTGCGGAACTTTACGCCGTGATCGGCCAGGCGCCGCGCCAGCTTGACCGCAATATCGCGGTTGTCGGACGCGTGATCGACGGCATGGCGCATTTGTCCAGCCTGCCGCGCGGATCGGGGGAACTCGGCTTCTACACAGGATCGGAGCGCCCGGTGCCTATAGTGTCCGTGCGCCTGGCGAGCGACCTGCCCGCTGCGCAGCAGCCGCATTTCCAGCAAATGGATACGACGTCACCGATTTTCAGTGAATATCTGCGTCTGCGCGCCAACCGGAAGGATGATTTCTACGAGCGACCTGCGGGCGGTGTGGATCTGTGCAATGCGCCCGTCCCAGTCCGGCCTAGGCCTTGAGGCCGCGCAGGCGATAGCCCTGCCAATCGCGGATACGACGGATCGCAAAGCTGGTGCGGATGGCGGAGACGCCGGGCAAGCGGGCGAGGCAGTCGCGGTGGATGGCGTCGAACCCTATCAGATCCGCAGCGGCCACGCGCAGCAGATAGTCGGCCTGGCCCGCCATGAGATGACATTCCAATATCTCCGGAAAGTCGGCCACCGCGCGTTCGAACCGATCCATGATTTCCCGGCTCTGGCTGGTCAGAGAGATTTCGACAAAGGCCTGGAGGTCAAGCCCGAGCGCTTTGGGGTCCAGCCGTGCGGCATAACCTGCGATCAGGCCTGCTTCCTCCATCGCCTTGATGCGGCGATGGCAGGCAGAAGCGGACAGGCCGATCCGCTCTCCCAAGTCCGCCATGGACCGGCGGGAATCCTTTTGCAGCGCTTCCAATATGGCGATGTCGAAGCGATCCACGCGAAATCATCCCGCCGATTGGCAATATCGCGGCATATCATCCGCAGGTCTTCGCTTCCACCCTGCAAATTCAGGACCATTCGCCGTCGCCTTTGCGGTATCACGCAGGCCATACGGAAGTGCAATCGCGCGCCGTCCCTCGGCTTTGGAGAGACATGATGATCGTCGGCACCGTCAAGGAAATCAAGAATCACGAATATCGCGTGGGCCTGACGCCCGAGAGCGTGCATGAACTGACTGCGCATGGGCATCGCGTGCTGGTGGAAACCGGCGCGGGCAACGGCATCGGCGCGAGCGACGATCTCTACGTCAAGGCGGGCGCCGACATCATCACGACGGCGGCCGAAATCTTCGCCACGGCCGACATGATCGTGAAGGTGAAGGAGCCGCAAGCCGTGGAACGCGCGATGCTGCGGCCCGGCCAGATTCTCTACACCTATCTGCACCTGGCGCCTGATCCGGACCAGACCCGCGACCTTATTGCCAGCGGCGCGACCTGCATCGCCTATGAAACCGTGACCGACGCCAGCGGCGGCCTGCCGCTGCTCAAGCCGATGAGCCAGGTCGCCGGGCGCATGGCTATTCAGGCTGGTGCGACGGCGCTGGAAAAGGCGCATGGCGGACGTGGCGTGCTGCTGGGCGGCGTGCCGGGCGTGCTGCCCGCCAAGGTCGCCGTCATCGGCGGTGGCGTTGTCGGCTTCAACGCGGCGCAGATGGCCGCGGGGCTTGGTGCGGACGTCACCATCCTCGACCGCAGCCCCGAGGTTCTGGAGAAGCTGGGCATGTATTTCGAAGCGCGGGCCAAGACGCGCTTTTCGAACAAGGCCAATCTCGCCGATTGCGTCGCGGACGCTGACCTGGTGATCGGCGCGGTGCTTATTCCGGGGGCCGCCGCGCCCAAGCTCGTGACCGCCGACATGCTCAAGACCATGAAGAAGGGCGCGGTCCTCGTTGATGTCGCGATCGACCAGGGCGGCTGTTTCGAAACCAGCCATGCCACGACCCATGCGGAGCCGACCTATATTGTCGATGATGTCGTGCATTATTGCGTCGCCAACATGCCCGGCGCGGTCGCGCGCACCAGCACTTATGCGTTGAATAACGTCACGCTGCCCCATGCGCTGCGCATTGCCGAACTGGGGTGGAAGGAGGCGCTTCGCCGCGATGTCCATCTGCGTGCGGGCCTGAATATATGGGACGGCAAGGTCACCTATCAGGCGGTGGCCGACGATCTCAATCTGCCCTATACGCCGGCGGAACAGGCCGTGGCCTGATCCGGATGCGACCGTAATCCTATCGGGCGATTGATACGCCCGAGAAGCGCGCGATCAACAGGCGCCAACCTCGTCACCGGGGTTGGCGCCTTTCTTTTTTCTCGTTCCAACGTCCCGTCTTCAATTGTTTCCAGATTGTAACGCGAACGGCGCGACGGACGTTGCGGGTTCTTCCTTCTTGTTCGTTGAGCGGGGCAGGGGAACATCACCGCATGCCCCCACGCATCCTGGTTCCGCCGAAGAGAGGCATGGTCTGACATCATGGACGATTACCCCATTTTCGCCGCCTTGATCCCGCAGGGCGATGGCATAAACATGCGCGCGGGCGGACCTGCGCGGAAAGGGGGGCTGTGATGTCTGCTGAAATCACGACATGGCTGGTGCCGCTGGTCGCCATGCTGGCGGCCGGGTTGCTGGCCGGCTTTGCCGCTGGTATTTTCGGGATTGGCGGCGGCTTCGTTGTCGTGCCGGCATTGCTGGTCGTTCTGCCGCTGCTTGGCGGCACGAAGGATGCCATCGCCCATGTCGCGATCGGCACGTCCGCCGCCACCATCATCGTCACGTCGATCCGGTCGCTCCTGTCCCATGCCAAACGCGGCGCGGTGGAATTTGAAGTGCTCAAAGCCTGGGCGCCATGGATCGTCATGGGATGCGGTGCGGGCGTCTTGCTCGCCAGCCATGTCGACGGCCGTACGCTCAAGATGATCTTTGGCGGTGGCGTGGTCCTAATGTCGCTCAATTTCCTGCTGCCCAAGGTCAGCGGGAAGGTGGTCAGCGACACCATGCCGTCCGGTATCGTGCGGGTCGGTATCGCGGGCGGCCTGGGCACCTTTTCCTCGCTGCTGGGCATTGGCGGCGGTACCATCGCGATCATGGTGATGACGCTTTGCGGGCGGACCATCCACCGGGCCATTGCGACCGCATCGGGCATCGGCACGTTGATCGCCATCCCCACGACAATCGGCTTTGCCATCATTGGCCTGAAGGAAACCGGTCTGCCCTGGGGTTCGCTGGGCTATATCAACATCCCCGGAACATTGGCGATTGCGTCCATGTCGATGCTGACCGCGCCGCTCGGCGTGGCGGCAGCGCACAGCCTGCCGGCGGGACCCTTGAAAAAGATTTTCGGCGTCTATCTGCTCATCATCGGCATGCTGATGCTGCGCAACGGTTTGAAAATGTAAATCCCGCGCGGTCATGGGTGACACGAAACGGCTGCCGGACATGGCGGCCGTTTTTCGTTGGAGAAAGGTAAGACAGTGGGGTTTCACTGTTCCCATCGGCAGGGGCAGGCCGTAACCGAAACGATGCCCGGCTTCGCGTCCTCTAACAGGCTTTGTCACTGGCGGGCTTTGCCGTTAAGGCTAAGCCGGGGGGATCATGGGGCAGTCTGATCAGATTTCCGTTTTGCTGGTGGAGGATGACGAGGCGGCGCGCGCGACGATCGCGGCGATCCTGAACGCTGCGGGTATGACGGTGGAACAGGCTGCCGATGGGCCGGCAGGCCTCCATCGGGCTGGAAGCGGGGGACATGACGTCGTCTCCTCGACCGCATGTTGCCGCATCTGTCGGGCATAGATATCGTCACGCGGATGCGCTCAGCCGGCGTCGGCGCGCCGGTCCTGATGCTGTCGGCCCTGGGCCGCAGCGAACATCGGGTCGAAGGGCTGGAAAGCGGCGTGGATGACTATCTCGCCAAGCCTTTCGAACCCGACGAGCTCGTCGCCCGTGTGCGCGCGCTCTGGCGCCGCGCCAGCCGCCGCAGCCATGAACCCGTGCTGCTGTTCGGCGACCTGGAATGCCATGTAAAGGCGCGAACCGCCTTTCGACAGGGACGGCATCTTCCTTTGTCGCCCAAGGAATTCGAACTGTTCCGCTACCTCATGGACCATGCCGGGGAAGTGGTGACGCGCGAGATGCTGTTGCGCCATGTCTGGAAGCTGAGCTTTGATCCTCAGACCAATGTCGTCGACGTGAATGTTGGCCGCTTGCGCCGCAAGCTTGAGGATGGTTTCGATACGCCGGTTCTGGAAACCGTCTGGGGGACCGGCTATCGGCTGATCGCGCACGCAGACGCGGCTCGTGGCTAGGCCTGGCCTGTTCCGGTCGATTTTCGGCCGGGTCACGATGTCGGCCTTGCTGGTCAGCCTGCTGTCGACCCTGGCCTTGTTTCTGGTCGTGCGCCAGATCGTCGACAATGATGCGCGCGCCATGCTCGCGCGGGAGGTTGATACCGACCTTGCCGGCCTTGCCGACATATATGTCAGCGCAGGCCGGGAAGATCTGAAGGCGCGGATCGCCGATCGCTTCGCGGTGGAGCGTCAGGATGGCGAACGCGTCTGGTATCTGCTGGCGCGCGACAATGGCGATCGGATTGCGGGCAACCTGACCCGCTGGCCGCGCATCGCGCCAAACATATCGGAAGCGCGGTTCGTCACTTTGGCCGATGGCGAACGCATGTTCGCCCGGGCGACGCAACTTGGGCCGAACATGAGACTGGTGGTCGGGCGCAGCGACTATCGCGGTCAGGCGCTGCTTGCCCGCCTGGCTGTCGCTTTCGCGACGGCGGGCGCGTTGATCGCCGGGCTCAGCCTAGTCGCGGGCCATTTCGCCGCTCGGCGCCTGCGCAATCGGGTGGAGGCGGTGAATGCGACCTTCGCCGCCGTCCGCGCTGGACATATTGAAGCACGCGTGCCCGGCGCGGGCGATAGCGACGAATTGACGGAACTGGCGACCAATACCAACGACATGCTCGACCAGGTCGAACGCCTGATTGAAGCGCAGCGCGCTGTATCCGATCAGACGGCGCACGAAATCCGCACGCCGCTCATGCATCTGGATACGCGTATCCTGCGGGCGATGGAGGCGACGCGCGACGATATGCTGCTGCAAACGCTGGAGCGGTCGAGGGCCGAGATACGCAGCGTCGTGCGCCTGCTCGATTCCCTGCTCGACATTGCCGGCACACAGGCGATGCGTGGCGACATGCGCGGCCTTGCGGAAGTCAGCCTGAGCGATATCGCGGAAAATCTGGCCGATCTCTATGGCGCGAGCGCAGAAGAATTGGGGATCGGCTTTCATGCTCGCATCGCCCCCGGCATACGCTTGCGCGCCGATGCGATGCAGATGATGCGGCTGATGTCGAACCTGCTCGACAATGGCTTCAAATATGTGCCGAGCGGCGGCAGCGTGTCGCTCCAACTGTCCGCCGGGCCGCGCATCATTGTGGAGGATGATGGCGATGGCATCCCTGCGGCGGACCGTGAGCGGATTTTCGAGCGCTATGTCCGTCTGGACGGCGCGGCGGACGGCGGCCATGGCCTTGGGCTGGCTCTTGCGCTGGCGATCGCGCAGCGCCATGGGCTGACGCTCCACGTCGAAGATGCAGCGCCCGGCGCGCGCTTCGTTGTCCAGCCGGAGGATGAATCGTGATTGCGCTGTTATTGCCTTTGCTGTTTGCGGCGGCGGCGTCACAAGCGGACCATCATCCTTCCGACCCCATCCTGCGCACGCTGGTCGAAGGGGAGGCGGCGCAGGCGCAGGGCGACACCGCCTCGCTCGGCCGCAAGGCGCGGATGCTGTCGGTGCTGGGGGCGGCTCCGGCGCCGGGCCAGGCGGATTTGGCGGCGCTCTGGCGCGAAAAGGCGCAGGCTAGCGGCGCGATTATTGACGATCCGCCCTATCGCGGGCGCGCTCTGGGTCCCGCCTATCGCCGCGGATCGCTCCTGCCGGGCGGCAGCATGACTATGCGCCAGCTTTTCCTGGGCGGTCAGCGCGCGCAGATCATGGTCGCGCCAACGGGGGAGAGCAATGGCCATTTGTCGCTCAAGGTGCAGGGCGCGAAAGGCGAAACATTGTGCGAAAAGCCTGTCGGCGGGCCGCAGGCGGACTGCGCCTGGATGCCGCTTTTCACCGATCGCTACCATATTGTGATAGAAAATGACGGAGAGGAGGCGGTAAGCTTCTATTTGCTTGTCCGATAATGCATAAGGCGCTGTAATATCGATTAAAAATACAAGATTTGCGCCAGTTTCACCCGTGCGGTCCATCGTTGCCCAGGCTCGCTTCATCCATTCTGCACATCCGTTAAGGCTCAAAATCCCTTCGTTCGAGCGTTGTGTCAGTCATGGTTCAGATCAGCAAAGAGGAGAAGAACCGATGACACGCTCTACGTTTCTTGCCGCCGCCCTTCTGGGCCTTGCTCCCGCCGCTCTCCCGACTGCCGGACTGGCGCAAACAGCAGAAGGTCCGGTCAGCTATGAAGAGCAACTGGCGCAGGTTGAGGACCAGCTGGTCTATCAGGCGCCCATTGCCGGCGTCGAAAATGATTATTGGTTCAATTATCAAACCGACCTGGCGGAAGCCCGGAAGGAATTGACCAAGGATTTGCGCCGCTCCTCCGATGCGGAGGATAATCGCGACGCCTGGGACGAGTATCGCGCGGAGCTGGCCGATGCTCGTGGCGACTATGCCAAGGAAATGGCTGAAAAGGGCTATCCCATTGGCCAGGTCCGGGTCCTCGCCAAAAACGGTCGATGAGCCTGCATTAGGTGAATGGGAGGGGGCTACGCGCCTCCTCCTCAGTCCGCGTCGGGATTGCGGAAATTCAGGCGCCGAGTGACGGTGTAGTCCAATATTCCGACTAGCAGATAGCTGATCGCCTGCTTGACCAGTGTCATCATGCTGCGGCCCGAACGATGGTTTCGCAGACTTATGACTTGGCTATCCTGCATTTCCCGAGCGATATAGGCTCTGACCTGGTCGGCAAACGTCTTATCCTCTACCTTTAGCATCACTTCAAGATTGAGGAAGAGGCTGCGCATATCGAAATTGGCGGACCCGACGAACACGGCGTCGTCGATCACCAGCAATTTCGTATGCAGCTGGCATGGCTGATATTCAGCGATTTCGACGCCGCGCTTCAGTAAGGGGCCGTATAACAGCCTTGCCGCTGCAACTGTCGCCCCGTTATCCGAGACAGCGGGCAGGATGATGCGCGCGCCGCTGAGCTTTGCCGCGCGCGCAATGCGTTTCAACATGCCGCGTCCGGGGGAGAAATAAGCGGCGATCATGTCCACGCGCTGCGCTTTTTCCAAGTCATGCTTGACGACCTGCGCCCATGGGCTGAGCCGCCGCGTCGGTCCGCCGATCAGCCAGCGGAATGCCGACCCCCCATCATGATGCAGGGCAGGATGCCATTGCCGCACCATCGCTCGCAGCGTCCTGAAACGCTGCTTTTTCGTCGACACCCACCGCCATAACCCGCCATACCATCGAGTCATGGCCTCTACCTGTTCGCCCTCCATCCACAGGCCCAGATCGCGCCAGCCGCCCTCTTGGGGAACTCCAAAGTAGCCATCTTCCACATTGAACCCGCCAATCAGCAACCGTTCGTCGTCGGCTATCGCCATCTTCTGATGATTGCGGATCAGATAGCGCGTGGAGCGTCGTGCGCCAAAACGCCCGAATTGCCCGCCTGCATCGACCAGCGGCGCGAAAAACCTGTCGGGCGTCTTGGCTGACCCGAATGCGTCGATCATCAGCGTCACCGATACGCCGCGACGCGCGGCCTGGGCCAAGGCGTCGCGCACCATCCCGCCGCTCACGTCTGCGGCAAAGATATAATAATAGAGTTTCAGGCTGTGGCGCGCCCCGTCGATCAGGGTGATGAGGGCGGATCGCAGCGCGGGACCATGCGTAATCAGCCGCAGCTGATTGCCCTCCAGCACAATCGATATGTCGGGCGCATCGCCTGCGCTGGAAAGGGACGTGATGGCCGCCATTCAGGTTTCATGCCCGTTCTCAGTCGCTGTGGCCATGGGCTTATGGCCTTTTCATTGACTCTCGCTGGCGGGGCTGCTAGCTGCCCGGTTCACGCTTTTCCATTCGTTGTATTCAGGAGGCCCTGTTTGGCCCGCGTCACCGTCGAAGATTGCGTCGACAAGGTTACCAACCGTTTTGACCTCGTCCTTCTTGCCGCTCAGCGCGCCCGTGAAATTTCCGGTGGCGCCGAACTGACGCTTGATCGCGACCGCGACAAGAATCCCGTCGTTGCCCTGCGCGAGATCGCGGAAGAAACCGTGCTGCCCGATGACTTGCACGATTCCCTGATCGGATCGCTGCAAAAGGTCCAGATCGACGATGACGATACGCCAGATGAAATCGGCTCGATCGCCCAGTCGGCGGAGGCTCTGCGCTTGACGGCTGCGGCGCCTCCGCGCAACCAGAATATCGGTGGTGATTACGACGGCTGATCGCTGAACCTGTTTGGAGAGGGAAAGAGGCCCGGCCTGCGCTAGCAGGACCGGGCCTCGACCTTTACGGGCCGGTGTCCATTCTATACATTGCAGTCGGATCGGGAACCTTTTGGCCTGATCCAATCGTTACCCGTGTAGCAGCCGACCCGGGTCGCATCGTCCCGCCACGCAGGGACTGACGGCGCAAGCGATCCAAGGGCGTCTCATCCGCGCCGTCCATCGTTGCGAGAAAGATCATGGATCGCCCCAAACGCTCCAATGTCTTCATGGCCGCGAATATGAAGACCCAACATGATGCATCCGACGTCGAACTAGTGCGGATACGCGATATTTCCGAAGGCGGTGCCCGGGTACAGGGGCCGGTGCTCGATGTCGGCACGCGAATTATCCTGACGCGCGGGCGCTTCACGATCCCAGCGCGCGTCGTTTGGTGCGGTGGCGCCCAGTTCGGCGTCGCCTTCGACAAGCCGATCAACGTTGAGGACGTGATGAAGGCGACCGGGCCGGAAAAGGCGCCGGACAGACCCGTTTATGCCTCGGCGCTGACATCGGATTATCCCGGGCAGGCGCGTGGCGCGCCTCGTGGCCCGACCGCTCGTCCGGCCGATCGCCGTGCCATGTTCGGATTGCGGGTCACTGGCTGATATCAGGATGATCCGCTTCTCCCCTCGGTGACGACGGATGGCTGTTGACTACAGATGTAAACGATGCGATTACAAATGTAGTTGCAGTCATCGAGTCGAGGCGGATCGTGAGCGAGAAAATCAGCGAAGCCGAATTGGTCGTGATGGAGGCGCTATGGGAAACCTCGCCCCGCACCGCCAATGATGTCGCTGAACAGGTTACGGCCTCCCGCGACTGGAGCCTTCAAACGGTCAAAACCTTGCTGTCCCGGCTGATGGCGAAGGATGTAATCGCTGCTGATCAGGACGGCCGTCGTTTCCTTTATCGCCCCCTCATCCAGCGTGACGACTATGTCGCAAGTGAATCAGGCCGCCTGGTCAACCGCCTATTTGGTGGCCGCGTCTCGCCGCTCGTAGCTCAGCTTGCGAGCCAGGATCAGCTGAGCGCGGAGGATATCGCCGAGCTGGAGGATATTCTGAAAGGGCTCAAGCCATGATCATCTGGCTGGTCGAAACGATGGTCGCCTCCAGCCTGCTGATGGCGCTTGTCATGATGATAAGGCGACCTGTGGCGCGGTGGCTGGGGGCGAGCGCCGCCTATATGCTTTGGGTCCTCCCGTTTGCGCGCATGGTCCTGCCTGCGCTTCCCGATCGGGTGGCGGATCCTTCGCCTTTGCATCAGGCGATGGATCAGTCCGGCTTGCCCGCCATGCTGGCCATGCCCACTGCCGCGCAAACCACGGTGGCCAGCCCGGCCTTGCCCTGGCTGGAACTGGCGATCGCCTTGTGGCTGACCGGGACGGCCATCTTCATGGCTGTCCAGATCATTGGCTATGTGCGGTTCCGTCGGCTCATCGTGAAGGATGCGACGCCGGTGGGGCAGGAAGGCCGCATTCGGATTATCACCAGTCCACAGGCGTCTGGCCCGCTCGCCTTTGGCGTGCTGCACCCGCATATCGTACTGCCGCCCGATTTCGCCCTGCGCTATGACGCACAGGAACAGGACATGGCGATCGCCCACGAACGCGCGCACCATCATAGCGGCGATCTTCTGGCGAATATGATCGCCCTGCTGCTGCTGGCATTTCACTGGTGCAATCCTATCGCATGGATTGCCTATCGGGCCTATCGCGCTGACCAGGAAACCGCCTGCGACGCGCGCGTCCTCTCGCTCTACGGCAATGATCAGGCCCATGCCTATGGTCGCGCCATTCTCAAGGCCGCTGGCGGCCGCCATTATGCTGCTGCCTGCCATCTGACCCGTCTCGCCACGCTGAAAGGGAGGCTGAAAATGTTATCCAGTCATGAAGCATCATTGCGCCGCATCAGTTGGGGCATGGCGACGGTTGGGTTGGCCACCGTAGCCGGCCTGGCGCTAACGGCGTCGGGCAGCCGGGCCGCAAAGCAGATGGCGGCCATCACGCAAAAGGTGGAACAGGTCGACCTAGCGCGATTGACCGACCTCGTCGCGCAACCCGCTCAGGCGTCCATCACCCCTGCCGTGATGGACGCCCCAGCCAAGCCGTCGAGCCCTGATGCGCCAGCCGCGCCTCATAGGGACGCTGTCGCCGCGCCTGCACCCGTGGCGCCGATCGCACCAGTCCCCCCGGCTGCTGACATGACGCCGCCCAGTCCGCCTGTTCCGCCGACGCCACCCGTCACGGTGCGCAGCGAAAAGGGGCGTATCATTGTCACCCACGCCGATGGCCGCGTCGAGACGCATCGCGTCCCGACGGAGGAGGAGATCGCCCGCATGGTGCCTATCGTCGACGTACGGGACGGGTGCGAGGGCAGGGGGCTCACCAGTCATCGTGAAGCGGTCGATGCCAATGGCCGGCGGCACATTCGGGTGCGGATCTGTCAGAAGGCGATCGAAGCGCAGGCGCGCCAGGCCGAGCATCTGGGTAAAGTGGCGGCACGCAGCGGCCTGATCGCGGCGCGGGCGCAAATCGCCGCGGCTGGCCTGCCGGCGCAGGCGCGCGCCGAGGCCCTGCGCGACATTGATGAGAATATCGCCGAACTGGACGGCGAAGGCTATTGAGGCTCAGTCTCGGCTCAACCGCCGGGCAACGGCAACGAACTCCTCGACGCTGACGGTTTCGGCGCGGCGCTGGGGATCGATGCCTTCGGCCACCAACGCCTCCAGCGCGCCGGGCAATGCCTTCAGGCTCTGGCGAATCATCTTGCGCCGCTGACCAAAGGCCGCCGCGGTCAGTCGCTCCAGCATCTTCAACTGCACGCCTTCGGGCGCAGGCTTGGGCGTGATGTGGACGACGGCGGACATGACCTTGGGTGGTGGCGTGAAGGCGCTGCGATGCACCTTCATCGCGATCCGCGCATCGCTGCGCCACTGCGACAGGACGGCCAGGCGCCCATAATGATCCGTGCCGGGCTTCGCGACGATGCGTTCCGCGACCTCCATCTGGAACATCAGGGTCAGGCTCGACCACCAGGGGAGCGGCGTCCAGGTCGCTGAAAGCCATCCCACCAGCAATGGCGTGCCTACATTATAGGGCAGATTCGCGATGATATGCGCGCCATCGCCCGCTTCTGCCTGGGCATCGACCTGCATGGCGTCGCCCGCGATCACCGTCAACTGACCGGGAAAGGCATCGGCCAGTTCAGCGAGCGCAGGCAGGCAGCGATCGTCGCGCTCCACCGCTACCAACCGCGCGCCTGCGCGCAGGATGGCGCGCGTCAGGCCGCCGGGGCCGGGGCCTACTTCGAAAGCCGGTTTGTCTTTGAGCGGGCCGGGGATGGCTGCGATACGATCGAGCAACTGTTCGTCCAGCAGGAAATTCTGCCCCAGCGCCTTGCTGGCGGCCAGCCCGTGTCGCACAATGACATCCCGCAACGGCGGCAGCGCCGGTCGTTCGTCAGCCATGCAGGATGCGTGCGCGCGCCGCTTCGGCCGCCATTTTGAGCGCCGCCATCATCGCGCCGGGATTGGCGCTGTCCGTGCCGGCAATGCCAAAGGCCGTGCCATGGTCGGGCGACGTGCGAACGATCGGCAGGCCCAGCGTGATATTGACGCCTTCGTCAAAATTCAGCGTTTTTATCGGGATCAGCGCCTGGTCGTGATACATGCACAGCGCGGCATCATAGGTTTCGCGCGCGCGCGCGTGGAACATGCCGTCGGCGGCCAGCGGCCCGACAATATCCAGACCATCGGCGCGCAATTGCTCAATGGCGGGACGAATGACCTCGATCTCTTCGCGACCCAGCGCGCCATTCTCGCCCGCATGGGGGTTGAGCCCCGCCACTGCCAGCCGTGGCCGGCCGATATTAAAATTGCGCTGCAATCCCTTGGCCGTGGTCAGCGCCCGGGCACGGATCAGGTCGATGGTCAGCGCGGCGGACACGTCGGCGAGCGCGATATGGATCGTGATCGGCACGACCTTGAGCGCTGGCCCGGCCAGCATCATCACGGCGTTGTGAGGGGCGACGCCGCAGCGTTCTGCGATGAATTCGGTCTGGCCGGGATGTGTGAAGCCCACGCCATAAAGCTGTTCCTTGCCGACCGGCGCGGTGACGATCCCCGCCGCGGACCCGGAACGGGCCAGGCCAACGGCGACCTCCAGCGACTGGAACGCGACCCGCGCGCCATCGACGCCGGGCGCGCCGGGAACGATCTCGCCCGCGTCTGCGACCTGAAGGCAGGGCAGCGCGCGCGGGAACACCTCGGCGGCCTCCTCCGGGCTGTCGATCCGCTCGACCGGGCCGAGCCAGACGGCGCGCAACGATGCTACATCGCCCACCGCGAAAAAGGGCGGCAGGCCGCGCGCTTCACGCATCACCCAGCTTTTGGCGACGATTTCCGGGCCAATCCCGGCCGGATCGCCCAGCGACACGGCGAAGGGCGCCAGCGGAGGCACAGCGTCAGTTATAATCGATGACCGCATCGCGGCGAAGGTCACGCAAATAGATGCGCGCGCGCTTGTTGACCCGTTCCTCTTCCAGCTGCGCCATGATCTGGTCAGCATTGGGCGCATTCGCCGACGCCGGATCGTCGCGTCCGCACACCACTAGAACCCGCACGCCGTCCGTGATCGATCCGAAGGGCGGGGTGGTTTCACCGACTTGGAGGTTCAGCAGGATTTCCTGCAATTGCGGCGGCAGGTCGCGCACCTTCACATTGTCGTTGTCGACCACATCCGCGCCGATGCGCGCGCCAATCTCATTGGCTTGGCCGCAACCCTTGATTTCCTTCACCGCCGCGGCGAATTCCGCGGCCTTGGCGCCTGCCTGTTCCTTGGTGGTGCCCTTGGGGAACATGACGGACAATTGCTTCAGGCTCAGCAATGCGTCACGCGGATCGGCGGTCAGCACCTTGCGCTTGTCCATGACGTAGATGATCGACACCCCGCCCACCGTCTCGATGGGGCCGGCAATCTGGCCGACCTGCATCTCGGCGGCAGCCTGCGCCAGTTCAGGTGGCAATTGCGCGGGACGAATCCAGCCCAGATCGCCGCCGACGGCCGCAGTGGAGGCTTCGGAAAACTGCCGGGCATAGGCCTGGAAGCTGCCGCCCTGCTGGATTTGCTGGATGATGTTGCGTGCATTGGCGACAATCTGCGCCTGGTTTTCGGGCGTCGCCGACAGATAGATTTCGCCGATCCGATATTCGTCGCTGCCCTTGGCCGCGTTCAGCCGGTCGATGACCGATTTGACTTCGTCTTCGGACACGTTGACGAAGGGCTGGATGTTGCGACGGAGCAGGCGGCTCCACGCCAGCTCGCCTTCGATCTGGCGCTTGATGCTGGCGGCCGAACTGCCCTGGCTGCGCAAATAGGCGTCGAATTCGGCGGGGGATTTGCGGAAATTGGCCGCGACCCGCTGATAGCTCTGCTCGATTTCTTCCGGCGCGATTTTGATGTCGTTGGCGGCCGCTTCCTGAATCTGGAGCGTCTCATCGATCAGGTTGCGCAGCACCTGCACGCGCAGCCGCTCCTTTTCCTCATCCGAAACCTTGCCGCCATTGGCGGTGATGATCAGCGCCAGGCGCTGGTCGACATCGGTGCCGGTGATGATGCGGCCGTTGACGATGGCCGTAGCCTTGCGAACATTGGGATCGCTCTTGCCAAAGACGGTGACGTCCTGCGGCAGGTTCAGCTGCTGCGTGGTCATGCTCGCGTCATCGTCGTCGACCGTCTGTGCGGCGACGGGCTGGATGCCCGCGGCGACCAGGGCCGATGACAGGACAAGGGTGCGCAAGCGGACACGCGCGCCGCGGGTCAGGCGGCTGGACGAGGAAACGGCAGGCAGCATCGTCGGCAATAAACTCCAATGCGGGTCCGCGCCTGATGCACAGCCCCGCCTTAACCGGCCCTGACGAGAGGACGAAGCCCGTTCCTTATATGCCAATATTGCGGAAAGCTAGCCGTAGCTGGAAACCATTGCCCTTTCGCGCGTCGCCATTGGTCTGGTAATCGCGTCGCCAGGTGAAGCCCAGCGTCAGGCAGTCATCTTCATAAGCGACGCCCAGCCGGTGGCGGACCGGTTCATAGCCGTCCGATATGCTGACCGGGTCTTCCTTCGCGTCGGTAAGGTCGACGACGGTCGATCCGAACACCGACCAGAAGCGCGCAAACTGCACTCGGCCGCCGAGGCGCAGTTCCTCGCGGTCCTGCAAATCCTCCAGCCCGGTGAGCGCATTGCGGTTGAGCCGCAGATAGCCGACCATCGCATAGGTTTTCTTGCTGCCCACGGTCGCGTCGATCTCGTTGCGGCGCACCGACAGATTGTCCTTGTCCAGCCGATAGCGGTGGATCAGGCTGACGAAATTCTTGTAGCGGATGGTGGTGCGCCCGACGATATCGGACGTGCGATCCGACAGGCCGGTGCCATCGGGCAAAATGCTTTCCTGCCGATCCAGTCGATAGCTTTGGCCGATGATCGCGCTCAGCGAAAAATTGGGCAGGTCCAGCCCATATTCCAGACCGTAGGTGACACGCGAGCTATCCTCGAACCGGTCATAGCCGGCAAAGCGGTTGAGCGCGAAGAGGTTGCTGTCCTCCAGGTCCACCGCGCGCGCATCCTCATTGGGCAGCGACAGGTTGGCAAGATGCGGGGACGCGACGATCTGGACGCGCGGCGCGATCCGCTGCACGCCGCCAAAGGCTTCGCCCACGAACGGCCAGCGCATGTCCACCGCCGCCGCCGCGATACCGCGCGCCTGCCAGCCCGGATCGCCCGCATAGCTGGCGACCGATGTCAGCGCATTGTCGCTGCTGTGATAGACGTCGCCGCGCAGATAGCCTGTGAAGGTCACTTCCTGCCCCAGGCCCGTCAGCGTGCGCAAATTCCATTCCGCGCCAGCAAAGGCGCGCTGTGTATCCTGCCCGGCGGTGCGGGTGATCGCCAACGTGTTCGCCTGCAACTGCAACACGCCGCCCAGCCATGGGTCCTTCATCCGCAGCCGATAGTCGATGACCGGCAGCGCGATCGGCGTCTGGCCCTGCGAATCGCCTTGGCGCAGCGTCTGCACCGCCCAGCCGCGAATCGAGAAATAGCTGTTCTCGCCGATACGCTGCGCGCCGATGGTCGACCGCAGCCGGTCTTCGCGACTGATGTCGTAGCGGCGCAGGAAGGTGCGATCGGTCGCGACCCGGATCGACCCGTCCAGGCTCCATTCGGGCGACAATTGCATCGCGCCCGACGCGTCGAGATAGCCGCGAAGATCCTTTTCGCTGTCAGCCGCCGTCGTTCCCGCCGGGCTTTCGCCTGTGGCGACGCGGCGGCCATGAGTCACGTAGCCAGTAATTTGATAGGCGCCGCGGTCGTAGAGGTGCCGGAAATTGGTCTCCAGCATCGGCAGCGTGTCGGTATAGACATGCGGCGTGATCGTCAGGTCGCGATTGGGTGCCAGCTTGAAATAATAGGGCAGCGCGACTTCAAAACCATTGTTCCGATCGTAGCGCAAATTGGGCACCAGCAGACCGCTGCCGCCATTGTCGCCCACGGGATGGCTGAAACCGGGCAGTGGAATGAGCGGCAGGCCAAACAGCTCGATATTGGCGTTGCGATAGGTGACACGCTCGCGGGTCGGGTCATAGACGACCCGCACGGCGTTGATCTGCCAGGTCGGCTCCTTGGGGCAGCCGTCGCTGTCCTCGACCGAGCAGCCGGTATAGGCAGCGCGCTCCAGCGTGTAGACGCCATTGGTGCGGGTGCCCTTGACCGCGGCCAGCCGCCCGCCCGATTGCAGCACCAGCAGCATATTGTCGACCGCGCCGTCCTTCAGGCTGTCGGTGACATCGAAGCGGTCGCCATAGGCAACATTGCCATCGGGGTCGGTGACGGACACATTGCCCTGTGCCTCCACCTTGCCGCTATTCCGGTCCCAAACGACCTTGTCGGCGCGCAGGCGATTGCCTTCGCGCAGCAATTGCACATTGCCGCTCGCCGTGACGATCTCCGTCTCGCTATTATATTCCAGCGTGTCGGCGGCAAAGCCGATCTGATCGTCGCTGGTCGGCATGGGCGCGTCGGGCGCGCTGATCGGCGTCTGCGGCTCGTTCAGTTGCTGCGCCAGCGCGGGCTGGCATGCGATCAGCGCCGCGCCGCCCAACAGGACGGCACGGAGGGAAGCGCAGGAAAATGGGGAAGGCAAGGCGGTCTGCAAGCAATGGGCCTCTATGGACGGCGCGTCTGGCCTTCCCGCCTATCGCACTGCCGCGCGCTCCGCAATCGCCAGCCGTGGATCGAATCATGCAAAATCGGTCGAACGCCTTTGCCAGACGCGCCGGGCGGCACTATCTGCGGAACAGACAGCGCGGCCCTCGGCCGCCGCCAAGACATCGACAAGAGGAAAAGCGCCCCGATGGATATCCAATTCAGCCCGACCCGCCCCGAAGCCGCCGACACCCTGGTCCTGGCCGTTGCCAAGGGCGGGCTTGATGCTCTGCCGCTGTCGGCCGCATCGACTTTGTCGGCGGGCGCGACGGCCTCGCGCTTTAGCGGTGAGGCAGGCAGCAGCTTTGAAAGTTTCGCCGAAGAAGGCGGCCGGACCATTCGTGTCCTGCTGATCGGCACCGGGGCGGGCGGCGACCAGGATCTGGAAAAGGCCGGCGGCGCGCTGGTGGCGAAACTGGCGACCAGTGGCGCGACCCATGCGGCGGTGGAAGGCCTGGGCGGTGGGGCGGCCGCCACGCTGGCCTTTGGTGCGCGCCTGCGCAGCTGGCGCTTCGACACGTACCGCACGCGCCAGAGTGAAAAGGCCAAGCCCACGCTCAAGGCCATCACTATCGTTGCCGGCGATGCCGACGCCGCCTGGGAACGGCAGGCCGCGCTCGCAGATGGCGTCGCCTTCACCCGCGAACTGGTCGCCGAACCCGCCAACATCCTCTATCCCGAAAGCTTCGTCGAACGCTGCCGTCATCTCGAACAGCTGGGCGTCAAGCTCACCGTGCTCGACAAGGATGCGATGACGCAGCTTGGCATGGGCGCCTTGCTGGGCGTCGCGCAGGGTTCGGTGCGCGAACCGCGCCTGCTGGCGATGGAATGGGACGGCACCGACGGCGCGCAGGACAAGCCGCTGGTCTTCATCGGCAAGGGCGTGACCTTCGATACCGGCGGCATCTCGCTCAAGCCCGGCGCGGGCATGGAGGACATGAAGTGGGACATGGGCGGCGCGGGCGCTGTCGCGGGCGCGATGAAGGCGCTGGCCGGGCGCAAGGCGAAGGCGCGGGTCGTGGGCATTTGCGGCCTTGTTGAAAATATGCCCGACGGCAATGCGCAGCGGCCGGGGGATGTCGTCACCTCCATGTCGGGCCAGACGATCGAAGTGCTCAACACCGATGCCGAAGGGCGGCTGGTGCTGTGCGACGCCGTCACCTGGGCTCAGAAAACCTATAATCCCGACATGATCGTCGACCTGGCGACGCTGACCGGCGCGATGATCGTCGCGCTGGGCCATGAACATGGCGGCCTCTTCGCCAATGACGACGCGCTCGCCGACGCGCTGGCGAAGGCTGGGCAGAGCGTGGGGGAAAAGCTGTGGCGCTTCCCGCTGTCCGACGCCTATGACAAGCTGCTCGACAGCCCCATCGCCGACATGAAGAATATCGGCCCGCGCTATGCCGGGTCGATCACCGCCGCCCAGTTCATCAAGCGGTTCGTCGACGAAGGCGTCAAATGGGCGCATCTCGACATTGCCGGCATGGTCTGGTCCGACAAGCCCGGCGCGACATGGGACAAGGGCGCGACCGGCTATGGCGTGCGCCTGCTCGACCGGTTCGTGACGGACCGGTTCGAACGCTGACGCGCAGGCGATGCAGGTCGACTTCTACCAGCTGAGCCGCGATCCGGTCGAACAGGTGTTGTCCGCGATCGCCGGGCGCATTCTGGCGATGGGCGCGCGGTTGCTGGTGGTGGCGGGGGAGGGCGACCGGCTCGACCGCATTTCGCAGGGCCTGTGGGCGGGGCCGCCCGAAAGCTTCCTTGCCCATGGTCGCGCCGGCGAAGGCGGGGAGGCGCACCAGCCGATCCTCCTGAGCGACGCCTGCAATGCGGGCAATGGCGCGCGCCACATCGCGCTTGCCGACGGCCTGTGGCGCGAGGAGGCGCTGGGCTTCGATCGCGCCTTCTATTTCTTCGACGCCGAAACCATCGACGGCGCCCGGACAAGCTGGCGCACGCTCAGCAAGGCGGAGGGCGTCGAACCGCGCTTCTGGCGGCAGGAGGGACGGAAATGGGTGCAGGGGCCGTAGGCGCGGGCGCCTGGCAGTCAGAAGGATGGGCAAACGGGAGCGGCATGTCCACTTCCCACCCAGCCCGTCATTCCCACGAAAGCGGGAACCCATCTGCTGACGCCACCCCCTCTTGCAGCCCGCGCCGCCCGCGTCTAAAGGGCGCGCAACTTTCCAACAATCCGGAGTTTCGAGGGCCATGGCCGTCACGCGCACCTTTTCGATCATCAAGCCCGACGCGACCCGTCGCAACCTGACCGGAGCGGTCACCAAGAAGCTGGAAGATGCGGGCCTGCGCGTCGTCGCTTCCAAGCGTATCCGTATGAGCCGCGAACAGGCCGAGGGCTTTTACGCCGTCCACAAGGAGCGCCCCTTCTTCGCCGACCTGGTCGCCTTCATGATCTCCGGCCCGGTGGTCGTGCAGGTGCTGGAAGGCGAGGACGCCGTGAAGCGCAACCGCGACATCATGGGCGCCACCAACCCCGCCAACGCAGACGAAGGCACGATCCGCAAGGATTATGCCGAATCGATCGAAGCCAATTCGGTCCATGGGTCGGACAGTGAGGAAAATGCCGCGATCGAAATCGCCTATTTCTTTAAGCCCGAAGAAATCGTCGGCTGATCGACGCCTGACCCGATCGGGATGAACAAGGGGCGGCCGCAAGGTGGCCCCTTTTTCATGGGCGCGCGGTTATTGGACGGATCGCCCCGCCGGCATCCCCGCCCAACGCCGGTCCAGCGCCTTTTGCGCGCCCGCGACCGTGACGGCATTCACCAGCGATAGACCCCGCAGGCTCAACCGATGCCCCGCCAACCAGCGGCCGGTAATGCCATAGCCAATATCGTAGAGCGCCGCGCTCTCATGCGGTTCACCGTCGATGACGAAGCGGGTGATGATCGCCACGGGCAGCTTTTCGTCGCCCACGCTGTCATCGGGCAGCTTCGCCTGCTCGCGCGCGCGCTTCAGGGGATTGGCGAACCAGTCCGCCTCAATGCGCGGCTCGCCGGTGGTATCGACTGGCGTCAGCTCCAGCGCCTTGGGGAACAGGATAGTCTGGCTCTGCACGACCTGGCGAGGGTCGGTCGGGCGGAGGCGAATGCGGTCGCCCTCGACCGAATCGGCGTGCAGCACCAGCCGCGCCGCGCGGACGGATGCCGCCTGGCTTTCCGCCGTCTTTTCGGCGCGCCGGTCCTGCTTGTCCGACCAGTTGATATAGAGCGTCATCGCCGAGATCGTTACCGCCAGCACCGCGATGCCTTCGCCCAGCGTGATCCAGCGCCGCCTTATCGCGGCGGCCTCCTTGGCACGCGCTTCCTTGGCCGTTTCGCCGGTCGTTTCCGATTCGTCCGTCATCGTCACACCGTCTGCGGCGGGCCTTCGAAACGGTCGATGACCCAATCCTCCGCCTGCGCACCGCCGATCCATTCCTGCATCCAGGGATGAGCGATGATCGCCTGCATATAGCCTTGGGCGAAACGGGCAACGCGCAACTGATAGGTGATGAAGCGAGTCACGACCGGCGCGAACATGATGTCGGCTGCGCCAAATTCGCCGAACAGGAAGTCGCCTTCGCCGCCATACCGCGCGCGCGCCTGCGCCCATAATTCCATGATGCGCGCTATATCCTGCGCGACGCCATCCGATGGCGGGACAGGATCGTAGATCTGGCGGATGTTCATGCTGTGCTCGCGGCGTAGCGCGGCAAAGCTGCTGTGCATCTCCGCCGCCATCGACCGGGCCATGGCGCGTGGCGCGGGGTCCGCCGGCCAGAAGCGGTCGCCGCCGCTCTTTTCATTCAGATATTCAACGATGGCCAAGCTGTCCCACACGACGATGTCGTCGCCATCCCACAATATCGGCACCTTGCCCGACGATGGCGCGAACTCGTCGCCCTCGCGCCGCTTCTCCCATGCCTGGTCATAGAGCGGCACCACCACTTCTTCAAAGGGGAGGCCCGATAATTTGCACGCCAGCCAGCCGCGCAGCGACCAGCTGGAATAGGCCTTGTTGCCGATAAAGAGCTTCATCATGCGCCCTTCTTAGCGTCCTGTCCGGACCCAAGTCGAGCAGGAAGAAGATGGGCAGGTCAGCGACAGGGATGTCAACTATCCTTGACAAAAAGTCCCTAGCTATGTCAATGACGCTTTACATTATGTCAAAGGAGCTTTGCCATGCACTCCGTTCACGCTCGCTCACGCCACCCCGTCCTGCTCTGGTGCCTCGCCTTTTGCGGCGCGATGATCGTCGCGGCGCTGGTCATCCACAAATTCGACCTGAGTTGGGCCGGGACGCTGGCGGTCATGCTGACGGCCACCGGAATGACCATTCCGATCGTCCGGGCCGCGGAGCGGTCGGCGCGGGTCGAAGGCAATCTGTCGCCTGCAATGCGGCGCTATAATCGCCGGATGGTGGCGGGCAGCCTTTTCTACACGCTGGGTCTGTTCCTGGCGGTCTATGCCTATAAAAACTGGGCCCCGGCCGGCGCGGTGCTGTGGGGTCTAGCCCTGTTGCCGGCCCTTGGCGCCTTGGCGATGGTCTTTGCCATGGCGCGGCTGCTGATCGAGGAGAAGGATGAATATCTGCGCCTCAAATTGGCGCAATCCGCGCTGTTCGGCACCGGGGCCTTGCTGGTTCTCGCTACGGTCTGGGGATTCCTCGAACAATTCCGGCTCGTCCCCCATGTCCCCGCTTGGGCCGCCATTCCCGTTTTCGTCATCGCCATCGGCGTGTCGCGTTGCCTGACCTGGGCGCGGGCATGAAGAACCGGCTCAAGCTGCTGCGGGCCGAGCGCGACTGGAGCCAGGGCGAACTCGCCTCCCGGCTCGGCATTTCGCGCCAAAGCGTCAACGCGATCGAAACCGGGAAATATGATCCCTCGCTCCCGCTTGCCTTTCGCATCGCCGACGTGTTTGCACTGCGCATTGAGGATATTTTCCTGCGCGACGAAGAAGGAGCGGGGGAATGAGGCTGGTGCGCGCCAGTGCGGCGATCCTGATGTGCCTTGCCGCACTATGGGGCGCGGCGCATGTCGGAGTGCTGCCGTCGGCGCTGGGCTGGCGGGCCGAGGCCGTATCGGCCGGCCCCGTCGCCCACGCCCGGCCGCCGCGTCTCCATTGGCGCCTGCCGATCCTGCGCTGAACGCTTCAGGCGAAGACCAGCCGCTCATCCTCGTTCAGCTTCTGCAACAGGGCGATCGGCCCGGTGACGTCGGTCCCGGCGGGAAGATCAGCGATGCTGAGGCCCGCCAGGCTCATCCCGCTTTGGCAGGCGCTCAAATGGACGCCAAGCGAAATCGCCTCTTCCAGCAAATTCTTGAGCGGCGGGAGTCCTGCCGCCTCATGCCCGGCGTCACGCGGCGCTGCGACAGGGGAACGAAGCAGAGCGACTGCATCCAGTTGCAGGAATATCCGCGCCGCCCCGCCCAGCGCCGCCTGCGCCGCCGCCAGCATCAGCGCGCCACGAAAACGCTCCGGGTCCGGTGTCGCGACGATGATGGTCAGGGCGCGCATATTTCCATCGCGCATCCCGAGCAGGCCGGGTCCTTGGCGACATCCAGAGTGCGAAAGCGCATCGTCAGAAGATCGGCGATCAGCAATTTGCCCGCCATGTCCGTCCCGAACGGCACAAGCGCGCGGATCGTCTCCAGTGCCGCCAGGCTGCCGATCGTGCCGGTCAGCGCGCCGATGACGCCGGTTTCGGCGCAATTACGTTCCGGCGCGTCCTGCGGATCACCCACCAGACAACGATAGCAGGGTTTGTCCGCCTCCCATCCCCGATAGGTCGCGATCTGTCCTTCAAATGGGCCGACGGCCGCCGATACCAGCGGAATGCGCAACCGCTGCGCGGCGTCGGCCACGGTCAGGCGGGTCGCGAAATTGTCGCTCCCGTCCAGCACCACATCGGCGTCGCGCAGCATCAAGCCGGCGTTGTCGGGATCGATCCGCGCGTTGATGGGGATCAGCTTGACGTCGGGGTTGATCCGCGCCACCGCCGCCATCGCCGCTTCGGCCTTAGGCGTCCCTACATCGTCCGTGCCGAACAACACCTGTCGTTGCAGGTTGGACAAGGCAACGGCGTCATCGTCGATCACGCGGATCGTGCCGACGCCCGCAGCCGCCAGGTACAGGATCGCGGGGCTGCCGATCCCGCCCGCGCCGATCACGGCCACATCCGCACCCAGCAGCCGCATCTGTCCCGCGCCCCCGATTTCCCGCAGGACGATATGCCGGGCGTAGCGATCCAGTTGCGCGTCGGTCAGCGTCACGGCGCGTCCGACCAGAGGAAACGCACCTGCGATCGCATCCATTGCGGCTCGGCCGATCCGCTCTTGGGGAAGGATCCGCGCAGCGATCCCAAAATGCGATTGCTGATAAACTGCTCTACCTCGGGACAGTGCGCATTGACCGGCGCGACCTTCAAAGGCTTGCCGTCGCCAGACAGCAGGAACAGCATGTCGATTTCCAGCAGGTGGGACCCCTCGAAGGGCACCGCGCCAGAACATTTCCCCTTGCGATATTGCCGCGCCACATCCTCTGACCAGCGCGGCGAAATTTTCCGGCCCAGCCATCCTTCGATCACCGGCACCTGGCTCAAATCCTGCGGCATTGGCGGCATCGCGGCTGGTGCGGGCGTCGCCGCCAACATCAGGGAAAGCAGGATGGTCATGGCGTCACACTCCCGTCGAACCAAAGCCGCCCTGTCCGCGGGCGGTATCGTCCAGACTATCGACCTGGACGAAACTGGCAAGCTGGACCGGCGCGACCACCAGCTGGGCGATCCGGTCGCCGCGCGCGATGGCAAAGGGCTGGTCGCTAAAGTTGATGAGGATGACCTTCACCTCGCCCCGATAATCGGCGTCGATCGTTCCGGGACTGTTGGGCAGGCCGATGCCATGTTTGAGCGCCAGGCCAGATCGCGGGCGGGCCTGTATTTCATAGCCTTCGGGTATCGCCATGGCAAAGCCGGTGGCGACCGCATGGCGTCCGCCTGGCGGCAGGATCAAATCCTCGGCCGAAACCACGTCCATGCCCGCCGCCTGCGCGGTGGCGTAGACAGGCAATGGCAAGCCTTCCCCATGCGGCAGGCGCTTGATCCGTATTTCAATCGGCGGAAGGGGAGAGGGCATGGGCAACCTTTGCAATGAGTTTGTCGGCGACGGCGTGCTTGGGCAGGCGCGGCCAGCATTCGATGCCCTGCGCACTGACAATCTGCACGGCATTGTCCTCGCCGCCCATCACGCTTTCGCCCGGAGCGCCGGACACGTCATTGGCGACGATCCAGTCCGCGCCTTTCTTCGCCAGCTTGGCCTGCGCATGGTCCGCGACCTTTTCCGTCTCGGCGGCAAAACCGACCAGCAGCTTTGGTCGTTGAGCATGATGCCCCAGCGTGGCGAGAATGTCGGGATTTTCTACCAAGGCAAGGGGGGCGGGCTGGCCTGATCCATCCTTCTTGATCTTCTGCCCGGCAGCGTCGGCCACACGCCAGTCGGCCACGGCGGCGACGATGATCGCGGCATCTGCCGGCAACGCTGCTTCGACGGCGGACAGCATCTCCCGCGCTGTCTCCACGTCGATTCGGATCACGCCCGCCGGCGTCTGCAATTGCACCGGTCCGGCGACCAGCGTCACGCGGGCACCAGCGCGCGCGGCGGCGGCGGCGATAGCGAAACCCTGTTTGCCCGAAGACCGGTTGGCGATGTAGCGCACCGGGTCGATCGGCTCATGCGTCGGCCCGGCGGTGATCAGGACATGCTGTCCCGCCAGCGATCCCGTGTCGCCCATAAAGTCCTGCTGTCCGGCCAGCGGATCGGCCCGCGACGGCAGGGCAAGCAGCCGCTCGACTTCCACCGCTATGGCCTCCGGCTCGGGCAGTCGCCCCTTGCCATATTCGCCGCACGCCATTTCGCCATCATCCGGCTCCATGACATGCACGCCATCGGCGCGCAGCTGAGCCAGATTGCGCTGCGTCGCCTTGTGGTGCCACATGCGCACATTCATTGCTGGCACGGCCAGCACCGGCTTGTCTGTGGCCAGCAGCAGCGTCGTCGCCAGATCGTCCGCGATTCCGTTCGCCATCTTGGCCAGGATATTGGCGGTGGCGGGGGCGACCACCACCAGATCGGCCTGACGGCTGAGCTGGATATGCCCGATCTCGCATTCGGCCTTCAGGTCGAACAGATCGTCATAGACCTGGTCCTCGGTCAACACGCCCAGCGACAGCGGCGTCACGAATTGCTTGGCGCTCCGCGTCAGCACCGCCCGCACCGCAATGCCGCGCTTGCGCAACAGCCGCACAAGTTCGAGCGACTTATAGGCAGCGATCCCGCCGGAGACGATGAGGAGGACGCGCTGGGGCATCAGTTTAGGCTATTCAATTCCGCGCGGCATATCACCAGCAGCTCCTCCATCCCATGCATCGCCGTTTGCCACACAATATGCGGGTCTAGGCCGAAATAATCATGGCTGATGATGTTGCGCATCCTGTAGATATCAGCCCAAGGCATCGCAGGATATCGGGCTTTGAACTCCGGCGACAGCTTATTGGTTGCTTCGCCAATGTGAAGCAGACGAAATGCTGTCAGGTCAATTTCGTCCTTGTCCACCAGGAAATCTGCTGCCGTCAATTTGGGCACCCGACGTTGAACATGACCGATCAATTCGATGATCAGCTCCAGCAAGTCGCGATCGCGATCCCATTCAGACATCAGAAGATCAAGACTTTATCGGCTTCGGCGCGCACGCGGATACGGGGCCGCATGGAATGCCGTTCAACCAGATCGACCGGCCGTTCCACATATTCTTCCAATCGCCGTTGCAAACCGGCAAACTGGATCAGGTCCATCCGGCTGGCTCGATCAATCTCGCACATCAGGTCGATATCGGAACCTTCCCGACCCTCGCCTCGCGCGATCGATCCGAACAGCGCCAGCGAAGTGATCCCCGCGGCACGCAATTCCGCCTCATGGGGCCGGATCCGGGCAATAGCTTCGTCGCGGGTCATAGCGATGAAGATAATAGCAATGTCGCGCCAACGCCAGCCACCGCCGCAACCACCGCCACCAGCGCATAGCGCCACCCACCGCCCACGCGGATCAGCTTTACCTCGGCGAGGGGCGGCGGGGGCGGGGCGCCGCCCTTTTCGGGGAAGGCATCCTCTATCCGCCTGATGAGGCCCGGCAGACGCTGGAGGGTGCGCCAATTTTCGATCAGCGTATCGGCGGCCTTGGCCTCCGGCCCCAGTTCGTCGCGCAGCCAGCCCTTCACATAAGGCCCGCTCGTTTCCCACATGTTGATGTCGGGATCGAGCGAATGGGCCACGCCCTCCACCATCACCATGGTCTTTTGCAGCAGCAGCAAATGCGGCTGAGTCTGCATGTCGAAATCGCGCGTGATGGCGAACAGGCCGTCCAGCATGCCGCCGACCGACAGTTCGCTTGCCGCTTTCCCACGCATCGGTTCGCCCACGGCGCGCAGCGCCGTCGCGAATTCGGCGACATTGTGATGGGCGGGCACATATTGCGCCTCGAAATGGATTTCGGCGACGCGTTTGTAATTGCCGGTGATGAGGCCGTAGAGAATTTCCGCCAGCCACATGCGCGCGCGCCGGTCGATCCGGCCCATGATGCCAAAGTCGATAGCGACAATCTCGCCGCTTGCCGTCACGAACAAATTGCCCTGATGCATGTCCGCGTGGAAAAAGCCTTCGGCGATCGCTTGTCGCAGGAAGGCATTGACCAGACGGGCGGCCAGATCCTTCATGTCATGGCCGGCAGCGACCAGCGCGGCGCGATCGGCGATCTTGATGCCGTCGATCCACTCCATCGTCATGACCTTGCCGCTCGTGCGGTCCCAGTCGATTGCCGGGATGCGATAGCCAGGCATCGCCTCCATCGCCTCGGCCAGCTCGGACGCCGAAGCCGCCTCGCGCCGCAGGTCCAGTTCGCGCGCGGTCCAGCGCTTGAGGTTGGCGATGACCAGGCGCGGGCGCAGACGCGCGACTTCGCCGCCCAGCTGTTCGATATGCGCCGCGGCCCATTCATAGGTCTGGATGTCGCGGTTGAACTGATCGATGACGCCGGGGCGGATCACCTTGACCGCAACGTCCCGCCCGTCGGTGGTGAGCGCGCGATGGACCTGAGCGATCGATGCCGCACCTACCGGCGCTTCGTCGAACCGGCTGTAAAGCGCTTCGATCGGTCGGCCGAAACTCTGTTCGATCTGGGCGCGGATCGTGTCGAACGGCACGGGGGGCAGGGCGTCCTGCAAGCGCAGCAGATCATTGGCCGCTTCCTCGCCGACCAGGTCGGGCCGGGTCGCCAGTGTCTGGCCCAGCTTGATCGCCGCCGGGCCGATCGCCTGAAACGCGTCCGCATAGCGGGGCTGCCTGGGCACACGCGCGCCCAGCCGCGCGATCCGCACCAGCCGGCGCACGGGCGCAGGCGTCAGCGGATCGCGCTCGATCCCGCGCAGCGCGCCATGCCGCGCCAATATGCGCCCCCATTTCAGGAGCCGCCAGATATGGGTGATGTGGGACGTCATGCGTGGATCAGATCTTCCACCCGCTATGGATGGCCACCAGTCCGCCCATGATTGGCTCGACCTTGGTATTCACGAAACCCGCGTCGCGGATCATGCCTTCAAATTGGGGCATGGGCGGGAAGCGGCGGATCGATTCGATCAGATAGCGGTAGCTGTCGGCATCATTGGCGAACAGCTTGCCCAATTGCGGCACCAGCTTGTGCGAATAGACGTCATAGACGTCCGAAAAGCCCGGCCAAGTCGTGGTGGAAAATTCCAGGCAGAAAAACCGCCCGCCAAATTTCAGCACGCGATGCGCCTCTGCCAGCGCCTGATCGATATGGGTGACGTTGCGGATGCCAAAGGCGATCGTGTAGGCGTCGAAGGTGCGGTCGCCAAAAGTCAGCCCTTCCGCATTCTGCTTAGACCAGATCAGCCCTTCATAACCCTTCTTCTGCGCCCGCTCGACGCCAACCGCCAGCATTTCGGGATTGATGTCCGACACGGTCACCTGAGCGCCATGGCGGTGCATGCGGAACGCGATGTCGCCCGTGCCGCCGGCCATGTCGAGTATCTCTTCGCCCGCGCGCGGCTTTACGCGGCGTACGAACTGGTCTTTCCACAGCCGATGCGCGCCGCCCGACATGGCGTCGTTCATCAGGTCATATTTGGCCGCGACATTGGAAAAGACGGCGCGGACCATGCCCGCTTTTTCGGCGGCATCGACGTCACGATAGCCGAAGGATGCTGTTTCGCTCATGACCTCCGCTCTAGCGGCTGTTTTGGCGCCATGCCAGCGCGAAGGCAGCGGCGGCCGGAACGTTTCGCCTGCGTCATCCATTCCTTCGTCCGACCGACCGGCAAGGGGTAATGTCGATATGCGCCGACCCGTCCGCTTCACCGTCGCGCTTGCCGCGCTGCTCTGCATGGCGCAGGCCGCGCCGCCGCCCAGCCCCCAGCAAATTTACGGTCCCTTATTCGAAGCGGTGCAGGGCGGGCGGGTATTTAAAGACGGCAAGACGTTCGTCGACGCCGTGCCCAAAGGCGACCCCGCGGCCATTGTCGAGGCCTATCGGCGGGAACGACCAGAGGGCTCAGCCTTGCGCCAATTCGTTCTGCGCCATTTCAGCGTGCCGGGCGAGGAGGGGGAGCGGCCGGCCCCATCGCTGCGCGACCATATCCGGGGGCTCTGGCCGCCACTCACGCGGCCGGCGCTTGATCC
The DNA here is from genome assembly GCF_000445105.1 of Sphingobium lactosutens DS20. GTDB lineage: Bacteria > Pseudomonadota > Alphaproteobacteria > Sphingomonadales > Sphingomonadaceae > Sphingobium > Sphingobium lactosutens. The sequence goes on along the minus strand of NZ_ATDP01000110.1, from coordinate 92,518 downwards.
GCCTGCCGGTTCGTCGGCGCTGTCCCTGCCTGCGCCCTATGTCGTGCCGGGCGGTCGCTTTCGCGAAATTTATTATTGGGACAGCTATTTCACGATGCTCGGCCTCAAGGTGGATGGGCAGCAATCGCTGATCGATTCGATGCTGACCGATTTTGAAAGCCTGATCGCCCGCTATGGCTTCATCCCCAACGGCACCCGCACTTATTATCTGGGGCGATCGCAGCCGCCTTTTTTGTCGCTGATGGTCGATCTGGCCAGCAATCCAAACGATCCTCGCCATTTCGCCGCGTTGCGCGCCGAACATGCCTTCTGGATGCGCGGTAGCGATCGCGCCATCCGTGCAGGCGCAGCGCTGCGCGTGGTGCGCATGCCCGACGGCGCGCTGCTCAACCGCTATTGGGATGATCGGCCCGGACCGCGCGACGAAAGCTGGGCCGAGGATGTCGCGACCGCGCGGGAAAGCAACAGGGCCAAGGGCGACGTCTATCGCGACCTGCGCGCCGGTGCGGAAAGCGGCTGGGATTTTTCGTCTCGCTGGCTTGCCGATTCCAAACGCCTGGCCACGATCCGCACCACGCACATCGTGCCCGTCGACCTCAACAGCCTGCTCTGGCGGCTGGAGCGCGCGATTGCCGACCGATGCGCGACAGCGGGCGATGCCGGCTGCGCGCGTGAGTTCCATCAGCTGGCCGCAAGGCGCAAGGCCGCCATCGACCGTTGGCTCTGGCAGGCAGACGCAGGGCATTATGCGGACTGGGACATGGACAGCCATGGCCCCACGCCCATTTTGTCGGCAGCGACGCTCTTTCCGTTGTTCGTAGGCCTGTCCAGCAAAGCCCAGGCCGACGCTGTTGCCTGGATCACGCGCGATCAGCTTGTCGGGGAGGGCGGCTTGCGCACGACCCGGCTCGCGACAGGGCAGCAGTGGGACAGCCCCAATGGCTGGGCGCCGCTGCAATGGGTGGCGATCGACGGACTGGCGCGTACAGGCCATCTGCCCCTCGCCAGGGACATTGCGCGCCGCTGGATATCGACGGTCGCCGCAGCCTTCCGCCAGAGTGGCAAGATGCTGGAAAAATATGATGTGGAAGAGCGCAAGCCCGGCGGGGGCGGCGAATATCCGCTGCAGGACGGCTTTGGCTGGACCAATGGCGTGACCGCCGCGCTGATCGATCGCTGGCCGGACCTCGATCCCGACGCCCCTGTTGCAGCGGGGGAATAGACCCTACATGACGGCCCATGCCTGAACTTCCCGAAGTCGAAACCACTGTGACGGGCCTGCGGTCGGTCTTGCTCGGCAATCGGCTCACGCGGGTCGAACCGCGCCGCGCCGACTTGCGCTTTCCCATTCCGCCGGACCTGCGCCAGCGGATGACGGGCGCGACGGTCACGGGTCTGTCCCGGCGAGCCAAATATGGCCTGATCGAAACCGACCGGGGCGACATGATGATTTTCCACCTTGGCATGTCGGGGCGCTGGCGTATCGACCCGGCGGAGATCGGCGCCCATGATCATTTGCTCGTCGAAACCGATCAGGGGCGGCTTCTGTCCCTCAACGACCCGCGCCGGTTCGGATCGCTTGACTTGGTGCGGGCCGACGCCTGGTCCGGCTATGCGCCCTTTACCCGCATGGGGCCGGAGCCGCTGGGGCATGAATTCTCGCCCGCGATGCTGGCCACGGCCTTGAAAGGCAAGGGGGCCTCGATCAAGGCGGCGCTACTGGACCAGCGCATCGTGGCCGGCCTTGGCAATATCTATGTTTGTGAGGCGCTCAACATGGCGGGGATCGCTCCGACCCGTCCGGCCGGGCGAATCAGCGGCGCGCGCCTGGCGCTGCTGGTGGACGCGATTCGCACCGTGCTGACGGCCGCCATCACCGCTGGCGGATCGACGCTGCGCGATTATGCCCGGCCAGATGGCGAATTGGGCTATTTTTCCAAGCAATGGCGCGTCTATGGCCGGGAGGGGCAGCCTTGCCCGTGCGGCGGCACCGTGCGACGGCGCGTCGATGGCGGGCGATCGACATTCTATTGCCCCACGTGCCAGAAATAGCCGGCCGCGAATCCGTTGACGCCCGCCCCGATACTCTGTAAGGGGCGCACCTTCACGAGGCATGTCGACATTTTCGGCGGGCCTCTTCCCGAGATTTGACGAGAACCGAGGAATAGAATGGCCAATACGCCGCAAGCCAAGAAGCGCATCCGTCGCAACGAGCGTCGCGCCGCAATCAATGGCGCCCGCATCAGCCGGATCCGCACCCTGGTGAAGAAGGTGGAAGCCGCCATCGTCGCTGGCGACAAGGATGCCGCCACCACCGCGCTGCAGACCGTTCAGCCAGAATTGGCGCGCGGCGTTGCGCGCGGCGTGCTGCACAAGAATACCGCCGCGCGCAAGTTCGGCCGCCTGACCAAGGCCGTCAGCGCGATCGCCTGACACCCCCCGCAAGGGAATGACGAGCATAAGCGCCCGCTCCGGATTGCCGGAGCGGGCCTTTCGTTTCTGCGTCACATCTCTGTCATCAGCCAGACACACGGGAATCCCGCGATTCGGCCGGGATTGCAAAGATTGTGACCAAATAAATAACTGAAAATCCGTCGTAAAATGGCAAGTTGGCCTTTTCTGCGGCTTTGCCGAGTCAACGGCTTTATTTCATTTTTTTGAAGTGTCTCGGCCTTGATCCTGCGGATCGCGCCTGTCTATTTTGCTCCTCCGGCCGCCGCTCGAATCGTTTTCAGACGGTCGTTATTAGGTCAGACGATGCAGGGTGATCGGAAAGCCAATGGCTTTTCCGGATAGCTACGCTTGTGTCGTTCAGGCTGATTTGGGGGGTCGCTTCAGGTATGAACGTCAGGGCAGCTTTGGTGGAACGTCAGGCAACGGACAGTGAAAATGGCGCCGGCCTGGATTCCGCCTGGAGCGCGATCCGGACGGGCCTGCGCCGTGATCTTGGCGCGCGTCTTTTCGACCAGTGGCTAAAGCCTGCGCGGCTTGGCGACTATTGCCCCGAATCGCAGACGCTCGACCTGCTGGTCGCCACTGACTTCAGCGCGAATTTCGTGTCGGGTCAGTTTGGCGATCGCCTGCGCATCGCGTGGCGCAGTGCCGGGGTCGGTGTGCGCGAGGTGCGGGTGCGCCGCGCGCCGGACGCTGCCGGACCGCGCCTGCTGGAAATCGCGTCCTTGTCGGAAGCCGACTCCGGCGTCGTCGCGAAAATGGTTGTCGCGTCCAACTTCCAGCCGCGCCACAGGCTCGATGATTTTGTCGTAGGCGACACCAACCGCCTGGCCTGGTCCGCCGCGCAGGCGATGGCGGGCGAAGCGCAGCCGCGCTTTACGCCGCTGTTCATCCATGGCGGCACGGGGCAGGGCAAGACCCACTTGCTGCACGGCATCGCAGCGGCTTTCTCGGCGCATTCGCCCACGGCCCCGGTCCTCTATATGTCGGCCGAACGCTTCATGATGGAATTTGTGAACGCGATGCGCGCCAATGAGACGATGGCGTTCAAGGCGCGGCTGCGGGCGGCTCGCCTGCTGCTGATCGACGATATCCAGTTCATCGCGGGCAAAGGATCGACGCAGGAGGAATTTCTCCACACGATCAATGACCTGATCGACAGTGGCGCGCGCATCGTCGTCACCGCTGATCGTGCGCCGCAGATGCTCGAAGCGATCGACGCGCGCATTCTCTCGCGACTGGCCGGTGGGCTGGTCGCGGACATTCGCGCCGCCGGCCTCGACCTGCGTCTCGCCATCCTTCAATCAAAGCGCGCTCTGGCCGGCGATAAGACCGTCCCCGACATGGTGATCGATTTCCTTGCCCGCTCGATCCGGTCGAACGTGCGCGAACTGGAAGGCGCCTTCAACAAGCTGGTCGCTTATGGCCAGTTGACCGGGCGCGCGATTGATCTGGATTTCGCCCAGCAGATGCTGGCCGATGCTGTGCGCGCCAATGCCCGCCGCATCACCGTGGATGAAATCCAGAAGGCCTGCGCCGCGCATTTCAAGATCGATCCGGCGGAAATGCGCTCCAAGCGCCGCGCGCGCGCCGTCGCCCGTCCGCGTCAGGTGGCCATGTATCTCGCCAAGAAGATGACGCCGCGATCGCTGCCTGAGATCGGCCGCATCTTCGGCGGACGTGACCACAGCACCGTGATCCATGCCGTGCGCACGATCGAGGCGCTGCGTGAAACCAGTCCCGACATGGACGCCGATATCCGCGCGTTGCAGCGCCAGCTGGAGGGGTAAGCCCCCTCTGGCGCGTGGCGCCCGATCGGCTAGGTTGGCGGACATGATTCGCCAGCTTGTCCTTATCCTCTCCGCCCTCCTCTCGATCGTCCCCGCATCGGCGCAGACTTCGCCACCGCCCTCCCCCGATCCTGCCCCCCATCCCGCCGACGTTCGCGTGTTGATGCAGACGGAGCAGGGGCCGGTCGTCCTTGCGGTGCATAGCGGCAAGGCCCCCGTCACCGCCGCCAATTTCCTGAAATATGTCGATCAGAAACGGCTCGATGGCACGGCGTTCTACCGTGGCGTTGGCGCTGCCGATTATGGCTTCGTGCAGGGCGGCGCCCAAAATGACCCTAAGCGGATCCTGCCGCCGATTGCGCATGAGCCGACCAGCCAGACGGGCCTGGTCCATGATGACGGGGCGCTTTCCATGGCGCGTTATGCGCCGGGCAGCGCGACTGGCGACTTTTTCGTCGTGCTGGGGCGGATGCCGTCCATGGACGCCAATCCCGACGCACCCGGCGATAATCAGGGATTTGCGGTCTTCGCCCATGTGGTGGAGGGGCTGGATGTGATCAAGGCGATCCTGGCCGCGCCCAAATCGTCGACCAAGGGTGAAGGCGTCATGAAAGGCCAGATGCTCGAAACACCCGTCAGGATCATCAGCGTGCGTCGCGCGCCCTGAGGCGCTCAGATCAGTCCGCTGCGCGCCGCTGGTCCAGGATGCGGGCAACGCCCATGTCGGCGGTGACATTGCCGACAGTGCGGAAGATGTCGGGCACCGTTTCCACCGCGAGCAAAAGCGGCAGCGCCTCCACCGGCACGCCCATGGCAAGGCAGATGGGGCCCGTGGTCGTGAAGAAGGTGATCTGACTGGGAAGCCCCACGGCGGCCAGGCTGACCACCGCCGCTACCAGCACCCCCAGGACCAACTGCGTCGCGCCCAGATCGACGCCATTCATGGCGGCGACATAGAGGGCGACGCCCAGATTGGCGGGTGGGCTGGTGATCCGAAAGAGGGAAATCGCCAGCGGCAGGACGATGGACCGGCTCGTTTCCCGCACCGCCAGCGCGCCATCGCTCGCCTGGATCATCGCAGGCAGCGACGCGATCGAGCTTTGCGTCGAAAAGGCGATGGCCTGCGCTGGAAAGGCGGCGCGGGCAAATCGGCCGACGCCGATCCGGCCGAGCAGGACCGTCATCGGATAGACGAGCAAAGTCACCAGCAGGCACAAAGCCACGATGAACAGGATATAGTGAAGCAGCGCGCCCGCCGTCGCGAGGCCCGATCGCGCGCCCGCGACCAGCGCCAGCGCGAAAACGCCCACGGGCGCAAGCCACAAGACCCAGTTCACCACCACGAGCAATGCGTCGGCCAGCGCCTGAAAAAAGCCGACCAGCTGCGCGCGCCTGTCCGCCGCGATCCGCGTCACCGCAAAGCCGAAGATCAGCGCAAACAGCACGATGGCGACCACTTGCCCATCGGCTGCCGATTTGAGTGGGTTGACGGGAATGAAGCCAAGCAGCCATTCCGCCGACGGCCGCACGTCCGGGACCTCGCTGACCGGCCCTGCACCCGCCAGCGCCCCCACCGCGCCTTCCGGCACCGGCCAGAGCGTCAGCAGGAGCGGCCCGGCAAGCGCCGCGACGCTTGCCGCCCCGATCAGCAGGATCGCGAACAATCCGATCGCGCGCGCGGCAAGGCCATTATTGCGCGCTGTCGTCGCTGCCTGCGCGATGCCAGTCACCAATAGGGCAAAGATCAGCGGGATGAGCGGCATCTGCAATCCGCCAAGCCACGCTTTGCCGATCGGCTGCACCACGCCGACGATCGCCACGTCCCAGGCGCCGCCCCATTCGGCGATGGCGATGCCGCAGACCAACCCCAAGACCAGGGCAATGAGGATGCGGACGGTCAACGACATGGGTTCAGCTCTTTCCGGTCAGGGCTTGCACAGACAGGCAAACGGATCGGATGCGGGCAAGCCGCCAGCTGCTTCTCACTCGCCAAAGCCGCGCGGGGCGGGATCGATGACGGTGAAATTGCCCGCGCCGACCTCCGAGACTTCAAGAGCGCGTTCGGCAACGCCCGTGCGGGTGAAGCGGAAGGCGCCGTCGATACCGGAAAATCCTCCCGCGTCGCGTAGGCGGGCGGCGGGGAAGGGTGCGCCCGCTTTCCACTGCTGCGCGATACGCACCGTCAGCAACACCGCGTCATAGCCGAGCGACGACAGACGAAATGGCGCCGACCCGTACCGGGCGCGATATTTGGCGACGAGCTGGCGATAAAGGCCATCCGAGACGCTGGCGAACCAAGCGCCGCGCAGCGCCGGATTGCTGGCAAGCGATGGTTCCGCATTCCACAATTCGGTGCCCAGCAACCGGGCGCTGCCGCCACCATTTTTGCGCAGGATCGGCGCGATCTGCAACGCGACGCGTCCGGAATCGGCGATCAGCAGGGCGTCATAGCTGGAGGACGCCTGCAATGCCTTGACCGCCGCGGCGATCGATCCTGCCGATCGGTCGAATGTCTGCATCGACACGACGGTCCCGCCGGCCTGCTCGACTGCGCGCAGCATCGCATTGCCCGCTCGTTCGCCATAGGTGCCGCGCGGCACCAGCGCGCCGAACTGGCTCAGCCCCTTGGCGCGCGCGAAATCGACCACCCGCTCGATCGACTGGTTGGGGTTGTAGCCCATGATATAGACGCCGTTGCCCGCGACGCTGCTGTCGTTGGAAAAGCTTATGACCGGCACATCCGCCCGCGCCGCGATCGGCCCCACGACCCGCGCATCTTCCGCCAGCAACGGTCCCAGGATCAGCCGGTTGCCATCGGCCAGCGCCTTGTTCACGGCGGCCGCTGCGCCCATCGCCGTGTCATAGGTGGTGATGCGCACCTTGTCGGTCTTGGTGTCCAGCAGCGCCAGCGTCGTGGCGTTCGCGATCGACTGGCCTACGCCGGCATTGGCGCCGCTCATCGGCACCAGTAGCGCGACGCGGTGGCGGGCTGTGTCGGTGGGCAGGCCCTGGACGACTTCGGGGGTGGTCGGCCGCGTGGGCGTCGTAGGCGTGGTGGGGGCCGGTGCCTTGGGCACGATCGACTGACAGGCGGCCAGGAACAGGGCCGCGCCCATGAAGGCGACGCGCGCACCGCGCTTCATCGAAGCGAAGATGTTCGCTTGCCGGGGGGCATCCGTCTCTGTCATCTGGCGTCCTTATGGAAACTGAATTTTCTGGGCTGGAGCCCGGGCTTTACATCGTCGCGGGGCCGATCGGCAACCTTGGAGACCTGACCCCGCGCGCGGCCGAGATATTGCGGCGGGCCGACGTGGTCGCGGTCGAGGATACGCGGGTCAGCGCCCGCCTGCTGCGCCATGCCGGGTCTGACCGGACGATGCTGCCCTATCACGACCACAGCGCCGATCATGTGCGCCAGCGGCTGGTTGAGCGGATGGCGAGCGAATCGGTGGCGTTGCTGTCGGACGCGGGCACGCCGCTCATTTCCGATCCTGGCTACAAACTTGTGCGCGACGCACGCGCGGCGGGACGCAAGGTGACGACGCTGCCCGGCCCCAGCGCGGTGATCGCGGCGCTCACGCTCTCGGGGCTGCCGACTGACCGCTTCCTTTTCATGGGCTTCCTGCCGGCCAAGGCCAAGGCGCGGGGCGATGTGCTGGGCGAAGTGGCGGCGCTGCGCGCGACGCTGGTCTTCTACGAAAGCGGGCCGCGCCTGTCCGACAGCCTGTCGGCGATGGCCGTGCATCTGGGCGATCGGGATGCCGCCGTCAGCCGGGAGATCAGCAAGGCGTTCGAGGAAACGGCGACGGGCACGCTGACTGCCCTGTCGCAGCGCTACGCCGATACGCCGCCCAAGGGTGAGATCGTTGTCATAGTCGGGCCGCCCGGCGAAGCGCCCCCGGCCAGTGCGGAGGATGCCGACGCTGCCCTGCTGGAGGCAATGACGCGCCTGCCCGTGTCGAAAGCCGCTGGCGAGGTCGCCAAGAAGCTGGGGCTTGACCGCCGGACTCTCTATGACCGGGCGATGGACCTAAAGGGATGAGCCGCGCCCAGGCGGATCAGCGCGGACGGCAGGGCGAGCGCATCGCCGCCTGGTGGCTGCGGCTCAAGGGGTGGCAGATTGTCGGCCGCCGGATGCGCACGCGCGCAGGTGAAGTCGACATAGTGGCGCGGCGCGGCGCGATGATCGCCTTTGTCGAGGTGAAGGCGCGGGCGAATGCAGCGGAGCTTGACCTGGCGATCGACGAACGCCGTCTGGCGCGGGTTGCGGCGGCGGCCGAAATCCTCTGGCATGATCTGGCGAAGCCGGGGGACGATATGCGAATAGACGTCATCCTCCTTGCGCCGGGCCGCCCGCCGCGCCATCTGGCCAATGTCTGGCATGGGGGGTGACGGCGGCCTGCCGCGCCCTGTCCTTGTGAGTGGAAGGTGTTTGGAATGACGCAATTCAACCCCCTGACCGTCGCGGTGCAGATGGACCCGATGGACGGGATCAACATCGCCGGCGATTCGACCTTCCACATCATGCTGGCTGGGCAGGCGCGCGGGCATAAGCTGTATCATTACCTCGCGCCCGACCTCACCTATCGCGACGGCCGGGTGCTGGCGAAGGCGCGGCCGGTGCAGGTGCAGAAAGTGCAGGGCGATCATTTCGTGCTGGGCGATTGGGAGATGCTGGACCTGGGCCGCGATGTCGACGTGGTGCTGATGCGGCAGGACCCGCCCTTTGACCTTAGCTACATCACCGCCACCCATTTGCTGGAGCGGGTGCAGGCCGAAACGCTGGTGGTCAATGATCCCGCAAGCGTGCGCGATGCGCCCGAAAAGCTGTTCGTGCTCGATTATGCGCACTTCATGCCGCCCACGATGATCACCCGCGACCTGGCCGAGGTCAAAAGCTTCCTGGCGGAACATGGCGAGATCGTGGTCAAGCCGCTTTACGGCAATGGCGGCGTCGCCGTGTTCCATGTCGGCGCGAACGGGGCGAACCTGTCCTCGCTGGTCGAATTGTTCAAGGAGAAATGGGTCGAACCCTTCATGGTGCAGGCCTTCATCCCCGGCGTCGCGGAAGGGGACAAGCGCATCGTGCTGGTCGATGGCGAGGTGATGGGCGCGGTCAACCGCATACCGGGCAAGGGCGAAATTAGGTCGAACCTGGCTGTTGGCGGATCGGCGGCCAAGACAGAACTTACTGACAGGGAAAGGGAAATCTGCGCCGCCTTGGGACCGGAGCTCAAGGCACGCGGGCTACTGTTTGTGGGCATAGACGTGATCGGGGGCGAATGGCTGACGGAAATCAACGTCACCTCGCCCACCGGCATCGTGTCGATCGAGGCGTTCGACGGCACGGACACCGGCGGGATGATCTGGGACGCGATCGACGTGCGGCTGGCGGCGCGGGCGGCGGACTGAACGGACTGGCGCTTGGCGCGTTGAGCCGCGGTGATCCCTTTTCCAGACCATGAGCCGCTGACATGACCGACTGGGTTCTGCGCCTGATCGACGCGGGCGGCTATTGGGGCATCGGCTTCCTCATGGTGCTGGAAAATGTCTTTCCGCCCATCCCGTCCGAACTCATCATGGGGATTGGCGGCATTCGCGTCGGGCAGGGGCGGATGGCGATGGAATGGCTGCTGCTGGCCGGGACGCTGGGCACCACGATCGGCAACTATTTCTGGTATCTGGTCGGGCATATGCTGGGGTTCGAGCGATTGAAGCCGCTGGTCGATCGTTATGGCCGCTGGGCGACGCTGGAGTGGCGCGATGTCGAGGCGCTGGATCGCCTGTTCGGCAAATATGGACAGATCGTCGTCTTCGTGTTCCGCTTCCTGCCGGCGTTTCGAACTATGATATCGCTGCCCGCCGGTCTGTTTCGCATGGGTCATATCCGCTTCCTGCTGTGGACGGCTGGCGGGGCGCTGATCTGGAACATCATCCTTGCCTATGCCGGCTTTGCGCTGGGGCGGCATTTCCAGGATATCGACCGCTATCTGGGTCCGGCGGCGAGCGTGTGCGTGGTCGGTGCCGTGATCTTCTATCTCTGGCGTCTGGCGACCTGGCGGCCGCGCGGCTGAAGGGTCAGGCGCGGGGATGGGCGTTGCGGTAGATGTCGAGCAGATGGGCGGCGTCGACCTGCGTATAGATTTGCGTGGACGACAGGCTGGCATGGCCCAGCAGTTCCTGCAGGCTGCGCAAATCCGCGCCGCGACCCAGCAGATGCGTGGCGAAGCTGTGGCGCAGGGCGTGGGGCGTAGTGCGCTCTGACAGGCCTAGGCGGCCGCGTGCCCCCTGCACGGCGCGACGGATCAGCGCAGGGGAGAGCGGGCCGCCGCGTGCGCCGCGAAACAGCGGGGCGTCGCGCTCCAGCGGATAGGGGCAGGCGGCGACGTAGCTTTCGATGGCTTCGCGCAGTTGCGGCAGCAGGGGCACGAGCCGGGTCTTGCCGCGCTTGCCGGTGACGCGCAGCGTGTCGCCCAGCGGCCAGACCGCGCCAGTGAGCCCCATTGCCTCGCCGATGCGCAGGCCCGCGCCGTAGAGCAGCAGGAGGACTGCCCAGTCGCGGGCGCCGATCCAGTTTTCGCGGGCGGTTTCGGCGATGTCGGCGGCCAGCGCCATGGCTTCGTCGGGGGAGACGGGGCGGGGCAGGCCGCGCTTGACCCTTGGTCCCTTGAGCCGGGGGGGCCTGGCATCCTCGCCGCCGGTGAAGGCGAGGAAACCCCGGACCGCCGAAAGCTCGCGCGCGGCGGAGAGATTGCCGATGCCATCGTGGCGCCGGCTGGTGAGGAAGGCGCGCAGGTCGGCCTGCTCCAGGCTCGCCAGCATGGCCTGCGTCACCGCCTCGCCGCGATGCTGTTCCAGGAAGGCGACCAGCCTTTCAGCGGTGGCCTGATAGGCGCGGACGGTGTGGACCGACCGGCGGCGGTCGAGGGCGAGATGAGCGCGCCAGCGTTCGATGAGGGCGGAGGAAGCGGACATGGGCCGCGCCAGGATAAGGGAGGCGGGGCAGGAAGGGAACACGCGAATCGCGCGTCCCATGAAAGCGAAAAGGGCAGCGCCCTGACGGCGCCGCCCTTTCTTTGTCCCGGCCGCAATAGGCCGGATCGGCGCGTTCGCGAGAAGGCATACCCCCGCGCGAACGCCTGGCCGATTACTTCAGCTCGACGGTCGCGCCGGCTTCTTCCAGCTGCTTCTTGAGCTTTTCGGCTTCTTCCTTGTTCACGCCTTCCTTGACAGCCTTGGGCGCGCCTTCGACCAGCGCCTTGGCTTCGGTCAGACCCAGGCCCGTGATGGCGCGGACTTCCTTGATGACGTTGATCTTCTTGCCACCGTCGCCGGTCAGGATGACGTCGAATTCGTCCTTCACTTCTTCAGCGGCAGCGGCCGGGGCGCCACCGGCGGGGCCAGCGACAGCGACGGCGGCGGCGGCCGAAACGCCCCACTTTTCTTCCAGAGCCTTGGACAGCTCGGCGGCTTCGAGGACGGTGAGGGCCGAAAGCTGATCGACCAGAGCGTTGATGTCTGCCATGTGTTTAGTTCCTTGTTTGGGGCGATATGCCCCGTCAGATTTGGGTCAAAAAATCGGAGGGCGAACGGCTCAGGCCGCTTCCTTCTCCGCATAGGCGTTGAAGACACGCGCAAGCTGCGCGGCCGGCGCCTGGGTGACGGTTGCGAGCTTGGTAGCGGGCGCGACGATGAGGCCGACCAGCTTTGCACGCAGTTCATCCAGCGACGGCATCGATGCGAGCGCCTTGACGCCCTCTGCATCGAGCAGCACTTCGCCCATCGCGCCGCCAACGATCTCAAGCTTGTCGTTGGTCTTGGCGAAATCGATCGCAACCTTGGCGGCGGCGACCGGATCGACCGAGGTGGCCAGGCCGACCGGACCGGTGAGCATGTCGCTCAGCGCGGTATAGTCGGTGCCATCAAGGGCGATGCGGGCGAGGCGGTTCTTCGTAACCTTGTAGGACGCACCGGCGTCGCGCATCTTCTGGCGCAGGACGGTCGACTGGGCGACGGTCATGCCGAGGTTGCGGGTCACGACGACCACGCCAACTTCTGCCAGCTCTGCGTTCAGCGCGGAAACGACCTCAGCTTTCTGATTACGATCCATGCCATTACTCCACTTCATGTCCCGCGCAGCGCCGGTGAAGGCCCGCGCCAGGACGGCTCAAAACCCGCACGCCGGGTAGGCGCACGGGGCACAAAGTCCGAAGGGGAGAGATCAACCGGCCTGGAACCCCAAAAGGAACAGGCAGACCCGAATCGGGCGAGCGCCCGTCCGGTAAAGAGCTTTTCCCCGTCTAGGCCGGGCATTAAGAAGGGCATATTCCCTTCACCGACTGTCTCGGACGGAAGGCCGACGGCATCGCTGCCACGGCCTGCGGGTGCGCCCTTAGCGAAAGCGGCCGGCATTGTCACGCCAAATCTGGCGCGGGGGCTGGTAGGGGCATGCGCGGCGTAAGAGGGGGCGACGGAATTTCTCCTACGAAGTTCACAGTGTCGTCGGGGGTCCGCCGACGCAAAACATGGAAAAACCGGAAGCGACGCGACGCCCAAGCGACCATGAGGCGACCACGAAGCGACAGCTGTAAGGGGAGGGAAGTTCGGAAGCACGGGGCGGGAAAAAGCGGGCGAGGCGGCGGGCTGGTCCATCGACAAGGATAGACCAGAGAAAATCCTATTAGGGAAGGGGAATAGGATGCAGGCACCTTACGTGAAGCCCGACAATCCCGGCCTCTCCGGTTTTTACCCGCGCTTGCCCATCTGGACGATCATCTCGACAAAAGAAATGCCGCCACCGACGCTGCGTCCATAGCGCAATGCCCGCCATAGAGCGGACGCCACTGCGTCCTGACGCCGCGCTGGCGGGCCCTGTCGACGAGCCGCTGCGTGCCCTCGAAATTACCATAAATGTCATAGAGTCCGTTCGACAGGTAGAGCGCCGGATAGGCAGGGCCTGTCCGTTCGATTAGGGCGAGAGGGGAGACCCGCTGCCATTCGGCGTCGTTCGCCGCATATTTTCGCGCCATCATCCATATGCCAAAGATGACTTTGGGGTTTGCGCCTGTGCGCTGGATGGTCTGGCGGATGGTAGACAAGGACGCGAATGGCGAGGTCGCATATACACCGGGGCATAGCGCCGCGATCTTGGCGAAGCGCGTGGGGTAGGACAGGCCGGCGATCAGGACGTTGAGCCCGCCCATCGATTCACCCAGCAACAGACGCCGACGCGGACGCCCGATCTTCGTTTCGATTGCCGGCAGACGGGTCATCAGATCATCCAGCAACCCGCTGTCGGATTTCTGCCCTTTCGGCGTCAGCAGCCAGGTAGAGCCGTAGGATATGGTCACGACCGTCGGTGGCAGCTCGGGACGCCGCTGCCATTCCGACTGGATCAAGGCCGTCATATAGGTGTCGTCGTTCCAGATGCGCTCGTCGAGGTTGCGACCATGCATATGGTAGACGACATCGCCATTCGTCCCCCGCCGATCGCGATAGACGCAATAGTAAAGCGGTCCCGCGCTGCCACATGCCTCCTGCGCCGGCCGGAACGACACCCGTTGAGCGCCCCGCGTCCGCGTCACCTCTCCCCACAGCATGTAGATCAGGGTGGCAACAAGGGCCGCGATGACCCATTTTCGATAGGGGCGTGCCAGCAACAGCCTTCCCCAGCGGTAGAGCCTGCCCCAAGCGGCGAAGGACATCATGGGGTCAGGCCAGCGCAAGGCGCAGCTGCCCGTCGGACGACAGGTCATCCGTGGCGCTGCCCGTCCTGGAATGGGCCGGGGCGGTAACGTCCGCCCGTCCAGGCAGCGCCAGAAGGCTCAGCAGATAACCGATGATGGCGCTGCCGCCATATCCGACGACCGGGGTCGGGTAATTGCCGAGCCCAGCCGCCATGATCGCGACGAACCAGATTGCGGCGAAAACGGCATAGGTCGCGCGATATTCGGGATCGCGACGCACACCGGCGATCGCCGGGATCAGGAGCAGCACCAAGCCCCCAGACACCGCCAGACCGGCAGCCATGTGAATCTCGAAAGAGGAATAGAGGATGCGATCGACATAGGGGACCGCCGGCAGCGTATCGATGCGGAGGAATGTTGCCGCGAGGCTGATTACACTGGCGACGGAGGCAATTATGCTATGCCGGTCGCGACGTGTGACCATCAAGACAGCAAGGCATGATGCGAGCATGGCGGCCATCGCGCGGTCGGGTTGAAGCGCCATGGCGGCAGCGGCCACGACGATACCGGCGGTTGCCCAGCTGCCGCGGGTTTGTCCAAATATGAGGAGCATGACCGGCAACAGGATCAGGCTGGGCTGAATGGCGAACCCGCCGACGCTGACCCATCGCGCCGCGCCCCCGACCGGCGACCCGAACAGTGCGGTCGCGAGCAGCGCCACAGCCATCGCGAAGATCGCGCCGCCGGCCCAGGGATGGCGCGCTGTCACGGCGCGGCCGAATAGCCCAAGCATAGCGAGGCCGATCACAAGCGCGCCTGCATTGATGCCGATGTAGCGCATCGGCGCGCCCGCGATCGCGAGGTAATAAAGGCCGAGCGCAACAGCGCCGATGGCGCAGCCCATGCCAAGAGCGCGGGGACGATGCATTGCGGCGCCTAATAAAAGCATGGCGGTCGATCTTTCGGACAGAGGATCAGCCCGGCCGCATAGCGCGGCGAAGGGGCGAAACAGCTGCAATGCGATGGCGCGGGGCATCAGCCCGCAGAGGCTGTGGAGTGCGAACAGCAGCGCCCTGCTGTCGTCGGGGATGCTGGCGGCCTCACACCGCACCGCCCATCCCCAGGATTTCAGTGCGGGGGGCAGCGCGGCCAGAAGCGCACGGCAGGCGAGGTCGGTCAGACCGCGACGAAGGCCAGCACTCATATGGTAGCCTCCCGGCGTCGGCCGGCAGGCGGGACGGGATCAGCAGGCGGATTGGCGCGGGCGAGCTCCACGCCGCTCGCTGTCAGCCGATAGGCATGGCGCGGCGGTCGTCCCGCTTCGGACGGCGGCTGCCATTCCGCATCGAGATAGCCCTGCTTCTCCAGACGGATCAGAAGCGGATAGAGCGTGCCGGACTTCAGGTCGGCAAGCCGTGCCAGCTCATAGCCGTGCGACCAGTGGCGACCCGCTTCGAGCAGCACGGCGAGCAATGTCCGGGCATGGGGTGAAAGTTTGCGCGTTCGGGGCATGGGCATAAAATCTACCTATGTAGATTTTTGTCAAGCCCGGATGTCGATGCCAAACTGAGCGGGGGTGGAGGTGAAGTGAATAGCCCTCTGTGTCAGCGTCATCCGGGCGTCCGCCCGTCGCAGCGAAATCGCTGTCGATGGCAGATGGGTTGGGATATTGGCTCCCTAAACCCGGTCCGCCTGCACCACGACATCGATCGCCCGTAGCGCCGACAATATCCGCATCAGATGCTGGGCGTCGGCCACTTCCAGGTCGATGATGTCGGTGTGGAAGGGGCCTTCGCGGTTGACCAGCTGGAGGTTCAGGATGTTCGCCTTGGTCGCGCCGAAGACATTGGCGACGGCGGCGAGCGCACCGGGCTGGTTCTTGACGATGACGGAGAGGCGGGCGGTGCCGCCCTTGGACTTGCTGTCCCAGCTCAAATCGACCCAGTCGTCATCCTGCTCCATCTCCAGCGAGCGGCAGTCGATGGTGTGCACCTCGATCGGCGCGCCGGTGCGGCGGACGCCCACGATGCGGTCGCCGGGCACGGGATGGCAGCAATCGCCAAGGTTATAGGCAATGCCCGGCGTGAGGCCGCGGATCGACACGGGTTCATGCTGGCGCGGATGCACATCCTCCATCCCCTGCGCGCTGGTGGAGCCGGGGACGAGCGCCTCCATCACTTCATGGTCGAGCACGCGGTGGGTGGCGATGGCGACCATCAGCGCCGCGCGATCCTCCAGCTTCAAGCGCTTGAGCGCGGCCTTCAGCGCCTTGTCGCCCAGTTCGCTGGCAAGATCGGCGGGGAAGCGGCCGATAATCTCCTCATAGAGTTTCTCGCCAAGCTTGATCTCCTCCCCGCGCTGTTTCTGGCGGATGAAGCGGCGGATGGCGGCGCGCGCCTTGCCGGTGATGGCGAAGGAGAGCCAGCCGGGCTGCGGCTCCTGCCCTTCCGACTTCAATATTTCGACCTGATCGCCATTGTCGAGGGAGGTGCGCAGCGGCACGACCCGGCCATTGACCTTCGCCCCCACGGTCTGGTTGCCGAGGCTCGTGTGGACGGCATAGGCGAAATCGACCGGCGTGGAGCCCTTGGGCAGCTGGTGCAGCTCGCCCTTGGGGGTGAAGGCGAAGATGCGGTCCTGATACATCGCCATGCGGGTATGTTCGAGCAGTTCGTCCGCGTCCTGGCTCTGTTCGAGGATCTCGACCAGGTCGCGCAGCCAGGCGGCGTGATGATCGGTCGCGTCGCCCTTCTGCTTGTAGGCCCAATGGGCGGCAAGGCCCAGTTCCGCGTCATTGTGCATCGCGCGACTGCGAATCTGCACCTCTATGCGGGCATTGTCCTGATGGATGACGGTGGTGTGGAGCGAGCGGTATCCGTTCCGCTTGGGCGTGGAGATATAATCCTTGAAGCGGCCGGGCACCATCTTGAAGGTCTGGTGGATGATGCCGAGCGCGCGGTAGCAGTCGGCCGTGCTGTCGGTGATGACGCGGAACGCCATGACATCGGTCAGCTGTTCGAAACTGATGTGGCGCTCCTGCATCTTGCGCCAGATGGAATAAGGGTGTTTCTCGCGGCCCGAGACGGTCACGGACAGGTCGTTGCCGCCCAGCAGCAATTGCAGCTCCGCGCCGATGCGGTCGACCTTGTCATGGCCGCCTTCCTTCAGATGTTCGAGGCGCCGGGTGATGCTGTCATAGGCCTCCGGCTCCAGCTCGCGAAAGGCGAGCAGCTGCATCTCGCGCATGAAGTCGTACATGCCGATCCGCTCGGCCAGCGGGGCGTAGATGTCCATGGTTTCGCGCGCGATGCGGCGGCGCTTGGCCTCGTTCTTGATGAAGTGCAGCGTGCGCATATTGTGCAGCCGGTCGGCCAGCTTGACCAGCAACACGCGAATGTCGTCGGACATGGCGAGCAGGAACTTGCGCAGATTTTCGGCCGCCCGCTCATTTTCGGACATGGCCTCGATCTTGGACAGCTTGGTCACGCCATCGACCATGCGGGCGACATCGGGACCAAAGGCGCTCTCAATCTCGTCATAGGTGACGAGCGTATCCTCGATCGTGTCGTGGAGGAGGGCGGTGACGATGGTCTGATCGTCGAGGTTGAAGTCGGTGAGGATGCCCGCGACCTCGATCGGATGGCTGAAATAGGGGTCGCCGCTGGCGCGCTTCTGCGAGCCATGTTTCTGGACCGAAAAAACATAGGCGCGGTTGATCATCGCCTCGTCCGCATCCGGATCGTAGCGCTTCACCCGTTCGACAAGTTCATATTGACGCAGCATCGCCGCCGATTGTGTTGGAACCCTCTTGTCGTGCAACAAAAAAACGCCATGTTGCGATAATAAGGTGGCGATTTTGCAACGGGTGTTGCCTTGCGCTATATGTGGGACAGATGAAACATAATCTGGCACAGGATCTGGAACAATGCGCGCTGCCCAGCGCGCTGGAGATGATGGGCGAACGCTGGTCCTTCCTTATCCTGCGCGGCGCCCTGTCGGGCATCCGCCATTTCGAGGAATTTCAGTCCACCCTGGGCATCGCCCGCAACATCCTGGCCAACCGGCTCGCCCGGCTGGTGGAAAACGGCATATTGGTGCGCCAGCCGATGCAGTGCGACCGGCGCAAGGTGGAATATCGCCTGACGCCCAAGGGGCAGGACCTGGCGCCCGCGATGATCGCGCTGCGCCAGTGGGGCGAACGCTGGGGCTGCGGCACGCAGGCGTGCCAAGTGCTGGCCGACAAGCGCGACGGACAGCCGATCCGCCCCATCGCCATCCAGGCGCATGACGGGCGGACGCTGGACCTGGCCGACCTGGTATGGCTGTGCACCGATGAAGTGACGCCCATGGCTGAGGAACCGGCCGCCGCTGCGTGAGCCGGCTTCCCGACCGGGCGATAATGGCATAGGCATGGGCCCCATGTCCGTGACCCGCATCCAGCCCCAGCCCTTTTTCGCTGACAAGAACCGCGCTTTCTGGAACCTGCAATCGCTCGGATGGGCCGGCGCGTTCCTGCTGCGCGGGTCCTCCACCATCGCGAACGGGCAATCCTTTTCCAGCCTGATCCCGGTGCTGATTTCCACGGTGACGGGCTATTCGGTGACGCTGCTTATGGCGGTGGCGTTCCGCTATCTGCTCAAACAACGGCCGATCGTCACCTGGGGCGTGTCGATCCTGACCGTGGTGCTAGCTGCGGGCCTGGTGGCGTTCATCGACGCCTGGGTCTTTTCCACCCAGAATCGCAGCGGCGATACGGCGGGCGTGCAGCTGTTTCTGGGCGCTTTCTATCTGTCGGTGACGCTGATCGGCGCGTGGTCCGCGCTTTATTATGCGATCAATTTCTATCTGACGGTGGAGGAGCAGGCGGACCAGCTCACGCGACTGGAAACCCAGGCGTCCAGCGCGCAACTGGCGATGCTGCGCTACCAGCTCAATCCCCATTTCCTGTTCAACACGCTCAACAGCATATCGACGCTGGTGCTGCTCAAGCAAACCGACCGGGCCAATGCGATGCTGTCGCGCCTGTCCTCCTTCCTGCGCTACACGCTGATCAACGAACCCACCGCGCAGGTGACGATCGCGCAGGAGGTGGAGACGCTCAAACTCTATCTGGAGATCGAGAAGATGCGGTTCGAGGATAGGCTGCGCCCGTCCTTCGTGATCGATCCCGCCGTGTCCCATGCGCGCCTGCCATCACTGCTGTTGCAGCCGCTGGTCGAAAACGCGATCAAATATGCGGTCACGCCCAAGGAGGAAGGGGCCGATATCACGGTCACGGCGCAACCTGCCGGTGAAAATGTCCGGATCATCGTATCGGACACCGGGCCGGGATTGAACGATGGCGCCATCAAGCCGCACATTCCCATGAGCGAGGGAACGGGCGTTGGCCTGCCGAACATCCGGGACCGGTTAATTCAGGCCTTCGGGGAACGACAGCGCTTCGAAACGCGTTCCACGCCGGGCGGATTTTCGGTCATCATCGAAATTCCGCTTAACATGGATGAAAGATCGAAAGTCGCCGCATGACCATCAGAACAATCCTCGTCGACGACGAAAGCCTGGCCATTCAGGGCCTTCAGCTGCGTCTGCAAGCGCATGAGGATGTCGAAATCGTCGAAACCTGCACCAATGGCCGCGAGGCCATCCGCGCCATCAAGACGCACAAACCCGACCTTGTGTTCCTCGATATCCAGATGCCCGGCTTTGACGGCTTTTCCGTCGTCCAGGGCATGATGGAGGTCGAGCCGCCGCTGTTCATCTTCGTCACCGCCTATAGCGACCATGCGATCCGCGCATTCGAGGCGCAGGCGGTCGATTATCTGATGAAGCCGGTGGAGGAAGGGCGCCTGGCTGACGCGCTCGACCGGGTGCGCCAGCGCCTGACCGAAAAGCGGCAGGTGCAGGAGGTCGAAAAGCTGCGCGAGGTGCTGGCCGAAGTCGCGCCCCAGGCAATGACCGACTTCGCCGCGAGCGAGGATGGCGCGCCCGCGTCCAACCGCTTCGAAAAGCTCATCAACATCAAGGATCGTGGGCAGATTTTCCGCGTCGACGTCGATTCGATCGAGCGCATCGATGCGGCCGGCGACTATATGTGTATCTACACCGCCGACAACTCGCTGATTCTGCGCGAAACCATGAAAGACCTGGAAAAGCGGCTGGACCCGCGCAATTTCCAGCGCGTCCACCGCTCCACCATCGTCAACTTAAGCCAGGTGCGGCAGGTGAAGCCGCACACCAATGGCGAATGTTTCCTGGTGCTGGAAAGCGGCGCGCAGGTGAAGGTCAGCCGCTCCTACCGCGACGTGGTGGCGCGCTTCGTGCACTGAGGCCAGCGTCGGCCGGTGCGGTCCATGCGGGACCGGCCGTGTTCGAACCTGTGTTTGACGGTGTGCGAAGGGAGCGGGATGCCGGGTCAAGCCCGGCATGACGATTAGCAATCGGCTGTTGCTTTGGTCTGGATCTTCCTCCCCTGCAAGGGGAGGGGGACTACGAAGTGGTGGCGGGGTATCGCCCTATCGAGAGCGTGACACCCCTCCGTCAATCCTTCGGATTGCCACCTCCCCTTGCAGGGGAGGATTGTCTTGAAGCGACCACTACCGGTCATTCAGTAGCGCCTTGGGCTCGCCCCCACAGCCGTCATCCCAGCGAAGGCTGGGATCTCGGGCGGTCATGCAATGAGGTCTGACAGATCGCGACAATCTGGATTGCTGCCCTCGATCAATCGAATTTTCCATTCGCGCTTCCAGGCCTTGAGCGCCTTTTTGCGGGCAATGGCGAGCGTCTGTCATCGTGAGGCTCCGCCAACACGAGACCGTGAGGCCATATTTCTTGCAGAAGGTCGATCCGGCGCCGTTTCGATGCTGAAGCACCCGTGCGGCGAGATTGGCGGTAACGCCAATGTAGAGGACGCCACGAGCCTTGTTGGTCATGATGTAGGTGTACCCGCCGCGCGCCATCGCCTGAGATGCCAGCCTTCGCTGGCATGACGGAAGAAATTTCCACCCTTCTTCGTCATTCCCGCGAACGCGGGAACCCATCTTTCGACTATCGCCCATGTGCCGTGCTGAGAAGATGGATCCCCGCCTGCGCGGGGATGACGATATGAAGCACACGGTCCACAAACCACCCACCCCAGTCATTCCTGCGGAAACAAGGACCCATCTCCTGACGTCATAGCGGGTGCATTGCCGGGATATGGATCCCCGCGTTCGCGGGGATGACGGTGGGGGTGGCGAGAGCGATGGGTGCGGAGTGACGATGGCGAGAGGCTGTTCGCAATCCATCCGACGATCCCGTGCCGCCCGCGCTTGGTCGAGCAGGCGGGGGGGCGTAGGCGATGGAGGGTGGGGATGTCATGACGTGGCGGCGGCCCGGGCGGTCGCCGCCCGGTTCTCATGCCTCAATGCTTGCCGGGCTTGCTCGACGTGCCGGGCGCGGCGGGGTTTAGCAGTTCGACGCCAGCGGGGAGGGCGGTGCCGCCCATGTCGAGCTTGCGCGCCTGTTCCTGCGCGACGCGGCGGGGATCGTCGCGTTCCCTGATCGCGGCGCGGGTTTCGGCGTCGGTGTCCTCGTCGCTGGCATCGCCGCTGCCACCGCGGCTCCAGCCCAGGATGATCGACATGCGCCGGTTGCGCGGGTCGTAGCGATTGTCCTTCACGAACGGTTCGCGGTCGGCAACGCCTTCGATCCGGGCGAAGCGGGGATTGCCGATGCCGCTGTCCGCCAGCGCCTGGCGCGTCGATTCCGCGCGGGCGGACGACAGGCGCCAGTTGTTCATCGACTTGCCCGACGCATAGGGCAGGGCGTCGGTATGGCCGCGCACGATGAGGTCGTTGGGCATGGTCTGCAGGACGCTCGCCACTTCGCCCACCAGCGCGCGCGCTTCGGGGACGAGCCGGTCGGTGCCCATGGCGAACATCGCGAAATCGGCTTCGTCGATCAGGTCAATGCGCAACCCTTCGCGGGTTTCGGTGAAGCGGACATTCTTGCGCAGGCGCGACAGGCCCTTGCGGTTCATGCGCGCTTCCAGATCCTTCTTGATCGATTCGAACTTCTGCCGGTCGGCCGCGCGCATCGCCTTGCCGCCCTGGTCCTTGGTGCCGGTGGCGTCGCGCGGGATGGTGATGGACAGGTTGCCCACGCCTCCCGTGGTCGGATAATTATCCTTCCCCGTCAGGCTGTCGCCGCCCATCAGGCCGGTCGACCCGGCCGATGCCATTTTGAGTTCCACCAGCGTCGGCGTGAAATAGTCGGCCAGCGCCTTGCGCTGCTTTTCCGTGGTCGCGCCCAGCAGCCACATCAGCAGGAAGAAGGCCATCATCGCCGTCACGAAGTCGGCATAGGCGACCTTCCACGCGCCGCCATGATGACCGCCATGCCCGTCGACGATGATTTTCTTGACGATGATCGGCCTTGGTTCAGGCTCGTTCGCGCCGCGCTTTTTCTCGGCCATGGCTTATTTGTTCCGCATGCCGTCGAACACCTCGGCAAAGCCGGGCTGGTTGGCGTGGATCAGGCTGGAACGCGCGGCTTCGATCACCAGCGGCTGCGGGTGGCCGTGCAGCGAGGCGATGATGATCTGCTTCACCACATGATAGATGGCGCCATCCTGCTCGATCACCGCGCGGCAGCGGTTGGCGAAGGGGTTGACCATGCCATAGGCGAGCAGCACGCCCAGGAACGTGCCGACCAGCGCCGACCCGATCATCGCGCCCAGCACCGAAGGCGGCTGGTCGATCGAGCCCATCGTCTTGACCACGCCCAGCACCGCCGCGACGATGCCCAGCGCCGGCAGCGCGTCGGCCAGACCCTGGAGATTGTCGGCGGGCTTCAAGGCTTCATGGTGATGGGTCTTGAGGCTGTTGTCCATCACCTCCTCCACCGCATGCGGATCCAGCGTGCCGGACGAGACGACGACCAGCCGCAGCGTGTCGCTGATCAGGTGGATGAGCGTCTTGTCCTTCATCAGCTTGGGATATTCGGCGAAGATGGGGGAGGTGCCCGGATCCTCGATATGGGGTTCGAGCGCCACCGGCCCTTCGACCCGCAGCGTCTTCATCAGCTTGCTGACAAGGAAGATGCAGTCGAGGAAATCCTGTTTCTTGTAGGCCGGCCCCTTGAACACCTTGGCAAGGCCGCCGCCCAGCGCTTTTAAGTCCGCGCCCGAATTGCCGATGATGAGCGCGCCGACGGCCGCGCCGCCGATGATCAGCATTTCGTGCGGAAGCGCGTGGAGCACCGGGCCGATATCGCCGCCGGTGAAGATGAAGCCGCCGAACACCATGCCCAGAAGCACGACAAGGCCGATGATTGCGAACATGACTATCCCCGAAAGTAGCGCCTGTGTGGCGGTGGCTGCGTCAGCGCCGGTGCGCTGGTCCCTTTCTGGTTAATACGGACTGGTTAGCATCCGCTTTAGGACGTCGACGCCTTTTTACGCGACCATCAACTGACGAGGTCGAACAGCGTCTTCTGGTTGATACGCGCATAGGCGGACTGCGCCGCTTCAAGTTGCAGCAGCTGCGACTGGACGCGGGAAATCACTTCCTGAAGATCGGTGGATTCCAGGTCCGCCCGCCGTTCGGTGAGGTCAATGTCGACATCGGTCAGCCGGTCGCCGATCACCTCCAGCCGGTCGCTGCGCACACCTTGCTTGGCCTGTTCGACGGTGATGTGCGCCTGCGCCGCCTTCACCCCGTCGAGCGAGCCGGCGATGTCCGCGTCGACGCCGCTTTCGACGGCGGCGATGCTGGCGGCGAGCACGTCGTTGATCGACATGGGCGTGCCATTGACGTCGATCCCCTCCGACACTTCCTGCTTGGTGCCGACAACCGCCAGGTTGAGGCCCCGGCTCACCGGCACGAGCGTGCTTTGCCCGTCATCGAATACGGGCGTGCCCTGATAATCGGTCTGGTTGAGCATTTCGTCGATCGTGGTGCGGATCGTGCCTAGTTCCTCGACAATGGCGGCGCGGCTGGTGTCGTTCAGCGATCCGTTGCGGGCCGACGTCACCAGTTCCTGCGCGCGGGTGAGGAGGTTGTTGATTTCCGACAGGTTGGATTCGGCGGTGGCGGCGCGGGTCGTGCCATAGCTGACATTGGCCTGCCAGGCGGCCTGCTGCGCCTGCGCGCGGCCGATGTCGGACACCTGCACCCAGGCGAGCGCATTGTCGGACGGCTTGTTGAGCGTGATGCCGGTCGAAATGGCGGTCTGCCCGTCGACGATGCTTTGCGACAATTTCTGTTGCCGGCGCATTTCAGCGAGCATGATCTTGTTGGTGATGCCTACCATGGGTCAGCCCTTTGCCGGTCAGATGATGTTGAGGATGGAATCGATGGTTTCCTTGGCGATCTGCAATATCTTGGCGCAGCCCGAATAGGCCTGTTGCAGGCGCAACAGGTCGGCCGCTTCCATGTCGAGATCGACGCCGCTTACCGCCTCGCGCGCGGCGATGGCCTGGTCGCTGCGGTTGGTCGCGGTGTCA
Organism: Sphingobium lactosutens DS20; assembly: GCF_000445105.1. GTDB lineage: Bacteria > Pseudomonadota > Alphaproteobacteria > Sphingomonadales > Sphingomonadaceae > Sphingobium > Sphingobium lactosutens. The sequence goes on along the minus strand of NZ_ATDP01000110.1, from coordinate 68,105 downwards.
AATTCCGCCTGGGTCGCGCCCAACAGGTTGGCGTGGGTGGCGACCAGCGATGTCCAGGCCTGTTCGACGCTGCCATTGCCGCGCAAGGTGGAGGTGACGGTCAGAAGATTGCCGTTAAGCGTGCCATCGGCGGACTTGAGCGCCAGCAAGGCCGGATCGGTGACGAGCGCCGTCACACTGGCCGCGCCGCCGCCATAAGACAGCAGCGGAACGCCCGCGTCGCCAGCATCGGTCAGGCCCTGCGCATGCCAGGCATTGACGTCGGTGACGAATTTTTCGGCCAGCGTGTCGAGGCTGGCGCGGCGTTCGGTGACGGTCTGCGCGGCGGAAAACAGGCCGCCCAGCGTGCCGTTGGCGGGCGCGCCGAGCGCGGTGCCGTCGGCCAGGCTGAGCGCCAGCGTGCCATCGGCATTGGCGGCGACCGACAGGCTGGCGGCGCTGTTGCCGCTCACCAATGTCTGCCCGGCAAAGCTGATTTCGGCGCTGTCATGCGCGCCGAAGCTGATCGTGACGTTCAGATTTTCCGACAGGTCCTGCAAGGCCGCGTCGCGGCTGTCGAGCAACTGGGCATAAGCGGACGTGCCCGGTTGCGCGCGCAGCAGGCTGTTGTTGATATTAGCGAGCGCGGAGAGCGAACGGTTGATCGTTTCGACCGAGGCGGTGGCTTCGGTGGCGATGCCGTCCGACACATTTTTAAGGTCGGCCGCGGTCTGGTTGAACGATTGCGCCACGCGGCTGATGCTGTCGAGCGTGGTGACGCGCAGCGACGTGTCGCCGGGGCTGGCCGCCAGCTTTTCCATATTCTGGAACATGCTGGTCATCAGCTGGCCAACGCCCGTGCTGCTGTCGTTCATCGCGGTTTCCGCGTCGGTCAGCCAGCGCAGCCGCGCCGTCGCGCTGCCCAAAGTCATGCCGGTCGAGCGCACCGTCGCGTCGAGATAGGGGTCGCTTGCGCGGTCAACGCCCATCACCTGCGTGCCGCCGAAATTCGCCTTGGCGATGTAGAGCGACATGGTCGAGGTCGACGCGCCCGATTCCGCCGTCGTCACCGTGCGCCGGGCATAGCCGTCGGTGCCGGCATTGGCGATATTTTCGGAAATGGCGGCCATCGCGGTGCGATAGGCCTTGGTCCCCGACGACCCGATGATGAAAAGGTCGCTCATGCGCCGGGCGTCCCGGCCGCGCCGTCAGGGGCGGGCGCGTCGGCAGCTGTGGGGGCGACGCGCGCGCCAAATTGCTTGATGAGCAGTTCGGCGATGCCCATGGCGCCCTTGCTCGCCATGGCGTCGGCGGTGCGCGCGTCGGCCATGTCCTGAAATTGCTGGGTGGCGCTGGAATCGGTGATGCCCTCGGCCAGGCTGGCCGAGCGCATCGCGCCGATCATCTGGCGCAGGAACACCGCTTCGAACTGGTGGGCGACCTTGTCCAGCGCGGCGCGGTTCGCGCCGCCTGCGCCAGACCCGGTCGCTGCCGTCGTCGGAGAAGTTGTCGTCACCTGCATCACAGCACCACCAGATCGGCTTTCATCGCGCCCGCCTGTTTCAAGGCTTCGAGGATCGCGACCATGTCCGCCGGGGATGCCCCGATGGCGTTGACCGCCTTGACTATATCGGCCAGCGACGCCCCACCTTTAAAATTGACCATCGGTTTTTTCTGTTCGTCGATGCTGATGTTGCTCGACGGCTCCAGTGCGGTCTGCCCCTGGCTGAAGGGCGCGGGCTGCACCACGCGGGGCGATTCATTGACGCTGACCGTCAGTTTTCCGTGGGCGACGGCGGCCGGATGGATCTTAACCGCGCCGTTGATGACGACTGTGCCGGTGCGCGCGTTGACGATGACGCGGGCCGGTGCGTCGGCGGGCGCCACCTCGATATTTTCGATCATGCCCATCATCATGATGCGCTGCTCCGCGCCGGGCGCGGCGGCGATTGTCACCGATACAGCGTCGACCGCGCTCGCCCGGTTGTCGCCAAAGGCGCGGTTGATGCCATCGGCCACGCGCAGCGCGGTAGTGAGGTCCGCTTCGGCAAGGTTGAAGGTCAAGGTGGGCGCGGTGTCGAAACCGGTCGCCACCGCCCGTTCGACCGTCGCGCCGCTGGGGATGCGGCCGGCCGAGGGAATGTTGACCGACACTTGGCTGCCATCGGCGCCGGATACGCCGAGGCCACCGACGGCAAGGTTGCCCTGCGCCATGGCGTAGATTTCATTGTCTGCGCCGCGCAGCGGGGTCATGATCAGCGTGCCGCCGCGCAGCGACTTGGCCTTGCCCAGCGCCGACACGGTAACGTCCAGCCGCTGGCCGGGCTTGGAAAAGGCGGGCAGGTCGGCCGTCACCAGCACGGCCGCGGCGTTCTTGAGCGCCGGATTGACGCCCTGCGGCAGCGTCAGGCCAAAGCGCGACACCACGCCCTTCATGCCCTGCGTCGCATATTCGATGCTGTCGTCGCCCGTGCCGGCAAGGCCGACGACAATGCCGTAGCCGGTCAGCTGGTTGGGGCGCACGCCCTGGAACGTGCCGAGATCCTTGATCCGCTCGGCATGGGCGGGCGTGACGAGGGCGAAGGCGGCGACCAGCGCGACGCACCATCCTCCCGTTGAAGGGGAGGGGAACCGCCAGCGAAGCTGGTGGTGGAGGGGCGTCCCGCTTTCGATGGGGTGACACCCCTCCGTCCGGGCTGCGCCCTGCCACCTCCCCTTCCAGGGGAGGAATGAAAAGAGGCGGTGGAAAACGCTCACTGGGCTCTCCATCAGAAGGGGCTGATCGCGGAGAAGAAACGCTGGAGCCAGCCCTGGCGGCTGGCATTGGCGATCTCGCCCTTGCCCTTGTAGATGATCTTGGCGTCGGCGACGCGGGTCGAGGCGATGCGGTTGTCCGGGCTGATGTCGGCCTGGCGGACGAGGCCGCTGATCTGGATGAATTCGTCGCCGCGATTGAGCGTCAACGCCTTCTCGCCCTTCACCAGCATGGTGCCGTTGGGATAGACCTGCGCGATGGTGACGGTGATTTCGCCCGACAGCGCGTTGGACTGGGTCGCCGCGCCCTTGCCGGTGAAGCCGTTATTGCCGCCCATCGCGACGTCGCTTGCCGAAAACAGCTTGGAAAGAACGCCGGTGGTCGGCGGCGTCAGCCCGAAGGAGCCGCTGCGGCTGGTGTCGGCGCTGTTGCTCTTGGACGCCTGGGTGCGTTCGACCAGCACGATGGTGATGATGTCGCCAACGGTGGTGGCGCGCGCGCCGCTGGTCAGCGGCGTATAGCCGACCGACGTCTGGAAGATGGAGCCGTTGGCGGCAGGCGCGGCCGGCTGGGCAATGACGGTCGGCGCGAAATATTCGCGCTCCACCTCGCGCTTCTTCTTGCGCGCATCGGCGGGCGACGCGGCGAGGGCAAGCACGGAAACGGCGGCGACAAGGGCGAAGGACAGGCGCATCATGATGGCTCAGATATTCTGGTTGACGTACTGGAGCATTTCGTCGGTCGCCTTGATCATCTTGCTGTTGACCTCATAGGCGCGCTGCGTCTCGATCATGTCGACCAGTTCCTCGACGATGTTGACGTTGGATGTTTCCAGATAGCCCGAGCGGATGACGCCGCGCCCTTCCAACCCAGCGATCCCGACCTGCGGCGTGCCGCTGGCGGCGGTTTCGACCAGCAGGTTGCCACCGACGGATTGCAGGCCCGACGGATTCATGAAGCTGGCAAGCTCGATCTGGCCGAGCTGGCTGGGTTCGCTTTCGCCCTGCAACGTCGCGGACACCGTGCCGTCATTGCCGATCGACACCGATGTCGCGCCCTGCGGCACGGTGATCTGCGGGATGAGCGGCAGGCCGTCGCCGGTGACGATCGTCCCTTCGGCGGTGACGCTGAAGTTGCCGGCGCGCGTATAGGCGATGGAACCGTCAGGCTGCTGCACCTGAAAATAGCCCGATCCCTCGATCGCCATGTCCAGCGCATTGCTGGTCTGGGTCAGCGTGCCTTGCGTGTTGATCTTGCTGGTGCCCTGAAGCGCCACGCCTGATCCCAGGTTCAGCCCGGTGGCGAACTTGTTTTCCGCGTCGGAATTGGCCCCGGCCTGCACGATCTGCTGATAGGCCAGCGTCTCGAAATCGGCGCGGTCCTTCTTGAAACCGGTCGTGTTGACGTTCGCCAGGTTGTTGGCGATGACGCGCATCTTCGTGTTCTGCGCGTCAAGGCCGGTGCGGGCGACATGAAGGGCGGCGTTGCTCATCGTGCATTCTCCGTGGCGCGATCCTTATGCGGACCGCTCAGTCTTCGGCGCGATCCTCAAGCGGACCGCTCATGCACGCATCCAAGCAAGAGGCGTGCCAAAATTAATCATAGGGCCTAGCTGTCGAGGCGCATCAGCGACGCGCCGCCATCGTCCAGCTGTTTGGCGGTGTCGATCATCTTGACCTGCGTTTCCCATGCGCGGCTGGCCTCGATCATGTCGATCAGCGCCTGGGTCGAATTGACGTTCGATCCTTCCAGCGATCCCGATGTCACGGTGGCGAGCGGATCGGAGGGCAGGGCGCCGCCATTGACTTCGCGGAACAGGCCGTCATTGCCCTTGGCGATGCTGGAGCCAGCCGCATTGACCAGCTTGAGCTTGTCGACCTGCTGCGGATTGGCCGGGTCGCCGCCCTGGGGCACGCCCCAGATGCTGCCATCCTTGGCGATGGAGACGCTGTCCATTTGCGGCAGGATGACCGGGCCGCCTTCGCCCAGCACGGGCAGGCCGTCGCCGGTGGTCAGCAGGCCGCTGTCGGAAACCTTGAGGTCGCCGCGGCGCGTATAGGCTTCGCTGCCGTCGGTGGCCTGGACGGTGAGCAGTGCGTCCCCGTCCAGGGCCACGTCGAGCGGATTGCCCGTTTCGGTGACCGCGCCTTGCGCCATGTCAGCGGCGATCACCTGTTCGGAGGCCTGGGCGCGGGTGTCGAAGCTTTCGCCCTGAATCCAGCGCGTTTCGGCATTGGCGATTTCCGCGCGAAAACCAACGGTGTTGGCATTGGCGAGGTTGTTCGCGATCGACGCCTGCCGCGCCATCGCGCCGCGCATCGCCGTCAGTGCCGTGTTGACGAGCCGGTCCATGGCTTACCTATCCTTTCTATCGGCCGTTCGTCCTGAGTAGCCATTGAGCAAAGTCGAAATGGCGTATCGAAGGATGCTTCGATAGGAGGCTTCGACACGCTCAGCCTCTGCTCAGCACGAACGGGATGCCTTTCCCCGCGAGCAGAAGTTAGGTGCGGATGTTGACGATGGTGGTGGTCAGCGTATTGGCCGCCTCGATCGCCTTGCTGTTCGCCTGGAAATTGCGCTGGGCGGCGATCAGCTGGACCAGTTCGTCCGTGATGTCGACGTTGGAGCGTTCCAGCGAGCCGGAGTTGACCGAACCGAACATGCCCTGATTGGCGGTGCCCAGGATGGGGTTGCCGCTTTCGACGGTGGAGGTCCAGTGTGCGTCGCCCTGCTGGCGCAGCCCTTCCAGGCTGTTGAAGGACGCCATCGCGACCTGGCCCAGGTAAACGGTGCTGCCATCGGCGTAGATGGCCGAAACCAGGCCTTCCTTCGACACGCCGACGCTGGTCAGCTGCGCGCCGTCGGCTTCATTGTTGTACGTGGTCGGGATTTGCAGGTCGGTAAGGTCGCCCGGACCGGTGGCGCTGGTCGGCGGCGTGGTCAGCTCGCCTGTTTCGGGATCGACCGCGAACACCTGAATGCGCGAACCGGTGGTGTCGACGGCATAACGGTCATTGTCGACGGCAAAGGCGCCGTTGCGGGTGTAGCTGATCGTGCCATCCTCGCCCTTCACGGTGAAGAAGCCTTCGCCGGTGATGGCGAGGTCCAGCGTCTTGTCGGTGGTTTCGATCGTGCCCTGCGTGAACTGCTGGGTGATGCCCTGCACGCGGACGCCCTGGCCTGCGACCTGATGCGTCGTCTGCATCGGCGAGGCGGCGAAGATGTCGCCGAACTGCGCCTTGCTTTTCTTGAAGGCGGTGGAGTTCACGTTGGCGACATTGTTGGAGATGGCGGACAGGTCAGCCTGCGCGCCCTTGAGGCCGGAAAGCGATACATAAAAGGACATGGCGTTGCTCCTTGGGTGAAAAGGATGGGGTTGGAAATTACATCAGGCTCAGCGCGTCGGACGGGCTGTAGCTGCCCAGCGCGGTGATCAGTTTGGAAGACGACCCGTCCGCGGGTGACTGGACGGCGGCGATGGTGGCCCAGGTCGCGACCTTGCTGGGGGTGGCGCCGTTGACCTTCACCTGCAGGGCGTCGGTGGACACGGTTTCGCCCGTGTCGTCCTTGCCATCCCAGTAGAAGGTGACGTCGCCCGCCTGCTGCGATCCAAGATCAATGGTCTTGACGACATTGCCGCTGCCATCGACCAGGTCGACGGTCGCGCCATCGGTGGCGTCGGCGAAAGTGACCTGGCCGGCATAATAGCCGCTGGCGTCGGGCACGGCGACATTGCTCTGGACCAGCATCGACTTGCCGATCCAGCTCGCCGCATCGCCCAGCCGCGTTCCGGTCAGCTCTTCCTTAATCGACGCCAGATTGGCGTTCATCTCGGCGATGCCGCTGGAATTGGTGATGGTCGCCATCTGCGACACCATTTCGGCATTGTCGACCGGTTCGAACGGGTCCTGATACTGCATCTGCGCGGTCAGCAGCTTCAGGAAGCTCGCCTGATCCATTGTCGCGCTGCCGGTGCCGACGGTCGCGTTGGGATTATAGACCGAAAGCCCGGCGCTGTCGGTGACGGTGGAAACGCTCGTCATTTGCCGATCCTTATGGTTTCGAGCATCAGGGACTTGGCGGTGTTGAGCACCTGGACATTATTCTGGTACATGCGGGCGGTCTCGATCATGTCGACCAGCTCGGCATTGCTATCGACCGCCGCTTCCCACACATCGCCATTGGCGTCGGCCAGCGGATGATTGGGGTCGTGGCGCTTGGTCGGTTCGGCCTTCGTGGTGACGACGTCCGACACCTTGACCGTCGATACGCCCGGGCTGTCCGTCACGGATGTGAAGACCGGCTTGATCGCGCGATAGGCGTCCTGCGCGCTGCCAGTCACATTGCCCGCATTCGCCATGTTGGACGCGGTGGTGTTGAGACGCACCAGCTGCGCGCTCATGGCGCGGCCGGCGATATCGAAAATGTTCATGGCGCCATTGCCGCTCATGCTCATTCTCCCTTCAGCGCGCGGTTGATGGTGTTGATCCGGCCCTCAAGGAAGGAGAGGGTCGTGCGATATTTGACGGCGTTTTCGGCAAACAGCGTCTGCTCGGTGCTGAGTTCGACCGTATTGCCGTCGAGGCTGGGCTGAAGCGGCACGCGATAGCCCATGGCGTCTTCGACCGCCTTGCCCATGTCGGTGGAGGTCGCGCCCGACGATTGCGCCGTCGCTTCCTTGAGCGCGGCTTCAAAGTCGATGTCGCGCGCCTTGTAACCGGGCGTGGAGGCATTGGCGATGTTGGACGCGAGCAGCGACAGGCGTTGCGAACGAAGCGCTAGCGCCTTTCCGTGTATTCCGAACAGATTGTCTTCGACCGACATGCTCAAAATTCGCTCTAAAGTTTCGCCTTCACCCGCCGTTCTGAAGCCTGATGGCGTCGCCTGCGGGTGATCCAGCCTGTGATCAGCAAGAGCCGTGCCAATTTGCGTGGGTGACGCATCGGCACGGCGGGAAAGCACGGAAATACAGGCGTTCCGCAGACAGGGCGGCAAGGGCGGCAAATTTTTGCCGGTCGGCGGCAGGGCGTTGCCGGCCGTCGATGAACGATGGGGACGACATAGCGCATGCTCGCGATTTTCAGCCAATTGTTCGATCCGGCAACGCTGCTGGCGATGCTGGGTGGGGTGGCGCTGGTGGCGCTGTTTCAAAATGGCCTTGCTGCTTGCGGGCGCGCGATCGGGGCGCTGGCGCCGTTGCTGCGCGCCGATCCGTTGCGCGACCAGGACGCCGCGCGCGCCGCCCTGCTTCAGATCGACCATGTCGCGCAGCTACGCGGCCTGTCCTGCACCGATCGCGTGAAGACCGCCCATCCTTTCCTGACGCAGGCCGCGCACAAGCTGGCCAATTGCGACCGCACCGAACAGTTCGCGCTGTGGGCGACGCAGACGCTGGCCGACCGCGCGCAGCGCCATGGCGCGGCGCATCGCGTCTGGCTGTCGGTCGCCGACGCTGCGCCGGCGCTGGGCATGGCGGGCACGATATTGGGCCTGATCGGCATGTTCGCCGCGATGGAGGACCCCGCCGCGCTGGGACCGTCGATGGCGCTGGCGCTGCTCACCACTTTCTATGGCGTCGTGATCGCCAACATCCTCGCCGCGCCCATCGCTGCGCGCCTGGCCGACCTGTCGGAGCGGGAACTGGCCTGGCAGCGTGAGGCGGCGGACCGGATGCTGGTGATCGCCCGGCGCGAAAATGCGCCTTTGCGTCGCGCGGCCATGCGCGAAGTGGCATGAGCGCGCCCCCTATCCCCCTTGCCCGGCGCAATCGCTGGGCGGTCAGCTTTGCCGATCTGCTCTTGCTGCTGCTCGCTTTCTTCGTGCTGTTGCAGGCGAGCGGATCGCGGCGCGACGCCATGCTCGCGCAGGTCAGTCGGCAATTTGGCGGGCGGCCGATGGCCGATGGCGTCGAGATTCGCGCCGCTGATCTGTTCCTGCCGGGCGAGGCTCTGTTGAGCGCGCAGGGGGAGGCACGGATTGCCGATTTGGCGCACCGTTTCGCCAGCGCGCCGAGCGTCGAGATCCGCAGTCGTGGCGCGGACCGGCAGCATGAACGGTTCGACGAATGGGACCTGGCCGCGGCGCGATTGGGCGCGGTCGCGCGCGCCTTGCAGGCACGCGGCCTTTCTCGTGACCGGCTGCTGATCCGGGGCCTGGACCAGGCAGACGGGCAGGCGGACGGGCAGGCGGGGCAGGGGCAGTGGATCCGCGTCGCCCCCGGCAGCAAGGCCGCGCATTGAGCCGACTGGCACGAAAATTGCGGAAGCGAGGGGAAGACACTCTGTTTTGACAGGAGACTGCCCGTGCTTCGCCTTTCGTTCCTCCTCTCCGCCACCGCCGCGATTGCCACCGTGCAGCCCGCGCTGGCGCAGCAGACGTTCGAAAATCTCGATCGCATCGACAGCCTTGTCGCGATGACCGTCGGCGCCAATATGGGCGAGCCGGGCGGTCCGGCCGCCCCGGTCGATCGGCGGCTGCGCCTCGCCGCCTGCCCCAGCACTCCCACGGTCGAAGGTCCGGTCTTCGGCGCGGCGATGGTGAAGTGCGAGGCGCTGGGCTGGCGCATCCGCGTGCCGTTGGTCAAGGGCGTCGCCGCCGCCAGCTATGGCCCCGTGCCCGGTGCCGCGCCGCGCGCCGCGCCGTCGAGCGGCTTTACCCGCGCCGCTGTCGCCGCCGCGCCCAGGGAAGATGTGGTGCGCAAGGGCGACCCCGTGCAGCTGATGGCCGGCAATGCCAGTTTCAGCGTATCGCGCATGATGATCGCGGACGAGGGCGGCGCGGTCGGCGACACGATCCGCGTGCGCGAAGACCGCAAAAGTCCGCCGATTTTCGCCCAGATCGTCGATATGGGCATGGTGCGCATTCCAGGATTTAATGATTTTTGAACTTGTCCGTTATAAGGGTCAAAGGACGAGTGAAGGATTAAAGTCATGATCAACTCTGTTGGACAGAGCATCGGCAATGCGATCGGCGCGACCAGCCTGCGCGAAAGCGGCAAGACCCGCGCTGCCGCGCCCACCGGTTCCGTACCGGCGTCGGCTGCGGCGGACGTCGCCAGCCCCGCCGCCCGCATGGCGGCCGAAGGCGCGCCGGTGGACATGGACAAGATCGCCGCGATCAAGAGCGCGATCGCGTCGGGCAATTATCCGGTGAATGCGGATGCGATCGCCGAACGGATGCTCGAACTCGACCTGCCCCAGACATAAGGATTTGCCGCCATGCCGCTTGGCCTTGCTGCCCTTGATGACCTGTTCACCGCGTTTGACGGCTTGCGCGACGCGCTGACCGGCAGCGACGTGACGGCGATTGAGCAGGCGAGCGACCGGGTGAGCCGCGCGGCTGCCGCGGTACGGGCCGTTGGCGCCTGGCGATCCGACCCGGCGGTGGTCGAGCGGATCAGCGCGATGCTGCCGCTCATCGAAAGCGCACGGGTGCGGGTCAACCTGCTGGCCGATCATGCCAGCCAGCGCCTGTCCATCCTGGCGTCGCATGGCGCGCGCGCCGCGCCGCTGACCTACGGCCGCTGAAAAAAATTCATCGTTAAAGCTAAAGCGGCGCCTTCGGGCGCCGCTTTTCGTCGGGGCGCGGTCGATTTCCTGCCGCCGCGTTAACCAAATCTTGGCACAAGCCTTGCTCTAATGTCCTCGCTAGCAATTGAGGATTTTGAGCATCGTGTCGGCATTCGCAGACATTTCGGCAACCTCCGGATCGACCGGCAATCGCGTCACCAACGCGATCGCCATGGCGAGTCGGCGCACGGGTGTCGACTTCAGCTATCTGCTGGGGCAGGCGAAGATCGAATCGAGCCTGAACCCCACGGCGCGCGCGACCACCTCCTCTGCCACCGGCCTTTATCAGTTCATCGACCAGAGCTGGCTGGCCGTCATCGACAAGCATGGCAGCGAATATGGGCTGGGCTGGGCTTCGGACGCGATCAGCCAGGGCAGCAATGGCCGCTATTATGTGTCCGATCCGCAATTGCGCCAGCAGATACTCGACCTTCGCAAGCATCCCGAAACCGCTTCGGTGATGGCGGCGCAGCATGCCGCCGATAACAAGGCCTATCTGGAATCGAAGCTGGGCCGGGAGGCCGAGCCGGTCGACCTCTATCTCGCGCATTTCCTGGGCGTGGGCGGGGCGACCAAATTCCTGTCGGTCCATGATCGCGCACCCGATGCGAGCGCCGCCTCGCTCTTCCCGTCCGCCGCGCGCGCCAACCGGTCGATCTTCTACGACCGGTCGGGCAATGCCCGCAGCTTTTCGGAAATTCGCGACCGTTTCGCCGCCAAGTTGCAGAAAAGCTCCGACAGCCTGGGCGGCCCGGTCCAATATGCCGACGCCTCCGGCGCCGCCGCCAGCTTGCCGAGCGGCGCACGGACCGTCCAGCCCGCCGATTATGTGCGGATCGAAACCCAGCGCCTCAGCCAGCAGCCCGACGTCAGCGTCCGGCCGCAGCCGCAGACGGCGCGTCTTGCCTATCTCATGCTTGCCACCCTCGGAAGGTAACGGCCGACCATGTCCCCTGCCCAAGTCAAAGCGAAGATCTGGATGAGCGCCGCCAAGGGCGCTGTGCTGCCGTTCGCGACCCTGATGGTGGTCCTGTTCATGATGGTGCCGGTCCCGGCGGTCATGCTTGATATCGGCTTCATCACCAACATCATGATCTCGCTCGCCGTGCTGATGGTGGCGCTGAACGCCGCCAAGCCGCTCGACTTCTCCAGCTTTCCCACCGTGCTTCTGTTCGCGACGCTGCTGCGCCTGGCGCTCAACGTCGCCTCGACCCGCGTGGTGCTGGTGTCGGGGCATGAAGGCGCGGATGCGGCGGGACAGGTGATCGAAGCGTTCGGCCATTTCCTGATCGGCGGCGATTATGTCGTGGGCATCTTCGTCTTCGCCATCCTGATGATCATCAACCTGGTCGTCATCACCAAGGGCGCGGGCCGCGTGTCCGAAGTGTCCGCGCGCTTCACGCTGGACGCCCTGCCGGGCAAGCAGATGGCGATCGACGCCGACCTGAACGCGGGCCTGCTGACCCCGGAAGAGGCCAAGTTCCGCCGCGCCGAAGTCGCGACCGAAGCGGATTTCTACGGGTCGATGGACGGCGCGAGCAAGTTCGTGAAGGGTGATGCGGTCGCGGGCATCCTGATCCTGGTGATCAACATCATCGGCGGCATCATCCTGGGCGTTGTCAGCCATGGCCTGGCCATCGGCGAGGCCGCGCAGACCTATATCATCCTGGCGATCGGCGACGCGCTGGTGGCACAGATTCCCGCGCTGCTGCTGTCGATCGCGGCGGCATCCATCGTTACCCGCGTCAAGAGCGAGCAGGACCTGTCGGCCCAGGTCGCCGGGCAATTCGGCACCGGCCGCGCCTGGGTGCCGGTCGCCGCGATCCTGGGCTTCCTGGGCATCCTGCCGGGCATGCCGCACATGATCATCCTGCCGGCCGCTGCCGTTGCCGGCGGTATCGCGTGGCAATTGCGCAAGGCGAGCCAGAAAAAGGCCGCCGAACCCGCGCCGCCGCCGCCCGCGCCCAACCCCGCGCTCATCGAATGGGACGATGTGTCGGACGGCGCGATCCTGGGGCTGGAGATCGGCTATGGCCTCATCTCCCTGGTCGACGAGCGCAAGGGCGCGCCGCTCATGGCCCGCATCACCGGCATCCGTCGCCAGCTGTCCAAGGAACTGGGCTTCGTCGTGCCGATGGTGCGGGTGAAGGACAATCTGGCGTTGGAACCGAACCAGTATCGCATCACCATCGCCGGCGTCGTCGTGGGCGAGGACGAAATCTGGCCCGACGACCTGCTGGCGCTTGACAGTGGCGCGCTGGAAGGCACCGTCACCGGCCGCCCGGCCAAGGACCCGACTTTTGGGCTGGACGCAGTCTGGATTGCGCAGGCCAAGCGGAGCGAAGCGGTCGTGGCGGGCTATACCGTGGTCGATCCGCCGACGGTCGTCGCGACGCATCTCAACCAGCTGATCGCGATGAACGCGGCCGAAATGTTCGGCCTGGACGAAGCGCGCAAGCTGCTCGACAATCTGAAGGATGTGGCGCCGCAGCTGGTCGACGGGCTGACGCCCGGCCTGCTCAACCTGACGCAGATCAGCGCGCTGTGCCGTGCGTTGCTGAGCGAAGGCATCGCGCTCAAGGATTTCCGTCGCATCTGCGAAGCGATGGTCGATGGTGCGCGCCCCGACATGAGCCATGAGCAATTGGTCGAGGCGGTGCGCCAGCGGATCGGCGCGCTGATCATCCAGGGGCTGGTGCCGGTGAAGATGCCGCTGCCGGTCATCACGCTGGACGGCGAGCTGGAAGCGATGCTGGCGCAGGCGATGCGGGTCGCGGGCGACGCCCGGCATCCGATCGAGCCGAGCCTTGCCAACCGCATTGTCGAGCAGGTGGTGAACGCCGCCCGCCCGATGCTGGGCCAGGCGCGCAATTTCGCCATCGTCACCTCGCCCGTCGCGCGGCGGGCGCTCGCCCGCCTGTTCAAGCCGCACCTGCCCGAAACGCCGGTGCTGTCCTTCCTGGAAATTCCCGACGGTAAGGGTGTGGAAGTGGTTGCGGTGGTAGGGAATGAATCGCGGCCAACGCCCCGCCATGATCCGCTGCCAAAGCCGGATCAGATGCGCGAACGCGTGGCCTGAAAGAAGCTGGGACTAGGTCATGTATATGAACAAGATCGCGGTTGGCGCCCACACTTATGGCAAGCCCGGTGAGCATAGCCCCGAGCGGCTGGCCCGCCAATATATGCCGCTGGTGCGCAAGATCGCCTGGCATGTCCACGGCCGTGTTTCGACCGCCATCGAGGTGGAGGATCTGCTTCAGATCGGCATGGTCGCGCTGGTCGAGGCGGCCAATAGTTTCGAGGATCGCGGGCTTGGCTTTGCCGCCTATGCACAGCTGCGCGTACGCGGCGCGATGATCGACCATCTGCGCCGGCAGGCAACGCTTTGCCGGTCGGCAATGGCCAGGCGGAAAGAAATTGCCGGGGTCCGGGGTCGGCTGGAGCAGCAGCTGGGCCGGTTGCCGACCGAGGCGGAAATGTCGAGCGAGATGGGGCTGGAGCCGGCCGCCTATCGCGAGGTGGCCGACAGCGTCGAAATGGTCCAGCACACCAGCATGGACGAGGTCTATTCCGACCAGTCCATGTGGTTCGCCGATGTGGAGGACCGCGCCGACCAGGTGCTGGAACGCGAATCGCTGAAAAAGGCGCTGGCCGCCTGCATCAGCGAACTGCCCCAGCGCGAGGCGATGGTGCTGCAACTCTATTTCGTCGAGGAAATGAACCTGGAGGAAATCGGCCAGACGCTGGACATCGGTGCGGCGCGCGTGTGCCAGATCAAGAAGGCCGCGCTCGACAAGCTGCGCGAGAAGCTGCGCGACTGGGACGAGTGACGGGCGCAGTTTCCGCCTGCTATCGGCGCGGGCGCGTTTACAGACTATTCATCGTTAGCCGCGATGGCGCGGCGCTTTTCGCCGTTGGGCCAGCGGAAACGCAGCGGGCGATAGCTTTGCGTGCGCCACCATGGGTCGGCGACCTGGAACAGGCCGCTTCTTTCCGCCCGTATGCCCAAATCCTTGCGCGCGGTGATCGCCGCAAGCAGGGGCGCTGCAAACAGGCCCGCGACCACCGGCAGCGTCCAGCCGACCGCGCCTGCCTCCACCGCCAGCCAGGTCAGGCCGACGCCCAGCAGGATATGCCATTTGAACAGCCAGATCGCGCTGCCGATCGCCATGCCATCGCGGTCGCGGGTCTGGCCGTTCCAGCTCGCCTTGCGCCCCATCAATATGGTGACAAGGTTGATCGTCTGGGTCAGCATCGCGACCGGCGCCATCAGAATGGACAGGATGATGTCGACAAGCACGCCGCGCGTCATCCGCAGCGCGCCGCCAAAGCCGATGCGCCGCGCCGGGTCCGCCATCGCCCAGAATATGGCGAGGATTTTGGGACCGAACAGCAATAGCGCTGTCACGCCCAGCAGCGCGCCCGACGGCAGCACCTCGGCCGGCGGCCAGGTGCCGCTGGCCGCGCCGCCCAGCACCACCAGCATCAGCGCCAGCCACATGGGCGACGTGCAATAGGCAGTCGCCCCGACCAGCAGCTGAAAGCGGCTCAAAGGGTGCAGGCCCGCAATGCGAATCAGCAGCGGCACATGCTGGATATTGCCCTGACACCAGCGCCGGTCGCGGGTGAACAGGTCGGGCATGGAGGGCGGAAACTCCTCGAAACTGTCGTCGGCCGTCACCATATGCACGTCCCAGCCGCGCCGGCGCAGCAGCGCGGCCTCCAGCATGTCGTGGCTCAATATATGGCCGCCAAAGGGCGCGCGACCGGGCAATTCGGGCAGGCCGCAGCTTTCGGCGAAGGCGCGCACGCGCACGATGGCGTTATGGCCCCAGAACATGCCTTCGCTGCCCGCCCACCAGATCATGCCGGCGGCGGAGATCGGTCCGAACAGGCGGCTGGCAAATTGCTGCCAGCGCGCGAACAGGGTCGCCGCGCCCATCACCGTCGGCACGGTCTGGATCAGGCCGACATGCGGGTGCCGCTCCATGTCGGCGGCCAGCCGCGCCATGGTCTGCCCGCTCATGATGCTGTCGGCGTCCAGCACGATCATATGGTCGTACCCGCCGCCAAAGCGCGTCACCCATTCGGCGATATTGCCCGGCTTGCGCCCGATATTGAGCGCGCGGCGGCGATAATGGACCGGGCGCGAGAAGGAGTCGCGCATTTCCAGATAGGCGCGCTTTTCGGTTTCGCCGCTTTCGGCGTTGGAATCGGACAGGATGAAGAATTCGAACCGTTCCCCGCCCATCACCTGCGCCAGGCTGCGCTCCATGATCGACAGCCGGCCAAGCACGCCCAGAAAATCCTCATTGCAGACCGGCAGCAGGATCGCGGTCTTGCCGCGCAGCGGTTCGGACGCGCGTAGGGGGCGGGGGGTGACGCTGCGCCCCTTGCCCACGGTCAGCAGCAGGAAGCCGATAGCGGCGGTGGCGAAACCAAAAGCGATCCAGGCAAAGAGGGAAATGAAGAGGGCAAGATAGACGCCCTCCAGTGCGCTGATGCCGTCCAGCCCGATGGACCGGCGCATGTCATGCGCGGCCAGCGCGGCCGGGATCAGCGTGAGCGCGATCACCAGCAGGCGGCGCGCCCACAGGTCGATATTGAAGCGGCGGCGCGCGATGAGCGGCGGCGTCGTGTCGAAATCCTGCTCCGGCATGGCGAGCGGGCTTTCGGCCGGCACCTGTTCAAAGGCGCGCGGCACGGGCTTTTCATCGACCGGCGGGTCGGTCGTCGGCGCGACGTCCTTGTCCATGATTTCGGCCCCGTTCCCTGTTGACCCAAAGCGTCAGAACCGATCGGGTCCGTAACGGTTCCGCTCAGGGGCCGACAGGATAGTGCACATATTCGCTGATGGCACGGTCGCCCAGACGCAACTGCGCCCGAATATCGGTCAGCCCGGCCCCTTCGCGCTTGAGGTCGAGCACCATGCGATAGAGCCCCGGTTGCCCCAGCACAGGATAACCCGCCGTCTTGATCATCGTGCCCGCGCTGATGTCGGTCCAGATGTCGGGCTTTGCGTCATCGGCCACGCCGGCAAAATCAATGACCAGCCGGTCGCTGCCCTCTTCATCGCCGCGTCCGCGCCAGACATTCTGGACGATCGCGACCTCGTTCCCCAGAGCTTGCGACGCAGGGGCGCGCGCCGCGCTCCAGTCCACCCGATAGCCCACATCGATGCGCCGTCCGGGCGTAGCCGATGCTGCGGGCGTCCAATAGGCGACGACATTGTCGGTATATTCGCTGTCGGTCGGGAAGCTGTAGAGCCGCACCTCGCCCGCGCCGAGCGGGGTAGAGGGGCTTGCCCACAATGTCGGGCGACGGTCATAATAGACGCCGTCGTCCTGATAATGGTCGAAATCGCGGTCGCGCTGGACCAGGCCAAAGCCCTTGGGGTCGGTTTCGGCAAAGGCGCTCACCAGCGGGGTAGGCGGGTTGATGATCGGCCGGGCATGGGCGGTGCCGTTGGCGCTGGCGATCGACAATATGTCGCTGTCGTGGATTTCGGGTCGCCAGTCGGTGCCCTTGCCCCGGTTTGCCTGATCGTACCAGAACATGCTGGTCATCGCCATCAGCCCCAGTTCCTCGATCGGCCGGCGCGGGAAAAGAGCGGCGGTCACATCCTGCGTGACGCCATCGGCCCCCAATCGGCTGACGAAGCGATAGGCGCCGGTAATCGATGCGCCATCAAGCAAGGCATAGATGGTGACGCTGCTCTCGCCCGCTCGCTCCAGCCAGAAATGAGTGAAGCGGGGAAATTCCTCTTTGCCCAGGCTCGTGTTGATCGCGATGGCGCGCGCCGAGAGGCCAAACTGCTTTTGCGGGCTGGGCGCACGGAAATAGCTGGCGCCCAGAAAGGACAGCCAGTCGCCGTCCCGCGCCGCGTTCATGATGCGAAAGCCCGCAAAACCCGCATCGGGACCCAGCGCCTTTACCGCATTGCCCGCCGGCGCGTCGAACATATCGGCGTCATAGCGCAGCGGCGTGGCGCGGCCATTTTCGACCGTGGCGATGCTGACAGGCTGGGTCGAATATTGCGACAGCGGGAAGAAGCGGATGCCGGTGTCGCCGGGTAGGTCGCCCCACAAGGTGCGATCGTCGCGAAAGCGCGCCTCATGCTGGGCGATATAGTCGACCTTGGATGCACCTGGATGGGCGGGGGTTTCCTTGAAGGGGGTGCGGGTCAACTGCTGCGCCTGCGCCACCAACCGGTCCCAGGAAAAGGGGGTGGGGCGATTGCCGGTCAGGCCTTTTGCCTGGAGGATGGAGGGCAGGAGGAGGGCGGCGCCCGAGGCCGCGATCATCGCGCGGCGGTCGATCTGGGTCGTGGTCTGGCTCATGGACCGGCAAAACGATCGAGCCAAGACTTGTATCCCTCCCGAAACGAAGAAGCCCCCGCCCGGGGGGACGGAGGCTTCAAAACAGTAGGTCGTTCGATCGAAGGTGTCGCCGCCGGCGCGGTGGGGACTGTTGATGCGCCGGAAGCTCCATTGGACGGCTGGCGGTGACCAAGGCCTCAGCCGTCCAATTTCGTCAGTCTTAGCCGATCAGCTTCAGCACGCCCTGCTGGCTCTGGTTGGCCTGGGCCAGCATCGCGGTCGACGCCTGGCTCAGGATCTGCTGCTTGGCAAGAGCGGTCGTTTCGGCCGAGAAGTCGGCGTCTTCGATGCGGCTCTTCGCGTCGGTCAGGCTGGTGATGTTGTTGGTCAGGTTGTTGACCGTCGATTCCAGGCGGTTCTGCACCGCACCCAGGTTCGCGCGGGTCGTCGCGATCGCCTTGAGCGCATCGTCGAAGGTGGCAAGGTCGGCGGTCGTCGCCGTGGTAGCGTCGACGGCGAGCGCTGCGGTCACGTCGGCGTTGCCAGCGACGTCGTCCAGGTCGATGTCGACCGTGTCAGCGGCGTTCGCGCCAGCCTGGATGCTGACCGTGGCGGTCGAACCGTCAAACAGCTTGGTGCCGTTGAATTCGGTGTTCGCCAGCGTGTCGGTGATCTGGGTGGCGAGCTGCGAGATTTCCGCCTGAATGTTGCTCTTGGCGTCGGCGTCGTTGGTGCCGTTCAGCGCCTGAACCGTCAGTTCACGCATACGCTGCAGCATGTTGCTGACTTCGCCCAGGCCGCCTTCGGCCGTCTGCGCCAGGCTGATGCCGTCATTGGCGTTGCGGACGCCCTGGGTCATGCCGCGGATCTGTGCAGTCATCGACGAAGCGATGGCGAGGCCGGCGGCGTCGTCCTTGGCGCTGTTGATGCGCTTGCCGGTCGACAGGCGCTCCATGGCGGTGCTCAGCGACTTGCTGGCCATCGAAGAGGCGTTGGCCGAGCGCAGCGCCGCGGTGTTGGTTCCGATAACAGTCATGATATTCCCTTTCCGTGTGTCGATCAGGTCGCTGCCATCAGGCTGCTTGCGGCCTCGAAAGGGGATAACGGCGGGGCGTCGGAGGCTTTTAGGGCGATATGCGATTTTTCTGGAATCTGCCGGTTTTCGGGGCTTTCTCGCGCGCGCGATAGTATAGAGCCTGGCAAGGGGCGGCAGCGGCGGAAATTATTTGCCGCCGACCGGCAACAAATTTGCCGTGTTAACCATCTGATAACCACGGGCCGGGTAAAAGTTAACCATCGAAGGGACTGGGGCGTGCGGGGGCACAAGCCAGACAAATAGGTGGGAAAAGTTCATGTCATCGCTTGACGTGAGCCGTGGGGTCTGCGCGCTCGTTCCCGGGCTGCAGCACTGGCTCGAAAATGCCTTCTACACTGTCCGCATCGTCGACGCGCAAAGCCCGCGCGAAAAGGACAGCCGCCGCGTGTTGCTGGCGACCGAGATCGGTCACGCCACGCATCGCGACATCCTCATCAGTTTGATCGACGGCGCGCCTTCGCTGGTGGCGGCCGCCAATGGCCTGCCGGCGCGCGTCGCCTTTGGCCTGGAAGATATGGGCTTTGCCTTTGCCCTGATCTCCGAACTCGCCAGGCCCGTATCGGTTCCGGCGGTGGGCGATACCGCCAGCGCGCATCTCATGTCGCTCGCCGCCCGGGTCGCGCGCAGCGACGCCACCGTTCTCATCCAGGGCGACACCGGCACCGGCAAGGAAGGCATGGCGCGCTTCCTTCATGCCCAGTCCGGCCGCACCGCCCATGACTTCATCGCCGTCAACTGCGCGGCGCTGCCCGAAACCATGATGGAAGCGATGCTGTTCGGGCACAAGAAGGGCAGCTTCACCGGCGCGGCCCAGTCGTCCGACGGCCTGTTCCTGGCGGCCGATGGCGGCACGCTGTTCCTTGACGAAATCGCCGAATTGCCACTGGCGCTTCAAGCCAAGCTGCTGCGCGCCTTGCAGGAGGGCGAAGTGCTGCCCGTCGGCGCGACGCACCCGGTGCCGGTCAATGTCCGCATCATCGCCGCGTGCAACCGCAATCTGGCCGCCGAAGTCGCCGCCGGACGGTTCCGCGAGGATCTTTACTGGCGCCTCAATGTCATGGCGCTGGAACTGCGGCCGCTGGCCGATCGCCGTGGCGACATCGCCGCGATCGCCGCCGCCATGCTGCTGCGCCAGCAGGACGGTGCGAAGGCTGGCTTCGTCTGGCCGACCGCCGCCGCGCTCGACAAGCTGGCCGCCCATGGCTGGCCGGGCAATGCGCGCGAACTGGGCAATGTGCTCCAGCGCGCGCTGGTGCTGCGCGAAGGCGACCGGATCGACGCTGGCGACCTGCACATGGCGGGCGCGCCGCAGCCGCTGCGCGTTGTCGCTGGCACCGCCGCACCGGCGGCCGCCGCCGAACCCATATTGCTGCGTGACCTGACCCGCCATTCCAAGCTGGAAGCGGTGCGGCTGGCGCTGCGCGAAACCGACGGCCACCGTGCCGAGGCCGCGCGCAAGCTGGGCATTTCGGAACGCACCCTGCGCTATCGGCTCGCCGAGATGCGTGACCTTGCCGCTGCCTGACAGGAGCGCGTGACATGAACGGCATTTCCCCCACGGACAGCGTGATGGCGATCCGCAACGCCATCCTGCAAAAGAACGCCGCGCTGCGCGATATCGCCCAGACCGGCCCCGCCGCTGGCGCGGGCGCGACCGGCGGCGTTCAGGACAGCAAGCCCGGCGCCTTTACCGAGGCGCTGAGCAGCGCGCTGCAACAGGTCAATGGCCTGCAGGCCCAGGCTGGCGAGGCCGCCGCGTCGTTCGAGCGCGGTGAAACGACCGATATCGCCGGCGTCATGCTAGCCAAGCAACAGGCTTCGGTCAGCTTCGAAGCGACCCTGCAAGTCCGCAACAAACTCCTGTCCGCCTACAAGGACATTATGAGCATGCCGGTATAAACGATGAGCGAGAACGCACTTTCCACCGCCGTCGGGACCGCAGCACCCGCTTTGCCCGCAGGGGCGACCACCGGCTTTGGCGGCAATGGCGCCAAGGGCATGGACGCGATCAAGGCGCGCATGACCGGCTTCATGAAACAGCCGGCCGTGGCGAAAAGCCTGCCGCTGCTGGGCCTCATTGGCACCGTCGCCGTCGCCGGCGCGGCCTGGCTGGCGCTGCGCGAGCCGCCGCAGCGCGACCTGTTCCGGGGCCTGCCCGATTCCGACAAATCGGCCGTCGCGCAGGTGCTGGACCAGAATGGCGTGCGCTACGACTTCGATAATTCCGGCGCGATGACGGTCGCGGAGGATGATTATTTCAAGGCGAAGATGATGCTCGCCGCGCAGGGGCTGCCCAAAAGCGCGCCTGATGGCAACAGCATGATCGACAGCCTGCCGATGGGCGCCAGCCGCGCGGTCGAGGGCGAAAAGCTGCGCTCGGCCCGCGAAATGGATCTGGCCCGCACGATCGAGGCGATCGACAGCGTCGAAAGCGCCAAGGTGCATCTGGCCGTCGAACCGCCCAGCGTGTTCCTGCGCGAACGCACCAAGCCGTCGGCGTCGGTGATGCTGCGCCTGGCGCAGGGCCGGCAGCTGACCCAGCAACAGGTCAGCGCGATCGTGCATCTGGTCGCGTCGTCCATTCCCGAACTCAGCCCGGACGATATTTCGCTGGTCGATCAGAATGGCCGGTTGCTGACCGACAATGACGGCAATGCGGGCGATGATCGCCAGCTGGCGATGCAGGGCAAGATCGAGGATCGCTATCGTCAGTCGGTGATCGCGCTGCTGACGCCGATTCTGGGCGAGGGTAATTTTTCGACCGAAGTCCATGCCGAACTGAATTTCGCCGAACGCCAGGCGACCCGCGAAACCTATCCGCAGGATGAAGCGCGGCTGCGCAGCGAAACCGGCAGCTGGGCGTCCGATCCGCGCGGCCAGGGCAAGGGCGAGGCGAGCGGCATTCCCGGCGCGCTCAGCAACCAGGCGCCGGTCGACCCGACGGTCACGCAGACCAACCCCAATGGCCAGGCGGTGACGCAGGGCCAGACCGCGCAGGCGCAGGCTCCCGGCACGCCCGCCGACCCGCTGATGAAGACGGAAGAAACCTTCAACCGCAATTTCGAACTGGGCCGCGAAGTGTCCGTCGTCCGCGACGCCACCGGCACGGTCAAGCGGCTGTCGGTCGCGGTCGCGCTGGACAATGGCCCGGACGGCAAGCCCCGTTCGCCGCAGGAAATCGCCGCGCTGGAAGCACTGGTGAAGGGGGCGGTCGGTTTCGACCAGACGCGTGGCGACGTCGTCGCGCTCTCCTCGCGCAGCTTCGTCAAGGAAGCGGCTGCTGAAACGCCCTGGTATGAGGCCGACTGGATCGCGCCGCTGGCGCGCAATGTGTCGGCGCTGCTGGTCGCGCTGCTGGTGATCTTCGGCATCGGTCGCCCGCTGCTGAAACGCCGCGCCGCCGCGCAGGAGGCCGCCGCCGCGCAGCGCGCCGAACAGCAGCAGGTGATCGGTCAGGCCATCTCGACCGAACTTACCAAGCAGGCGGTCGCCAATCCGGCCGACCCGGCCGCTCCGGTGACGCTCGACATGATTTCGTCCACCTACGACTATGCGCAGCGCGCCGACCTCATTCGCAATTTCGTGAAACAGGACCCGGATCGCGCGGCCCTGGTGGTGCGCGATCTGCTGAAGGACGCCAAGAAGGAAAAGGAAAATGCCTGAGATCGTCCCCGGCCGTCCCGAGGCGCTCAAGGGCAGCGCCGCCGCCGCCGTCCTGCTGATGCTGTTCAACGAGGATGAGGCCGCGCAGATCCTGTCGCGCCTGGAACCCGACGAAGTGCGCCAGCTGGGCTATGCCATGTATGACGTGCAGGATGTCGATCCCGAGGAAGTGAACGAGGCGCTCGACCATTTCGTCACCAAGGCCAAGAAGCGCACCACCATCGGCTATGGCGCGACCCGCCATATTCGCGGCGCGATGACCAAGGCGCTGGGCGAGGAACGCGCGGAAACCATCCTGGCGCGCATCACGCCGCCGACCCGCTCCACGCAGCTGGAGATGCTCAAATGGATGGACGCCAAGGAAATCGCGGTGCTCATCGAAATGGAGCATCCGCAGATCATGGCGATCGTCCTGGCGCATCTGGAAGCGCCGGTCGCCGCCGACGTGCTGCAATTGCTGCCGTCGGAATATCAGGAGGAAATCGTCTATCGCATCGCCACGCTCGGCCCCGTGTCGAACGAGGCGCTGGAGGATCTGGAGCAGCTGCTGCTGCGCGGACCCGCCTCCAAGCAGGGCGCCGCCTCGCAGCGCGGCGGCACGGTCGAGGCGGCCGCGATCATGAACAATGTCCGCAAGGATAATGAACAGCGGATCATGAAGGCCGTCGCCAAGCGCGACAAGATGATCGCCCAGACGATCGAGGAGGAGATGTTCGTCTTCGACAACCTCATCGACATGGACGACAAGAATCTGGGCACGCTGATGCGCACGATCGACAATACGGTGCTGGTGGTCGCGCTCAAGGGTGCGAACGACCTGCTCAAGGGCAAGATTTTCAGCTGCATGTCCGCGCGCGCGGCGCAGGCGATCGCCGACGAGATCGAGGAACGCGGCCCCATTCGCCTGGCCGAAGTGATCGACGCGCAGAAACTCATCATCGCGACCGCGCGCCGCATGGCGGATGCCGGCACCATCATGCTCGGCGGAAAGGGCAACGACTTTGTCTAGGATCTGGGGGGCAGAGGCGGTTCAGGACGTCGCGCCGGTCACGGTCGCCGGCTTCCGTCCGGCCGAAGGCGGCTTTCGCAGCCTCTATACCGCGCCTCCGGGCCAGCTGACCGCTGCGATGCGCGGCGCCGTGGTCGAGGTGGAGCCGGAAGTCGATCTGGTCGAGGAGGCCCGCATGGAGGCCTTCACGCTGGGGTTCGACGAAGGCTGCCGCGTCACCGCCGAAGCCAATGCCGCCGATGCCGATGCACGCGCGCGTCTGGCCGAGGCGCTGGAGTTGCTCGCGCCCGCGCCCAGCGGCATGTTGTCGACGATGTTGTCCGCCACGGTCGTGCGCCTGGTCGAACAGATTGTGGGCGAGGTGGAGATCGATCTGGAACGGCTGGTCGACCGGTGCGACACCGTCGCGGCCTTCATCGAAAGCAATCAGGACAGAAGCGCGCTGCATCTGCACCCCGACGACGTCGCCCTGCTGGAGGGCGAAACGATCGGCGTGCCGATGGTCGCTGACAAGAGCATGCATCGCGGTTGCGTCCGGCTGGAAACCGCGGACGGCTGGGTCGAGGATGGCCCGGACGTGCGCCTGTCGCGCCTTCGCGCGCTGATGGATGACATGGAAGGCAAATCATGATCCAGGCGGCGCTGCGTCAGGCGGAACATCTGTTCGATCATCTCCAGGTGCAGAATCGCGCGCCGCGCCATGTCGGCCGGCTGGTCAGCCATGATGCGGGCATGCTGGAAGTCACCGGCTTTCGCCGCCCGATCGGATCGGGCGCGCGGGTGCTGGCGAGCGATGGGTCCATCTGCCGCGCCGAAGTCGTCGGCTTTCGCGGCGACCGCACCCTGCTGGTGCCGCTCGACGCCGACGCGCCGCTGGAAAATGGCATCCGTGTCGAACCCGATAGCCAGGCGAACATGGTGCAGGTGGGCGATGGCCTGATCGGTCGCGTCATCGACGCCATGGGCCAGCCGCTGGATCGCAAGGGGCCGATCATCGCCGGCGGCACCTGGCCGCTCAACGGGGTCAAGGGCAATGTCCTTGATCGCGGCCGCGTCACCGAACCCTTTGACCTGGGCGTGCGCGCGGTCAACGCGCTGCTCACCGCCGGGCGCGGCCAGCGCATCGCGATCATCGCTGGGTCGGGCGTCGGCAAATCGGTCCTGATGGGCCAGATGATCGCCGGCGCGGAGGCCGATATCGTCGTCACCGGCCTGATCGGCGAACGCGGGCGCGAAGTCAGCGACTTCCTTGAAACCAAGCTCAAGAACGCGATGCACAAGTCGATCGTGGTCGCCGTGCCCGCCGATCATCCCCCGGTGCTGCGCCTGCGCGCGGCCGCCCGCGCGACCGCCATCGCCGAATATTTCCGCGCCCGTGGCAAGAAGGTGCTGCTGCTGATCGACAGCCTGACGCGCTGCGCCCATGCCCAGCGTGAAATCGGGCTGGCGCTGGGCGAGCCGCCGGCGATGAAGGGCTATCCGCCTTCCGCCCTCGCGCTCATTCCCCGCCTTGTCGAGCGCGCCGGCGTCGACGCGCGCACCGGCGGGTCGATCACTGCGCTCTACACCGTGCTGGCCGATGGCGACGATACCGACGATCCGATCGTCGATGCCGCCCGCGCCATTGTCGACGGGCATTTCGTGCTGTCGCGCCAATTGTCGGAACAGGCGATCTTTCCGGCCATCGACATCGGGAAGTCCCTGTCGCGCGTCATGGCCGACGTCGTGCCCGACGCGCATCGCGCCGCCGCCGCCGGCTATCGCCGCCTGTGGGCCGCCTATGAGGAAAATCGCGACCTCATCCTGATGGGGGCCTATCGCCCCGGCAATGACCCGGTGATCGACGAAGCGGTCAAGCGCCGGCAGGAAATCCTCGATTTTATCCGACAGGACCAGAAAAGCCGCATCGACCTCGACACCAGCGCCGCCGCGCTCATCGCCGGCTTTGGCGCGTGAAGGGGCTGGTCAATCGCCGCCAGCGCGTGCTGCGCGTGCGCGCGGTCCAGCATTCGATGGCGGTCGCCGAAACCGCGCGCGCCCGCGATGAAGCCAATGGCATCGCCCATAATCTGGAGCGGCTGCGCGCCGTGCGCAACGAATTGTTCGAGACGCAGGGGATGGCCAATGGCGCGTCCTTCGCCGCGATGCAAGAGCTTGCGACGCGCCTGGAGCAGGCCAGCCGCCAGCTCGACGGCGCGCTCTATGACGCCCGCCGCAATGTCGAGGCCAAAGAAGGCATGACTCTTGCAGCGAACCGCGAAAAGGAAATCGCCAGCCGCCTCAAGGACCGCGCCCACGCGAATCTGGAGGAGTGGCGGGAGAACAAGCTTGCCGCTTTGCCGCGCTATCGGCGGATGCAGCGCAATGAGGATCGTTGAGCCATGACCATGTTGACCAGCCTCAAGGCCCTGCTGTTTCCAACCGCCGTGTCCGGCGGCGCCACGCCCATGGCCCTGCCGGCGGAAGGCGGCGCGGATTTCGCGCAATTTCTAGGCGCTGCTCAGTCTGTGACGCCCGTGACTGGTCCGGCGCAATCGGCGATGCCTGCCAAAGCCCCGGCAGCTGGGGAAGGCGCTGCCGTTGCGCCACCCGCATCGCCCGCCTCGACGGCTGCGGTGCCCGATGCCGTTGTCGCCGCCGATCGCGCGCCGGTCAGGGCAGGGGCCACGGCGCTGACCGATCAGGCAACGCCTGCGCCACAGGCACAGGTCGAGGATGCGGCTGAAATTGCCGCCAAGGCTACCGGACCGAACCCGCTGCCCGAGGTCGAAGCAGTTGAAATGCCGAATGCGGTGCTGCCGACCCCCAACAGGCCGACGGAAACCCTCAGCCCCTCCAAGCAGCCAAATGTAGCGCCTCAAACGGTGGCCGCGCCGACACCGGATGCCACGCCAACAGCGGTTGCGAACATTACTGCAAGCCCGGTTATCGCGAGCCCGGTGGTCGCTAAGCCCGCGAATGAGCCAGCGGACCAGTTGCCCGTCCCAAACGACGACGCCTTGTCGCCTTCGGCCGTTGTCGGCGCGCCATCGGACAAGGCACAAACGGTATCACCCTTGGCGACGCCGACCGAAGTGGCGCCGATGACGCCAGTAGCCTCCCCGGCGTCCGACATCGTCCTGCGTGGCCCCGATAATCAAAATGTCGCCAGGCCGGCCCGACGCGGCGCGGTCGAAAGCCCGCAAACGCCGGTGGCTCCATCCGAAGTAAGCGACGACGAGCCGATAGCGCAACCGGCCACTCCCGACACGAGGGCGCCGACGGATCAGGCGCCAGACATGATGATGCCCACGCCCGCGATGGCGATCCTGACTCCCGCGCCATTGCCTCTGGCTCCTGCCGCAGTCAGCACGCCCATAAGCGCCGCGCCTGCGCCGGTCGTCGAGCGTGGCACTCCATCGCAACCCGCTATGTCAGCGCAGCCGCGCGCTGCGCAGGCCGGAGGAAAGCCGGTCGACGCGGAAGGCGATACAAGCATATCGCCTCTGACACCGCCACCCGTGGCTACGTCAGCCGATATCGTCGTCCCGAGGGTTGACGTATCCAAACCCTATACGCACGCGCCCGTCGCGCCGTCGCCAATGCCGGTCGAGGAAAAGGCGGTTCCCGTGCCGCCAGCGACGTCCCTGCCGGTCGAGCCGCAGCTAGCCGCGACCCAGACCGCCGTCGATGGCGTCGCAAGGGCGAATTTGGCCGAAGCCTCTCCGCCTCTCCGGCAATCTGAAAAAGCGGCTCAGTTGTCCGTTTCGCTGTCCGACGCCACGCCGGATCAAGATAGCCAAAATATGCCCGCAAGCGCATCAATGCCGGTCGCGGACGCCATGCCCCCGGCCGATCCCTCCCGTCCCGCCGTTGCGAGCAGGTCGGTGCGGACGGAGCCTGTGGCGCTCGCCTCGACGACATCCACGCCCGGCCCGGTCATGCCGGCCGATGATTTGGGCACGGAAACGATGCCGCCGATAGCCGTTGCGGCGCCGCCGATCGCCAGGCCCGGCAACAGCGTCGATCGGAACGCCGCGCTCGCTTTGGCGAATGCTGACCCGGTCGCCCAAGTCACCGCCCCATGCGCCGCCGCAGCCACCATATCGGCGGCAGCATCGGCCGCGCCCGCCGCGACCATTGTTTCAACGGAAGCGCCGACCGCGCCCGCCGCTGTGGTAAAGCCGCCTGTGGCCTCCACGCCGAGCGTGGACCAGTCCGCACCCGCCCGTCCTTTGCCGCAAGCCGCGCCCGACGCGCTTGCCGCCGAAGCCGATGCGATCCCGCCAAGCCCGGTCGCCGTGCCGCGTGAGGCCGCAGGCGGGCGCGCGAGTGTCGAGACGCCGACGCCAGAAACCGACGGCGCATTGGCCGCTCCGGCCAATCGCGCGACCATTCAGCCCGTAGCATCGCAGGCCGCTGTCGTTCCGCCGGCCATTGACATAGCTGAACCGGTTGTAGCGCAGCCGGATAGGCCGTCCGACGCGGCGCGCCCGATGGTGCAGCGGGTTCGGGCCGAGGCCGTGTCCTTGCTTCAGCTGGTGCGTGATCAGATGACTGGCCGCGCCGCCCCACCTGTCGAAGCGCGTGGCGATAATCAACGCACCACCGCCAACGACACCGCGCCCGTTGTGGCCGCTTCACCGACGGCGGCAGCCCCGCCGGCCAGCGCTGCGACGGCTCCGCTGCTCGCCCCCGCGCCCCAGACGGTCGCGCCGCTCGCGCCAATCGCCACGCCCGCCATCGACCTGTCCGCCAGCCTCGGCGCGCAGATGGTCGACATGGGCGTGTCGGGCCAGTGGATCGACGGGCTGGCGCGCGACATTGCCGGCCTATCGGCCAATGGCGCGCAGGGCCGGTTCCAGATCAACGCCGACCAGCTTGGCCCCGTTCAGGTCGATATCCGCCAGGGCGCGGACGGCGCGGCGGTAAGCCTTACCGTCGCCAGCGAAGCGGCCGAACTGGCGCTGCGCCAGGACAGCGACCAGCTGAAACGCGATCCCGCCTTTTCCGGCGCGCGCATCCATGATGTGCGGGTCGAGCGCGCCGCGCATATCACCGAACCGGCTCGCGCTGACGGCACGTCTAACCATAATGGTTCGTCATCCGATCAGCAACAACCGTCATCCGCCAATCAGTGGCAGGCCCAGGGCCAGGGATCGGGCCAGGGATCGGGGCAAGGGGCAGCCCAGTCGCAGATGCAGGGCCGGCAGGGTCGCGAAAATATCGCGCAGCTGCATAAAAATGGCGACGCGTCGGTCGTTATGGACTCTGAGGAGGCGGGCAACAGCGCCCGCGACACAGTGCGCGCGCGCTATGCGTGATCCGCGCCCATCCCAGGGGACCTAGACCATGAGCGATGAACCCAAGGCGAAGAAGAAAAAGGGCGGGGGCATGAAGATGATCCTGCTGCTGGTCGTCGGCGTCATCGTCGGCGGCGCGGGAGCGGCGGGCGGTCTGTATGCCGCCGGCTTCTTCGGCGCGAAGGAGGAAGGCCCCAAGGAAGACCCGAACAAGCCCGTGCTGGTGCTGGCGGGCGAAAGCGCCGAAGAAATCGCCAAGGCTCATGCCGCCCCGCATGGCGAGGCCGGCGCGATCCACGCCATGCCTCATGGCAAGGGTATCGACCTGCCCGCTCCGGCCAATCCGGCCGCCTATCAGGCGACCTATTTCCAATTGCAGGCGCCCTTCACCTCCAACATGAGCGATACCGACGCCTTCGCCCAGATTTCGGTCGCGGTGTCGACCTATTATGACATGCGCGTAGTCGAAGCGATCAAGACGCATGAAATGGCGATCCGCAGCCAGGTGCTGATGATGCTGGCCCAGCAGCCGCAGGAGGTGCTGGACACCCCCAAGGGCAAGCAGATGCTTCAGGGCAAGATCAAGACGATCATCAACGATATTTTGAAGCAGAAAACCGGCTATGGCGGCGTTGATAACGTTTATTTTACCAATTTCGTTATTCAATAGGGCCGCCTGAAGAGGGTCGGGATGTCCCCTGACCTGATGCGGGCAGGGGACCAAGATGACGACCGACGTTCAATCCTTCGCCTTCGGGCGCGGGGAATTGCAGGCGCCCGTGATGCTGTCCGGGCTCGACCGGCTGGGCGAAAAGCTCGGCCGGCGCATTCGCGCGCTGATCGAACCGATTGCCGGCGTGCGCCCCAATGTGGAGGCGCAGGATGCCTGTGTGCTGGACTTCGCCGCCTGGAGCGCGAAAGTGCCGGCCTTCACCAGCATATCGCTTTATCGCATCCTGCCGCTCAAGGGGCAGATGCTGCTGCGGCTGGACGCGGGCATGATCTCGACGCTGGTCGATTGCTTCTATGGCGGCATCGGCAATCGCCCGCTGCCCGTGCGCGGCGAATTCACGCCGACCGAAGATCGGCTGATCGCGCGGATTTCCGAAACGTTGATGGCTCGGATGGTCGAAAGCTGGGCCGATGTGCTGCCGCTCGACGCGTCGCTCATCCTGCGCGAAACGGGCGTTGGCTATGCCGCGGCCGCGCAGCCGGCCGACCAGATGGTGCTGCAACGCTTCGTCGTCACGCTGACGCGCGAGCAGGAATGGCCGATCGACCTGCTGTTCCCCCTGTCGGCGCTCCGCGCGGTCGAGGCGCTGACGGGCGCAAAGGTGCCCGCCGACGATGACCAGGCCGATCCGGTCTGGCAGGGACGCATCGCGCGGCGCATGCGCGACATCCGCCTGCCGGCCCGAACGGTGCTGGCCCGACCCAATCTCTCGCTTGCCGACCTGATGGACCTCAAGGTCGGTGACGTGATCCCCGTGACGATCGGCCGCGCGCTGCCGCTGATCGTTGGAAACCGCATCGTCGCCCATGGCACGATCGGCGAACAGGATGGCCGCGCCGCCTTCCAGATCGAAAAGCTTGCACAGGAAACCGACCAATGAGCGACATGAGCGAAGCCCCCCGGATGGAGCGGCCCGAAGACCCGGTCAGCAAGATGACCAATAACCGGCAGTTCAAGCTGCTGGCCGATATTCCGGTGCGCATGTCGGTGGAGGTCGGCTCCACGTCGCTGCGCCTCGCCGAAGTCATGGACCTGGCCGAAGGCTCCATCGTCGAACTGGACCGCCAGGCCGACGATCTGCTCGACATCATGGTCAACGGCGCGCTGATCGCCAAAGGCGAGGTGGTGACGGTGAACGGGCGCTATGGCATCCGCATCGTCGATATTGCGGCGACCGAAAACCGGCTTGCCGGGATCGAACGGCGCGGCTGATCGCACGCTGGCCAATTTGCCCTTGCCTTTGCGCGCGAAACTGCGGATCGCACAAGCGGGGTTAACCATGATAGCGGGCGGCTCGATATGGTCTGGTATTTCGTCAAGTTGCTGATCCTGCTGCCGCTGGTGGGCGGCATGGCGTTCGGCGCCTTGTGGCTGTGGCGCAAATATCAGCCCGGCATGATCGGCGCTGGGCAGGGGGATCGCTCGCTCAAGCTGCTGGAGGCGCTGCCCATGGGCACGTTCGGCAAGCTGGCCGTGGTGGAGTTCGAGGGGAAGAAGATCCTCGTCGCGGTCACACGCGGCCGCATCGAAAAGATCGCGGAAGGCGACCCCTATCGTGGACGGTGACAATAGCGTCGTCATTCCCGCGAAAGCGGGAACCCATTTCTCGACCTTTCGCCTCGTCCCGGGGCTGGGAAGATGGATCCCCGCTTTCGCGGGGATGACGGTGGTTTTTCTTTTTTTCTAGCCGTCCCCGCCTTGGCCCAGGCCGCGCCCGCCGCGCCGCCGGTCGACAATGGCGGCGCGCTGACCCGCGCGCTGGGGCAGGTGTCGGGCGACGGCCGGTCGCTCTCGCTATCGCTGCAAATCCTGATTCTCATGAGCTTGCTGACGGTGCTGCCGTCGCTCGTGCTCATGATGACCAGCTTCACCCGCATCATCATCGTCCTGTCGCTGCTGCGCCAGGCGCTGGGCCTGCAACAGACGCCGCCCAACCAGGTGCTGGTGGGCCTTGCGCTGTTCCTGTCGCTGTTCGTGATGCGGCCCGCGATCGACACGATCAACGCCCAGGCCTTCGACCCCTATGGCAAGGGGCAGATCAGCATCGAGGAGGCGGTCGGCCGGTCGGCCAAGGTGCTGCACGGCTTCATGAGCAAGCAGACGCGCGAAAGCGACCTCAAGCTGTTTGCCAATCTGGCGCAGGCGCCCGCTTTCCGCACGCCGGCCGACATTCCCTTTTCCATCCTGCTGCCCGCCTTCGTCACCAGCGAACTCAAGACCGCGTTCCAGATCGGTTTCATGATCTTCCTGCCCTTCCTCATCATCGACCTGGTGGTGGCGTCGACGCTGATGGCGCTGGGCATGATGATGCTGTCGCCCACCATCATTTCCATGCCTTTCAAATTGCTGTTGTTCGTGCTGGTCGACGGCTGGGCGCTGACGATGGGGTCGCTGGCGGGATCGTTCGCGACATGAGCGCGACTCACCGAACGGTTGAAGAGCGTTAGGCGATGGAAAACGCCGATTTCTTCATGGGCCTTGCCCAGCAGGCGCTGTGGATCACGGCGCTCGCGGCCGCGCCGATCCTCATCCCGGCACTGATTTCGGGCCTCGTCATCGGCATGATCCAGGCGGCGACATCCATCAACGAACAGACGCTCAGCTTCATTCCAAAGCTCATCATCGTCGGCGCGATGCTGGTGCTGTTCGGCGGATCGATCATGGTGTTGATCGCCGACTTCACCCGCGAAATCTTCGAGCGTATCCCGGACCTGCTGCAATGAGGGGGGCGCGATGATCGCGCCGGGCTTTGCGGGCGTCGAAACCCAGCTGTGGGTCTGGCTGATCGCGATGATCCGGCCGGGCGCCGCCTTCATCGCCGCGCCCGTTTTCGGCGCGCCCGCTGTCCCGCTTCAGCTGCGCTTGATCCTGGCGCTCGCGCTCGGCCTCGCCGCGCTCAACAGCGTCACCATCCAACTGCCAGCCGATGGCGTCGCCAGCATCCAGGGCGTGCTGATGGTGGCGGGCGAAGTGCTGGCCGGCCTGGCCATGGGGTTCGCGGTGCAGATCGGCTATGCCGCCGCCTTCGTCGCGGGGGAAACGATCGGCAACGCCATGGGTCTCAACTTCGCCGCCATGGTCGATCCGTCCTCGGGGCAGGGGACGCAGGTTCTGGGGCAGTTTCTCTCGATCCTAGCCACTTTCCTGCTGCTGGGCATGGACGGCCACCTGCTGCTCGCCAGCTTCGTCGTGCAAAGCTATGTCGCCATTCCGCCCAGCAGCGGCATATTGGCCAACGACACCATCTGGCGGCTCATCGAATTTGGCGGTTCGCTGCTGGGCATGGGCGTGACCGTCGCGCTGCCTGTCGGCTTTGCGCTGGTGCTGGTGCAGATCGTCATGGGCATGCTGTCGCGCGCCGCGCCTTCGCTCAACCTGTTTGCGGTCGGCATGCCGATGGCGATGATGGCGGGCCTGATCCTGCTCGCCATCGCCGCGCCGATCATGGCCGAAGGCATGACCGCAGCCTTGAAGGCTGGGCTCACGGAAGCCGGCCACATCGCCGAGGGCCGCTGACATGGCCGGCGGCAGCGAGGGCGGCGAAAAGACCGAGAAGCCGACACCCAAGAAATTGCAGGACGCCGCCAAGAAGGGCGACATCCTCCAGTCGCGCGAACTGGGCACGGCGATGGTTGTCATGGCCGGCATCGGTTGCCTGGCGGTCGTCGGCCCATCGCTGATCGACGCGCTGCGCGACATGCTGGTGGAGGCGCTGCGCATCCGGCGGGAGGACATTGTCGACTTCTCGCCCGCCAAGCGCGGGCTGGATCTGCTTGCCAGCATCGCGCTGCCGGTGGCGGGCGTCATGCTCGCCACCTTTCTGGCCGCCATCGCCGCGCCGGCGCTGCTTGGCTCGCTGGGCTTTCGCCCCGGCGCCTTCGCGCCCAAGCCCGAAAAGCTCAACCCCCTGTCGGGCCTCAAGCGCATCTTCGGGATGCAGGGGCTGATCGAACTCATGAAGTCGATCGCCAAGGTCGGCCTGCTGGGCAGCATCGGCGTCTGGCTCATCTGGGACCGGCTGAGCGAAATTACCGGCCTGGGCAAGGCGGGGATAGCCCCGGCCATCGCCGACGTGGGCAACATCTTCATCTTCACCTGCCTGGTCATGGCGGGCGGCCTGTTCCTGATCGCGGGCATCGACGTGCCTGCCCAGATCATGCAGCGCGCCAAGCGGCTGGGCATGACCAAGCAGGAAGTGAAGGACGAGCATAAGGAAAGCGAAGGATCGCCCGAGCTCAAGGGGCATATCCGCCGCCGCCAGTTCGAGGTATTGAGCGGCTCCACGCGCAAGGCTGTCGCCGAAGCGAGCGTCATCATCACCAACCCCACCCATTTCGCGGTCGCGCTGCGTTACAAGCCGGGGCAGGACGCCGCGCCCGTGGTCGTCGCCAAGGGGTGCGACGCCATCGCCGCCTCGATCCGCGACCTGGCCGACACCCACGGCGTCACCGTGCTGCAATATCCCGAACTGGCGCGCGCCATCTACTTCACCAGCCGCGCGGGGCAGATCGTGAATGAAGGGCTGTATATGGCGGTGGCGACCGTCCTTGCCTTCGTCTTTCGCGTGGAAAACAAGATGGCTGGCGAAATGGACCGGCCCTTCATCACCGTGCCCGACGATCTGCGCTTCGATGCGGATGGGCGTAAGCTCTGACCGGTGCTGAAGCCGTCGCGGTCCGCGTCTTATTTGCGGGCGACAAATTTTTTTTGCTCAGCGCCCTAAAACATCAGTTTGCCTATCCGTTCTCTGTTCACGGGGACGCCTGAGGATGGTGCGTCATGGACGATTATGTATCGCGTACTGAATTGTCGCCGGTCGACCGCGCGGTCGTCCGCGCGTCTTCGCCCGTGCCCGCCATCCAGGCGGTGTCCGCCAACCGGACCAGTGACGCGCTGGCCCAGGACAAGCGAAGCGCCCTGCCGCAGTCCGACCTGACGGGCAGCAGCCAGGAAGAGCTGGCCAGCCTCGCCGAATATGTCGAGGTCCATGCCCGCATTGCCGAGATATTGGCCGACCTCGACGCCGGGTCGACCGACCTAGCGCAGGCGCAGGACGCGGTGCAGGCGATGATCCCCAGGCCCATGGTGCTGGTTCCCCTGCCGCCGGCCAGCAAGGAGGCGGTGGAACATGCCGCCGACGTCGCCCGGCGCATCGTCGCGCGCGCTGGTCACGCCCATGCCGGGCAAGCGCATCTGCGCCGCGCAACGGTGGAGCAGGTCGCGGTTTCCGGCAATTAGACCGGGCAGGGCAGGACCATCCGGCCCTGCCGCAAATCTTTCCTAAAGGTCTTTTCGCTACCGCCGTTCTACCCTCTTGAAAGGACGGCCCAATGACTTCGGTAGGCAGCAGCATCTTGACGGCGCTCGGCGCGGGATCGGGGATCGACACGTCCTCGCTCGTTTCCAGCCTGGTCAGCGCGACGCGCGAGCCGAAGGAATCGGCGATCACCAGCCGCCAGTCGCTCAACAGCTCGCGCATCTCCGCGCTCGCCTCTGCGATCAGCTCGCTCGACACCTTTGCCGACGCGCTCACCGAAGTGCTCTCGGGCGCGGACTATACCGGCACCGCGTCGTCCAACGACAGCAGCATCGCGTCGGTCACGCTGCTGAGCGGCGGCAGCCCGTCGGGCCTGCCTGCGCAGCTGACGGTCGACCAGTTGGCGACCGCGCGCGTCCTGTCTTCCGCCGCGACCGCCGGCGCGACGGGCAGCAGCGCTGTCGGCACCGGCAGCTTCACCATCACCAACGGGGCGGGCGAAGCGACCACCATCACGATCGATTCGACCAACAACAGCTTTGCCGGCCTGGCCGCCGCGATCAATGCGGCGGGGACGGGCGTCACGGCGCGCGTCGTGACGGATACCAACGGCACGCGGCTGGTGTTCAAGGGCGAAACCGGCGCGGCCAATGATTTCTCCATCAGCACTACCGCCGACGACAGCGGCAGCGTGCTGGCGGGGCTGGGCTGGAACGGCACGGATAGCGCGACCATGTCCAGCACGTCGGCGCCGCAAAACGCCAAGATCACGCTGGACGGCGTCGCCTATGAATATGCCAGCAACACCGTGGATGGCGCGATCGACTATCTGCGCATCGACCTCAACAAGGCGTCGCCCGGCACCACCGTCACCTTGTCGATGACCCAGCCCACGGCGGGCCTGTCCGACCTGCTCAAGGAATTTGTCAGCGCCTATAATACGCTGATGACCGCGCTCAACACCGCGACGGCGACGGGCGCGGACTCGTCGAGCGCCGGGGTCCTGAACGGCGTGTCCGGCGTGCGCGACATGAAGCGCCAGCTCGCCGCCATCACCTCGACCCCGCTCGGCGGCACCGGCGCCTACAAGACGCTGGCCGATATCGGCGTTACGACCAATCGCGACGGCACGCTCAGCCTCGACACCGACATGCTGGCGCAGGCGATGGAGGCGGACCCCGAAGGCGTTACCAACATGGTCAATCCCAAGGTTTCGACCGCCGCCAATCCGGGGCTTGCCAGCCTGATGGACAGCGTGCGCGATTCGATCGAGAAGGATGATGGCCCGCTCAAGCTGGCGCAGGAGCGCTATGAGGCGCTGGCCGAGGATTTTACCGAGCAGCTCGACAAGCTCGACGATCAGATGGCCAATTATGAGGAGCATCTGACCAAGGTTTACGCGGCGATGGAAACACGCCTCAGCGCGCTCAAGGCGACGCAAAGCTACCTCGAACAGCAGATCGAGGTCTGGAACAACAGCGATAGCTAAATCGGGACGGAAGACGATGTTCTACAATCAGGGTTATGCAGGCGGTTCGGCGGCGCGGCGGTATGCGGCGGTGCATTCGGGCAGCCGCACCGAAGGGGCGACCCCGCACGGACTGGTCAAGATCCTGTTCGACGAATTGCTGCTGGCGCTCGACGCGGCCGCGCTGGCCGAACGCAATGGCGATCGGATGAAGGTGTCGGACAAGCAGGCCCGCGCCATGTCCATCCTGTTCGCGCTCGAATCCAGCCTGGACTTCGACAAGGGCGGCGACGTCGCCACGGGTCTGGCGCAAATCTATCGCGAGGCGCGCCGGCTGTTGCTGGTCGGCGCGAAGGAGCGCTCCGCCGCGCCGGTCGACGAAGCGCG
The DNA here is from genome assembly GCF_000445105.1 of Sphingobium lactosutens DS20. Classification (GTDB taxonomy): domain Bacteria; phylum Pseudomonadota; class Alphaproteobacteria; order Sphingomonadales; family Sphingomonadaceae; genus Sphingobium; species Sphingobium lactosutens. The sequence goes on along the minus strand of NZ_ATDP01000110.1, from coordinate 31,589 downwards.
CGCCATCGTCGCGGAAATCGCGGAAGCCTGGAACCAGATCGGCTGAGGCAAGGCAGGCGCGTCATCAGGGCCAGCGCCGCGCCATTGGCCTCGGGCGGCGGGGTTGCACCCCCTATCAGCCCTCTGTATAGGCGTTGCTCGCATGAGGGCGGTCCGGCGGGGCCGCCTTTTTGCGTTTCGCGCAACCCCGCGCATCTGACGATTTAGGCATCAGTCCAGAAAGGTAAGGCCCATGTCGATTAAGCCGCTCATGCCCGTTTACCCCCGGTGCGATGTGCGTCCGGTGCGAGGCGAGGGCTGCTATCTGATCGGCGAGCGCGGCGAGCGCTATCTCGATTTCGCCAGCGGCATCGCCGTCAATCTGCTCGGCCATGGTCATCCCCGGCTGGTCAAGACGATCGCCGATCAGGCCGCGACCCTGATGCACACGTCCAACCTCTACGGCATGCCGCTGGGGGAGGAGTTCGCGCAGAAACTGGTCGACAACACATTCGCCGACACCGTCTTCTTCACCAATTCGGGTGCGGAAGCGGTGGAATGCGCGATCAAGACCGCGCGCCGTTATCATTTTGCCAATGGCGAAGCGCACCGGCACAAGATCATCAGCTTCGACAACGCCTTTCACGGGCGGACGCTCGGCACGATTTCGGCCACCAGCCAGCCCAAGATGCGCGACGGTTTCGAACCGCTGCTGCCCGGTTTTCAGGTCGTGCCCTTCAACGACCTTGAGGCGGCAACCGCCGCTGTGGACGACAATACCGCAGGCTTCCTGCTGGAGCCAGTGCAGGGCGAAGGCGGCGTGACCCCGGCGACGGAGGAGTTCCTCAAGGGCTTGCGCCAGCTGTGCGACGAACGGGGGCTGTTGCTCATCCTCGACGAAGTGCAGTGCGGCTATGCGCGCACCGGCACCTTCTTCGCCCATGAACAATATGGCGTCACGCCCGACGTCATGGCCGTGGCCAAGGGCATTGGCGGCGGCTTTCCGCTCGGCGCGTGCCTGGCGACCGAGGAAGCGGCCAAGGGCATGGTGTTCGGCACCCACGGGTCGACCTATGGCGGCAATCCGCTCGCCATGGCGGTGGGCCTTACTGTGCTGGACGAAGTGCTGGCCGATGGTTTCCTCGACCATGTGAAGACCATGGGCGCGCGCCTGCGCGCAGCATTGGAACAGCTCATCCCCAATCACGACGACATGTTCGCCGATGTGCGCGGCATGGGCCTGATGCTGGGCGTCAGGATGAAGGACGCCTATGACGCGCGCGCCTTTGTCGGGCATCTGCGCGATCATCACGGGCTGCTCGCCGTGTCGGCGGGGCAGAATGTGCTGCGCATCCTGCCGCCCCTCGTGATCGAGGAAAGCCACATCGCCGAAGCCATCGAGAAGATTTCCGCCGGCGCGCGGAGCTTCAAGCAGGCGAAGGCGGCTTGAACCAACTATTGCCGTTCGTCCTGAGTAGCCATGGAGCTTGCCGAAATGGCGTATCGAAGGGTCGGGTCTGCGCGACTGCTTCGATACGGACCTTCGATGGGCTCAGGCCCTACTCAGCACGAACGGAGCTGATGAGGGGCATACCCCATGACCAAGCATTTTCTCAATCTTTCCGACGCAGGCGGCGATGCCATCGCCGCGATGATCGCCGACGCCATCGACCGGAAGGCCGCGCGGGCGGGCAAGCCCAAGGGCGCGGCCGATGCCGACACGCCGCTCGCCGGCCATACGCTGGCGATGATCTTTGAAAAGAACAGCACCCGCACGCGCGTCAGCTTCGACATGGCAATCCGGCAGCTGGGGGGCACGTCGCTGATCCTGGATGGCGCGACCAGCCAGCTGGGACGCGGCGAAAGCATTGCCGATACCGCGCGCGTCCTTTCCCGCATGGTCGATGCCATCATGATCCGCACCGACGACCATGCCAAGGTGGAGGAAATGGCGCATTATGCCACGGTTCCCGTCATCAATGGCCTCACCGACCTGTCGCACCCGTGCCAGATCGTCGCGGACCTGCTGACCGTCGTCGAACATGGCCTGGCGCTGCCTGGCAGCCAATGGGCGTGGCTGGGCGATGGCAATAATGTGCTGCATTCGATCGTCGAGGCGGCCGGCCTGATGCGGTTCGACGTGCGCATGGGCATTCCCCATGGCTATGATCCCGACCCCGGCTTTGCCGATGCGGCGCGCGCCGCGGGGTCGACCATCACGCTGACGCGGGACGCGGCAGAGGCCGTGGCGGGCGCGGACGTGGTCGTCACCGATACCTGGATTTCCATGGGTCAGGCACATGCCGACGAAAAGCTGGCGGCGATGATGCCGTTCCAGGTGACGTCCGACCTGATGCGCCAGGCCAAGCCCGGCGCCAGGTTCCTCCATTGCCTGCCTGCCCATCGCGGCGAGGAGGTGGTGGATGCGGTTATCGACGGGCCGCAGTCGCTGATCTGGGACGAGGCGGAAAACCGCATCCATGGCCAGAAATCGGTGCTGCTCTGGGCGCTGGGCCGCCTTGGTTGAGATTTCGGGCGGGCTTCCTATCTAGGCGGCCTGCCCGCATCGCTGGATGCTGAAATCTTTGGCCGGCCCCATGCGCGCCGGCTGCCGGAGTATCATGTTGACGCCTGCCGCCACCCTTGACCAAGCCGTTGGCTTCACCATCACGCAGCGCCATGCGCGCGGTCGGCTGGTGCGCCTTGGCCCCGTGCTGGACGCGGTGCTCGCCGCCCACGCCTATCCCCCCGCGATCGAACGGACGCTGGCCTCCGCGCTGGTGCTCGCGGCACTGCTGGGCAGCACGCTCAAGGAGGAAGGGGGGCAGCTGACCCTTCAGGCGCAGACCGACAATGGCGTCATCAGCCTGCTGGTCGCCGATTACAAGAATGGCGACCTGCGCGGCTATGCCAAGTTCGATGCCGACCGCCTTGCCGAGCTGGGCCCCGACCCGTCGCTGTTCGGTTTGTTCGGCAAGGGTTTCCTTGCCATCACCTTCGACCTTGCCGAAACCGGCGAGCGCTATCAGGGCATCGTGCCGCTGGAGGGCGAATCGTTGGCGGACGCGGCGGAGCATTATTTCTTCCAGTCCGAACAAATCCCCAGCCTGATCCGCATTGCCACCCGCCATGACGCGGGCGAAGGGTGCATCGCGGCGGGCCTTCTGCTCCAGCATCTGCCCGAAGGCGAAGTCGGGCGTGAAAGGCTGCATGTCCGCCACGATCATCCCGAATGGGAGCATGTGCAGGTGCTGGCCGACACGCTGCGCCCCGACGAACTGACCGACCCCGCCTTGCCGCTGACCGATATATTGTGGCGGCTGTTCCATGAGGAAGAGGAAGTGCGCGTGAGCGAAAGCGCGCCGCTGGCCAAGGGGTGCCGGTGCGATCTGGCGCATATCCGCGACGTGATCGGCCGCTTTCCTGCCGAAGAACGCGCCGAAATGGCGGGGGACGATGGCGTCATCGGCGTCGATTGCGCCTTCTGCTCGCGCATCTTCCCGCTGGCGCTCGACAGTTTCGACGCGGATGCGCCGACCCCGGCCTCTGGCGCCAATTGAGGCCAGCCGTTCCGTTTGCGCTATGAAATTGCCGCAATTGTCCGGCAATGATTCAGCATCATCTCTTTGCGACTTTGGAAAAGGCGGATCGACCATGGCAGCAGCGCGCTCATTAGGTGTCGCGATCGCGCTGATCGGCGTGGCCGGCGCGGCTTATGGCGCAGGCCCCGTCAAGCGCGCTGCGCCGCCGGCCAAAGCGCTACAGGCGTTGAAGCCAGGCCAGTGGGAAGTGCGCGAGCGCGGCGAGGATGCGCACACGCGCCGCCTCTGCATCAGCGACCTGCGCCAGTTGCTCCAGCTGCACCATGGTCCCCGCCTGTGTTCGGCCTTCACAGTCGATGACGGCGCGAAGTCCCTGTCCATCACCTATGATTGCGCCGCGGCGGGCAATGGCCGCACCGACCTGCGCGTGGAAACCGACCGGCTGGTGCAGATCCGGTCGCAGGGGGTCGCCAATGGCGCGCCCTTCGCCTTCGATGCCGAAGCGCGGCGCCTGGGTCCCTGCCGGCCTTGACCCGCAGCATCAGCGTCAGGGCGCGACCGCTTGCGCTGACGCGTCGGGAGGCGTAGCGCGGCGCCATGGTTGCTGGGCAAGATAAATTCGCCGTCGTCCTCCTGTCGGGCGGGCTTGATTCCATGGTGGCGGGCGCGCTGGCGCGCGAAGCGGGCTTTCGCATCTTCGCGCTGTCGATCGACTACAATCAGCGCCATCGCGTCGAATTGCGCGCCGCCGCCCGCGTGGCGCAGGCGCTCAACGCGATCCGCCACATCGTCCTGCCGCTCGACCTCACCGCCTTTGGCGGATCGGCGCTAACGGCCGACATCGCCGTGCCCAAAAGCGGAGTGGGGGGTGACATCCCCGTCACCTATGTGCCGGCGCGCAACACGATCTTCCTGTCGCTGACGCTGGGCCTGGCCGAAGTCGCGGGCGCGAGCGACATCTTCATCGGCGTCAACGCGCTCGATTATTCGGGCTATCCCGATTGCCGGCCCGAATTTATCGACGCCTTTCAGAAGATGGCGACGCTCGCCACCAAGGCGGGGGTGGAGGGGCATCCGATCCGCATCAACACGCCGCTGCAATATATGACCAAGGCGGACATCGCGCGCGAGGCCGATCGGCTGGGCCTCGACGCCGGGATCAGCTGGTCCTGCTATGATCCCACGCCCGATGGCAAGCATTGCGGCCTGTGCGACAGCTGCCGGCTGCGCTCCAAAGGCTATCAGGAAGCGGGCCTGCCCGATCCCACAATCTATGCCGTGCAGCCGCCCAAGGCATAAACCATGAGCTACGCGGTCAAGGAAATGTTCCTGACGCTCCAGGGCGAAGGGGTGCAGGCGGGGCGGCGCGCGGTATTCCTGCGCTTTGCCGGCTGCAATTTATGGAGCGGGCGCGAGCAGGACCGCGCCAGCGCCATATGCCGTTTTTGCGATACGGACTTCGTCGGCACCGACGGCCTTGGCGGCGGCAAGTTCGCGGATGCCGATGCGCTGGCCGACGCCGCGCTTGGCTTCTGGGGAGAGGGGGCGCAGGGGCGCTACATCGTGCTGACCGGCGGGGAGCCGATGTTGCAGGTGGACGACGCGCTGGTCGACGCGCTGCATGATCGCGGCTTCACCATCGCGATCGAGAGCAACGGCACCCTGGCCGCCCATCCCGGCATCGACTGGATCTGCATCAGCCCCAAGGCCGGCAGTGACGTGGTGCAGCGATCGGGCCATGAACTAAAGCTCGTTTGGCCGCAGCCGGGCGGGGGCCATAGCCTGGCCGATGTCGACGCGATGGCCGGATGGGCCTTCGACCATCACCTGATCCAGCCGCTCGACGACGCCCACGCCCCCGACAACGCCCGCGCCGCCATCGCCCTGGTCATGGACCGCCCGCAATGGCGGTTGACGGTGCAGGCGCATAAATATCTGGGGCTGCGATAGGGCAGCGCTGGTCGCAGGACACTGCGATCCGCCATCGCCTGCTGCCGCCCTTAGGGTTGCGGAAATGACCGGGATGGGTGATTTGTGGACGGTATGTTTCATTTCGTCATCCCCGCAAAGGCGGGGACCCATCGTCTCAGCACGGCACGTGAGCTATAGTCGAAAGATGGGTTCCCGCATTCGCGGGAATGACGAAGGAGGGTGGGAAGCAGAACGATGACTTTCGAAGGCGCATAATTGCAAAGCGACTGACCTTTTTTCCGTCATGCCAGCGAAGGCTGGCATCTCAGGCGATGGTGCGCAACGATGAGACATGGCGCGCGGCGGCTACACCTACATCATGACCAACAAGGCTCATGGCGTCCTCTACATTGGCGTTACCGCCAACCTCGCCGCACGGGTGCTTCAGCATCGAAACGGCACCGGATCGACCTTCTGCAAGAGATATGGCCTCACATGTCTCGTGCTGGTGGAGCCTCATGATGACATGACGCTCGCCATTGCCCGCAAAAAGGCGCTCAAGGTCTGGAAGCGCGAATGGAAAATTCGATTGATCGAGGGCAGCAATCCAGATTGGCGCGATCTGTCAGACCTCATTGCATGACCGCCCGAGATCCCAGCCTTCGCTGGGATGACGACTATGTGGGCGAGCCTAAGGCGCTATTGAATGGCCGGGAGTGGTCGAAATACGACCTCGTCCTGCACGCTCATCCTGTTTCGCCCCAGCCACTCGATGAGAAAACGCCGTCATGCCGCGCTAGACCCGGCATCCCGCTCTCTTGGACGGAAGAAGCAGGACCCCGGCTCAAGGCCGGGGTGACAATGATAAGAGCTGACCCAAATCGCCAGCAAGCCTCTCGCCCGACTTACGGCGTGACGCCGACCTTCTCATTATAGGCCTGATGGCACACCGGCTCCAGCACGCCCTTTTTCCAGCAGCCAGGGTCGAAGGAGGGCAGGGCGACGGCATAATCGTCGCCGGGCATGCCATAATATTGCTCGCCCGCCTGAATGAGCGATTTCTTGATCGAGGCGAGGCCCGCGCGCGCCACGTCGGCGAGCGCGCCGCGATCGGCGAAAATCGCCTGGCGGCCGACGACGCCGGCTTCCTGGCAAAAGCCCTTTTGCGCCTGCACCGTCGAATAGCCCGAATAGATGCGGGTATTGTACATGTCCGCGGCCGACTGGCCGGCGCGGCCCTTGCCCGCGGTACGCTGGAAATAGGCGAGCAGCGTCGCCTGCGCCGCGTCCAGTTCCGCGTCATGATGGGCGATCATGGCATTGTAATTGTCGACCGTCAGCAGCGTGGGTTCGAACTGGCATTGCAGCGCCGCGACGTTGAGCGCGGCGCGCAGATTCCACGCCAGCCCGGCCTTGATCTCCTCAGCGGTCGCGCCCGGCAGGCCCAGCGCGATGGCGGCATTGCTGTCGGTGAAGGCAGGCGCGCTCATGTCGGGCGGCGACCAGTAGAATTGCGCGGCGGCCGGCTGCGCGGCCAGCGGCATCAGGGCGATCGACAGGCTGCACAGGCTGGTGCGCAGGGCGGAACGGAAGCTCATCGTCTCGTCTCTCCAGAAGGATGCGGCGCGGCGCATCCCGATAGTCATAACCATGCGCGCATACTATTCCGATGGCGGTCGGCTTACTGGTCCGCCACCACTTCGGCATCTTCGGCCGGTGCGGCGGCAGGCGCGGCGCTCGCGGGTGCGCTCTGATTGGCCGCACCATCATTGCCGGGCGCGGCGATCGCGGTGCCTTCGCTCTGCACGCCGTCCAGGTCGGTCATCGCGTCGGTCGCGGTGCCGTCCACCACTTCCATGTCCTTCATCTGCACATTGCTGCCGCCCTTGTCGCCGCCCCCGCAGGCGGTCAGCGACAGCAGAGCGGCGGTGCAGACGATCCATGCATTCACGCGCATCCGGGTCTCCTTGAACATCGCGTCGATACCCGGCATCCCCCGCCGGTCAGAGCGCAGGACCCTAGCGGGCGGCCTCGCATTGCTCAAGCCCCGAGCCGCAGCGCGACAAGCGGCTGAGAAAGGACGGGAAATGGCTTTTAAGGGCTGCGTCGAGCGCGGCCATCGACGTGTTGCCGCCCAGCGCGGCGATGCTGGTCACGGGATAGTCGCTGATGCCGCAGGGCACGATGCCGGTAAAATGCGACAGGTCGGGGTCGACGTTGATGGAAAAGCCATGCAGCGTCACCCAGCGCCGCACCCGGATGCCGAGAGCGCCGATCTTGGCCTCGCGTCCCTGCGCGTCGTCGGTCCAGATGCCGATCCGCCCCTCCGCCCGCCGCGCCGGGATGCCCAGATCGCCCAGTGCCGCGATCATCCAGCCTTCCAGATGGTGGACGAAATTGCGCACATCCTTGCCGCGATGCCCCAGGTCGATGTTGAGATAACCGATCCGCTGCCCCGGTCCATGATAGGTGTAGCGCCCCCCGCGCCCGGCGTCATGGACGGGAAAGCGCGGGTCGATGAGTTCGGCCGGGTCGGCGCTGGTTCCCGCCGTATAAAGCGGCGGATGCTCCAGCAGCCACACCCGCTCGCGCGCGTCCCCGGCGTAGATCGCGGCGGCGCGCGCTTCCATGTCGGTCAGCGCTTCTGGATAATCGACCGGCGCCGCATCGACGCGCCATTCGACGTGGTCGGGGAAGGGAAGGGGATCAACCATGGCGTTTCCTTGACTTGGGGCAAGCGAGCGATCAAGTCTCCTGGCCGCATTTCCCCCTCTTGAGGCAGGCAGATTAGATATGGCGACAATCTCCATCGGCAAGGCGTGGGAGGAAGCCGTCGCCTTCATCCGGCGCGAAGCGACCTTGCTGTTTCCGGTCGCCCTGCTGTTCGTGGCGCTGCCGGGACTGGTCGTTCAGGAAATGACACCGCCGCAGTTGCAGGCCTGGTTCGCGCAGCCGAAGGCGGACGCCATTCCGGTGATGCCGCCCGGCTTTGCCCTGTCGATGCTGCTGGGCATCGTCATCATCTGGTTCGGGTCGCTGGCACTGTTCGCCTTGGCGCTGCGCCCCGGCATCAGCGTGGGAGAGGCACTGCGGCTCAGCTTTTCGCGACTGCCCGTCCTGCTGGGCACCGCGCTGCTGGTGGTCGTTGCCATTGTCGCTTTCATTGTCGTGGTCGCGCTGGTCAGCGTGATTTTCGCCATGGCCTCGCAACAGGCGGCGCATGCGATGGGCCTGCTTTTGGGGCTGGCCGCGGTCATCATCGTCTTTTTCGCGAGCATCCGGCTGGTCCTGCTGAATGCGGTCGTCATCGACACGCGCGGGGGCGTAATCGAATCGTTGCGCCACGCCTGGTCGCTGACGCGCGGTCATTTCTGGCGGCTGTTCGGCTTTCTGGTGATCGTGATGCTGTTGTCGACGCTGGTGGGCACGGCCGCGCAAGTGATCGTCGGTCTGCTGGGCAGCCTGCTCGCAGGCCCGGAGGGTGCGCGGCTGGCTGGCGGCATCGCTGCCGCGGCGGTGTCGGCGGTGGTGCAGGTCTATCTGCTGGTGATGCTCGCGCGCATCTATCGTCAGGCGTCGGCGGCCTGATCCAGGATCGGCACATGCGGCGCGGCATCGCGCGGCACTATGCCCGCCAGGCGCGGGTCGGCGAATGTCTCGACCTCCCGCGCGAAGGGTGTGAAGCCTGATCGCATGTAAAAGCCCAGCGCTCCCGGGCTGTCCAGCGTGCAGGTGTGGACCTGGAAACGCTCCACGCCCTTGCGCCAGGCGAGCGAGGTTGCGTGCGCCATCAGCCATCGGCCCAGCCCCTTGCCGGTCCGTTCGGGAACCAGGCCAAGGAAGCTTAGCCCGCAATCGGGCATGGACCGGAAATCCAGTTCGAGGAGGCCGATTTCCGTGCCGCGCGGGTCCGTGACCGCATAGATTTCGACGGCGGGGTCGTGGAGGATTGCCAGCAATGGCGCGTCCGCCATCACCAGCCGGGAAAACCACAGCCATGGCGCGCCGACGCGGCGGAACAACGTGCGATAGGCGTCAGCATCGGGCGTTTTCCAGCGGACGAGCCGCAGCGGCGCGGGCGGGATCGGCGCCGGCCGGGGCCGGGCGCGCATCTCCAGATGGGTGACGATCGTGGCCACCATGCCCGGTTCGACCCGCGTCAGCGGCACGAGCGTCAGCTCCAGCTTGCCATGGGCGGCAGGCTCATCAGGATGGCGTCGATATTGCCGCCGGTCTTGAGTCCGAACAGGGTGCCTCGGTCATGGACCAGGTTGAATTCGGCATAGCGGCCGCGCCATTCCAGCATGGTGCGATAGTCCGCCTCGCTCCACGGCTCCGCCATCCGCCGCCGCACGATCGGGGGGAAGGCGGCGAGGAAGGCGTCGCCGACCGCGCGGGTAAAGGCGAAATTGGCGTCGAACGCTGTGTCGTCGGCGCATTCCAGATGATCGTAGAAGATGCCGCCGACGCCGCGATGCACGCCGCGATGGGGGATGAAGAAATAATCGTCCGCCCATGCCTTGAACCGGGGGTAATGATCGGGATCATGCGCGTCGCATGCGTCCTTCAGCACGGCGTGAAAATCGGCCGTGTCTTGTTCGCGTGGCAGGGGCGGATTGAGGTCCGCCCCGCCGCCGAACCAGCTTTTCGTGGTGACGAGATAGCGCGTGTTCATGTGCACGGCCGGGACATGCGGGTTGGCCATATGCGCCACCAGGCTGATGCCGGTGGCGAAGAAGGCTGGGTTTTCTTCCGCACCATGAATCGTCTGGGCGAAGCCGGGCGCGAACTCCCCGCCCACGGTGGAGATGTTGACGCCCACCTTTTCGAATATCTTGCCCTTCATCACGCCGCGCACGCCCCCCCCGCCTTCGCCGGGCGCCTGGCCATCCGCCTCGCGGTCCCAGGGGGTGAAGGCAAAGGCGGCGTCGCTGCCGGCTTCGCGTTCGATCGCTTCAAATTCGGCGCAGATGCGGTCGCGCAGCGATTCGAACCAGCTACGCGCGGCTTGTTGGCGATCATCGAGCGCGAAGGGGACGATGGGAACGGGATTGGTCATGCGGGAAACCCCTCGGTCTGGCGTAATGCTTCGGCCACGGCGATGCCGGTCGACACGGCGATATTCAAGGACCGAAAGCCCGGCGCCATCGGAATGCGCACGCGAATATCGGCCAGATCGCGCACGCTATCGGGCACGCCGGCGCTTTCCGACCCCATCAACAGCACGTCATCGGGCGCGAACCGTACGTCCGGCAATCGCTGCGAGGCGTGAGCGCTCATCAACAGCAATCGCCGGCCTTCTGCCCGCCGCAGAGCATCGAACGCCTCGAAATTGGCATGGCGGGTGACGTCGGCCGCCGCGCCATAATCCATCGCGGCCCGTTTTAGGCGCGCGTCGGAAAAGGCGAATCCGGTGGGCATGATGATGTCGACGGGCACGGCGAGACAGGCGGCAAGGCGCAGGATCGCGCCGACATTGCCCGCAATCTCCGGTTGGTAAAGGGCGATACGCATGGGCAGCGCCATAGAGCAGCGCAAGCTTTTGTAACAGGCCAAGTAAGATTGCGGTTGGCAAAGCGCGCGCTTCCCGGTTATCAGGCCCGCGAACCACACCGGGGGGAAGGTGGGGGCAGCCACGGCTGACAACCCAAATCCCTTGATAATCAGCGTCGGTAACGGCATGCGGTGTGACAGGGAAGTCTTGCAAGGGTAGAGGTGCATGGCGAGCGTTGATCATTCTGACGGGCAAACTCTATCCGGCGGAGAAGAGGTGCGCCGCCGCGATTTCATCAATATCGCCGCGGTGAGTTTCGCCGGGATGGGCGCGGTGGCCGTGGTCGTGCCGCTCATCGACCAGATGAACCCCAGCGCCGACGTGCTGGCGCTGGCGTCGACCGAAGTCGACCTGTCGGCGATCCAGCCGGGGCAGGCGATCAAGACGACATTCCGGTCGCAGCCGCTGTTCGTGCGGCACCTGACACCCAAGGAAATTGCCGAGGCTGACAAGGTGGACGTCGCCACGCTGCGCGATCCGCAGACGCTGGAAGAACGCACCGTCGACGGCAAGAAACAGTGGCTCATCACGATGGGCGTGTGCACCCATTTGGGCTGCGTGCCGCTGGGCGCGGGCGAGGGGGAAAATCGCGGCGAATATGGCGGCTATTTCTGCCCCTGCCACGGGTCATCCTACGATACCGCCGCCCGTATCCGTAAGGGGCCTGCCCCCAAGAATCTGGAAGTGCCTGAATTCAAGTTCACTTCCGACACTGCCATTCTTGTGGGTTGAGGGGGGACCGTCATGAGCTTTCCATGGGCTGAACATTATACTCCCAAGCATCCCGTGATGCAGTGGATGGACGAGAAGCTGCCACTGCCGCGCCTCGTCTACAATGCGGTGGGCGCTGGCTATCCGGTGCCGCGCAACCTCAACTATTTCTGGAATTTCGGCGTTCTGGCCGGCCTGGCGCTGGTGATCCAGATCGTCACTGGCGTCATCATGGCGATGCATTATGGCGCCAATGACCTGGTCGCCTTCGCCACCGTCGAACAGACGATGCGCGACGTCAATTCGGGCTGGCTGATGCGCTACGCGCACGCCAATGGCGCCAGCTTCTTTTTCATCGTCGTCTATCTCCACATCTTCCGTGGCCTCTTCTACGGCTCCTACAAGGCGCCGCGCGAGATGGTGTGGCTGCTGGGCCTTGTCATCTTCCTCCTCATGATGGCGACCGCCTTCATGGGCTATGTGCTGCCCTGGGGGCAGATGAGCTATTGGGGCGCGAAGGTCATCACCGGCCTGTTCGGCGCGATCCCGGTCGTGGGCGAACCGATCCAGACCTGGCTGCTGGGCGGTTTCGCGCCGGGCAACGCGTCGCTCAACCGCTTCTTCTCGCTGCACTTCCTGCTGCCCTTCGTGATCGCAGGGGTCATCATCCTGCACATCTGGGCGCTGCATATTCCCGGATCCAACAACCCGACAGGCGTTGAGGTGAAGGGGCCGCAGGATACCGTGCCCTTCCATCCTTACTACACGGCGAAGGACGGGTTCGGGGCTGGCGTGTTCCTGATCCTCTTCTCGATCATGCTGTTCTACGCGCCCAATTATCTGGGCCATCCGGACAATTATATCGAGGCGAACCCACTCTCAACGCCCGCGCATATCGTGCCGGAATGGTATTTCTGGCCCTTCTACGCCATCCTACGCGCCTTCACTGTCGACTTCTTCTTCGTGCCAGCGAAGCTGCTGGGCGTGCTGGCGATGTTCGCATCGATCCTGCTGCTCTTCTTCCTGCCCTGGCTCGACAATTCGCCGGTGCGCTCGGGCAATTATCGCCCGACGTTCAAGAAGTTCTTCTGGATCCTGGTCATCGACGTGCTGATCCTGGGCTATTGCGGCGGTGCGCCAGCGGAAGAGCCCTATGTCATGATCAGCCAGGTCGCGGCGGCCTATTATTTTGCGCATTTCCTGATCGTGCTGCCGCTGATCGCGCGCTTCGAAAAGCCGCTGCCGCTGCCCGGATCGATCACGGAATCGGTGCTCAATCGCCACAACATAAAAGGCGAAGAGGATGCGCTGCCCGGCATGGGCGCCGATCCGCAGCCTTCGAACGCCGGTTAAGGGGGATAGGATATCATGGTTCGCATCGGCGCATTCCTCGTCGGCCTCTTTTTCGCGGGCTGGCTGCTGATCTCCTTCCTCTTTGGCGCGGTCGCCTATGTGTCGGACCCGCCCCAGCCAACGGTGGAGCATGAATTCCACAAGGCGCCCAAGCATGTGTCCTTCTCGTTCGATGGACCCTTTGGCCGTTATGATCGCCAGCAGCTGCAACGCGGCTTTCAGGTGTTCAAGGAAGTCTGCTCGGCCTGCCACAGCCTGAAGTTCGTGGCGTTCCGCGATCTGGAAGCGCTTGGCTATAATGAGGCCGAGGTGAAGGCGATCGCCAAGCAGTGGGCGATCAAGACGCCCGATGTCGATCCCAAGACCGGGGAGATGTCGACCCGCGATCCGGTGCCCGCCGATCACTTCCCCAAGCCCTTCGCCAACAATGTCGCGGCGGCGGCGGCGAACAACAATGCGATCCCGCCTGACCTGTCGCTGATGACAAAGGCTCGCCATCATGGCAGCGCCTATGTCTATTCGCTGATCACCGGCTATCAGCCGCAGCCTGCCGAACTGCTCAGGGAGTTCCCGGATGCCAAGACGCCGGAGGGGCTGCACTACAATCCCTATTTCGCCAACCTGAATCTCGCCATGGCGCCGCCTCTGACGGCTGAGGGCCAGGTGAGCTATGGCGACGGCACCAAGCCGACCGTCGACCAGATGGCGAAGGACGTGGCCGCCTTCCTGACCTGGACGGCGGAACCAAAGCTTGAAAATCGCCGTCGCGCCGGCCTTGCGACGATCGTCTTCCTGCTGATCGCCACCGGCCTTGCCTATATGGCCTATCAGAATATCTGGGCGGACAAGAAAAAGGCGGCCTGACGCCCTCTTGCCAGCGCACGAACACAAGCGGGGCGCGGTTCCTTGAGGGGACCGCGCCCTTTGCCTATGGAGGCTTCATGAGCATCGACAGCCTGACCGCCCTGATCCGCACCATTCCGAATTTTCCCAAGCCGGGTATCCAGTTTCGTGACGTCACGACGCTGCTGGCGGATGGCCCGGGCTTTGGCGAACTGGTGGAGCGGCTGGTCGCTGTCGCCCGGCCGCTCGACCCTGACCTGATCGTCGGGATCGAAGCGCGGGGTTTCATCCTGGGAGCGGCGCTCGCTGCTGCCTTGGGCAAGGGCTTCGTGCCGGTACGCAAGGCGGGAAAGCTGCCCGGCAAGACCGTCGGCATCGACTATGTGCTGGAATATGGCAGCGACCGGCTGGAACTGCATGAGGGCCAGGTGCCCGCCGGCGCGCGGGTCGTGCTGGTCGATGATCTTATCGCGACCGGCGGAACCGCGCTCGCCGCAGCGCAGCTTCTGCGCGAGCAGGGCGCCAGCGTGCTGATGGCGCTGTTCGCCGTCGATCTGCCCGACCTGGGCGGCAAGGCGCTGCTGGAGGAGGATGGCGTTGCCACGCAGGCGTTGATCGCCTTTGACGGTGACTAGGGCGCGCCAGCGCTTGCCCCTTCCCGGATCAGCCGTCCAGGCTCGCCAGCGCTTCGGGCAATAAATCCACCGCCTGCGCCAACCGTTCATCGATCAGGCCCAGCAACTCCATCCAGCTGTTGATATGGTCCAACTCGCCCGGACCGTCCGAGACACCGCGCAGGCCCATCAGCGGAACGTCATAGCGTGCGCAGGCCCGGGCGACCGCAAAGCTTTCCATGTCGACCATGTCGGCGTCGATGCCGGCATACTCCTCGCCGCCCACGACATTGGCGCCGGTCGACAGGCGCGCCAGCGGCAGCGGCAACGGGGTTGTCAGCGGGATATCCACCGGATGATCGGTCATCGGCGTCACGCCTTTGGGAAAGCCAAGGCGGGTGGCATCCATGTCGCGCCAGGATACGCTGGCGATCTGGAAAATCTCACCCAGCGGGCAGCGGCGTGAGCCGGCCGACCCCAGCGACACGACAAGGTCGGGCAGGGTGTCGCGCGCCGCCAGGGCCTGGAGCGCAGCGCCCATCGCGATGCCCGCTTCGACAGGGCCGACGCCGGTCAGCAGCGGCGTGAACCGGGCGCGCAAATGTGGGCCATATTCTGCGTCCACCGCCATGACGAACAGGACGCGCCTGCCCGCGATTGTCTCGCCTTCCATCATGACCATCCCCTTCGTCTGCTGCACTGTGCCCTTAGGCGAGGCGGATGGCCAGGCGAAGCGCCAATGCGCGGCTTTTCGCTTGCCTTGCCCCGGTCCGCTGCGTCAGATGCGACAAATCGCACCGCCAGCAGGAGCCAGACATGACGCCGATCGAACGCGCCGCCCGCGCCTTGTGCCAGACGCTGGGCCAGTCGCAGGAAGACGCCGATTGGCAGGCCTGCCTGCCCCAGGTTCGCGCAGTGCTGGACGCCATCCATGAACCCAGCGATTATATGAAGGAAGCCGGGGCCGGCATCACCCGCTACATCAGCCCCGACAGCGACGAGCGCGCCTATGCGCAGGATGCCGCCAATGTCTGGCGTTTCATGCTGGACGCCATGAAGAAGCAGGTGCCCTGACGGCAATCTCCTGAGCGACCGAATAAAAAAAGCCCCGCGACCGATGGCCGCGAGGCTTTTCATGGTGGGCGTGGCAAGGATTGAACTTGCGACCCCTGCGATGTCAACACAGTGCTCTACCACTGAGCTACACGCCCGCCGTGGAGGGGGCCAATAGCCGGGGGCGTGCGCCCGCGCAAGCGGTTATTTCTCGCCTGGACACATTCTTCTGGACAGGGAAGGGGGGTCCCATATGCTGCAAGGCAAACAGGGGGACGCCACTTCATCATGATGCCATCGCCATCTTCGCCGATCCAGACGGCGCCGCGTCTGCCATTCTATCGCCAGCTCTATGTTCAGGTTCTGGTCGCGATCGCGCTGGGCGTGGCAATCGGCCATTTCTTTCCCGATGCCGGCGTCCAGCTCAAGCCGCTGGGCGAAGCCTTCATCAAGCTGGTGAAGATGATCATCGCGCCGGTCATTTTCCTGACTATCGTCACGGGCATTGCCGGCATGAAGGAACTGGGCGCGATCGGCCGGGTCGCGGCAAAGGCATTCGGCTATTTCCTGACCTTTTCGACGCTGGCGCTGATCGTCGGGCTGATCGTCGCCAATGTCGTGCAACCGGGCGCGGGGTTGAACATCGATCCGGCCACGCTCGATGCCGGGAAGGTAGCCGACTATGCGCATCAGGCGCATGAGCGCACGCTGACCGGCTTCCTGATGAGCATCATCCCGGCGACCATGGTGTCGGCCGTGGCGGACGGCAACATCTTGCAAGTGCTGTTCGTCGCCATCCTGTTCGGCATTGCGCTCACCATGATCGGCGACAAGGCCGCGCCGCTGATGGCGGTGCTGGAATCGGCGAGCCATGCCGTGTTCAAGCTGGTGGGCTTTCTGATGAAGGCCGCGCCGATCGGCGCGTTCGGGGCAATGGCCTTCACCATCGGCGAATATGGCGTAGGCACGCTCGCCAATCTCGCGGGGCTGGTCGCGACATTCTATCTGACGTCCCTGCTGTTCGTGCTGGTGGTGCTGGGTGCGGTGTGCTGGGCGGTGGGGTTCAATATCCTGCACCTGATCCGCTATCTGAAGGCGGAATTGCTGCTGGTGCTCGGTACATCCTCGTCCGAAGCGGCGCTGCCCAGCCTGATCGAGAAGATGGAGCGGGCGGGATGTCGCAAGTCGGTCGTGGGACTGGTGGTGCCGACCGGCTACAGCTTCAACCTGGATGGCACCAATATCTACATGACGCTGGCCGCCCTGTTCATCGCCCAGGCCTGCAATGTGCATATCAGCCTGGAGGAGCAGATCTTGCTGCTGCTGGTCGCGATGATTTCGTCCAAGGGCGCGGCCGGGGTGACGGGTGCGGGCTTCATCACGCTCGCCGCGACGCTGTCGATCGTGCCGTCCGTGCCGGTTGCGGGCATGACCCTGATTCTGGGCGTCGACCGGTTCATGAGCGAGTGCCGCAGCCTCACCAATTTCGTGGGCAATGCGGTGGCGACGGTCGTGGTATCGGTATGGGAAAAGGGGCTGGATCGCGAGCGCTTCGCCGCAGCGATGGCCGGCATCCCGCTCGACTTGACGCCCGACATGCAGGAAGTCGTGCCCGATTGATGCGGGTCAGCTCAGGCCCGAAAGGCTTTCGCTGCCGAACATGCGCTCAACCTCCAGCACCAGGTCGCGCAGGTGGAACGGCTTGGACAGCACCTTGGCCTGGGGCACCGCCTTGCCGGCCTTGAGCGTCACGGCGGCAAAGCCGGTGATGAACATGATTCGCATGTCGGGCGCGACCTGTGCTGCATGTTGTGCCAGTTCGATGCCGTCCATTTCGGGCATGACGATATCCGTCAGCAGCAGATCGAACCGGTCGGAATCGATATAGGGCACGGCCTGCGTGCCGGTCGCCACCGCGATGACCTCATATCCCGATCGTTCCAGAGCACGGGCAAGATAGACGCGCATGCTCTCATCATCTTCGGCCAGTAGAATGCGAATCATTGCCCCCAACTTCGGTCCGTCCGGCGCAACGCCGGCGTGCACGCCACCGACAGGGTGGCGCGAAGCCCGCTTATATGCGACAAGGTGTAAATATTATCCAGCCGGGTAACCAATTTCGCGGATCGGGTGAAAGGAGCCGCCTTGAACGAAGACGTGCTGCCAGTTCCGCCCGTGCGTAACACCGCCTTCGACCGTTTCGGTCCGGACCTGCCAGATCGTCCCGTCATCCTTTCCGTACCTCATGCGGGTCGCGGTTATCCCGACGCCCTGATGGCCACCGCCCGCGTGCGCCCGGCCATGCTGCGGCGATTGGAAGACCGCTGGGTGGACCTGCTCGCCCGCCCGCTGATCGCGCGGGGCTTTACCGTGCTGGTGGCCCGCGCGCCGCGTGCGTTGATCGATCTCAACCGGCATGAGCGGGAGGTCGACCCGGCGATGATCGCTGACCCGCCGCACGATGCGGCCTGGCATAGCAGCGCCAAACTGCGCGGCGGCCTGGGTCTCTTTCCCCGGCGGATGCCCGGCGCCAGCGACCTGTGGCTGCGCCCCATGCCGTGGGCGGAGGCGCTGCGGCGGATCGAGACTGTCCATCGGCCCTATCATGCCGCGCTTGCGCGTTTGATGACGGCGACCCGGGATGCGCATGGCCATGCCATCCTGATCGACCTTCATTCCATGCCGCCACTGCCGCCGCCGGGCGCAGGGCAGACGCCGCCGGGCATCGTGCTGGGGGACCGTTTCGGCCGCAGCGCGTCGAGCCAGCTGATCGCGCTCGCCGCCGACATCGCGCATAGTCATGGGGTAGGGGTGGCGCAAAATTCCCCCTATGCCGGCGACTATCTGCTGGAACGGCATGGACGACCCGACCGGGGGCTGCATGCCTTGCAGGTGGAAATCGACCGGCAACTCTATCTCGATGGCGCGCTGGACCAGCCGGGTCCCGGCGTGGCGCGGATGCAGGCGCTGATCACGGACCTCGCTGAGGCGCTGGCGGTGGAGCTGCCGCGCGCGGGCTATGCGATGGCGGCTGAATAGCGCCGTCGCGGATCACGCGCAGCGCGCCGGCGACGCTCAAATGGTGCGAATCGAAATAGAGCGGCTTGCCGTCCGCCTCTATGGCGCAGGGGCCTGATGCGCATAGCGCAGCCAGTGGGCTGATGAGCGATACGCCGCGCCGCCGCCAGCGATCGAACAGGGCGCGCAGATGCGGCGTGCGCGCCTCCACCCAGGCAAGGCTGACCCCGCGCGCCTCGTCCAGCCGCCCGGCGCGCGCGAGATGAGCGAGGTGGCGGGGAACGTCGAAAGGCTGGGGCGGGACCGGGCCGATCAGCACGACCTGCCGCCCTTCGCGCCGGATCGCGGCGATGGTCCGGTCGAGCTTGGCGACGAAGCCCGGTGCGTCGAAATCGCCATTGGCCCAGAAGGCGGCCAGATAGACGCGGCGAATTGCCGGATCGGCGCGCAACGCGGCTAAGGCGGCGCGGTTGGCGGCGGCGCAGCGCGGGTCCCTGGCATCATAGCCCAGGACCGGCGGGCAGCTGGAGGTGGTGCGCTGAACCAGGGCGCGGCCCTGTGCCTTCGCCTTCAACGACAGAGCGTAGGCCAGTTCCACGCCATGACTGTCGCCCCAGAGCATCGCATCTGGAGCGACCTGCGCGCCCAAGATGCAGGGACGCGCGCCACGCATATAGGTGTCATGGCATTGTTTGCGCGTCGGGCTGAAATCATTTCGTCCACCGATTTGCGCCAGCACCGGCGCGGAGAAGCGGGACGGCCATCCGCCCATCGCCATCAGTCCGCCCGAAGCCAAACACAGCAGGAGCATGGCGGCGGCGGTGAAGCGGAATATCCCCTTGCCCGACACGCGCGATCGATCGCGAAACGGCCGCTCGACATAGCGCCAGGATAGATAGGCAATGGCCAGGGCGGCGGCAATTACGCCCCATCGCAGGCCTCGCGCCAGCGGCGCGTCGGTCGCATATTCGGCAAAGACGATCAGCGGCCAGTGCCAGAGATAGAGCGAGTAGGAGAGAAGGCCGATGCCGACGAGGAGCGGTCGGCCGAGCAGCCGTCCGACGCTGGTGCCGGGCGCGGCATGGAGCAGGGCCGCGGCTCCGAGCACGGGCGGGAGGGCGGCAAGGCCGGGAAAGATGGTGGCGCGATCATAGAGGGCGACCGGCAGGGCGATCGCCAGCAGGCCGGCGCAGGCGAGCAATTCGGCCACCACGCGGCGACGAATCGCCGGGACCGCGCCGATCGCCAGCAACGCCCCGGCGAATAATTCCCAGGCGCGGGTCGGCAGCAGATAGAAGGTGAAGCCGCTGGTGTCCCGCTGCATCAGGATGGCGAGCGCCAGCGACAGGGCGGCAAGCGTCGCCAGCGCGGCGGTGCGCCAGCGCGGCGCATAGCGGGCAAGCAGCATCAGGAGCAGCGGAAAGCCGATATAATATTGTTCCTCCACCGCAAGCGACCAGGTGTGGAGCAGCGGCTTCACGTCCGCGCCGCCCGCAAAATAGCCGGTGTCTGTGAAGAACCAGAGATTGGAGGCGAAGAGCGTCGCGGCCAGCGCCGAGCGGGGCACCCCCTCCAGATCGCCGGGGAAACAGAGCCAGGCGGCGATGGCGAGGGTGGCGAGGATCATCAGCGCCAGCGCGGGGATGATCCGGCGGAAGCGGCGCTCATAGAAACGGATCAGCGAAAATTGATCACGATCAATGTCGCGGGCAAGGATGCCGGTGATGAGATAGCCCGAAATGACGAAGAAGATGTCGACCCCGACATAGCCGCCGGAAAAGCCGGGCACATGGGCGTGGAACAGCAGGACGGGCAGGATGGCGAGCGCACGCAGGCCGTCAATGTCGCGCCGGTAGCGCTGGGAATGGTCTGTCGCCGCCATGGGAACTGGTCCGTGCATCGGCGTCCCTTTAGCCCAAAAGCCCTGCCAATTGCTTTCGGCCGGGGCGGTCATTGCATCCTTTGCAATCGGGCTTTCGCTCTTCGCAGTTGCGAAAGATCCGCCGACCGGTCACAAGGACTGTGCCTTTCAGGCATCCTCTCCTAAAAACTTATCGGCTGATCTTCGGATCAGCCTTTTTTTTGTCATCGGGCTGGAGTAAGCGACTCCTGCTCATGCCGCGTCACTAAAACAGTTTCTGGAGAGGAGCCGCCGGTAAGACCGGCAGGCGCGGCATGGCTGGGGGATCGAGCGCTTTTGATCCAGCGCTCTCCCCCATCATTTTTGAGCTCACTCCTTCAGTTCACCAGGGCTTCGGCTTCGCGGCCATAAGCGACCACGGCCTCGACCTCGGCCGTGTCGCCCAGCACCACGCCCACGCGCTGGTGCAGCCCCTGCGCCGCGACGTCCATGATCGGCATGAAGCCGTCGCTGGCGGCGCCGCCCGCCTGTTCGATCAGATAGGCCATGGGATTGGCCTCATACATCAGGCGCAGCTTGGCCTTGCCGGGCGTGCGATGGTCATAGGGATACATGAAGATGCCGCCGCGCTTGAGGATGCGATGCACGTCCGCCACCATGGAGGCGGTCCAGCGCATGTTGTAATCTTTGCCGCACGGGCCCTTGGCCCCCATTACCCGTTCTTCGATATAGCGTTCGACGCCCGGCGACCATTGGCGGCGGTTGGACATGTTGATCGCGAATTCACATTTGCCCTGCGGCATTTTCATGTCCGGGTCGGTCATGACCCAGCTGCCCACTTCCCGGTCCAGCGTGAATTCATAGACGCCGGTGCCGACGCTGAGCACCAGCAGGGTCTGCGGGCCGTAGATGGCGTAGCCGGCGGCGACCTGATGCCGGCCGGTCTGGAGGAAATCCTCTTCCGTCACATCGCGCCCGGCGCAGGCTTCGGGCGCCTTGAGCACGGAAAAGATCGTGCCGACCGACAGGTCGACGTCGATATTGCTCGACCCGTCAATGGGGTCGAACAGCATCAGATATTCGCCCTTGGGATAGCGGTTGGGGATGGGGTAGATGGTTTCCATCTCCTCTGACGCCATGGCGGCCAGATGCCCGCCCCATTCATTGGCGTCGAGCAGCAATTCATTGGCGATGACGTCCAGCTTCTTCTGCACTTCGCCCTGCACATTTTCGCTGTCCAGGCTGCCCAGGACTTCACCAAGCGCGCCCTTGCTGACGGCGTGGCTGATCGTCTTGCAGGCGCGGGCGACCGTTTCGATGAGCAGCCGCAATTCGGCGGGCAGCGCGTTGGCGTTGCGCTGTTGTTCGATCAGAAAACGCGTGAGGGTGGTTCTGGTCATTGGCCCGCCTCTGGCAAAGGGGTGAAAGAGAATGTGTCGCGATCCGCAGGGTCGATGCGGACGGGCTGTCGCTACGGCAGCACCGCCCGCAAGTCCAGCGCGCGGCTTAGTGATCGGCGGCGCGCGCCTGTGCGTCTTCGCGTCCGATGGTGAGGTCGCGGACCCGCTCGATATCCTCCTGCGCCTTGCTGGCCTGCGCATAAAGGCGTTCGGCCTGCGCATAATCGCCGTCCCGTTCCGCGCACAGGCCAAGGTTGAACAGCACAGAAGGATGTCCGGGGCGATCGCGGTTCATGCCATCCCATTGCGCGCAGGCGGCGGCGGGATCGCGCTGCGACAGGCGGATGCTGTCCTTGAACGCCTGGCCCATTGCCTTGTCCATGCCATCGCGTCCTTCGCGCAGGCGGATGCGGTAGCGTTCATGGCGCGGCACGATATCGTCGACGAATCGATCCGCCGCCGTGCGCACCATACGGTCGATGCTGTCCTTGGGATTGCGACGGGTCTTGTCCTTGGGGCAGGTGACGATCGTGTCGGATTGCGGCCGGGTTTGGGTATAGAGGATGCGGCCGTCATCGGACCGCGCGACCCGCAGGGTGGAGGAGAAGCTGACGACTTCCTGCGTGCAGGTGATGTCGACCTTTTCCTTCTTCGGGCAGATGCTGGCCTGCTTGTCCGCGCATTCCTCCACCGTGCGCTTGACGTCGCTCCTGCGGATGGTGGCGTCCGCCATGCCGCTGACGATGGCGTCAGCGTCCGGCCCGTTGCGCGACAGGGCGATAAGGTCGAAATGGGGGCGGCCGTCCGGGCCGCGCCGGCTGAGCAATTGCTCCAGCGCGAGCGACAGCGCCATGCCGTCCCGCCCGCCGATCCGGTCGATGCCGATGCTGCGCGCCAAGCTGACATCGCGGAAGGGGGCCGGGAAATGGCCGTCCATCTCGAAGACTTCGGCTCGTGCCTGGGTAGGCAGGGCGAGGGCGACGCCAAGGCCCGCCAGCATGAAGATGAAACGCATGGAAAAAATCCCCCCGGACAATGATGCGCCAGCCTTATAAAGTCGGCGTTGCGGCATCAAGCAGCAACAGAGGAACGATAAAGCGCCATCGCCGTTTCGATACGTTGCCGATCTGAAACTTGGGCGTGGTCGGACAAACAGGGGAGCATCATGGACAGTCTCGTCACCGCCTTTACCGATCCCACCGCGCTGGCCGCACTGATTGCGCTGGTGGTGATGGAGGTGGTGCTGGGGATCGACAATCTGGTCTTCATTTCCATCCTGACCAACAAGCTGCCGGAGGCGCAGCGGCCCAAGGCGCGGCGCATCGGCATCGGGCTGGCGCTGGCGATGCGGCTGGTGCTGCTGTCGATGATCGCGTGGATCGTCGGTTTGACGGCGCCGGTGTTCGACCTTGGCTGGCGCGGACCGCTCGACAGCCATGGCGCGCCGACATTCGAGACGCAATTTTCCTGGCGCGACATGATCCTGATTGCCGGCGGCCTGTTCCTGATCTGGAAGGCGACCAAGGAAATTCACCACAATGTCGACCCGCATGGCGGCGACGACGTGCTGGACAAGAAGAGCGCGGTCACGATGAGTTTCGGCAGCGCCATCGTGCAGATCATCCTGCTGGACATGATCTTTTCGCTGGATTCGATCCTGACGGCGGTGGGCATGACAGACAATCTGGCGGTCATGTATATCGCCGTGATCGTCGCGGTGACGGTGATGCTGATCGCGGCCGATCCGCTGGCCAATTTCATCGCGCGCAATCCGACCGTCGTCATGCTGGCGCTCGGCTTCCTGCTGATGATCGGCGCGGTGCTGATCGCCGATGGCTTTGGCGTGCATGTGCCCAAGGGCTATATCTACGCCGCCATGGCCTTTTCGACGCTGGTGGAGGTGCTCAACATCTTCGCGCGGCGGGCGAAGATGCGCAAGGGCGATGCCTGAATCCGCCCGGCCGCAGGCGGAGCGAAGTTCACACCGTCGTCGGGCCTCAAGCGACCACGAAGCGCCTGCGAGGCGACCATGAAGCGACAGCGACGCGACAGGGGCGCGCGCGGGCGCGAACATGTGCAAGGGCGTGGTCAGACGGGGCGGGCAGGGCTTCATCGACCAGGGTAGATCAGAGAAAATCCTACATTGGAAGGGGGGTGGAGCGAGAGAGGCAAGGCAGGTTCCCGGCCCTGTGTCGAAACGCCGGGAGGAAGCCTATTCCTCCTCCTCCATCACGTCGCCGGGGGCGGCGTCGACCCAGCGGCGCGCCAGCGCATAGGCGTGGCCCGCGCGCAGGAAGGCGGCGATCGCCTTTTCGCGCTGTTTGGGGTCGAGCGGGGCGGTCGCATAGGGGCCGATGCGCTTGCGGCGGGCGAAGCGATCGGCCGCCGCCCAGGCGTCGCGGGCGGTCTGCGCGTCGGCCTGCTCCCGGTCTTCCTCCGCTATGCCGGCGGCGCGCAGCGCCTCGCCCACGCGGCGCGCGCCATAGCCGCGCCGGACGAGCGACGCGCTTTTCATCACGGCATAGGCGGCGTCGTCGATATAGTTGAGGTCGGCGAAGCGTTCGACCAGCGCCTGCGGGTCGGCGGGGCGTTCGCCCGCCCAGCCGCGTTCGCGCAGCTTGCGGTTGAGATAGGCGAGCAGCTTGCCCCGGCTGGTCGCGAAGCGCGCCACATGGCGCAGCGCGAGGTCGCGCAGCGCATCCTCATCGAGCGGCGGAGGGGGGCGTTTGCCGGTCATATCGCGCCAGCATGGCCGATGCGCCATGTTTATGCCACAGTCGGGCCGGAATTTTACCGCGCCTTGTGGGCTAGAAAGCCAGGCTGGAATGCAACTATCCGGTGCATGGGGCCGCCAAAGCTGCTAGCGGCGGCCCTTTGACAAATTTTATGACATTGGGTGAAACCAATATGACGGGTTCGCAAGAGATGATGGCACCGACGCCGACCACTGATGATCTGCCGCGCCGCTTCTCCGATTTCGGGACGCTGGGCGAGGCGCTGGACTATGCGGCGCAGGGCAAGCGGGGCCTGAATTTCCACGACGCGCGCGGCAATCTGGCGCGCCCCTATCCGTTCAGCGAACTGCGCGCCGACGCCATCGCCTGCGCCCACCGGCTGATCGCCCATGGCGTCAAGCCGCAGGACCGGGTGGCGTTGGTGGCGGAAACCGGGGCGGATTTCGCGATGCTTTTCTTCGGCATCGTCTATGCCGGTGCCTGGCCGGTGCCGTTGCCATTGCCGACCAGCTTTGGCGGCAAGGAAAGCTATATCGACCAGCTCAATGTCCAGCTGACAAGCTGCGACCCGATGCTGTTCCTGTTCCCCAAGGAACTGGAGGAAATGGCGGGGGAATCGGGCCGGCAAAAGGCGGTCGAGAGCATCGCGTTCGAGGATTTCATCGCGCGCGACGCGGTGCCGTGCGACTTGCCGCAGGCGCAGCCGCAAGAGATCGCCTATCTGCAATATTCGAGCGGATCGACCCGTTTCCCGCATGGCGTCGCGGTGACGCATCATGCGTTGCTCAGCAACCTGTCGGCGCACAGCCATGGCATGCAGGTGCAGGAGAGCGACCGCTGCATCAGCTGGCTGCCCTGGTATCATGACATGGGGCTGGTCGGCTGCTTCCTGTCGGTCGTCGCCAACCAGGTGTCGACCGATTACATGAAGACCGAGGATTTCGCGCGCCGGCCGCTCGCCTGGCTGGATCTGATCAGCCGCAACGAGGGCACGTCGATCAGCTATTCGCCGACATTCGGCTACGACATTTGCGCGCGGCGCATGTCGAGCCAGACCAAGGCGGCCGACCGGTTCGACCTGTCGCGCTGGCGGCTGGCGGGCAATGGCGCGGACATGATCCGCCCCGACGTGATGCAGAGCTTCGTCGACGCCTTTGCCGATGCGGGGTTCAGCCCCAGCGCCTTCCTGCCGAGCTATGGCCTGGCCGAAGCGACCTTGGCCGTCACCATCATGCCGCCGGGCGAGGGCATCATCGTCGAACTGGTCGAGGAAACCGACCTGTCGGGCGGCGCCGCGCCCGAAGGCCGGCCGCAGCGTTTCCGCTCCATCGTCAATTGCGGCAAGCCCGCCAAGGACATGGTCGTGGAAATCCGCGACGAGGATGGCGGCTTGATGGCCGAGCGGCAGATCGGCAAGGTATGGACCACCGGCCCTTCGCTGATGGTCGGCTATTTCCGCGACGAGGCGGCGACCGCGGCCTGCATGGCGGATGGCTGGCTCGACACGGGCGACATGGGCTATTTGTCGGACGGCTATCTCTACATCGTCGGCCGCGCCAAGGACATGATCATCATCAATGGCAAGAATCACTGGCCGCAGGATATTGAATGGGCGGTGGAGCAGCTCCCCGGCTTCAAGCAGGGCGACATCGCCGCCTTCGCGATCACGACGCCGGGCGGCGAGGAAGCGCCCGCCGTGCTGGTCCATTGCCGCACGTCCGACAATGAGGAACGATCGCGCCTGCGCGACCAGATCCGCGAGCGGGTGCGGGCGATCACCGGCATGAACTGCGTCGTCGAACTGGTGCCGCCGCGCACGCTGCCGCGCACGTCATCGGGGAAGCTCAGCCGGTCGAAGGCGCGCAACCTGTATCTGACCGGCGAAATCCGGCCCTACGACATCGCCGCCTGACGGGGGCGGGCGGGGCGGGGGCGGGCCTTAGCGCCCGCTCAATTGCCGTTCAACCTGCGTCCAGAGCGACGCGAAGGCCTGCGCCGAGGGCGACGCCGGCGCGAAGGCGCCCAGCGGCTTGCGGCGCACGGTCATCTGCTCGATCGTGCTGGCCATGGGAATGGCGGGCCAGCCGGTCTGGCTTTCCAGCGCGGCGCGATGCAGGCTGCGGCGGCGATCCACCATCGAATAGACCGGCAGGATCGGCGCATGGGCACCGCCACGCTGGACGAGATAGCGCGCGACTTCGCCCATCGCCCGCTGCGAGAGGGGTGAGGGGATGACCGGGATGACGATGAGGTCGGCGGCGCGCAGCACCTGTTCGCTGGTTTCGGTAAGGCCCGGCGGGCAGTCGAGAATGATGCGGTCATAGTCGCGGCCCAGGCTTTCGATCAGCTTGGCCAGCCGCTTCTTCTTGTCCATTTCGCGGAACAGATGATCGAGGCCGCGCAGCGAGGTGTCGGCGGCGATCAGGTCCAGCCCCGGCACGGTGGACGGCTGGATCAGCTTTTTGACCTCCACATCCTTGCTGAAAATCGCCTGCGCGGCGTCGCGGCTGGTCTGGTCGGTCGACAGGAGCCAACTGGACGCGGCCTGCGGGTCGAGATCCCACAGCAAGGTGCGACGCCGGGAAATGCAGGCCGACGCCCAAGCGAGGTTGACGGACATGGTCGTCTTCCCCACCCCGCCCTTCAGGCTGTAGACCGCGATCGTCGCCGATGCCGTTTTTTGCGTGCTGCCCTTTGCCATGGCGGGAAAGCTAGGGCCTCCCGGCGGCAAAGCAAGCCGCAAATTGCCATGATCGTTACGCTGCCGGGCGAATGTCGACAGGTATGGTCTTGTAGGCGGGCGTGCCGCTTTGCCGGTCATGCGCGTCGAGCGGCAGCAGGCCATTGGCTTCGGGATAATAGGCTGCGACAGAGCCGGCGGCGATGTCGTGATGGATCGCGGTCTGGCCGCGCAGTATGCGGTCGGGCGCGGCCACCACATCGACGCGGTCGCCATGGGCGATGCCCAGCCGCTCCATGTCGGCGGCGTTCATGAACAGGATGTCGCGCCGGCCGGTGATGCCGCGATAGCGGTCATTGAGGCCATAGATGGTGGTGTTATACTGGTCGTGGCTGCGGATGGTCGCCAGCATCAGCCGGCCTTCGGACGCGGGCGCCTCCCCCGCTGGCAGGAAATGCGCCTTGCCATCGGGCGTTGGCCAGTGGCGCTGCGACGGGCCGACGGTGAGGCGAAAGCCGCCGGGCACGCGGACGCGCCGGTTGAAATCATGGAAGTCGGGATAGACCGCCGCGATCCCGTCGCGGATGCGGTCATAATCGGCGGCCAGGCCATCCCAGTCGATCGGGCTGCCCGGCAACGTTGCCTTCGCCATGGCGGCGATAATGGCGGGTTCGGATTTCAGGTCGTCCGATGCCGGCTTCAGCCGCCCGCGCGAGGCGTGGACCATCGACATGCTGTCCTCCACCGTCACCCATTGCGGGCCGGTCGCCTGCATGTCGAGTTCGGTGCGGCCAAGGCAGGGGAGGATGATGGTCTCGCGCGCAGGGAGCAGGCAGGAACGGTTGAACTTGGTGAGGATATGGACGGCGAGGTCGAGCTTCCGGAAGGCGGCGAAGCAGGCTTGCGGATCAGGCATGGCGACGGCGAGATTGCCGCCCAGCGCGATGAGCGCGCGCGCTTCGCCCGACGCCATCGCCGCCAGCGCGTCGACGGCATTATGGCCATGTTTGCGCGGGCTGGTGATGCCGAAATGGGCGTCCAGCCGCGCCAGCATCGCCTCGCCGGGCGCTTCGGTGATACCGACGGTGCGGTCGCCCTGCACATTGCTGTGGCCGCGCAAGGGGCAGATGCCCGCGCCCGGCCGCCCGAAATTGCCGCGCAGCAGCAGCAGATTGGCGATCTGCTGCACATTTTGCGTGCCGTGGCGATGCTGGGTGATGCCCATGCCATAGCAGATGATGACATTGCGGGCCTTGGCATAGACCTGCGCCATGCTTTCCATCGCCGCGCGGGTGAGGCCGCTGCCCTGTTCCAGCGCGGCCCAGTCCTGCGCTTCCACTTCCGCGCGCAGGGCTTCATAGCCGACCGTATGTTCGGCGATGAAGGCGCGGTCGATGAGGCCCGCGCCATCGGCCGCCAGGTCGGCGGCATCGGCGGCGAACAATGCCTTCATGATCCCCTGCAACATCGGCAGGTCGCCGCCGACCTTGACCTGATGATAGGCCGACGCCAGCTGCGTCGCGCCGGGCGTCAGCATTTCGGTCGGATGCTGGGGCGACTTGAAGCGTTCCAAGCCCCGTTCGCGCATCGGATTGGCGACGATGATCGGCGCGCCGCGCCTGGCCGCCGCGGCCAGCGTCGACAGCATGCGCGGGTGATTGGTGCCCGGATTATGGCCGATGCAGAAGATCGCATCGGCATGGTCGAAATCCTCCAGCGTCACCGACCCCTTGCCAAGGCCGATCGACCTGGCGAGCCCGACGCTGGTCGCCTCATGGCACATATTCGAACAATCGGGGAAATTGTTGGTGCCAAAGGCGCGGGCGAACAGCTGATAGAGAAAGGCCGCTTCATTGGAGGCGCGGCCCGAACAGTAGAATTCTGCCCTGTCGGCATGGTCGAGCGCGGTGAGGCCGGTGCCGATCCGCGCCATCGCCTCCTCCCAGCCGATCGGGACATAATGATCGGTTGCAGCGTCATAACGCAGC
Source organism: Sphingobium lactosutens DS20 (assembly GCF_000445105.1). Classification (GTDB taxonomy): domain Bacteria; phylum Pseudomonadota; class Alphaproteobacteria; order Sphingomonadales; family Sphingomonadaceae; genus Sphingobium; species Sphingobium lactosutens. The sequence continues at coordinate 2,347 of NZ_ATDP01000110.1, read as the reverse complement.
GGCTGGGTGAGGCGGCCGGCATCCTCCAGCTGGTGATCGCTCCAGTCCCACAGGTCCGATACGCTGTGGCTGGCGAAAAAGTCCGGGTCGACGCGCTTGGGTGTCGCTTCCCAGGTGACGGCCTTCGCGCCATTTTCGCAAAATTCGAAGGAGGATGTGTGGCGCGGGTCGGGCCAGGCGCATCCCGGACAGTCGAAACCGTCCGGCTGGTTCATCTGAAGCAAGGCGCGGGTGTCGGCGCTGGCGCCCATCTGGTCCTTGATCGCCAGTGCCACGGCGCGCAGCGCGCCCCAGCCGCCGGCCGGCCCGTCATAGGGGGCGACGCCCGGCACCGGCGCATCATCGTCGATCGTCGAACCATCCTGCGCCATGATGCCGTGCCTTTCCCGCGTGCCGCCTAGAGTATCTCGCGCACCTTGTCCTGCGGCCGGCAGAAGCGCACGCCCTTGTCGGTTTCGACGAAGGGGCGATTTACATAGGCAGGGTTGGCCGCCATTGCATCGAGGATCGCGTCGGCGTCCATATCCGCCAAGCCCCGTTCCTGCGCATCGGTGCCCATGGTGCGGATCGCGTCGGCGGGCGTCATGCCGGCGTCCGCGATCAGCTGCGCCAGCTTGTCGCGGCTATAGGGGACTTTCAGATACTCGATCACCTCGACGTCGACGCCCGGCGTTTCTTCCAATATGGCGAGCCTCTTGCGCGACGTGCCGCATTTGGGATTGTGCCAGATCGTGGCCTTCATGCCGCGTCTTCCCGCGCCAGCCATTCTTCCAGCCACTTGATCGTATAGTCGCCGTTGAGGAAATCGGGATCGGTCAGCAGCGCCTGATGCAGCGGGATGGTGGTCTTCATCCCCTCGATCACATATTCCTCCAACGCGCGGCGCAGGCGCATGATCGCGCCTTCGCGGGTGCGGCCATAGACGATCAGCTTGCCGATCATGGAGTCATAATAAGGCGGCACCTTATAGCCCTGATACAGGCCGCTATCGACGCGGACATGCATGCCGCCGGGAACATGATAGCTGGTGACGGTGCCGGGCGAGGGCGCGAATGTCTTGGGGTCTTCAGCGTTGATACGGCATTCGATCGCATGGCCGGTAAAGCGGATGTCCTCCTGGCGCACCGACAGCGGCTTGCCCTCCGCGACGCGGATCTGTTCGCGCACCAGGTCAAGGCCGGTGATCATCTCCGTCACCGGATGCTCCACCTGAAGCCGGGTGTTCATCTCGATGAAGTAGAATTCGCCATTTTCCCACAGGAACTCGATCGTGCCCGCGCCGCGATAGCCCATGTCGGCCATCGCCTTCGCGCAGGTGCTGCCGATGCGTTCGCGCTCGGCCGACGACAGGACGGGGGAGGGGGCTTCCTCGAGCACCTTCTGGTGGCGGCGCTGAAGCGAGCAGTCGCGTTCGCCCAGATGGATGGCGTTGCCATTGCCGTCGCCGAACACCTGGATTTCGATATGGCGCGGATTGCCGAGATATTTTTCGATATAGACGGTCGCGTCGCCGAACGCGGCCTTCGCCTCGCTGCCTGCCTGCTGCATCAGCGTCTCAAGCTGGTCGGGCGAGGTGCAGACCTTCATGCCGCGCCCGCCGCCGCCCGATGCCGCCTTGATGATGACGGGATAGCCCGCAGCATCGGCAATGGCGCGGGCTTCCTCGACATCGCTGACCGCTCCGTCGGAGCCGGGGACGAGCGGCAGGCCGAGCGCGCCGGCGGTGCGCTTCGCCTCGATCTTGTCGCCCATGGTGCGGATATGTTCAGGCTTCGGCCCGACAAAGGCGATGCCGTGCGCCTCGACGATCTCGGCGAACTTGGCGTTTTCGGAGAGGAAGCCATAGCCCGGATGGATCGCGTCCGCGCCCGAGATTTCGGCGGCCGAAATGATCGCCGCGACGTTCAGATAGCTGTCCTTGGCCGCCGGCGGGCCGATGCAGATGGCTTCGTCGGCAAGGCGCACATGCATGGCGTCGGCGTCGGCGGTCGAATGAACCGCGACCGTCCTGATGCCCATTTCATGGCAGGCGCGGTGGATGCGGAGCGCGATCTCGCCGCGATTGGCGATCAGCAGCTTTTCAATGCCCATGATCGTCGCGCGCCTTATTCGATCACGATCAGCGGCTGGTCATATTCGACCGGCTGGCCATTATCGACCAGCACCGTCTTGACCGTGCCGGACACGGGCGCGGCGATGGCGTTCATGACCTTCATCGCTTCGACGATCAGCACGGTATCGCCGGCCTGCACCTGCGATCCCACGCGGGCAAAGGGCGCGGCGCCCGGTTCGGCGGACAGATAGGCGGTGCCCACGATCGGCGATTTGACCAGCGTGCCGGGCGGCA
>NZ_ATDP01000109.1 GCF_000445105.1 Sphingobium lactosutens DS20 | reverse complement strand
ACGCGGATCTTGCGGTCGCCATCCTCCACCTCGATTTCGGTGAGGTTGGTGTCATCGAGCAGGGCGGCAAGGTCCCGCACCAGCTGAACGTCGACCTGCATTGCGCCCTTTTCCTGTTTATCGGTCATGTAAAATCCCTGGCAGGTTGATATGGTTTCTGGCGCCAGCGCCTATGCGTATTTCCGGCAAAGCGCAACTTTCGTGCGTCGGATCATAATTCCAGCGCGGCTTCCAGCGCCAGCATGTAGGACATGGGGCCAAAGCCCGCGATCGTGCCCTTCGCCGCCATGCCGACATAGCTTTTGTGGCGGAAGGGTTCGCGCGCATGGGGGTTGGACAGGTGAATTTCGATGACCGGCACGCTGATGCCCTTGATCGCGTCATGCAGGGCGATGGACGTGTGGGTATAGGCGCCGGGATTGATGATGACGGCATGCGCCCCTTCCGCATGGGCTTCCTGCAACCAGTCGACCAGATGGCCTTCATGATTGGACTGGCGGAAGTCGATTTCCACATGGGCGCGATTGGCCGCGTCCTCCATGCGCTCGGCAATGTCGTCGAGCGTGTCATAGCCGTAGATTTCCGGCTCGCGCGTGCCGAGCATGTTGAGATTGGGTCCATTGAGCACATAGATTTTGCGTGCGTCGGCCACGTCCGGTCCCCTGTTTCAGATGTTGCGGCGGAGGCAGGGCCGCCCCTATATGCGGGGCAATCCATAGCCCTTCCAGTCTCGCCGCGTCGAGACACTTTGCCAATCGGGACAGCATAGTGAGCATAGACGGCACCATTTCCATCCGCATCAATGGCGAACATCGCCGCGTTCGCGAGGGGCTGACCCTGGCTGAACTGGCGAGCGAACTGGGCTTCACGCCCGAAAAGGTGGCGGTGGAGCGCAATCTGGAGGTGGTGCCGCGATCGACGCTGAAGGACGTGACGGTCGAGGATGGCGATGAATTGGAGATTGTCCATTTTGTCGGCGGCGGCGATGGCGCGGGCGAGGATGGCTGGTCGGTCGCGGGCAAGGCCTTCACCTCGCGCCTGATCGTGGGGACGGGCAAATATAAGAATTTCGAACAGAATGCGGCGGCGGTCGCGGCGTCGGGCGCGCAGATCGTCACGGTGGCGGTGCGGCGCGTGAATGTGAGCGACCCCAAGGCGCCGATGCTGACCGATTATATCGACCCCAAGAAGATCACCTATCTGCCCAATACGGCGGGCTGCTTCACCGGCGAGGAAGCGATCCGCACCCTGCGCCTGGCGCGGGAGGCGGGGGGATGGGACCTCGTCAAGCTGGAGGTGCTGGGCGAGGCACGCACGCTTTACCCGGACATGGTCGAAACGCTGCGCGCGACCGAAGTGCTGGCCAAGGAAGGCTTCAAGCCGATGGTCTATTGCGTCGATGATCCCATTGCGGCCAAGCGGCTGGAGGATGCGGGCGCGGTCGCTATCATGCCGCTGGGCGCGCCGATCGGCAGCGGCCTTGGCATCCAGAACAAGGTGACGATCCGGCTGATCGTGGAGGGCACCAAGCTGCCCGTGTTGGTCGATGCGGGCGTGGGCACCGCTTCGGAAGCCGCGCAGGCGATGGAGCTGGGCTGCACCGGCGTCCTCATGAACACCGCCATTGCCGAGGCCAGGGACCCGGTGCTGATGGCCGCCGCGATGAAGGCGGGGGTCGAGGCCGGGCGCATGGCCTACCGCGCAGGGCGTATGGGCAAGCGGATGTATGCCGACCCGTCCAGCCCGCTCGCCGGCCTCATCTAGAGCCGCAGGTCGCTCGCCCGGCCGAAGATGGCGAGGACCAGCGGATCGCTTTCGGCCGCGCGCACGGCGACGTGAAAGGCGATTTGCGGCAGGGGCGGCATGTCGGGCAGTCTGGCGAGCCGGCCACTGTCCAGATGGGCGCGCACCATCGCTTCGGGAAAGGCGCCGACGCCGCCGCCGCGCGTGACGATATCAATCATCGTGCGCACATTGTTGCACAGGTTGACCGGGCTGGCGGCCAGCGGGGAGCGGGCCAGCGCATCCTTGACGATGTGATAGAGCGGTGAGGCGCTGGAGAGCGACCAGACCGGCGGGCGCGGCGGCGGCGCGCTGGCGATGGCGGGGCTGGCGAGCCAGAGCAGGTCGACGCCGCCGATCGGGGTCGAGCGTAACAAGGGGTGGGCGACCGGACCCGCGCCGAAGATCATGTCGGCCTGCCCCGACGCCAGTTGCTGGATCAGGTCGACGGTCAGCGCGATGTCGATTTCCAGCGTGACATTGGGCAGGTCGAGGCCCAGCGCGGTGACGAAGTCGGGCAGGCAGATGGCCGCCGCGATCTCCCCCGATCCCACCCGCACGACACCGCGCGCGCCGCCAATGTCGCTGCATCCGGTGAGCACGGTCTGGAACCGCGCCCAGAGCGGTTCGCTTTCGCGCACCAGTTCGCGGCCCGCTGGCGTCAGCGCCATGGCGCGCCCTTCGCGGCGGAAGAGGGCGGTGCCCAGATGGCTTTCCAGTTCGCGCACGCGCGCGGAAATGGCGGGCTGCGTCGTGTTGAGCCGCGCCGCAGCCGCCGCGAATGTGCCCAGCCGCGCGATCCACAACAGCGTTTCGAGATGATAGAAAGCGATGCGATTGATAGCCATTATTTTGGCTTATCGGAAAAAACAAATCATTGGTATTGATCCTTCCGGCCGCCTAGACCCTGGGTCACAATTTAGGAGAAAGCGCCCATGGTGAAGAAGCTCTACCCCGATGCTGCGGCTGCGCTGGACGGATTGCTGTTCGACGGGATGCAGATTTGCGCGGGCGGTTTTGGCCTGTGTGGCATCCCCGAACGGCTGATCGACGCCATCCGCGATTCCGGGGTCAAGGATCTGACCATCGCGTCCAACAATGCCGGCATCGACGGCGAAGGGCTGGGCAAGCTGCTGCGGACGCGTCAGGTCAAGAAGATGATCTCCTCCTATGTCGGGGAGAATAAGGAATTCGAGCGGCAGTTTCTGGCCGGCGAGTTGGAGGTCGAATTCTGCCCGCAGGGGACGCTGGCCGAACGCTGCCGCGCCGGCGGCGCTGGGATTCCCGGCTTCTACACCAAGACCGGCGTCGGCACGCAGGTGGCCGAGGGCAAGGAAGTCAAGAATTTCGACGGCCAGGACTATATATTGGAGCGTGGCATCTTCGCCGACATCGCGATCATCAAGGGGTGGAAGGCCGACGAGAGCGGCAACCTCATGTTCCGCAAGACCGCGCGCAACTTCAACCAGCCCATGGCGACGGCCGCGAAAATCTGCATCGCGGAGGTCGAGGAAGTGGTGCCGACCGGCAGCCTGGACCCCGACGCGATCCATCTGCCCGGCATCTACGTCAAGCGCATGATCGTGGGCGCGCCCTATGACAAGAAGATCGAGTTCCGCACCGTGAGGCAGCGGGAAGCGGCGTGATGTTTCGCGAGACGGCTGCTGTCCGTGCTGCTGCGAAGGCAGGAGCCCAGGGTCCAGCGACGCGCCTTGGCGCTCTGGGCTCCTGCCTTCGCAGGAGCACGATAGTGCTGCTGGCGCCGCTGGCGGCCTGCGCGAGCACGACCAGCGCGCCTCCCGCGCCCGTTGCCGCAGCAGCCGCCAATCCGCCCGCGGGAATGCAATATCTCTACGGGTCGGGCGAGGGCGCGGCGCTGTCGGTGCAGGCCTGGCATGGGCTGCTGGGCTATGTCGCGAGCAAGATGAAGGCGCGCCCGGCCGACAGCGTGGTGCTGTCGCAGGGCGCGAGTCTGGACGCGCCCACATTCGTGCCCTGCGGCGACAAGCCACTGGCGGCGGTATTCGACGTCGACGAAACGGTGATGCTCAACATCGGTTATGAATATCATGATGCGACCAGCGGCAAGGGCTACAACGCCGCCGACTGGGATGCGTGGGAAAAGACCGGGGAGGGCGCGGTCGAGCCGGTTCCGGGCGCGGACCATGTGCTGGCCGCGCTGCGCAAGATGGGCGTGACCGTGATCTTCAACACCAACCGGTCGGCCGCCAATGCCGATGCCACCGCGCGGGCGATCCGCGCGGCCGGCCTGGGCGAGGCGGTGCACGGCCAGACGCTGTATCTGAGCGGTGACGACGCCATGGGATCGCGCAAGGATGGCCGCCGCGCGACGATCGCCGCCAGCTATTGCGTTATCGCCATGGGCGGCGACCAGCTGGGCGATTTTTCCGACCTGTTCAATGCGGGGCAGTCCGTGCCCACGCGCCGTGCCGCGACCATGACTCTGCCGATCGCCGGCATGTGGGGCAATGGCTGGTTCGTCATGCCCAATCCCGTCTATGGCAGCGGCCTCAAAGGCGGGTTCGACGACATATTTCCGATGGACAAGAGGTGGGCGCCGCCCGCCAAGGGAGAGTAATGATGCCCTGGACTCGTGACGAGATGGCCGCGCGCGCGGCGAAGGAACTCAAGGACGGTTTCTACGTGAACCTTGGCATCGGTATTCCGACGCTGGTGGCGAATCATATCCCTGCGGGCGTGGAAGTGACGCTCCAGTCGGAAAACGGGATGCTGGGCATCGGCCCCTTCCCGTTCGAGGGCGAGGAGGACGCGGACCTGATCAATGCGGGCAAGCAGACGATCAGCGAGCTGCCGCAGTCGGTCTATTTTTCCAGCGCCGACAGTTTCGCGATGATCCGGGGCGGGCATATCGACCTTACCGTGCTGGGCGCGATGGAGGTCGCGGAAAATGGCGACATCGCCAACTGGATGATCCCCGGCAAGATGATCAAGGGCATGGGCGGCGCGATGGACCTGGTCGCGGGCGTCAAGAAGATCATCGTCGTGATGGAGCACACGTCCAAGAATGGCGATCCCAAGTTCATCCCGGCCTGCACCCTGCCGCTGACCGGCACCAATGTCGTCGACATGATCGTCACCGACCTGGCGGTGTTCCAGCGGCCCGATCATGACAGCCCGTTCAAGCTCATTGAACTGGCGCCGGGCGTGACGGCGGAGGAAGTCGCTGCTAAGACGAGCGCCCATTATATCAGCTAAGGGCAATCCATGAGCCTCGACGGCACCTATGACGACGCCAATATCTTTGCCCTGATTTTGCAGGGCAAGATACCGTCGACCACGCTGTATGAGGATGCGGACACGCTGTCTTTCCTGGACATCATGCCGCAGACGCGGGGCCATGCGCTGGTCATTTCCAAATGGTCGAAGGCGCGCAACCTGCTGGACATGGAGGACGAGGCGCTGGCAGAGGTGATGGCGACGACGAAGAAGGTCGCTACCGCCATTCGCAAGGCGCTGAACCCCGACGGCATCCAGATCGCCCAGTTCAACGGCGCGCCGGCCGGGCAGACCATTTTTCACCTGCATGTCCACATCCTGCCGCGCTGGGAGGGCGACCCCAAGGGGTTCGCCGCCCATGGCGCGGGTGGCAAGGCCGATCCCGAAGCGCTCGAAGCGCTGGCGCAAGAGATACGCGCGCAATTCTGATGCCGGTCGCCTGCCTGTCTGATCCGAACGGCGGACGCTGAGCTGATGGCGCTGCGTCCCTTCAATGCCCCCGGCGCGCGGCTGGCGCTGCGCACCAAGCGGGCCAGCCCGCGCTTCGATGGCGCGCGCGGCGACAGCGAAGTGGTGCTGGACGTGTCGCGATTGCTGTCGCGCGCCTTCCATCCCGCGCCGACCGGGATCGACCGGGTCGAATATGTCTATGCCCGCGAATTGCTGGAGCGGATGCCCCACCGCCTGTCCTTTGCCGCGGTGCATCCCGCCGGCGGCTATTATGGGCGGCTGAGCAATGCGGCGGTGCGCCAGTTCCTGGCCTTCACCGCGGCCAAGTGGCGCAATGCCCGCAGCGACGCGGGCGGCGAGGGCAAGGCCGCGGTTATCCGCCATATGTTCGCGACACGGCCGCGCCCGGTGCCCAAGGCGAAGGGGCCGCGCCTCTATTTGCAGGTGTCGCCGCACCATCTGGACGATGCGGGCCAGGTGGGTGCGATCTTGCGCGCGGAGGGCGCCCGGCTGGTGACGCTGGTGCATGACGTCATCCCCTTGAGCCATCCTGAATATGCCCGGCCGCAGGGAGCCGAGGAGCATCGTCGGCGCGTGCGCACGATCGACCGCTATGCCACCGGCATTATCGGCAACAGCCAGGCGACGATCGACGCGCTGGCGCCGCATCTGGGCGCCGGGCTGGACGGCCGGGTGGTGCGGGTCGCGCATTTCGGCGCGGACGCCCCGGACATATTCGGCGCGCGCGACGAGTCGCTGCCCAAGCGACCCTATTTCGTCTATATTTCGACGATCGAGCCGCGAAAGAACCATCTGCTGCTGCTCACCATCTGGCGGCGACTGGTGGAGGACATGGGCGACGCCGCGCCGGTGCTGGTGCTGGTCGGCCGGCGCGGCTGGGAAAATGAGAATGTCATCGACATATTGGAACGCGCCGACATTTTGCGCGGCCATGTGATCGAGGCGGGCGAAGTGTCCGACAACCGGATGCAGGCGCTGGTCGCCAATGCCCGCGCGATGCTGATGCCATCCTTTGCCGAGGGTTTCGGCATGCCCGTGGTCGAGGCTCTGGCGGCGGGTGTGCCGGTCATTTGCAGCGACATCATCGCTCATCGCGAAGTGGGTGGCGATGCGCCGGATTATCTCGATCCGTTGGACGGGCTGGGCTGGATGCGGGCGATCTGCGCTTATGCGCAGGCAGATTCGCCCGAGCGCGCGGCGCAGCAGGCGCGCATCAGCGTCTGGCGCGCGCCGACATGGCGTGACTATTTCGACATAGTGACCGACCTGATCGAAGAAGTAACAGCCTCTGTTCCTTGACCTTTGCGCTGGCGCTGCCCAAGGGGGAGTATGACGATGCGGGGCGCTGTGGGACTGATATGGGACGGATGGCCGATCCCGGCCTGTCACCGCGCATGACCCCGTTTCTGCGATCCCCGCCCTTTCCCGGTGTCGACCCGGCGGTCGCCGCCGTTGCCGCGCCTGCCGATGGACGGGCCGCGCATAGCCTGGCCGACACGGCGCTGGACCAGATTCGCGCCGCGCGTGTGGGCGGTTGCTTCTGGGGGGCGCGGCCTGATCCGGTGCGGCGGCTGGTGCGGGTAGGCACGCCGATCGACACGCGGATTTTTGCTCAGCTGGAGCCGGATCAGATCGGCCTGTTGCCCGGCAAGGGCGCGGCCCAGGTGGCGGGACGCATGCTCCCGGCCGACTGCGACCCATGGCATCTGATCGAAGGCGCGCAGGCGGTCCATGCCGATGCGCAGGATGACTGGTCGCTGATCGCCGGGCTGCTGGGCGTGCCGGTGATCGGAGCGGACGGGGTGGCGGTGGAGCCAGCGCGGCTGCGCGCTTTGCTGCGCGCCCGATTGACCGCGGCGCAATATCGCGACCCGTTTTCCGGCGCTGCGAGCGATGTCACGCAGGCGATCGCCCAATTGGCCGACTGGCGACGGCATCTGGACGGCAATCGCGGCCTGTCGGCGGCGAGCGGCATGGCTTTCTGGAAGCGCGAGGCGATCCAGGCCTTTTTGTGGGACGGGAAGCGGTCGCCGCCTTTCCTGTCGGCCCGCAAGGGGCTGAGCAAGGCGCGGCGGGAGGGCGGCGCGCTGGCGGTCTGGCCTTCGCGCGTGCCCGCCGCCATCGTCGCGCGGGCAGAGGCCGATGGCGTGCCGATCGCGCGCGTGGAGGATGGTTTTCTGCGCTCGCGGGGCCTGGGGGCGGCGCTTTATCCACCCGGCTCCGTGGTCGTCGATCGCAGCGGCATTTATTATAATGCGCTCCAGGCCAACGATTTGGAAACACTGCTCGCAACCCACGACTTTCCGCTCGCGCTTGTCGAGCGTGCGGCGCGGCTGCGGGCGCGCATCTGCGCGTCGGGCGTCACCAAATATGGGGCGCAGGGCGGTGATTTTCCCGCCTTGCCACAGGGGCGGCGCACGGTGCTGGCGGTCGGCCAGGTGGACGATGACCTGTCGGTGCGGCTGGGCGGCGCGGGGGTGGCGGGCAATCTCGATTTTTTGAAGCGCGTGCGGCGCGCCGAACCCGATGCCTTCATCCTCTATCGCCCCCATCCCGATGTGCAGGCGGGCCATCGCAAAGGGCATCTGACCGATGCCGTGGCGCTGGCCCATGCGGATGCGATCGACAGCGGCGGGTCGCTGATGGACCTGGTGCAGGCCGTCGATGCGGTGCATGTGCTTTCCTCGCTCACCGGGTTCGAGGCGCTGATCCGGGGATGCGCGGTGACTGTTCACGGCATGCCCTTCTATGCCGGCTGGGGCCTGACGCGCGATCTGGCAGAGCCAAGCCCCCGGCGCGGGCGACAGCTCACCGTCGATGCGCTTGTCGCTGCCGCTCTCATTCTCTATCCCCGCTATCTCGATCCGATGACCGGATTGCCCTGTGGGCCTGAAGTGATGGTGGAGCGTTTAGCCAATGGGTCGACGCCGCCTGTCACTTGGCTTATCAGGGTGCGGGCCATGCAGGGGAAGTTGCGCAGATTTATGACTTTGGCCGCAGAGTGTTTTCATGGCTGATCCGCAGGTTAAGACCTTTCTCTTCCTGCAGGGACCGCACGGACCCTATTTCGCGATGCTGGCCGACGCCTTGCGGGCGCGGGGACATCGCGCCTTGCGCATCAATATCAATGGTGGCGACAAGGTCGACTGGCCGGGGGAAGCGGCGGACTATCGCGGCACCTTCCGCAACTGGCCGCTCTTCTTCGACGATTTTATCGTTAACCACGGCGTTACCGACCTTATCCTCTACGGCGATTGCCGCCCTTATCACACGTCGGCCCATGGCATGGCGCGGCTGCGCGGATTGCGGGTGCACTGCATGGAGGAAGGCTATATCCGGCCCGACTTCCTGACCTTGCAGGATGATGGCGTGAACGGCAATTCAACGCTGCCGCTCGATCCGCAATGGTATCTCGATCAGGCCGCCGGCCTGCCCGAACGGGCCGAACCGCTGCCGCCGGTGCCCTCCACATTCCAGGCGCGGGCGCGCAACACGATGCGCAATGGCCTGTCGTCGGCGCTGATGCGGCCCTATTTCCCTTATTATCGCACGCACCGGCCGCACAGTTTCATCCTGGAATCGGTCGCCTGGTGCTGGAAGCTGCTGATGGCCAAGCGGGAGGCCGAACGATCCGCCGCGACATGGGAAGCCATCAAGGACCAACCCTATTTCACCCTGCCGTTGCAGCTCAATTCCGACTATCAGATCCGCGTCCATTCGCCCTTTGGCGACATGCGCGCAGCCTTGCGGTTCGTCATCAAGAGCTTTGCCCAACATGCGCCATCAGGCGTCGCGTTGCTGGTGAAACGCCATCCGCTCGATCCGGGGCTGGTGGGCTGGGAGCGGCTGACGCGCAAGCTGGCGGTCCATTACGGTGTCGGCGATCGGGTTCATTATCTTTCCGACTGGGATATTGCGCAGGTCGTGCAAACGTCGCTGGGCGTCGTGACGGTGAACAGCACGGTGGGCACGCTGGCGCTCAACGGCGCCAAGCCGGTCGTGGTGCTGGGCCATGCGGTCTACAAGGTGCCCGGCATCGTGCATCATACCAGCCTGGACAGTTTCTGGGGTGCGCCGCGCCGGCCCGACATGACGCTCTATTCCGCGTTCCGCCGCGTGCTGGAGGATCGCTGCCTGATCCGGGGCGGGCTGCTGAGCGAGGAAGGCCTGCAGATGCTGGTCGACAATGCGGTCGAGCGGCTGGAAAAGGACCCGTCTGAGGTCCTGCCCCTGACCCGCCCCGCGCGGCGCCGGCGGCGCGGCATGGATGTCGTGCATGGAAGCGCAGCGTAGGGGCTAGGCACGGGCTAATGACCGCTACATGTAAAGCGTCGCTTGACATGACTATGTAAAGTGATACCTTCCATGGATGGAGATTGGGAGCATCCGCCACAAGGCTTTGCGGCGGTTTGTCGAAACCGGTCGAGCCGAGGGGCTGCCCGGTGACGTGGTGGATCGGCTGTTCAGGATGATGACCTTCATCATTGATGCCGACACGCTGGATGAACTTTCCACTCCACCAAATTACGGCCTCCACCCACTGACCGGCGACCGCACGGGAACATGGGCAATGACCGTGACCCGAAACTGGCGGCTAACTTTTTCAATGAATGAACAGGGCGCCCTCATAAACATAGACTTGGAGGATTATCACTGATGGCTATCAGGATTCATCCCTCGTTTGCGATCCATCCCGGTGATTGGCTGAAGACGGAAATCGTGCAGGCCCATGGCGTTTCCATCAACGATCTGGCCGAGGCATTTGGCGTCAGTCGTCAGTCGATCAGTTCGCTGTTGAACGGGCGGGCGGCGCTGTCCGCGGATATGGCTATCCGCTTTGAACATGCCTTTGGCGTGAAGGCCGAGACGCTGATGCGGATGCAGGCCCGTTATGATCTGGGCAAGGCGCGCGAACATGAAGCTGATTTGGCGGTGCGGAGCCTGGTTTCGGTATAGCCAATGGCTTTGGCGAGGCATGCATCACATTTGCAGCACGGCACGGACAACGCAGTACCCTGCGGTTTGATCGGAAAATGCCTAGGGGGGGTGGATGCCCGACGAGGATTCGAACCTCGATTGACGGAGTCAGAGTCCGTAGTCTTACCTTTAGACGATCGGGCAACGATCGTAAGCGGTGTCCCGCTCGGGAGGCCGCAGATAGGCGGCGGCAGGCGGGTGGTCAAGTGCTTTGTTTGACGCGGTGCAGGCGCGTTGAATCGCGGCGACGTCAGCCCAGAGAGAGCAGCTTGCGACGCTTTTTCGCCTTCTTGTCGAGCCGGTCGGCGCCGAGAACGGTGATGGTCGCGCGGCGGTCCTTGAACTCGGGCGAGTCCATGATGGCGCGCAGCATGTCTTCCTTGGTTATGCCGTTGGCGATGAGGGCGCGATGATGATCCAGTCCGGCCGGATCGGCGCGACGGCCCAGGATCTGGATATAGAAGGCCTCGATAAAGGCGTCGCCGTCGAGCGCGAGGATGGCGGGCAGGTCAACCGTCGCGGCCGGCGCCAGGTTGAGGGCGACCGGCCCGCCGCTTGCGCCTGACTGCGCCGTCTCGCTTTTGCTCGCGACATGGCGGCGGAGCATGTCGCCATCCTCGATTCGGCTGATCAGCTGGTCGCAAATATCGGGCCGGTCGAGCAGGCCGGTGGCGAAATCGAACAGGCCGCGCGACCAGTCGTCCCAATCCTGCCCGTCCTTTTCCACCACGCGCGATTGCCCGCATTGCACGGCTTGGCGAACCGCGTCGGGCAGGTCGCTGTCCTTGAAATAGAGGAAGACGCCCTCCACCGCGCAGAAGGTCGCAAGGATTTCGCGCGTGGCGGGGATGTCGCGGGCCACCACGGGCTTGCCGAGCGCCAGCGCGTGCATTACCGACAGGCCAAAGCCCTCACAATAAGAGGGGAGGATGATGACGCTGCTGGAGGCGAAAATCTCGTTCATTTCGACGTCGGGAATGACGCCGGCGTGAAGCTGTCGCACGTTGGACGGCATGTCGTCGCCGCCCTTGCCCATGACGAGGACAGACAGGCTGGGGATGGCTTCGCCCAGGATGCGGGCGGATGCGCCTGAAGCCTTGTGCGCGAAATGATTGCCCAGAACCAGCACATGGTCGCGGCGCAGCTCCAGCCCGTCATAGCGCGCGGCATAGGCCGAGGGGCGGGTGGGCAGCAGGCGGGTATGGACCTGCGCGCCGAACCGGCGGGGGAAGCGATGCCGGAATGTCTCTTCGGAAAAATCGCTGATGAAGAAGAGCCCGTTGGCGTTGCGGGCGACATAGGACCAGAGCATCTGCACGTCATTGTCCGCGCGCAGATTGCCGCAGTCGAGCGCGATGACGTCGAGCATGCCATAGATATTGACCGGGGCCAGATGTTCCATGACGCTGATCTGGTCGAGGTCGAAGGGCTGGCCGAAGAAGATCGACACGGCGTAGCCCGGCGTCACATCGGTGCGCAGCCGGACCTGATCCAGCCGGTCGATGCCGTGAAATTCCGCGACGGACCGCTTGCAGATGATGTGCAGTTCGAACCCGCCGGGCGGCTGGCGATCGAACCAGCGGATGAAGTTCATGATGAGTTCGTTGGTGCCATTGTGATGATGGCCGACGCTCAGCAGGTTGAGGGCGATCTTGAGCCGGCCGTCGACCGTGGGCACCAGGTTCGCCATCTGCGCGATCGCGCGATATTCAGCCGATGCTTCATGCGCCCAGACCAGGGGCAGAAATTCGGGATGGCGCGCGTCGATCATACGCAGATTGGCCTGCTGCTGGCCCTTATAGTCGATGTCGTGCAGCTTGAAGGACGCCGAACCGGCATGATAGGCAAAGGCGTGATTGGCGAGCACGGCGCGAAAGCCCACCTTGCCCGCGCGCATGACGAGGTCATTTTCCTCCTCGTAGCCGACGCCGAAATCTTCATCGAGATAGCCGAAATTGGCGACGACCTGCGCGGAAATGAGCAGATAGAAGCCGACGGCGGTCGCCGCGAAGCTGTAGCGGGGGAGGTGGCGATGCACCGATTCCCAGGCGATGTGGCAGATTTCCGGCGTGGTCGCGATGCCCGAAAGATTATGCGGCGCGGGCGGGAAGGTCGCCAGCGCGGCATTGTTCGAGCGTGGGCAGACGAAGCCGATTTGCGGATCGGCCTCCAGCACGGCCAGCATTTCCGACAGGGTGCCCGGATAGGTCAGCGTGTCGCTGTTGACGAGCAGGGCCGCATGCCCATCCCGCCGCGCCATCGCCAGCCCCTGATTGACGCTGCGCACGAAGCCGAGATTTTCGGGATTGCGGATATGGACGTCGATCAGGCCGTCGGCCTGACATTGGCGCAGATAGGCGTCGACCGCCTCGTCATCGGGCGAATCGTTGATCGCGATCAGGCGGGGATTGTGATCGCGTATCTCGTCCAGGTTCTGGACGAGCGAGTCCAGGCAGGCCCGGACCATGTCGACGTTTCGATAAATGGGAAGAATGATATCGAGCGTCATCGATGGTCCTGCGCGGCCTGCCTGGCGATGAAGGATCAGCCGGCCAGCGCGGCCCGCGCGACCAGCGGACGCCACCAGTCCTGATTGTCGAGGAACCAGTTGAGCGTATCGGCAAAGCCCTGCGGGAAGTCGCGCGAGGGTTCATAGCCCAGTTCGCTGCGGATCTTGGTCTCGTCGATCGCATAGCGGCGGTCATGGCCCTTGCGGTCCTGCACATAGGTCATGAGTTCGGCGGACGGACGACCATGGGCGGCCGGCGCGTCAGGGAATACCGACGCGAGCGCGGGATTGCGCGCAAAGGCTTCATCGACGCCGCGGCAGATTTCCTTGATGACCTCGATATTGGGCAGTTCCTGCCCGCCGCCGACATTATAGGTTTCGCCGATCCGGCCCTTGCGCAGGATGAGTTCGATGCCGATGCAATGATCCTCGACATGCAGCCAGTCGCGGATGTTCATGCCATCGCCATAGATGGGCAGATTCTTGCCCGACAGCGCGTTGAGCGTGAACAGCGGGATCAGCTTTTCGGGAAACTGGTAGGGACCATAATTGTTCGAGCAATTGCTGGTCGTCGTTTCCAGGCCATAGGTGTGGTGATAGGCGCGCACCAGATGGTCCGACCCTGCCTTCGACGCGGAATAGGGCGAATTGGGGGCGTAAGGCGTGGTTTCGCTGAACGCGGGATCATCCAGTTCCAGCGTGCCATAGACTTCGTCGGTCGACACATGGTGGAAGCGGTGCGGCCGGCCCGTACCCTTGTCGAGCCAGGCCGCCTTGGCGGCTTTCAACAGGCTGTGAGTGCCGATGACATTTGTGGTGACGAAAGCGTCGGGACCGGTGATCGAGCGGTCGACATGGCTTTCGGCGGCGAAGTGGACGATGGTGTCGACGTCATGATCGGCGATCAGTTGCGAAACGAGCGCGGTGTCGCAAATATCCCCTTCGACCAGCGACACGTCCGGCACGTCGGCGATGTTGGCGGGATTGCCCGCATAGGTGAGGGCATCGAGCACGACGATGCCGTCATTGGGCGATACCTTGCGCCAGTGACGGACGAAATTCGCGCCGATGAAGCCTGCGCCCCCGGTGATGATCAGATTGGCCATGCGCCTACTCTCTTGCTCCCTCGGTGATCCGCGCGCGGCGGATGGATATGAAGACCCGCTTCGTCCAAGCGGCATTTATATGTCGACCGGACTTCGCACTTGCCGCAAAGTCGCGCTTTTCGCAATCGCGATACTGCGCAACAGGCTAGTCTTTTTGCGTTCTAGCCAGCCGACAGCATGACAAGGCCGACCCCCAGCACGCGCGGATCGACTGCAATACCGTGCGTTACCGGACTGACGGGTGCCTCATGCTGGAACTGCAATAGTATATCGCCATCGCCGATGCAGGAGGGGGGAAGACGCAGCCGGATGATGCGGGGCTTGGCATCCAGACGATGCGATCCCAGAAAATATCCGTTCGCGCTGATGTCGACATGCGGGCGTTCCATGCCATCAGCAAGGAAGCAGAATAAGGACAGGCTGACCGTGACATAGCCGCCTTGCCAGCGATCAAGGGCGAAGCGCAGGGCGTGGACAGCGTCGCTGCCCCATACGCCCCAAGGCTCGCGCTTATGCCATCCGCTGGCGAGATAGACTTCCGGATCCGGCTCCCCCTCGCGCGTGTCCGAGCGGAACTGCACCGGCGTGTTTCGCGGCAGCACGGGAAAGCCGGCCGCCGACCATATGTGCGCCGGGTCGGCCTCAGCCGCATTGTCGAGCCGGCGGGCGAGCGTTTCGGCAAGAACCAGCTCCACCAGATGCTGCACCTGATCGAGCTGGCTGCTGGTGTCCGCCATTCGGGCCTCGATCGCGTCCATACGGGCGGCAAGCGCCGCTTGCGTCGAAGCCGCGTTGCTATCGTCCGTGTCGGTCACGAGGGGATATATCCGGTCAAAACGCGATCCTGATGGCGTCCCGAAGCGCCGTTGTCACGGAGTTTCTGCGCCAGCGAGCCTATCCGTCGGGCATTTCGACGATGCGATCGGCCAGCCGCTCGGCTTCGTGGAGGTCATGGGTGACGTAGAGGATCGGCAGGCGCAGTTCGTCCCGCACGCGCTCGATCAGCCGCAATATCTCCTCGCGCCGGGCGCGATCGACGCCGGAAAGCGGTTCGTCCATCAGCAGGAAGCGGGGAGCGGACAGCAGCGCGCGGCCGATGGCGACGCGCTGCGCTTCACCGCCCGACAGGGTGGACGGCATGCGATGGAGAAGGTGGCCGATGCCCAGAAAGGCCAGCACGTCATCCTCCGACAGTGCGCCGTCTGGCCGGCGACCATAGCGAAGGTTACGATCCACGCGCATATGCGGAAAAAGGCGCAGGTCCTGGAACAGATAGCCGGCGTGACGATCCTCCGCCGGTCGGTCGATGCCGCTCGCGCTGTCGAACAGGGTGTCGCCGCCAATGCGGACATGGCCTTCATCAGGGCGCAGCAGGCCAGCGACCATGTTGAGGATGCTGGTCTTGCCAACGCCCGACGGTCCGATCAGCGCAATGAGTCGCGCGTCTGCGACACAGTCGAGCGCGATGGTCCGGCCGCCCAGGCGCCGGCGCAGGCGCAGGTCAAAGGACATAGGACATGCGCCCTCGCGTCGCGCGGCGGGCGAGAATTTCGGAGATCAGCAGCGCGCCCAAAGACAGCAGTACCGAAATGATGGCGAAGCGGCTGACGGCGGCTTCGGCGCCCGGCACCTGAAGCGCGGCATAGATGGCGATGGGCAAGGTGCGGGTTTCCCCGGGAATGTCGGACACGAAGGTGATGGTCGCGCCGAATTCCCCGATCGAACGAGCAAAGCCCAGCATCGCGCCGGCAAAGATGCCCGGCAAGGATAGCGGCAGCGAAATGGACAGGAAGCGGCGCAGCGGCGAAGCGCCCAGCGTCTGCGCCGCCTGTTCCAGCCGGAGGTCGACCGATTCGATCGACAGGCGCATCGCGCGCACCATCAGCGGCATCGCCATGATCGCCGCGGCAAGCGCGGCACCGGTCCAGCGAAACAGCAAGGTGACGCCGAACCACTGGTCGAGCCGGCTGCCGATCGGGCCGTTGATGCCGAACAGGAGCAATAGCAGCCAGCCAGTGACGACCGGCGGCACGACCAGCGGCAGATGCACCAGCGCGTCGAGCAGCAATTTGCCGGGAAAGCGCCAGCGCGCCAAAATCCAGGCCAAGGCAAAGGCGATGGGCAACATGGTTGCGACCGCGACCAGGCTGACCTTTAACGACAGGCCGATGACCGTCCAGTCCTGCGGTGACAGGGAGAAATCCATCGCCGGTGCCTGGGCGATTGCGGTCCGCGCGTCAAGCAAGGGCGACCATGGTTAGCGCGGTTGCGCAAGGCAGGCGCGCTGGTGTAGCGCGCCGGGCGACGACAAGCCCGCATGGATGGGACAGCGCCATGAAATCACTGATTGCCTTTGACCTCGACGGAACCCTGGCGCTGAGCAAGCAGCCGCTGGAGGCGGACATGGCCGATGCGCTGGCGGACCTGCTGACCGTCGCGCATGTCGCGGTCATTTCAGGCGGTGACTGGCCGCAATTCGACAAGCAGGTGGCGAGCCGCCTGCCGGCGCGCGCGGATCGATCGCGCCTGTGGCTGATGCCGACGACGGGCACGAAGCTGTATACGCATAACGCGGACGGCTGGTCGGCGGTCTATGCCGAATTGTTCGATGCCGCGCAGAAGGCCAAGATATTGGCGGCGTTCGACGCGGCGCTGGCTGCGACCGGGTTCGTGCCCGAGCAGACATGGGGCGAGCGGATCGAGGACCGGGGCAGCCAGATTACCTTTTCCGCGCTGGGCCAGCAGGCGCCGATCCATGCGAAGGAATCATGGGACCCCGACTTCGCCAAGCGGAAGCTCATTCAGGCCGATCTGCGCCAGCGCCTGCCCGGCCTGTCGATCAACATGGGCGGCGCGACGTCCATCGACATCACGCGTGAAGGCGTCGACAAGGCCTATGGTCTGCGCAAATTGCGCGACGCCAGCGGGATCGCGCTGGATGCGATGATGTTCATCGGCGACGCCATCTTTCCGGGCGGCAATGACTATCCGGCCAAGCAGATGGGGCTGGACACGGTGCGCGTGCGCGACCCGCAGGAAACGCTGGCGGTGATCGCCGCCATCATCGCCTGCCAGAAATAAGGCTCAGGGCGCGCTGAACCCGTAACGCGCCAGAATCGCGCGGCCGGCCGAAGACAGGAGAAAGCGGCGGAACCCCTCCGCATCGCGGTGGCGGCTGCCGGTCAGGCGGGCAAGCGGGTAGCGGATCGGCGGATGGCTGCCCGGTGGGAAGGCGCCGACGATCGCCACGCCATTACCGGCGCGCGCGTCGGTGGCATAGACGATGCCGAGCGGCGTCGCCCCGCGTTCGACCAGCGCCAGCGCGGCGCGGACATTGTCGGCGCGCGCGATTTTGCCAGCGACCGAGGGCCAGACGCCGAGCGCGGTCAGCGCCGCCTTGCCATATTTGCCCGCAGGCACGCTGTCGGGATTGGCCATGGCAAGGCGGCCACGGCCCAAAGCGCGCGCAATCGGCATGTTGCGCCCGATGCGGAGCGACACGCGCCTGTTCGCCGGGCGGACAAGCACCAGCCTGTTGCCGGCCAGGTCGGCGCGCGTGCCGCGCATCACGAATCCCGCCTTTTCCACATCGTCCATCCAGTCTTCGTCGGCGGACAGGAACAGGTCGGCTGGCGCACCGGCGCGAATCTGCCGCGCGAGCGCGGAGGACCCGGCAAATGAGAGGACTGGGCGCGGATGGCCGCGCGCGGCCCAGGCATCAGCCGCGGCAGTCATCGCCTCCTGCATGCTCGCGGCGGCCAGCAGCAGCGGCCCGCGCTCCTGCGCGGCGGCGGGCGAGAGGGGGGCGATCAGCAGCGCAAGAAGCGCGAGGATACGGAGCAAGGGAATCGACATGCGCGCACTGTGTCGATGCCGGGGCCGAAAGCAAGGTCGCCTGCTCCACTTTTGTCCGGGCGCGCCATCGGCTAGGACGCGCGTCATGACCTTCCGCCGCAGCGATACCGCCTGACCATGGCCATTGTGCGAAGCCTGTGCGGGGAATGCGCGGTGGGTTGCGGCATCCGCGCCGTGATCGACGAGGATCGCAGCCTGCATCTGGAGGGAGATGCGGCGCACCCGGCCAATGGCGGGTTGCTATGCGCCAAGGCGAAGCGGCTGCGCGACGCCTGCGCGCTCGACGGACGATTGCTGCATCCGATCGTGGAAGGACGCCGGCAGTCATGGGAGCGGACGATCGCGCAGCTGGCGCGGCGGCTGGCGGCGGTGGTGGCGCGCCATGGTCCGGGCAGCGTGGCCTTGCATGTCGGGGGCGGATTGCCGACCGAGGATTATTATGTCGCCAACAAGCTGATGAAGGGCTTTTTGGGGTCTGCGCACATCCATGCTCCCTGGCGCGGCGCGATCGACCGCGTGCAGCGCGCGGCCTTTGGCGAGGATGTCATGCCGACCAGCTTTGAGGATATCGGCCGCGCGGGCCTGATCCTGCTGACCGGCGACGCGGTGGCGACGGATCATCCTGTTCTGTTCGATCGGGTGCAGGCGATGCGGGCGGAAAGCGGCGCGCAGCTGGTGATGATCGCTCCGGAAGGGGCGGCTGCGGGGCTGGAGGTCGATCTGCACCTGCCGGTGGCGCAAGAGGCGATCGCGCCGTTGCTCAACGGACTGCTGCTGCATGTCCATGATGCGGGGCTCGTCCAGGCGGAGGGGCGCGCGGCGCCGCTGGTGCCGGCGAATTTCTGGGAAGCCTTGCGACCCGGCCATGACATCTGGTCGGCGGCGCGGTCGTGCGGACTGTCGCCGCAAGGCGTGCGGGATTTCTATGATCTGTGGGCATCGCAGGATCGCGCCCTGACCCTGTTCAGCGGGGAGGATGCGGCGGTCGCCGCCGCGACAATCAACCTGCACGTGGCGACCGGACGGATCGCGCTGCCGGGTGCGGGGCCGTTCGCATTGGGGCGGGCGGCGAACGGCATGGGCGCGCGTGAGGTCGGATGCCTGGCCGATACTCTGGCGGCGCACCGGGATTTCACGCCCGACAGCATCGCCGACGCGCGGCGTTTCTGGGGCGCGCGGACGATGGCCGAGACGCCGGGGCTGGAAGGAGCGGCGCTGCTGCAGGCGATCCGCGACGGGGCGGTGCGCGCCCTTATCAGCATAGGCGACGATATGGGCGCGATGGACTGGCTGGCGCAGGCGCGGTCAGGCGTCGCCCTGTCGATTCGTGCCAGCGCGTATGCGGATGCCGCCGCGCAAGGCTGGACCGCTGTGCTTCCAGCGCCGGTCGGCATCGAACAGGACGGGACGATGACGGCGCTCGACCGGCTGGTGAGCCGGCAGCGTCGCCTGTTCGACCTGCCGGGCGAGGCGCGGTCCGGCTGGTGGATGCTGACCCGGATCGCGCAGGCAATGGGGTGGGGCGACGCCTTTCACTACGAACGGCCGGCGGATATTTATCGTGAGCATGTGCGGCTGACCGCTTATGGCAATAGCGGCAAGCGGGTGCTGAACCTCAAGCGGCACGCGCCCATTTCCAACCCCGCCTATGCCGAGCTGACCCCCTGGCGCTGGGGCGAGGTGCCGTTCGACGACGGGCGATTTCCGACGCCGGACGGGCGCGCACGCCTATTGCCGCTTCAGGC
This sequence comes from Sphingobium lactosutens DS20, assembly GCF_000445105.1. Lineage (GTDB taxonomy): Bacteria > Pseudomonadota > Alphaproteobacteria > Sphingomonadales > Sphingomonadaceae > Sphingobium > Sphingobium lactosutens. Next base: position 238,451 of record NZ_ATDP01000109.1, on the reverse strand, counting down.
AGCGCCCGAGGCGGCGATTGATTGAAGATGCGCGAGCAGCGCGTCGCCATTGGCCTGCCAGGTAAAGCGCAGCGCCGATTCGCGCACGGCGGCCTGCGCCGGCGGATTGTCGAGGATCGCGCGGATGGCGGCGGCGATCGCTTCGGGATCGCGCTCCACGATCCGGCCCGCCTCCGGCCGGTCGAGCAGTTCGCGTGCGCCGCCGACATCGCTGATGACGATGGGCGTGCCGCAGGCGAGCGATTCGACCCAGGCATTGGCCAGGCCTTCCGATTCGGACACCAGCGCCATCACGTCCGCCGCCGCGAAAATGCGCGGCAGCTTGTGATGGGGGACGGAGCCGAGGAAGCCGATCCGCCGCTCGACACCCAATTCCTGCGCCAGCGTTTCGAGCGTGCGGCGATACTGGCCCTGGCCCGCGAGCAGCAGGGTCACGTCGGGCAGATGCGGCAGCGCGCGCACCAGCAGGTCCTGTCCCTTGCGCGGGATCAGCGCGCCGACGCTCAGGACCACAGGACCGTTGAAATCCAGCGCGGCCTTCGCCGCCTGCCGATCGGTGAGTTCGAACGTGTCGAGATCGACCCCGGTATAGTGGACGCGGATCTTGTCGGCGTCGATGCCCATGCGCGCCATCGATCGGCGCATTGCTTCGGATACGGCGAGCAGGCCGGCGGCGTCATCGGCCGCCTGGCGCACGAGCTTGCGGGTGGACGGCTGCGTCCCCCAATGGTGGATGTCCGCGCCGCGCGCCTTGACCGAATAGGGGATGCCGAGCGCCTTCGACAGGCGGCGGGCGACCGGCCCGTCGGGAAAGAAGAAGCTGGCGTCGATGACATCGAACGGGCGCTGCGCATGCAGGCGGCGGACGAGCGGTAGGATGGCGCGGGTCATCGCGCCGACATTGCTGCGGCCGCCGATTTTCGGGATGGTGCGGAAGATCGGGCGATAGACGGTAAGTTCGCGCCAGCGTTCCTTGCGCGGCAGCGCGCGCAACGCGGCATAGCCGGGCGCGAGCGAAAAGGGCCAGACGGGAATGCCGACCGGCGCGATGACGGTCACGTCCGCCTGGGGGCGGCTGGCCAGCTCCCGCGCCTGGCGTTCGACGAAGACGCCGAAATTGGGGCGGCTCATGTCCGGAAAGAGGGTCGAGAGCGTAAGGACGTTGAGTGTCATGACCCCTCTTTGGATGCACAGCTTTGACACATGGTTAAGCGCCGAGCGACCAATTGGCTAGAGACGTCGGACGAGCTGTTCGGCAACGGCCGCCCAGGGCGGATCGGTGACGACCAGCTGGCGCGTGCCCGAACCAAGCGGGAGCAGCTGCAACCGGTCGCCTTCGCGCCCGATCAGGCGGCCGAACAGGAAGCGGCCCGCCGGGCGCGGCAGCAATATGTCGCGATTGAGCGCCGCGCCATAGTCCGCCGGACCGATGCGGCGGCACCAGATGGCGTCGCCGGCGCGATAATCGCCGATACTGGCGCCGACATGCACGCCAACCATGCCATCGGATGCGATGGGCGGGGGGAAAGCGAGCGGCCGGGTGGGCGCGCGGACGCCATCGGGGCCGAGCAATGCCGCCACGGCGATCTCGCTATGGCCGGGCAGGGCGACCAGCTCGGCGCTGGTAACGCCCAGAGCCAGTGCGATGCGGTTCAGCCAGTTGACCGAAACCGTGCGGGTGCCGGTTTCCAGCCGCCCGATGGTCTGCGCCGTGGTCGGCGGATCGCAGAGCGCGCCGACCTGTTCGAGCGTCAGCCCCTTCGCCTTGCGGACCTCACGGATGCGGGTGATCATGGCTCTGTTCCGTATAACCTATTTGGTTTCCTCTTTCCTACAGATTATCCCCCGTGGCAAGTCCAATCGCCTTGATATCCGCCGCGAGGGAGATGCCGATGGCCAGCCATGTTCAACAGATGATCGAGGATCCCGATGGCGTCCGACAGGCCGTGCTGGTGCATATGGGCGAATCGCCGCTCGCCTGGCTGCGTGCGCGCGGGCGGCTGAGCGAGCGGCATTTCATTGCGGGCGACATGTTGCGGAACGACTGGGAGCGAGCGGGGCTGGGCGCGCGAGTGACGATGCGCTGGGACGCGGCGGCGCGGGATGGCGGGCGGCGGGGGCCGGCGCGTCCGGCCGACCCCACGCTGGCGCAAATGGCGGCGCGCGAGCGGTTCAACGGCGCGATCCGGGCAGCCGGGCCGGGGATGGCCGACATTCTCTGGCGCGTCGCCTGCGCTGGCGAAGGGCTGGCGGCGGCGGAAAAGGCGCTGTGCTGGCCCAGCCGCGCAGGCAAGCTGGTGCTGACGCTGGCGCTCGACCGGGTGGCGGACTGGTATCGGGTGCCGTGAGCGCGCGCTCAGGCGACCATGCCCGCGCCCAGCAGCAGCAGCAGCTTCACGTCCATCGCATAGCCCTGCGCGCGCCAGTCGGCGACATGATCGGCGATACGGTCGAGCGGCACGCGATGGACCAGAATATCCTCTTCGGCGACACCGCCGCCCGCGCCGGTCCTGGTGAGGCCATGGGCGCGGAACAGGGTGAACCCTTCGGACACCATGCCCGGCGAGGCGCTGAAGTCGCCCAGCCGTTCCAGGCGCTCGGGGCGGTAGCCGGTTTCTTCCTCCAGCTCGCGCGCGGCGGCGAGGCTTGCCTCCTCGCCGGCCTGCTCATCGCCGACAAGGCCCGCGGGCAATTCGATGCAGCGGCGGCCCAGCGGCACGCGATATTGATCGACCAGCAGGACGTGCCGGCCGTCGGCCGCTTCGTCGATCGCCAGGATGACGGCGGCGTGAATGCCGCGCGCGCGGGAGACATATTCCCATTTCCCGCGCGTCTTGGCGGTGATGAAGCGGCCCGCCCACATGATTTGTTCGGGCAGGTCGCGGTCCGGGTCGGTCATAATTCGATCAGCCTGTCGGGAAGTTCGTTGATGTCATCGGCTGCGCGCGGGAAATGCGCGGCGAGCACGGCGCCGACCTGGGCGACGGCCGCCGCCAGCCCTTCGCCGGCACGATCCTGCCGCAGCGCGTCGACCAGCGTCGCCATGGCGTCACCCCATGCGTCGGGCGACACTTTTTCATTGATCGCCCGATCGGCCACCAATTCGGCGCGATGTTCGTCCAGGCTGATATAGATGAGCACGCCGGTGCGGCCGCGCGTGCGCGCTTCGGCGGCGGTGCGAAAGAGCAGGATCGCGCGGCGGCGGGCGCGGCGGGCCTTGGTCGCTTTGGGCGTCACCAGCATGCGCAGCGGCATGATCGCCAGCAAATAGCGGACGATCAGGAATTTGAGGATGAGGATGCCGAGCAGCCCCGTCAGCAGTTTCCAGTCCGCCAGTTCATGCTCCCAGTCGAGCAGCAACATGGACAGGAAGGCGCGCAGATGGGCGGGGAAGGCGGCCATCAGCGCGAGCGCAATGAACACCGCCGCCGCCGCCCAGCTTAGCCCCACATCATGATAGCTGTCGGACCGGCGCGCGACGATGGTGACGATCTCGCCGGAAGTGCGCGCCTCCGCCTCCGCCACGGCGGCGGAGACGAGTTCATGGTCGGATTGCGTCAGATGAAGCTGCATCACCAGTCCCCCGAAGCGCCGCCGCCGCCAAAGCTGCCGCCGCCCGAAAAGCCGCCGCCGCCCCAGCCGCTGCCACCGCCGCCACCCCAGCCCGAACCGCCCGAGCCCGAACCCCAGCCGGACCCGGGGCCAGGACCCCAGATGACCACGGGGGCGCTGCCGCCGCGCCGATAGCGCCGGCCGCCGCGCGCCCGCGACAGCATCGGCAACAGGATGAAGAAGACGACGAACAGGATGATCCAGAAGGCGATGATGCCGCCGCCGCTATCCCTGCTGTCGCGCGCGGCCGCTTCCGCCTTGGCCGCCTGCGCCCGCGCCTGGTCGGGGGGAAGCGCAAGCAGGGTGGTGATGGCATCGACACCCGCATCGATGCCGCCCGCCATGTCGCCGGCCTTGAAGCGCGGCGCGACGACGGTGCGGATGATCTGCGAAGACAGCGCGTCGGTCAGGATACCTTCCAGCCCATAGCCGACCTCGATCCGCAGTTTCCGCTCGGACGGCGCAACGATCAGCAGCGCGCCATTGCTGTCCTTGTCGCCGATGCCCCATGCGCGGCCCAGTCGATAGCCATAGTCGGCAATGTCATAGCCCTGAAGATCGGGAATGGTGGCGACCACCAGCGACCGGCCGCTGGCCTGTTTCTGCGCGATCAGCTTCTCGCTCAGCGCCTGCTCCTGCTGTGGCGTCAGGATATTGGCGGCGTCGACCACGCCCGCGTCGTCAAATTTGGGGAAGGTCTGCGCCTGCGCCGCCGATGCCAGAGCAAGCAGAAGGAAAGCGAGGAGCAGGACGACCGCATGCGTCCGGCCATGATCTCTCCGCGCGGAGGGACGGGCCTTCGACAGGCTCAGGCCGAACGGATGCAGGGGCGTGGGGCAGGGCGAAGCGAAATGCACGTCCCGGTCAGCTGCCGAAATCGACCTTGGGCGCTTCTTCCACGCCCGGCGTGGTCGCTTCGAACGGCGTCATGGGCTTGGCGCCATGGATCAGCTTCGCACCGATCGCGTCGGGGAAGGTGCGGATGCGGGTATTATAGGCCTGGACCGCGCCATTATAGTCGCGGATGGCGACGGCGATGCGGTTTTCGGTGCCTTCCAGTTGCGATTGCAATTGCAGGAAATTCTCATTGGTCTTGAGATCGGGATAGGCCTCGACGCTCGCGAGCAAGCGGCCAAGCCCCTGGCTCAATTGCGCTTGCGCGGCCTGGAACTGGGCGACCTTGGCGGGATCGGACAGATCTTCCGCATTGACCTGCACCGAGGTTGCCTTGGCGCGGGCTTCCGTCACACGGACCAGCGTATCCTGTTCCTGCTTGCCCGCCGCCTTCACCGTGGCGACCAGATTGCCGACCAGATTGGCGCGGCGCTGATATTGCGCCTGGACGTCGGCCCATTTGGCCTTCGCCTCCTCCTCTGCCGTGGGCACGCTGTTGATGCCGCAGGCAGACAGGGCCAGCGCACCGAAAATCGGCAGCAGAACGGAAGAAAAGCGGCGCAGCAGCGACATGGAACATCCTTCGGCTTTGTTTCGATCGTGGAAATAGGGCGTTGTCCTGCGCGGCGCAACGGGCCATCCTGTCTTCATCACCAGCACGGCAAAGGGATATGCACATGGGGCTGATGTCCGAATTCAAGACTTTCATCAATCGCGGCAATGTCATGGACTTGGCGGTCGGCGTCATCATCGGCGGCGCATTCGCCACCATCACCAAGTCGCTGACCGATGACCTCATCATGCCGGTCGTCGGCTATGTCTTTGGCGGGGCGGATTTTTCGCGCTATTTCGTGCGGCTTGGCCCGATCCCCGAAACCTTCAAGGGCAATCCGGCCAGCTATGCCGATTTGAAGGCGGCGGGCGTCGCGATGTTCGGCTGGGGCGAATTCCTGACCGTGCTCGTCAATTTCCTGATCCTGGCCTTCATCATCTTCCTGATGGTCAAGGCCGTCAATCGCCTGACCCACAAGGAGGAGGCCAAGCAGGAGGCCGCGCCGCCGCCACCCACGCCGGAGGATATTATTCTGCTGCGCGAAATCCGCGACTCCTTGAAAAAATAATCGTTTATGCGACGAAACGAGTTGGCGGCGGGAACCATCCGGCATGCGACCGGTTGATCGCCGTCAGGGTGAGGGGTTGCCATGGCAGCCTGACGCCTTGCCCAGAGACGTCAGCCCCCGGGGGCACAACAGGAGAATAACGCCGTGAAAACCTTCGTCACTGTCCTTGGCCTTGCCAGCCTTGTCGCGCTCGCTGCTTGCGATTCCGCCAAGGAAAACCAGGTCGAGAATGCTTACGAAAATCAGGCGGATGCGCTCGACAACCAGACTGAGAATATGGAAGCCATGGCCGACAACCTGTCGGGCAACGCCGAAATGGCGGCCGAAAACGCAGCCGATCGTCTGGAAAACAAGGCCGACGCCACGCGTGAAGCCGGCGATGAAGCCGAAGACGCGGTGGAAAAGCAGCAGTAACTTCTGCGCGCTTCCAGTTTCGAAGGGGCGCTGCGGCTTGCCGTGGCGCCCTTTTTCGTGCCGCCGCGCTTTTAACGCGGCCTTAACCACGCCCCGCCATGGTGCCTTGGCGCGCAGCCATCAGGGCCAGGGGCATGGACGAGCTACTTCAGGAATTTATTTCAGAAACGCAGGAAACGCTGGAGGCTCTGGCGGGCGAGGTCGTGGCCTGGGAGGCGGATCCGTCGGATCGCGACCGGCTGGACGCCATCTTCCGATTTTTCCACACGGTCAAAGGCAGTTGCGGCTTTTTGAACCTGCCCCGGTTCGAACGGCTGAGCCACGCGGCCGAGGATGTGCTGGCCGACATCCGCGCCGGCGAGCGGCAGGCCGATCCCGCGACGGTAAGCGCGGTGCTGGGCCTGATGGACCGGATCGGCGAGCTAACGGAGGCCGTCGCCATGGGGGCGGCGCTGCCCAATGAGAATGACGATTATCTGATCGCGGCGCTCAATACTCCGCCCGGCGCCGGTGCAGCCCAGGCCGCTGCCGCCGAGCCAGTCGAGGGCGAAGCCGCCCCGGTATCCGTCGCGCGCGCCCAAGCGCCGCAAGCCGCCCCGCGCACGATCCGCCTGCCATTAAGCCTGATCGATCAATTGATGAACGGCGTGTCGGACATGGTGCTGGCGCGCAATGAAATGTCGCGCAAACTGCGCGATCGCAGCAGCGACGCGGAGCTCGACACCGTGTTCGAACGCCTGTCCACCTGTGTCGCCGATATGCGCGACGTCATTTCCAAGACGCGGATGCAGCGCGTCGATCGCCTGTTTGCCGCCATCCCGCGCATGGTCCGGGATTTGGGTCGCGACCTGGGTAAGCGGATCGACCTGACGCTGGAGGGCGGCGATGTCGAGATGGACCGCGAGATGGTCGAGATGGTCGTCGACCCGCTCACCCATATCGTGCGCAACAGCATCGACCATGGCATCGAAACGCCTGAACGCCGCCGCGCGGCTGGCAAGCCGGAGGCGGGGCGCCTGCGCGTCGAGGCGCGCCAGTCGGGCAACCAGATCGTCATCATGATCAGCGACGATGGCGCGGGGATCGATACCGGCAGGCTGGTGGACAAGGCGATCGCCGCTGGCCGCCTGACGCCTGACGCTGCCGCGCGCCTGACCGAGCAGGAAAAGCTCGACCTCATCTTCATGGCCGGGCTGTCGACCGCGCAGCAGGTGACGGCGATATCCGGCCGGGGGGTGGGCATGGATGTGGTCCGCGCCAATGTGGAGCGGATCGGCGGCGTCATCGCGCTGGACAATCACCCGGGCCAGGGCTTGTGCATCACGCTGCGCGTGCCGCTGACGCTGACCATCATTCCGGGCCTGATTGTGCGCGCCGGTGGCCAGCATTTCGCGATTCCGCGCGCCGCCGTCGTCGAAATCCTGCACGACAATAATGACATGCTCCAGATCAGCGAAGTGGGCGGCGCCAAGATTGCGACGATCCGCGCCGTGCGCCATTCGATGGTGGATCTGGAAGCGGTGCTGGGCATGGAGAAACTGTCGCAGCCCGGACCCCGCGCGATCATGGTGGTGCGATCGAGCACGGGCATGCCCTTTGCCCTGGGCGTTGCCGCCGTGGACAATCATGAGGAACTGGTCATTCGCCCCGCCTCTCCCCTGGTGATGGCGAGCGGCGTCTATGCCGGCATGACCCTGCCGGACAATGGCCGGCCGATGCTGTTGCTGGATGCGGCGGGTCTGGCCAGTGTCGCCCGCCTGCCCAACATCGTCGAGGATGATGCCGCGCGCCGGCAGGAGCAGGAAAGCGAAGCCGCCGGCGTCGAAATGGTGGCCGCGCTGCGTTTCGAGGAATTGTCGGGCGAACGCCGCCTGCTCAAATTGTCGCTGATCGAACGGGTCGAGGATATCGACACCAGCCTGTTCGGGAAATCCGCCGGTCAGGCCTTCGTCCGCCTCGACGGGCGGCTGGTGACGGTCGTCAACGGCCATAGCAGCTTTGCCGGGGACAAGGTTTGCGCGCTGCGCCTGCGCGATGGCGAGCAGGAAACCTGCTATCCGGTCGCTGCGGTGCTCGATATCGTCCAGATGCCGCTGGTGCCCGACATGGTCGCCCTGCACGGTTTGCTGAGCGGCGTGTCCGTGATCGATGGCGAACATCTCGAAGTGCTGAACCCCTTTGCGCTGTTCGCATCGCTGCCGCAGGAACGGCCGGACCCCGCGCGTCGGGGACGCTGCATCCTGGTCGAAAGCGAGGACGGATGGACGCGCGAAATCCTGGCGCCCCTGCTGCGCCAGGCCGGTCATGACGTGACGCTGGGCCTGCCGGCCGACACATCGGTCGACCCGCGCGACATCATCCTGTGCAACGGCCCCGACACGGCGCAGGCCGGCGAAATGCTGGGCTGCCGCGTCGTGCAGTTGCGCGCGTCGCCACGCGCGGCGGGGCCGCAGGACGGCAGCATCTATCGCTATGATCAGGATGCGCTGATGGCCGCCATCGGCAGCAGGCAGGGGTAAGCGATATGGACAATCTCTATCTGTTCGCGATCCTGGCGGGCACGCGCGTCGCGGTGGACGCCAGCGAAGTCGAGGCGGTGGTCAAGCTGACCGATATTTCTCCGGTGCCCGGCATGGGCGCGCATGTCGCTGGCCTGTCGGCGTTGCGCAGCCGGGTGCTCACGATCGTCGACGTCGCCGCCATCGTGCACGGGCGACCAACGCCGTCCGACCAGCGCGGATTGGCGATCATCGCCGATATCAGCGGCCACAGCTACGGGCTGATGCTGGACAGCGTATCGGACATATGCCGCGTGCCCGAAGGGGCGGTGCCGTTGCGCGGGCAACTGGATTCCGCCTGGGCGCCCTATGCCAGCGCGATCGTGGAGCATGACGGGCATCCCTGGCTGCTGGTGTCGCTGTCGGCGTTCATCGAAGGCGCATCGGCCGCGCAGGCGGCCTGAAGCCGCGTCCGAGACGCGCTGTAATATATGTTTACCAAATACTCGCTTTTGCTGACTAAATCCGTGCCAACGCGATGCTCGTATCAAAGGGATACACGATGAAAAACTGCCTCGTCGTCGACGATTCGAAGGTCATCCGCAAGGTGGCCCGGCATATATTGGAATCGCTCGACCTGTCGGTCAGCGAAGCCGTGGACGGCCAGGATGCGCTGACCCAGTGCGAAGCGGCGGCGCCAGACGTCGTCCTGCTCGACTGGAACATGCCGATCATGAGCGGGATGGAATTTCTCCAGGCCCTGTCGAGCGCCAAGATGACGGCGCGGCCCAAGATCATATTCTGCACTACCGAAAATGGCATCAGCCATATCAAGGCGGCGGTGGATGCCGGCGCCGACGAATATGTGATGAAGCCGTTCGACCGCGAAACGCTGGAAAGCAAATTGTCGATCGTGGGGATCATCTAGCAGCCCGGTCTTCGTGCCGTTTCAAAGGAGCCCTGTCCCGCCTTCGTCCTTCGTCCAGGAAGTTTTCCGATGTCCAGTGCGCCGATCATGACCAGCCCCAGCCGCGTGTCGCGGCCGATCCGCACGCTGGTCGTCGATGATTCGGTCGTGGTGCGCACGGTGATCGAGCGCATCCTGAACGGCAATGACCGCTATGTCGTGGTCAACAAGAGCAGCAGCGCCGAGCAGGCGCTCGCCTTTCTGTCGGAAAACAATGTCGACCTGATATTGCTGGATATCGAATTGCCGGGCCAGAGCGGCCTGGCGGCGCTGCCGGCGATCATGCAGGCGGGCGCTGGCGTCAAGGTCGCGATCCTGTCGGGCAAGTGCGAGGAAGGCAGCGCCGCGGCAGTCGAGGCGCTGGCTCTGGGCGCGAGCGATATTCTGTCCAAGCCCGGCAGCGGCAGCTTTGGCGAACAATTCCCCCAGGCGCTGGTCGAGCGGCTGAACCGCCTGTTCGACACGGATGCGCAACCCGTGTCGCCGCCCGTAGCGCAGCCCCCGGCGCGCCCGGTTCGGCATGAAGCAAACAAGCCGCTCGCCTGTCTGGGGATCGGCGCGTCGACCGGCGGCATCCATGCGCTGGGCCAACTGCTTGACGGACTGGACGCGCCGCTGGGCGTGCCGATCCTGCTGACGCAGCATCTGCCCCTGAGCTTCACCGTCTATTTTGCGCAACAGCTGGCGCGGATGACCAGCCTGCGCGTCAAGGTGGCGGAAACCGGCGACCTGCTGGCGCCGGACGTGATTTACGTCGCGCCCGGCGACGCCAATCTGCAAGTGCGCAAAGGGCTGCACGGGCGCGTCACGATCCAGCTGAACCCCGAACGCACGCCGGCGGGCAATCTGCCGGGTGTCGACCCGATGTTCGCTAGCATGGCTGAAGCCTTCGGCGCGGGCGCGGCGGGGATCGTCCTGACTGGGATGGGGCGTGACGGAACGGTGGGCGCCCGCGACATCGTCGCGGCCGGCGGATGGATCGTCGCGCAGGATGAGGCGAGCAGCGTTGTGTGGGGCATGCCGGGATCGGTCGCTGGCGAGGGCCTGAGCTGCGCGGTGATGGCGCCCAGAGAAATGATGGCGTTTGTCGCGCGCCGAGGAAAGGGTGTGGCTTGATGACGGTTGGTGCGTCCGATTCGCAGCAGGGTGCTGCCCGCATCCTGTCCGCCTTGCTGGAAGCGCGCACGGGACAGACTTTGTCCGAAGGGCGCGCCTGGCGGATGGAAACGGCGCTGCGCCCGGTGCTGCGCGATCATGGTCTGGACGATATCGACGCGTTGACGGCGCGGCTGCTGCGCAAGGGCGATAGCGCGCTGGAACAGGCCGTGGTGGAGGCGCTGCTCAATAATGAAAGCAGCTTTTTCCGCGACCTTCAGCTGTTCGACATGCTGCAAACCAAGATACTGCCGCATCTGCACGAAAGCCGATCCAACCGGGTGCTGCGGATCTGGAGCGCGGGCTGTTCGACGGGGCAGGAAGCCTATTCACTGGCAATCCAATTGCGCAACGCCTGGTCGCGCTGGAACGGCTGGCAGATCGAGATATTGGCGACCGACATTTCGGGCCGCGCGATCGAACAGGCGCAATCGGGTATCTATTCCCAGATGGACGTGCAGCGCGGCCTGTCGATCGGCGACCTTATCAAATGGTTCGAACCGCATGGCGATGACTGGCGCGCCAGCCCCGAATTGCGGCGGATGATCCGTTTCCGGCAGGATAATCTGTTCGATGCGCGTGAACCGACGGGCGAATATGACCTGCTGCTGTGCCGCAACGTCCTCCTCTATTTCACGCCCGAACGGCGCAAGGCGGTGCTGACGTTGCTGGGGCGTCACAGCCATGCCGGATCGATATTGCTGCTGGGCGCGGGGGAAACGGTGATCGGCCAGGGCGACGATTTCATCGCCCATGGGGATTTCCGGGGCGCCTATGCGCGACAGGCGGCCGTGACGGCGCAGCATGTCGCGGGAATGCGGCGCGCGGGCTGACCGCGCAGGCGGGCACGTGCCCATACTTGATTGCAACGCGGGACTGCGTCATGGTCGACGCAGGCCCATGTCGTTCGACCGGCCGGAAGGGCGCGATGACCGACGAGTGAAGCAGACTGGCGTTTTCCGATGAGCGATGTGCCGATGATCGAAACGCCGTCGCCCAATTTCGACGAGCGCAAGTCGCCGGTGTCGATGCTGGTGTTGCATTATACCGGCATGCGCGACGCCCAGAGCGCGATCGCCTGGCTCGCAAGCCCGGAATCCAAGGTGTCGGCCCATTATGTCGTGTGCGAGGATGGGCAGATCATCCGCATGGTCGATGAGGCCAAGCGCGCCTGGCATGCGGGCCGGTCGCACTGGCGCGGGATCAATGACGTCAATTCCGCCAGCATCGGCATAGAGATCGTCAATCCGGGCCATGAATGGGGCTATCGACCCTTTCCGCAGGCGCAGATCGGCGCGCTCATTCCGCTGATGCACGACATCGTCCAGCGCCATGGCATCACGCGGGGCAATATCGTCGGGCATAGTGACGTGGCGCCCGCGCGCAAGCAGGACCCCGGCGAGCTGTTTCCCTGGGGGCAATTGGCGCGGTTGCGCCTGGCCCTGCCGCGGCCGACCCGCAACCTGATGGACCCGCTGTGGACCGACAGCGCCTTTCTGCTGGCGCTGGAGCGGTTCGGCTATGACATTGCCGAGCCGGACGCTGCGGTCATCGCCTTTCAGCGGCGGTTCCGCCCGGAACTGATCGATGGCGTGATCGACGGCGAATGCCGCGCGATATTGCTCGCGCTGCTGCTGCCCAAGCCGCGCGGCGACGAATAGTCAGGTGACTGGACGGCAAAAGCGCGCTAGGGCGCTGGACGCCAGAGGGCCGGGCGGCCGCGGCGTGGCGGGTAACTTCCACGGCGAGGAAAGTCCGGGCTTCACGAAATGACGGTGCCGGCTAACGGCCGGCTGGAGCGATCCAAGGGACAGTGCAACAGAAAGCAGGTCGCTAAGGCCTAGGCCCAGCGAAATTGAAAGGGTGCGGTAAGAGCGCACCGCGTCTGCGGCAACGCAAGACGGCACGGTAAACCCCACCGGAAGCAAGACCGAATAGGGGCGGCGCGCAGCGTCATGCTGCTAGGCAGATTTCGGCCGAGACCGCCCGGGTTGGTTGCTGGAGGAACGGAGCAATCCGTTCCCTAGAGGAATGGTCGCCCATCCTTCGCAAGAAGGGGGACAGAACCCGGCTTACAGGCCCTCTGGCATTTGATTTTCCTGTCTTTTCATGCTGCATGGGCCATGAACCAAGCGGGGGTGGCGATGAAGCTATGGGGTTGGGCGCTGGCGTGCGTGCTGGCGGCAGGGACGGCGCAGGCGCAGGAACAGCCGACGCAAAGCGTGCAGCAGATTTTCGATGCCGCCGCCGCGGCCACGGGCAAGGGCGATCATGCCGCCGCCGCCGCGATGCTCGCGACGCTGGAGCAGCGGGTCAAGAATCCGCGCAGCCTGGCCATTGTTCGTCTGCGCCGGGGCATGGCGCTGGGGGAAATGCGCCGCTGGAAGGAAGCGCGGCCGCTGCTGGAACAGGCGCTGGCGGCCCTGCCGATGGATGACCGCAGCCTGGATATCGACCGGGGACAGGCCCTGCGCACGCTGGGACGGCTGGAGTTGCACGACCTCGATTACGAAGCGGCATTCGACTATTATGATCGGTCGCTGGCGGTCGCGGTCGACCCGTCCGAACGCATCGCCAGCCTGTTGGGCAAGGCGCAGGCCGGCACCTTCATTGATGCGAACCGCGCGCTGGCCGATGCCGATGCCGCAGCGGCGCTGATCGAGCAAAGCGCCAAGGGCGACAAATCGGTCGCCGGCTATGCCGCGTCCATGCGCGGGCAGCCGCTGCTTAATCTGGGCCGTTTTTTCGAGGCGGAGCAGGCGTTCGCGAGGACAGTCGCTGCCGAAGGCGGTTTGTCGCGCAAGGTCAATTATGACGATCTGGTCGCGCGATCCAACGCCTCCATCGCCGCGCTGCTGGCCGGGCATCGGGACAAGGCGCAACAATATCTGCTCTACACCGGCGCGGGTCGGATGGAGAAACAGGATTTCGGGATTGGCGCGGACATGGCTTTGCCCATTTGCGGCGAGGACGGCATCAAGCCCGACGATATGGCGGTCGTCGAATTCGGCATCGCCGATGACGGGACCGTCAGCTACGCCCGGCCGATATATGGCTCGCGTCCTGGCGCCATGCCGCTGACGTTCGCGCGCGCGGTGCAGAACTGGACCTGGCGTCCCGAAGAGGTGGCGCAAATTCCCTGGCTGTTCCGGTTGGTGACGCGCCTGGAGCTGCGCTGTTCGGCCAGCGAAGGCGGACCGTCGCTGGCCGATGGCGCGCGCGCGGCGTTTCGTGACTGGGTCGAGGGCCGGGGCGTCCAGCCCTATCTGGCCGACGCCGGATCGGAAGCGCAGCGGCGCGCGATGCTGGTGGCCGAACTTGAACGGCGACGCACGAGCGCGACCAATCCGTTGGCACAGGCCCTGCTGCTATCGGACCTGCTGGAAAATCCGCTGGTCACAGGCGCGACGGCGGAGGCGTACAAAGCGCAATTGCGATCCCTGCTGGACGCGGCGACCGCACCGGCGCCGGTCCGGCTGTGGGCGGATTGGCTGTCGCGCAGAAAAGGCTCTGATGAACTGGACGCCAATGCCTATGCCGCCGATCCGGCCGCCTTTGCGCGCGCCCAATTGCTGAACTATGACCGGCCGCAATCGCGGCGCCGGCGACGGGACCCGGCGATACTGGATCGCATCATCGCCGATTCGCGGCTGGCGCAAGATGATCCGCTGCGGGTTGCGGCATTGATGCGGCGAGCGTCGGTTCGGGCGGCGGCGAAGGATTTTGCCGGCGCGCGGGCCGATTATCAGGCGACCGGGCTGACCGAACAGCAATGTTCCATCGTCGATGCGCAGCCCATGCTGCGCGGGGTCAATGTATCCGGCAACGACTATCCCGCCGACATGGTGCGTCTGGGCGTCGAGGGGTGGACACGGGTTCAGCATGATGTGTCGGCTGACGGCAAGGTGGTGAATGCGCGAGTGATTGCCGCCTATCCGCCGATCTTGTTCAGCTCCAATGGCGTGGCGCTGATGTCGCGGGCGAAGTTCGAACAGACTTATCGCCCCGATGGCGGGATGGGTTGTGGCGGCAGTGTTAACACCATCCGCTTCTTCAACCCTTGATGACGGCCCGCACTGGTATTCAGCGCGCACATTCCCTAATTTGCCATGATGGCAAGACAGGGTCGATCCAATGACTGGGGCTTTCCCCGGTGGCGCAGCTATGGCGCGGCGCGCGAGGCGCAGCAGGTGCGGCTATGTGACCGCCATGGTTGTGAAAAGCCGGGGGAGTGTCCGGCGCCCAAATCCCCCAACAGTCCGGAACGCTGGTATTTCTGTTCGGACCATGCGGCGGAATATAACCGGAACTGGGATTATTTTCAGGGGCTGGACCAGGAAGAGCGCGAACAGCGCGAACGGGCGGAGCGGCGCGACGCCAGCGGTTTCCAGTCGAGCGCCTATCATGGCTGGGGCGGGCCGGGCGATGGCAGCCGCTCACGTGATGAACTCCATGCGCTCAAGGCGCTGGAGCTGGAGGACGACGCCAGTTTCGAGACAGTGAAGAAAAGCTGGCGGCGGCTGGCCAAGGAAAATCACCCGGACGTAAAGCCGGGCGATGCCGAGGCTGCGGTGCGGTTTCAGGCGATCCAGGCCGCCTATGAAGTGCTGCGCGCCGCCGAGGAGCGGCGGACGTGGAAGCCGCGCGCGGCGGCCGACTGAAAGACAGGCGCGTGAAGGATCATGTCCGATCGAACTGGCTGCAGGCCGTGCTGGTCTGCCGCAAATGTTCCAAGAAGGTCGACGGTGGGTTCGGCCCTGACGGTGACGAACGCCTGGCCAAAGCCCTGCGCCGGCATTTGTCGCTCAAGAAAGGGCGCAAGGCCGCGGCGGGAATTGTCGAGGTGAATTGCCTTGGTATCTGTCCCAAGGGCGCGGTCACGGTGGTGAATGGCGCGGACAGTCGCGACTGGCTGTTGGTTCGCCCGAAGGCCGACTTGGACATGCTGGCGCAGCAATTGGGGCTGGCCGCGGCGCAGGATCGTTAATCACATCCTTACCATCCGCCCCCTATCGAGGCGGCATGATGATTCCCGCACGATTGGGGCACAACGCACCCATTATCACCCAATGCGGCCTTGGCCTTTTCGGCCTCCTGTTTCTGTATGCCATGCCGCCCGCGTCGGGCCGGATGGCGCTGGTGCCGGTCACGTCCCACGGACGCGCCATGCTGGCGTCGCTCGCCATCGCGCATGGCGCAAGGCTGGTGAGCGCGGGGCCGGGGCAGAGCCTGCTGGTCGAGGGGGAACGCAGCCGCCTGATGGAGCCGCTCATGCTTGCCGGCGTGCTGGTGCTCTCGGCGCGGGCGGGTGGTTGTGGAGGAATTGCCTGATGCGTGCGATCGACAGTCTGAGCCGCCTGCGTCTTCAGGGATTGCAGATTCTGCTTCTTGGCAGCTGGATCTGGAGCGGCGCGCTGGGATTGTTGTCGCTGGGGCTGGGGCTCGCCGATGGACCCCAGGTGCTGCTGGTATCGGCGCTGGTCAACATCATGCCCACCATCATGGTCCTGCGCCATCGGCAGGATGCCGCCGTTCGTCTGATGATGAGCACGCTGGCGACGGTACAGCCGGCGCTTGGCGTCTTCCTGCTGTCCGGCCACCGGTGGCAGATGGACGCCCATATGTTCTTCTTCGTGGCGCTGGCGGGGCTGGCGCTGCTTTACGACTGGCGGCCGATCATCCTGTCGGCGGGCCTGACGGCGCTGCACCATCTGGCGCTCAATTTCATCGCGCCCGACTGGGTGTTTCTGGGCAGCGGCAATGTGCAGCGGGTCGCCGTTCATGGCGTGGCGGTCAGCCTTCAGGCGGCAGTGCTATGCTATCTGGCGGTGCGTTTGCGGTCGCAATTGCTTGCGCTAGATAGTCATGCGAACGCGGCGGCGCAGCTGGCCGAGGCGGCGGAGGCAGGACGAAGCGCCGCCGAACGCGCCATGGCGCAAAGTCGCGAGGCGGCTCTGCGCGAAGATGCGATGCGGGCTGAACGCGAGCAGGAGCGGGCGCGGCTCACGACGGAAAGGCGCGCTGAAACGCTGGCATTGGTCCAGGCATTCCGCCAGTCGATCGCCGATGTCGTGAGCGCTGTCAGCGACGCGACCAGCGAACTGGACGATTCGGCGCGCGCGCTCAACGAACTGGCGCGGCGTGCCAGCGCGGGGACGGACGAAACCGTGGCAGCGGCCGAACGCTCGTCCGATCGCGCGGCGGAACTGGCCGGCCGGATCGAACAATTGTCCCAGTCCATCACGGCGATCGCGTCGGCGGCGGCGCAGCAGGCATCCCTTGGCGGCGACGCGCAGCGCGTGTCGAGCGCCGGGCATCAGGCGATGCGCGACATGGAAACCCGCACCGCGTCGATCACCAGCTTTGCCGATTCGATCACCCAGATCGCAGCGCGCACCAATTTGCTGGCGCTCAACGCGACCATCGAAGCGGCGCGCGCGGGGGAGGTTGGGCGCGGCTTCGCGGTCGTGGCGCAGGAAGTGAAGCAGCTGGCGGGGCAGGCGGCGAGCGCGACCGGCGAAATCCAGTCGCTCGCGACATCGGCGCATCAGGGCGCGGGCGTCGCCCAAGGTGCCCTGTCCGACGTGGCGCGGGTGGTCGAGCAACTGGCGGGAGCGGCGGGCGAGATTCAACGCGCGGTCGACAGCCAGCGCAATGCGACCAGCGCCATCGGCGAATCAGCGCGCGATACGGCGGAAGGCGTGACGCGCATGGCCGAGCGGGTGGAGCAGGCGGCCGACATGGCGCGCAGCACGGAAAGCCTGTCCGATCGGGTGTCGAGCGCGGCATCGGGATTGTCCCGCACGGCGCGCGCCCTGCAACGCGCGGCCGACCAGTTCGTCGCGCAACTGGAAGCGGCCTAAGTTATTACGCCGACCGAGCGGCAGGGCTCCGGTCAATGCCACGGCGCTGCGACAATGTATCGAACAGCCGGTCTTCCCGGCCGACCCGCTCCATCAGCATGTCCAGGATCAGGCGTGTTTCCACGCAAAAGGCCGGCCATTCACGGCCGATACGCATGTCGCTCCAGTCGGTCATATAGGCCCTGAACCGTTCGCCCAGAGCGCCCAGTTCCTTTTCCAACGCCGTCGCATGGTCGCGGGTCGACGCTTCGGGCGATCGTTTGAGCGTGGGATAGAAGATGCGGTCTTCCAGCGCGACATGGGTCAGAAGCTGCCGCGCGAGTTGCCAGCGCAGCCGCGCCACGCCTTCAGGCTGATATTCTTCCGCCACGGCCCGTTCGAGAGCGCGTGCGGTAAGGCCGATTTCGGCATGCTGGCGGCGCAATTCGTCCAGATCCATCAATCCCTCCTGACGTTGCGTCGGGAGGGGAAGTCATCACCGCGAATATTTAAGAATATCTTGTCATCCTGCCCAAATGGGAAGGGAAATGCCGCCCTGCCGTAGCGGCAGGGCGGCAAGGGCGCATCAGCCCGGCTGGTCGGCGCGGGAGACGCCCTGCCCATCCAGATTCTGGGCCGCAAAGTCCCAGTTGATCGCTTCCTTGAGCACGCGTTCGGCATAGTTGGGGCGCGCGTTGCGATAGTCGATATAATAGGCATGTTCCCATACATCGAGGATCAGCAACGGGGTGTGGCCTTCATGCGCCACCGGCGTGTCTGCGTCGTGATAGCTGGTCACTTCCAGCTTGCCGTCCTTGAGGATCAGCGCGGCCCAGCCGCTGGCGAAATGGCCAACGGCCTCCGCCTTCATCTTGTCGATCAGGGCGTCGACCGAACCGAAGGCGTCGTTGATCTTGTCCAGCAATTCGCCCGACGGCTGCTTCTTTTCGGGGCTGAGCGAATGCCAGTAGAATGTGTGGTTCCAGATCTGGCCGACCTGGTTGAACAGGCCGCCTTTGGACGACTTGATGAGTTCGACCAGCGACTTGCCCTGGAGCGACGCATCGGCGGCGACCAGTTCATTGGCCTTGGTTACATAGGCATTGTGATGCTTGCCATGGTGATAGTCGAAGGTTTCGGCCGACAGGATGTCGCCGAAGGCGTCCTTGGCATAGGGAAGGTCGGGCAGAACAAAGGCCATGGCGGATCTCCTCGGATTCGTTATGGGGACGGCCGCTCAACGGACGGAGCGGCCGAAAGGTTCATCGTCGCAGCAAGGCTGCAAGCCCGCCGCGCATCCCATATGCGCTCGCCGGCGCGGATTAAAAGAGGCTTGTGCCTATTGCGAAACGATCGCAGAAATCAGCCCTGCGGCGGGGTGGTTTCGCCAATATCCTCGCTCGGCTTTTCCTCGCCCAGCGTCAGGCCGTGGCGCATCAACATCGGGATGTTGGCGCCCGCGAAAATCACCGACACGATCGTCACGCCCCAGACCTTGACCGCCAGCCAGGCGTCGAAGCTCATCGTCCGGCGCATCGCTTCATTGGCGATCGCCATGGCGACGAAGAACAGCGCCCAGTTGCGCGACAATTTCATCCAGCCTTCGTGCGTCAGCCCGTCATAGGCCGCCTGGAGGAGATATTTGAGCAGCGGCTGGCCGCGCAACAGGCCTGCGAACAGCATCAGCGCGAAAAAGGCGTAGATGATGGTCGGCTTGACCTGAATGAAACTCTGGTCGCGAAAATAGATGGTGAGGCCGCCAAAGAACAGGATCAGCAACGCCGACAGCCAGAGCATCGGCGACACGCGGCCGAGCTTCACCTTGGAAATGATGACGGCAATGACGATCGCGGCCATGAAGGTCCCGGTGCCAAAGGTCATCGCCGTGATCGGATTGCCCGCGCCCCAGATCCAGCCCGCCCCCTTGTAGGTCAGGAAGAAGACGAGCAGCGGCCCGAAGTCGAGCGCCAGGGACAAGGTGCCGTTATTGTGGGATTTTGTCGCTGTCATTGCACCTTCCGTTCGCCCTTGAGCCTGTCGAAGGGCCGCACTTATTCCAGGAGAGGGCTGGGCTTCGACAGGCCCTGCCCGAACGGATCATGATCGCTTAGCGCGCATAGGCCGTGCCGGCGATCGCCTTCGCCATGTCGCCGGGGTCGAAGGGGCGCAGATCCTCGATCTTTTCACCCACGCCGATGGCATGGATGGGCAGGCGGAACTTCTCCGCCGCCGCGACCAGCACGCCGCCACGCGCCGTGCCGTCCAGCTTGGTCATGACCAGCCCCGTCACCTGCGCGGTTTCCTTGAAGACCTCGATCTGGTTCAACGCATTCTGTCCCGTCGTGGCGTCCAGCACCAGCACAACGTCATGCGGGGCAGCGGGGTTCAATCGGCCCAGCACCCGGCGCACCTTGGCCAGTTCGTCCATCAGTTCGGTCTTGTTCTGAAGCCGCCCGGCGGTGTCGACGATCAGCACGTCGATGCCGGTCGCGGTCGCCTGCTTGACGGCGTCGAACACGATGCCTGCCGCATCGCCCCCTTCCTTGCCCGCGACGATGGGGACGCCCAGCCGTTCGGCCCAGACCTTGAGCTGGCCGATGGCGGCGGCGCGGAATGTGTCGCCCGCCGCCAGCATCACGCCATAATCCTGTTCCAGGAAATTATGCGCCAGCTTGGCGATAGTCGTCGTCTTGCCCGAACCGTTGACGCCGATGACCAGGATGACCTGCGGGCGGGGAAACGCCTCGATCTCCAGCGGCCGCGCGACCGGGGCGAGCGTCTTTTCAATTTCCTCGGCAATGATCTCGCGCAGATATTCCTCGGTCAGTTCCCGGTTGAATCGCCCTTCGGCCAGCCGGTCGCGCACCCGGGCCGCCATGGCCGGGCCAAGGTCGGAGACGATCAGCGCCTCCTCGATCTCGTCGAGCGTCTGGTCGTCGAGCGCGGCCTTGGTGAAAAGGCCGGTCAGATTGTCGCCCAGCCGGTCGGACGTGCGCTTGAGGCCGCCGAACAGTCGATCGCGCCAGTTTGTGTCAGCCATGATGAATATCCGTCATGCCGCCTCTTGCGCGATCAGGACGCCCTTCTCAAGCCCTGTGATGGTCGCGCGCAGGATGGCGGAGGGTGTCTGCGCCGTCGTGAAACGCACCGACGCAAAATTTTCCGCATGGCCGCTCAGGCCGCTGCGTTCGACCAGGACGGATTGTTGCGTGCCGATCAGGCTGCGCAGCCAGGCGTCGCGGCGGTCCGCGCAGGCGGCGCGCAGCCGGGCGGCGCGGGCCTTGATCGTCGCCCGGTCGACCTGCGGCATCCGCGCGGCGGGCGTGCCTGCGCGGGGGGAATAGGGAAAGATATGGCCGTGGACGATGGCGCAATCGTCGATCAGGGCCAGGCTGCGTGCGAACATCGCGTCGTCTTCGGTCGGGAAACCGGCGATGATGTCCGCGCCGATGCTGATGTCCGGCCGTGCGGCCTTCAGCCGCTCGACGATCCGCACCGCGTCGGCGCGGCTGTGGCGGCGCTTCATGCGCTTGAGGATCATGTCGTCGCCCGCCTGAAGCGACAAATGGACATGCGGCATCATGCGCGGTTCGTGCGCGACGAGGTCGAACAGGCGATCGTCCATCTCCACGCTGTCGATCGAGGAGAGGCGCAGGCGCGGCAGGTCAGGTACGCCTTTAAGGATGCGCTCGACCAGCAGGCCCAGCGTCGGCGCGCCGGGCAGGTCGGGGCCATAGCTGGTCACGTCGACCCCGGTGAGGACGATTTCGCAATAGCCCGCGTCCACCAGCTCTCGCGCCTTGTCCACGACCGCGCCCGCCGGGACGGAGCGACTGTTCCCCCGGCCATAGGGAATGATGCAGAAGGTGCAGCGATGGTCGCAGCCATTCTGCACCTCAAGGAAAGCGCGGGCATGGTCGGCAAAGGCGCTGGCCATGTGCGGCGCGGTGTCGCGCACGGTCATGATGTCGGCGACGCGGACCTTTGAGGGCTGCTCAAAAAGGCCGTTCGTTTCGAGCGAAGTCGAGAAACGATCAGGATGCGCTTGCCGCTTCTCGACTTCGCTCGAACCGAACGGAGAAATATAGGACGACGGCTCCATCTTTTCCCGGTTGCCGATGACAGCGTCCACCTCCGCCATGGCGGCGAAGGTTTGCGGCTCCGTCTGCGCGGCACAGCCGGTGACGAGGATGCGCGCGTCGGGTCGTTCGCGTCGCGCGCGGCGAATCGCCTGGCGGGTCTGGCGCACCGCTTCGGCGGTGACGGCGCAGCTGTTGACGACGATCAGGTCGTCCTGATCCGCCGCCATCTGCCGGATCGCCTCGCTCTCCGCGATGTTGAGGCGGCAGCCCATGGTGATGATGTCGGGGCCGCTCATGTCAGAAGCGCGACCAGTCCGCCTCGCCATCGAAGACATGGGTGGCGGGGCCGGTCATCCGGATGGAGCCGCTCGGCCGCCAGTCGATGATGAGATCGCCGCCCGGCAGCGTCACGGTGACAGGGCCGTGCACCAGTTTGCGCCGGATCGCAGCGACGGCGGTGGCGCAGGCCCCGGTGCCGCAGGCGCGCGTCAGGCCCGCGCCGCGCTCCCAGACGATCAGGCGGATGTGGCCGTCGCCCACGACCTGCGCGAAATTGACGTTCACCCGCTGCGGGAAGAGCGGGTCCTGCTCGATCATGGGGCCAAGCCGTGCGGTGTCGACGCCGTCCAGATCATCGACGAAGAAGATGACATGCGGATTGCCGACATTGACTGCGGCGGGGGCGGGCAACTCTTCCCAGCTCGCCGGCATCGTCAGCGTGTCCATGGGGTAGGCGAGCGGGATCGCGTCCCAGTCGAACCGCGGCGCGCCCATGTCGACGCTGGCCCCGCCGTCGATCAGCCGGGCGTCGAGCAGGCCGGCCCTGGTGCGGATGGTGACGTCACGCCCGATAAACAGCGGCACGCAGCGGGTGGCGTTGCCGCACGCCTCCACCTCGCTGCCGTCGGCGTTGAAGATTTGCATCGACACGTCGGCATCGGGCGCATCGCCGATCACGATCAACTGGTCGCAACCGATGCCGGCATGACGGTCGGCAATGGCGCGGGCGCGCGCTTCGTTCATGGCCACCGGCGCGGCGCGCGCGTCGATGACCACGAAGTCATTGCCCAGACCATGCATTTTCGAGAAGCGTCCCATGCGCGGCCATGTAGAATATCATGGCACGAAACGCCACAACCTCCGTTCGGGCTGAGCTTGTCGAAGCCCTGTCTTTCTGGTGTTCTGCCGCCATGCCATTCTGGACCTATATGCTTCATTGCAACGGCGGCGCCCTGTATGTCGGCCATACCGACGATCTGGAACGCAGGATCGCGAGCCACGAACACGGCGCTGTTCCGGGTTTCACAGCCAACCGCCTGTCAGTGAAGCTGATCTGGTCCGAATATTTTGCCACGCGGATCGAAGCGCTGGAGATGGAGCGCCGGGTCAAGGGCTGGAGCCGGGCGAAAAAGCTAGCATTAGTGCGTGGCGATTGGGATCGAATCAGTTCGCTGGCGCGGGGTAAAGGCAAGGGCAGGGCTTCGACAAGCTCAGCCCGAACGGAAGCGGGGAAATGACGGCATCATCAATGCCGGGTCAGCAACAAGCACGGAGAGGCCAGCCCTAGTCCTCCGTCGAGGGACAAGTTTTGCCAACGGAGGACTGGTTCTGTGGGCGACTGACCGAGCCATGTCCGTTTGGCGTTGCCTGCCCTCAAGTCGCGACCGCTCGCTTCTGCCCATAGAGAAAATACACTGCCAGGCCGATCGCATTCCAGGCCGCGCAGGCCATGATCGTCATCATCGGCAGGCTGAGGAACAGATAGGCGCAGCCCGCGACCGCGCCGATGCCCACGACCCAGGCCGCCGGCGTGCGGAACGGGCGGCGCAGGTCGGGCGCGCGCTTGCGCAGGACGAGGAGGCAGAGGCCAACGGCAGTGAAGGCGATCAGCGTGCCGGCATTGGCCAGCGCCGCGATCTCGTCGATCGGCAGCAGCCCCGCGATGATCGCGACCAGCACCGCCGTCACCAGCGTGATCCGCGCCGGGGTGCCGCGCTTCGATATGCGGGCGAGGCCTTGGGGCAGGAAGCCGTCGCGCGCCATCACCAGGAAGATGCGGCTCTGGCCATAGAGGAAGCCCAGCAGCACCGTCGGCAGCGCGATGACCGCGGCGATGGCCACGATGCGCGCCACGCCGCCCTGGTTCATTTCGCGCAGGATCAGCGCCAGCGGCTCCGGACTGTCGGCAAAACGGGTGAAGGGCAGCGCGCCGATCGCTGCGGCGGCGACGAGGACATAGATCAGCGTGCAGACGATCAGCGACCCGACGATGCCGATGGCAAGGTCACGGTCGGGGTTTTTCGCTTCCTCCGCCGCGGTCGAAATCGCGTCGAAGCCGTAAAAGGCGAAGAAGATGATCGCGGCGGCGGCCATGACCCCGCGCTCGACGCCATCGGGGCTCATCGACTTGGCAAAGCCGAAGGGCATGAACGGCTCCAGGTTCGCCGCGTCGAAGGCGGGCAGGGCATAGGCGACGAACAGGCTCAACGTCACGATCTTGATGAGGACGAGGATGGTGTTGAGCCGCGCGCTCTCACGCGTGCCGAACATCAGCAGCCCTGCGACCACGGCGATGATGAAGATGGCGGGCAGGTTGATGATGCCGCCCAGCTCCGGTCCCTTGGTCAGCCCCTCCGGGAAACCCAGCGGGGTCAGCAGCGGGCCGGCATAGCCCGACCAGCCGACCGCCACGGTCGACACGACGAGGCTATATTCCAGGATCAGCGACCAGCCCACGATCCAGGCGATGCCTTCGCCCAATACGACATAGGAGTAGCTGTAGGCGCTGCCCGCCGCCGGCATCATGGTGGACAGTTCGGCATAAGCGAGCGCCGCGCAGGCGCAGATCGCGCCGGCAATGGCGAAGGAGAGGAGGACGGCGGGGCCGGCCCGGTCCGCGCCAACGCCGATCAGCGTCAGGATGCCCGTCCCCACGATCGCGCCGACGCCCAGCGCCAGCAGGTGCGGCCAGGACAGGGTGCGGGCGAGTTGATGCCCGCTAACCTGCGGCACCATCGCCTCCATCGGCTTGCGGCGTGTCCAGCTCATGCGTGTAGGCTCCCCTCTGCTTTCCCCTTAGCTTCGCATATTTCCCGCAGAATGCGACATAAAATTACGCGGGGGCGATCCTATCGGAAAGCGGGTGTTCGGGTGGAGTGTTGCGAATCACAGCCTCAGCAACGAAGGGCGATGTGGAAGAGGCGCAGTGAGCATGAGGCCGCAGCGTCATCCCGGCCCTGAGCCGGGATCCCGCTTTTTCACAAAGGCAGATAAGCGGGATGCCGGGTCAAGCCCGGCATGACGAAGGGAGTGGCAAAGAGCGACCACTAATGGCCATTCAGTAGCGCCTCAGGCTCGCCCCCATAGCCGTCATCCCAGCGAAGGCTGGGATCTCGGGCGGTCATGCAATGAGGTCCGACAGATCGCGCCAATCTGGATTGCTGGCCTCGATCAATCGGATTTTCCATTCGCGCTTCCAGGCCTTGAGCGCCTTTTCGCGGGCAATGTGTAGTCGCCGCGCGCCATATCTTATCGTTGCGCGCCATCGCCGGAGATGCCAGCCTTCGCTGGCATGACGGAAGAAATTTCCACCTTTCTTCGTCATTCCCGCGAAGGCGGGAACCCATCTCTCGACTATCGCCCACGTGCCGTGCTGGGAAGATGGATCCCCGCCTGCGCGGGGATGACGAGATGAAACACATGGTCAGCTCTCCACCCCAGCCCGCTACCACCGCTCCCCGCTTGCCATTCCCCCCGCATTCCCCTAAGGGCACGCCCAGCATAGGACGGCTCGCCGTTCGACTCTGACGACTCCAGGACGCCCAATGGGGGCATCGGATGGACGCTGGCCGGCGAGGTTTCGCCCGCCGGCGATTTTGTCGTTTGAGGGGTCTGCTACGGATTATTAAGGGCTTCGGCCCGGATGAGGTGTTGATGTTCGATTCGCTCAGCGATCGCCTAGGTGGGGTCTTCGACAAGCTGCGTGGGCGCGGTGCGCTGACGGAGGACGATGTCCGCGCCGCGATGCGCGAAGTGCGGATCGCGCTGCTGGAGGCCGACGTGGCGCTGCCGGTGGTGCGCCAATTCGTCGATCAGGCGACCGAGCGGGCGGTGGGCAGCGATGTGCTGCGTTCGGTCACGCCGGGCCAAATGGTCGTCAAGATCGTGTCCGACACGCTCACGGAAACGCTGGGTTCGGACACGTCCGACCTGATGATCGACGTGACCCCGCCCGCCGTCATCATGATGGTGGGGCTTCAGGGATCGGGCAAGACCACCTCCACCGCGAAGATCGCCAAGCGCCTGAAGGAAAAAGAGCGCAAGAAGGTGCTGATGGCGTCGCTCGACGTGCAGCGCCCGGCCGCGCAGGAACAGCTGGCGGTGCTGGGCACGCAGACGGACGTCGCGACGCTGCCGATCATCGCGGGGCAGCAGCCGGTCGACATCGCCCGCCGCGCGTTGCAGGCGGCGAAGCTCCAGGGCTTCGATGTGGTGATGCTCGACACCGCCGGGCGCCTGCATGTCGACCAGGCGTTGATGGACGAGATGAAGGCGGTGGCCGATGTCGCCACGCCGGCCGAAATTCTGCTGGTCGTCGATTCTCTCACCGGTCAGGACGCGGTCAATGTCGCGACCAGCTTTACCGCTCAGGTGCCGCTGACCGGCGTGGTGCTGACGCGGATGGACGGCGATGCGCGCGGCGGTGCGGCGCTGTCGATGCGTGCGGTGACGGGCCGCCCGATCAAATTCGCGGGCACGGGCGAAAAGCTCGACGCGATCGAGCCTTTCCATCCGCAGCGTGTCGCGCAGCGCATCCTGGGCATGGGCGATGTCGTGTCGCTGGTGGAAAAGGCCGCCGAGACGATCGACGCCGAGGAAGCCGACAAGCTCGCCAAGAAAATGGCCAAGGGTCAGTTCGACATGAACGACCTGCGCGCGCAGCTCAACCAGATGCGCCGCATGGGCGGCCTCGGCGCGCTGGCGGGCATGCTGCCGGGGCTGAAAAAAGCGCAGGCGGCGATGGCCAATAGCGGCGCCAATGACAAGACGCTGATCCATCTCGACGCGATGATCGGCTCCATGACGCCCAAGGAGCGCGAGAAGCCCGCGCTCATCAACGCCAAGCGCAAGATTCGCATCGCCAAAGGCTCCGGCACCACGGTGCAAGAGGTCAACCGGCTCCTGAAGATGCATCAGGAGATGGAAACGGCGATGAAGAAGATTCGCAAGATGGGCGGTCTTAAAGGGCTGGCCAAGATGTTCGGCGGCGGCGGTGGTCTTGGCGGCCTCGGCGGCGCGGGCGGTCCCGAAGGGCAGGGCGGTCCGCCCGATCTGTCGGGTCTTGGCGGATTGGGCGGGCTTGGCGGCAACATGCCGAAACTGCCGCCCGGCTTTCAGAATTTCATGAAGAAATAAGCAATCACATCCCATTTGGTTTGAACAGAAAGGCAAATATCCATGGCAACCTCCATCCGTCTGTCGCGCGGCGGCT
Organism: Sphingobium lactosutens DS20; assembly: GCF_000445105.1. GTDB lineage: Bacteria > Pseudomonadota > Alphaproteobacteria > Sphingomonadales > Sphingomonadaceae > Sphingobium > Sphingobium lactosutens. Next base: position 211,375 of record NZ_ATDP01000109.1, on the reverse strand, counting down.
CCAAGAAGCGCCCCTACTACCGTATCGTCGTCGCTGACAGCCGCGCCCCGCGTGACGGCAAGTTCATCGAGCGCATCGGCAGCTACAACCCCGTCCTGCCCAAGGGCGATGAAAAGCGCGTCGTTCTGGACGTCGAGCGGGCGAAGCACTGGGTTGCCGCCGGTGCGCAGCCGACCGACCGCGTCGCCCGCTTCCTCGACGCCGCCGGCGTGAAGGAACGCGCCGCCCGCAACAACCCCAAGAAGGCGGAGCCGGGCCAGAAGGCCAAGGATCGCGCGGAAGATCGCGCGACCAAGGCTGCCGAGGCCGAAGAAGCCCGCAAGGCTGCGGAAGAAGCCGCCAACGCGCCGGCCGAAACTCCTGCTGAAGACGCCGCGCCCGCTGAAGAAGCCACTGCCGAGCAGGCCGAGGGCTGATCGACTTGACCGACAAGCCTGTCACTCTGGCCGTCGTCACAGGGGCGCATGGGGTGACGGGCGAGGTCCGTCTCAAGCTGTTCGGCGACGGGCCGGACAGCCTCAAGGGCTATGGCGGCTTCATGGCCGCCGGGCGCATGCTGACGTTGACGTCGCTGCGCCCCGGCCCCAATGGCGCGGTCGCCCGCTTTGCCGAAATCGGCGATCGCGGTGCGGCCGAAGCGCTGCGCGGCACGGAATTGACGGTGCCGCGATCGGCCCTGCCGCCGCTGGGCGAGGGCGAATATTATCATGTCGACCTCATCGACCTGCCCTGCACGTCCAGCACCGGCGAGGTGTTGGGCACCATCGTCGCCGTCGAGAATTTCGGCGCGGGCGACATTGTTGAGATAGAGCGCGCCAATGGCAAACGCTTCATGGTGCCGATGCATGCGGTGACGCTGGAGGGCGGCGGCGCCACGATTGACGGAGCGTTCGTGGAATAGTATATACTACCCGTATATACGGAGCTGTCCCATGGGCGAAAAGTATAAGGCCAAGATTTTCAAGTCGGGCAACAGCCTGGCGCTCCGCCTGCCCAAGGCGCTAGGGCTGGAGGAAGGCGAAGAAGTGACGCTTGTCCCGCATGACGATGGCAGCTTTTCCTTCTGGCGACAGGATCGGGCGCGAGAGGTCCTGATGGGACTTTACGGCAGCATGTCTACCGGCTTCATGGCGGATGGCCGGGACGATACGGCTCAAGGGGAGCGTGACTGGAGCCGTGACGCGACCCAGGCCGCATGACGACGTCGCTCTATCTGCTCGACACGAATGTTTGCATCGATTTCCTGCTGGGACGAAGCGCCCCGCTGGCGCGGCGCATGGGCGATGCCCTCGATGCATTGAGCGTGTCGGCGATAACCGCTGCCGAATTGCGCGTGGGCAATCGGACGTCCAGCGATGCGGCAGGGGACGGGCGGCGGGTGGATGCCTTCCTCTCTCTGCTGAATGTCGCGCCATTTGATGACGCAGCATCGCGGACCTATACGCAGGTGGCGGCCCAGGTCGGCATTCGCCGCAACAGCTTCGATCGCTTGATCGGATCGCAGGCATTGGCGCTTGGGATGGTTCTGGTGACGCGTAATCAAAAGGATTTCGCGGATATCGAGGGCTTGAAAATGGAGGACTGGACCCTGTGAAGGTCTGGCTGCTGCTCCTGCTCCTGTGCTTCCCCGCCCTTGCCCACGCGCAGGCCGACGAGGCGACGATCGCTGCGGCCACCGCCGACATCGATCGCCTGTTCCATGACTTCCGGCAGGACAGCCATGCCCCCGGCCTGGTCTATGGCATCGTCGCCAATGGGCGGCTGGTGCATGTAAAGGCTTTTGGCGTGCAGGATCTGGACCGGCAGCGCCCGGTCACGCCTGACAGCCTGTTCCGCATCGCGTCGATGACCAAGGCGTTCACTGCGCTTGCGATCTTGAAATTGCGGGAGGAGGGCAAGCTGTTGCTGGATGACCTGGCGGAGCGGCATGTTCCTGAATTGCGCCAGTGGACCTATCCGACACGGGACAGTCCGCGCATCCGAATCCGCGACCTTTTGACGCACAGCGCTGGCTTCGTCGACGACAATCCATGGGGTGACCGGCAGACCCCGATGCCGGAGCAGGATTTCACGCGCCTGTTGGCGCAGGGCGTGCCGTTCAGCACCGCGCCGGGCACCCGCTATGTATATAGCAATCTGGGCTATGCGCTGCTCGGGCGAATAATCGCCAATGCCAGCGGCATGGCCTATCGCCGCTATGTCGAAACCCGCCTGCTCGCCCCGCTCGGCATGACGTCGAGCGGCTATGCGGTAAGCGAATGGCCGCAGGACCGTCGCGCGCTGGGCTATCGCTGGGAAGAAGGGCGATGGCGGCGCGAGCCGGACATGGCGGACGGCGCATTTGGCGCGATGGGGGGCTTGCAGACCAGCGCAACCGACTATGCGCGCTGGGTCGCCTTCCTGCTGTCGGCCTGGCCGGCGCGGAATGATGCCGATCAGGGGCCGGTTGCGCGCGCGTCGGTGCGGATGCTGGCGCAGGGCAGCAATTTCGTGAAGCCGGCGCAACGCAACGGCAAGAGCGGGCCGGACGCCTGCAAACAGGCGGCGGCCTATGGCTTTGGCATGCGGGTCGCGCAGGATTGCGACCTGGGGCTGACCTTGTCCCATGGCGGCGGCTATCCCGGCTATGGCAGCCACGTGATGCTGATGCCGGACTATGGCGTCGGCATCTTCGTCTTCACAAATCGCACCTATAATCGCGGGGCGGGTCCGGCCTGGGATGCGGCGGTCGCGTTGAAGCGGGCCGGGGCGCTGATTGCCCGCAATCTGCCGGTGACGCCGCTTCTGGCCGATGGCTATGCTGCTGCGGGCCGCATCTATGCCACCGGCAACATCCTGGCGGCGCGGGACCGTCTGGCGATGAACATGCTGCTGGACAATGACGCCGACGGTTGGGGGCGCCGGCTCGACGCATTGCGCGGGCAAGTCGGGGCCTGCCGCACGGATGCGCCGATCGCGGCCAGCGGCAACCTGTCGGGCAGCTTCACCTGGTCGTGCGACCGAGGGCGGGTGGACGGCACGCTGCTGCTTGCGCCCACCCCAACCGCGCAGATTCAGGAATTGAAACTGGTCGCGCGCCAGCCATGATGCGGCGGATGCTGGACGCTGCCCGTGCCATCGCCTAAGCGCGGGCGCATGGCCGTCGTCCCGCAAATCGTCCTGGCGCTCTATCTGCTGTTCCTGCTCGCAGCCGGATGGCGGCTATGGGGGATTGGCTGGCGCGCTGGCGTCAAGATCGCCGTGGCGCTCGCACTTGTCCTGCCAATGCCCTTGCTCTTCATCCTGCCCGGCCTGATGCGCCAATATGGCTGGTCGGACCTACTGATCCGCTTCGGCCTGACATTGCTCATCTGCGGCATGCTGTGCCTTGCCGGCGGCTTTTCCGCGGCCCGATTGCGGGCGCGGCGGCGCGGATGAGCTTCACCGCGCAAATCCTGACCCTCTACCCGGAGATGTTTCCCGGACCGCTTGGGCTGTCGCTCGCCGGTCGGGCACTGGGCGAGGGGAAGTGGGCGTGCGACCCAATCCAGATCCGCGACTTCGCGGCGGACAAGCATCGCACCGTGGACGATACCCCGGCGGGCGGTGGCGCGGGGATGGTGCTGCGCGCCGATGTGCTGGGCAAGGCGGTGGATCACGCGCTGGAAAAGCGGCCCGACCTTCCTGTGCTCGCAATGACGCCGCGTGGTCAGCCCATCACGCAGGCGCGCGTGCGCGATCTGGCGGCGGGGCCGGGCGCGACTATCTTGTGCGGCCGGTTCGAAGGGTTTGACGAACGGATTTTCGACGCCCGCCCGATCGAGCAGGTCAGCATGGGCGACATCATCTTGTCGGGCGGCGAAATGGCGGCCTTGCTGCTGCTGGATGCTTGCGTGCGGTTGCTTCCCGGTGTAATGGGCGCGGCTTCCAGCGGAGTCGAGGAATCCTTTGAAACAGGGTTGCTCGAATATCCGCATTATACCCGCCCGGTGGAATGGGAGGGGCGCACGATCCCGCAAGTGTTGCGATCGGGGGATCATGCGAAGATCGCCGCCTGGCGGAAACAAAGGGCGGAGGATGATACACGGCTAAGGCGGCCGGACCTTTGGGAACGTCATATCGGCGTTCGGGACCAGCCGCCCTCTGGTGCGCAACGAACGACCAAGGACTGAGTGACATGAACATCATCCAGCAGATCGAGGCGGAAAACATCGCCGCCCTCGCCAAGGATATTCCCGACTTCCGCCCCGGCGACACGCTGCGCGTGGGCGTCAAGGTCAAGGAAGGCGACCGCAGCCGCGTCCAGAATTATGAAGGCGTGTGCATCGCCCGCTCGAACAAGGGCATGGGCTCCAACTTCACCGTGCGCAAGATTTCGTTCGGCGAAGGCGTGGAGCGCGTGTTCCCGCTCTATTCGCCCAACATTGACAGCATCACCGTCGTCCGCCGCGGTGTCGTGCGTCGCGCCAAGCTCTATTATCTGCGTGGCCGCACCGGCAAGCGCGCCCGCATCGCCGAGCGCCGCGACGTCCGCAGCGAAGGCTGATCGCCGCGCGATCAGGCCTGAAGGTAGAGAAAAAGGCGGCGGCTTCGGCTCGCCGCCTTTTTTGCGTTCCGGCCCTTGGGGCACCTATTGCCTTTCTGGGAACCACAGGGCTGCCAGGCGCGCTTATTCTTTCCGTGACGACGAGGAGGAGAGAGATGCGCATCATCCTGGGACTTGCGGCGTTGGCATTGCCGGCCGCACTGCCGGCGGCCGGAAAATCCATGTGGAACTATGCCTATCAGAACGGCATCGGCGAATATCTGAACGGTGAGTGGGATTCGTCCACCGGCGGCGCGCTCAACCTGTCGTGCAAGGGCAAGGCGGTGACGATCATGGCGCAGATCAAGGGGCAGGCGCCGCCGCCGCGCAGCATGGTGCGGCTGATCGCCTCGTCGCGCACCGGATCGCGCGAAACCCGCTTCATGACGGATGCGCAAGGTGACGTGCACATTGCGGACGCGGCGCGATCGCCCTCCTTTCGCCAGCTATGAGCGGATTTGCGCGCCCGCGACATCGTGACCGTCCGCTACGCCGATGGGCGGTTTGAGGTGCTGTCGCTGGACGGGGCGCAAGCGACGCTGCCCAAGCAGCCTTGCGCGGCTTAGGGGCGATGGGTTTCCTTGTCGGGTCAGCGCTGCTCGCCATCCTGATGAGCTTTGGCGCTGCGAAATTCACTCTGGGGCGCTGGCCGGAATGGAGTGCGAGCCGTCATATGCTGGTTGCAGCGTCCGCTTTCCCCTTGCTGGCGTTGGTCGCTTTTGCCGTCATGGTCGTAGTGACGCTGGCAGGGCCGCAGCCGCAGGAGCCGGGCGGGACGACCGGGATGGTCGTCTTCGCCATGGTATTTTTCCTGGTTTATGCGCTGGGCGTTGCCCTGATCGTTGGCTTGCCAAGCGCCTGGGTGGCGGTGCGGGTGCTGCGTTGAAGGATCAGGCGGCGCGGCTGGTCCACCACAGGCCCATCAGGCTGATGGCGGCCGCCGCCGTCATGTAGAGGCCGACCAGCGCCACCCCCTGCGCCGCGATCAGCCAGGTGGCGACGATCGGGGCGAGCGCGCCGCCGATGATGCCGCCAAGGTTGAAGGCGAAGGACGCGCCGGTGTAGCGCAGCTGGATCGGAAACAGGGCGGGCAGATAGGCGCCCAGCGGGCCGTAGACAAAGCCCATCAGGAACAGCGCGATCGCCAGGATTGCAAAGATGGGCAGCAGCGCGCCGGTGCCGATCATCGGCCCGAAGGCAAGGCCCATCAGCGTCGTGCCCGCGCAGCCCCAGGCCAGCACGCGCGTCGGCGTGCGCCTGTCCGACCACCAGCCCGCCAGCACGATGCCCACCGCCATGAAAAGGATTGCGCCCAGTTGCAGCGACAGGAAGGTGCTGCGGTCGATGCCCAATGTCGTAGTGCCGTATCCCAGCGCGAAGGCGGTGGCGATATAATAGACAGCAAAGCAGGCGACGACCGCGAAGGTGCCGGCGATGGCGGCGCCCAGATGATCGCGCAGCAGCGTGGCGAGCGGGACGGCGGGTGGCGGCGCTTGCGCCTGCGCGGCGGCGAATTCGGGCGTTTCGGTGAGTTTGAGGCGGACCCACAGGCCCAGGAACACCAGCACCGCGCTGCCCAGGAACGGCAGGCGCCAGCCCCAGGCGAGGAAATCCGCTTCGGACAATGTGGTGTCGAGAATCAGGAACAGGCCGTTGGCAGCGATGAAGCCGACCGGCGCGCCCAGCTGCGGGAACATGCCGAACCGCGCGCGCCAGCCGGGCGGCGCATTTTCCACCGCCAGCAGCGCCGCGCCGCCCCATTCGCCGCCCAGGCCAAGACCCTGGCCAAAGCGCAGCAGGCACAGGATCAGCGGCGCCCACCAGCCGATCTGCGCATGGGTCGGCAGGAAGCCGATTGCGAGCGTGCAGCCACCCATCAGCATCAGCGACGTCACCAGCGTGGCCTTGCGCCCCACACGGTCGCCATAATGGCCGAACACCGCCGCGCCCAGCGGCCGCGCGAAGAAGGCAAGGGCCAGGCTGCCATAGGAGGCCATGAGTTGCGCGGTGGGGGAGGAGGCAGGGAAAAAGAGCGCGGGAAAGATCAGGCTGGCGGCGGTGGCGTAGATGTAGAAGTCGTAAAATTCGACCGCCGTGCCGATCAGGCTGGCCGCCAGCACCCGCTTGTGCCGCCACATTTCGCCGATGCCGCTGGTCTGTGTCATGGTGTTTAGCCCCCTCATTTCATCTAGCGCCCCGTTCGTCCTGAGTAACAGCTGAGCGAAGTCGAAGGCCCGTATCGAAGGACAGGTGCGTTTCCTTCGATACGGGCCTTCGGCTCCGCTCAGTCCCACCTCAGGACGAACGGATCATGATGTCTCGCCTCTTCTGGTTCAGCAGTTCATAGGCCATCACTGCGGTCGCGACGGCGGCGTTCAGGCTGTCGGCCTTGCCGCGCATCGGCATTTTGACCAGCAGGTCGCATTGCGCCTCATAATCGGCGGGCAGGCCCTGCGCTTCATTGCCCACCAGCAGGAAGCTGGGGCTTTGATAGGCCGGCTCCTGATAATCCTGCGTGGCTTTAAGGCTGGTGCCGATCAATTGCCCCGCGCCGCCGCGCAGCCAGGGGATGAACTCCTCCCACCGCGCCTGGGTGATCGACTGGGTGAAGAGCGCGCCCATGCTGGCGCGCACCGATTCGACCGAGAAGGGATCGACGCAATCGTCGATCAGGATGAGGCCGCCCGCGCCGACCGCATCGCCGGTGCGCAGGATGGTGCCCAGATTGCCGGGATCGCGCAGCGACTGGGCGACGATCCAGATGTCCGCCCTGTCCCTGTCGAGCGCGGCGAGCGGCGTCAGCCGGTCGCGATAGACGCCGACGAGCGCCTGCGCATTATCCTTGCCGCTGATCTTGGACAGGATGTCGGGCGTGGTGAGGATGACGTCGCCGCCCGCCGCCTCGATCGCGTCGATCAGCTCCAGCGCCAGCGGGTGCGTGGCGCCGGCATGGAAGAGCATTTCGGGCAGCACGCCTTCCTCGCGCGCTTCGGTCAGGATGCGCAGCCCTTCGGCCAGGAACAGCCCTTCGGCCTTGCGATATTTCTTTTCCCGCAAGCTGCGGACGCGCTTGACCAGCGGGTTGGAAAAACCGGTGATTTCGCGTGCCACTGTGCCGATATGCCCATGCTGGAGATAAACAGGCGGCTTCCTTAGCGGGGGCGGGCGCAAAAGGACAGGCTTGGCCCGCGCGCGGCGATGGATTTGCGCACAGGATTTTGCCAAGGATGCGCAATGACGCCCGATTCCGATCCGCCCCCGATGCACCTTTCGACCAAGCTGGAGGATGGCTTCTTCCTTGGCTTCGTCCTGCTGGTGTCGATCGCCTTCGCCCTGGTGATCGAACCCTTCTTCGCCGCGATCCTGTGGGGCGTGATCGTCGCCATCGTGTTCGCGCCGGTGCACCATCGCATTCGCGCGCGGATGCCGGGCCGGACCAATGCGGCGGCGCTGCTGACCTTGCTGCTCATCCTGTTGCTGGTGATCGTTCCCGCCTTCGTCCTGGGGGCGGCGCTGTTGCAGGAAGCGACATATTTCTATGGCAAGGTGCAGTCGGGCGAGATTAATTTCGTTCGCCTGTTCTACGATGTGATCGCGGCGCTGCCCGACTGGTTGCGCCCCTATGTCCAGCGTCTGGGCATCACCAATTTCTATGCGGCGCAGGAAATGGTGACGCGCGGCCTGACCAGCAGTTTCCGCACGCTCGCAGGCCAGGCGTTCCAGATCGGGCAGAGCGCCTTCAGCTTTTTCGTGGCGCTGGGCGTCATGCTCTATCTCGCCTTCTTCCTGCTGCGCGATGGCGACTGGCTGGCGCGCAGGATCGCGGCGGCCGCGCCGCTGCGCGCGGGCCAGCGCACGGCGCTCATCGAACAGTTCGTCATCGTCACCCGCGCCACGATCAAGGGCAGCATCGTCGTCGCCATCGTGCAGGGGATGATCGGCGGGCTGGTCTTCTGGGCGCTGGGCATTCAGGGCGCCTTGCTCTGGGGCGTGCTTATGGGGGCCTTTTCGCTGTTGCCCGCGATCGGCACCGCGATCGTGTGGGTGCCCGTCGCCATCTATCTGTTCGCCACCGGTGCGGTATGGCAGGGCGTGGTGCTGGTGGTGTGCGGCGCGCTGGTGATCGGGTCGGTCGACAATGTGCTGCGCCCCATCCTGGTCGGCCGCGACACCCGCATCCCCGATTATGTGGTGCTCATCTCCACGCTGGGCGGGCTGGAGCTGTTCGGCTTCAACGGCATCGTCATCGGCCCGGTGATCGCGGCTCTGTTCATCGCGACATGGAATATCTTCACCCGGATGCGGGGGGAGGGGGATGCGGCGGAGGGGTGAAGGATCGCGGCTGAGAACGATTAAGAGCGGCCGTAAAAATCCTCCCCTTCAAGGGGAAGGGAACCACGAAGGGATGGAGGGGTGTCACCCTGTCGAGAGGGGGACACCCCTCCGTCTGGCCTACGGCCAGCCACCTCCCCTTACAGGGGAGGATTGTTTGGAAGGGACCATTCCCGGTCATTCAATAGCGCCTCAGGCTCGCCCCCACAGCCGTCATCCCAGCGAAGGCTGGGATCTCGGGCGGTCATGCAATGAGGTCTGACAGATCGCGCCAATCTGGATTGCTACCCTCGATCAATCGAATTTTCCATTCGCGCTTCCAGGCCTTGAGCGCCTTTTCGCGAGCAATGGCGAGCGTCATGTCATCATGAGGCTCCACCAAATACGAGACAGGTGAGGCCATATTTCTTGCAGAAGGTCGATCCGGTGCCGTTTCGATGCTGAAGCACCCGTGCGGCGAGATTGGCGGTAACGCCAATGTAGAGGACGCCACGAGCCTTGTTGGTCATGATGTAGGTTTAGCCGCCGCGCGCCATGTCTCATCGTTGCGCACCATCGCCTGAGATGCCAGCCTTCGCTGGCATGACGGAAGAAATGTCAGTCGCTTTGCAATTATGCGCCTTCGAAAGTCGTCATTCCCGCAACCCGAGGGGCGGCCATAGGCCATGGCGGAACCCAATGCCCGACATCAGCGCAAGTGCAGCGTGGCAGGATGGATCCCCGCCTTCGCGGGGATGACGATCAACACTTGGCACGCATTTTCCGCCGTCGGCGGCGGGCGTCACTCTTCGCCGAACTTGTCCTCGACCAGGGTGACGAGCTGGCTGAGCGCCTGCGCGGCGTCCGGGCCGGTCGCCTTGATCGTGATCTGGTCGCCCATCGCCGCGCCCAGCATCATCAGCCCCATGATCGACGTGCCAGTGACGTGATGGCCGTCCTTGCTGACGGTGACTTCAGCGGGCAGGCCGCTGGCCAGGGTCACGAATTTGGCGCTGGCGCGGGCGTGAAGGCCGCGCTTGTTGGTGATGCGGACGTCCTGGCTGATTTCGTTCATGCAGTGCTGCCCAACAATTCCGATGCGACGCTGATATATTTCTGGCCCGCCTCGCGCGCGGCGGCGACGGCAGCGCGCACGTCCATCACCTTGCGCGCGCTTTCCAGGCGGATGAGCATGGGCAGGTTGATGCCGGCGATCACCTCGATCTCGCCGGCCTTGAGCAGCGAGATGGCAAGGTTTGACGGCGTGCCGCCGAACAGGTCGGTGAGAAGGATGACGCCCGCGCCATCATTGACGCGCGCGACCGCCGCAGCGATGTCCGCGCGGCGCAATTCCATATCGTCCTCCGGGCCGATGCAGATCGTCGCGATCTGCTGTTGCGGCCCAACGACATGTTCCATGGCGACGACAAATTCGGTCGCCAGCGACCCATGGGTGACGAGTACGAGTCCGATCATGTGCTTGTGCGGCCCACCTGTATCATGATTCTGCTTTCGGGCCTCCCGGTCGGCGCTTCTCCAGGCTGTCCTGGGGCGCTGATTCTATATTGCGGTGCAGAACCGTGGGCGAAAAGCCGGCGGCTTGCAAGTGCCTCGCGACCCGATCGGCGACATGGACGGACCGATGCCGCCCGCCGGTGCAGCCGAACGCTACGGTGATGTAGGTCTTGCCGCCTTCGGCATAGCGCGGCAGCAGCGTGATAAGCAGATCCTCGATCCGGCGCACGCTGTCGTCATAGGCGGGGTCCTGCGCGATATAGGCGGCGACGTCGGCCTCCAGCCCGGTTTTGGGGCGCAGCGCATCGTCCCAGTGCGGATTGCGCAGATAGCGCATGTCGAACATCAGGTCGGCGTTGCGCGGCACCCCGCGCGAAAAGCCGAAGGACAGGATGGTCAGCACCGGTTCCGACAGGCCGGGCCGCGAAAAGCGGTCGCGCATTTCCTGTTGCAGGGCATTGCTGGTGAAACTGGTGGTGTCGATCACCTGGCTGGCCCAGCGGCGCAGCGGTTCTGTAAGTTCGCGTTCGCGCGCGATGCCGTCGGCGGCGGGGCGATCGGCCGCCAGCGGGTGGCGGCGGCGGGTTTCGGCGAAACGCCGTTCCAGTTCGGCGTCGGAACAGTCGAGGAACAGGGTTTCGATGTCATGGCCGTGGCGTTCGCGCAGGCCCTTGATACGGCGCACGATGGCGCCGGCGTCAAAGCCGCGCGTGCGCGCGTCGATGCCCAGCGCCAGCGGCCGGTCGGCATCCGCGCCATGGCCGACGGGCAAAGGCGTGTCGAGCAGCCGGTCGAGCAGCATCAGCGGCAGATTGTCGACGACTTCCCAGCCCATATCCTCCAGCGTCTTGAGCGCGGTGGTCTTGCCCGCGCCCGACAGGCCCGACAGCAGCAGGATCGATTTGGGGTGGGATGCGGTCATCGCGGCGTAAGCGCCCTGAGCGCCAGTTCGACCTTGATCGCGGCGGAGACTTCGAACGGGGCGATCTTGACGACGGGCACCTGTAGGCCGGCGACGGCGCGGGACAGGCCTTCGGGCGGCATCCGGTCGACCTGGTCGAACAGGTCGCACAGCAGCGCGACGGGCGCGTCGCCATGGGGCATGGGCAGGATGCCAAGGCCGCGCACCTCCATCTTTCCCGCGATGGTGTCGGGCGCGGTGGCGCGCAGTGCGCCGTCGATGCGCTGGACCAGCGTATAATCGTCGCTGACCAGCGTTGCCCCACGGTCGATCAGGCGCAGCGCCAGGTCGGACTTGCCGACGCCGCTCGGACCGCACAGCAGGACAGCCCGGCCATCAATGGCCACGCTGGTCGCATGCAGCGTTTCGGAGGAAAGGGCGCGCGCCATTATCCCGCCTCTTCTAACGCCTGTCGGCATCAATGAAAATGGGCGAGCGTCGCGCTGGCGTCTTATTCCGAAACAATGCCGGGGTCGCGCGCCACCGCCATCGGCAGACGCACGACGAAGCTGGCGCCGCGCTGCGCATCCTCGCGGTCGCCGATGCTGATGCGGCCCTGATGCCCTTCGACGATGGATCGGGCGATGGCGAGGCCCAGGCCCGAATGCTTGCCGAAACTTTCGCCTTCGGGCCGGACGCTGTGGAAGCGGCGGAAAATATGTTCGCGCTCGGATTCGGGGACGCCCGGCCCTTCATCCTCGACGCTGACCAGCACCTGGTCGTCCGCCACCGTGGCGATGATGCGGACAAGGCCGCCGTCGGGCGAAAAGGACACGGCATTGTCGATGAGATTGTCGAGCACGCGCACCAGCCGGCCTTCTTCGCCCAGCACGACGGCGACATCCTTGCGCGGGCGGGCGAAGGCCAGCCGCACGCCACGCGGCACGCCGCGCGCTTCGCGGGCGATCACCATTTTCTCGATCAGCAGGCCCAGGTCGATGGGTTCAAAGCGGGTGCGCGACAGTTCCGCGTCGACGCGCGAGGCTTCGGCAATGTCGGTGACGAGCCGGTCGAGCCGGCGCACGTCATCCTGCGCAATCGCCATCAATTGCGCGCGCAGATCCGGGCGGTCCACCCGTTCGAGCGAATCGAGCGCGGAGCGCAGCGAGGCGATCGGGTTCTTGAGCTCATGGCTCACGTCCGCCGCGAAGGCGTCGGTCGCGTCGATCCGCTGGCGCAGCGCATGGCTCATGTCGGACAGGGCGCGGGCCAGCATGCCGATTTCGTCGCGCCGTTCGGGCAGGCGTGGCACCGTCACCTCGCGCGCGCGGCCCAGTCGCACGCGCACGGCGGCGCGCGCGAGGCGCTGGAGCGGCTGGACGATGGTGCGGGCCAGGAACAGCGAGAGTAGCACTGACGCCAGCACAGCCGCACCCAGCACCAGCCCCAGGCGGAAGCGTTCGGCGCGCACGGTGCGGGTGATGTCGCGCGCATTTTCGGTCGCGAGCAGGCTGGTCCCGTCCTTCATCGCCACGGCAGCCGAGATCATGAAGGTGCGGTCGGGGGCGTAGCGGTTCATCGCTTCGGGCCGACCGGAACGGCGCGCGGCGACCAGTTCGGGCCAGGCGCTGGCGCGATCGACCACTGGCTCCTCAAAATCGGGCGGGCGATCGGCGGACACGACGCGATCGACCATCTTGTCAAGGAAGCGCGCGACATGACGGCGCAAGGCTTCGTCTTCGGGCGAGCGCAGTTCATAGCGCGGCGCATCCATGGCGAAGCTGTCGGCGATCAGCGCGCCATTGGCGCCATAGCGGCGCACCCGGTCGCCGGTCTGGCGCGCGTAGGCGGCGATCAGCCGGTCCTGCCGATCGGCCGGGGCGGTATCCAGCCCGATGGCGAGCAGCTTCAGTTCCCGCGCGGACTGGGCCAGCCGATCGTCGACGATGCGGGTGCGATAGCTGTCGAGATAGAAAAACCCGCCCGCCAGCAGCGCCAGCGCGAACACATTGACCGCCAGGATGCGCGGCGTGAGGCTGACCCGCCCCGACCAGCGCACCGGTGCGGGCAGGCGGTCATTCCTCGGAGAATCGGTATCCGGCGCCATAGAGCGTGTCGATTGCATTGAACTGGCTGTCTACCTCACGGAATTTGCGGCGCAGGCGCTTGATATGGCTGTCGATGGTGCGGTCATCGACATAGACGTCGTCCTGATAGGCGGCGTCCATCAACTGGTTGCGGTTCTTGACCACGCCGGGACGCTGGGCAAGCGTTTCCAGGATCAGGAACTCGGTGACGGTCAGCGTCACGTCCTTGCCATCCCATTTGACCCGGTGCCGGGCCGGGTCCATTTCCAGCCGCCCGCGCACGATCGGTTCGGCGACCGGCTCATCGCTGGCTTCGGGCGTGCGATTGGCTTCGGCCCGGCGCAATATGGCGCGGATGCGCGCGATCAGCAGCCGCTGCGAGAAAGGCTTGGAGATATAATCGTCCGCGCCCATGGCCAAGCCCAGCGCCTCATCCAGCTCATCGGCCTTGGAGGTGAGGAAGATGACGGGCATCGCGCTTTTTTCGCGCAGTCGCCGCAGCAGTTCCAGCCCGTCCATGCGCGGCATCTTGATGTCGAAGACGGCGAGGTCGGCGGGATTGTCGAGCAGCGCCTTCAGCGCGCCTTCGGGATCGGGATAGATGCGCGTCACGAAGCCTTCGGCCTGTAGCGCGATCGACACGGAGGTCAGGATATTCTTGTCGTCGTCCACCAATGCGATGGTTGCGGTCATGCGGCGTCCCGGCTGATCAGGTTGCAGAGCGCAGCAGCGTTAGACCATGGCACGCGGGGCTGCAAGAAAGGCTGACGATGCCGGGCCGTGACGCGCCATGCTGTAGGTTGCGGCGCAGCATCGACTCAATTTGACGCTGCCCGCGTCACGCCCTATGCGAAATATGTCAGCAAGCCGGACGCCTTACGAAAAGGGCGACGGGGAGGCGGATCGACCCCGACCATGATGGCATGCGCGGGGCGACAACATAGACAGGAGCAAAGGCGTGCAGGCCAAATCCTCTATCACCCTGGCGGACCAGAGCATCACTACCCATGCCACCCAGCATTGGAATCTCGGCACCGCGCCGCTGGTCGAAGCGGCCGTGCGCAATGGCGAGGGCAAGCTGTCGAAGGACGGCCCGCTGGTCGTCAAGACCGGCAAGCACACCGGCCGCAGCGCCAAGGACAAGTTCATCGTCCGCGACGCCGAAACCGAAAGCACGGTCTGGTGGGGCAACACCAATGTCGCGATGACGCCGGAGCATTTCGCGGCATTGAAGGATGATTTCTTCAAGGCGCTGGGCGAAAAGGACACGCTCTACGTCGCCGACCTGTTCGGCGGATCGCAGCCTGAGCACCGCGTCAATGTGCGCGTCATCAACGAATTTGCCTGGCACAATCTGTTCATCCGCACGCTGCTGGTGCGGCCCACCGCCGAGGAACTGGCCGGATTTGCGCCTGAATATACCATCATCGACCTGCCCAGCTTCCGCGCCGATCCCGCGCGCCACGGCTGCCGCAGCGAAACGGTGATCGCGGTCAACCTGACCGAAAAGCTGATCCTGATCGGCGGCACCGCCTATGCCGGCGAGATGAAGAAGAGCGTGTTCGGCATCCTCAACTATCTGCTGCCGGCCAAGGGCGTGATGCCGATGCATTGTTCGGCCAATATCGGCGCGAACGGCGATACGGCGGTCTTCTTCGGCCTCAGCGGCACCGGCAAGACCACGCTGTCGGCCGACGCCAGCCGCACGCTGATCGGTGACGACGAACATGGCTGGTCGGACACGGCGGTCTTCAATTTCGAGGGTGGCTGCTACGCCAAGATGATCAACCTGTCGGCCGAGGCCGAACCGGAAATCTTCGCCACCACCAAGCGGTTCGGCACGGTGCTGGAAAATGTCGTGATGGACGAGGAAACCCGCGCCATCGACCTGGATGACAACAGCCTCGCTGAAAACAGCCGCGGCTCCTACCCGATCGACTTCATCCCCAATACGTCGGAGAAGAATCTGGGGCCGGTCCCGAAGAATATCATCTTCCTGACCGCCGACGCCTATGGCGTGCTGCCGCCGATCGCGCGGCTGACGCCCGAACAGGCAATGTATCATTTCCTGTCCGGCTACACCGCGCGCGTCGCAGGCACCGAAATCGGCGTGACCGAACCGACCGCGACCTTCTCGACCTGCTTTGGCGCGCCCTTCATGCCGCGCCACCCCTCGGTCTATGGCAATTTGCTCAAAGAACGGATCAACAAGGGCGGCGTCACCTGCTGGCTGGTCAACACCGGCTGGTCGGGCGGCAAGGCGACGATGCCGGGCATCCAGCGCATGCCGATCAAGGTCACGCGCGCGCTGCTCAACGCCGCGCTCGACGGTAGCCTCAACAATGCGCAGTTCCGTACCGATCCCAATTTCGGGTTCCAGGTGCCGGTGGCGGTCGAGGGCGTGGATTCGACCATCCTCGATCCGCGCGCGTCCTGGGCGGATGGCGAGGCCTATGACGAAACGGCGGCAACTCTGGTCAAGGCCTTCGTCGACAATTTCGCGCAGTTCGAAGAGCATGTCGACGATGGCGTGCGCGGCGCGGCGCTGACCGCCGCCTGACGCGAGCGACAGCATGACCGAAAGGGGCGGGGACCATGGTTTCCCGCCCCTTTCTCATGGACCCCGATACTCTCTCGCCTTAAGCGAAGGGGCTTTTTGCGTTGGCCCGGCGCTCCTGCTAATCTGCATGGATAGTGAAAAGGAGCGCAAGCGCATGTTCGACAGCATCATCGGCAAACTGGGCGGGCTGGAAGCGGTCGCCGCGCAGATCGGCGTCACGCCTGAACAGATGCAGGCGCTGATGCGCGAGATCGCGGCGAAGATCGGATCGGGCGAAACCAGCGTGGCGGCGCTTGCCGAAACGGCGGCCGAACATGGCGTGTCGGCCGACAAGTTGCAGCAATTGATCGGCAGTTTTGGCGGGCCGGAAGCGATCATGGGCCAGCTAGGCAGCCTGTTCGACCGGGACGGCGACGGCAACCCCGCCAATGAATTGAGCGGCATCGCCAAGGGCCTGTTCGGCTGACGACGCGCTGCGCGGCGCGAGCCGCCGCTTTGGCACCCCCAAGTTTTTTTGGCCTTGCCTTCGCGACGCGGAAGGGCCAATTCGCGCGCATCTGAACTGTTGCGAACGATCCGCAATTGAGGCGGCGCGGGCCGCGCCAACGCGAGCAAGGACGAAGTTAGTTGACCGACGTAACGACCGAAAAGCCGGCATTGGAACCCACCGGCGCGCTTTCCGTGGAAACCGTGCTGTCGGTGAAGCATTGGAACGAACATCTGTTCAGCTTCCGCATCACGCGCCCCGCCAGCTTCCGCTTCCGTTCGGGCGAGTTCGTGATGATCGGCCTCAAGGGCGACAATGGCAAGCCGTTGCTGCGCGCCTATTCGGTCGCCAGCCCGAGCTGGGACGAGGAAATCGAGTTTCTGTCGATCAAGGTGCAGGATGGCCCGCTGACGTCGAAGCTTCAGCTGATCCAGCCGGGCGACCAGATTTATCTGGGCCGCAAGCCCACCGGCACGCTCGTCACCGACGCCTTGCTGCCGGGCAAGCGGTTGTTCATGCTGTCGACCGGCACGGGCCTGGCCCCCTTCCTCAGCCTGTCGCGCGACCCGGACGTCTATGAATTTTACGAGCAGGTGGTGATCGTCCATTCGGTGCGCCGCGTGTCCGACCTTGCCTTCCGTGACGATCTGGAGGCCAAATGGGCCGAAGATCCGCTGGTGTCCGAACAGGCGCCCGGGCAATTCCATTATGTGCCGACCGTCACGCGCGAGCCGTTCGAGGGCAACACGCAGCGCATCGACGCGCTGGTCGAGAGCGGCGCGCTGTTCGCCGGGATCCCCGGCGCGGCGAAGTTCGACCCGGAAACCGACCGGATCATGATGTGCGGCAGCATGGAGATGATCAAGCAGTTCGCCGCCTATTTCGAAGGCGCGGGCTTTACCGAAGGCTCCAACGCGGCGCCCGGCCAGTTCGTGATCGAGCGCGCCTTCGTCGGCTGACGATAGGAGCCATGGGCGGGCGCGCATGACGCGCGCCGCCCATGACCTCACCCTGCGGCTTTCGCCAGCCCCTTGGACAATTGCAGCACGCCATTGAGGCGCGCCTGCGGGTCGCCCCAGGCGCGATCCAGCACGATTTTGTT
This sequence comes from Sphingobium lactosutens DS20, assembly GCF_000445105.1. Lineage (GTDB taxonomy): Bacteria > Pseudomonadota > Alphaproteobacteria > Sphingomonadales > Sphingomonadaceae > Sphingobium > Sphingobium lactosutens. The sequence continues at coordinate 193,848 of NZ_ATDP01000109.1, read as the reverse complement.
GTCGGGGCGCAACCGGGCGACCCCATTCAATCGCTGGACATAGGCGACCAGATTTTCCGGCTTGGGGAAGCGATCCTCGAAGAAGGTGACGAGCGCGCCTTTGGGGCCGACATCGATCTTGGCGATGTTGGCGGCCAGGCAATTCTGCTTGATCTCGATGATCTTGAGCAGATTTTGCGTCGGCAGCGGCAGCTTGCCGAAACGGTCGATCAGTTCCGCGGCGAAGGATTCGAGTCCCTGGCGATCCGCCAGTTCGTTGATGCGGCGATATAGCCCCATGCGCAGGTCGAGGTCGGGGACGAATTCTTCTGGAATGAGGATCGGCGCGTCGACGCTGATCTGCGGCGAAAATTCCTCGCTGCGCCGTTCTTCGGCGATGCCCCCGGCCTTGGCGTCCAGGATCGCGTCTTCCAGCATCGACTGGTAGAGTTCGAAGCCCACTTCCTTGATGTGGCCCGACTGTTCATCGCCGACCAGATTGCCCGCGCCGCGAATGTCGAGGTCGTGGGAGGCAAGCTGGAAGCCCGCGCCCAGCGTGTCGAGGTCCGACAACACCTTCAACCGCTTTTCCGCCGTGTCGGTGATGATGCGGTTGGCGGGCGTCGTCATATAGGCATAGGCGCGCGTCTTGGACCGGCCGACGCGCCCGCGCAACTGGTAGAGCTGGGCAAGGCCGAAGCGGTCGGCGCGATGGATGATGAGCGTATTGGCGCTGGGGATGTCGAGGCCGGATTCGACGATGGTGGTCGACAGCAGCACGTCATAGCGTTTGTCGTAAAAGGCCGACATGCGCTCCTCCACCTCGGTCGCCGACATCTGGCCGTGGGCGACGATGGGTTTGACCTCGGGCACTTCGTTGCGCAGGAACTCCTCGACTTCCGTAAGGTCCGCGATGCGCGGCACGACGAAGAAGCTCTGCCCGCCGCGATAATGTTCGCGCAGCAGCGCTTCGCGAATGACCACCCCGTCCCAGGGCATGACATAGGTGCGCACGGCGAGCCGATCGACCGGCGGCGTCTGGATGACCGACAATTCACGCAGGCCCGACATCGCCATTTGCAGCGTGCGCGGAATCGGCGTCGCCGTCAGCGTCAGCACATGCACGTCGGTCTTGAGGCCCTTCAAGCGTTCCTTGTGGGTGACGCCGAACCTCTGTTCCTCATCGACGATGACGAGGCCCAGCCGTTTGAACTCAATCCCCTTGGCGAGCAGGGCATGAGTGCCAACCACGATGTCGATGCTGCCATCGGCCAGGCCCGCCTTCACCGCTTTTGCTTCCTTGTCCGGGATCAGGCGCGACAGCCGGCCGATCTCGATCGGGAAACCACGGAAGCGGTCGACGAAATTCATGTGGTGCTGGCGTGCCAGAAGCGTGGTGGGGCAGATGACGACGACCTGCATCCCGGCCATCGCCGCGACGAAGGCGGCGCGCAACGCGACCTCTGTCTTGCCGAAACCCACGTCGCCGCACACCAGCCGATCCATTGGCTTGCCCGCGCCAAGGTCCTCGATCACGTCGCTGATCGCGCGATCCTGATCGTCGGTTTCCTGATAGGGGAAGCGGTCGACAAAGGCGGGATAGCCCGCGACATCGGGTTCCGCGACGGTGGCGGGGCGCAGCGCGCGGGCGGCGGCGGTCTTGAGCAGCTCGCCCGCAATCTCGCGGATGCGCTCCTTCATCTTCGCCTTGCGCCGCTGCCAGGCCTCGCCGCCCAGCTTGTCGAGGCTTACGCCATCGGTTTCGGAGCCATAGCGCGAGAGGACTTCGAGATTTTCGACCGGCACATAGAGCTTGTCGCCGCCGGCATATTCCAGCGCGACGCAATCATGCGCGGCCTTCGACACCGGAATTTGCGTCAGCCCATCATAGCGGCCTATGCCATGGTCGCGATGCACGACGAGGTCGCCGGGCGTCAGCGTGGCGAGTTCCTGCAGGAAGGCGTCCGCATTCTTCTTGCGCTTGGCGCGGCGCACCAGCCGGTCGCCCAGCATATCCTGTTCGGTGAGCACCGCGACATCGGGCGCGGTAAAGCCATGGTCGAGGCCAAGGACGATCAGCGCGACGCGCCCATCGGCGGCAAGGCCCAGCGCCTCCTGCCAGTCATCGGCCGCAGCGATCCGCGCCACGCCATGATCGGCGAGCAGTCCGGACAGGCGTTCGCGCGCGCCCGCCGAATAGCTGGCGATCACCACCTTCTTCTTCTTGCGGCGCAGGCCGTCGATATGGGCGCTGACCGCGTCGTAGATATTGCTGTTCTGCGCGCGTTCGGGGGTGAAATCGCGCGGCCCGTCGACCGCGAAGTCCAGCACCGTCGCGCTTTCCGGCTCGTGGAAAGGCGTGGTCGCATGCATCGGCAGCGATGCCACCGCCGCGTCCCATTCGGCCGCGTTCAGGTAAAGGGCGTCGGGTTTGAGCGGACGATAGGAGCCGGGATCGGACGATTTCGCCTGCACCCGGTTGGCGTGATAATCGCGGATCGCCTCGAACCGGTTTTCCGCCGCGCCGGCCACCCCGGAATCGCGCACGATCACGGCATCGCCCAGATGATCGGTCAGCGGCACCAGCTTTTCTTCGAACAGCGGCAGCCAATGTTCCATGCCGGCCAGGCGGCGGCCGTCACTGACCGCCTGATAGAGCGGGTCGCCGGTCGCGGTTGCGCCAAATGTCTCGCGATAGCGCAGCCGGAACCGCTTGATCGTGTCCTCGTCCAGCAATGCTTCGGACGCCGGGAGCAGAGTGAAGCCATCGACGCTGCCCGTGGTGCGCTGGTCGGACGGGTCGAACCGGCGGACCGTCTCGATCTCGTCACCGAAAAAGTCGAGCCGCAGCGGTTGCTCCTCGCCGCCGGGGAACAAGTCGACAATGCCGCCGCGGATGGCGAATTCGCCCCGGTCATGAACGGTATCGGTGCGGACATAGCCATTGGCCTGCAACATCTCGGCCAGCCGCTGGATCGCGATCCGTTCCTTGGGCGCGAGCTTCGCCACCAATTGCCGCACGCGAAAGGGGGTCAGCGTGCGCTGCGTCATCGCCGCCAGCGTGGTGACGACAAGCTGCGGTCCCTTGGGCTTGACCTGCAATGCGTGAAGCCCCGCCAGACGCGCCGACGCCGCGCGTAGCGACGGACTGGCGCGATCATAGGGCAGGCAGTCCCAGGCGGGAATGTCGATCAGCTCCAGTTCCGGGGCGAAGGTGGGCGCGGTGTCGGCGATGGCGCGCGCCTGCTGTTCGTCGGCGGCGATGAAGACGGCGCGGCCCGCTGCCGCTCCGCCCCCCGCGCGCGCCAGATCCGCGAGCAGCCAGGGCAGGAACCCGGCCGGCACGCCCGCCAGGGTGATCGGCGCCTTGGCGCTGAGGATTTTTTGAAGATCGGTCATTCTGCTCTTTCATCCTCCCCCTTAGGGGGAGGGGGACCGGCGAAGCCGGTGGAGGGGTGTCACATTATTGAGAGGGTTACACCCCTCCGTCAGGCCTTCGGCCTGCCACCTCCCCTTGCAGGGGAGGATGATTTCAGACGATTTTCACGAAATCGAGTTTCAGGAACCGGTCCATCATCGGACCCTTCCATTCATCGGGCACGGGGATCGTCCCCATCGCCCAGCCCATGATGTCGGCATCCTGTTCTTCCATGAAGCGTTCAAACCACGCGATTTCCTCTTCGTTCCAGGTCGCGTGATAGCGGTCGAAGAAGCCGCCAACGGTATAGTCCGATTCGCGCGTGCCGCGATGCCAGGCGCGAAACTTCATGCGGCGCAGATGGGGAGTGTCGGCGTTCATCAGCGTTTCCGTTCGTCCTGAGTAGCCGTTGAGCCTTGTCGAAACGGCGTATCGAAGGACTGGGCGAAGCGCTGATGCTTCGATATGGGCCTTCGACTTCGCTCAGTCCCTACTCAGCACCAACGGGTAAGGGTAAGCCGGCCGGCGATACGCCGCTTGCGCACCAGTCCGGCTTGGATAGAGAGGCAGCAGATAGCCATGCGACCCGATATTCTCAATCCGATCTTTGCCGAAATTTCCCTGTTCAAAGGGGTAGGACCGGCGCTGGCCCGTCCGCTGGAGCGACTGGACCTGGAGCGCGCGGTCGACGTCGCCTTCCATCTGCCCGTCAGCTGGGTCGATCGCCACCTGACTGACCGGCTGGACATGGCCGACGCCGGGCGGATCATCGGCACGGTGCTGACGCCCATCGACTATCGCGCCGGCGGCAGCGCGCGCGCGCCGTTCCGCGTGCTGGCGGTGGACGGGCATGGCAATGGCGTCGCCCTCGTCTATTTCGGGAAGAATAGCGGCTGGCCGCGCAAGCTGTTGCCGCTCAATGAACCCAAATTCGTGTCGGGCAAGCTGGAAGCCTATGGCGAAAACCTCCAGATCGTCCATCCCGACCATGTGCTGCCGCCCGAGGAAGCGGACACGGTGCCGGCGCGCGAATCGGTCTATGGCCTGTCCGAAGGGCTGACCAATAACCGGATGCGCGACCTGGCGGCGCAGGCGCTGGCCCGCGCGCCAGGCCTGCCGGAATGGATCGAACCCAGCCTGCTGGCGCGCAAGGGATGGCCCGCCTGGCGAGAAGCGCTGGCCCGCGCGCATGCCGATCCGGGCGATGGCCCCGCGCGCGAGCGGCTGGCCTATGACGAGATTTTCGCCGGGCAACTGGCGCTGATGCTGGTACGGCAATCGTCGCGCCGCCGACGCGGCGTGTCGATAGAGGGCGACGGGCGGCTGCGCGCGATGCTGAAACTGCCCTTCGCGCCGACGGGCGCGCAGCGCCGGGCGATCGGCGAGATTGAGGGCGACATGGCGCAATCGACGCCGATGCTGCGGCTGCTGCAAGGCGATGTGGGGTCGGGCAAGACGCTGGTCGCCCTGATGGCGCTGCTGAACGCGGTGGAGGCGGGGATGCAGGGGGCAATGCTGGCCCCGACCGAGATATTGGCGCGGCAGCATCATGAAACGCTGCGCAAGATGACGTCGGGCCTGCCCATCGAAATCGCGATCCTGACCGGGCGCGAAAAGGGCAAGGTGCGCGAAGCGACGCTGATGGGGCTGGCCGATGGCAGCATCGACATATTGGTCGGCACGCATGCCATCTTTCAGGAGGCGGTGCGTTACAAGGCGCTGGGCCTTGCCGTGATCGACGAGCAGCACCGTTTCGGCGTCGCGCAGCGGATGATGCTGGCGAACAAGGCGGAACGCGCGCCGCATTTGCTGGTGATGACCGCGACGCCGATCCCGCGCACGCTGACGCTGACCTATTATGGCGAAATGGATGTGTCGCGGCTCGACGAAATGCCGCCTGGCCGCCAGCCGATCCAGACATTGGTGATGGCGGCGAGCCGGCTGGACGAAGTGGTCGATGCGCTCGCCCGCCATGTCGAAAGCGGCGGGCAGGCCTATTGGGTGTGCCCGCTGGTGGAGGAAAGCGAAACCAGCGACCAGGCGGCGGCCGAGGCGCGGGCGGAATCGCTGCGGCTGCGGTTCGGCGATCGCGTCGGCCTGGTCCATGGCCGGATGAAGGGGCCGGAAAAGGACGCGGCGATGGAAGCCTTTGCCGGCAACCGGACGCAGATACTGGTGGCGACGACCGTGATCGAGGTCGGCGTCGATGTGCCAAACTCCAGCCTTATCATCATAGAGGGCGCGGACCGGTTCGGCCTGGCGCAGCTGCACCAGCTGCGCGGGCGGGTGGGGCGCGGGGACAAGCCGTCCACATGCCTGCTGCTGCGCGGCAACGCGCTGGGCGAAACGTCGCGCGCGCGGCTGGCGCTGATGCGCGAAACCAATGACGGCTTTCGCATCGCCGAGGAGGATCTGAAGCTGCGCGGCGCGGGCGAGGTGCTGGGCACGCGCCAGTCTGGCGAGGCGGTGATGAAATTGGCCAGCCCGGAGCATGTCGCGGCGCTGGTGGACGCGGCGCGGGACGACGCGCATCTGTTGATCGAACGTGACGGCGGGCTGGCTAGCGCGCGCGGCCAGGCGGCGCGCATCTGCCTCTATCTGTTCGAAAAGGACGCTGCCGTGGGCCTGCTGCGCGGGGGCTGAGCGACAAAAGGAAATCCTCCCCTGCAAGGGGAGGGGGACCGGCGGAGCCGGTGGAGGGGTGTCGCCCTGTCGATAGCAGGACACCCCTCCGCCAAGCACTGCGTGCCTGCCACCTCCCCTTATAGGGGAGGATTTCGGAGACAGCTGAGCGCGAGCACAACCTCCAATCTCCATCCTATGCTGCGCCTGCGAAACAATCCGCGCGCAATGGCGTTGCTCCCATCATGCCGGACATTAGCCTGTTCAACATCACGTCGCTGGCCGCGGTTTCCATCGCGTCTTCGGTCGTCGCGGCCTTCCTGATCCATTGGGTGCTCTACGCCATTGCCGTGCGCGTGGTGCGCGCGCGTATGACGCCGATCCTGCTGCCTGCGATCTTCCAGCCGACGCGCTGGCTGGTCGTGCTGTTCGCGCTGGGCGCGGGCGTCCAGCCACTGGAGCTTGGTCCACGGGTGGAGTCGCTCTGGTCGATCGGGTCGAAGATGCTTTTCGCGCTGCTTGCTGGCTGGCTGTTGCTTCGGGTACTGCGGGCGGTGCGGCAGATGATCGAAAGCCATAGCGACATCAGCGCCGAGGATAATCTGAAGGCGCGGCAGCGGCATACGCGCGTGCGCATCCTCTACCGCATCGCCCAGAGCATGATCGCGGTGCTGGTGATCGCGATGGTGCTGATCGCCATTCCCGGCGTCCGGTCTATCGGGGTCACGCTGGCGGCGTCGGCCGGCTTGGTCGGCCTGGCGGTGGGCGCGGCGGCGCAGCCCGCGCTCAAGAATCTGATCGCCGGCGTCCAGATGGCCTTTTCCGAGCCCATTCGCCTGGACGATGTGGTGATCGTGGAAGGGGAATGGGGCCGGATCGAAGATATCACCCTGACCTTCGTCGTGGTGCGCATCTGGGACGATCGGCGCATGGTGGTGCCGGTGTCCTATTTTCTGGAAAAGCCGTTTCAGAACTGGACGACGAAAACGTCGGACCTGCTGGGCACGGTATTTTTCTATGTCGATCCCGCCGCCGACGTGGCGCGTATCCGCGATGCTTTCGTCGATGCGGTGAAAGCCAACAGCCGGTGGGACGGGCGCGTGGCGATATTGCAGGTGACCGACCATCGCGCCGATGCGCTGGAACTGCGCGGTCTTCTGTCGGCGCGCAATGCCGGCATCGCTTTCGACCTACGCTGCGAAGTGCGGGAAGCGGTGATGGACTTTCTGCGCACCGAGATGCCCGATGCGCTGGTGCGTAGCCGTCAGCGGCTGGAGCCGGGCGAAGGGTTTGAGTGGCTGGCCCCTACCAGATCGTCTGACGCGGCGGAATAAGCGCCATCATCGCGTCATAGAGGCGCGGATTGACGGGCGTTAGAAATTCCATGCCGACGCGCCCATCCTCTGCCCAGCGGATTTCGGCGGGATAATCCTTTACGACTGGCAGCCACACAGTGATGCGCTCGCCCGTCAGCAGCCTGTCGTCCGATCGGCACATCAGGCCGAGGGGGGATATGTTGATGATCCGCACGCCCTGGGTGCGGCCGCGCACGGTGACATGGCTGACCAGATCCACTAGGTCGCGTTTCGCCCGACGCTGTTCGACCGAAGGGTCGCGCGATCGCATCACATGGTCGAGACTGGCGAGAACCGAGCTGGGCATGACCGCGAGCCTAAGCAGCCGATCATGAACCAGATGTGCAAAAACAGGCTTAGCAAGGCGTTAACCCTGTTTATCCCGGCTCGCCGATCCCCTTGAGGTAGCGTGATTTTTCGCCGCGTCCCGCGTCAGTCGATCACCAGCCCGTGCTTCTTGGCCCCGAAACTCAGCTTGTCGCCGGCTTTCAGCATGACGGCAGGATCCGTGACGACCGTGCCATTCACCCTGATCGCGCCTTCGCTCAGCTTCCGGCGCACTTCCTTGTTCGATGTCGCGAAGCCAAGGGCCGTTGTCGCCTGAACGACGGTCAGGCCTTCTTGGCCCAGGCTGACGGTCGGCAGATTGGCGTCGGACGCGCCTTCCTCGAACGTGCGGCGCGCGGTTTCGGCGGCGGCGGCGGCGGCGTCCGCGCCATGGGCCATGGCGGTGGCGGCGTCGGCCAATATCTTCTTGGCGTCGTTGATCTCCGCCCCGTCCAGCCGTTCCAGCCGGGCGATCTCGTCCAGCGACAGATCGGTAAACAGCCGCATGAAGCGCCCGACATCGGCGTCCTGCGTGTTGCGCCAGAATTGCCAATAGTCATAGGGCGAGAGCGCATCGGCATTGAGCCACACCGCGCCCTTGGCGGTCTTGCCCATCTTGCCGCCGTCGGCCGTGGTGATGAGCGGGGAGGTCAAGCCGAACACCTGCGTGCCATCGACCCGGCGCGACAATTCGATGCCGTTGACGATATTGCCCCACTGGTCGGACCCGCCCATCTGGAGCCGGCAGCCCGCCCGCCGCGACAGTTCCAGAAAGTCATAGGCCTGCAGGATCATGTAGTTGAATTCAAGGAAGCTGAGCGACTGTTCGCGGTCCAGACGCAGCTTCACGCTGTCGAAGCTCAGCATCCGGTTGACCGAGAAATGCTGGCCGATGTCGCGCAGGAAGGGGATATATTCAAGGGCATCGAGCCAGTCGGCATTGTCGACCATGACGGCGTCGCTCGGCCCGTCGCCGAATGTCAGGAAGCGTTCGAACACCCGCTTGATGCTGGCGACATTCTCGTTGATTTTCTCCACCGTCAGCAGCGACCGCGCCTCGTCGCGCAGGGATGGGTCGCCGATCTTGCCGGTGCCGCCGCCCATCAGGACGATGGGCTTGTGCCCGGCCTGCTGCATCCGGCGCAGCATCATGATCTGCACCAGGCTGCCGACATGGAGCGAAGGCGCGGTGGGATCAAAGCCGATATAGCCCGGCACCACGTCCCGCGCGGCCAGGGCATCAAGGCCCTGCGCATCGGTCAGTTGGTGGATATAGCCCCGCTCGTCGAGCAGGCGGAGGAGATCGGACTGATATTGGCTCATGGCGCGCGCCTGTAGCATCGCGGGCGGGCGACGGAAAGATGCCGTTCGCCCCGCGCTTGTCGAAGGGCGCGACTTGTTTCAAGGATGGCGCTTGCACAGGTCCAGCCGCGAACGGATTTTTCCCTTATGCCCCCATCGACCCTGGCCATCGGCCTCATGTCCGGCACGTCGCGCGACGGCATCGACGCCGCGCTCATCGAAACGGATGGGGAGGGCGCGGTCGCGGCGCTGGAATTTCACGCCATGGCCTATGACGAGGGTTTTCGCCTGCGCCTCGCCGAAGCATGCCAGCGTGCGATGGCGATGGAACGGCCGGGCTTCGAGCCGCTGATCGCATCGGTCGAGGCGGAATTGACCGAACGCCATGTGCAGGCGGTGGCCGACCTGCTGGGGCGCAGTGGTCATATCGCGCAGGATATCGGCGTGATCGGCTTTCATGGCCATACGCTCGCCCATCGGCCGGAACGCGGCTGGACCTGGCAGATTGGCGATGGCGCGGGGCTGGCCGGCGCGTTCGGCATCCCGGTGGTCGCCGACCTGCGCCAGGCGGACGTCGTGGCGGGCGGGCAGGGCGCGCCGTTGCTGCCCGTCTATCATCGCGCGCTGGCCGACGCGTTGGCCAAGCCCGCCGCGATCCTCAATCTGGGCGGGGTCGCCAACATCACTTTCATCGGGTCGGACGGCGCGCTGATCGCCTTTGACACCGGCATGGCGAGCGGCCTCATTGACAATTGGATGCAGACGCAGGGTAACGCGCCTTACGACGAAGGCGGGGCCTGCGCGGGGCGCGGGCAGGTGGATGCGGCAATCTTGTCGACGATGCTGGCCGACCCCTGGTTCGATCTGCCCCCGCCCAAGAGCATCGACCGGGAAGCCTTTTCGATCGAGGCGGTGCGCGGCCTATCTCTGGAGGATGGCGCGGCGACACTGACGGCCTTCACCGCCGCGGCGGTGGCGCGTGCGATCGACCATCTGCCCCAGCGCCCGGCCGAAATCCATGTCGCGGGTGGCGGCCGGCACAATGCCACGCTGATGGCGATGATCGCCGAGCGGACGGGGGCAAGTGTGCGCAGCGTCGATCATCTGGGCTGGGACGGCGACGCGCTGGAGGCGCAGGGCTTTGCCTATATGGCGGTGCGGCACCTTAAAGGCCTGCCGATCAGCTTTCCCGGCACCACGGGCGCGCCCGCGCCGATGACCGGCGGCGTGCTGTTCCGGTCCTGACCGCAACCGCGCGTCAGATCGAGATGTCGCGCCATGTTCCCGGCGCGACCCCGTCCAGCGTCCAGTCGCCGATCCGCCAGCGCACCAGCCGCAGCGTCGGGTGCCCCACCGCCGCAGTCATCCGGCGCACCTGCCGATTGCGCCCTTCGTGGATGGTGAGGCTGATCCAGCAATCGGGCACGGTCTTGCGAAAACGCACCGGCGGGTCGCGCGGCCAAATCGCGGGCGGCTCGATCCGCTCCGCCTGCGCCGGCAGCGTCGGCCCGTCCTTCAGCATCACGCCGGCGCGTAAGCGGGCCAGTGCATCGGGCGTCACATCGCCTTCCACCTGCACCAGATAGGTTTTGGGCGTCTTGAAGCGCGGATTGGAAATGCGCGCTTGCAACCGGCCGTCATCGGTCAGCAAAAGCAGCCCCTCGCTGTCGCGGTCGAGCCGCCCGGCCGGGTAGACGCGCGGCACGTCGATAAAGTCCGACAAGGTGCGCCGATCCGCGCCGATGCTGGAATCGGTGAATTGGGAGAGCACATCAAAGGGTTTGTTGAACAGGATCAGCCGGGCCATGGCGGGTCAGTCCTCATGCCCGTCGTCGATCATCAGGCTGCCCTGATTGACGAGCGTCACCAGCAGGTCGATCCCCGCAGCCATCGACCGGTCGAGCGTGACGGCAGGATTCGCGCACAGTTGCTGCGCCAGTAGCGCCAGATCGCCGGCGCAAGCATGGGCACTGCCATCGACGAACAACGTCACGCCATTCTCGCTCCGCAGGAAGGCGAAGCGGCTTGCCGGATTGCGCATCAGGTCCGCGCCGGCGTCGATCAGGGCCAGCATATCCTCGGCCGTGACCGGCTCCTCCGGCCGCCAGTCCGCGTCGGGATATTTGGGCGTCGTTACATGCTGCCCGAACCAATTGGCGAAGGCAGACCGGTCGGCCATCGCCGCGATCGTCATGGCGTGCAGACGCGCGATCGCCTCAGGCGCGATTTCGCCGGGATTGGCGGCGGGCGTGAGGTCGGGATCGGCATAAAGATCATCGTCGGGCATGGCGGCGGCCAGATGATCGGCCCATTCGACCAGCATGTCGGGCCGTGATGGCGCGCGAAAGCCGATCGAATAGGTCATGCAATCATCGCCCACCGCCACGCCGTCATGCGCGAAACCGGGCGGGACATACAGGATATCGCCCGGTTCCAGCACCCATTCGTCCGTCGCGGTGAAATCGGGCAGCAGGCGCAGGTCGCCATGCGGACGCAGCAGTGTGTCGCGGTCGCATCGCGGCCCTACGCGCCAGCGCCGCCGACCCAGCCCCTGCACCAGGAACACGTCATATTGGTCGAAATGCGGCCCGACCCCGCCGCCGTCGCTGGCATAGCTCACCATCACATCGTCGATCCGCCAGTCGGGGATGAAGCGGAAAGGCGCGATCAGCGCCGCGACATCGGGTGCGTGATGATCGACCGCCTGCACCAGCAGGGTCCAGGGCGACCCGCCCAATGTCGCGAAACGATCTTCCCCAAAGGGGCCATGTTCCAGCGCCCAGTCACCGTCCCTCTGAACCACGATACGCGATTCGATCCCCTCCTCGCAGGCGAGGCCCGCCAGTTCGTCCGGCTCCAGCGGATTCACCCACGGGCCCCAGGGATTGCGGATCAGGAGCGGCCGCTTTTGCCAATGATCGCGCAGGAAGGCTTCAGCGTCGAAGGAAGGAAACATGGATGCTCGCAGACGGGGGACAGGTGCGACGGCTTTGCCCGTCGCGGTCGTCGCTGACAAGCGGGAGGCAGGCGAGAAGCAGCAGGGGGTGCCATTGGCTGATGCAGGTTGGGCGGGCGCGGAACCGCGCGGCACTCCCGACACTTCCATGCTCATGTTCTTCGATAGCTTGCACGGCCTCTTGCGGGTCCTCATCATTTCCCTGCTCGCTTATGCCTGGCTGGTCTTTGTCCTGCGCCTGTCGGGCAAGCGCTCGCTCGCCAAGCTCAATGCGTTCGATCTGGTGGTCACGGTGGCGCTCGGGTCCACACTGGCGACAGTGCTGCTGACCAAAGATGTCGCCTTTGCCGAAGGCGCCCTGGCCTTCTGTATGCTGGCGCTGTTGCAATGGATCGTGGCGCAAGCGTCGATCCGGTCGTCCTGGTTCAGCGACCTGGTCCGATCCCGTCCGCGATTGCTCGTTGAGGATGGCGATTTTCGCGACTCGGCGATGCGCGACGAACGCGTCACCCGCGCGGAGGTGGAAGCGTCGATTCGCAAGAGCGGGATCGGCCGGATCGAGGAGGTGGGCGCGGTCGTGCTGGAAAGCGATGGCAGCATGAGTGTGCTTGAACGATCGGACGGTGCCTATACGGTGCTGCGGTCGGTCGCGCGCTGACCGGTCGCAGCAGGCGGGGGCGGGACAGGCATGGCGGAACTGCAACTGATCGATTTTGGCATGTTGCTGGTCGTCACGTCGCTGGTGGCGATCGTGTCGCGGCGCATCGGCCTGCCCTATACGGCGGGGCTGGTCGCGGCGGGCATCGCGCTGGCGCTGCTGCCGATCGGCGTCGACCTGCCGCTGTCGCGCGAACTGATCTTCAACATCTTCCTGCCGCCGCTGATCTTCGAGGCGGCGTTGCAAATGCCCTGGAAGCGGCTGCGCGATCAACTGCCGCTGACGATCACGCTCGCCTTTCTGGGCGTCGCTATTTCCGCCGGGGTCGTGGCGGGCGGGCTTCACTGGCTGCTCGGATGGAACTGGCTGGGCGCGGCCTTTTTCGGCGTGCTGATCGCGGCGACCGACCCGGTGTCCGTCATTGCCGCCTTCAAGGAAATGCGGGCCGAGCCGCGCCTGTGCATGGTGGTCGAATCGGAAAGCCTGCTCAATGACGGTGTCGCCGCCGTGGGCTTTTCGATCCTGCTGGGGCTGGCGGGCGGCGGTGCGCTGACCCCGGTCGCGGCGGCGGGCGCGCTCGCCTGGACGGTGCTGGGCGGGATCGCGTCGGGTGGCGTCGTCGCCTTCGTCCTGCTGAAACTGGCCGGGCGAACGGAGGATCATCTGGTCGAAATCACGCTGACCACCGTCATTGCCTGGGGCAGTTTCCTGCTCGCCGAACATCTGGGCGCATCGGGCGTGTTCGCCGCGCTGGTCGCCGGGGTCATTGTAGGCAATCTGGGCTGGCGGCGGGCCATTTCCGATAACGGGCGCGGCCATGTGCTGGGCTTTTGGGAATATGCTGCCTTTCTCGCCAATTCGCTGCTGTTCCTGATGATCGGCAGTCATGAGGCGCATCAGCCGCTCGCGCTGGTGTCGGGCGCGCTGGCCGTGGTCATCGCACTGACGCTGATCGGCCGGGCGGCGGCGGTCTATCCCATTGCCCTGCTATTTCGTCCAACCCGCCTGCGCCTGCCCGCTCCCTATCAGCATGTGCTGCTGTGGGGCGGGCTGCGCGGCGCGGTGGGGCTGGCGCTGGCGCTGGCGGTGCCGGCTAGCGTGCCGGAGCGTGGACAGATCATCGTGCTGGCGTTCGGCGTCGTCGCCTTTTCGATCTTCCTTCAGGGGCTGACCATGCCACCGCTGCTGCGCCGCTGGAAATTGACGGGGCAGGGCGATCCCGACGATGCGCGCTCATCCTGACGGTCAATTACGCTATCGAAATCCGTTGAAATCATGCCAAAGCGGGCAATGCCCAGCCCCGCCGGAGACAAACGCATGCCTATTACCCGCCGCGACCTGCTATCCTCCGGCGCTTGCGCGCTCACCCTGTCCGCTTTGTCGCGCGGCGCGCGCGCCGCCACCGCCGCGGATGCGCAGGCGGAGGCGCTGCTGGCGCAGATGGCCGAGGAAATGCTGGTCGACGCGCCCGAAACCGCCAGCGGGCTTGGCATCGACACCGGCGCGCGCGCGGCGCTCAAATCGCAGCTGGGCGACAAAAGCCCGGCAGGCCAAGCGCGCATCGCCGCCCATGTGCGCCACCGGCTGGCGCGGCTGCGCGCGATCGACCTCGATGCGCTGTCGCCCGCGACCCGTACCGACGTGGAGGTGGTATGCACGTCACACGAACTGGCGGCTGACGGTTTTGCCTTCCCGTTCGGCGACATGGCGATGATGAACAGCAACTGGTCCTACCGCAACAGCCCCTATGCGGTCGCGCAGAATACCGGCAGCTTCGTCGAAACGCCCGACTTCCTCGATTCCAACCACAAGATCGACAATCCCGCCGACGCGGACGCCTATCTGTCCCGGCTGGAGGCCTATGCCGCCAATCTGGACGGCGAAACGCAACGGCTTGCCCATGACGCGGGCATCGGCGTCATCGCGCCGGCCTTCCTGCTCGACAAGACGCTGGGGCAGATGGCGCGGGTGGAGGCGCAGCCGATCGACCAATGGGTGCCCGTCGCCTCGCTGGCCCGGCGCACGCAGGACATGCCGGGCGATCATGCCGCGCGCGCGCAGGCGATCGTGCGGGACAAGGTCGCGCCCGCGCTGGCCCGCCAGCGCGCTGAACTTCAGCGCCAGCGTCAGGGCGCGACGATGGACGCGGGGGTATGGAAACTGCCGCAGGGCGAGGACTATTATCGCTGGGCGCTACGCGCGGGCACGACGACGGGCATGACCCCGGACGAGGTGCATAAGCTGGGCCTTGACCAGCTTGCCGCGCTGCAAGGGCAGATGGACGGCCTGCTCAAGGGGCTGGGCCTGACGAAGGGCTCGGTCGGGCAGCGCATGACCGCCATGGGGAAGGACCCGCGCTACCTTTTCCCCAACGACGATACAGGCCGGGCGCAGATATTGTCTTATATCGACGGGCGGCTGGCCGACATTCGCACCCGCTTGCCGCGCGCCTTTGCGACGCTGGTGCCGGCCAAGCTGATCGTGAAGCGCGTGC
The DNA here is from genome assembly GCF_000445105.1 of Sphingobium lactosutens DS20. Classification (GTDB taxonomy): domain Bacteria; phylum Pseudomonadota; class Alphaproteobacteria; order Sphingomonadales; family Sphingomonadaceae; genus Sphingobium; species Sphingobium lactosutens. The sequence continues at coordinate 178,737 of NZ_ATDP01000109.1, read as the reverse complement.
CGGTGGAGATCGAGGCGGGCGCGCCGGGCGCCTATGCCGGCGCCGGCTCCATCGACGGCAGCGTGCCGGGCAACTATTATATCAACCTGCGCGATACCGGCATCTGGCCGCGCTACAGCCTGCCGACACTCTGCTATCATGAAGGGATACCGGGCCATATCTGGCAGGGCGAATATACCTATAAACTGCCGCTGATCCGGTCGTTGCTGGCGTTCAACGCCTATAGCGAGGGCTGGGCGCTCTATGCCGAGCAGCTGGGCGATGAGCTGGGCGTCTATGATGGCGACGTCGCCGGGCGGCTGGGCTATCTCCAGTCGATCGCCTATCGCTGCTGCCGGCTGGTGGTCGACACCGGCCTGCACGCCAAGCGCTGGACCCGCGATCAGGCGATCCAATGGTTCGCCAGCACCAACGGATCGACGCTGGAGGATGTGCAGGGCGAAGTCGATCGCTATTGCGCCTGGCCGGGACAGGCCTGCGGCTACAAGGTCGGCCATGGCGAAATCGTGCGGCTGCGCGGGGACGCGCAACGCGCGCTGGGCGACCGGTTCGACTTTCGCCTGTTCAACGACATGGTGGTGAAGGGGGGCGGCGTGCCGATGACCGTGCTCGCCGCCAATGTCGACGCCTGGGTGAAGGGGCGCGGCGGGGCCTGAACACCGGCCCCGCGCCCCTTAGCGCCCAAGGCCGGATGGGACTTTACATCCCGTCCAGCCCCTTGCTGACCAGGATGTTGACGGAAACGCGGCGATTTTCGGCCTTGCCCTGCGCTGTGTCGTTGCTGGCGATCGGCTGGGCTTCCGACATGCCGGTGGGGGTCAGCATGCGATAGGGTTTCCAGTTGCAATGTTGTTGCAGATAATTGACCACGCGGCCCGCGCGCTTCTCGCTCAGCATCTGGTTATACTCTTCCGATCCGGTCGAATCGGTATAGCCCACGACCAGCAGCAGCGCATTGTCCATCTGTTCGGCGCTGGCCGCTGTGGCGCACAGGTCGCTCTTGGCCTGGGGCGACAGCACGGCCTTGCCGGTGTCGAAATTGACGTTGGTGGTCGCCTTCACATTATATTGGTCGATGTCGGCGACCCGGCCGCGCAGCGCCTCGGTCGCGGCGCTCTGTTCGGCAAAGCCCTGCGCCGTGCCGTTGCGGATCATCGACGCGGTCTTGAGGTCCTTGTTCTTGAGCGCGATGCGCGTCGCGACCAGCCCCTGCGCGCCCTGTACCGTCTCGACGCTGACGGGCAGTCCGTTCAGCAGCGCTTCCGGCCCCAGCGTCTCGCGGCCAAGGCCCAGGAAACCGCCGCTTGCGCGCACCACGGTTGCCTCGCCGATGGCGACGACGTTGTTCGCGCCATCCTCACCCGTGACCTGCATCTGGTCGCCGCTGCGTGCGGAGATGAACCCTTCGATCGTGGGTCCCTTGACCGCTTCGGCGGGTGCCGGCTCGGGTTCGGTAATCGTGGCCGACAGGTCCGCCGGCGGCGCGTCCTGAGCGGCCAGCGGGCTCGCCATCGGTCCGGTGAGCAGTGCGCAGGCCAGCAGCGCGGCACCTCCCTTTGACAGTTTAGACATGGGTGATCCTCCATCCTTCTGAATAAGCCGGTCCTGCCTGTTCCGGCGAATATTGCGCGCACATGAATGGCCGGCGCAAGGCGCATCTCTCTACCGGTCATGCGAGCGCAGGGCGAGGCGAATGGAGGCGGTCCCTGGCGCGGGCGACAAGCAGACCCCAATTTTTTTGGGTGGCTGCGATCGGGTGGGGGGCTTACGCATGATGCCCATGAGCATATCCGTGGAAGAGGCCGTTCTTGCGCTCACTGAAAAGGAGAAGCAGACGTTGCGCCTGATGGTGCGCGGGCATGACGCCAAGTCGATCGCGCGCAGCCTGGGCCTGTCGGTCCACACCATCAACGAACGGCTGCGTGACGCCCGGCGCAAGCTGGCGGGGTCGAGCAGCCGGGAAGCGGCACGGATGCTGCTGGACGCGGAAGGGGCGGATGCAACGTCGCGACCCCCCGAAAATCTGGGGGACAGCGAAATCGGGGCGGACAGGGCGGCCGCGCCGGGGGATGAGCGGACAGCGCCGATGGACGGCGCGGGGCAAGCCAGCCGCCGGCCCCTGATCCTGACAGGAGTGATGCTCATGACCCTTATCCTTGGACTGCTCGCCATGGCGACGCTCAGCCCCGATGGCGCGAACACGCAGCCGGCCACGACCCAGGCGCAGGTTCCGCAGGGCGCAGAGCTGGTGCAAAAGGCGCGCGCCTTCCTGACGCTGGTCGACGCCGGCCGCTGGGACGACAGCTATCGCCTCTTCGGCCCCGCCTTCCGCAAGCTCAACACGCCGCAGGTCTGGGCGTCGGTGTCGGAAAAGGTGCGCGTGCCGCTGGGGGCCGTCTCCTCCCGCCAGTTCCTCAGCCAACAGGAGCTTCCCGCCCCGCCGGCCGGCTACACCGTTATCAAATTCCGCACCGACTTCGCCGCCAAGCCGAACGCCGTCGAAACCGTGACCCTGGAACAGGGCGATGCTGGCTGGCAGGTCGTGGGCGTGACGATCGAATGAAGGACGGTGCCCTTGGCGGATACCAATTTCTGGTATAACATGGGCGCCTGCTTTATGGGAAGTCGCATGGCTCGGAACACATCCGTCACGATCAGCGATCATTTCGCGACCTTCATCAGCGATCAAGTGCGCACTGGACGCTATGGCTCAGCCAGTGACGTGGTGCGCGCGGGATTGCGCTTGCTGGAGGAGCAGGACACGCAGCTTCGCAGCCTTCAAGAGGCGCTGATCGCCGGGGAGCAATCCGGCCCGCCCGAACGTTTTGACCTGGACGCGATGAAGGCCCGCAAACGGACGGAACGCGCGCCTCGTACATGAAGCGCTTGCTCTTTTCGCCGGCGGCGCAGCGCGACGTTGAGGGCATCTGGGAATATAGCGCCGACCAGTGGGGCGTCGATCAGGCCGATCATTATGTCGACATGATCGGCGATGCCTGTACGTCGCTCGCGACCCGGTTGCGACAGGGCGTGATCGTCGATGCGCGGGAGGGTTATCGCAAGCTCTTAGTGGCGTCCCATGCGATTTACTATCGGGATGAGGATGAGGCGATCGCCATCATTCGGGTCCTTCATGGTCGGCAGGACCGGGCACGAAACCTGCCCTAAGCCCCCTCCACCCACAAGGTCGCGCCTTCCGCGCGGATGATGCGGACGCGCGCGCCGGCGGGCGTGTCGGGGCCGCGCGCGGTCCAGACGCTGTCCCCCACGCGCACCCGACCCTCGCCGCCGCTGATCGGTTCCACCACGCTGACCGTCTCGCCGATCAGCCGGGCGGCGCGGTCATTGAGCAGGGGGTCGGTGGAGGCGACGGGATGGTCGACATACCAGCGCCGTCCGGCATAGACCGCGGCGATGCTGAGCGCGGCGAACAGCAGCAATTGCAGCGGCAGGCCGATCGGCAGCGCCAGCGCGGCAAGCCCGGTGATCGCGGCGGCGATCGCGATCCAGATCAAGAACACGCCTGGGATCAGCACTTCGCCGATGCCCAACAGCGCGGCGAATACCAGCCAGGCCCAATGATCCTCCATCAGGGCGATCCAGTCGGTCATGCCCGCATCCTCCTGCCACCTTCACGCGCCATCGCCCTTACCCCTGGCTCTGGCCGAACGGGCCGCGGCGTGGCGGCGCGGGCGGGGTGGGGGTGGGCTGGCCATCGACGCCCAGCGCATCCTTGGCGAGCTGGCCGATGCCGCCCAGCGTCCCGATCAGCTGCGTCGCCTCCACCGGGAACAGGATGGTCTTGGCATTGGGCGACGTCGCGAATTGCTGCACCGCCTCGGTATATTTCTGGGCGATGAAATAGTTGAGCGCCTGCGGATTGCCCGACGAAATCGCGTCCGACACCATCTGCGTCGCCTTGGCCTCAGCCTCGGCTTCGCGCTCGCGCGCCTCGGCGTCGCGGAAGGCGGCCTCGCGCCGGCCCTCGGCTTCCAGGATCTGGCTTTGCTTCGCGCCCTCGGCCTTCAAGATTTCCGACGCGCGCAGGCCTTCGGATTCCAGGATGAGCGCGCGCTTTTCCCGCTCCGCCTTCATCTGCCGGCCCATCGCGTTGACGATATCGGCGGGCGGGCGAATATCCTTCAGTTCGACGCGCGTGATCTTGATGCCCCAGCTGTTGGTGGCATGATCGACCACCGACAGCAGCCGCGCGTTGATCTCGTCGCGCTTGGACAGGGTTTCGTCCAAGTCCATGGAGCCCATCACCGTGCGCAGGTTGGTCGTCGCCAGCTGCATGATCGCGACATAAAGCTCGCTCACTTCATAGGCCGCCTTCGCCGCGTCCAGAACCTGGAAGAAGACCACGCCGTCGACCGACACCATGGCATTGTCCTTGGTGATGATTTCCTGCCCCGGAATATCGACTACCTGTTCCATCATGTTGATCTTGCGGCCCACCGCGTAAAAGAAGGCGGGGTAGAAATTGAGGCCGGGCCGGGCGACTTCGGTGAACCGGCCGAAGCGTTCGATCGTATATTGATAGCCTTGCCGCACCACCTTCACGCTGACGGCGAGGTAAAAGAGCACGAGGCCGGTCAGCGTCAGGGCAAAGGTGGTCAGCATGGCGTTTCCATTTTCCATGAAGGGGCATGTCGGGCTTGGATCATGCGCCCGTTTCGTTAACGAGGAAAGTCAAACCGACCGCAAAGGAGAGTAAGCCCCATGTTGCTGCGTCACGCCCGTTCGCTGCTGTTCCTCCCCGCCTCCAACCCGCGCGCCATTGCCAAGGCGCGGACATTGCCGTGCGACATGGTGATCCTGGACCTGGAGGACGCCGTTGCCGACGACCGCAAGGCGGAGGCGCTGGACCGCGCGCTCGAAGCCCTTGGCGAGGGTTTTGGCTTAAGGCTTGCCGCTGTGCGCATCAATGTCGAGGGCGCGGCCACCCATGGGCGCGAGATGATCGCACTCAAGGGCACAGCGGCCGACTATGTGGTGCTGCCCAAGGTTGAACATCCCAAGCAGGTCAAGGACGTCTTTTCCGTCAGCCAGAAACCGGTGATCGCGATGATCGAAAGCGCGCGCGGCGTGCTGGCCGCCAATGCGATCGCTGCGGGCGAAGGCTGCGCCGGGCTGTTCATGGGCAACAACGACCTGCGCCGCGACCTTGGCCTTCCCGACAATGCCGGGCGCGCGGGCCTGGGCCTAGCGATGCAGACGGTGGTGCTGGCCGCCCGCGCGTCGGGCATCGCGGTATTTGACGGCGTCTTCAACCGGCTGGACGATGAAGCAGGGCTGGAGGCGGAATGCGCCGAGGGTCATGCGCTGGGTTTCGATGGCAAGACGCTGATCCACCCCGCGCAGGTCCCTGTCGCCAATCAGGTGTTTGGTCCCGACGCCCAGGCCCTGGCCGACGCCCGCCGCCTGATCGAAGCCGCCACCGGCGGCGCCGAACGCTTCGAAGGCCGCATGATCGAAACCATGCACGTCGAACAGGCCAAGGCACTCGTCGCACGCGCCGAAGCCGTAGGGGAATGAATGCGACCGATGCTTTTCGGACGAAGGACGGGCTGCTTTTCGCCGTGTTGCAATGATGCTACACGCCGCAACAAAAACGTTACAATTGCTCTCTGTTCGTCGCACCGGGGTTGATCCGTCGGATCGCTTTTGGCGTCTTCCAACGGATTGAGTTCGCCCCCGAACTCTCACAAAACAGAGGGAAAATAATATGCATCGCACCGCTGTTGCGGCGCGTCGGCTGCTAGCGGCCAGCGCCCTGTCCACCCTGATCGTCGCGCCGGCCTTTGCGCAGGATGCCGCGCCTGCCGATGCCGGCGACACGATCGTCGTTACCGGCAGCCGTATTCAACGCAACGATTATAATCTCGCCAATCCGCTGGTCACGGTCACAGCCGAAGCGCTGGAGCAGGCCGGTAACGTGCAACTGGTCGATACGCTGGCGCAGAACCCCGCGCTGATCAATTCGCTGAACGGCGCGCGGACGTCGGGATCGAACGCCGATTTCGGTGCGGTCGGGGTTCAGTTGCTCGATCTACGCGGCCTGGGCGAAAACCGTACGCTGGTTCTGGTCAATGGCCGCCGTCATGTGTCAAGCTTGGCGGGATCGGCCGCCGTGGACATCAGCACGATCCCCAATGATCTGGTGGAGGCGGTCGACGTCCTGACCGGAGGCGCGTCGGCCATTTATGGCGCGGACGGCGTGTCGGGCGTGGTCAATTTTCGCCTGAAGCGCGACTTTGACGGGTTCAAGGCAAGCGGTCAGGCCGGGATTTCCAGCCGGGGCGACGCCGGGCAGCGTTATGGATCGCTGACCTATGGCCGCAATTTCAGCGACGGGCGCGGCAATATCGCGCTGTCCTACGAATTTCGCGAACAGGATCGTCTGAGCAGCTTCAACCGGGCGCGCACCGGCAATCCGCTCGACACCTATGGTATCGTGCGCAATCCCCTCGACTTCCCTGACGATCCGAACATCCCCGATCGTGTGCCGACCAATAATCTGCGCTACGCGGACAGTTCGCTGGGCGGCGCGATCGACGTCGATTTCGATGGCATTCCCGACTATACCGGCGAAGGCAAAGTCTATGATCGCGGCACATTGCTGCCGTCGTCGGGCGGCCTGACGCAGGGTGGCGACAGCACGCCGTTGGCCGGCTATCAGGGCGATTTGCAATCCTATAACCGTGTCCATAATATTAATCTGCTGTCGCATTATGACTTCAGCGACGCGGTGAAATTTTTCTTCGAAGCAAAATATGTGAAGAATCGGACGAAGACGCTGGCGCAGCCATCCTTCGATTTCTTCACCTATCTGTCGCCTGACAACGCCTATCTGCAAAATCAGTTTGCCGGACTGGCCCCGGACGGCGCGCTGATCTCGCGCGATAATTTCGACATGGGCGTGCGCGGCGAACGCAATGATCGCGAAACGATGCGCTTCGTCGGCGGGTTCGAAGGCGCGATTTCGGACCATGCGCGGTATGAATTGTCCTACACTTACGGCCAGACCAAGGCGGACGTGCTGCTGACCGACTATCGCATCGGCGATCGCTATTGGGCTGCGGTCGATGCCGTGCGCGATCCTGCCAGCGGGCAGATCGTCTGCCGGTCCGATCTTGATCCGACAGGTGTCATCAACCCCGACAATTATGGTGCGCCAGCCACAACCTTCACTCCTGGCGCGGGCAGTGGCTGCCAGCCGCTCAACCTGCTGGGCAACGGGGCGCCGAGCCAAGCGGCGCTCGACTGGATCAATGCGGACGTGCTGAACCGTGCCAAGGTGCAGCAGCATGTCGTGTCCGGATCCGTTTCGGGCGATTTCGGTCAGTTCTTCGAACTGCCAGGCGGGCCGGTCGGCTTCGCACTGGGCGCGGAATATCGCAAGGAAAAGAGCGCGTTCCGCACCGACCAGTTGCTTAAGGACGGCGCACTGGCCGACTTCTCGGCCCAGCAGGACGAAAGCGGCAGCTTCGACGTCAAGGAAGTCTTCGGCGAATTGTCAGTGCCGGTACTCAAGGAAGTGCCCTTCGCTTATAATCTGAGCTTCGGGGCCGCGCTGCGCCTGTCGGATTACTCGACCATTGGGAATACGACGACGTGGAAGGTGGACGGCACCTACGCGCCGATCCCGGATATCACCTTCCGCGGGACATGGTCGGAAGCCGTGCGCGCGCCCAACATCACGGAACTGTTCGCTCCGCTGAACGGGGGCTTCTCGTTCATTGGTGATCCGTGTGACCCGGTCTACATCAACGAAGGCACGCAGTATCGCGCTGCCAATTGCCAGGCAGCCTTGTCTGCCTTAGGTTTGACGCCCGACCAGATTGCCGCCTTCAACCCGGAAAATGATCCGACGGCGACGGTCAGCCTGCCCGGAAACAGCGGCGGCAATCGCAATCTGCGTGAAGAAACCGCACGGACCTGGACGGCGGGCGTCGTGGTGCGCCCCAGCTTCATTCGCGGGCTGGTGGCATCCTTCGACTGGTATGACATCAAGCTGAAAAATGCGATCAACACCGCCACGGCCGAGGAAGTCGCCGAACTATGCGTCGACCAGCCTTCGCTGGATAATGTCTTCTGCGGCAACATCTCGCGCGATCCCACGACCGGCTATATCAACGGCTGGTTCGTGCAGCCTCAGAATGTGGCCAATTTCCGTACCTCCGGCGCGGATTTCAAGCTGAACTATCAGTTCGAGACTGCCAGCGCCGGCAATTTCGCCCTGTCGCTGGTTGGCGGCTACCTCAACAAGCTGGAATTCATCCCGACCCCGGGTGCGACAGTCGATGTAGATCGTGAAGAACCCTATTATCCCAAGTGGAATGCAACAGGCGACATCACCTGGAAACTGGACAAGCTGACTGTCAACTATGGCATCAGCTGGTTCAGCAAGACGCGCCGCTACGAAATCGAGCAGACCAACGCCAACCCCGACATCGCGGAATCCAAGTATCTTTGGTATAAGGAAAAGTGGCAGCACGACCTCTATGTCGCCTATGATGTGGACGAACGCTTCCGCTTCTATGTCGGCGCCAACAACTTGTTCGACCAGGAGCCTTCGATCGCGTCGAGCAACTATCCGATCAGCTATGTCGGCCGCTATATGTATGCAGGCGCCAAGATCACGATGTGATGTGACTGGCCCTGTAGTGACAGGAAGGAAAGGGGCGGTTTATCCGCCCCTTTTTCTTGGTTACTCAAAAATCCGGACGGCGCTTTTCGCGGAAGGCGGCGGCGCCTTCGGTGAAGTCGGGCAGGGTGAAGGCATCGCGGAACAGCGTCAGGGTGGCATCGTCGTCGTCGGCCTGGCCGTCAAGGATGCGGCGGATGATCGCCTTGGCCGATCGGACGCTGTGCTGGGCGTTGGCGGCGATGGCGCGGGCGAGCGTTTCGGCTGCGGCAAGCGGATCGGGCGCGATCTCGTCGATCAGGCCGATCGCCAGCGCCGTCTGCGCCTCGTGCAGCGCTCCGGTGAAAAGGATGCGCTTGGCCCGCGCCGGGCCCACCAGGTCGACCAGCAATTTCGTGTCGAACAGCGAATAGACGATGCCCAGCTTCGCCGGCGTGATGCCCAGCCGCGCGGCGGGCGCGGCGACGCGCAGGTCGCAGGCGATCGCCATGCCGCAACCGCCGCCCACGCAATCCCCGTCGATCGCGGCGATCACCGGCTTGTCGGCATGGGACAGCGCATATTGGGTGGATCGGATCGCGGCCTGATTGGCGATGCGCCAGTCGGGGTCGGCGGCGCAGCGGGCAAATTCGCCGATATCCGCCCCGGCGCAGAACAGGCCGGGCGTGGCGGAGGCGAGAATCAGCACGCGCACTGCCTCGTCCGCCATCGCTTGGCCGATGAGGCGCGGCGCATCCTCCCACATCGCCTGCGTCATCGCGTTGCGGCGCGCGGGCCGGTCGATCAGCAGCCGGGCGATCGGCCCGTCGCGCTCCAGCCGCAGCGTCATGCGCGCGCCCTCATCCCGGCCAGCGTTCCAGCAGCGGCACCAGCTCGTCGAAATGCGCGATCACCGCGTCCGCCTGCAATTGTTCGACCGGCCCGTCCAGAAAACCGAAGCCGACCGCGATATTGGCGATGCCCGCATTGCGCGCGCCGGCGATGTCGTTGATCGTGTCGCCCACGAAGATCGCGCGGCCGCCGCCCGCACGCTCGATCATCGCCCGGATGGGCGCGGGGTCGGGCTTGGACACGCCGACGGTGTCGCCGCTGACGATGGAAGCGAACCGGTCATGCAGGCCGATCTGCTGCATCAAGGGGATGGTGAACCGCTCCGCCTTGTTGGTGCACAGGGCAATCCGCACGCCCCGCGCCGCCAGCGCGTCGAGCGCCTGCACCGCACCTGGATAGGGCGTCGAATAGATCGCCAGATTTTGCGCATAATGATCCAGCAGGATCGGCAGCAGCGCGCTCAGCATCGCGTCGTCATAGCCGCCCGATGCGTCAAGCGCGCGTTGCAGCATCACCCGCGCGCCCTTGCCGACGAAGGGATGAATGTCGGCGGCGGGGAAGGGATCGCGGCCGATGGTGCCGATCGCATGATTGACCGCGGCGGCGAGATCGCCGCTGGTGTCGATCAACGTGCCGTCGAGGTCGAAGCCGACAATATCGAAGGGGATGCTGTTCATGGCCGCGTTCCATGCCGCGTGCGCGGTGGCAAAGGCAAGGCAAACATGGCACAGAGCGGCCAGCACAGGCCAATCATCGGGAAATCATCGTGACCAGTTCCGCCGCTCGCCCGCTTGCCGTCATCATCCTTGCCGCCGGGCAGGGGACGCGCATGAAATCATCGCTGCACAAGGTGCTGCACCCGGTCGCCGGGCGGCCGATGCTGCTGCATCTGCTGGCGAGCGCGGCGCAGCTGTCGCCGCAGCGGCAGGTGGTGGTCGTGGGCGCAGGACGGGACCAGGTGGAGCGTGCGGTCGAAGGCACCGGCGCGGTGATCGCGGTGCAGGAGCAGCAGCTTGGCACCGGCCATGCCGTCGCGCAGGCGCATGACGCGCTGGCCGGTTTTGCGGGCGACGTGCTGATCCTCTATGGCGACGTGCCGCTGGTGCGCGCCGACACGATGCGCGCGATGCTGGACCGGCTCAATCGCGGCGACGAACCGCGCGCCGTGGTGTTGGGCTTTCGTCCCGACGATGCGGCGGCCTATGGCCGCATCATCGCCGACGGGCAGGGCATTATCGAAAAAATGGTGGAATATAAGGACGCGGACGATCCCGAGCGCGCCGTGACCTTGTGCAACAGCGGCTTGATGGCGGTGCGATCGACCGACCTGTTCGTCCTGCTCGACGCGATCGGCAATAATAATGCGGCGGGCGAATATTATCTGCCCGACATCGTCATGCTGCCCGGCGGCCAGAGTGCGGTCATCGAAACCGACGCATGGGAAGTGGCGGGCGTCAACAGCCGCGCCGAACTGGCCGGGGTGGAGGCGCTGTGGCAGGCGCGCCGCCGGGCCGATGCGATGCGCGACGGTGTGACGCTGGTCGCGCCCGACACGGTCTTCTTCTCGCACGACACGCAGCTCGGCCGCGATGTGGTGGTCCAGCCCAACGTCGTCTTCGGCCCCGGCGTGACCGTCGCGGACAACGTCACCATCCACGCCTTTTCCCATCTGGAAGGGGCCAGCGTCGATAGCGGCGCGGAAATCGGCCCCTATGCGCGGCTGCGGCCGGGGGCGCAGATTGGCGCCAAGGCAAAAGTCGGCAATTTCGTGGAAATCAAGAAGGCGACGCTGGGCGAAGGGGCCAAGGCCAATCACCTGTCCTATATCGGCGACGCCAGCGTGGGGGCGGGGGCCAATATCGGTGCGGGGACCATCACCTGCAATTATGACGGATATTTCAAATATCGGACGGACATCGGCGCGGGCGCGTTCATCGGCTCCAACAGCGCACTGGTCGCCCCGGTCAGCATCGGCGCGGGCGCGATCGTCGCGGCGGGCAGCGTCGTGACCCGCCCGGTCGAGCCGGATTCGCTCTGCCTCGTCCGGCCCGAACAGGTCGGCAAGACCGGCTGGGCGGCCCGCTTCCGCGAGAGGATGCAGGCCAGGAAGCCGCATAAATGACCGCGCATCGCTCGTGATCCGCAAATGGCTCCTGGGGCTGGCGGCGCTGCTGGTGCTGGGCGTCGGCTTTGCCCTGTGGCTGATCCACAATGCGCGCGCGATGCCGGTGGTGCGGCGGGCGGAGGTGATATTGCCCTATCCGGCGGGCGCGGCGCAGCGGCCCGTCACCGTCGCGCTGCTGACCGACACGCATCTGTCCGGGCCGGATAACAGTCCGCAGCGGATGGCGCGGATCGTCGCGCAGATCAACGCGCTTCAACCTGACCTCATCCTGCTGGGCGGCGATTATATCGGCGATGACAAGGGCGCGGCCATTTATGACGCGCGCGCCAGCATCGCGCCCTTTGCCGCCCTGCGCGCGCCGATGGGCGTGGTGGCGGTGCTGGGCAATCATGACAGCCGCAGCAAGAAGAACCGCCGGGCCTTGAGCGCGAGCGACTGGCAGGCGGCGTTCCACGCGGTCGGCATCACCCTGTTGCAGGATGGCGCGGTGCGGCGCGGGCCGCTGGCGATCGGCGGGCTGAAGGATATCTACACCCGCAAGCCCGCGATCGACGGCACGCTGGCGGCGATGGCGCGGATCGGTGGCGCGCCCGTCATCCTGTCGCACGGGCCCGACGTTTTTCCGCGCCTGCCCGACACGCCGTCACTGACGCTGGTGGGCCACACCCATTGCGGGCAGGTCGCCTTTCCCTTCGCCGGCATCGTCTATGTGCCGTCGAAATATGGCACGCGCTACGCCTGCGGCCGCTACCGCGAGGGTGAGCGCCAGATGATCGTCGCGGCGGGCGTGGGCACCAGCGGCCTGCCTTTCCGCATGCTCGCCCCGCCCGACATCTGGTTCCTCACCATCCGGCCCGCCGCGCGCAAATAGTTGGCTCACGCTGTTGGCGCAGCGGCGCGGAGCCTTTAATGGCTTCACCATGACTTGCCCTTATAAAAGGGGCATCGGGTTCAATCTGGGTCGATCGGGGCTTTTCCTTCATGTGCGGCATCATCGGGATCATCGGCAAGGACGACGTGGCGGAACGGCTGGTCGATGGTTTGAAGCGCCTGGAATATCGCGGTTATGACAGCACGGGCGTCGCCACCATCCATGACGGCGCGATCGAACGTCGCCGCGCGGAGGGCAAGCTCAACAATCTGGTGAAGGAACTGGTCGCCGAACCGCTGCCCGGCACCACTGGCATCGCCCATACCCGCTGGGCCACCCATGGCGCGCCGACCACCAGCAACGCGCATCCCCATGCGACGGCGCAGGTGGCGCTGGTCCACAATGGCATCATCGAAAATTTCAAGTCGCTGCGCGAGGAACTGGTTGGGCGCGGCCGTCATTTCGACAGCCAGACCGACACCGAAGTCGTCGCCCATCTGGTGAGCGAGCAGGTGGAGCAGGGCGCGTCCCCGACCGACGCCGTGCGGGCGATATTGCCGCGCCTGCACGGCGCTTTCGCGCTCGCCATCGCCTTTCGCGAGCATCCCGATCTGTTGATCGGCGCGCGGCTGGGGTCGCCGCTGGTGGTGGGCTATGGCGACGGGGAAACCTATCTCGGGTCGGACGCGCTGGCGCTCGCGCCCTTGACGCAGCGCATCGCCTATCTGGAGGAAGGCGACTGGGTCGTCATCACCCGCGACGGCGCGGAGATTTTCGATCACGACAACAACCCCGTCGATCGCCCCGTCACCATTTCCGGCGTGTCGGGCGCGATGATCGACAAGGGCAATCATCGCCACTTCATGCAGAAGGAAATTTACGAGCAGCCGGTCGTCGTCGCCCAGACGCTGCGTTCCTATCTGCGCCGCATGGAAAACCAGATCGCCATGCCCGACATGGATTTCGACCTGGCCCAGGTGAAGCGCATCACCATCGTCGCCTGCGGCACCAGCTTCTATGCGGGCCTTGTCGCCAAATATTGGATCGAGAAATTCGCCCGCGTCCCCGTCGACATCGATGTGGCGAGCGAGTTTCGCTATCGCGAGCCGGTGCTGGAATCGGGTGGCCTGGCCCTGTTCATCAGCCAGTCGGGCGAAACCGCGGATACGCTGGCTGCGCTCCGCCATGCCCGCGCCGAAGGGCAGATCATCGCGGTCGTCGTCAACGTGCCGACCAGTTCGATGGCGCGCGAGGCGGACCTACTGTTGCCCACCCATGCCGGGCCGGAAATCGGCGTCGCATCGACCAAGGCCTTTACTTGTCAGCTGGCCGTGCTGGCGGCGCTGGCGGCCAATCTGGCGCGCGCCAAGGGCAAGCTGACGCCGGAAGAGGAGGCCGACATCGTCTGGCACCTGTCCGAAGCGCCCGCCGCGCTCAACCAGGCCCTGGCCCGCGACGGCCAGATCGAGTCGATGGCGCACCTCATCGCGCCCGCGCGCGACGTCCTGTATCTGGGGCGCGGGCCGGATTATCCGATGGCGCTGGAAGGCGCGCTGAAACTCAAGGAAATCAGCTATATCCATGCCGAAGGCTATGCCGCGGGCGAAATGAAGCATGGTCCGATCGCCCTGATCGACGATGCCGTGCCCGTCATCGTGATCGCGCCGAGCGGCCCATTGTTTGAAAAGACCGTCAGCAACATGGCCGAAGTGCAGGCGCGCGGGGGCAAGGTGGTGCTGATTTCCGACGCGGACGGCATCGCCATCGCGGGCGAAGGCTGCATGGCGACGATCGAAATGCCGCAGGTTCATCCGCTGATCGCGCCGCTGGTCTATGCCGTGCCGGTGCAACTGCTCGCCTATCATGTCGCCGTCGCCAAGGGCACGGATGTCGACCAGCCCCGCAACCTCGCCAAGTCGGTGACGGTGGAGTGAGCGCGGACCTGTTCGGACAGGATGACGACAGCCGCGCGGCGCGGCCGGAGATGCTGACCGTCAGCTTCGACCATTGGGAGGGGCCGCTTGACCTGCTGCTGACGCTGGCGCGCAACCAGAAGGTCGACCTGCGCGAAATCTCGATCCTCGCGCTGACGCAACAATATCTCGCCTTCATCGAAGGGGCGCGGCAGCTTAAGCTCGAACTGGCCGCCGATTATTTGGTGATGGCCGCCTGGCTCGCCTATCTCAAATCCTCGCTGTTGCTGCCCCGCGCGGAACAGCCCGATCCCAGCCCGGAGGAACTGGCGCTGCGGCTGCAATTGCGGTTGCAGCGGCTGCACGCGATGCGCGATGCGTCGGCGCGGCTGATGGCGCGTGATCGCATCGGCCGCGACGTGTTCCGCCGCCGCCGGCCCGAAGGGCTGCGCCTCGTCAAGAAGGCGCAGTGGCAGGCCAGCCTCTATGACCTGATCCAGGCCTATGGCCAGATTCGCGCGCGCACGCAGCCGGTGGTGCACACCATCGAAGTGCGCCCGGTCATGACGCTGGACGAGGCGATCCAGCGGGTCGGCGCGCTGGTCGGCGCGGCGCTGGACTGGACCCGGCTGGAAGCATTCCTGCCGGCCGATCTGGACCAGCCCAAGGCGAAGTCGGCGCTCGCGAGCAGCTTTGTCGCGGCGCTGGAACTGGCGCGGCAGGGGCGGCTGGATATCCAGCAGGACGGGATTTTTCAGCCCATCTATCTGCGCGCTGCCGCATCGGGGCATGCCGGGCCATGAATTCAGAACCCGATGATTATATGCGCGCGATAGAAGCGGCTCTGTTCGTCGCCGAAGCGCCGATGACGCCCGCTGAACTCAAACTTCATGTCGGCGATGGCGATATGGCGGCGGCGCTTGCGGGCCTGGCCGACGCCTATGCCGGGCGCGGCATTAATCTGGTCGAGCGCGGCGGCCGATGGCACTTCCAGACCGCGCCCGACCTTGCCCATATCCTGCGCCGTGAAAAGGACGAGCCGCGCAAATTGTCGCGCGCGGCGATGGAGACGCTGGCGATCATCGCCTATCATGAGCCGGTCAGCCGCGCGGAGATCGAGGCTATCCGCGGAGTTCAGGTGGCCAAGGGTACGCTGGACGTGCTGATGGAAGCGGGCTGGGTGCGGCCGGCCGGTCGCCGCGAAGTGCCGGGACGACCGCTCATCTATGCGACCAGCGTAGACTTCCTGTCACATTTCGGGCTTAGCAGCCGCCGGGACCTGCCGGGGCTGGAGGATCTGCGCGCCGCCGGGCTGCTGGATCCCGTCGATCTGGCACTGGAGGCTATGGGCGGCCAATCCGTTCTGGAAAATGATGAGGAAGAGGCCTAGTAAGGCCCTCTGACAGGAGTAGATATTATGGGTTCCTTCTCGCTGATGCACTGGGTGATCGTGCTCCTGGTCGTCATGCTGCTGTTCGGCGGCGGCCGTATTTCCGGCCTGATGGGTGACGTTGCCAAGGGCATCAAGAGCTTCAAAAAGGGCATGGCCGACGACGATGACGACGTGACGCCCGCCAAGCCCGCGACCCGGATCGAGGGTCATCGCGTGCCCGAACAGGATGCGCCGAGCGCGACCACCGAAGAAAAGACCAAGGCCTGATCCTTCAACCTCCGGGCCGGTAGTCGCGCATGTTTGGCATCGATTCGACCGAATTTCTGGTGATCGTGATCATTGCGGTGATCGTGATCGGTCCCAAGGACCTGCCGCGCGCGCTCTATAAGGTCGGGCAGATCGTGGGCAAGGCGCAGGGCATGGCCCGTCACTTCCGCACCGGAATCGACGCGATGGTGCGCGAAGTCGAGCTGGAAGAGCTGGAAAAGAAATGGGCCGCGCAGAACAAGCGGATCATGGACGATCATCCGCCCGCGCCGGCTGTGGATGCGCTGCCAGCGCCCGATGCCGGGACGAAAGCGGCCGCGTCAGTCGCTGATGGGGCAGGGGCAGCCGAGGCGCCGCCCTATGTGGCCGATCCCGCGCCACCCGCGCCCAAGCCGCCCTTCGTCGCCGAATCGCGTCCCGCGTCGGCGGCCGAACCGGCGAGCGATCGCCCGCCCTATGTGGCGCAAGCTCCTGCCAAGGACGACGATGCCATGCCCGCGCACAAGGGCGACGCGGCGGCATGATCAACGATATTGACGACAGCAAGGCGCCCTTGCTCGACCATTTGATCGAGCTGCGCGGCCGGCTGCTCAAATGCGTCTATGCGCTCGCCATCACCGGCGCGATCTGCTTCTATTTTTCCGAGCAATTGTTCGCCATTCTCGTCCACCCGCTCAAGGAAGCCTTTGGCGATGGCGGTGGGCGTCTGGTCTATACCAAGCTCTATGAGGCCTTTTTCGTGCAGGTGAAGATCGCCTTCTTTGGCGCCTTCTGCCTTTCCTTCCCGATCATCGCCAACCAGCTCTGGGCCTTTGTCGCGCCCGGCCTGTACGCGCGCGAGAAAAAGGCGCTGCTGCCCTTCATTTTGGCGACGCCCTTCCTCTTCGCCATGGGCGCCAGCCTTGCCTATTTCGTGGTGATGCCCACTGCCTTCCACTTCTTTCTGGAGTTTCAGGGCGACAGCAGCGGCCTTTCGGTCGAGGCATTGCCCAGCGCCGACGCCTATCTTGGACTTGTCATGCAGTTCATTCTGGCCTTCGGCATCAGCTTCCTGATGCCGGTGCTGCTGATGCTGCTCAATCGCGCGGGTTTTGTCACGCGCGCACAACTGATCGGCCTGCGCCGCTATATGATCGTCGCCGCCTTCGTGCTGGCTGCCGTACTCACCCCGCCCGATGTCGTGTCGCAGCTGATGCTCGCCATCCCGCTGCTGCTGCTTTACGAAGTCACGATCATCGCCATCTGGTTCACCGACCGCAAGAAGGCGGATACCGAGGACGCGGAAGAAGCCGCCGCCTGATCAGACCCGCCGGAACGGGTAAGGCGCGGTCGTTCGTTCATAGCTGTGCAGGTCCAGCGCGCGCGTGACCGGCGGCAAGGCCCGGTCGGGGCAGGCGCGGCGTTCGCATAGCGGGCAGCCCGGCCCCACCTCGGTCGCGTCGCCCCGCTCTGCGTCCAGGCCATCGGCATGGACGATGCGCGCGGCATGTTTGGCTTCGCAGCCCAGCGCGATCACGGTTCGCGCGCGTCCACCCGCCGCACCGCGCGGCAGGCTGGCCGATAGGGTGACGAACCTTTTGCCCTCCATTGTCTCGATCAGCTGCGCGGCGATTGCCCCGGATGCTGGCGCGTCATGCGCGTCCCAGCGCGGGCAGGTGCCGCCATAGCGGGCGAAGGGCCAGGCCTCGCCATCGAACCGCTTGGCGATCTGCCCGGCCCCATCGATCTTCGCCATGAAGAAGGGGATGCCGCGCGCGCCGGTGCGATTGAGGCTGGTCAGCCGATGCGCCAGCTGCTCCAGCGACACGCCAAACCGGTCGCACAGCAAAGGCAGATCGTGACGGCTCTGCTCGGCCGCCTGGCGGAACCGCTCATAGGGCATGATGAGCGCGGCGGCGGCATGGTTGGTGAGCGCGATCGTCGCGATGCGGCGGCTGTCCTCATCCGGCGGCGCGGCGCGCGCCACTTGCGCCGCGATGGCGTCGGCCAATTCCTGCGCCACCAGATGCCAGGCTGCGCCAAACAGGCGGCCCGATGGCGGCAATCGCTCGCTCAGCATCAGGCGACGGCGGTGCATGTCGAAATGGCGCAGCCGACCCGCGATCAGGTCCGCCCGCACCGTCTGCACGCTGATCCCGTGCCGGTCCCTGAGCCGCGCGCGCAACGTCGCCTGAAGCAACGCCGGGTCCTCGGGCAGGTCCGCCGCGATCGCTTCCGCGCCGGCGTCGATCTCGGCAAAATAATTGCCCGCCCTTGCGATCATCTCGCGCAGCCAGTCGATCGGGGCGATCATCGGCACCCGCTCCGCCGCGCCCGCAAACGCCTCCCCCGGCACTCGGCGCAGGTCGGTCAGCGCCCGATAGAATCGCGCCACCGCCTCGGTCACGCCCGGATAATTTTCCGCGACTTCCAGCACCTCGTCGCGCGATATGCCAATGTCGCGCACCAGCGCGTCGGACAATATCTCGCTCAGTTCGCGCGGCCCGCCATCAGTCGAGGGCGCGGCGAAATCGCGAATGTCGATGTCATAGGTATTGGCCAGCCGCAGCATCATTTGCGCCGTCAACGGGCGCTGGTTGCGCTCCAGATGGTTGAGGTAGCTTGGCGACACGCCCAGTTCCTCGGCCATCTGCGTCTGGTTGAGGCCCAGTTCGCGACGCAACACCCGCAGCTTGGGGCCAAGGTACAGTTTACGATCGCCAATATCTGCCATGTAGTCAGTATGTCATGATTTTACAATACGACCAATATGGATTGTGACTAGTGGCCACTCATCGGTCTGTTTCGCGGCGGCGGGCCTGTCTACATCGCTGTCCATGGCCCCGCTGCTTCGGGGTGTCGCACAAGGAAACAGGCTCATGCAGGCGCAGACGATCGAACCGACCCACGGCCATCCCCAGCCCGCCCGTTCGCGCGCGGTGTTCAGCCAGGAGGATTTCAGCCTCATCCGCACCGCCATCGCCCATTATCTGCGCGAAGTGCAGGACCAGCCGGAATCGGTCAAATATGCCAATCTCTATCACCGCCTGGGCCGCGCGGCCTGACGGATCGCCTTAGGAGAGGGAAGGGCGCGGCGGGCAACCGACCGCGCCCTCAATCCTGTTCAGAACAACTGCGTCAGGCCGTAGAAAAGCGCGCCGATCGCCGCGGCGGCGGGCAGGGTGACGACCCAGGCGACGACGATGCGCGATGCGATGTTCCAGCGCACGGCGGACAGGCGGCGCGACGCGCCCACCCCGACGATCGCGCCGGTGATGGTATGGGTGGTCGACACCGGAACGCCCAGATGGGTCGCCATGAACAGGGTGATCGCCCCGCCGGTTTCCGCGCAGAAACCCTGCGCCGGCGTCAGCCGCGTGATCTTCGACCCCATGGTGTGGACGATCTTCCACCCGCCCAGCAAGGTGCCCAGGCCCATCGCCGCCTGGCACGACAGGATCACCCAGAAGGGCACATAGAAAGTGCCGCCCAGCATACCCTGCGAATAGAGCAGCACCGCGATGATCCCCATCGTCTTCTGCGCGTCATTGCCGCCATGGCCGAGCGAGTAGAGTGAGGCGGACACCAGTTGCAGCTTGCGGAACACCCGGTCCGCGCCCTGCGGCGTGAAGCGGCGGAATATCCAACTCACCACCAGCACCAGCATCAGCGCCAGGAACAGGCCGACCGCCGGCGACAGGACGATGGCCACGCTGGTCTTGAACACGCCGCTCCACACCACGGCGGGCAGGCCGGCCTTGGATACACCCGCGCCCAGCAATCCGCCGATCAGCGCATGGCTGGACGAGGACGGAATGCCCAGCCCCCAGGTGATGAGGTTCCAGCTGATCGCCCCCATCAGCGCGCCGAAAATCACCTGCGGGTCGATGATGCTGGCGTCGACAATGCCCTTGCCCACCGTGGTCGCGACATGCAGGCCGAAAAAGAGGAAGGCGATGAAGTTGAAGAAGGCCGCCCAGGCGACCGCATATTGCGGTTTCAGCACGCGGGTCGACACGATGGTCGCTATCGAATTGGCGGCGTCGTGCAGCCCGTTCAGGAAATCGAACAGCAGGGCGACGCCGACCAGCGCGATCAGCAGGGGAAGGGCGATAGGGTCCATGACGGGCGCGCAGGATCAGGCGTGGTCGATGACCAGGCCGGAAATCTCGTTGGCGACATCCTCGAACCGGTCGGTCACTTTTTCCAGATGGCTGTAGATTTCCCGGCCGACGATGAAGTCCATCGGATTGCCTTCGCGGGCCTGCGCATAAAGCAGCTTCAGGCCGTCTTCGTGCAATATGTCGGCATGGCCTTCCAGCTTGACCAGTCGTTCGGTCAGGTCATGCAGCCGCGCGGCATTGAGGTTGAGCGATCGCAGCAGCGGGATCGCTTCTTCCGTGATGCGCGCGCATTCGACGATCAGCGCGCTCATATCCTGCATCTGCGGCGGAAATGTCGTGACCTCATACAGCGCGACCGCCTTGGCCGTCTGGTTCATCTGGTCGATCGCGTCGTCCATGACGCCGATGAGGTCGGTGATCGCGCTCCGGTCAAAGGGCGTGACGAAGATGCGGCGCACATCTTTCAGCACGTCGCGGATGATGTCGTCGGCGACATGCTCCTGATCGGAGATGGTGCGGATATGGGTCGCCATGTCGGGCCCGCCCTGCATCAGCCGGGCGAGCGCGTCCGCGCCCGCGACCAATGTCGTGGCATGATCCTCAAACTGTTCGAAGAAGCGACCCTGCTTGGGCATCAGCGCGTGGAACCAGCGCAATAGACCTGTCCTTTCATTCTGCCGGTCGCGCATAGCGATCAGGATGCGAAAGAACCAGCCCGGATCGGCTGGCGGTTCGCGGAAGCGCGCGATGATCGATTGCAGATCCGGCTCGTCCACCGCTTTCGCCGCCTCGGCAAGCGGGAACCAGCGCAGTTCGCGCTGCCCCTGTTCGGGCCATTGCGGCAGGTGGCGGGTGACGGCGAGGGGAAACACATCGACCATCGCCTCGCGCGATCCGCCCTTGCGGCGGCGCTTGTCATAGCGGTAGCGACCGATGCGGGCGGGGCAGGCGATGCCCTGGATTCCCGCTTCCTCGAAAGCCTCCAGTTCGGCGGCGCGATGGCCGGCCAGCCCCTTCATGCGGTTGCCCTTGGGAATCACCCAACGGCCGGTGTCGCGCGAGGTGATGAGCAGGATCTGCATCGACCCGTCGGCGGCGGTCGTATAGGGCAGGGCGGCGATCTGGCGCATCGAACGCATGTAACAGAAACGTCATAATGCGCAATCGGCCGGTGGAGCCGGGACGTCTGCCCCGGCTCCCTATGTCAGTGCCTTAAAGCGAGAAGCGCGCCGTCACGCGGATGTCGCGGCCAGCGAGCGGCGCGTAATCCTTGAGGAAGCTGGCGTGGCGCCGGGCCTCCACGTCAAAGATATTGTTGGCCGACAGCATCAGCGTGGTGCGGTCATTGCCCGGCAGCGGCTTGAACGACAGCGATGCGTTGACCATCGTATAGCCGTCGGTCGGCGTTTCGAAGTCCGTCACCCGGTCCTGATCGAACACATGCTCGACTTCGGCGCGGGCGGACAGCCGATCGCCCTGCGCTTCCAGGCCGCCCAGCAGACGGAGCGGGGGGATGCGCGGCGCGGGGCCATTGCCCTTGATGGTGGCGCGGACATAGTCGGCTACGCCATCGACATTGATCGCATAGCCGCCCAATTGCGCCAGCTTGACCGACGCTTCGGCCTCGAACCCGTAATAGCGGGCGTCGGCCTGACTGAAGGCGTAGCAGGGAAATTCCAGATCCTCGCCGCCGTTGACCGCCTGGCAGACGCTGTCGGCGGCGACGCTTTCATAGATATAGCCGCTGAACCAGTTATGATAGGCCGCCAGGCTGAAGCTGTAGCCTTCGCCCGATCCGCGCAGCGTGCCTTCCAGGCCCCAGCTTTTTTCCTTGCCGAAATCGGGATCGCCAAGTTCAAATGCCTGCGTGCCGGCATGATTGCCGCGCGCGAACAATTCCTCGGCCGACGGCGCGCGTTCGCTGCGCGATGCGTTAAGGCCGATGCGCCAGCCGGGCATGATCGCCTGGCTGATGCCGATCGAGCCGGACAGCGCGTCGAAGCTGCGGCGGCGGCCGTCGAAGAACAGCGTATCGTCGGCATCGGCGCTGACATCGGTATGTTCGAAGCGTGCGCCGCCTTCCAGCCGGGTGTCGCCCAGGTCCAGCGATTGCAGCGTGAAGAAGCCGATCTGGTTGGTTTCATTCTTGGGCAGGAACTTCTCCTCGCCCTCGACCTGGAACCGCCGAGTGAAGAATTGCGCGCCGAACGCGCCGTCCCATCCGCCGCGCTTGGACTGCACGAATTCCAGCCGGCTTTCCATCGATTGGTTGTAGAAGGTCGTGCCGACCTCGCCCGTGTCCTCGATTTCCTGATGCTGATAATCGGCATAGCCCGCGCGCAGGCGGATGCTGTCGAGGAAGCCGCCATTGACCGCGACTTCGCCGCGCAGGTCGACGCGGTCCTGCTTCATGCGCAGCCGCACCTGCTCCGCCTCGCCATCGGGGTCGAGCGCATAGCGCACCGGCACGCCATAGAAATTGTCGGTGTGGGCAAAGGACACGCCCAGATTGCCGCCATCGTCGATATAGGCCGCGCCGCCCGCCACTTCCCAGACGCGCCCGGCGCTGTTGGGCAGCTTGCCTTTGAGGTTCGCAAGGTCGGCAATCTCCGCGTCGCCGCTCGCCGCCGCCTGCGCGCGCAGCGCGGGCGTCAGGATATAGCTGCCGGTGTCGAGATCGCCGGTCTTGCTATAGGTGCCGTCCAGATGGACCACGAACTTGTCGGCCAGCGGCACTTCGATTTCGCCCGCGCCCGTGCGTTCATTGGCGGCGCTGCCATAGGTGCCGATCGCGTCGATATGCACCGGTTCGTCGGGCACGCGGCGCGGGATTCGGCTGTCGATCACATTGACGACGCCGCCGATCGCCGATGACCCGTAGAGCAGGGCGGAAGGCCCGCGCAGGATTTCGATGCGGTCGGCGGTCAGCGGATTGATTGCCACGGCATGGTCGACCGATGTGTTCGACACGTCGAAGCTGCCGATCCCGTCGGTCAGGATGCGCACGCGCTCGCCCTGGAAACCGCGCAGGATGGGGCGCGACGCGCTGGGGCCAAAGGATGTCGCGGACACGCCGGGCTGGCGCGCCAGCGTTTCGCCGATGCTGGGGCGCAGTTCGCGGGTCAGCTTTTCGCCGGTCAGCACGCTTGTGCCCGACAATATGTCGCCCTGCCGGCGCGGGATCAGGGCGGTGACGACGATGTCGACGCGCTGGTCATGATAGCTGCCATCCTGCGGCGCGTCGGCCGCTGGCGCGGTCTGCGCAAGGCCGGGGACGGAAAGGCACAGCAGCGGGAGAGCGCAACCGGCGCGCAGCATCGAAAGGCGGGACATGCAGGATCAACCCTTTGATTATGGTCTGAAGCCGACCCTCTATCCGGGATGATACATCGTATCAAGTGCATTTGTCGCAAATATGTTGCGGCGCGGCGAAATCAGGCATCGATGCTACAGGAACAGATAGTCGGCCAGCGCCTGCGCCGCCGGTTTATTCTCCACATGCGGCGCGGTCGCCTGACGGATTTCGATGGCGGGCAGGGGCATGTCCAGCGCCAGCCGCCGGATGCCGCTCATCCGGCCTAGGTCGCGCGCCAAGGGACCAAAGGCGGCAAAGCAGCCGACCCCGTCGCGCAGCGCCTCGACGATCTCCAGCATATTGTCGCTTTCCAACGCCGTCATCGGAAAAGAAGCGCGCCCGCGCGCAAGCGCCGCCTCGGCGATGATGCGCATCCCGTTATGACGCTCCATCGCCAGCAGCGGCGTTGCGGCGAGGTCGCTGCGACCCACCATGTCCGCGCGCGCCAGCGGATGGCCGCTCCCGGCATAGAGGTTCAGCGGTTCGGACCAGCCATAGCGCGACGGGGGTGAGGCAGGGGCCTCCAGCGCGTAGAAATAGGCGATGTCGGCGCGTCCGACCGCCAACGCCGCCGCCGCATCGTCCGCGCTATGGACATGCAGGTCGATGCTGATGGCGATATCGTCATTGGCCGCCTCGAACGCGGCGAGCGCATCCTGGAAATGGCCGAAGATCGGCGCCGGCGCGGCCAGCATGATCGCGTCGCGCGGCGACGCGGATGGCGCCGCCTGCGCTGGCGGCATATCGGCATCCGGTGCATCGACGACGGTCGGCGCGTCGTCGCCGCCCAGTTGCATCATCGCCTGCGCGGTCTTGCGGCCTGCCGGCGTCAGCTGCGCCGCGCCGCCCGAATCGTCGAACAGCCGATAGCCCAGCCGCATCTCCAGCGCCGCGATCCCGTCCAGCACCTGCGCCGGCGTCAGGCCCATATCCTCGGCACAGCGCGCCACGCTGCCCGCCGCCGCCATCTGCGCGAAAATGTCGAGTTGGCGCAGGGATGGGCTGCTCATGCGCCGGTGATAGAGGAAATGGCGTCGGCGCGTAAGCGCCATCTTCTCGCGCCCATCGCGCGAAGCCGGCTTGACGAATCCCCCGCGATGATGGCAGGGCGCTCCTCTGCCGGGCGGGTATAGCTCAATGGTAGAGCACTAGCCTTCCAAGCTTGTGATGCGGGTTCGATCCCCGCTACCCGCTCCAGTCCGTCTCAAACCCCTGAAAATCAACGGAAACCTGCTCAAAAGCAGGTCACTTCGCGCGTTTGGGACACAAAGGTGGGTCACAATGACCCATCTAAAATCAACCTAACACCATCAAAACAAAAGAAATATTCCTCATCATCGTGGGTCACAACTGTGGGTCACAAACGATGGCCGCGCGGACTGTCGTTACGAGGCTCGATCTACCAATTCCGGGTGCGGGTCCCTTCTGACCTACGAGTTGTAATGGGTTGCAGCCACCTGAAGCGATCGCTTTGCACAGACAGTCCGTCAGTGGCAGTCAGGCTGGGGTGGCGGATGACGGCCGAGATCGACGCTATGTTCGAGGAGAAGCGTCGCGAAGCTGGGCTGCGATACGAAGAAAGCCTTCTTACCGCGAAAGGCAATACCGGCTTCGTGGCAAAGGCGATGCCGTCACCTCCTGCATTCGGGGGCGGCGATCTCATGATGTCGCCACCAAGAGAGTATGAAGAGGGTCCCGCTACGCCTACGCTTTCAGCGGTCTACCAGCGATACCTTGACGATCCGACCCGTCGAAGGTGCGCACGAACGATGCTGGCTCACGAGACAACGCGCCGGGTCGTTGAGGATATCCTCGGCGCTTCGACTCCGATTACCGGCATCACGCGAGAAGCGTGCCGCGATTTGTTCGACACCCTTCGCTGGCTACCGGTCAATTTCAGTAAGATATACAGTGATCTCTGCGCGCGAGACGCCGCAGCAATGGGGAAATCTGATCCGCAGATTCGGACAATTAACCCGACAAATCTAAACGCGTATATGGCGCGGTTCAGCAGCCTGCTGAACTGGGCGGTCGCGGAAGAATACATCGGCCGCAATCCGTCGAAGGGGTTGCAGCTTGCCGAAACGGTTCATGCTCAAGACCGGCGGCGACCGCTTTCCCTCCAGCAGCTTCAACGAATTTTCACCGCTCCAGTGTATACCGGCTGCAAAGATGAGCAGGGCGGATATGCTGTGCCGGGTCCAGCGATTGCCGCTGGCGCACGATATTGGATCGCTCTTGTAGGCCTTCTATCGGGCGCACGCCTGAATGAAATTTGCCAGCTTGACGTTGCCGATATCAGGCACATTGAGGGCGTGGCGTGTTTCGCGATTACCGAAGATAGTCTTGTCGGCACAAGGGACAAGTCGCTGAAGAATAAAGCCAGCGCTCGGATTGTGCCAATCCATCCGATCCTACTTCAATTGAACTTCTTGGATTTTGTCGAGAAAAAACGTAGAATGGGCGTGTTAAAGCTGTTCGATGATCTTCCTCTCGGAGCGAAAGGATTTCGCTCTGTTGCATATTCTCGGTGGTTTTCCAGATTTCTCATCAGCGCATCAGCCAGTGCTCCGCTGACATGCTTTCATTCGTTCAGGCATGGTTTTCGCGACGCAGCGAGGAATGCTCGCATCGACCGGGATATCGTGCTGAGGCTGGGAGGATGGACCACTGGTGGAGGGCAAAGTGAGGCCGCAGATGCCTATGGTTCCGGCTACCATCCCGCCGTGCTGTTTGAAGCCGTATCGAAAATTGAATTTCCCGGCCTAGACTTGTCCCATCTGAAGCAAAAATGACGGGTTCTGCCGGTGTGAATTAAGCTATTGCGCCTCTATGCCTGACTTAACAATGTAGCTAACACGTTGCGGAATCTCAGAATGGGGGCAAATACAGATGAGCGGATCGGGTGACGCTAAATTATGTAGTGATATCTATGATATCCTTGAGCGCTGCACCAACGACGAGATCGCGCCGATCGTAAATGTGCTGGTTAACTCATCAGCAAGCGCTCTAAAGTTGACGCGTGCGTTTGAACGCCACGCTCCTGACCACGGGAAGTATGCCGATCATATTGGTGACGAAGTGTATCGGCTTGCGCTGACTGCGCTTGCTCGCACCGATGGGGAACGGCCCACATATTCCGCGATGTTGGAAGGGGTCAGCAAGCAAGTTGGGCTATCGATCGACGTTGGGGATAGCGCCAAAAGCGAGGCAAACCTCCTCAACTGCTTCGCCAGCCAGCATATTTTGACCGCTCCGATCAAAGAACGTCAGCGGATAGTTGAGGAGGCTGGAGCCGCAGCTTCTCGTGCAGCGAGCGGCATACTGAGTTCCGACGCATGGCAGCCATTTACATCGGCGCTACTGCAATTGGGTTATCTCCGTCACAAGCTCATGGATGAGGGGCGGCTGCCGGTAGATGAAGAAGTTCGCACAGATCGTGATCTGGTATCGGCTGATGACCCCGCTAATGCGTTGGCCATTTACATGGAAGGCGGCGACCCCGTGTTGTCGCTTGCGACCCTTCCGGCAGATGGTTCGGGTTGGCTCGAAGTGAACCAAAACACTAAAGTTTCAGGCCTCTTGTATCCATTGTTGGAAGCCATCCAGCCCGTGATGGCTGGCGTGCAGATGCTGCGTAGCGACACTTTGTGGCAAGAAGGAGCAAAAAATGCCACGGCTTCGATTGTGAAGGCAGGGCAGCAGGGGATCACCAAGAGCTTGGGTCAAGTGCCCGTTGCCGGTCTTGTTGGACCTACAGCGGTGCTGGTGCTGGCGAGCGCGATGATAGAACAGCAAAAGCTTGAACAGATCGAAAAGAGTTTGGCTGAAATCAAAGCGTCTCTCAGCGATGTTTCGAAATTCCAAAAAGGCGAGCGGCGTTCCATTTTGACCGGCTCGATCAGGTATTTTCAGCAGATTGCCGAATCTGTGTTGACAGGAGAGTTGGCCGAAGAAGTTCTTCATTCTCTTGAGCGGCACGAAATTGATTTGATGCGCGTGCAGGATCACCTGATTGAGGAAACTCGTGAACAGATCGTCGCTCTTCGCACGGTGAAAAAGGAAGGGTGGGGCAGCGGCAAATTTGGCAAGGCTATCCAAGACCAACTGGCTTCGATCGACAAGGCTTACGACGAACTGTTTTTGTGTATCCGGGCTCGCGCCTGCGCATACATGCTGTTGTGCGCATTTCCCGGTCGCGACGCAGGTAAACGATCGCGACTGAACGATATCAAACACGCTCTCGACACATTCTCACCTTCTGGCGACGCGACCGTCGCGTTGGACCATGATCTTCGTGAGAAATTACAAGCGGTTTCCTCGCTCGAAATGAAAAGCACGCTTCTCAGTCAAGAGAATATGCTACTGCGCCGCGCTATGCAGGGTAAGGCTAATATTCTCGCCGGGCTCAGTAGCGCGTCGCATGAGCCCGCTACTGAAGCGACACCATTGGCCTTAAACATCAAGCTAGAAGATGGACGCCCTATCGCGTTCAGGACGTTTGATCCCACGCCTGATCGGAATCTCGACCCGCACCCGGAATTGGTAGATCGAGCCTCGTAACGACAGTCCGCGCGGCCATCGTTTGTGACCCACAGTTGTGACCCACGATGATGAGGAATATTTCTTTTGTTTTGATGGTGTTAGGTTGATTTTAGATGGGTCATTGTGACCCACCTTTGTGTCCCAAACGCGCGAAGTGACCTGCTTTTGAGCAGGTTTCCGTTGATTTTCAGGGGTTTGAGACGGGCTGGAGCGGGTAGCGGGGGACTGACGTGCGGTTGTGGCGGGCCTTCGTGAACCAGCGTCCGGCCCGATCATTTCCTCGCCATCGTCGCCTTCGGTGCGGTCGATACCAGCCATGATGTCGGGGACGCTGCCTTCTCGATCATGTCCGGCAGCATTGGGTGTGGAAGGCGCGGTGCGTCGGGAACGTGTCATGCTGGGCCTCAATGATGGATGCGGAATGGGTTGACCTCGATTTGGCCTGTGCCGAAGATTGGCCTGTCGAGGGTAGGAGAACGCCGGGATGGCAATGCCGTGGGAGCATCATCATCAGATCGTGGTCGAGAGCTATTCGGCGCGTCGAGCGGGCAGTAAATCGGAAGTCAGGCTGCGGCCTGTGGCAGGCCAGATGTTCCCCACCGATATGAACGTCCAATGGTCTCGCAAGCTGCGGAACGCCCATGCTGTGGGGACGAAGTTCCGCATCTGGGTGAAGGAATCGGACATCAAAGGCGGGGAAGCTTTCCTCCAGTCGCCGTGGCAGTGGCCCTATGAAGTGGTTCAGGACTAGGCGGCGAGCGCGCGATAGACGCTGGCGCGGCCGATCCCCATCTGCTTTGCGATCGCGGCGGCCCCCATGCCACCGGCCTTGAGTTCCTTGATCTTGGTCGGATCGATCGATGCTGGACGTCCACGATATTTTCCTGCGGCCTGCGCCTTGCGCACGCCCTCCATCTGACGTTCCCGTCGGATATCGACCTCGAAGGCCGCCACTGCTCCGAGGACGCCGATCAACAGTCTGCCCATGCTGGAATCGGTATCGACGCCGGGTTGGTTCAGACAACGGAAGCCCACGCCCTTCTGGGTCAGGGTCTCGATGATCCGGTGGAGATCACCGACGCTTCTCGCAAGACGGTCCAATCTCGTCACTGCGAAAACGTCATGTTCCCTTGCGAAGGACATAGCCAGCGCCAGTTGCTCGCGATCGGAGGTCGATCGGCCTGACACCTTCTCCGCGAAGATTTTCTCACACCCGGCGGCGGTCAGCGCTTCATGCTGGATATCGAGCGACTGGGACGTCGAACTCACACGGGCATATCCGATGATCATGGGGCCTCCTGTCTCGTTTGATCCTAGACCTTCACCATCGGCGGGGTCTCAAAATGAAATCCGGGTCTATTGATGCGGGGATCATCAGGGGGTGAGATATCCCGTCAGATTTTACCCATGTGACGCAGATTCTCATGAAGTCTATGATCAAGCAACCACTTCAAAAACTTCGATATTTCTCCTGACCGATGATAATTCGATGTCGTTGACGGGAGGGCGTATGGGACATGATCTGCACGATCTGAGGATGGGCGATCTGGTGATCCGCGAGATGGACAGTCGGGGCCAGACTGAACGGCATATCGGCGAGGTTCTCTCGATCCGGGCACGCATCCAGTATATCGGCGTGGGCTATGATTGGCGGGAATGGTGGGACGTCACCACGGCATCGCTCCATCCATTTCGGCCGATGTCGAAGCCAAACTATCGGTTGCGCCGCGCTGAGGTCGATCAGATCGACCGGCTGCGGTTGCGGTGATCAGGCGTTGGCGGCCTCGAACTGGTCCCACGCCAATATGAGCTTATCGCCTTTCACCTTCGGCAATGCCTTGCGGTCGATCAGCTTGCCGCGCACCTCGAATTCGGCATTGATCTTCACAACCAACACCTTGCTGAAATTCCGTTTCATGTTCAGGACAACCATGTCGTTGGTCTTGAAAGGCGTGATCGTTTTGACCTCGACGAAATCATTGCCAATCCGACCGTCGGAGCCCTGCGCGTAATTTCGGTGGAGCTTCAGGCCATGGGTAATGACGCCATATAGCTCACCGATGTCGCCATAGACCTGTAGATGGCGTCCCGTCAGGGCGTGGTATTCTTCGGCGGTGGATATGAGACTCTGAAACACGCCCACCATGGATAGATCGGCGTCGGGGTAGCGGGCTCGCCATTCCTTATATTCGATCTGCTGGTTGATCTCATCCCAACTGATCCACTCGCCATCATCCCAGATGGCATTGTCCGGCCCCAGCATCGTCACCCCCACTATCGATCCGGCAATCGTAGCGGGAAATGGTGCCGCGATCGTAAACGGCCATTCCAATGGCACTGATTTACGAAGGGCAAAACGGCGATCATTGAAGTGGCGGAAATGGCCGACTTCGGAAGGGGCTTGGACAGCCGGGTTTATGGAATGGCAGATTGGGGCAGGAAAGTGATCAACCATCACCATGGCATCTTCTTGCCTGCTGGAACCATGGTCGAAGAGATGATCTGGTATGGTCGTGCTGATTGTGGACCTGACTGCGATGGCCGAAGTGCCACATGACCACCGGGCGGGCGGGCCGCCGGGGACGCTACGCTTTCGGTCCGATTAATGCCCCCGCTTCTATATATTATAAGGTAGAGGCACTATTTTGCCGGATCGCGATCAGCGAGACGGTGACACTTCGGCCAGCGCTACCGCGTCGAGGTGGCCGCGATCATGATCGACTGCGGCGACAGCGCGGTGAAAAATATCTGATACACAAATGCATCCGATCTTGATGTTGCGATCCCCATGATTGGGGACGTTGATGTCGTGACAACCATGGCATGGCGATCGATCGTCACAGGCACAGAGCACGGAAATCCAAGGTTCCCCGCAATCATCATCGCGGCATCGTGCTCCTCTCATCATCAGTGGCGTCACGATCCGGCACGAAAGGCCCGTGCTGTTAAAGTAGCGGATAAAGTTGCGCGATCAGGTGAGAGGAAATGGCGGAAATCTGCGGGATTGAAGGTGTCAGGAAGACGGCTGCACGAGAAAGCAGACTGTTGATCGGCGTCCTCGGAGCAGTGGCGGCCTTCGAGGTCGATATCCGACGGGAACGTCAGATGGAGGGCGTGCGCAAGGCGCAGGCCGCAGGAAAATATCGTGGACGTCCAGCATCGATCGATCCGACCAAGATCAAGGAACTCAAGGCCGGTGGCATGGGGGCCGCCGCGATCGCAAAGCAGATGGGGATCGGCCGCGCCAGCGTCTATCGCGCGCTCGCCGCCTAGTCCTGAACCACTTCATAGGGCCACTGCCACGGCGACTGGAGGAAAGCTTCCCCGCCTTTGATGTCCGATTCCTTCACCCAGATGCGGAACTTCGTCCCCACAGCATGGGCGTTCCGCAGCTTGCGAGACCATTGGACGTTCATATCGGTGGGGAACATCTGGCCTGCCACAGGCCGCAGCCTGACTTCCGATTTACTGCCCGCTCGACGCGCCGAATAGCTCTCGACCACGATCTGATGATGATGCTCCCACGGCATTGCCATCCCGGCGTTCTCCTACCCTCGACAGGCCAATCTTCGGCACAGGCCAAATCGAGGTCAACCCATTCCGCATCCATCATTGAGGCCCAGCATGACACGTTCCCGACGCACCGCGCCTTCCACACCCAATGCTGCCGGACATGATCGAGAAGGCAGCGTCCCCGACATCATGGCTGGTATCGACCGCACCGAAGGCGACGATGGCGAGGAAATGATCGGGCCGGACGCTGGTTCACGAAGGCCCGCCACAACCGCACGTCAGTCCCCCGCTACCCGCTCCAGCCCTCAGCAAAACCTATGACGATCAAAGAAAGACGGTCCAAGCCGGATCGCGCTGCACGTCCGGATCGCAAGGATGGGTCACAAATGATGGCCGCGCCACTGCTAAGATGCACGATCGAATGGCAGCTGTTTGGGGAGAGGAACGCGCAGGAGGATCGGGATCTTGACGATTTCGAAGGACGCCACTGTCGATGGTGGCATCGCTCTGTTAATCTCGTTGGGAAAGCGTAATGGACCTTCAGCCTACACTCGCAAAGCGCCAAAAATGCCGGTTTGACCCATTGGTTTCGAACAGCACATGGCCAAACGGACAGCTGTCCGTCGCCTTCGGAGAACCGTTCAATATGCTAGAGACGATATCGCTCGGAGCTTCAGGATCCGAGCCTTCGGCAAAGCCGCGTGGCTCGGACAATCCTGAATGGCTCCCATTTCAGGATACGTCTAAAACAATTTTCCGATTCGCAACCGATGAAGCTCGGAAAACGATATCCCGATACCGAGCGTTAAGCCTAGCCAACCGAGGCGTCAAGGCACACCACGACGAAGCTGAGTTTGCGCAAGACGCCCAGCTGGCCACCCATCGTGAGCCAACGCACGGTGTTCGAAAACGGGATCGAGACCGGGCAGAGCGTAGAAAGTACGAGGGCGGGAACCAGCCGTCTCTAAGGGAG
Source organism: Sphingobium lactosutens DS20 (assembly GCF_000445105.1). Classification (GTDB taxonomy): domain Bacteria; phylum Pseudomonadota; class Alphaproteobacteria; order Sphingomonadales; family Sphingomonadaceae; genus Sphingobium; species Sphingobium lactosutens. The sequence goes on along the minus strand of NZ_ATDP01000109.1, from coordinate 146,198 downwards.
CGCGCCGTCGCTCTGGCTCGCTGGCGGGGGGAAGTTCGGACGAAAGAACTCACGGATATCGGCATTCCCCGTTGTTACCTATCCCGCATGTGTGAGGAGGGGCTGTTGGAGAAAGTTAGCTACGGACGCTACAAGGCGACCGGCTAGGAGGCAGAAGATTTACCTCGGTTGAACCCTGACGGCTGCCAACCTCGGCTTCCGCTCAATCTCCTCCATCTGTCGTGCCCGACAGCCGTCGGCGGTAAATCCTTGCCGCGCCTCGGCCTCCACACGATCGCTTTCCATGAAAGGCCACAGCGACATAAGGATCGGCATCACGTTACCCATCGGCTGTGTCGAGCTGCGCCCGTTCGACCGCTGCCAACACCGACGATGCCAAGGCGATCATCGACGACAACGGCGGCGGAATCAAACTCCTGATCACGAATGTCGAAATGCTAGGCGCGAAGAATGGCTATGGACATACCCGCTAAGTGGCGGATCACTCGCCAGAGATTCAGATCGTTGTTGCGAGTGGGCGGATGAAGCCGGGGGGCCGGAGACATTCCCGACAAAGCTGCCTTGAGGGGCAAGCCGTTCAGCGCCGATGTCGTTTACGAACATTCACGGGCCAAGTTCCCCGACGGCAAACTACCGGATCGGCTTATGCGGGATCCTTTTAGCGTTCGCTCAATTCTGTTTGTCCCAGGGTGACGGCTTGCGTCGCGCCATCGCTTCGGGACGATTGAGGCGAGGCGATTAATAATCCCGCTCGGAAGGTGGCACTAAGACCAAAGTCGCAAGTTTTCACTGAAAAGGCAGTCCAAGTTGGGGGGATATTTAAGTATTGCCGCGATAGATCTTGCTCGTATGACGAACCTAACCAACTCTGCGGCCATTGCCGCTTGCGTCGTCACAGAGGCCAACGCGATCCTGTTGCTGGGTCGCGCTCGCAGCCTGTTCGATGATTTGCAGCCAATGGCCGATGGGCCTGCGCGCGAGCGGCTAGAAGTCGACTTTTGGCGACATCTCAACGAAGCCTGGACCGTCATCCAGCGCCTCGAAAATGCGCAGGTCAGACACTAGACTTGACGCAGTTTAAGGCGCATCCGCAACTTTGCGGAGTAGGCATATCCTTGTCCTATTTCGCATTTTTCACTATTTAGCGGCAACGCTGCGATCCCGGTGTGGAGCTGCGTCGACCGCATACGGCCGTGTCATGCAGATCGTCGCGAGGAATATGTCGGGGAGTCCTACCGCAACCACATTACGGGCGAGCCTTGCTGAGAGCGAAGCCCGCGAGGCAAATAGTCGGCGCGAAGCGTTCGAGGCGAGCGCTTGGCTCGCGGCGATCGTCGACAATAGCGACGACGCTATTCTCTCCAAATCACTCGACGGCATCGTCATGAGTTGGAACGCCGGAGCGGAGAGGCTGTTCGGCTACACCGCTGCGGAGGCGGTAGGTAAGCCGATTACGATCATCATCCCCGAAGACCGGCTGCATGAGGAAGATACGATCCTCGCCAAGCTGCGGCGCGGTGAACGGGTCGCCGATTTCGAAACGGTGCGCCGCCGCAAGGATGGCAGCTTCATCGACATCGCCCTGACGGTCTCGCCGGTGAAGGATGCCGCCGGCAATGTCCTCGGTGCCTCGAAGATCGCGCGTGACATCACGCCCAATCGGCGCGCGGCCGAGCATCAGGATTTGATTCTCCGGGAGATGAATCACCGCATCAAGAACCTGTTCGCTCTCACGACGGCGCTGGTGTCGATCAGCGCACGCGAAACGGACGACGTCGACGAGCTGGCGGAGGATCTGACCGCGCGCTTCGGCGCGCTGGCAAACGCCCATGCCCTGACCTTGCCGGACCTCGCCGCCGATACGATTGAGAACGCCAAGACGACGCTGGCGACGCTCCTGAAGGTAATCGTGGCGGCCCATGAAGGGCGGGAAGCGTCCCGCATCACGATCGACGGGGATGACACGGCGATCGGCGCGCGCGCGCTGCCGACAATCGCGCTGTTGCTGCACGAGTTGGCGACGAACGCGGCGAAATATGGTGCGCTGGCTTCGGCCGACGGTCGCTTGGCGATAACGATCGCGGTGACAGGCGAGCGCATGGCGATGACCTGGCGCGAGACCGGCGCGCCCGATCGCGCGGAATCGACGGCATCGGAAGGCTTTGGGAGCCGTCTCGAGAAAGCCAGCGTCTCGACCCTGCACGGTTCGATCGAACGGACCTGGCTGAATCGCGGCCTCGAAATCCGGCTACAATTTCCCGTCGCCGATCTAAATCGCTAGGAGGGCGGGGTTCGGTCGTCTCGGGCGCCCGCCAGCGCCGCGCAGGAGCGCGCTCGCGCGATCGATCGCCTCCTTTGTCGTCATGATAGCGCCTTGACCTCCGATGCGACGACGGCGAAGCCCTTGCCCGTGTCGCCGGCGCGCGCAGCCTCGATCGTCGCGTTGAGCGCGAGGAGGTTGGTCTGCTTGTCGATAGTGTCGATCGCGGCGACGATCGACACCAGCTCGCGCGCGGTGTCCTCCAAGGCGAGCCGGCGCTGTTCCGATTGCGCCTGCACCCGCTGCATCCGCTCGGCCTCGGTGCGCTCGCGGTAGCGGTCTCGGTGACATCGCTGGCGATCTTCAACACCTTTGTCAGTCGACCGTCGGCGTCGAGAATGGGGTTGTAGGTCGCCTGCAACCAGCGTTCGGTCCGGTCCTTGGCGATGCGGCGATATTCGCCGCTCTGAAACTCGCCGCAGTTGAGGCTTTGGCAGAGGGCCGCATATTCCGGCGTCTCCTGCTCGGCTGCGGGAACGAATATGCTGTGATGCTTTCCATGGGTCTCGCGGAGCGTGTAGCCGGTCAGCTCGAGGAAGTTGTCGTTGGCGTCGAGGATCGTTCCCGAAAGATCGAACTCGATGCAAATCTGCGAGCGGTCGATCGCCTTCAGCTTGCTCCGATATTCGGCGCTGCGCACCCGATCACGCGCGGCACGCGCGGCACGCGCGATGCCGATGCCGGCGAAAAGTAGCTGCGCTTCCCATGCTGCCACCATGTCAAAGGCGCTGATGAGTCGGCGGTTATCCTGCGGCCGATCGGCGAGCTGGTCCCACAGCCGATCACGGAGCCCGGCATAGAAGCGATCGCGCACGCTGAACACGATGCTCGCCTCGATGCTGCAATACACCAAGCCCTTGCCCCGCTCGATGACGGCGTGGCCCCGGGCCGCATCGAATGTGGCCAGGGGCGATTTGAAGATCAGTTTCTCGGTGATATTCCTGATCGGCGTCGGCTTGACGCCTTCGGACGAGAGTGTCCCTTCTTTCGCCATTGTCGCGCCGACTCCTTCGCCGAGTAGCAAACTATTTCGCTGAGTTTCGACACCAGATCGCCAGCAGGATCATAGGTCTTGCGCTGTAGATCAAAGTCTGCGGACGCGGCCTCGCTCGATGTCATCCTTCCAGACCCTCATCCAGGCTATCGTCCGACGTCCGAGCCATTGCGCCAAACATGTGATAGCAGGCCGTCACAGCGACCCACTTCAATTAAGGCGGGTGAGCGACGGCATGGGCCTGCACCGCGCAAGCCTATCGGGGGGGATAAACAGCGGAGCTTAAGGGGGCGCTGGCGGTTATGTGATCATGTCGCAAGGTCTCATAGCTGGATTCGAGCAGCGTCGTTTGCCCGGCCATAATATTGAGGTGGACGCCCTCGTGGGCGGTAGCGGGCCGCCTCTTCTGCTGTTGCATGGCTACCCGATGACGAGAGTGGCTTGGAAGCCCGTCGCTCCGCAACTTGCAGAGCGGTTTACGGTGATCATTCCCGACCTTCGCGGGTATGGCCGATCGGACAAACCTAAAGGCGACGAGAGGCACGAACGCTATTCGAAGCGAATTATGGCGCTCGATCAGATAGCGACTATGCGCAGCCTTGGGTTTGATCGGTTCGCTGTCGCGGGGCACGATAGGGGAGCGCGATTGGCATACCGCCTGGCGCTTGACCATCCCGAAACTATTACCCGGATCGCGGTGCTCGACGTCGTGCCTACAGCGGAAATGTGGGCGAGCGCGGACGCCGAAGCCGCAATGGGCGCCTATCACTGGTATATGCTTGCGCAGCCGGCTCCCTTGCCGGAGACGCTATTGGCGGCCGATCCTGAATTTTTCGTGCGCTACACGCTCAAGGATTGGGCCGCTGACGGTTTCGCGTTCGATCCTGAGAACGTCGACGATTATGTGTCATGCTTTCGCGATCCCGCGAGCATTCATGGGACGTGCGAGGACTATCGTGCCGGTTGGACTAGCGACCGGGAGCATGACGAGGCAGATCGGGGGAAGCGCAAGATCGCAGCGCCGCTGCTGGTCCTCTGGGGACGCGACTATAGCGTCGCGAAAGCGAAGCCGGTCGAAACTTGGCAGCGCTGGGCGACATCGGTGACGGGCGAAGAGGTGCCCGGCGGACATTTCCAGTGCGAGGAAGCTCCCTCCGAAACGCTAGCCGCACTTCTGCGATTTTTCGGCGAATGAGACGATTCCGAAGTCGCGCCGCCGAGCCCCAACGGTTTTGGAACAGGGCTCACCGTTCGGCGGCGGGTAGACTGAAATCCACAAGCAAGGGCCTTTAGGGATGCTGACGCGCAGCTTGGCGCGGCGGATGATCCTCTGCTGGTCAATCAGGTTGTGCGATCCGCGTCGGCCGCTCGACGTTTTGACGATCTGATGCAGCGGGTTTCAGAGCTGCTTGAAGAAGTGGACGACGCGACGCCGGCGGTCCATCTGCAAATGGTGCTCGACGTGCTGACCGGCGCGCCGATCCCGCGTGAGATTCAGGAAGCTGAAGTGAAGGTGGAACCGAAAGAAGCGCCGACGCTTCTGGCGCGCTGAGGGGCTCCAGACATTAGGCCAGCGAGCCATCGCCCGCGGCTATCGAGCGCGCCGCGTCGACGGTGAAGCTCCATTGGTTTAGGCTCTCGGACGGGCTGGAATGCAGCGGCATGGAGGGATCGGCCGTGGAATACTGAAGAGGTCAATCAGCTCTCTGTGGCCTGCAACGTCCTCATGCGGGGCGGCTATGCCCGACGATATAGGTCCAATTCAGGCGAGCGGTTCGCCTTCGGGACCGCGACCTGTCATCAAATACCATTGCTCAATGGTCGTCGGCGCGCCGATCAGGCGCTCGATGGCTTCGCACACACAATAGGCCGCGTCCGATTCCTCATGCTCATCGAGCACGGCCAAGATGCGCTCGAGTTGCTTCCTAGCCTCGGCCAATTCTCCAGTAAGAACGCGCTCGGCAAAATGGGTCATCCTTCACCTCACGCCCATTCTATCGAAAAGGCGCGCACACGGCACGGGAAGAAATTCCCAATCTGGGAGAAAGGCGCTACAAGCTCAGGCATGATCTCGGCGCGACTGCCGTCGACCTGGGGAACGAGAAGCGCTGCGCTCGTTCGCATCGCCAACTCGCCCATGCCGGCGATCTCTTCTGCGTTTCGGAATCCCAGCTTGATAAAGTGACCGTAGCAGCGCGCGACGCCAAGCGAGTCCTCTTCGCCTTTGATCGCCTCAATCCACTGGTCCAGCTCGGCCAAGGTCGTTTGAACATGGCCGACAGCTGATCGGCCATTTCCTTCGCGCCGACCGCCATCGTTGCGGTCCGGCTTTCCGCTAGGGCGACAAGCGGTTTGATGATCTCGGCCGCGTGGCTCTCCGGATTGGCCTGGGCATTGCGCTCGGTGATTTGGGTCATCGTGTATCTCATCAGCCGAGAAGCCACGGGCGGATTCGCGATCGCGCTAATGTCGCTGAAGCGCTCAATCTGTGGTGCGCGTCCCCGGATGCCATCACCTAAGTAAGATACGAGGAGGCGATCGCGGTCAGCCGGGCTGCGATTACGACGGCAGGACCGCAGGGGCTTGCCAAGCTATCCTATGTCATGGCGCGGACGCCGTCCTCTGTCAGAGTAGACGTGCGGGGGGAGACACGAATTGGAGGCTCCAATGACGGACACGGATCGCGACGTATCGACTGATGAGACCACGAGCCTGATCGCCTCGAACAAGGTCGAGGGAACGACGGTTTACAATCCGGCGGGCGACAAGCTCGGCAGCATCTACAATTTCATGGTCGATAAGCGGTCCGGCCAAGTCGAATATGCAGTTCTGCAGTTCGGTGGAATCCTCGGGATCGGCTCGGACTATTATCCCCTCCCGTGGAAGGTGCTGACCTATGACACAGAGCAGAGCGGCTATGTGGTCGACATCGACAAGGAGCGCTTGGAGCGAGCACCCCACTATGGCAGCGATGAGCCCCGCTACGACCGCGCCTATGGCGAGCAGGTCTATGGCTTCTACGGCGTCCCCTATATCTGAGCAGCGCCAAGGAGGTTGACATGCCAGTCTGCGACCAGTGCGGCAACGACTATGACAAGAGCTTCACCGTCGAGCTGGGCGGGAAGACGTCGACGTTCGACAGCTTCGAGTGCGCGATCGAGGCGCTGGCGCCGCGCTGCGCGCATTGTCAGTGCCGGATCATCGGACATGGCGTCGAGGAAGGCGATGCCATCTACTGTTGTGCGCACTGCGCCGGCGAGGATGGCGGGACCGAGCTGCGCGATCGCGCATAGGGGGACGCTGAATGGTGAGCGATCCGGACATTTGGAATGAGATCGGCACGCTGACGCTCGACCATGACGAGCAAGGCGCGATCGCCCTTCCGCCAGCATATGAACCTGACGACAAGACGGGGCCTCTCCGCGAAATCCTCGGCACCTTCCTCGCGGCGGCGCCGGAAGTCCGATCGCGCTTCAGCATGGTGCTCGAGAACGGGCAGGCGTTCAACGATCGCGACATCTCCGAACTCTTGTCGCGGCCTGATTGCCCGGTGCGTTGAACGTGAGACGCCGCGTGCCGCGGAAATCCTGCCTCAATACAGTCGATGACTGTCCCGAGAGCCGGCAATCGCCGAAGTCCGCAGGATTTCGCGACGAACAAGACGGTGACTGGAAATGAACTCCATTTTTTTTGGCCGCTGGAGCAAAGCTGGCAACAATGGGGAGTGAATGCCAGGAGCTGATTCGCGCGATTTGTGGCGGCGCGGGCCTCGATCGTATCGCCGGTCATCACTGACACGTTCGATGACGTGGAGCACTGGGTGGGGCGCTAGCGCTCTACGGTGACGATGATTTCCAGCGAAGCCTCCCCATCCCACGCCTGCGCGGCAAGCGCGGAAAGCATCGCCAACAACGCGACAGCCATGTCGGCTGCAGGAACCATATAGCGACAACTTGGCCAGTTGTTTCGAAGAATCATCCGGCAGATGATGTGGTGGCTGCCGCTCGGATCCGGCAACGAGATTTGTCGACCGGGCTTCCCTCATTCCCGTGCCGGATCGCTGGGAAACCGCTCGTCATAGGCCGCAGCGTGGGCCCCGGCGCCGAAGCGCTCGATGGCGTCCTGCTCCGCGAGCATGGAGTGGTGCGCGGCCTCCGGCTTGTCCGCCTCGGAAGCAGCTTCAAGCGCCAGCTCGGCGTCCCGCCATGCGTCAAGGATCTCGTCATCGGTCAGTGGGACGGCAGCGGGGCCTACGACCGAGGCGACATGCGCAATAAGGTCCGCAGCCCGCCACGGCTTCGCGATGAAGAGAACATCCGCGTCGGTGGGCGCGATGCGTCCCGAGGTGAGCATCATGGCCACGCTAGGCCAGCGCTCCCGCACGACGCCGGCGAGCGCGATCCCGTCTATCCCTGGCGGCATCTCGATGTCGCTCAACACCGCGACGATGTCGTCGCGGCCCTCGAGTGCCGTCACTGCCTCGTTCGCGCTGCACGCTTCCAGCACCATGAAGCCCGCATCCAGCAGGACCTCCGCCGTCATCATCCGCACCAAAGTCTCGTCATCGACGACCAGGATGCTCGCCCGGTTATGTCCCTGTTCCTCCACTGATCATCGGTCCTCTCACTGGCCCCCGCCGCTGAGCTAAGCCGTTCATGCGATCTGCTGGCGTATTCATTGAAGCGGTTGTTTTCCGTCGTCAGCCCTGCGCCGCTGGCGCGTATGACGACGATCGCGTTCTTACCGACTGATTTGAAGCAATACATAAGCGAATCGACCGTTCGCATCAATTCCGCTTCGGTGCAGCCGGATCAGCAGCAAGCCAATGCTGATTGTCACCGGGTAGGGCGCGTCGGCTAGAAGCGACGGCGCGCGCGCAGCGTGTGTCGCATTATGACGCTCCGCAGAACGAGTAAGAAATCCAGTCAACCTTGGTTCGTCTCGTAGGGAAGAAGCGTGTCCTGCCTATCCGAACGGCGGCTGCCGCAATTTGCGGGAAATAGGCGGCGGCTCAATTATGGAGGCGGGGCTATTGGCCAGAAGAGGTGCATCCTTTTCTCTTTCTTCGTGTTCACCGCCGTGAGAGCCGATATCTTTGCATTGGCACTAACGCCCGTGACATGCGTCGCCAAGACCTGATTCTCACATGATGTCAGACCCTATCTGGAACGGGAAGGAGGCCGACATATGTCCGAATCGAACGATGGTACGCATTTGCAAGGGGCGAGCGCCCATACAGCACTGCACGCGCATTTGTCCCACGGTGAGAGTATTACGATCGATCCCGTCTGCGGTATGCGTGTCGATCCTGCCGCTACGCCGCATCACACTAGGTATGCCGGCCGATACTATCATTTCTGCAGTGAGCAATGTCGTAGCAGGTTCATAGCCGCCCCGGAAAGCTATTTGGGATACTAGCGGTCAGTTTGGCATTGGCGAGCTGGCCGAGCTCTCTTCTCTGACGGCGGCATTTGCGGGAGGACTAAATTCGCGGAAAGACGGGGAGGGGGTCAAACATCAAGGAAGCGAGGCTCCACATGCTCGTCCCCACCAGGAGGGCACCGACCAGCTGAAGCAACAGCTTGGGCGCTATCTGACGAGTCAGCCAGGCGCCGAGCGGCGCCGCCACGAGACCACCGATGAGGATGCCCGTCGCGGCATCGCTAAAATGCAGGCCGTGAATACCGACAAAGGCGGTGAGGACCGTCACGGTCACGAAGAACTCGGCGGCATTGGCGGTGCCCACGGCCATGCGCGGGGTCATGCCCTGTGCGAGCAGATTGCCGGTTACCAGCGGCCCCCATCCGCCACCACCGGAGCTGTCGAGGAAGCCCCCGAGGAAGCCGAGCGGCGCGACCAGCCTGATGCGGCGGAAGGCGAGCGGGCGGCGGGGCGCGCGCCAGAGCAGATAGGACCCGACCGCGATGAGATAAACGAGCAGCACCGGCCGCAAGATATCGCTCTTGAGGAAGTAGAGCATCCATATCCCCGAAACGCCCCCGATCACCCCCGGCACCGCGAGCCGCGCGAAGAGCGGCCAGTCGACATTGCGCTGCAGAATGTGCGCCATGCCGGCCGCGCCGCTGGTGAAGCTTTCGGCCGTGCGAGTCGCCGATGAGGCGGTGATCGGAGGCGCGCCGGTCAGAACCAGGAGCGAGTTGGACAACACGCCAAAACCCAGGCCCAGCGCGCTGTCGATCGTCTGAGCGAACAGGCCGATGAGGATGAAGGGCGCCAAGTCTACCCAGGGAATCGCGGACAAATCCATCAGCCGCGATCGCTCTTCAAGGTGGACACCGATCGCCTGACACGACCGGACGGGGCGGTGAGCGCGAAGAGCAGCGGAAAACACAGCGCCATCAGCGACAGGAAGCCGCTGGCCATGGGGCCGGCGCCCGCGATCCAGGGCAGGATCGCTGTCCAGATTGCGAGGGCCATCACCATGATCAGCGTCCGCTCCTGCTCGCTGTCGTCGAGCGCGGAGAGATCGGTGCGCGAGCGGCCTTCGAACAATGCCCTGAGGCCAAGACCCGTCCGGCTCCTGGCATCGACAAGCAGCGCGGGGGCCAGCGCCTGGCCGAGACAGCTCATGCTGGCGCCGAAGAGCCGCACGCCCATCGCGCTCGCGAAGCTTCGGAATTGCTCGTTACGGTCCGTAAGCGCGCGCAGGCCCGTGCGTCCCCCGAAGATCATGTCGGCCAGCACACTGCTCTCCGCCGCGGCGGGAACCGGAGCGGGCGCGTTCTGCGTGGCAACGATCCATTCGAGGATTGTCGAGGGCACGTCGAGTCCGCTGGCGCGCTCCAGTCCCTGGAAGCCGGGCGCGGAGTTGGCTTCGCAGATCCGGTAGCCTTCCTCATCGAACAGGATGTCGATCCCGGTGATGTCGAGGTCGAGGATATCGGCTGCCTTGACCGCCAGCTCCGCCATCTCCGGCGGCGGGTTATAGGCGACACCGACGCCGCCCAGCGACACGTTCGACTTGAAGCCGCCGGTGAGCGAACGGCGTTCCATCGCCGCCACCACTCGTCCGCCGACGACGAGGACGCGGACGTCTCGCCCGTGGCTCGCGCGGACATAGTGCTGGAGGATGAAGTCGGCCTTCGCTTCCGCACTTTCGAGGAGGCCGGCGAGATCCTCGAACTGGCTGCGGTTCTCGCATTTGAGGACGCCGGCGCCGCGCGTGCCCTTGAGCGTCTTGACGATCACCGGGAAACCCAGCTCCCGCTCCACCAGATCGACATCCATCGGAAAGGTGCCGAGAATTGTGCGCGGTATAGGCAGTCCCGCGCGGTTGAGGCTTTGGAGCGTATGGAGTTTGTCGGCGACGCGCTCGATCGTCGCGGGACCGTTGATGAGTCTGACACCGCGCCGCTCGAAATGCCTTAGAAGTGCGAGGGTGTAGTAGTCCGTTTCGGCGCCGGTGCGGCAGATGATGAAGTCGGGACGCCTCATCGGACTGTCATTATAGGTGACTGCCCAATCCTCGTCCTCGCCCACGATCAGGTCGAAGCGATGGGGATCGAACACGGTGAGGTCGATAGCCATGGCGCTCGCCGCTTCCTGGAAGCGCAGCACTTCGGGAACTTCCGGGATCGCCGGATCGAGCTCATGATGAAAGAGTATCCAGCCGCGTAGCATGCCCTGTCCCGATTCCTGTCTCTGCCCTTCCAGAGTAGCAGTTCGACGTTGTGCCGACCAATGACCGCGTGTTGTTGCTTGAGTTCACCGCATCGATTGAAGGTTGTTTTCCCTCAACCCGGTCGATCCGTTTCGCTCGAGGAGGCGGTCATCTCCGATCGATGGTTCCTGGTCTTGGTTTGCGTCCATTGCAGCAAGACCACCCCCGGTAAAAGCGGTAGCCAAAGTGTCAGAATTCGCAGAAGCATGGTCGCTGCGAACGCCGCCTCGACGGGAACGCCAAGGAGATGCAGGGTGGTAGTGGATGTTGCTTCAAAGCTGCCCAGTCCAAGAGGTACCGGCCCCAGGGTGACGACGATAGAAGCCATGATCAGCGCAATGAACGCGGTCCCAAATCCTACAGGCTGATCAAGCGCCAGCAGGCAGGCGAAGAGCGAGGCTGCATCGGCGAGGAAGATCAGGCCATTATATAGAGCTACCATACACAATAGCGGCCGATCGCGGAGAAGGGCGGAGGGCGCCTGCGCAACGGTTTCGAGAAGGCTGCGAACGACGCCTATATGCTCCAGTCGCGGTGGCAATGGGCGGCTGCCTCGTTGCCTGAGCCAAAGCGCAAGCGATGGAATAGCCAATGCGACCAACAGGAAGCTGGTCACTAACCCCGCCATAAAGACTGTCGCGCGGTCGTGTAGCCACAGGATGAATAGCATGGCTATCGCCAACACGGCGTAGGCGGCATAATAGCCTATCATCGAGATGAGAAGGACGGCGACGGCTGTGCCCCGCGCTGATCCCAGCGCCATCAACTGATCCACCAGAAGGACATTGCCTCCCATCCCGGCGCTCGGGACAGCCTGGTCGGCGAACAATTTGGTAATGGCGATCCGGAGCAGCTTGCCGAATGGCTGCGGCGAACCGGCGCGGCGCAGCACGGCGGACCATCCGGAAGCGACACTTACATAGGTCGAAAGCTGGAGAAGGATTGCTACCGCAAGCCACAGGGGATGCGCGCGTGCGAGAAGCTGCAAGAACGTCTCGACCTCGCCAAAATGCAGGACTACGCCAACCAGTGCAGCAACAGTCAGAACGCTGATGAACCAGCTGCGCCCGCTATGGCCTGTGCCCGGCCCTTCAGTTGGCGCGGTCATGATATGAGCGCCTCACACCCTGAACTTATCCAAAGTGGGATGACTATCTATCGGATCGGACCGCAGGGCGAAACGCTTGAGCATTTCCGAACTGACGAGATAGCCAAGCACCAGTAGGCCGATCACAGCGAACACGCCGCCGCTGGGAATGCTGAACCCGAAGAAGCCGGCCCATGGAAGCAGGACCAGGGATGTTGCTATAGCGAGCCCGGTGAGGGCAGTAATCGTCATGACGATGTGGGGTCGGCTGATCCAGGCGGGGCGGGCAGTCCGGATCACGAACACGACAAGGATCTGCGTGGCCATGGATTCGATGAACCAGGCGGCGCGGAACTCCGCCACGCCAGCGTGGAAGAGCTGCATCAGCAGCAGGAAAGTGGCGATGTCGAACAGGGACGACAGGGGCCCCATGATCGCGGTGAAGCGCACGAGTCCAGGCATATCCCAGCCATGAGGATGCGCGAGATCGCCGCTGTCGGCATTGTCGAACGGAATGCCGATCTGCGACAGGTCGTAGATGAGGTTGTTGAGCAGCACCTGCACGGCCGTGAGCGGCAGGAACGGCAGCCACAGCGAAGCGACCGCCATGGTCAGCATGTTGCCGAAATTGGAGCTGGTGCCCATGCGGATATATTTCATGATGTTCGCATAGGTCCGACGCCCTTCGGCGACGCCGTCGGCGAGCACGCCGAGATCCGGCGCGAGCAGGATCATGTCGGCGGCTTCGCGCGCCACATCCGTCGCCCCTTCGACCGACAGGCCGACGTCTGCCGCATGGATCGCCGGTGCATCGTTGATGCCGTCGCCGATGAACCCGACGGTGTGCCCGCGCCCCTGCAAGGCATGCACGATCCGCGTCTTCTGATCGGGGGAGACGCGCGCGAAGAGGTCGACATCCTCGCATCGCGCGCTGAGCGCCTGGTCGCTGAGTTCCGCAATCTCCTCACCGGTCAGCACGCCTTCCACCGGCAGTTCGAGCGCGCCGACCAGATGCTCGACCACCGGCGCCGCGTCGCCCGAGATCACTTTGATGCGAATACCGGCGGCCTCAAGCCGGGCGACAGCGGCGGTTGCGCTCGGTTTGGGTGGATCAACGAAGACGCAGTGGCCCACGAAGACAAGGTCGTCATCACCGTCCGACTCGATGCGCTCCTGCCCTGCTGCCGCTTTCCAGGCGACGGCGAGCAGTCGCAGGCCATTCGCGGCCCGATCCAGCTGGAGCGCGGTCAGACGGCTGCGTAAGGTGTCGTCTAGTGGGACGATGGTCCCTTCGCGGTCCTGGGCCCGCGTGCAGAGTGCCAGCAGGGCTTCTGGCGCACCCTTGACGACCTCGATCCGATTGCCGTCTTCCTCGACCAGGACCGAAACCCGGCGGCGCTCGAAATCGAACGGCCTTTCGTCGAGCTTGCGCCATCCCTCCAGCGATCGACCGGTCATGTGGAGCAGCAGGGCCTCGTCGAGCGGGCTCTTGAGGCCGGTCTCGAACCGCGCGTTCACCGCTGCCAGTTCGGCGACGCGCTCATCATCCTCTCCGTCGATGCCGGGATGTCCCACGAGCGCGATCGTCGCTTCGGTGAGCGTGCCCGTCTTGTCGGTACACAAGATGTCCATCTGGCCAAGATCATGGATCGCTGAAAGCCGCTTCACCACGACCCTCGCGCTCGCCATTCGCTGCGCGCCGCGCGCGAGCGAGACGGTCATGATCATCGGGAGCAGCTCGGGCGTTAGGCCAACCGCAAGCGCCATCGCGAACAGGAATGTCTCGAGCGGGGGCCGGCCCAGCGCCAGATGGGTCAGCAGCACGAACAGGACGAGGAACAAGGTCATCCGCAGGATGAGGATGCCGAGCTTATGGATTCCGCGCTCGAATGCCGTGGGGGACTGGGTGGAAGCAAGCGAGCCCGCAATTGCCCCGAACCGGGTATGGCGGCCGGTCTCGACAACGAGCATCGTCGCTGTCCCGCCAATCACCGACGTACCGTGGAACAGGGCGTTGTGCGCTTCGGCTATTTCGGTTGCTGTCGCCGCCGGGTCGGCCCGCTTCTCCACCGGATATGGCTCTCCGGTCAGCATCGCTTCATTCACCTGCGCCGCGTTCGCTGCCAGGACGACACCATCGGCGGGTACGAGATCACCTGCTACCAGCCTGACGACATCACCCGCCACGATCTCCTGAACCGGCAGATCGACCGCGTCGCCATCGCGCAAGACCGTGGCCCGCAGCGCGATCGACCGTTTGAGCGCCTCGGCGGTCGCCTCCGCGCGGTGCTCCTGTACCATGTCGAGGACCGTCGACAGGAGCACGACCAGGACGATGATCGTAAAGCTTGCAAGATCCCCGGTGATACCCGCGATCGTCGCTGCCACGAGCAGGATCGCGACGAGCGGGTTGGCAAGGCGGCGCAGCAGATCGGCGACGAGATGGCGGCGCTGAGCCTGTGCGATCTCGTTCGGCCCGTCGCGTTCGAGTCGAATGGCTGCATCGGCGGCGGACAGGCCGTCACTGGTCGAGCCAACATGCGCCAGTATATCGGCAAGCGAAGCTTGCCAGAACGCAGGCGCCTTAGCCATGAACCGCGCGCCGCGCTGCCCTCTTACGAGGGAGCGGGACACATTCGGCGCGGACTGACAGCAGCATGTTCGGTCATTCCCCTTGGACGAAACTGGTCGGCAGCCAGGGCAGCCGTTCGCCATTGAGCACTGGATTTCCGGCCTTGGCCCAGCGTCTTCTAGTGGCCCAGGACCAGCGGCAGCTTGCTGTTGCCAAGCATCCGGCGCGTAACCCCGCCGAACAGGGCCTCCACAAGCCGGCTACGGCTGAACGCGCCCATCAGGCAGTAGCTGGCTCGCCAGACCGCGCATTCATCGGCGATCAGTTCGTCGGCATGACGATGCGCGCCCTCGATGCGGCGCACCGTCGCGTGGATGCCGTGGCGCGACAGATAGGCCGCGGCTTCCTCGGCGGAGACGCCATCATGCCCTTCGTCGATCGTGAACAGGTGGACGGCCTCGGCCAGTTGGAGCAGGGGCACGCACGCGCGCATCGTCGCCATCACCGGCTCCGAGCCGTCCCAGGCGATGAGGGCGCGTCCGCCGGTCTCGAAGCTTCGCGCATCGTCGGGCACAGCAATGACAGGCTTGCCCGATCGAACGGCGATGTCCGCGGTGATGCCGCGCATGTCAGGTTCGGGAAAAGCCTCGAGCTTGCGGTTTACGACGATGAGGTCGGCGAGTCCCGCAGCGCGTGTTACGCATTCGGCCAGACCGCCGCTGCTGTCGATCCAGTCCCATGGCACGTCTTCGTGCGCCAGCCTTGTCTCCAGCGTCACGCGATTATCCGCTTCGCGCTCGCGTTCGTCGGCCATCAGCATCGCGCTTGCCATGCCGCCGGAATAGTCGCCCGCAACGACCTGAACCTGCGCGACATCAAGGCAGGTGAGGTGCCCCTCCAGCGCGCGGGTGACATCAAGCGCCGCCTGAAACCGCGATTCCTGACCAGCGTCGTCATGCACGAGCAGCAAGATATTCTTCATCGTTGCCTCCATCCTCCGCACGCGCGCGGCTCGAAACCAAGGCTAGGCAGCACGCTGTCTAGCGGTAATCAGTAACTATACGCAGGCTGCATAGCGAAGACGGTCGCCGGAATATGTGGGCGGCCGTCTGAGGTCCACAGAGGGGAAAGTCTCTCACAGGACCGTGATATAGTCCTCCACCATCGTGACACCGGGGGCCGCCCAAGCCGCGCGCTCAGCGATCTGTCGCTCGTTCCAGGCGCGCACTTTCCCGCCCAGCGTCACCTTGCCGCCATCGGCAAAGACCGTGACGGACGCAGCATCGAGATCGGCGTTGCGCTTGAACGCCGCCACGATCAATTCCTTGACGTTGCCGGCAGTCGGGAGCTTGCGCAGGTCGATCAGGTTACAGACGCTGGTCACGCCATGAACCTTGCTGGCCGCCTTGCGGGCTTCGTCGCTCTGATAGTGCCAGTCCACCTCGCCGGTGAGCGTCACCCTGCCATGCTCGACTTTCACCGCGATCTTGTCGTCCGGTATGGAGACGTTCCAGGCAAACAGATCGACGATGCGCTTTGCGATTTCATGATCCGCCGTCTTGGGATCGGACGCGAGACGCACGGCGATCTCTTCGGCGATCGCCTTGACACCGGAAACGCGGCGGACGGCCTTCTCCGCCGCCATCTTCTCCGGAAAGCTTTTGACGAAGCCGGAAAGCGTGACCACGCCGTCGGTCACCGCGACGCCGATGTCGGCGTGATCGATGCTCGGTTCCCATTCCAGCTCCGCGATGACGTCATGCTGTAATTGACTGTCGCTTTTCATGTCTGATCTCCTGGGCGATGTTGTGCCGCCGCGCGGGGGGCGTAGCGGCGGCCTCACCGCCGGTCAGCTTGAGGACCAGCGGCAAGTTCAGGACCGCAAGCGTGCCACGCGCCTTGCGGCTTCTCATGCGCAAACTCCCATGGGCGTTACCGGCGAAATGCCGGACACGGCCAAGGCCCGTGCCATGCGCCGAGGGATGCTCCGTGGGCGCCAACGCGCGCCGAAGCTCGTCGCCGCTCATTCCGTTTCCATTGTCGGCGACCATTAGCCAGACCCGGCTGCCGACACGTCTCGTCCTTACGAGGATATCTCCGGATGTCGGCAATGCGCTGCAGGCATTGGCCACGAGTTCGAGCACCGCGGCGTCGAGACCAGCGGTATCCAATTTGACGGGAAGGGCTGAGCGGCAGGACTCGAAGTGGATCGCGACATCGCGCCCGGCGCGCGCGCTCATCAGAGGTTCGAGGTCACGCAGATGCGTGTTGAGATCGAGACAGGATGCATGGCGATCCGAGCCTCTGCGGGCGAGCATCGCGGTCGTCAGCTTCCCGCCGCGCACGGCGGCGTCCTCAATGGCATCGAGCAATAAGGCTCGCCGCTCTCCGGATGGTTTGTCATCCAGCATATGCCGGGCGGACGCGACGACACCGAAGAGATTGCGCAGGTCGTGCATGGTCTCGCGAAGGGCGACATCTGTCTCTGCTCGACTCGAAATAGCATGCATCGGATCGCTCCTTCGCTGAGGCATTTGTTGTCCCGTGGCGGGTCGTGACCGAGAATCCGCAATGTTACGTAATATTGGCGCGGCAGCCGGTTTCCCTGGCTAGCCAAACGGAGGCTCGATCCGGCCGATCCGTAAACATACGCAATGCCGTAAGATGCAGCGGCGCCTAGAGATTGTTATGGACTTGAGATTCGGTAGGATTCATCGGGTTAGGGATGAATCCGACGCGCAAGCCATATCCGTCTGATGTTTCTGATGAAGAGTGGTCACTGGTGGCGCGTTATTTAACGTTGCAGCGGGAAGATGCGGGCCAGCGGGAGCACTGCCTGCGGGAGGTGTTCAACGGCTTGCGGTACATCGTGAAGACGGGTGCGCCTTGGCGCTGGATGCCGAACGACCTTCCGCCCTGGGCAGCGGTGTACCAGCAGACGCAACGCTGGCTCGCGGCAGGGTGCTTCGAAGCGCTGGTCGACGATCTGCGTGCGATCCTGCGGCTTGCGGCGGGACGGTCGGCCGAACCGAGCGCGGCGATCATCGACAGCCGGACGCTGCGTTCCTCGTCAGAGAGTGGCGAGCGGGCGGGCTATGACGGGGCGAAGCGCAAGAAGGGCTCCAAGGTGCATCTGGCGGTCGACACGCTGGGCCATCTGCTCGCGCTTCACGTCACCCCTGCCAGCGCGCAGGATCGGGGCGAGGTCGAGACGCTCGCCAGAACGATCCAGGCGGTGACCGACGACAGCGTCGAGATCGCCTGGGTCGATCAGGGCTATACCGGTGCCAGAGCGGCAGACGCCGCCGCCCGCCACGGCATCCGGCTTGAAGTCGTCAAGCTGCCCGAAGCCAAGCGCGGCTTCGTCCTCCTGCCACGCCGATGGGTGGTCGAACGGTCCTTCGCATGGGCCGCCAAATTCCGCAGGCTCGTCAAAGACTACGAACGATATGCCCAAACCCTCGCCGGACTGCACGTCGTGGCCTTCGCCTGCCTCATGATCAAGCAGGTCGCAAACCTCGTCGCAGATTCATAACAGTCTCTAGGAAAGTGAGGAATGGCGCGCGAACAGTGGTTCGAGCCGTTCGAATATTTCAGCATGGCCGTGGAGACAGAGCATGTCGAAGGATCGTCATCTTCAGGAATCCGTTCTCGCCGAACTGGACTGGGAGCCCAGCGTGTCCGCAGCCCATATCGGCGTCACCGCCGCTGATGGCGTGGTGACGCTGAGCGGCCATGTCGCCACCTTCGCCGAGAAGCGGGCGGCCGAGATCGCTGCGCGCAGGGTGAGGGGCGTCAAAGCCGTGGCCGAAGAGCTCGAGGTACGGCTTTCCTCGAGCGGCACACGCGATGACGAGGCGATCGCCGCCGCCGCGGTCCATCGTCTGGCCTGGGACGTTTCGGTGCCGCGCGATGCCATCAAGATCCAGGTCGAAAAGGGCTGGCTCACGCTCACCGGCGAGGTGGACTGGCACTATCAGAAGGATAGCGCTGAACAGGATCTGCGCCGGTTGCCGGGCGTGATCGGCATATCCAATCAGATCGCGATCAGGCGCAAGGTCGATGTGTCGAACATCAGCGACGATATCGTTCATGCCCTGCACCGCTCCTGGTTCTTCGACCCCAAGACGGTCACGGTCACTGCCAGGGACGGGACCGTCGTGCTGGCGGGAACCGTCAAGTCGCCGCACGAACGGCAGGTGGCCGCGGCGACAGCATGGGCCGCGCCCGGTGTTACCGATGTCCGCAACGAGCTCGTCGTCGCCTGAGGCGGGCGGCTCATGATGATCGTCGAAATTCAGGATCAGGAGATGCAGGATGACGCGCACGACTGAGAGATGGCCGGGCATCTGGGCCGACTCGCCCGATCGGCGGCGCGCATGGGGTTGGTTCGTCGGGATCGGGTTCGCGCTCCTCCTGCTCGGCCTGTTCGCATCGGTGAACCTGTTGGTGGCGACGGTCGCGACCACCTATTATGTGGGCGTGCTCATGCTGGTCGGCGGCGTTCTGCAGATCACCCATGCCGTGGGCGCCGCGAAATGGGGCAGGGCGGCATTCTGGTTCCTTGGTGGGCTACTCTACCTGCTCGCCGGCCTTGCTGTGTTCTTAAACCCGCTGTTCGCAGCCGCCATGCTGACGCTGATGCTCGCCGTCTCGCTCGGCCTGTCCGGCGCGACGCGTCTCTGGATCGCATTTGGTGCAGGGGTCAAAGGCAGGGGGTGGATGATTGCCTCGGCGGTCGCCAGCATGGCTACCGCTCTCATCATCGCGATTGGATGGCCCGTCAATTCGATCTGGGTCCTCGGGCTCGTGCTGTCGATCGACCTCATGTTCCAGGGTGTGGCGCTCCTGCTTGTCGGATGGTCAATGAAAGCGTCAAGGGCGCGCTGAGAGTGGCCAGGACTGCTACGGTATGAGCACCGCGGCGCCTTCGAACCGGCCGGTCCGCAGGTCGCTCAGGGCCTGATTGGCCTCATCGAGGCGGTAGGATGTTGTCCTCGTGACGATGCCGATCTTGGGTACCAGCGCGAGGAAGTCGAGGCCGTCCTGACGTGTCAGGTTCGCGACCGACAGGATCTGGCGTTCTTCCCAGAGCAGGTCATAGGGGAAGGTCGGAATATCCGTCATGTGGATGCCTGCGCACACAACGCGCCCACCCTTGCGCACGGCCTTGAGCGCGGTCGGGACTAGATCGCCCGCCGTCGCATAGATGATCGTCGCATCGAGTGGCTCGGGCGGCGCCTCATCCGATCCGCCTGCCCAGATCGCGCCGAGGCTGCGTGCGAACGTCTGGGCAATTGTGTCGCCAGGCCGGGTGAAGGCATAGACCGAGCGGCCCTGCCACTTAGCGACCTGCGCGACGATATGGGCCGCCGCTCCAAAGCCATAGAGGCCGATCCGCTTGCCGTCTCCGGCCATAACCAGCGAGCGCCAGCCGATGAGGCCGGCGCAGAGCAGGGGCGCTACCGATATGTCGTCGCCTGTCTCGCCGAGGGGGAAGGCGTAGCGCGCGTCGGCGACCGCCGATGTCGCAAATCCGCCGTCGCGCGTGTAGCCCGTGAAAAGGGGGTGATCGCACAAATTCTCCTGGCCGCCGGTGCAATAGGGACAGACGCCGCAGGTGTGCCCGAGCCAGGGGATGCCGACCCGGTCGCCGAGATGCAGGCCCTTGACGCCCGAGCCGATCGCATCGATCCGGCCGACGATCTCATGGCCGGGAATGATGGGCAGGACAGGGTTGGGCAAATCGCCGTCGACCACATGGAGATCGGTGCGGCAGACGGCGCAGGCGGCGATGGCGATACGGATCTCGCCCGGTCCCGGCTCCCGATCGGGAAGTTCCGTGAAGACCAACGGTTCCCCGTGCTTGTTGAGCACCATCGCCTGCATGGGCCGCTCTCGATCCAGCCTCAGCGTGCCGTCAATGTGACAGCAGCGAGCAGCGGTTGGTGCCCAGAAGAAGATCGGCGGTCACGCCGCCCAGCACCCATTCGCGCAGGCGGCTATGCCCATAGGCGCCGGCGACGATGATGCCGACCCCGCGCCCGTGCGCAACCTTCGCGATGGTGCCTGCATCATTGCCGGCCGAGCGCTCCACGAGCGGTTCGGCGGGGATGCCGTGACGTTTGAGCCAGGCCACCACGTCGTCGAGCCGCTTTGCTGCCTCGGGCATCTCTGCTTCCGGCGCGACTTCCAGGACGGTGACGTCCGAGGCCATTTCGAGAAGGGGAAGCGCATCGAGCGCGGCGCGGCGCGCCTCGCGGCTATCCTTCCAGGCGAGAAGCACATGTTCGGGCTGCAGGCTTTTCGCGCCGGTCGGAACGAGGAGGACGGGGCGGCCAGCGCGAAGGACAAGGTCGCCCATGCTGACATGGCGTGTATTGTCGAGGAGCGATCCCGTTTGATCGGGCGCGGTGATGAGGAGATCGGCATTGCGCGCCTCCTCCGCGATATAGTCGGCGATCGACCCGCGGGTGATGGCGCAGCGCCAGCTGAGGTCTGCGATCCGGCCGCCGAGCACAGACCTGAATTCGGCTTGCGCCGCGTCTGCCTCCTTCTCGATTTCCGCGCGATTCTCTTCCATGACCTGGCCCGAGATGAAGCCATCGCCATAGACATATTGAATGGGCTGGCATGCGGCGATCCCGATCACACTGGCCTGGAACCTCTCGGCGAGATCGGCGGTGATGGAAAGCAGATCCGCGTTCGACCGGCCAAGCTCGAGGTGGACCATGAGCGTCGCATAGGTCATCGGTTCGTCTCCTCAACTGGTCTACGGTGTCGGCATCCACCAAGGATGCTTCTTTTGTCTAAGGTCAGCGCAAAAGAGGAAATATCGGGTCATATACTTAGGCCGGTCGCAGGCAGCGAAGCGCCACGAGCGAAGTGGGCGCGAACGGATGACCTGTCCCTCATGCCTGCGAAACGCCTTGCCGCCATGATCCGGCTTCTACGTAACCTTACCGATTATGGGCATGTCCGTCCGCGCATAGGCTTGAATCATCTATTCATGGATTATGCCGGGGTTTCGACAGGTCACGCTCGGGGAATGCACTATGGCCAGGTTTGAGATGGATTTGGTGGCCGCAGTCGTGGGCGTGGCGATCCTATGTCTGGCGTTCTTTCTCACGCTCAGGAAAAAGCTGTGACGAAATCGTCGGACGAGGAAAGGCACCTCTGAACATGGGCAGGGATATCCTCGCGATTGTCGACACTGGCGACCAGGATGCGCCGTTCATCGACTATGCGATCGCACTTGCATCGGCCCGGAATGCGCGTCTGGAGATCGGACTTGCCGGCGCAATTCCGGTACCCGGTGCGCCATCGGCATTCGGACTGCCCTATGCGGACGCGGACGCGTTCAACCGGGCGTTTGCGGCGAAGGAGAGCCGGGTCCGGTCGCGCGCGAAACTGGCCGGAATCACGGTTCGGCTCTTTCTCGATGATCCATTGCTGTTGTTGCAGAAACTAGGTGCGGAAAGCCGACTTTGGGATCTCGTCCTGCTCGGTCCGACAGACGCCTATGCCAGTCCGAGATTTAGGCGTGAAATGGCGCAACTCCTGGTCTTTTCATCGGGACGGCCTGTGGTGGTGCTGAGCGAGCAGGCCGCCGTCGAGCCCTTGACCCGGATTGTCATCGGATGGACCGGAACACGCGAAGCGGCGCGCGCCTTGCATGCCGCCGTCTCGATTGCCCCGCCCCAGGCGTGCTTTGACATCGTGACGGTCGGTCATGGGGGCAAAGAGGAAAGGCAATTGCAGCCCTCGGCGCATGATGTCGCCCTCCATCTGATAGCGCTGGGTCGAACTGCACAAGCCCATCATGTCGATGCCGGCGAGCAGAGTGTTTCGGAAGCGCTCGTTGCATTCGCACGCGCGCATTCCGCCGACCTCCTGGCCATCGGCGCCTATGGCCACTCCAGGCTTCGCGAAATGGTGTTCGGCGGCGTCACAAGGGACCTACTGGAAGGCGCGGAGGTTGCGATCCTGATGGTGCATTGAGGCCGTGGCTGCCTACGGATATTGGCGAGGGAGCGGGGCGCAAGTCGGGCGGGGGTCTTCACAAATCGGTCTGGTCAAGCTTCAAGGCGCGGCGTGCATCGAGAACAACGGCGTCGATCGATCCGGCCACCTGAATGCGCCTCCAGGATCCAAGATCTCCGATCTCGAGGTCCGTTTGTGCGCGTGCGACGGCCATATCGGCATCGGATGCATCGGCGCCCCGCCCGGAAACCCGGGTAAGCCGTGCCTGGGGCGGCGCCTCGAGCCATAGGCCGGTGAAGCTGACTCCCGCTTCTGACGCGACCCCCTCGATCCTGCACCGGTTTTCCTGCTGGGCGAACACGCCGTCGGCGATAACGGATTGACCGGAGCGCAGCGCCAGCAGAGCCAGCCGGTCGGTTTCATCGTAGACGCGCCGGGCGGCCTCGTCCGAGTAGCTGCTCCGCGCAAGCCGCGTTTCAGGTGCAACGCCGGCGAGGCGTTTGCGCAGGACATCGTTGCGCAGAACCCTGGCGCCCGGCGCCCGCCCGACCCCTTCGCCAAGTGCGCGTGCAAGGCTGGATTTGCCGGTGCCGGAAAGGCCGCCAATGGCGATCAATCGTGGCTGCACCGGCCGAAGTAGAGCCAGCGCGAGATCCAGATAGCTGCGCGCCTGATCGGCCATCGATCGGTCGCAGCCCGGGCGCGTCGCCTGGGCTGCGAGCACATGAGCCCGGATCGTAGCGCGGACCGAAAGAAAAAGGGGCGTCAGGGCAAGGCCGTCTTCGTCCTGCGGCGACAGGTCGAGATAGCGGTTGAAGACGATGTTGGCTTCCGTGCGCAAATCGCGGTGCCAGAGATCCATCAGCAGGAAAGCGAGATCATAAAGCGTGTCGATCGTGGCGAGTTCGGGGCTGAACTCCAGGCAGTCGAACATGGTCGGCTTGCCGTCTATGAGCGCAATGTTGGCCAAATGAAGATCGCCATGCGCGTGCCGGATGCGGCCTGACACCCCGCGCGCATCCAGCAGCGGCGTCAGTTCGCTGGTCAGACCGAGCAGGCGCCTGGACAGGAGCCCCGCCTGATCGGGATCGAGGACATCGGGATAGCGCGCCATGCTCTCGATATTGCCTTCCACGACGCTACGAAAACGCGCGGCACCGTCGCCGGCGGCGAGAGGTTCGGCCGCATCGTGGAAGGCGGCTATATGGTCCGCGAGACCCATGAGCATGGACTGGTCGAGATGTCCGCGCGCCGCTTGCTCGTCGAGCAGTGCCCCATCGGGGAAGCGGCGCATCTCGAGGAGCCAGTCGATTGGTGTTCCCGTCCCTCCGATCGTGAGCTGGCCCTCAGCCGACCGGATAAGGGGACGCACGGCCCGGTATAGGCTTGGGGCTGTACGACGATTGAGCCGTAATTCGGCTTCAAGTGCTTCGCGCCGGCGTTCAGGCGTGGAGAAGTCGAGATAGCCGAAACGGACGGCGCGCTTGAGTTTCCATGCCTGGTCACCCGTCAGGAAAATACTGGCACAGTGCGTGTCGATGCGCCGCGGCGTTTCGTGCGTGCTGAAGGCGTCACCACTTTCGAGGAAAGCGAGGATCTCGGCCTGCGCTTCGGTCGAGCTTGCGACGGGGGATGCGTTCGCTTTTTGCGCTGGATCTCGTTCAAGCGAAGAGGGCATGCTCACCTGTTTCTTCGATCGGGTCGGGAACGACGAGCTGATCATGTTCCTCATGATAAACGCGGTGGTGCAACTGCGGCATGTGAGGCCAGAAGTTATCTACGCAGGCATTCCACCACAGCGTATAGTATGTCAGCGGCGCCTCCCACAGCGAGTGCATGGCGGACAACCATTGCGTCCCGAGCGATGGTTCGAAAGTCCTTAGTGCGGCTCCATGCTCGGCCATGGTGGGCTCCTGTTGACGAATCCGCTGCAACGCTATGCGGTTTCCTGACGACGCCCCATTGGGGAGTCTACCTAGCGTCAGGACATATTTGGCGTTAGCGGCTCGATCTGATTCGATCTCGTCAAAGAGAGCAAGACAAACGACGTTTATTGATGACGGACGAGCAGATGGCTCGGGTGCTCCGCGAGGACGTGATCGCACTCAGCCTTTCGATGCCGATGCCCATGCCGATCCAATCATCGCGCTGCCGCTGATCATGTCCCGGATCGGACGACAACTTAATCGAGACCCGTTTTTCCGGGTGCCCAATATGCCTTGGTGGCGACCCGGTTGGCAGAAACGCCTAGTCGTTTCAACTCGTGGCGCAGCCGCTGAATCGTGCCGGCTTTTCCAGTCACCACGAACGAGGCATCGGATGCGACAAGCGAGGAAAGCGTAGCTTCCAGCGCGCCGAGGTGCGCGTCGTCATCGCGCCTTGCGAACAGCCTCGTGTCGACCATCCCGAGCCGGTCCACGACCCGCTTGCCACTCTCGGCATTTCCGACCTCGAAATGGCACGCAACCGATCGAGCCGCGTCATGGCGCGCAAGCGCATGTCCAAGACCAATCGAGGTTTCATCGCCGAACACGGCGACGCGGCCGATCATGTCATTTACGGCAAGGGAATTGCGTGGCCCGAACAAATCGCACTCGTCGCCAACCCTGACACCGGCGAGCCAGATGCTCCCCGGCCCCTCGCCATGCCTATAGCCGAGGAAACGTGTGCGCCCCAGCGCGATATCCCATTCGATCGGCGTATAAGTCCGGGCGACAAAGGCCGAGCCCATGGCGATCTGGATTTTCTGTCCCGGCATCCAGGCGAAGCCGCGCAGCGCGGCGCCCTCCAGGGTGACGAGGCGAAAGCCATCCGTCACGTCGTCGATCGCCATAACAGTCGCGCGCTTGATGAACGGGGCAATGAGCGTCTTGCTAAGCCGCCCCGGCGCCTTGCCGCTGGCGCGGCCGGACCCGGACGGGATCGTCACGACAGTCTCACGCTGAACTCGCCTCATACGGCGAGCGCCCGGGTCAGGACTTCGCGCATCGATTGTGGTTTGCGCCCAAGCAGTTTCTCCATTGTTGGATCGACCTTGGAGAACTCGCCGCTGCGGGCCGCCATGAACATGCCCAGACTGATGTCGATCGCCTCGGGCGGCATCCCGCGCGAAGCCATTCGCTCGCGGACGATCGCATCGGCGAGAATGTCGCGCCGGTACTCAGTCCCACCGATCATGGTCGCTAGGTCGGCGAGGTCGGCGAAGTCCAGCGCTTCGGATCCCGTCAGCGGAGCGGTGGGACCATCGGGCGCGTGATCGCGGGCGAAGAGCAGGGCGTCGGCGGTCGCAAGGTCTTCGTGCGTTGTCCAGGCGACCTTGCCGTCGGCAGGCGCAGCCACGACGCCCGTTCTGCGCCAATCGCCCATGATCATCGGCGCGCTCTCGGCATAATAGCCGTGCCGAAACGCGGTCCAGGGGATGCCGGATGCCTGCAACATGGCTTCGCTTGCCGCGTGATCGCGCGCCGGCGCGAACGCCGAAGCCGGATCAGCGGCCATCTGGCTGGTGTAGAACAGGCGTTCGACACGAGCCTTGCGCGCCGCCTCGATCGCATTGCGATGCTGCATCAGCGGATCGCCGCCGGTTGCGGCGGTGTTCGACGACACGATGAGAATGCGGGATGCGCCCTCGAACGCGTGGTCGAGGCTCGCCGGGTCGGCGAAGTCGCCTGCCCGGACACGGACGCCACGCTCCGCCAGCCCGAGGGCCTTATCCGGATTGCGGACGCTTGCTCCGATCTTCTCTGCCGGCAGCAGCTTGAGGAGTTGCTCAACGATGGCCGCACCGAGTTGGCCGCTGGCACCTGTCACCACGTACATGTCATAGTCCTAGTATCAGTGATTACATAAATCATGCTATCAATGGAAACAATCAACTGCAAGCAGTGATAGCCGTCCGGCGTGTTCAATGGTAACGAATGTCATGGAAGCGACCGGCACCGACAACCCGACAGACCACCGTGCCAATATCCTTGTAGCGGCCGCGAGCCTGTTAGATGAGGGCGGGATCGATGCCCTTACCACCCGCGCCGTGGCCGCCAGGGCGGGAACGCAAGGTCCGACGATCTACCGCCTGTTCGGGGACAAGAAGGGCCTGGTCGAAGCGGTCGCCGAGCATGTCCTGCGAACCTATGTCACCGAAAAGACTGCGCGCGAGGCGCCGGCCGACGGGGTAAGCGCACTGCGCGACGGTTGGGATGCGCATGTAGCATTCGGCCTGGCCCACCCCGCCATCTACCGCCTTATGAACGCTGATCGCCACGGCGCCATCTCCGTGATTGCCGAAGGCGGGTACGCCGTTCTGCGCGACCTGATGCGCAAAATCGCACGCGAAGGCCGACTTCGGGTTAGCGAGGAACGTGCCGTCGACCTCATGCGTGCTGCGGCAAGCGGGATCGTCATGATCCTGATCGACAAGGCGCCCGTTGAGCGCGAGGGGCTGTCGGATGCCGCACGCGAGGCCATCCTGACGGCGATCCTTACCGATGCTTCGCCGATGCCTCGAAATGGTGCAGCGGGCGCGGCAACAACCTTGCGAGGTCAGTTGGACGACGTGACCGCGCTGTCGCCGGGTGAGCGCCACCTGCTCGATGAACTGCTGCGCAGGATCGCGGAACGCTGACGCGGCCAGCTTGGCTGATAGCAGCGAACTCCGACATTCGAAAGACAGCGACTTCTTTGGTTCAATAGCTCTCACGGTATGACGCCGAAAATGGCAGGATCAGGTGATGAATTGGCAGTCCGTCCCAAGGACTTGAGCGCAACAAGCGGCTAAACCCGCGAGGCAAAATTCCATATCATGGAGAAATCATGGAAGCTCGCAAGATCCTCATATGCGGTGCGGGCATTGCCGGACCAGCATGCGCCTGGTGGCTGACGCGCTACGGTTATCAAGTCGTCATCGCAGAGCGTGCGACCACCTTGCGGGACGGCGGGCAGAACGTGGACATCAAGGGTGCCGGCCAGACGGTCATTGGCAGGATGGGGCTGGCAGAGCGGATCGACGCCAGCAACACGCGTGAACGAGGCCAGAAGTATCTCGATGCGAAGGGCAGGGTGATCGCCGTCTATCCCCGGGGCGCGTTCGGCGGCCTCACCAGCGACTTCGAAATCCTGCGCGGCGATCTCGCCGCCATCCTGTTCGACGCAACAAAAAGCCTATGCGATTACCGCTTCGGAACTGCGGTCGCGGCCCTCGAGGAAATGGCGGACGGCATGGTCGTCGCCTTCACCGACGGCAGCGTCGAGACGTTCGAGCTGGTAATCTGCGCGGAAGGGATCGGATCGGCGACGCGGGCCATGGTGCTGCGCGAGCAGACCCGCTTCCGGTATCTCGGCGCCTATATGGCGTTCTTCCGCATCCCGCGCCGGCCGGAGGACGACGGTTGGGCCCATACGGTCAACGGCATCGGCGGAACCTTCATCACCTTGCGGCCGGGGCATGACAGCGAGACGACGGTGCTGCTAACCTTCATCAGGGACGAACCCGATGCGCCTCCGGGCGACGTTGCCGACAACAAGGCCTTGCTGCGCGAAGCCCTGAGCGGCCGTGGCAGCATTGCCCGGCGCGTCGCATCGGAGCTGGACGGCGTGGGCGATATCTATTTCGGCCCGATGAGCCAGGTGCAGGCATCCAGTTGGGCGAAAGGGCGCTTCGTGTTGCTCGGCGATGCTGCATATTGCCCAACGCCCTTCACGGGCGCGGGATGCGCGCTGGCACTGGTCGGCGCTTACGTGCTGGCGGGTGAGATCGACCGGCATGACGACCACGCAGATGCGTTCGCAGCTTACGATGCGCTTGTCCGACCTTATGTCGAAGCTGCCCAGAAGCAGCTCAGTCCGACTGTGATCCGCCTGTTTCATCCGAAGAGCCGGATCGGCATATTGCTCACGCATGCGGCACAGAGGCTGTTCGCCAGCGGTATCGCGCAGGCCTTGCTGTTACCCAGCGACGCCGGACGCGCAAAACGCATAACGGATGATTTCGCGCTCCCTGCCTATGCCGATCGCCCCCAGTTCTCGGAAGCGAGATAGTCCGGCCGCCCGATGTCTGCACCGGCTCTCAGCTTATCGCGCTGCGCCGCAAGATATCTGGCGGGGGGTTGGCCCATGGCTTTTCTGAACATGGTGATGAAGGCGCTTGCGCTTTCGTAGCCGAGGTCGAATGCGACCGATTGTACAGCGTCGCCGGCCGTCAGGCGCTCCAACGCCGACATGATCTGAACCTGCTGACGCCATCGACCGAAGGTCATGCCGATTTCGCGATGGATGAGCCGGAACAGGCTTCGCTCGCTCATGACGACACGCCGCGCCCATTCCCCGATCGTCAAGCGCGAGACCGGATTCGCGATGAAGCCCTCGGCAATCTTTCGCAGACGAGGATCGGTCGGCAGCGGCAGATGAAGCCGCTCAACAG
Organism: Sphingobium lactosutens DS20; assembly: GCF_000445105.1. Classification (GTDB taxonomy): domain Bacteria; phylum Pseudomonadota; class Alphaproteobacteria; order Sphingomonadales; family Sphingomonadaceae; genus Sphingobium; species Sphingobium lactosutens. The sequence continues at coordinate 117,146 of NZ_ATDP01000109.1, read as the reverse complement.
GTGCTGCGGCAAGCGTATCGAGCATCGTGCGTACGAGGCGTCCCTCAGGGCCATCTCGGTGATACAATGCGGGCAATGCGGCCACGCCGATGACAAGCTCGCGCAGGAGCGGAGAGATCGATACCGTACAGCACTCGGCAGCCATATCGTCTGCAGCGTCGGGATCGACGAACAGGACGTAAAGGCAGACTTCACCGATGGCGCGGACGCTGTGTTCCATGCCACCCGGAATCCACAGGGCGCAATGCGGCGGAACCATCCACAAGCCCTTTGCTACCTCACAGGTCACCAAGCCCCGTAGGCCCATGATGAGTTGCGCCTTGCGATGATGATGCGGCGGCTGTTCCAGGCCCTGGGTCACGAGTTCGCCGCCGAAAGCAAATACTTCACGGGGTACTTGTTGAGGATCGAGCGCCTCTTCCCGATTTATGTCGGCCATTCGCAATCTTTCTTCCAGCCGGTTGGACTGATGTTCTCAAGCATGCCCAATACGCTCAAGATTGCGAGCACTTGGCAAGACTTTGACGGGATAGAGTAGCAGGATGGCAGCATAGCGAAATCCTGCCGTGCCAAGACAGGGCCCAATGGCTTCCAGGGATTTTAAATCTGGAAGGCGACGAGCTCGATCTCGTCGGGGGCCGGAAGTGCATCCGGGTAGTGGCTGGGACCGCGAAAACATGGCCATGGCTTCGCGGTCCCGAGTTATCCTTAAGGCGCGTTCGACGATCGCGGATGATGGAACACTACTGCTCTGCCTCAGAGCAGGGAGCGGATCGTCGTGACGTTTTGCAAGGCCCGGTGCGCGAAGCCGAGAGAAAGTGTGTGTGTACCGTTTGAATCATGCCCGAACCGACCCTTTGATGCGTCGCACGCACCGACAGGGTTCGGCTTCGGAAGCAACGGCCGAGTATTCGTGATCGTCGGTCGAATGGAAACAGAAGCCTGACGGGCACCGGAGGCTCACCTCGATGCGGGGGGCAAGAAAGGAGGACCAGCATCCACATCCAGCTAGTTTAGACAACCCTTAGACCGTCTAGTGATCGCCTGAGATCGAACGGTTGATCATCCAGTGCGCAATCGTTCTAGACGCCAGCCGCGCCCAAAGCTTCGATCTTGTCGAGCCAGCGCTGGCGTTTTCGGTCGCCCGCTTCCACCTCTCCAACGATCGTCCGCTTGACGGGGGAAATACCCACGAATTTGAGGATATTGCGTTCGAAACTCTTCACGCTGTGCGCGCGATAGAAAAGTTCATAGAAGTAACCCGGCATGCCCATGGTCACAATCACACGCGCCGAGCGGCCGGTGAGCAGTTTCTGAGGCATCCGTGCGCTGCCGTATCGGAACGCGAACTCCGGTCTGAGGGTCTGCTCCAGAAAGGCTTTCACCAGAGCCGGCATATCTCCGAGCCAGAGCGGGTAGAGGATCACAAGATGCTCGGCCCATTTGATCTGGTCTTGCGCGGTCAGGATCGACTGTGGCGGCGGCTGCCCTATCCACTCCTTGGGATTGCGCAGGACGGGGAACTCCAAATCTGCAATCCGCAGGGCTCTCACGTCGTGGGCTGTCGCGCCATCGGCATAGGCCGAGGCTAAAGCGTGCACGAAATGCACGGGGTCGGCGTCCGGATGCCCGTCGACGATAAGAATCCTGCGCCGTGCCATGTCTATCTCCCGGCTTTTCCTCACCCCGTCGCCGCTTCCAGTCTACATCGCACCGGAGTTCGCGGCCGCGATGGTGCGGCTGACTTCGACGCGAATCGCCTCGGGCAGCTGCTGGGCGTCGAGATTGAAGAAGCCCTGGATGATGAGGTCGCGCGCCGCGTCTTCGCTCATCCCGCTCGCCATGAGATAGGAGAGCTTGTCCTGCCCGATCATTCCGATCGATGCCTCATGGGACAGCTGTGCCTCGGCGCTCCGGGCCAGCAACGCCGGAACCGACAGGATTTCGCCTTCGTCGGTGAGCTTGAGGCCATTGCATCCCAGGAACCCGCGGGTGTCCTTGCCCTCGCCGACAAGCGTGGTGCGATTGGAAATGCTCCCGCCGCCGGTCACCATACGCGTGATGCTGTCGGACCGAGCGCCTGTTCCCGCAAGACGGATTTCGCTTTCCATGATCCGTTCGGTGCCGTTCGGCGCGAATATCACCGACTGATCGTTGGAGACGCCGCCCTCTTCGACAATCGTTCGGCTCTGGGAGTAATGTCGCTTGAGCGGCGAGACCTGGATGTTGCTTTCGATCACCCGGGCGTTCTTGCCGATATGCGTGCGGGCGTAGCTGTGCACCTCCATCGCAGGGCCCCACCGCTCGATCGAGACCGAGCGACAGGTCGCGCCCTCGCGCAAATATGACTCGGAGATCGAGACGTGGTGGCCGGCATGAACTGCGGGCGGAACCGCGGAGCCCGAGATCATATCGACCTGCGCGCCTTCCTCGATCACGGTGATATTGTGATGGAACTGCCGGCCCTGGGGTGTTTCGAGCAAGGTGAAGACCTGTATGGGAAGCGACACCTTCGCGCCCTTGCGGACACGAATGAAATGTCCGACGGGCGCGTGGCGGCTTTCGGCAGCCTGTGCGACATGCTCGTTTTCGGCCGGGTCGATCAGGTTGAACATGAGATCCTGCACCCAGTCATAGCGATCGAGCGCTTCCTTGAGAGGCAGAATCTCCACGTCGGGATCGTTGACCGCAATGTGGCGGACCTCCTGGTTCACGAGCACACAGGTGCCGCTATGTTCGCCTTCGATGCTGTAGCCGACGGGCGCTAGCTGCTGCTGTTCTTCGGGCGTGATATCGGCGTCTGGAAGCGTGGCCATGGTAAAGCTCCTTGCTTAGATGGACGGATCGCCCGCGGCGGTTAGCGCGGGCAGCGAATAGCCATGTGTCTTGATGTGGCGGAAAAGGGCGAGGGGGTCGGCGGAGCCAAGGATCCGGCCATCGACCATAAGATGACCCATGTCGGCGTGGATGTAATCGAGAATGAAGCCGGTGTGGGTGATCACCAGTGCCGTGCGCTGGGGGTCATTGGGCGTGTTCGCGCCCAACAGGCGGTCGATTGCCCGGCCGACGGCCGCGATATGCTCGAGATCGACACCGCTTTCGGGTTCATCGAACAGGCACAGATCCGGGCGCTTGAGGAAGAGCTTCAAGATTTCCCAGCGCTTGATCTCACCGCCCGAGAAGCCGACATTGACGTCACGCTCCTCAAAACCCCTGAAGTCGAGCGCAGCCGCTTCCTTTTCCAGCAGATCGGCCGATCCGATCGCTGCGGTGAACGCCTCAACGGTGACGCCGTCGATCCCCGGCGGGCGCTGGAATGCCATGCCGAGACCAAGCCGTGCGCGGTCATCGACGGGCATGGCCTCGATCGGCCGGCCCTTGAACCGGATATGGCCGCCGGTGACCCGATAGGGCGCGAGGCCCATGATGGTGGCGAGCAGCGAGGATTTGCCCGATCCATTGGGCCCGAACAATATATGGGTCTCCCCCGCCGGGATCACGAGACTGACGCCGTGCAGCACGGGAGTGGTCCCGGCCACGGCATGGAGATCCCGGATTTCGAGAAGGGGTTCTGTCAATGCTTTCGCTCCTTTGGGAAGAGCGAAGCTCGCATGCCACCTGGGAGCGGAATATCTGTAAGGTTACGTAGTTCGTGCTCCTGGCCCTTGCGCCTATGGCAAGGTGTCCGGGCTCATTTGATCTCGATTGGTTTCGTCGTATCCTGTGGACACGCGCCGCCAAATATCATAGCCAAGCCGTGCATTTTCCGATCTTGATCGTGAGGAAAGGCACGCAATTGGCGCGTTGAACATAGGCTCTCGGCTTCCGGTCGGGCGGCCTGCGAAATGCAATACCTTCGGGAAATACGCAGGGCGCGTTTTCCTATGTTTGCGCGCGATCAACCGTCCCGGCTGGCGGGGCGGGCCATCGGAGTGCGTCATGACTTGGCGACCGGACAGGCTATCCGCGGATTGTTCCGCAAAAGTCATGACGTGCCGACAACACGGCAATGAAGCCTTGCATCCATGCAGTTTCCGCAACGCGACACGATTCGTCGGGATAATTCCTCGGGACCTTTCGCGGGGATGACCATCGGCGTCCCGAGACAAACCCGGCGCGTCTGGCTCCTCGCCTCGATCACAGTGGCGATCGTTCTGGCGGCAATTGTCGCCCGCTATACGCTCAAGCCCTGGCTCGTCGCGGGAGAGCCCTATTTCGTGTTCTGCCTTGCCGTTCTGATCGCGGCGGTCGCCGGCGGGCCACGCCAGGCGCTGATCGCCGCGCTGTTATCGATCCTCGCTGGCATCGGGTTCGAAATCGCCGAACCTTCGACCATCTTCGACCCCATCAGCGTTGCGACCGCGCTCGTCCTCGCCGGAGGAATCATCCTGTTCGCGGCGGGAAATGCTCCGTGGCAACGCAGGTCCCGGAAGGACAATGAGCGTGTTGCCGTCCGCCTGCAGGCGGGGGCGGCGGCGGCCGAGGAGCTTGGGCTGCTGATTGACGGGGCGCAGGGCTATGCGATCTACATGCTCGATCCGGAGGGCGTTGTCACGATCTGGAACGAGGGAGCCGAGCGGCTGAAGGGCTGGAGCGAACTCGAGGTGGTGGGCGAGCATTGCGCGATCTTTTATCCAGCGGACGCTGTTGATGCCGGCAAGCCGGCGCATGATCTGGCTCGGGCGCAGGATCTCGGCAAGTTCGAGGAGGACGACTGGCGCGTGCGCAAGGACGGGTCGGAGTTCCTTGCCCATGTCTCGATCACAGCTCTGCGCAACGAGGATGGAACGCTCCGCGGGTTCGGCAAGGTCGTGCGCGACGCAACCGAGGAGCGCGCGGCGGAAACCGCGCTTAAGGCGAATGCCATGCATCTTCGTTCGATATTGGCGACCGTGCCTGACGCGATGATCGTTATCGATGAGGAGGGCAGCATCATCTCTTTCAGCGCCGCTGCAGAGAAGCTGTTCGGATATTCCGAAGTCGAAATTACGGGCTCCAACGTCAGCCGGTTGATGCCGTCCCCCGACAAGGACCGGCATGATGGCTATCTCAGGGGCTATCTTGAGACCGGCGAGCGGCGGATCATCGGCATCGGCCGGATGGTACTCGCCTGTCGCCGGGACGGCTCGACCTTTCCGATGGAACTGTCTGTCGGCGAGGCAGTCAGCGGCAAGCAACGGGTTTTCACCGGATTCATTCGTGACCTCTCCGAGCAGCATGCGACGCAGGAGCGTCTGGAGGAGCTGCAATCCGACCTCATTCACGTGGCCCGGGTCAGCGCCATGGGGACGATGGCCTCCACACTGGCGCACGAGTTGAACCAGCCGATCACGGCCGTCGCGAACTATGTCGAAGCGGTCAGGGACCTGCTCGCCGAAGGAAATCGCGACGACATGCCGATGATCTCGGAGGCGCTCAATGATGCTGCTGGGGAAGCGATCCGTGCCGGCCAGATCGTGCGGCGATTGCGCGATTTCGTGGCCCGGGGCGAAGTCGAGAAGACGGTTGAGAATCTGCCCGAGCTGATCACCGAGGCGGCTGCTTTAGGCCTCATCGGCGCAAGGGAAAGGGGAGTCCAGTCCCATTTCCAGTTCGACCCCGGCGCGAGCCAGGTCCTCGTCGACAAAGTCCAGATCCAGCAGGTCCTGATCAATCTCATTCGCAACGCCGTCGAGGCGATGGTAAGTGAAGTCGATCGCCGGGTCTGGGTCTCGACGTGCCGCGATGGCAAGGGGATGATCCGGGTGACGGTTGCCGACACGGGGCCGGGCGTCCCGGCGCATGTCGCCGACCAGCTTTTCACGGCGTTCGTCACGACGAAAAGCGATGGCATGGGGTTAGGGCTTTCGATCTGCCGGACGATCGTCGAGGCCAATGGCGGGCGCATTTATCTAGAGCCGCGCGAGGGGGGCGGATCGCAGTTTCATTTCACGGTGGTCGCAACCGACCCGGAGACGATTGATGACGGATAGGCGGATGATCCATATTGTCGATGATGAGGACGCGATCCGGCGCTCGGCGGGTTTCATGCTCAAGACTGCCGGATATGCCGTCTCGACCTATGCTTCGGGTGGGGCGTTTTTGCGGGAGGTGCGCCACGTCGAGGCTGGCTGCATCCTGCTGGACGTGCGCATGCCCGAGATGGATGGCCTCGAAGTTCAGCAGGCGTTGCTCGATCGGGGAATAGCGATGCCGGTCATCATCCTGACCGGGCATGGCGATATTGCGATCGCCGTGCGCGCGATGAAGGCGGGCGCTGTCGAATTTATCGAGAAGCCGTTCGAGAAGGCGACGCTGCTCGCGGCGATAACCGCCGGTTTCGACCGGCTCGACGGGCTGGGACGCCGTTCTGAAAAGGCCTTGGAAGCCGCAGTGCTTATCGCCGGCCTCACAAGCCGCGAGCAGGATGTTCTCAAGGGACTGGCCGACGGCCTGCCCAACAAGACAATTGCCTTTGATCTTGGGATTTCGCCGCGCACCGTCGAGGTTCATCGTGCGAACCTCATGACCAAGCTGGGCGTTAGAAGCCTATCCGACGCCTTGAGGATCGCATTTGCTGCCAATCTCGGTAGCGCGGAATCCTAATTTGGGCGCAAACGGCCCCCCGTTTGTGGTAGTTCTGGCCAACTGAAGAGTAGTTCGGTAGTTCGGATATCGTCGATCGCTGCTGCCCAGTCGGAAAGACGAAAATCTTCGCGACAATTGGATCACAACTCTTGTGAGAAATATAGTTAAGAGAGCGACGTCAAAAAAATGTATCGCTTGCTACTCCAATTAGAAGTGGCGAAGCGCGAACGTGACCGTCTGGGCGCGGAATCCATGCTCGAACGCAGCCGCCCGCCATTCAGGCTTCCTGAGACCCTTCAGCGCGCCATTTGAGAAACCGACATCTTCAGTAGGCAACCCGATGAGATTGCGATCGACACGGCCGTTGCTGTTCCGATCATGGTAGGCATAGGCAGCATATTGCCCGGGAGGAACAGCGAGGATGGTGGCGGTCGTCGTCCCCGCTTTTGCGTGCAGTTCGACGCTCAAGCGGCAGGGCTTGAGGAACTCCGCCTGCCTGCAAAGAGCGACATGAATTTTTCCCTCCGCGCTGGCCACGTTTGTCACGACGATCGTCACGGCAGCATTGTCCGGTGCGGACGCTGCGGCAGCCGGCGCTTGCGGTGCACCCGCCGCTGAAGCCGCAAAAACGAGGAGAGCGCACAGATTTTGCGCCGTAGCGCACGGCGAGATTGGGCAGCGAAGGGTCGATATCCAGCATCGAAGTGCCACGCTCGCGATCTGAAATCTCGCCGTGATCATGCCAAGCGCATCGCAACGATGATCGCGACATCGATCCAGAGCGCAATGATGAACAGCCATCCCAAAGCGAATGGCATTCCTCTGTGCATCGGGTTGTTGTAGCTCAAATGCACGAAACTCTGAATTGCGCGTGCCACGACGTAGGCCCATGCCCAGACAAGCGTCCACTGCGAGACGCCGCCAAGAACAAAGGCGCTTAGGCAGCCGCCATAGAATAAAACGGGAACTTCGAAGAGGTTCGCATAGTGGCGAACAGCCACCACGGCATATTCAGGTTCGGACGGCCCTATAAAGGCCCTGTAGTAGGCGACATCATTGCGCGCTTTGGCTGCCCGGCCCCGCGTTGCCGCCAGCCGGGCAAAAGCAATGATTGTGATGAAGACCACTGCCAGAACCGGAAGAAAAATGATCGCTTGATTGATTGCGTGTCCCGGCATGCCGCGTCCTCCCATGATCGTGCTCTTGTCTTCAACTGACGACCCGGCCGCCGTTCACGCCAATGCTCTGACCAGTGATATAGCTGCTCGCCTCCTGGCAGAGCCATGAGCAGGCGCCGGCGATGTCGTCGGGTTCGCCAAGGCGGCGTACGGGCATATTGGCGATCAACGTGTCGACCGGAATAACGAAGCGGCTCCGGTTCTCCTCCGCCATGATCGTGCCCATGATTGATCCCGGCGGGATGTTGTTGACCGTGATCCCGAACGGCCCCAGCTCCTGGGCGAGCGAACGGGTCAACGTGATCACCGCGCCCTTCGACGAGGAGTAGGCCGCCATGCCTGGATTGCCGGTCTGTGCGCCCGACGAGGAGATGTTGATGATACGGCCCCAACCGGCCGCCCTCATGTCGGGTAATACCTCCTGGGTAACGACGAACGTGCCCCGCACGTTGACCGCATAGACATGGTCCCACAGTTCGTCCGTCACCTCATCGAACGGCGTGAAGTCGGTCACCGCCGCGTTGTTGACGAGCACGGTGACCGGCCCAAGCGCTTCCCGGCAGTTGGCCACGGCTTCCCGCACCTGGGCACGCTTCGATATATCGGCTCCGAGCGCCACCGCCGTTCCGCCGTCCGCGCGGATCGCATCGACAATAGCGGCGCAGCGCGCCTCATCGAGATCGAGGACACCCACCGCCAACCCGTCGGCCGCCAGCCGCTTCGCGCAGGCAGCCCCGATGCCGGCAGCCGCGCCCGTCACGATCGCAGTCTTCATCGCTGTTTCCCGTTCCGGCCCTGGCCTGTCACGGCGCACCAAATTGCGCGGCGAGCTCGCGCAGATCTGCGGCCCGCTGAATCTTCGTCGATTTCATCACGCCTGCTACCATCGCGTAGGCGCCAACCGTAAAGAGGAAGTCGAGCATCTGCTTGTCGTCCCACTCGCTCTTCAGTGCGCGCCAGCTTGTCTCGCCGACCTCGTGATTGCGGACGAGCTCGTCCGTCGCCCGGATCACGGCGCTCTCGAAGGCAGTGAAGTATGGATCGTCGGCGCCGCGCTGGATCGGCCCGTACATGTCGTCCTCGAGACCGCAAAGCCGGCTGGTGTTGAGATGGCTCGACCACATGTAGGTGGCCCCGGTGATCCAGGCTGTCCGCATGATCGCGATCTGGCGCAGCTTGACCGGCAGGGAGTTCGTTGTGAGCAGATGGACGTTGAACTGCGAGAACAGGTCGGCGAGCCGTGGATGATGCGCAAATGTCATCAGTACGGGATTCTTGTCGGCATCCTTGAAGAAGCCGCCGGTCCAGCGGTCGAAGAAAGCGCGCGTCTCATCAGTGAAGTCCTGCGGCGCGAGCGGAGCCATGCGTGGTGCAGGGTCGGGAGGGAGCATCTCGCTCACTTGACCTTGCAAGACGCGTAGACGGGCGGGGCGGCTCCAGTGCCCTCGCGGACCGAAGGCGGAAAGCCGCCGCCAGTATCCGTGATGCCATACTCCTTGCCCACCTCGGCGCCGATGACGGTCTTGCCGTTGAAGCGCATCATCTCGGGATCATTGAAAAGCGCCCAGACCACATGGCCGGTATAGTCGGGCGACTCGAGCGTTCCCTCGAGATGAGCGAGCTGCTCGGGCATCGCTTCCATCATCGCCAGCAGGCGTTCGGTGGCGAGCGCGCCCATCCAGACCGAGACGGCGGCGATGTCCGCTCCGGCGTCGGCGAAATCCACCCCCATGTCGAACGCCATCTTGTCGACGCCGGCCTTGTGCGCGCCGTAAGCCGGCCCGAAGCAATAGTGCATCGCGCCTGGCGAAGAGGTGAAGACGATCAGGCCGCGGTCCTGCTTGACCATATGTGGCGCGGCGTACCAGCTCGCCACGAAGCCGCTGCGCACGCCGACATCGATCATGTTGCCGATGGCCAGCGGCTTCTCCCAGAACTGTCCTGGGGCCGACAGCGCATCCGACACAGCGCAGGCATTGTTGACGAGAATGTCGATCCGGCCTTGTTCGTCGATCACACGCTCGATCAGTGCCTTGACCTGATCGTCCTTCGAATGATCACAGCGAGTCGCGATTCCAAGACCGCCGGCCTGCGTCACCTCGGCCGCTGTCGCGTGGATCGTGCCGGGCATCTCGGCATCGCCTTCGTGCTCGGAGCGGCCGGTGACGTAGACGGTGCAGCCGTGCGCAGCCAGCGCGCGGGCGATCCCGCGGCCGGCACCGCGGCTCGCCCCCGTCACGATCGCGACTTTGGAAGCCTCACTCTCTTGACCGATCAAGACCATCAGGCGAACGCCTCCTCGCCCTCGAGCTTGGTGCGATGCATCAGGCGCCCGCTATCCATCGCATAGGGCATCGCGCGGTGCATGGTGCCGGTATTGTCCCAGATCACCATGTCGCCCAGCTTCCACTCGTGCCGGTAGACGAACTGCGGTTGGGTCGCCCAATCGCGCAGCCGCACCAGGAGGGCCTCGCTCTCGGCGAAGGACAGGCCCTCGATCTGCTGAGCCGTGGCGCCGAGGACCAGCGATTGGCGGCCGGATCGGTGCTTCCACACCAGCGGAAGCGTGTTGCTGCCGCGCCCCTGCCACTGCTTGATCTCGGCGTAGCTTGGCTCCGGCTTCCAGTAGAGCTGGGAGCGCCACACGCTGTGGACCACCTTGAGCTTCTCAAGGTCGGCCTTCTCGCCGTCGGGCAAGTCATCCCAGGCGGCATAGGTGTTGCAGAACTCGGTCTCGCCGCCTTCGGACGCGAGCGCATGTGCACTCATGATCGAAGCCAGGATGGGCTTGTCCGACATAGTGCCGTCCAGATGCCAGAAGAATGCGCCCTTGAGATAGCTGGCGATCGGATTGATCGTCTCGTCCATCGTAATTGGATAGACAACATCCTTGTCGCCGTTGCCTTCGCCCTCCTCGTGCGCGAAGATGCCAAGCGTGTGAGTGAAAGCGATCTGCTCTTCGTCGCTGAGGTTGATCTCGGGGAACACGATCACGCCGCGCCGTTCGAGAATCTCGCGGATCTCCTGCACTTTGGCGCCGCTCAGCAGCGTCTCCTTGTCGGCCTCGATCGTGCAGCCGATCCGGGGGGACACATCGGTGACCTCGAACCGCGAGAGTGTCGAAGCAGTCATCCTGACCTCCTCATCCATGGCGCCGCGGCACCGTTACATCCAGCTTCCGCCGTTCACGTTGATCTCCTGGCCGGTCACGTAGCTCGCCTTGTCGGAGCAGAGATATTCGACGGCACCGGCGATATCCTCGGGCGTGCCAGGACGCGCGATCGGTATGCCCTGAACGATCATCTCCAGCGGCACGCCTACCGCCTTCAGTCCCGAGACCATCAGCGGCGTCTCGACGAGCGACGGCGGCACGGTGTTCACGGTGATGCCGTGGCGGGCGAGCTCGCGGGCGAGCGAGCGGGTGAAGCCGATCACGCCACCCTTCGCCGCCGCGTAATGCGCACGGTCCTGCGCGCCCGACTGCGCGGCCTGGGACGAGATCGTCACGATCCGTCCCCACTTGGCCGCTACCATGTCGGCGAGCGCCGGCTGGATGGTGTGGAACACGCCGTTCAAGTTGACGTCGATCATCCGCTGCCAGACCTCGATCGGCATCGTCTGGATGTCGCCGTGCTCGGAATAGCCGGCATTGGCGATCACGACGCTGATCGGGCCGAGCTCGGATCGGATGTCGCGGTAAGCGGATTCGATCTCTGCGCGGCTGGCGACGTCCACGCGCCGGGTGAGGACTTTCGCGCCGCACGCGCGAAGCGCGGCGCCCTCCCGTTCAAGCAGTTCCTCGTTCAGGTCGAGGACCGCCACGGGATGGCCGTTCCTCGCAAACATCTGGCTGATGCCGAGCCCGATGCCCGAGGCCCCGCCCGTCACCACCGCTACGCGTTCGTTCGTCATGGTCTCCCCCGATCCGTTATCATCCGCGCCGTGCTCAGGCTGCGGTCAGAGCGGCGAGATCGGCGTCGATCGCGTTGAGCGCATCGTCGGTCAGCCGGTCTGGCGCGAAGCCCTGTATAGCGCGCAGCGTGAAGCCCATCGCCATGCCGACCTGCGGATCGCTGTCGAAGCCCGGAAGGTGCTTCGAGAGCACCGCTTTGGCGGCGGGATCGCCGAACAAGGTTCCGATCTTGGTCGCGGCAGTCGAATAGACTTCCTTCGCAGGGTGCGACAGCTCGTCGGCATCGCCAAAGGCGAGGCCCGCGCGCAAAGGCCGGTCGAGCGGTACGAAGTCTGCCGAAGGGGTCAGCTCCAGATGCATGTTCTCAATCCCGCGGATGATGAAGCTCGGCTCCCAGTCGATGCGGCGATCGCCGGCAGGACCGTGCCTGTCCTCCGCCATCGTGATCGACGCCGTGTTCTTCAGCAGGTCCTCGATGATGATACGAAGCTCGGCGCGCGCGAGCGGCGCGCCCACGCAGACGTGCGCACCCCGACCGAAGCCGACATGCTCCTTGGCGCGGGGCCGATCGAGGAGGAACGCTTCCGGATTGTCCCAGCGCTTCGGATCACGATTGGCGGCCGCGAGCGCCACCATCACACGCGTGCCGGCGGGAACTTCGAAATCCCCGATTCGCGTATCATGACGAGCTACACGGAAGGTCGTCTTGGTCGAGCCCTCGATCCGAAGCACCTCCTCGAGAAGTGCAGGGACGAGCGAGAGGTCGGCGCGCACGCGGTCCTGCAGGCCGGGCTCGTCGACGAGATACTTCATCGTGTTGGCCAGGAGCTTGGCGCTGGTATCCTGGCCCGCGCCGAACAGAAATGTGGTAAGGCTGACGATTTCCCTGGCGTCGGGCAGCGTGCCATCCGGATAGGGCGCGTTGGCCAGTTCCGAGATGACGTCCTGACGAGGGAATTTCCGCCGGTCCTCGACATAGCCGGCGAAATAGCTCGCCATGAACTCGAGCGGCATCTGCTGCTTGTCGGATCCGTCGAGCGCGCCGGGCGGCGGTCCGGACGCGATCGTCTCCATAAAACTCCGGCGGTCGTCGGCAGGCACGCCGAGCAGGTCGGCAATGACGAGCGTCACAAACGGCACCGAGACATCACAGATAAGCTCGCAGCGGCCGCGCGCGACGGCCGTCTTCACCAGCTCTTCGGAGAGCTCCATGATATATTGCTCGTTGGCTTTTAGGCGCGAGGGCGTGAACAGACGCCCTAGCAACGCGCGCGAGAAGGTGTGCGGCCGACCATCGTAAGTGACGAGCAGGTCGCTGCCGAGGAACTTGCCGCGGTTCTCCTCGATCTGCCCGTCGATGTCGGAACCATGGGGTTCGAACGGCAACGGCGCTCCGGCGCCTTGTACGCAGTTGGCGGAGGAGAAGTCTTCGGTGTTCTTGAGCACCTCCAGCGCCTCGTCGAAGCCGGTGACGAACACCACGCCGGTGCCGGGCTGACGATAGATCGGACCGTGGACCCTAAGCGACTCCAGGAAGGCATAGGGATCCTTGAGGATCTGGTAGTCGGTGAAGTAATCGCGATCTTCGAGGCGCTGCATGGTTGGCTTCCTGTATATTTGGATGCGGGTCTATCGATCGAAGGGGTTCAGTCCTCGGGCGCAACCGTCACGCGCAGCCCTGAAAGGCTGTCGTCGAGGCGGATCTGGCAGGAGAGGCGAGACCGGTCAGTGCGGTGGCTCGAGCTGTCGAGAAGATCGTTCTCGTCTTCGCTGATCGGCGGGATGGTTTCGGCCGACGTCGGATCGACATAGACATGGCAGGTCGCACACGCGCAGCCACCGCCGCAAAGCGCCAGCAGCTCGTCAACGCCGCCGTCCCGGATCGCTTCCATAACGCTCACCCCTATAGGCGCACCTACCGTGTGCGTTTCCCCCTCCCGCGTCGTAACGATAACTTCCGGCATGATAGACCCCATAGCATCCGCTTATTGAGACACAGTGGCGCAATATGCTTCCGAAGTATCGAGGCAAACGCTGCTATGTCCGAGTTAGGCATGAAAAACGCCGGGGCGATGTTAGAGGCGATTGATCGACGTTTTGATATATGTTGGGGCAATTCGTTCCCCGCATGACGCGAATGCGCCCTTGGGAGGAAGGTTTGGCAATTTTTTCCGTGGCAAAAGGAGTGCGGGCTTCCTCGTCGCTCTATGCAGGGAGGGAAGGGGGCCGTTTTGATCTTGGAGATGAAGCGAGAATGGATCTTCAGCGGGAACGGAATGCGGGGCGTCCGCCCGTACGGAACGCGCGTTCGGCGCGGACCCGCGAAGCGCTGAGACGTGCGTTTCTCCAATTGCTCGAGATGGCACCTCTGGAGGAAGTGACCATCCGCAATGTTACTGCTGAGGCGGACGTAAGCTACGCTACGTTCTTCCGGCACTATGCCGACAAGGATGCGCTGCTGGACGACGTCGCCGCCGAAGAGATCAGCCGATTGCTGGCGATGACCCTGCCGCTTCTCTTCAGTGTCGATAGTCGCGCCTCCTCACGAGCGTTGTGCGCTTATGTCCGGGAGCATCGAGCCATATGGACGGTGCTTCTGACAGGAGGCGCTTCGAGTGTCCTGAAGAAAGAGTTCATCCGGCAGGCGCGCGAAGTTGCAGCACGGTCGGGAGAGCGGGATAGCCGGATTCCGAACGATCTGAGGGTCGTGTTCTGCGTATCGGGAACGCTAGAGATCCTGGCGTGGTGGCTGGAACACGGGGACGATATCTCGATCGACCGCATGGCAGAAATTCAAGACATGCTGGGCGTCGCGCCGCATGTCCGACCCGGGCCAGAGGAGGCAGTTGCAGTCGGCGAGTTAACCGATCCCCGTTCCCGGATGACGGACCTTGTGTGATTTCGGTAGCATCGCTGGCAAACATCGCCGCGCAAGGTAGCGATCTAAATGCTGTTGATACTGATAATCGCTGCATGAGGCGCGTCTGCCCTGATGGTTCATATCGGGTTGGCTGATCAGCGTCGAACAAAACTGTGCGACACGGTATGACGCGCCGGTGTGCGATGGCGAGCTGTCGCTCCCAAGGCGGTCGTCGGCTCAGAATCAGGGCGAAGCCAAATCTTGGGATACGTACCCGATCGCAATCGTCGCCCCGCTGAGTGTGATGCTCATGTTGCGCACGAACGTTTGGGTGGAAGCCGGGATCTGCCAGTGGCTCGGAGCGCTCGTCGTCCCTCTACTGCTCCTTCTTTCCAGGTTGTGGCTTCTCCAGAGCCTTGGGTTTCTGGCGGGTATCGCCGGTCTCGAGCCGGTTCTTTGCCGTTGCTGGCGGATTAACCAATTGCGATGTCGCGCCGAAGCGGGCTCGTTCCGGCGACATTGCGCTCATTTTTCGCCCCACGCTCAATCCGAAAGTGAACGCCTTGACAAGAAAGATTGCGCACAATATAATTGTGTCACATTTATTAAATGGAGCTAACGATGAGCGCACTATACAGCACGAAGGTCACAGCGGTCGGCGGCCGCGCCGGAACGGTCAAGAGCGATGACGGTCTGCTCGAACTGCCGCTGGCGCTTCCCAAGGCCCTCGGCGGAAAGGGTGGCGCTACCAATCCGGAGCAGCTTTTCGCCGCCGGCTATGCCGCCTGCTTCGAGAATGCCGTTATCCATGTGACCAGGACCGCTTCCGAGAAGGTGAGGGACGACGATATCGTCGTCGTGGCCGATGTCGGGATGCTGCCGAACGGCGCGGGCGGTTTTGCGCTGACGGTGGCGCTCGACGTCACGATCACGGGTCTCGATCAGGCCGCAGCGGAAGAGATCGTTGCCAAGGCCCATGCAGTCTGCCCTTATTCGAACGCGGTGAAGAGCAATATCGACGTCGCCATCGCGGTGTCGGTCAACTGAGGATGAGAATGGTGGACCTGCCGAATGATGAAGATCCGTTGGACCTCGATCGGCAGGTCTGCTTTCCGCTCTATGCAGCCTCCAACCTGCTCAGCCGGCTGTACCGTCCCATCCTCGGCGAACTCGGCCTCACCTATCCACAATATCTGGTGATGCTGGTGCTCTGGAAGCATACGCCCCAGACGGTCGGATCCCTCGGGGACATGCTTCACCTGGATAGCGGAACGTTGACGCCGCTCCTCAAGCGGATGGAACTCGCCGGGCTGATCAGCCGTACCCGCGACGCCGAAGATGAACGGCGCGTGCTGATCGGCCTGACGGGCAAGGGCCGCGGCCTTCGTTCGGATGCCGAGAAGATCCCGGCGATGTTGTCGGAGGGCTTGGCAATAGACGAAGCGGCCATCGCGGCGCTGCGGGAACAGGTTCGGGGACTCGTCTCGGTGCTTCGCAGAGCGTCCCCCGGAAATCCTGAATGATCGGAAGAGCCTCATGCTGACCGTACATCATCTTGGCATATCGCAGTCGGACCGGATTGTCTGGCTCTGCGAGGAACTGGCCATCCCCTTCGAACTGGCGCGCTACGATCGAGATCCCGTCACGCGGCTCGCGCCGTCCGCTTACAAGGCGCTGCATCCATCCGGCACCGCTCCGGTCATCACCGACGGCGCGCTGACGCTCGCCGAATCCGGCGCGATCATCGACTATATCGTGGCCAGATACGGCGACGGGCGGCTGACCCTCAAGGCCGACCATCCCGATTTCGCGCGGTTTCTCTATTGGTATCATTTCGCCAACGGTTCGCTCATGCCCTGCATGATGATGCTTATGGACGGGGGCGGCATGGCGGCAATCATGCAGGATCGCGCCGGACGCAGCCTGGCGGCCTTGGAGGCGCATTTCGCTGAGGGTCACCAATGGCTGGCCGGTGAAGATTTCACCGTCGCCGACATCATGACGATGTTTCCGCTCACCACGATGAGGGCGTTCATTACGCTCGATTTGTCTCCCTACCCCAATCTCCGCGCTTATCTGCGGCGCGTGGCGGAGCGCCCGGCTTTTCAAATCGCGAGGGCGAAAGCCGACCCCGACTTGCAAGTTCCGCTCGACTGAACGAACCGCCGCCCAATGATGGGATATCCACCGCGTCGCAGGCTCGCGCGACCGCGGACCAATACGTAAGGACAATTGTCTCGCGTGCGTGTCATCTGTCCGACCCGGCCCCATTGGCTGGTATTTCAGGATGGATATGAACACGCACATTGTAGCAGACCCGGCGCCTCACCCGGTCATCACCCTTGTGGACGACGATCCGGGCGTCCGACGCTCGGTTCAACTCCTTCTCCGCTCCCGTGGCTATGACGTCCGCTCCTACGCCTCGAGCACGGCCATGCTGGCCGATGCGCATGTGCTCGATGCCGCCTGTCTGGTCACCGATTATCTCATGCCCGAGCTCGACGGGATCGCGGTGCTGGATGCACTGCGCGAACGCGGCTGGAAGGGGCCTGCTATTCTGGTCTCCGCCTATTGTTCGCCGCGGCTCCTTGAGCGGGCGCAGCGGCAGGGATTTGCCAGTGTCATGGAAAAGCCGCTGCGAGAGCACTTTCTCAGCGAGACCGTTTCACGGCTCATCGGCAACGGTGGAAGACGTCCCGTTCCCCTGCCGTGAAGCCGGTCGATGACCGCATCACTTGAACTCGTCCGGCCATGGCCTTCAATGTCGATGCCATGATGGCTACGCTGTCGGGAAGGGTCTTCGCGAGGAGTCGAAAAGGACAGGTATGGACGAACAGCCGCCGGTCACGATAACGTTCCACGGCGCCGGCCGCACAGTAACCGGCTCCTGCATGGAAATCTCCGCCGGCGAAAGCCGCATCCTAATAGATTGCGGGCTCTTCCAGGGATCGCGAAGCCTGGAGGCATTGAACTATCGCGCCTTTGCTTTCGACCTGAAGAAGATTGATGCGGTTCTTTTAACCCATGCGCATATCGATCACTGCGGCTTGCTGCCCCGGCTCGTTGCAGCCGGCTATGACGGTCCGGTCTGGTGTACGCCGCAGACCCGGGACCTTCTCGATGTCGTGCTGCCTGACGCGGGCCGGCTTCAGGAGAGCGATACAGCGCGGCGCAATCGGCGTGCCGACCGGGCGAGCGAGCTGCCGTTACAGCCGATATACACCGGTAACGACGGTGAGCGTGCAGTACGCCTGGCGCGCGGCATGGCCTTGCGGCAATGGTTCGAACCGGCGCCAGGCATCCAGGCACGGCTCTGGAACGCGGCGCATATTCTCGGATCCGCCTCGATCGAGCTCTCGATCGGCGATCTGCGGCTGCTCTTCTCCGGCGACCTCGGACCGGAGAACAAGGCTTTCTATCCCGATCCCGAAGCGCCGGCCGGGTTCGACCATGTGGTGTGTGAAAGCACTTATGGCGATCGGACATTTGCCCAGCCCACGATCCGGCAGCGCCGCACGCTGCTTCAACAGGAGATCAAACTGGCGCTCGCACGGGGTGGCAATCTCGTCGTCCCGGTGTTCGCACTCGAACGCACGCAGGAGCTGTTGCTCGACATCGCAAGCCTGATCAATGCCGGCCGGATCGCTAGAGTACCGGTCTATATCGATTCACCACTGGCGGGTCAGGCAACACGGATATTCGCTAGCCATGCCGATGCGCTGGAGGATCTGGGGCGGGGCAGGATTTTCGATCATCCCGCCTTTCATTTTGTCGAGACCGCCGATAAGTCGATGGCGCTCAACGACGTGTCGGGTGCGATCATCCTTGCTGCGTCCGGAATGTGCGAGGGCGGGCGCATTCGTCATCATCTTCGGCATAATCTGCCCCGCCCGGACTCTACGATACTGTTCGTGGGGTTCCAGTCTGCAGGCACACTCGGCCGCGCAATCCTGGAGGGTGCCAGGCGCGTGCGGATGTGGGGGCGCACGATACCGGTCCGGGCCTCGATCCGGCGGCTTGAAAGCTATGCTGCCCATGCGGATCGGGATGGGCTTATCGCCTGGCTCGCGGATCGGGCGCCGATTGAGGGAAGCCTGTTCCTAACCCATGGGGAAGCGGATGCGGTCGATATGCTCAGCGCCGAGATTACCGAGCGAAGCCTGGCGCAATCGATCATCGTGCCGCAGATGGGCGAATGCTATGCCTTGGCTCCGGGTGTCAAGGCGAACCTCGAGGGGGCTGCCAATCCTGAGGCGAGTGCGGCGACCGGCTCGGATTGGCGCAACAGCTGCGCCGATCTCCTCGCTAATCTTCAGGCCGAACTCCGGAAAATTCCGACTGCGCATGGTCGCGAGATGGCGCTCCGGCGCATGTCGGAAGCACTGACTTCTTCTGTACTCGAGAAATCGACCCCGACGACGGATTGATCGTGCGTGTGACTTCCTGCTCCTGGAATCCTCCATCTTGCTAAATGGCTCGCACGCGGCGTCCGGTCATCACATCGCCGACGCCGTTCGAGAGGAAGAATTGAGGTTGATGATCTGCGTTTTCGAAACGGAAGCTGTGCGGAGCGCACAGGATCTACCGGCTCACATCAGTCCTTCGGAACATCGGCGCTGCCCGCACGTCGATCGCGATACAGGGCGGCGCGACCCAGCAGCATGAGTGTGGCCGGTGTCGTCACTGTGACAAAGATCGCAATCAGGATTTCGTGAATCACGGGTCTCGATTGCAGCACGGAAAAGCAGGTGATCGATGCGACCAGGATAGAAGCGGTCCCGAGCGTTGGTCCCAGCGTCGGCGCATGAACCCGATCGTAGAAGCTCTTCAGCCGCAAGAGACCGACCGCGCCGATCAGCGTGATCGTTGCGCCGAGCAGCACGAACACACCGACGATGATCGCCGCCCATAGCGGAAGGTCGGGGGCCTGGATCATTCGATCACCTCGCCACGCATCAGGAATTTGGCGAGTGCGACGGTGCCGGCGAAACCCAGCAGCGCGATGACCAGCGCCTCTTCGAAGAACAGCGTCCGCCCGGTCTGGATGCCATAGGTCAAAAGCAGCAACATGCCTGCGAGGTAGAGCGCATCGACACCCAGCACCCGATCCTGCGCGCGCGGTCCCCGCAGCACGCGAAAGGTGGCGCAGGCCATGGCCAGCCCAAGCAGGATCTGCGCGAGCGTTATTGCGAATGCGAGGATGAGCGTGCTCATTCGAAAATCTCTCTCAACAGGGCCTCGTAGCGCGTCTTGATGAGCGCCTTCCATTCGTCCTCATCGACGAGGTCAAGCACGTGGATGAGGACGCTATTGTTCCGCGCGTCGTGCTGGAGCCACAATGTGCCCGGCGTGGCAGTGATGATGATCGCCAGCGCCGCAAGAGCGTAGGGACTGCGCAGCGTGATCGGCAACTCGATGAAGCCCGACCGGCGGTCGGTGCGCCCGAACAGGACGATCCGGCCGACGGCAATGTTCGAGCGGATGATATCCGCGACAACGAGCGCGGTCAGCTTGACCATCGCCCGGCCGAAGCGGATGCGAGGCTGTTCCGGAGACAGCCTGCGCATGACCTGTCCGCCAAAGAAGGCAACCAGTGCGCCCACGACGGCATGACCAGGCGAAAAGCCGGTTAGAAGCGCCCACATGCCGAATAGGGCCAGTGAGAGGAGGGGATGGGGAAGCAACCGCCTCAAGGTTCCGTCTCCCGGGCGCGCGGCGCAAAGCGGACAGCCTCGATGTACGATGAGGGTTGAGCAAGACCTCCAGCAGTAGCTTCCATGTAGCGGAAAAGCGGGCCTGCTCCGACCATCAGCGCGAGGCAGGCCGCAAGGAGGAACCCGATCGGCACGACTTCGACCACGCTGAGGCGCGACGGGGCATCCTCCCCAGGTGTCCAGAGCAGGTCGATCCCGGCGCGGGTCATCGCAACCAGAGTGGACAGGCCCGAGAGGATGATGAGAGCGATCAGGATCCAGGTCGTGGCAGTGATGCGCCCGTCGAACAGGGCATCGATGATGGCGAACTTGGCGATGAAGCCGGAAAGCGGCGGCAGACCCGCAAGCAGAAGCGTGCAGAAAATGAAGCCGCCGCCCAGGATCGCGATGGTGCCGGGAATGACCACGCCCGCCTCGGACTCTTCCTCCACAACCGCGCCGGTGTACTCGTCGTCGAACACGGGCTCGGCCACGCCCATGATCATGTCTTCCTCATCGGCATTGCGTTCGACCGGCTCGATGATGAGATAGAGCGCGCCGACAGCGAGGGTAGAGCTGACGAGATAGAAGAGCAGGGCAGCCGTCAGCGCCTCGCCGCCAATGCCGATCGCAGCGAGCAAAGTCCCTGATGACACCAGCACATAATGACCCGCGACTCGAGTGAGCGTGCGCGTCGCCAGGATGCCGAGCGTGCCGAACAGCATCGTCGCGAAACCGGACCATATGAGCCACTCCCCGGCGAAGCCCGCGGCCATGCCGGATGCTTCACCGAACAGAAGCGATGTAAGGCGCAGGATGATATAGACGCCGACCTTGGTCATGATCGCGAAGATCGCCGCCACCGGCGGCGCCGCCGCAGCATAGGTGCGAGGCAGCCAGAAGCTCAAGGGCCAGATGCCTGATTTGACCAGGAAAGCCACGCCGAGGATCGCGGTGCCTGCCTCGAGCAAGCCCAGGTCCTGCGGAGGCACAAGCGGAACGCGTGCGGCAAGGTCCGCCATGTTGAGCGTGCCTGTGACTCCGTAGATCAGCGCGATCCCGATTAGGAACAGGAGCGAAGTGGCAATATTGATCGTGATGTAGTGGAGGCTGGCCTTGGTTCGCTCCGCCCCCGCTCCGTGCAGGATAAGACCGTAGGAGGCGGCCAGCAGCACCTCGAAGAAAACAAAGAGATTGAAGATGTCGCCGGTCAGGAACGCACCGTTGACGCCAGCGAGCAACAGCAGGAACCGCACATGGAACCGCGGGCCGGAGCGGTCCCAGCGTGCCATCGCATAGAACAGCGCCGTGAAGCCCAGCACCGCCGTGAGCAGCAACATCAGCGCGGACAGCCGGTCAGCGACGAGCACGATGCCGAACGGCGCCGGCCAGTTGCCCAGCAGATAGGCCTGAGGAGTGCCGTCCGCGCCGAAGCGGCCATCCACCTGCGCGAGCAGCAGGGCGGCGATCCCGATGAGGGCGGCGGTCGTGCCGAAGCTCAGCGCACGCTTGACCGACCGACGCCGCTCGTCGAACGCGAGCAGCAAGGCCCCCACGAGGATAGGCAGGATGACCGGGGCGATGATGAGATGCTGTTGCCAACCGGTCATGGTTCGTCATCCTCGCCGTCGACATGATCGGTCCCGGTCAGGCCGCGAGACGCCAGCAGAACGACCAGCAACAGCGCCGTCGTGGCGAAAGAAATGACGATCGCGGTGAGCACCAGCGCCTGCGGCACCGGATCGACATAGAGGGCCGGGTCCACGTCGCCCTTGCCGACGATCGGCGGCGCGTCCGTGCGCAGTCTGCCTGCCGCGAGGATGAACAGGTTGACGGCATAGGATAGCAGCGAGAGGCCCAGAACAACCTGAAAGGTGCGCGGCCGGAAAAGCAACCATAGCCCCGACGCCGTCAATATGCCGATCGCAATCGCGAGCGCCGTTTCCATCAGCCGGTCTCCCCGACTTCCTCAGCCGCGCGAGGAGCGCGGGGCGTCCTGATCGACTGGTGGGCGAGGGCAATCAGGATCAGCACGGTCGTGCCGACGACCACGGCGAACACGCCGATATCAAACAGCAAGGCGCTGGCGACCGGCACCGGACCTATGATCGGCAGATCGACATACTGAAAATGAGTTGAGAGAAAAGGGAAGCCGAACAGCGTTGCCGCCGCGCCCGTCAGGCCCGCCAGCAGCAGGCCTGCGCTGATCCAGCGCACCGGCTGGATATTGAGCCGCGCCTCGACCGAACGCGTGCCGCTCGCCATGTAGAGGAGCAGGATGGCGATCGAGGCGGCGACGCCGCCGGCAAAGCCGCCGCCGGGCAGGTCGTGACCGCGCGCCAGGAGGTAAAGAGCACAGGTCAGAATGACCGGGAACAGCCATTCCATGATGATCCTGGGGACCAGCAGATAGTGGAGTGCTGTATCACCACGTTCCCGGCCTTCGCGCGCATCGTCGGACGCATTCTGGACCTGTTGCTGATCGGGCTGCACCACGCTTTCGGCCGCGGGGCGGAACCGCCGCAACAGGGTGAACACCGTGAGCGCAACGATCGAGAGGACAGTGATCTCCCCCAGCGTATCGAAGCCGCGGAAGTCGACGAGGATGACATTGACGACGTTGGTGCCGCCGCCGCCCGGATAGGCCTGCTGCATGAAATAGCGCGATATTCCGACCGGCGCTGGGCGCGTCATGACGGCATAGGCAAGTGCTGCGGCGCCGGTGCCCCCCACGCTCGCGAGCAGGAGATCGCCGCCGCGCCTAAAGCGGACGGCGAAAGGCGTGCGCTCACCTGACCAGGTATCAGGCATGCGCATGGGCAGCCAGCGCAGGCCGAGCAGCAGCAGCACGAGCGTCACGATCTCGACGAGCAGCTGGGTGAGCCCGAGATCGGGCGCCGACAGCCAGACGAAGCTTATGCAGGTCGAGAGGCCGGCGACACCGACCAGCGTCAATGCCGCCAAGCGGTGGAATTTCGCGAGCATCGCCGCGCCGACCGCCGCGACGCCGCCCAAAAGCCATAGGAGAGCGAACACGGGATCGATGAGGATTTGTGAGCGGTTCCCTGCGCTGTATCCGAGCCTCACAACAGGAAGAGCGCCGGCGATGAGTGCCGTCACGATGATCAGCCGTAGCATGACCTGTTGCCGCCCGGTGCTCAGCGCACGATAGGCGACCCGTGCGCCGTCGATCAGGGCGGCAAGGACGGCCTCGAAGCTGCGCCTTCCCTTGAGCCGTCCGATGACGGGCGACTGCGCCGCGGCGTTGAGCCGGTGCCGGAACAGGCGGTATAGAAGCGCGCCACCGATCAGCGCGATCATGCTCATAAGCAGCGGCGTATTGAAACCATGCCAGATCGCCAAGCTGTAGACGGGTGTCCTTTCACCCAGGACCGAGAGCACGGCGCTGTGCAGAAAAGGCGCGATGGTCAACGCGGGCATGATGCCGACGAGCAAACAGAGCAGAACGAGTATCTCGATCGGCAAGCGCATCCAATGCGGCGCCTCATGGGGGGTATGGGGAAGATCAGTGGGCGGCGGGCCGAAGAAGGTCTGATGGATGAAGCGCACCGAATAGAGGACGCTGAACATGCTGGCGAGCGTCGCCAGCACAGGAAGGACACGGTCGAGGATTGTACCGCTGTGCGCTTCCAGCGCCTCGGCGAGGAACATCTCTTTCGAGAGGAAGCCGTTGAGAAGCGGAACGCCTGCCATCGCCGCGGCGGCGACCATGGCCAGCGTCGCAGTGATCGGCATGAAGCGGATCAGGCCGCTGAGCTTGCGCAGATCGCGGGTGCCCGTCTCATGGTCGATGATGCCGGCCGCCATGAAGAGGGACGCCTTGAATGTCGCGTGATTGACGGTGTGGAAGATCGCCGCGACCGCCGCCAGCGGACTGCCTAGTCCCAGCAGCAGGGTAATGAGGCCGAGATGGCTGATCGTCGAATAGGCTAGCAAGCCTTTGAGGTCGTGCTGGAAAATGGCCGACCATGCGCCCACGAGCAGCGTGGCGAGGCCGGTGGTGGCGACGATCAGATACCAGGCTTCCGTGCCCGACAGTACCGGCCAGAGCAGGATCAGCAGATAGATGCCGGCCTTCACCATCGTTGCCGAATGAAGATAGGCGGAAACCGGGGTAGGGGCCGCCATGGCGTGCGGCAGCCAGAAGTGGAAAGGGAACTGCGCGCTCTTGGTGAAGGCGCCGATCAGGATAAGGACCAGGGTCGGCAGGTAGAGCTCATGGCCGCGGATCAACGCGCCCCTCGCGAGCACCATGTCGACGTCGTAACTACCCGCAATCTGTCCGAGGAGAAGAAGGCCTACCAATAGGCAAACACCTCCGGTGGCCGTCATGATCAAAGCCATCCGCGCGCCATCGCGGGCAGCTTGATTGTGGTGCCAGTAGCCGATCAGCAGGAAGGAGAAGAGGCTCGTCAGCTCCCAGAAAAAGACGATCTGGACAAGGTTGCCGGACAGGACGAGGCCGAGCATCGAGCCCATGAAAGCCTGGAAGAAGCTGAAGAAGCGCGGAACTGGGTCCTCCGGCGACATATAGTATCGCGCATAGAGGATGACGAGCGCGCCGATCCCGAGAACGAGCATGGAAAAGAGCCAGGAGAAACCGTCGAGACGCATCGTCAGGTCGAGGCCCAATGAGGGCAGCCATGGGACGGTTTCGCGGAGGGGTACGCCATGCGAGACGGTTGGATAGAGCCGCACAAGAAGGCCCAGCGCCAGCAGCGTCACGAAGCCGGTCAGGACGGATGCCCAGTTGCGCCCGCCGGGCGGCAGGAAGCCCGCGATGAGAGCGCCGAGATAGGGAAGCGCGAGAATGAAAAACAAGGATCCCGCGTCAGTCATGCGTAACGTATATTCCCTGGCTGGCTGATCGCCTCTTGAGCAGTTTCTCCCTTAATGGGTGAAAGGGGCGGGAAAGGGCAAGGCCCGGATAGGATGGCGCGTTGCGAAATGCTTGCAGCCGACCGTCTTCAAACGCAGCGGCTTTCAGATATCAATCGCCGCCGAGATGATGGACTATCAGCAGGTCGCTTTCCAGACTTTCGACGAGGCGCTTTGCGGTGCTGCCGATCAGCGCGTCGAAGACCGCGCCGCGGCCATGACTGCCGATCACGGCCAGGTCGATATCCTCATTCTCGATAAAGTCGCTCAGCAGCGCTTCGGGCGCACCATGTTCGACGACCACGCGCGCCCTTTGCCGAAGTGTTGAATCGACGCGCTCGTCGCTACGAAACTTGGTGGTCATGTCCTTCTGAATCGCGCTGAGTTCGCTCATCATATCGCGATCGGCGACAACTCCGCCAAACGGCATGTCATAGCCATGGAAAAGCGTCACATCAGCCGAGGGAAAGAGCGTGGTAACGACATCGAGCGCCGCCACCGAAGCCGCGGAAAAGTCGGTTGCGACCGCGAGATTGCGATAGGGCCCACGCGAACGGTCGTGGACCATGAGCACGGGAACTTCAGAGCCTCGCAGGATCCGGTTGACGGTGCTGCCAAGGATCATGCGGCCCAGCGATTCCGCGCTGGCTGTCCCGGTAACGATAAGATCGCACCCTTCGCGCGACGCGATATCCACGAGCTTCTCGGCTGGGTTTCCTTCCTCGACGATAACGCGGATATGTTCGGAGAGGCTGGAGAGATCGCGCCGCAGACGCCATCTCACGCGCTCGATGGGATCGGGCAATCTGCGCCAGGAGCGCCGGGCGCGGTCGAGATAATGACGCGGCGTGTCGGCTGGATCGGCGATGTAGGCGGCTAGCAGTTCCGCGCCGGACTCGTCGGCCAGCTGGACGGCGCGATCCAGTGCACGGTCGCAGCGTGCGTTCAGATCGGTTGCGAGGAGGATCTTGCGCAGGGTTCTTTCGGTCAATTTCTACGTCTCTCATTGTCCCCCCAGCATTCACGCTAGTTTGTGGAGCAGTGAGGCGCCATATTCGCAGCCACTGGCAATGATATAAAATGCTATGGCAATAAAGCGACTATCACGTCCTCTGCCATGAGAGGCGCGCGCGCCCCATGTATCTAGCCAACGCTTGCGCACCACATGAGCATAGCGGAGTGCTCTGCAAGTAAGAGTGGATCTCGTTGAGCATTTCTAACCTATGACATTGCCTTGGGCTAGGGGAGGTCGGGTTCCAATATCGAGCCGGGGCTGAGCATTCATTGCATAGCTGTCACGAATGCAACTCGGCGCGCCCTGCGTGCGATCCGACTACTTTCATGTGCGGGCCGCTGCACGCCCCGCTAGAGCGCGGTCGCCCTCACATAGGGCACCCCACTCCCGGCGGCCCGTCAAACGGCCGCCGGGAGCCCAAGTGGGAGGTCGGCATATGTAAGGGGGGCGGTCACCCTGCCTTCCCGGCCGCTTCCACATAGGTGATCGCGTCCTGCACGGTAGCGATGCCTTCGACGTCGGAGTCGGGAATGGTGATCCCGAATTCGTCCTCAAGCGCCATTACCAATTCCACGACATCAAGGCTGTCGCCGCCCAGGTCGTCCAGAAAGCTCGCTTCCGGCGTCACCTTATCGTCATAGACGCCCATGTGCTCGACAACGATCTTCATGACTCGTCCGGCTATATCATTCATGAAACCCCCAATCATTCGGATGGTCCTGATCGACATCGAATCGGGTTCGATCTCGCACTGCGCGGCGCATCACAGCAGTTCGCGTCGCTAAGCTCAAAGCATCTGCATCCCTGCGTCAAGAGACGGATCAGGACCGCGAGCAAGGGTGGCCCCCAAGATGGCCGCAGAGCGGAACAAATAGCTTCCCGCACGTCCCGTCCAAGCCGAAACCGCATTGAGAGGTTTCGGCGGTAGAACTTCTTCAGCCCAACGATTTGATCGATGGATTTGGGATTATCATAGACGTCGTAAGACCCACCCGGATCGAGAGCGTAAGGAAAACCTAATCGTCATGGGCGAGTATTTCGAATTTGATGCGGGCGGATCAGCGGTGAAACCCTGTGACCTTGCAAATCGGCGCCCGGAGTGTGAAACTAGCTGGTTCAACCCGGTTCATTTTCGCGATGGCCAGTCGGTCCACCTACCGGCGAGCGAGTTTATTCACAATGGCGGTATGACCTTGCATCGCGGCGATGGATTTGGCGCCTCGTCCTTCCAGGTCAGTAAGGTCCGGGCTTGCGCCTGCGGCGAGCAACATGTCGATTTGCGCTTCCCGCCCAAACATCGCCGCCATCATCAATGCGGTCTGACCGGCCTTGTTGCTTACGTCCACACCGCATGGTGTCCTTAGCAGGCGCGCCGCGAGAACATCATCCCCTTTGAAGGCCACGCCCATCTGCGCGGTGTTCCCTCTGGTTTCGTCGGGTCTGCATGCGTCTGCTCCAGCTTTGATCAGTGCATCTACAGTCTCGTCATGGCCATTATACGCCGCCAGGATCAAAGCGGTGAAACCGCGAGCATCATAGCCGTCGAGATTGACGCCCGCCTTCGCCAGCGGCTCGATCATGTCGGCACGGCCCAGCCTGGCGGCCTCGTAAAGCAGTTCCTGCCGCCGTGCGGGCGATGGCAGCTCGACTGGGGTAGGCGAAGAGGCGGGCGCGGCGGTCGCTGCCGCCAGAAGCGAGGCGACGAAAAGGGTCAGCATCGAAATAATCCTTGAAAAAGACAGGGCGCGACGGCCTGAAGCCCTCGCATCCCGTGAAAAGGGAGGAGGGCACGATCTCAGCGGACCGCCAGACGCTGCTGCGGATAGGCCGTATCATACTCGGCGACCGCCTTGGCCACTTCGGCCATGGGCACGTTCACGGCGCGCGCGAGACGCGAGCCATAGTCCTTGTCGGCCTGGTAGAAATAGCTGACCATCATGGTGCGGACCCGGTCCGAGCGAACCTGTCCGAGATCGATCGCCAGGTTGGCGATGAGGTCTGCCTTGTCCCTGGCCGACAGTGAGCGATAGAAGATCCCAGCTTGCTCGAAATTGTTGGTCGTCTCGATCGGCCTGGCGTCCACCGTCGCATTCACTTCATAGGTGGATTGTGCGAATTCCGGCGCGACCTGCCTGGGTGCCGATGCGGCGGGGAAGTAGTTGACGTTGGACGTGCTGCCCGACTGGTCGAGCAAGCCGTCCTGATAGTTGTTCACGACTGGCGCCAGCGGCTTGTTGACGGGCAACTGCATGACATTGGCGCCCACCCGGTAGCGCTGCGTGTCGGAATAGCTGAACAACCGTCCCTGCAGCATCCGGTCGGGCGACGCCTCGATACCTGGCACGAGGTTCGCCGGAGCGAATGCCGATTGCTCGGTGAACTCGAAATAATTGGAGGGCATGCGGTCGAGCGTCATCTCGCCGATCTTGCGGAACGGCACGCCAAGCCACTCCTTGGTATCGTCGAACGGATTATAGTTCAGACCTCCGAATTGATCGGGCGTCATCGTCTGGATCATGAGGTCCCAGGTCGGGTGATTGCCCTTGCCGACCTCGCGATAAAGATCGTCGGTCATGAAATTGAACTGCGCGGCACCCGCATCCTTCGCGGTGAGGTTCTTCACGCCCTGCCGGCTGACCCAGCGGAACTTGGCGAAGGTGACCTTGCCGTCCTTGCTGACCAGTTTGAAGGCATGGACGCCATTGCCGTCCATCGTCCGATAGGAAGAAGGCGTGCCCAGATTGGAAAACAGATGGGTCAGCATGTTGGTGGATTCAGGCGTAGCCGAGAAGAATTCGAAGAAGCGATTAGGATCTTGCTTGTTGGTCACCGGCGAGGGCTTGAGCGAATGGACCATGTCGGGAAACTGCATGGCGTCGCGGATGAAGAAGATCGGGAGGTTGTTTCCGACGAGATCCCAATTGCCCTGATCCGTGTAGAATTTGGTCGCGAAGCCGCGCGGATCGCGCAGGCCCTCCGGGCTGCCCGACGGGTGGATGACGCTTGAGAAGCGCACGAACACCGGGGTCTCCTTGCCTGCCGCGAATAACGAGGCCTTGGTGATGTCGCTGATGTCTGCTGTCGCACGAAAGACGCCGTGGGCGCCGGTTCCGCGCGCATGCACGACGCGCTCGGGCACCCGCTCGCGATCGAAGCGCGCCAGCTTCTCGATCAGCGTCGTGTCTTCCAGCAGAACTGGCCCAAAATCGCCCGCGGCCTTGCTGTTGCGGTTGGCGCCAATCGGCGCGCCGTTGTCGCGGGTCATGTTGGGCGCGACGACTGGGGCGGGTTCAGTCGGCACGACCATGGTCTGTCCGGCGTCGGTCGGAAGCGTCACGCTCACCATGCGCGGCGCGACCTGGGCGTCGTGTCCTTGAGCGAGCAATTGC
This sequence comes from Sphingobium lactosutens DS20, assembly GCF_000445105.1. GTDB lineage: Bacteria > Pseudomonadota > Alphaproteobacteria > Sphingomonadales > Sphingomonadaceae > Sphingobium > Sphingobium lactosutens. The sequence continues at coordinate 87,632 of NZ_ATDP01000109.1, read as the reverse complement.
GTGCCGCAAAGGGCAAATGAACTGACGGCGACAAGGCTCAGGCTACGAAAACGCGTAGCTGAAGTCGAAGGGTTCGGCATGGTGAGGCTCCTGTTTTTTGCCGACGTCCGCTCGTCGACAGCCGTTCAAATGGGAGCCAGTGGCTAACGTTTTCGGTTAAGCGAAGGAAACGATCATTATCCGTCTCAGATAGTGGAAAAAGCGATCAATATCGCCAAATCAGCGGGAATAGGATCTGACTTCGCGAGCCGATCGTAATGCTGGTGAAGCTGCTATCCGTACTGCAAGTGAGCAGCGCAATTATGGCGGATGCAAGCCCGGTGAAGCCGCTCGCCTAAGCCGGCGTGAGCGTCTTGCGCACCAGAACCAAGGTGGCATCACCGGGGAGTGGCTCCACCACGAATCCTGAATCCCGCTCGACCTGGATCGCGGCGCGGTTGCCACGGTTCTCAATGGATTCGATCACCGAAAGTCCCCGAGCCGTCGCGCGATCGGCAAGGAAGGCAAGCAGGGTCCAGCCGATCCCTTCATCATGATGTTCGCCGTGAACCGAAATCGCGACTTCTCCGCGCTTGCCCGTCGCGTCGCAGACGAGCATGCCGGTCGCGACGACCGTCCCGTTCGCCAGAAATACCAGATAGTTCTCGGTATTGCTGTCATCGCCCGAAGTCATGGCCTTGATCTGATCGGCGCCGATCGCGTTCAACCCGGTGAGGAACCGGAAGCGGAGATCTTCCTGTGTGATTGAGCGGAACAGGTCCGTCAGCGTCGATGCGTCTTCCGGCGTTGCAAGTCTGACCTGAAGTTCCAGGCCTGAGCGGGTGGTCAGTTGAACGGGCTTCGCATTGAACGTCATGACAGGTCCCAGTCGGTTGTATCGGCCGCTTGTGCCGCCACCTTCCGATGAGGGGGCAAGAGCCATTAGCCATGAAGCAAGTGCTGTGACGGTAATGCGTTCCGAGCGCACTACGCAAATGCCCTGATCTGTATGCTTCGCATGCCTTCGCAGCCGCATCAGAGGAGGGGACTGATGAGACGAGCCAGATTCTCCGCGATCTTCCGCATGAACGGTCGGCGCGCCCAATCCTGGTATGTCAGTTCCCGGCTGCCCTCGAAATAGCGCTCTTCCACGGCGCGGACGCGGCGAACCTCGCCGGGCGTGTATATGACGAGATTGGCCTCCGCATTGAGGGTGAACGACCGAATGTCGACGTTGCTCGAGCCGATAGTGGCGAGGTCGTCATCGACGGTGATGTGCTTGGCATGGAGCAGCCTGTCCTCGTAAAGAAACAGGCGCACACCCGCGCGCAGCATTTCAGCGTAGAAGGAGCGCTGGGCGAGGCCGACCAGTAGCTGGTCCTGCACGAGCGAGACGACGAGCCGGACATCCACGCCGCGCAGGACGGCGGACTGAATGGCCTCGATCAATCCCTCGTCGGGAATGAAATAGGGTGTGGTGATGACGACGCGCTCGCGCGCGGCATAGATCAACTCGACAGTGAGGCGTTCGCTTCCGGACACCGGATAATCCGGTCCGCTGGGCAGCAACTGTAGGGACACGGATCCGCGCGGCTCAGTAGCGGGGAAGAGCGCATCGGCTGTCACTTGCTGCTCTGTTTCAAGGTACCAGTCCGACAGGAATACGGACTGCAATTGCGCCACGATCGGGCCGGTCGTGCGCGCCACCAACTCCTGGTTGCGGATACCGGGCCGGAAATCGGCGGCGACGATGTTCTGGGAGCCGATGTAACCGATCTCACCATCAATGATGGTGAGCTTGCGGTGATTGCGCAGGTCGGCCCGCGCCGGCCGCCATCGCAATGGCCGGACCGGCAGGACCTCACGTGCATCGACACCCCGTGCCTGCATGGCTGCGATCACGCGTGACCGCCAGGGCCGCGAGCCCAGCGCATCGATCATCACCCTGCACGACACGCCGCGCCGGGCCGCCCGGCCCAGCGCTTCGACGACCTGCATTCCGACATCGTCGTCGGCAAAGATATAGACCAGCAGATGGACATGATCGCGCGCGCCGTCGATATCACTGCAGAGGCTTTCGACCGTGTCATCATATTCGTAGAGCAGACGAAGATCATTGCCGCCGACCGCTGTCATACCGCCCAAGTTCGCGACGAGCCGTGCGACAGGTTGACGCGCCATTTCGATGTCGGCGGGAAAATCCGCCCCAGCCGCGGTGAGCGCAGCGTCGGTTTGTCCGGACCTTGGGTTGCCGGCAAACCGCTGCCTTCGCCATTTGGGAAATCGGGGGCGGCCGATAGCGAGATAGAGGATGAGGCCGGGGATGGGCAGGAAGAAGAGAAGCAGCAACCAGCTTCGGGCCGCTTCGGGAGACCGGCGGAGCGGAACGAGCACGACCATCGTCAGCCGAATGATCCACTCGGTCACCAGATAAAACGCGCCCCAATGTTCCTCCAGATAGGTCATGTCGCTATCGTTGTCGGAGAGCTGGAAGGCGGCAAGTTTTTCCTGAGGGGGGCGACATTTAGACGCGCTCATTTGCCATGAGCGCGATGGCAACGACGCTTCTCAGCCGCTGTGGAGCCGGAAAACGGCTCGATATACGGATGTTCGGTGCGCACCGATCCGAGGCTGGGCAGCACATCGCAGGGCCGTTGCAGCAAAGGGACGCAATCTCAGCAATTTCATGCTAGGAGGCGACACGAGTCCGAGGATCGTCAGCCCGGTCGGTACAGTGTGAGATGAGAATTGAGCGCCGCCAGCTTTTATAATCAGAACGCCATCGCCGAACGGAGCGCGGCGCGACAGGAGAGCCTCCCAAAGCGCCGCCAGCAGCGCGAGCGGTCAGCCGAGCGCTGGGAAGAGATGGCCCGTGCGGCCGAAGAAACCGAACGGCGCACCGCGATCAACGAAGCGCAAAAGCGGGCAAGGGAGCTGTCATGACCAACGCATCGGTCGAACTTCCGGTCGACTATCGTCCGTCTGACGACGAGGCGTTCATGAACCCCTTGCAGATGGAGTATTTTCGCTCGCGGCTACTGGCCTGGAAGAAGCAGATACTCGGCGAGGCCGAGGCCACCCTCAACGTGCTGCAAATGGAGCAACTTCGCGAGCCTGACCCCAACGATCGTGCGTCGCATGAGGCGGACTGGTCGGTCGAACTGCGCACGCGCGATCGCCAGCGCAAGCTCATCGCGAAGATCGACGCCGCCCTTCGCAGGATCGAGGACGGCGAGTACGGCTATTGCGAGATTACCGGCGAACAGATTTCGTTGCGGCGCCTTGAGGCGCGGCCGGTCGCCACGATGACCGTCGAGGCGCAGGAGCGCCACGAGAGACGGGAAAAGCTATCGCGCGACGGCTAGACAGCGATAAGCGCAAGAACTTTTCCACGTCGCGAACCCTCCATGAGTCCTGCCTCTCGCCATGGCAAGGGATGGCGCCCCGACAAACGTGGTTTCTCGTGGCTGCGGGAACTTACGTAGCGACGCGCGTCCTTACAAAGACACATAGCGGAAACAGGTCGGTATGATCCGGCCGGTGCGAGGATGCACGATATGGTTGATCCGGCGCCGCCCGTGCGTCCCAGGATATGCGTGGTCGATGACGATGCGGCGGTGCGCCGCGCCAGCTTGCTGGCGCTCGAGGCATGCGGCTATGAGGTGCGTGCGCATTCGAGCCCTATCCAGGCGCTCAGGGATCCCGCCGTCGGGGATGCCCTGTGCCTGGTCACGGAATTTCTCATGCAGGGCATGGACGGAATCGCGCTGGTGCGCGGCCTGCGCGCGACCGGCTGGTCGCGCCCGGCGATCCTCGTCACGGCCTATCGCGCGGACTATCTCGCCGCGGCGAACGGCGAGGCGATATTCGTCGACATTCTCGAGAAGCCGGCGATCGAGCGACGCCTGATCGCGTCCGTCGATCGGGCAACTGGCCGTGCCTGAGGCGACAGCTACGTATATTCCCGAAATGCCTGGTGCGGCACTTTCAGCGACCTTCCTGCTATTGGGAGGACGTTGGACATGCTCAAGGATATTCTTGCGATCGTAGACACAGGCGAAGCCGACGAACGGTTTCTCAAGGATGTGCTCGCCTTCGCGCGGTTCCATGAAGCCCATCTTTCGATCGCGGTTCTGTCTGCTATCCCGACGCCCGATTACGCCGTCGCCTTTGGGCCACCCTATATCGTTCTCGCCGATTTCCTGAAGGCGTCGGAAGAGAAGCAGGCGCGCGTGGAAAAGCTCGTCGCGAGCGAGGGCGTCGAAGTCCGTATATTGAGCGACGATCCGGCGGTCCTGCTCGATAAGGCACCGGTCCAGGCCCGATATGCCGATCTGGTGCTGTTTGGACCGGCTGCTGCTTACGCCAATCAGCGGCTTCGCCGCCGGCTTGTTGAAAATGTGGCGCTGTCCTCGGGACGGCCCCTGCTGATCCTGCCACAGGCCTGGAAGCCGCGAACCTTCAAGCATCTGGTGGTCGGCTGGAACGCGACCCGCGAAGCGACCCGGGCGGTGAGCGAGGCGCAAATGCTCACCTCGCCCGGTGCGCGGATAGACATCATGATCGTCGATGGCGACCCCTCGACCAAAGGTCATGGTTCTGATCCCGGTGCGGACATCGCGCGAAATCTGTCTCGACATGGCTTTGCCGTGACGGTTCACGCGCTGGCCTCCGATGGCAACAGCGAGGCCGAAGTGCTCGAGGGCATGGCGCGCCGGCAACTGGCCGACATTCTTGTCCTGGGTGCGTCGGCGCATTCGAAATTGCGCGAGCTGTTCCTGGGCGGCGTTACCCATGACCTGCTCGAGGGTGCGGCGGTTCCGATCCTGTTCGCGCACTGAAATCCGCAGCGCGCGCATGGCGGGCGGCGGCTTTCAGCGGAGTGCGCCTTACGGCCGGATCGCGACCTTGAGCACGCCGTCGCGCTGATGCGCGAAAAGCTCGTAGGCGGTCTCGATATCGTCGAGACCGAACCTCTGCGTGACGAGCGAAGTAGTATCGGCGCGTCCTGACCCGATCACCTCCATCAATCGCCGCATGCGCTCCTTGCCGCCGGGACACAGCGTCGTGACGATACGATGATCGCCGAGCCCGGCGGCGAACGCGTCCAGCGGGATCCTGAGGTCTTCGGAATAGACGCCAAGCGACGATAGCGTGCCGCCGGGGCGCAACACGCGAAGCGCCGCCTCGAAGGTCGCCTGTCGACCCAGGGCCTCGATCGCGACATCGACGCCGCGACCGCCCGTGATTCGGCGGATCTCGTCCACCGGATCGACCTTGCCGATATCGACCAGATGATCGGCGCCCATGCGCTGCGCGATCTCGAGCCGTTCAGGAAGGGCATCGACCGCGATGATCGAGGTTGCGCCCATCATTCGCGCGCCGATGGTCGCGCACAGGCCGATTGGCCCCTGCGCGAAGATGGCGACGGTATCGCCGATCTTCACTTTGCCCGCTTCCGCGCCGCCGATCCCGGTCGAAAGAATGTCGGGGCACATGAGAACCTGCTCGTCGGTGAGGCCGTCGGGGACGGGTGCGAGATTGGCCATCGCATCGGGCACAAGCAGATATTCGGCCTGCGCGCCATCGATCGTGTTGCCGAACCGCCATCCCCCCATCGGCTTCCAGCCATGGCCATGGGCGCCGCCGCATTGGGAATGCAGGCCGGCCAGGCAGGCATAGGACGTGCCCGACGGCGTGATCGCGCCCGCGACGACGCGCTGGCCTTCGTGATACCCCTGAACGGCCGAACCCAGCTTCTCGATGATTCCCACCGGCTCATGACCGATGGTGAGCCCGGCCGCGACGGGATATTCGCCCTTGAGAATATGGACGTCGGTGCCGCAGATCGTCGTCAGGGTCACCCGGATCAGCGCATCGAGCGGGCCGATTTCGGGCACCGGCTTTTCGCCCAGGATGATCCGCTCCGGCTCGATGAAAATTGCGGCCTTCATTTTCTGGGCCATGCGTCCTCTCTCTCAGTATTTCACGACGGTTGGGGGGCAAATATCGTTGGTAGGTGAGAACTGCTCTACGGGATGTCCCGTAGCGGTGTCTGGCTCCTGCAGTCGTCGCCGCGGCTTCAAATGTTCGCACCCTTGTTCGGGCTGCACCGCGAAGCGATATCAGTCCGGCCGCCCGCCACGATGACCCACCGCTCGACCTAGTAGCATCCCTTATACAGGTCCGGCCGCTCGCCACCTAGGCTCGAGCGATGCAACTATGAGGAGTAGTAATGGCGGAGACACCGGTCGTGCTCGAGTGGCACGCGATGCCTGTCGAAGAAGTGCTTCGGGCGCTTCAATGCTCCAGTGCCGGCCTGAGCCAGGTGGAAGCGGAGCATCGTCTCGCTGCATATGGCGCCAATGCCCTGCCGGTCGGCAAGACAGTCCATCCGGTTCTCCGGTTTCTGAGGCAGTTCAACAGTGCGCTGATCTATTTCCTGCTTGCCGCTGCTTTCGCCGCCGCGCTGCTCGGGCATCTTGTCGATGCCTCGGTCATCGTCGTCGTCGTCCTCATCAACGCCATCGTAGGATTTCTCCAGGAGGGCAAGGCGGAGAGAGCGCTGGGTGCCATTCGCGATATGATAGCGCCCCATGCAACGGTCCTACGCGATGGAGCGCGGCGCACCATCGCGGTTGCGGACATCGTCCCCGGCGATATCGTGCTGATCGAGGCGGGGGACCGCGTGCCCGCGGATCTGCGCCTCCTGCGCGCCCGCGGCCTGCTTGTCGATGAGGCTGCGCTGACCGGGGAATCTGTCGCAGCGGAAAAGCAAGAAGCGGCGGTCGGTGAAGACGCGGCCATCGCGGATCGCCAGTGCATGCTCTTCTCCGGAACGCTGGTCGCGTCGGGTCAAGCCAGCGGCGTAGTCGTGGAAACCGGAACCCGCACCCAGATCGGCCGGATCAGCAAGCTCATGCAGGCTGTGGAAACGGTCAGCACGCCGTTGCTGCGCCAGATCAACGCCTTCGGCACGCGCTTCACCGGCTTTGTGCTGGTCGGCGCGATCGCGCTCTTCACTTTTGCCGTGGTCGCGCGCGAATTCCACTGGATCGACGCGTTGATCGCGGTGGTGGCGCTTGCTGTGGGCATCATTCCCGAAGGGCTCCCCGCCGTCATCACGATCACGCTGGCGATCGGCGTCCAGCGCATGGCGGCGCGCAATGCCGTCATCCGCCGCCTGCCGGCCGTCGAGACGCTCGGCGTGACCTCGGTCATCTGTTCGGACAAGACCGGCACGCTTACCCGCAACGAGATGATGGTGCGCAGGATACTTCTGCCGAGCGAAGAAGTGATGGTCGGGGGATCGGGATACGCGCCGGAGGGAGGGCTCACCAGCGAGGGCGCGGACGACGACGCGGCCGCTATCGCGGCGTCGGCAGCGATCATCCGATGCGGATTGCTCTGCAACGATGCGGCGCTGCGCGGCGATGCCGGCCGTTGGCATGTAGACGGAGACCCGATGGAAGGCGCGCTGGTCGCGCTGGCAATGAAATCGGGCCTCAATCCCGACCATCTGCGCGGCGAATGGAAGCGGATCGACGAGATACCGTTCGATGCCGCCTATCGCTTCATGGCGACCCTCCACCATGGCCCGGGCGGGAAGGGGGTGATCTTCATCAAGGGCGCGCCGGAGGCCGTCATCGCAATGGCAGGCGCCGATCCCCGGATGTGGGAGCCGCGCCTCGCGGGTGCCGCCGATCAGGGCGAACGGCTGCTGGGGTTCGCCATCAAGCGGCTCCAGGCTCGTGACGATCGGCTGACCTTCGCTGATCTGGAGAGCGGAATAGAGTTTCTTGGACTGATGGGGTTCATCGACCCGCCGCGCGAGGAGGCGAAGGCCGCGATCGCGGAATGTCGCTCGGCCGGAATTTCGGTCAAGATGATCACGGGAGACCATCTGGCCACCGCGCTCAGCATCGCGCGCCAGCTCGGGCTGAGCGAGGCGCCTCGTGGCATGACGGGAGCCGAGCTCGAAAACCTCTCTGACGAAGCGCTGATCGACAAGGTGCTGGAGATCGATGTGTTTGCCCGCTCCAGTCCGGAGCACAAGCTTCGGATCGTCCGCGCGCTGCAGGCCCATCGCCTGATCGTCGCCATGACCGGTGACGGGGTCAATGACGCCCCATCGCTCAAGCAGGCCGACGTCGGAACAGCCATGGGACACAAGGGCACCGAGGCGGCCAAGGAAGCCGCCGAGATGGTGCTGCTGGACGACAATTTCGCGTCGATCGTGGCGGCGGTGCGCGAAGGGCGCACGGTTTACGATAATATCCGCAAGGTGATCGCCTGGACCCTGCCGACCAATGGTGGCGAGACGGTCGCGGTCGTTCTGGCAATCCTGGTTGGTTTCACCCTGCCAATGACGGCGACGCAGATCCTCTGGATCAATCTCGTCCTCGCCGTCACACTGGGTCTCGTTCTGGCTTTCGAGCCAAGCGAACCGGGAACCATGGCGCGGCGGCCGCGGCATGCCGATGCGCCGCTGCTATCACCGTTCCTGCTGTGGCGCGTATTCCTGGTGTCCGGGCTCATGGCCGCGCTGGCGCTCGGGATATTCTTCCACGCCAACGGACAGGGGCGTGATCTGGAGACAGCGCGTACCCTGGTCGTCAACATGCTGGTTGTCGCCGAGATCTTCTATCTCTTCAACGTGCGCTATCTGCACATGCGCTCGCTCACTTGGCGTGGCGTGCTAGGGACACCGGCAGTGCTAGCCGCCATCGTGGTCGTCGTCGGTGCGCAGCTTTTCTACACCTACGCGCCCGTCATGCATGTGATCTTCGAGAGCCGGCCGCTCACCCCTGCGGACGCCATGCTGATCGTCGGCCTGGGCGTCCTCCTCTTCCTGTGCCTCGAAGCGGAAAAGCTGCTGATGCGGCGCCTGGGCTGGTTCGAGGAACTCGCGTGACCGGCGCCGACCCGATCCCCGAAAATGTGAAAGGACATCCGATGACCCAGCCTGGCCAGACGCCGCCCCGAAAGATCCTGCTCGCCACGGATCTCAGCTGTCGCTGTGACCGGGCGCTCGACCGTGCGGTCCAGCTCTCCCAGGAGTGGCAGGCGGAGCTGATCGCGGCCTATGTCGTCGATCCTGCGCAAAACCGCCAGTACCGATTCGATCGGACGCCCGCGTCCTGGCGGCGGTTGCCGAGCCCGGTCGAAAGGATGCGCTGGCGCCTTAAGCGTGATCTTGGCGCCGCGGCCGAGTTCATCCGGGTCATCGTCGAGGAGGGGGAGCCTGGCGAGACGCTCCTCGCGATCGCCGCGCGCGAAGGCTGCGATCTAATCGTGACGGGGATCGCGCGTGATGAGACGCTGGGTCGGATGATCCTGGGCAGTACCGTCAACCGGCTCGTGCGCGGGTCGCCGGTGCCCGTCCTCGTCGTTCACGATCGCGCGCTTCGGTCCTACAGGAGCATCGTCGTGGCGACGGATTTCTCCGAAGCCTCGCTGCAGGCGCTGCTGACGACCTCTGCGCTGTTTCCCGCGCGCGACCTGACGCTGTTCCATGCTTATGACGTGCCGTTCTCGGGCATGCTCGATGAAAGAGACTATGTCCGCAACCTGCGCACGATGGAAAAGGACCTTGGGACAAAATTCCTGAGCGACGAGCGTGTGGATGCAGGCGTGAGGGCCGGCGCCGATGTCGTGATCGAGCATGGTACGCCCGGGCGACTGCTCGCCGATTATGTCGAGAACGAGCATGCTGACCTCACCGTGATTGGTAGCCACGGCCGCGGCGTGCTGTTCGACGCGCTGATCGGCAGCACCGCCCAGAGCCTGATCGAAAGCCTGGAGGGTGATCTGCTCGTCGTCCACTATCGGCCAGGCAAGGGTTAGGGCGTTGCGGCACCTGGACACGCCGGCATGCTCGGCGACTGCCGATATGCGTCGTCCCATGAAGGCAAGGCGATGAACCCATGAATCATCCTCCGCATCAGGACCGCAACCACGACCATGTGCACCACGGTGCGGCGCATGGTCGTGGCCTTGCGGCGGGAAATCGGCCTGAAGTGGCACCGGCGCCGGCCGGGAGCGTCTACACCTGCCCGATGCATCCCCAGGTTCGGCGTGACGGGCCGGGCGCCTGTCCGATCTGCGGCATGGCGCTCGAGCCGGAACGGGCGGCTGCGCAGGCACCCAATCCTGAACTCCTGAATATGACGCGGCGCTTCTGGATCGCGCTCCTTCTCGCTCTGCCGGTGTTCGTGCTTGAAATGGGAGGACATCTCGTCCCGGCGATCCATCATCTGGTGCCACCTCATATCTCGACCTGGGTACAGTTCGTGCTGGCTACGCCCGTGGTGCTATGGGCCGGTTGGCCATTCTTTGAGCGCGCAGGCGTGTCGCTGCGGACCGGCCATCTCAACATGTTCACGTTGATCGGCATGGGGACCGGGGTCGCCTGGACCTACAGTGTCGTTGCCACACTCGTTCCCGGCATCTTTCCGGCGGCGTTTCGCGGGGCAGACCGAACGGTCGCGGTCTATTTCGAGGCAGCGGCCGTGATCACGGTGCTTGTTCTCCTGGGACAGGTCCTTGAACTGCGCGCGCGGGAGCAGACCTCCGACGCCATCAAGGCGCTCCTTGATCTCGCGCCCAAGACCGCGCGGCGCATCGCCCCGGATGGTACTGAAGCGGACGTCGCCGTCGAGGATGTCCTTCCCGGAGACCGGCTGCGAGTGCGACCGGGCGAAGCGGTTCCGGTCGACGGAATCGTCGAAGACGGTCGATCCTCGCTCGATGAAGCGATGATAACCGGCGAGTCCATGCCGGTCACGCGCAGTATCGGCGAGCGGGTGATCGGCGGCACGCTCAACCAGAGCGGCGCGCTGGTGATCCGCGCCGAGCGGATCGGAGAGGATACGATGCTCGCGCGTATCGTCCAGATGGTGGCGGACGCGCAGCGATCGCGGGCGCCGATCCAGCGCATGGCCGACATTGTTTCGGGCTGGTTCGTGCCCGGCGTGATCGGCATCGCCTTGCTCGCGTTCGCCGCCTGGGTGCTGTTCGGGCCGGAGCCCCGCTTTTCCTATGGTCTCGTCGCGGCGGTGTCGGTGCTGATCATTGCCTGTCCCTGCGCCCTGGGACTGGCGACCCCGATGTCGATCATGGTGGGGGTAGGGAAGGGGGCGGGTCTGGGCGTCCTTATTAAGAATGCCGAAGCGCTCGAGCGCATGGAGAAAGTCGATACGCTGGTCGTCGACAAGACCGGCACCCTGACCCAGGGAAAGCCTGCGGTCACGTCCGTGGTAGCCGCGCCAGGATATGCCGAGGACGAGATAGTGCGCCTGTCTGCGGGCATCGAACGCGCTTCGGAGCACCCCCTGGCGCAGGCGATCGTCGCGCACGCCCAGGTCCGCGGTATGGCGCTGCCGGACGTTTCCGCCTTCGATTCACCGACGGGCAAGGGTGCGCGCGGTGTCGTGGATGGCAAGAAGGTTGCGCTCGGCAATGCGGCGTTCCTCGGTGAGCTGGGCATCGATGTCTCCAGTCTCACGTCCCGGGCGGATGAGATGCGCCGAGACGGTGCCACCGCCATCTATGTGGGGATCGACGATAGGGTGGCCGGCATTTTCGCGATCGCCGATCCGGTCAAGCCGACCACGGCCCAGGCGCTCGAGGCGCTTCGCGGCGAGGGCATTCGCGTCGTGATGCTGACAGGCGACAACAAGACTACTGCCCAGGCCGTGGCTCGCGCGCTCGGCATCGATGAGGTGGAGGCCGATGTCCTGCCCGACCAGAAGAGCGCCGTGGTCGCGCGGCTCAAGGGGGAAGGGCGGGTTGTCGCGATGGCCGGAGACGGCGTCAACGATGCGCCGGCGCTGGCGGCGGCGGATGTCGGCATCGCCATGGGCACCGGCACTGACGTGGCGATCGAGAGCGCTGGCATAACCTTGCTCAAAGGCGATCTCATGGGGATAGTACGGGCGCGACGACTCTCCCAAGCCACCATGCGAAACATCCGCCAGAATCTGCTGTTCGCCTTTGCCTATAATGTGGCCGGTGTGCCGATCGCCGCAGGTGCGCTCTACCCGGTTCTCGGCGTTCTCCTTTCACCGATCGTGGCAGCGGCGGCCATGGCGTTGTCGTCCGTGAGCGTCATCGGCAATGCGCTACGACTTCGCGCTAAGCGTTTGTAAAGCCCGTTTACTTCCCGCCGCCGAACGGCACAGACCCGGCGGCGGGAAAGCGAAAGTGATCATCCTTTAACGGATTTGGCGGAAGCAGATCCGCACTTCCTCGACGAAAAGTTCAGGTTGTTCGAACGCTGCGAAATGGCCACCTTTCTCAAGCTCGTTCCAATGGATGAGCTGAGGCGTGCACCGTTCCGCCCAGCTACGCGGTGCCTTGTATATCTCCTTGGGGAAAACACTATATCCGCAAGGTACGGCGACAGGCTCGTTTACGACGAAGGCGCCGTCGAAACTCTCCCAGTAGAGCCGCGCAGAAGAGGCACCGCAATTGGGCAACCAGTACATCATGATGCTGTCGAGAATTTCGTCATAGCTAAAGATATTGAGCGGGTTACCTGCACAATCGGCCCAGCTCTGGAGCTTCTCGAATATCCACGCCGCCTGACCGACAGGCGAGTCGGCCAGCCCATATCCCAGGGTCTGGGGGCGGCTCATCTGCTGCGTGGAATAGCCACTTTCCCAGCGCTGATAGTGCCCCATGGCTGCCAGCATCGCCGCTTCCTCGGCATTGAGATTTTCATAGGGCGGCGGGGGCATTACGACGGGCAAATTCGTGTGGATGGCCTTCAATCCGTCCGGTTTTTGCCGCGCCAGCGTGTGTGTGACCGCCGAGCCCCAGTCCCCGCCCTGCGCCACATATTCATGATAGCCCAGTCGCTGCATCAGCAGGTGCCAGTTTGAGGCGATCCGCTCGAGTCCCCAACCTGTCCCTGTTGGTTTGTCGGAGAACCCATAACCAGGCAAAGCCGGGATCACGAGATGGAATGCGTCCGCGGCATCGCCGCCGAAATCCTGCGGCTCGCTCAAGGGGCCGATCGTCTTGAGAAACTCGAGCACCGATCCCGGCCAGCCATGGGTGAGGATGAGAGGCAAAGCGTCGGCGTTCGACGAGCGAATATGCAGGAAATATATATCGAGACCGTCAAGCGTCGTCTTGAACTGGGGCAGGGCGTTGAACGTCTTCTCGCAGCGGCGCCAGTCATAGTGATGGCGCCAGTAATCCACCAGGGCGCGCATATCGGCGATGGGCACGCCTTGCGACCAGTCGGCTACCGTCTCGGGTTCCGGCCAGCGGATGCGATCGAGCCGTTCATGCAGGTCGCGAATTTCATCTTCGGGTATAGAGATTTTGAAGGGCATGATCTGCGCGTCGTGAGCCTCGTTCGTCATCGCCGTCTCCTGGTTTTTTTGGAAATGGTGCCCCCGCCGTGAGGCAGAGGCACCGGTATTGAGCTCGTCTGGCGAGTGCTGGTCAGAGCTGCGCAACCGCGGAGCCGAAGCCCGCTATCGGTCTCGAAGCGCGATCAGCCGCCGGCTTCTCCCGTTCGCCAAAGGCGAGCGGGTTACGACCAAGAATGAAGTAGAAGATGCCGCCAGTCTGGATCAGAGCGAGAATGCAGGAGAGGATGCCGGCAAATTGGGTCACCATCGGCGAGTAGTCACCCTGGATAACATAGATGGTCGGCAATGCGGCGAAGGAGAAGCCACCGATGTAGCAGAGCGGCATCAGCGGAAGGATGAAGATGCTCCTCCAGCCGTTGAGCCAGTCACGGAAGCGATAGGTGACTGCTATGCTGAGATAAAGCGCCGACACGTTCACGAACAGCCACCACCACGGGAAGTAGCCCAAAAGGACCAGCGGCTGGTGGCCGAAATAAGTGTAGATGCCGCCGTAGCGCAGCAACAGCTCCTCGATCACGATGTCAGCCATGCCGGACAGGGCAAAGGCTATCCAAAGGCCGCCCGTCGTTACATTGCGCTGCAGGGCGCTGTAGAAGATGTACCCGAGGATCGCTCCGAAGGTCCACCACATGATCGCGACATAATAGTCGAATTCCCGCCCCATGAGGAAATAGAGAAGCTTGTCGGGATCGTGCGACGTCGACCAGAAGCAGCCTGCAAGATAGTTGTCGACGCTCTCGGGATATACGCAGAGGGCGGCTCCGACGATGATGGCGATCGGAACCGTCGTTTTCAGGCGGAATGAGTCGAACGCTGCAATCGCGGTCGCCACAAGCCCGGCGATCAACATGGCGAGCGTACCCCAGAAAACATGGTCCGCATTTTGCGGGAACGCATCATTGGGCGGGGCGGGGGTACGAAAAGTCGGATCGAGCGTGACATGGGCGGTCGCATTTTGCGCATATGCCATGTCGGGCCAGATGGTGCAGGTCATGAAGCCCGCAATCAGTGCAAACGCCAACCATGCCCACCTGGTTGACGGCTGCGCATAGAGAGATGTGAACATGCTGCACCTCCGTGCCGAGATTGTTAAAACCAACTATTTGGTTTATTATGCGTGGCATGTCATCGCGGCAGGAATCTGTCAACGAAAATGTAGGAACCATGGCCGTCAACGAACCGAGCAAGTCCGAGCGGACGCGTGAACGTATCATGGTCGCAGCGACCGCAGAATTTGCTGCATTTGGTATTGCAGGCGGGCGCGTAGATCGCATCGCCCGGACTGCGAAGGCAAACAAAAGCCAGATTTATGAATATTTTGGCAATAAGGAGCAGCTCTTCGAGATCGTTCTCGAAAGACATTTGAGGGATGTGTACCAGACCGTTCTGTTCGACCCTGATGACCTTCCCGGTTATGCTGGCATGCTCTTTGATTTCGCCATGGACCATCCCCATCTTATGCGGCTCGTCATGTGGAACGGACTTGAACAAAGAAGGAACTGGCCGTTGGAAGATACTCTAAGTCTTCCCGCTCAGGTGCGAAGGATCCAGGCCGCGCAGTCGGCCGGACATGTCGGTTCCGACTATCCGGCCGACTTCCTGCTCACGCTCATCATTACCGTCGCTTCGGCATGGACAGCGGCCAATCCATTCGGAATATCCATCACGCCCGACGCGGAGAGCCGGCGGCCGATGTTGAGGGAGGCGATATTGCGGGCGGTGCGTACGCTCTGCTGCCTTTCCCGTGATCGCTCGGCAATCACTGGCGAGATGGAAGATGGGTCGCAAAAGGCTGTTTGACATGGATGCGGCGCTTGACGCCGCTATGCGTGAGTTTTGGGAAAAGGGCTATGAAGGAACAAGCCTTTCCGATCTGACCGCAGCCATGGGCATAGAAAGGCCGAGCCTTTATCGGTTCTTCGGGAATAAAGACGATTTGTTTCGACGCGTGGTCGAGCGATATGATGAATGCCATCTGCGCTTTGTCGCCCATGCGCTGGCAGCGCCGACAGTTTGCGAAGTCGTACGGCGCTTCCTTGAGGGATTGATTGAAACTGTGACCCAGAGCGAAATGCCTCGCGGCGCGCTCGATCTCAACGCCGGAATTGCTTGCGCGCCTGGTTGTGAGAAGATTCTCGCGGGATGGCGGGAAAGACATGAGCAGGCATTGACCACCCGGTTTGCAGAGGCACGCCGCACCGGTGACTTGAAGGGCAGTTTGCTACCCGAAGCGGCGGCTGGGTATCTGCTGTCGGTATCGGCAGGAATAGCCATCCGGGCCAAGGGTGGTGAGACGCGCGCAGTTCTGCAACAGATTGCGCATATTGCGTGCATCCCTTTCCGATAAATGATTTCCAACCCGGACTAGGCGGAGCGAGGACCTTTGGTGGCGAGATGCCGCTGCGGGCTCCATCACGGCCTGGTAAGGCGCCTTCTTACGCTTTCGCGCCTCGGATTGTGCCGGACGATCTCATAGCGGACGCGACGCCTTTCGAAATGCCTGCGATCACTTGACAAGCCAGATGCGATCCATATCTACGCGATGGGAGCGAGCGCTCACTCCTATCATAGTTTCCTTTGCAGGAGCGTTTTTATGAAGACATTGTTTGCAGGAAGCCTCGCCATTGTAGCGGCGCTGGCATGTGCCCCGGCTTCGGCCGAGGTTTTCGATGGTCCCTATCTTGGCGGCCAGGTCGGCTGGAATCACGACAAGATCGGACGTGCCAATACCGATATCGGCACTGTCGAGATCCGGGACTCGCGGGACAGCTTCGTTGGCGGTGTCTTTGCCGGTTACAATCACAAGGTCGCGCCCAAGGTCGTGCTGGGCGTCGAGGGCGGCTTTGCGATCGGCGCCGATGATGCCGTGCGCCGCGGCCCGTCCAGCATTGATCCCAGCTACACCTTCGACGTGTCGGCGCGCGCTGGATATCTGGTGACCGACCAGACCCTTCTGTACGTGCGCGGTGGATATGAAAACAGCCGGGCCAAGATCCGGACATCGGGCATCGACGGCACAATTCGGGACCGCGACAACTTCGATGGCTGGAGCGTGGGCGGCGGTGTCGAAAGGAGCCTCACCGACAAGGTGTCGGCACGGCTCGAATATCGCTACGCTGACCTGGGCGGCAGTGGCGAGACCTTTGATCGCCATAAGGTCCTGGTAGGCGTCGCTTACAATTTCTGAATTGAGAAACGCAACGAGGGCGTCGTGCGATCTGGCGCGACGCCCCGTCTGACCATTATTGAGAAAGGCCCGCTACCTTTGGTCACTCTCCGCCAGATCGTCCAAAATTTCCGCCACGGCATGTCGGATCTGCGTCCTGATCTTCTGGATCGTCAGCCCAGGAGCGACCATGCTCTTATGTCTGAGTGCAAATATATAGAGTATGAGGAACCTGGCGCAGGATAATTGCGCTGGCGTGGCGCCAGGCCTTGCCGCGAGGATCAGGTTTTCAAGATACCTTTGAAGGAAAAGGCAAAAACTTTGTATCGCAGCGGCTACCTCTGGATTGCGATACGCTTCAGCCATGATTTCGCTTGAAATGGCCTCGCGGTCTTCGGCGATGCAGCTGAGCAGGAGCGACGTCAGTTGATCGGCGGCCGCCAGCTGTCCGAAGTCCTCACGTCGGCGTAGGCACCGAATCTCGTTTTTCCAGGACCCAATTTCATCCTCGACCAGCTTGACGATAATTTCCTCCTTGCCGCTGAACGAGCGATAGATTTGTCCGACACTTATGCCCGCCTGCTGTGCTAGATCGGACATCGCTGCCTGATGAAAGCCGCGGTTGGTGAAAAGATGGCGGGCGGCTTCGATGATCTTCCGATTGGAGTCCGCTCGGCTCGGCTGCCCTGCGCATTTGTTGATCCCCATCTCCGTCTGCTTTCGTTTAATAGCGCCAGCCTGCCACCCGTCGCAGCCGACGAATAACGGTCCGGCTTATTCTGCCTTCCGGACCTGGCAATGCGCGGGCGGGAAGGGCGACGCCGCTCCCAGAGGCTTCGTGTCTGTAAGCCCTGGTCGGTCCGCCTCAGGCTAAGAATGCTATCCGACGTTGAGCGACAGCCGGGCGAGGCAGACCATCGCATGAGTGAGGGCACAGCAGCCTCATTTGAGACCTCCACCAAAGGCGCGATACAGTTCTATCGAATTTGCCTCCCGAACCAGCCTTGTGGCAAGCAGACTTTGCTCCGCCGCGTATAGGGCACGCTGAGCGTCTAGCGTTGCGAGGAAAGGATCGGTTCCCGCCCGATACCGCGCTTCGGCCAGTTGGTAAGCGCGTGCTGCGGCACTGTGCAGCGAAGTCTGCGCCTCGACCTGGCCTTGAATCGTATCTTTCCTGGCGAGCGCGTCGGCGGCTTCCCTGAAAGCGCGCTGAATCGACCGTTCATACTGCGAGACCATGACATCGTGCGTTGCCTTGGCATAGCGCAGGTTGCCCTGATTTCGGCCATAGTCGAAGATTGGCAGCGATGCGGACGGAGCGACAGACCAGTAGTCGCTGCCGTCGCCGAACAGGTTGGAGAGGCCGGCACTGATCGTGCCGAAAGCCGCGGTCAGCGATATGCGAGGAAAGAACGCGGCCCTGGCGGCACCGATATTGGCATTGGCTGCGCGCAGTTGGTGCTCGGCCGCGGCAATGTCGGGTCGCCGCAGCAGCAACTGTGACGACAGGCCCTCCGGAAGGTTTGCTATCGTCGCGCTTTGCGAACCGAGCCCTTCGGGCAGGAAACCCTCACTGAGGCTGGTGCCAGCCAACAGTTCAAGAGCGTTGCGGTCCTGTGCGATCAGACTCGTATTTTGCGCAATGTCCGAGCGCGCCTGATCATAGCTGGTTTGCGCTTGGCGGACTTCGAGTTCCGAAGCGACGCCTCCGGCAAACCGCGCTTTTGTGAGTTCGAGGGTCTGCCCGAACGCCTGAACGGTTTCCTGCGCTATCCTCAAGCGATCGCGGTCCGCCGCAAGCGTGAGCCAGGCTGATGCCGTTTCGGCGATTAGGCTCGTTTGCGCGGCATTACGAGCCTCGACGGTTGCAAAATATTGCTCCAGAGCCGCCTTGTTCATATCCCGGATCCGGCCGAACAGGTCTATTTCCCAAGCCGACGTGCCGATATTGGCGGAATAGATATCGACGCGCCCGCCGAAGATGGCGGTGCCCGCCGGTATATCCTGATAGGTGGCGCTGCCATTGGCGCCGATGGTCGGCAGGAGATCTGCCCGTTGCACCCGATAGAGTGCGCGTGCCTGTTCGACGTTGGCAAGTGCGATCCGCAGGTCACGATTGTTCTCAAGAGCCGCCTGGATGACGCTGTGCAGTCTGGTGTCAGTGAAGAAATCCTTCCACGCCAGATCTGCCGGGATTGCAGAGGCAGACGGGTCGTCTTGCGCGGCGGATGGCAATGCGGCCGGCACCGGCAGGCTTGGTCGGGTGTACTCAGGCGCCATGCTGCAGGCGCCCAGGGTCATGGCCGCGATCGAGGCGGCGGCGATGCGAAGCTTGGTCATCTTTAGGCCTCCTGCGGCTCAAAGCTGGAGGGAAGGGAAGGCGGCGCATTTTCCTGCGATCCGCCTTCCTGCCGGAAGAGCTTCTTCACCACGAGGAAGAATACCGGCACGAAGAAGATGGCGAGGAATGTCGCGGTCATCATCCCGCCGACCACGCTTCGCCCGATCGCATTTTGCCCGCCGGCGCCCGCGCCATTAGAGACGGCGAGCGGCAGCACGCCGAAGGTGAAGGCGAGCGAGGTCATCAGAATAGGCCGCAACCTCAGCTTTGCTGCCTCGTACGCCGCTTGCGCAGCGCCAAGCCCTTCGCGCATCTTCTCTTCCGCGAACTCTACGATGAGGATCGCGTTCTTGGCAGCGACGCCCACGGTCGTGATCAGCCCGACCTGAAGGTAGATGTCGTTGTTGAGACCGGTCAGCCAGGCAGCGATAAGCGCGCCGACCACGCCAAGCGGGACGACCAGGATCACAGCGATCGGAACCGACCAGCTTTCATACAAGGCGGCGAGCGAAAGGAAGACGATGAGGATCGAAAGCGCATAGAGCGCTGGCGCCTGGCCGCCCGAAAGCTTCTCCTCGTAGGAGATGCCGGTCCACTGGATCGCAACACCTTCGGGAAGCTGCTTGCCCAGTTCCTCCATGCGCGCCATTGCCGCGCCGGTGCTGTAGCCCGGAGCCGGGGCGCCGAGTATCTCGACCGAGCTGCGTCCATTATAGCGTTCAAGTCGCGCCGCGCCGTAGGACCAATTGCTATCGGAGAAGGCCGAGAAGGGGGCCATGGCGCCGTTGGCGCTGCGGGCGTAAAGCCTGCCGATGTCTTCTGGACTGCTGCGTGCGCTTTCGTCAGCCTGGACAAATACCTTCTTGATGCGTCCGCGATCAAGGAAGTCGTTGACATAGGCGCCACCGAGCGCGGTTGAGAGCGTGTCGTTGACATCGGCCAGATTGAGGCCGAGCGCGCCTGCGCGCGGCTGATCGACGTTCACCTTGAGCAGCGGCACGTCGTCTAGGCCGTTGGGTCGCACTTGCACGAGCATCTTGTCCTTGGTTGCCAGTTCCAGAAGCTTGTTACGGGCGGCGATCAGTCGATCGTGGCCGACGCGTCCGACATCGACGAGCTGCATGTCAAAGCCGGTAGCGTTGCCCAGCTCTACGATGGCGGGTGGAATGAAGGCGATCGCCTGGCCGGCCCGCAGCCCGGCGAGCGCCTTGTTCGCGCGTTCGGCAATAGCCATCGCCTTGTTCTGTGCGCCTGGCCGGTCCTTCCAGTCCTTCAGGCGAATGAAGACGAGGCCGACATTCTGGCCCTGGCCGTTGAAGCTAAATCCACCGACACTGAAGACCATCGACACATTGTCTTTTTCATTCGTCTGGAAATGTTTGCGGACCTCCCCAATGGTCGCGAGCGTCTGTTCCATCGTCGCGCCAGTCGGTAATGTGACTTGCGCGGCCATGATGCCCTGGTCCTCATCAGGCAGGAAGCCGCTCGGCAATTGCGCGAAGATTGCACCCATGCCGACCACCACCAAGCCATAGAGGAGAAGCGAGCGCTTCCAGCTTCGGTTCATACGCTGCACGCCATCGCCGTAGCGCGCGGTGGCGCGATCGAAGGTCCGATTGAACCAGCCGAAGAAGCCTTTCTTCTCATGGTGGCCATGGGCAGCGGGCTTGAGGATGGTTGCACACAGGGCAGGCGTCAGGATCAGTGCGACCATCACCGAAAGGGCCATGGACGTGACGATAGTGATCGAGAACTGCCGATAGATGATCCCGGTCGATCCACCGAAGAAGGCCATGGGCAGGAACACCGCCGAGAGCACCACGCCGATCCCGACCAGTGCGCCGCTGAGCTCGTCCATCGATTTGCGGGCAGCTTCCCTAGGCGAAAGTCCTTCTTCCTGGATGAGGCGCTCGACATTCTCCACGACGACGATCGCATCGTCGACGAGAAGGCCGATGGCGAGCACCATGCCGAACAGCGTGAGCGTGTTGATCGAGTAGCCCAACGCCAGCAGCACGGCAAAGGTGCCCAGCAAAACCACCGGCACAGCGATTGTCGGTATCAGTGTCGCCCGCCAATTCTGCAGGAAGAGCAGCATTACAAAGAAGACAAGGACGACCGCTTCGACGAGAGTGTGGATGACCTGCTCGATCGATAGTTCGACGAACGGCGTCGTATCGTAGGGATAGACGACCTTGATGTCGGGCGGGAACTGCTTGGAGAGTTCGGCAACCTCGGCCTTGACGGCTTCGACCGTGTCGAGCGCGTTGGCGCCCGGGGCGAGCTTGATCGCGAGCCCGGCAGAAGGCTTGTCGTTGTAAAGCGTCTCAAAGCTATAATTTTCTGTGCCGACTTCGATCCGGGCGACATCCTTCAGCGTGATCGTGGAGCCGTCGGGATTTGTCCGGAGCAGGATATTTCGAAACTGATCCGGGGTCTCGAGCCGCGATTGTGCCGAAACGGTGACGTTGAGCGCCTGTCCCGCCTTGGCCGGCAGATTGCCGATCTGGCCGGCCGAGATCTGGGCATTCTGCGCTCTGATTGCAGTCTTGACGTCAGCGAAGGTGAGATTGAGGTTAGCGAGCTTGATCGGATCGACCCAGACGCGCATTGCATATTGCGCGCCCATCAGCAGCGTGTCGCCCACGCCGCTGATCCGGCTCAGTGGATCCTGGAGTTCTGACGCCAGATAATCGCCAATGTCCTCGCGGTTGTGGCTTCCATCCTCCGAATATAGACCGACGATGAGCAGGAAGTTCGCTGAGGATTTTTGAACGCGAACACCCTGTTGCTGCACTTCCTGCGGCAGCAGCGGCATCGCCTGCTGGAGCTTGTTCTGCACCTGTACCTGGGCGATGTCGGAGTCGGTGCCCTGTTCGAAGGTCAGGGTGATGGTGAGATTGCCTGCCGAATCGCTATTCGACGAGAAGTAGCGCAGATTGTCGATGCCCTTGAGCTGCTGCTCGATGACCGTTGTGGTGGTCTTCTCCAGCGTGGTGGCGTCAGCGCCGGGATAAATGGTTTGAATGGCGATGGCAGGCGGCGCGATCTCCGGAAATTGCGATATCGGGAGCGTGCGGATTGCGAGCACGCCGGTTAGCATCAGGATGATGGCGATGACCCATGCAAAGATGGGGCGGTCGATGAAAAAGCGGGACATCGCTTATTTCCCCGCAAACTTGGAGGTGCCAGGTGCCGGTGCCCGGGGCGTGACCGAGCTTCCCGGTTTGGCCTTGAGGAGGCCATCGACGATCAGCCGGTCGCCCGGCTTAAGTCCGCTCGTGATCACCCACCGGTCGCCAAGCGCACGGTCGGTTGCGACGATCCGCTGCTCGACCTTGTTTTCCCTGTTTACGATCAGCGCTGTCGGCTCGCCGCGCTCGTTGCGGGCAATGCCGCGTTGTGGCGCAAGGATCGCGTTCTGGCGCACACCGTCGATAAGGCGTGCCCGCACGTACATCCCGGGGAGCAGCATGCCGTCGGCGTTGGGGAAGGAGGCTCGTAACGTCACAGCGCCAGTAGTCTGATCGACGGTGACTTCGGAAAACTGCAGTCGTCCCTCGACAGGGTAGGTCTTGCCGTTAGGCAGCACCAGTGCGACGCGGGCGCTGCCGTCGTCCCGCACGACCCCGCCAGCCTTCATCGCCTCCTTGAGTTCGAGAATTTCGGCGGCAGACTGGGTGACGTCGACATAAACACGATCGGTTTGCTGAATTATCGCGAGAGGGTCTGGCTGACCCGCTTGGACAAGTGCGCCTGGGGTGAAGCGCGAGCGTCCGATCCGTCCCGAGATAGGCGCCCGGATCTGTGTGAAACCAAGATTGACTTGTGCTGCGTCAACAGCGGCCCGCTGCGCTGAAACGTCAGCTCGGGCCTGCCGCGCCGCAGCGTCCGCATTATCGGCCTCCTGGCGACTGACAGCATTGATATTGACCAATCCGCGATATCGTTCGGCTTGAAGACGGGTCGCGTCGATTGCGGCCTGCGCGCGAGCAAGGCTACCCTGGGCCGCACCTAAAGCGGCTCTGTAGGGCGCATCTTCGATCGCATAGAGAACTTGTCCAGCATGGACGATGGCACCTTCCTCAAAGAGGCGCCTGCGAATCACTCCGCTGATCTGAGGGCGCACCTCGGACGTCTCCACCGCCGTGACGCGGCCGGGCAACTCACTCATCAAGACCGCCGGCTCGCTCTTGAGCGTAACCACGCCGACTTCAGGCGGTGTAGTCTTCTCAGGCTCCTGCGCCCCGCAGCCTGCCAGCAGGATGACGAAAGAAAGGAGGGGGAGGGTGGTTCTTTTGTGAGGGACCATCGGATTTCCTGTCAGCACATGTAGGAGTGAGCGCTCATTCTCATGGTGCGCTGCAATAACCGTTTTTCGATGCAGTGCAATGGGCAAATCCATTGGTCTGACTTTTCGGGCTGGTGCCGGCCGCGGCTTTGAGAGTGCGACTTGTTGCGTCTATCGGGGCGAACAGTTCCGCTGACCTGTAGCTCATCGACTACAGCTCGGTAGATCGTCGGCAAACAAGATTGGCATCGCAACCGGATGCCTGCATTGCTTTCTGCGGTGTCGCTCGCATGGCCGTGCTTCGCCATCCGCTTGCAGTGAACGTCGATCGCCCAAAGGGCGGGTTGCCACTGTCGCGAGGAAGTCCTGGCCTGCATGCTGGAGAACCCCCATGGAGGGGTTGCCAGGCGGCGCTTGTTGCGCCCGTGCGGAGGCTCGGATCCGCGCCGGTTCAAAATCGATCGATGATCGATACCGTCCCAACGACCTGTATCACGCTCTTTTCCGTGCATGGGCGCGGCTGTCGCGGCTACCGACACGCTCATCACGTAACGCGCCTGCTCTCCGGTCGGTGCCGTACGGAGAAGCATGGATTTGGCTCAAAAGCCAGGCGCTGGCTGTATGAAAGCAGCATGCTCGCGCGACGGACGAACATCATCCAATTCGCCAAAGCGACATCATACTGTCAGGGAGTTGGCGTTCCTACAGAATCATCGGCACACAGCCTCGACCGCGTGTTGCTGAGGTGCCAGATCGTTTCGTACGATTGGTTTGACGTCATCCTCGGCGGGGACTTGGATCATGCCAGTCAAGTCGAGACCGATCAGGACTCTTCCCTAATCCGTCGACTGTGCCCCCAAGTAAAATAGTCGCCAAAGCAAGGCCTTCGTTTCGTTAGGCGTTCCGATGGGTGAGGTACGATAAAGAATGACGAGACGGATCGCATGATGGGCCAGCATGTCGGCAGAAGTGAGTGACGTCACGTCGCCTTCGTCCTGTGCGCGTATGATGATTTCGGTTGCATGATAATGCATCGTCCCAGGGCCGGTGCCCGGCGCCATATTGCCACTGAAGGTCTGGCGGAAGTCGTCAAGCATCGGCGCAGATATCTCCGGCGCGACCATGTTGTCGAAGAGAAATTCGATGTAATGCCGCAGCAGACTTATTGCCGGAAGGACGCCGAGCGCACGCTCGAAGCTTGCCCACGCCTCTCCCAAGTACCGGCTCGCCTCACCGACCAAAGCCGCCTTCTCCGAAAAATGGATGAAGAACGTGGCGCGCGAGATTGATGCTTCAGCGCAGATATCGCCGACGCTTGTCCCTGAGTAACCCTTTTCGCGGAACAGTCTGAGGGCGCATTCATAAATGTGCCGCCGCGTTCGCTCGCGCTTCCCACCCGCTGTCGCCATTTTCTGCACTAGCTCTCCTCTTGTTACACGGGCGTAATAACCCGTTTATAGACACAAGTCTAATTCTTCTCAGGGCAGGGATTCTAGACTCATGAAGGTCATATTCAAGGTCGGGGGCGCAATCGCGCTTCTGGCGCCGGGGGCGGCTGCCGCACAGGTCCAGGATTTGGGCGGGGGCGAAATCATTGTCACTGCCCAAAAACGCGAAACCCGTCTCGCCGACATTCCCGCGGCAATCAATGTCGTGACGGGCGCCCAGATCACCGACAATGGCGTGTCCAATTTCGAAGACCTGACATCCCAGGTAGCGGGCATGAGCATCACATCGAACTTCGGCGGCGTCGCGTCCACCACCATCAGCATTCGAGGTGTAGGGGGACAGGATGACTATCGGCCCAATGGAAGCCCTTCGGTCGCGTTCCATGTGGACAACATTTATCAAAGCTCGAACGTCTTTCTGTCAGTACCGTTCTTCGACATCGAGCGGGTCGAGGTCCTGAAAGGACCGCAGGGCACGCTTTACGGCCGCAACAGCACGGCCGGCGTCGTCAATCTCATCACGCGCGGCCCGGATGACAAGTTCGGCGGCTATGTTCAGGCGGACTATGCGAGCTATGCCCGCTTCCGAGCCGAAGGAGCAATCGGCGTACCTTTGAACGACCGGATCGGCTTGCGCCTCGCCGTCATGACCGATCAAGGCGGAGGCTTCATGGACGGCAAGGGTGCGGGGTCCGCCGCCGGCACGCGATTGCGGCCGCAACTGCCGGCGCTGCCCGATCCGGGCGCACGCAGCGATTATGGCGACCGCGACCTCTGGGCCGCTCGCGCCACCGTGCGGGCGGACACGGGCGGCGGCGACCTCACCCTGAAGCTGTGGGGCAGCCGCGACCGTTCGGAAAGCCAGCCGCAGGACTCTGTGCGCGGAGTCAGCAACGGTGGCTGGCTCGAGCCCGACAATGATCCGTTCACCTTCTACTCCAACCGCTACCCCCGCCGAAAAACGGATCTTTTCGGCGTGAGCGGCACGCTTACCCAGAGCCTTGGCGATACGCTCCATCTTGATCTGGTCGCGGGTCACGAGGAATCGGATCGCACGCTCGACGGCGCCCCCGGAGCGCCTTTGCGCGTCAATCAATTCATCTTCACCGATCAAGTCAAGCAGACCTCATTCGAGGCGCGTCTTTCCAACGCCCGGAAAGGTTCGTTCGATTGGGTGATCGGAGCCTATTATCTGAAGGACAAGACCGACTTTGGCACGACGCTTTTCTATGAGGACAGCCGTTTCACCCAGATCGAAACCGACTACCATCAGAGGCGCGAGAGCTTCGCGGTGTTCGGCCAGATCGACTGGCGGCCCGTCGATCGCCTGACGCTGACGGGCGGGCTGCGCTACACCACAGAATCGTCCAATTATTTCGGATCGACGATCGACGCCAACCCCTACGGCATCACCACCGGTATCGGCCTGCCATTGCCCGTGTCCTTTGACAATGACTTCGATGATGACAATCTCTCGGGCCGCGTATCCGCCAAGTTCGACTTGACCGGCTCGCTATCGATCTACGGCGCCTACGGGCGAGGCTACAAGGCCGGAGGGTTCGATGGAACGAGCATTTTCTCCGCGCCTGAAGCGTTTTCATTCAAATCTGAAACCGTCGATTCGTTCGAAGGTGGTATCAAATGGTTTCCGGCATCGAACCGCTTCAACCTCGCGGTTGACGGCTTCCATTATTCTTTCAAGAATTTGCAATCGAGCACGGCCACGCCGAACGGCAATGTCAGGACCAATATTGCCGCCGCCAAGCTGAAGGGTGTGGATGTGACCGCAACGCTCAATCTAGTGCGGACCGAAGCGCAACAACTCTCCATCGATGTGGGCGCCACCTTCCTCGATAGCGAAATTACAAAGTTTGAATCGAGCAACCCGGTTCTCGTGACGCTCAATCTGGGCAATGATCTTCCTGCCGCGCCGAACGCGTCTGGCCACGCCCGTCTCGTTCACAGCATCACTCTCACGCCCGAGTGGCGACTGCGTTCAAGCGCGGATGTCACCTACAAGGGAAGCGAGTATAAACGCCTGGACAATTCGCTCTCTTCCAAAACGGAATCTTATGCGCTCCTGAATCTGCGCGTGGAACTGCAGAATATCGCCAGCGGTATCTCGGTCTACGGCTACGCCAGAAACGTCACGGACGAACGTTATTTTGTTGATATTGCCGGTCCGTCGAGACTTGTCGGGCAGCCGCGAACGTTCGGTGCGGGTGCACGGCTCGCCTGGTAATCAATCCCAAAAGCCGGAGGCTTTGCTAATGAAATTGCACCATCTATCTCGCTTCTTCGTGTCCTCACTGCTTGGGGCGGCGCTAGTGCCCTCGACCTCCATGGCACAGGGTGCGGAACAGCGTTTCACCATCGCGGTCATACCCGATACGCAGAATTATCTGGACTACAGCCATCAGCGGGAGGCCGGATTTCCGATCGACGCCAAGGACATCTTCATCGATCAGATGGAATATATAGCCCGCAACGCCCGATCCGCCGGGGGCGACATCGTATTTGCAACGTCCGTGGGCGATATCTGGCAACACGGCAGCAGATCGATGGACGTTGAGCATGTGGCGAAGGGACTGAAGGCCATACCGAACCCGGTGTTCGGCAATTATCTGAGCCCTGAACCGCGAACCTTGACCGTGGAGATGCCTATCGCGCGTGCCGGCTATGAAATCCTGGCCAGCAAATTGCCTTTCTCGGTTGTCCCCGGCAATCACGACTATGACGCCGTGTGGTCAGACTCGCGTTGGCCGGCAACGATGAAAACTGGCGATCCGCGCAGTTATGGGATGCTGCACTACGGAGGATTGGACAATTTCCGCGCGGTTTTCGGCAGCAACTCTCAGTTTTTCAAAGGAAAGCCGTGGTACGTCGCTTCTTTCAACGGCGGCGCCGACAGCGCTCAGGTCTTCGAGGCAGGAGGCTACCGGTTCCTTCATATCGGACTGGAAATGGCGCCGGAAGATGATGTCATCGAGTGGGCGCAGGCCCTTTTAGAGAAATATCCAGGCATTCCGACCATCATCTCGATCCACGATCACCTCAACACTGAAGGGGAGCGCAAGCCGATCGCGGCGGTGGATTTCGACGCTGTCCATGGTGAACACAATTCACCAGAGGAACTCTGGCAAAAGCTCATCTTGAGGAGCGATCAGATATTCATGGTGTTGAGTGGACATCAGCACGGTCAATCGCATGCGACGGATAAGAACGCATTTGGCCACGACGTCCATCAGATACTGGCCGACTATCAGGATCGCGGTCAGCTTTTGCCGATGATCGCGCCCGAAGCGCCGAAAGCGGCTTTGGGCGACGGGTGGCTGCGTCTCATGACGTTCGATTTCTCGACCTCCAATCCGACGGTCAGCGTCCAGACCTACTCGACCTACTTCCATACTTCGTCGGATCGCATGACAAACTACCCCACTCTTTACAAGCAGCATGAGAAGCCGAGCGAGAGTGATGGCGCGTTCCGTACCGAGGAAAACTTCACCCTGAACTTGGCGGATTTCAATGAGAGATTTTCAAAAGCCAAGGTTGGAACGAAATGAAAAAAAAGCCGTGACTGCTAATTCTGCTGCTGAGGAATCAACGAAAACGCCAGCCGAGATGTGACGTTTCGGATCACCATATTGATGGTATCGCTGATGAATCGAATTCGCGCTCCCGAATGTCTTGCGTGGGCATTTTAGCAGACTATCCATCCACAAAAGGAGATAGCCCGCCTTTTTGCGAACCAACGTCTGTGTTTGTTCGACAAACTATCATCCGGCGGAACCGTGACATGGTTTCCGGATACTCCACCGTCAGATGAATGTGGCCGGTGACGTCATCTTCTGGTGTTGGGTGGCGACTCCGTTAGTCCAAGTGACCTCATCATCAATGTGGCGGTCGTCCGACTGGCTTTTTCGATGTCCGCGCAAGGTTCTATGGCGGGACGATGCCCCAAGCCGATGAAGCAGGCCATCATTATATCGGCATAGCCGTCCAGTTCTGAGGCTGGCAGGTCGGGTCGCGCAAGCTCGGCGAGCCTGCGCACACCGGTTCGGTAAAATGCGGTCAGCGTGTCGAGGCGTTCGGCCACCGACGGGTTGCGCCACGCTTCGGCCAGAATTTCGAAAAGCAGCCCGCCCCCTTCATTGTGCAGAGCGATTTCCGTTATGGCTTTGATCGCGTCGAACATGGTCTGTTCACCGCGTTCGACGGCGTCGAAGATTGCATGCATCTCTGCCACCCGATGCTGTGCATTCTCCTCCACGATCGCCAGTACAATCTCGTCCTTGGCCGTGAAGTGGCGATAGATTTGTCCCATGCTGACGGATGCGTCGGCCGCCAACTCCGCCGTGGTCGTCGCATGGAAGCCCTTTGCGCCGAACAGGGCCCTCGCCGCGTTGATGATTCTCTCCCGCGGCGACTGGCCGGTGGCATATTTCTTCGAAGTCTGGTTCATACCGTAGTCCTGTCTGATCAACCTGCCTATAGGCGCAGCTCTGGCTGTGCAATCTTTCCCATCCCCAATTGGTCGCCCAGAGGCTGGAGGTGCACGCTTGCATATTTGCCTCTTGACCATCCGTGTACACCGCATCATAAGCAGGGAGTGAGCGCTCGCTCATACTTAAAACGCCGTCGGTCGGGCGCAAGATCCGATTGCACGCTTTTTGAGCAGGCGAGCGTTCACGAATGGCCGGGAGCTTCTCGCATTGCACGAATGCGCGGCGTTACCGTGCTTAGTCTGCCAGTCGACATCGCCTGACGGGTTTTTCCTCCCTCCCGTCGTGAGCCCTTCGGGTCGCCCCATAATGTCGGCTGGCAGACTCCTTCGGACGACCGCCGAGAGCAAGTTTACCTGACAGGATCGTTTGCGTTATGAGTGCCGCGGCAGAGAATATGTCGTCCCGGCAGGGAAGACGAAAGGCGGGCCGGTCGTTGGACCGGATAGCACGGACTAAGGCCGCGCCGCACGGTTTATCACGGTCGATTGTCGCGAGAGGCACGCTTTCGGGCTCTCGTTCATGTGGTCGCCTCCCTCAGGGCAATGGCGAGACCGCATGTACGCACGACGCTTGGTCAAAAGGCGAGCCCTTGCCTTTTGGGAAGCCGCTTCTTTCCTTCGCGCTGGCATTAGGGGCTTTCGCCCTTGTTGCATGTCATAACATCGATGAAGGGGAACGGCAGGACGAAGGCAGCGATCATGAAAGTCTGTCTCACTATATTCCGCCTTCGGTCGCCAGAACAAATCGATACCGCTGTGATGACGGCAGTGAAATTTCAGTCGATGTCTTCGATGACAATCAAACCCTGTTTCTCCGTGATGAGGCAGGTTTTGCGAAGCTAAAGGCCGCGCGGAAAGAGGCGACATTCTCAGGGAGCGGCGTAACGCTTATCGTCACGCGCGGGACGGCCATGCTGAACCGTCGCGGCGCCCAGGCCGTGCGTTGCAGATCGTGACCCGATCGAACGATCCGGGAGGCGCGACCATCCCCCCCAGGCGCGTGTTTGCGCGGCTTTTGGAAGAGTGTCGCTTGCTTCCAATCCGATTAGTTGAAGCTCTCATGCCCAGTGGCATGACATGCGCCTTCGGCTCTCTTGGCGCCATGCGGACATGCGGCAATAGCCGCGCGCGGGCGCAATACAGCCTGCCACTTCGATTTAAGAGGAGATAATCTTGTCGCTACAGGATATCGTTGTCTATTTGGAGGACATTCCGGAGGGGGCATCAAGATTGGAATATGCCGCGGCTTTGGCGGCCCGCTTCCATTCCCATCTCTCGGCGGTATTTGTCGCCGATGCGCTCGAACTGCACCGCTATTCTGGCTTTGCGGTTGGGACCGGCATCGCTCATATGCTCGCACATCACAGTGAGCAGGTGCGCGCCGCTGCCGCGCGCTATCGAACATTGTTTGAGGCAGCGCTCCTCCAGGAGGAACTCCACGGGGAATGGCGCATCTCGGACAGGGTCTGGGGTGAGGATCTGATGATCCATGCACGGCATGCTGATCTCGCAATCGTTGGCCCGGCCGATGGCCCATCTCGGCGCAAGACAGCATTGAGCCTGTCCGAGGACATGATCTTCGCATCCGGCAGGCCTACGCTTCTTGTTCCAGCGGCATGGCGGTCGGAAAGGCTGGCGGATCACATCGTCATCGCGTGGAACGCGAGCGCCGAGGCTTCCAGAGCGGTCGCAGGCGCGCTTCCGCTGCTCTACAGCGCAAAGCAGGTTTCCGTTGTCGTCGTCCCCCAGGCGGGTCTTCCGGTGCCAGACGGGATAGATCCGGGTCGGGCGATCGTTCGCCATCTCGCCTGTCACGGCGTCACCGCGGACCTCTTCCTCCTGGAAGGGACTGACGCCGGTCAGGTCGTCGTGGACTTTTGCACCGAGCGCGACGCTGACCTGCTTGTCATGGGGGCCTATGGTCATTCCAAGCTGAGCGAAGCCATTTTTGGCGGCGCGACTCGCTATGTTCTGCGCCATGCAGAAATCCCCATTCTACTGGCGCGATAGGAGGCGATTCATGCGCAGGGGTGCGGAACCGTGTTGAAAGCCAGAAAATCCAGTGGGGCGGGCCCGACGCTGGAGGCCGTTGCTGCACTGATGGGCAACGATCTTCGCATCGTGAATGATATCATCCACAAGCGGATGCAAAGCGAAGTGGGCTTGATACCGACATTGGCAGGACATCTGATCAATAGCGGCGGTAAACGCCTCAGGCCCATGCTGACTTTGGCCTGCGCCAGGCTGGTCGGATATGATGGCACGCTCCATCATAGTCTGGCGGCCGCGATAGAGTTTCTGCACAGCGCAACGCTATTGCATGACGATGTCGTGGACGGATCTTCGCTGCGCCGTGGTCGCAAGACGGCTAACCTGGTCTGGGGAAATCGCGCGACAATCTTCGTCGGCGATTTCCTGCTCTCGCAGAGCTTCGAGCTGATGATCGAGACGAAATCCTCTCGCGCCATCGAGCTTCTAAGCCGCGCCACGACGAAGATGGTACGCGGGGAAATCGACCAACTGGGGGCGGCACGGCGCTTGGAAAGCACTGAAGCCGACTATTATGGCGTCATAAATGCCAAGACCGCTGATCTTTTCGCCGTTGCCTGCCGCATGGCAGCTGTGATCGCGGAGGAGAATGACCATCGCGAAAAGGCGTTAGATAGTTACGGTCGCAACATCGGAATAGCTTTTCAGCTCGTGGACGATGCAATCGATTACACTTCCAATGACACTGCCATGGGGAAAGCGGCGGGGGACGATTTTCGCGAAGGAAAGGTGACCCTCCCGGTCATCCTCTCATACCGCAACGGAGACCCAAATGTCCGCCGCTTCTGGCACGACGTTATTTCCGGGCGTACGTCTGCAGACGAGACCGCGCTCCGGCACGCGCTGTACCTTATGGAGTCGCGCGGCGCGATCACAGAGACCTTATCTCGAGCAAAAGATCACGCCGAAGCGGCGAAAAACGCGCTCCAATGTTTCCCTGATTCCGATCTGAAACGCGCCCTGATGGAAGCCGCTGACTTTTCGGTGTCGAGAACCTCTTGAAAGATTTTGCAAGAGTTCGTCGGCGCACAGGGACGCCCGGCGAACTTGTAGAGGCGTGGATGCCGCCAATCTCGATCAGAAGTCGTCACATGTTGGGATAATTTGGTCCGCCGCCACCTTCGGGCACGACCCAGTTGATGTTCTGGGTCGGATCCTTGATGTCACAGGTCTTGCAGTGGACGCAGTTCTGCGCATTGATCTGGAATTTTGGATCGCCGTCATCCTGGCCGACCACCTCGTAGACGCCGGCTGGGCAGTAACGCTGGGCCGGTTCATCATAGAGAGGCAGATTGTAGCTGATCGGGATCGTCGGGTCCTTCAACTGCAGGTGAACCGGCTGATCTTCCTCATGATTGGTGTTCGACAGGAACACAGATGACAGCCGGTCAAAGCTGATCTTGCCGTCAGGCTTGGGGTATTCGATCCTGGCGCAGGCATCGCTGCGCCCAATTTTTTCATTGTCGGCCTTGTGCTTCATAGTGAAGGGCAAACCGATCCTGAGCGTACGCATCCACATGTCGATGCCGGCCAGAAGCGTACCGATCGTGCCGCCGAACTTGGCGAGCAGCGGTTCGGCATTCCTGACCAGTTGTAGTTCCTTTGCGATCCAGCTCGACCGCAACGCATCCTCGTAATCGGCCAGGACATCGCCGGTTCGATCGGCCTGCACTGCCGCGAACGCCGCCTCGGCCGCCAGCATGCCGGACTTCATGGCAGTGTGCGTGCCCTTGATGCGCGGCACATTCACGAAACCCGCTGAACAGCCGATCAGCGCTCCGCCGGGGAAGGCCAGTTTGGGGATCGACTGCCAGCCGCCCTCGTTGATCGCCCGCGCGCCATAAGACACACGGCGCCCGCCCTCCAGGAACTTGCGGATTTCCGGATGCTGCTTCCAGCGCTGGAACTCCTCGAACGGGTAAAGATGTGGGTTTCGGTAGCCCAGGCCCACCACGAAGCCCAACGCCACCTGGCCATTGGCCTGATGGTAGAGGAAGCCGCCGCCATAGGCGTCGGTCAGCGGCCAACCCTGCGAGTGGATGACGAGGCCCGGCTGATGCTTCGCCGGATCGATATCCCACAACTCCTTCATGCCGAGGCCATAGACCTGAGGCTCGCAGTCGGCGTCGAGCGCGAATTGGCGCTTAAGGATCTTAGTCAGGTGGCCGCGCGCGCCCTCGGCAAAGAAGGTGTAGCGGGCATGGAGTTCGAGGCCGGGCTGATAGTCGCCCTTGTGGTTCCCCTCGCGATCGACGCCCATGTCCCCGGTGGCGACACCCTTCACGCCGCCGTCCTCGTTATAGAGGATCTCCGCCGCGGCGAAGCCGGGGAAGATCTCGACGCCCATCCCTTCGGCCTGTTCGGCGAGCCAGCGGCACAGATTGCCCAGCGATCCGGTATAGGTGCCCTTATTGTGCATCCAGCCCGGCGTCATGATGTGCGGCATCGCCATCTTGCCCGTCTTCGTCAGCATCCAGTGCTGATTGTCCGTCACCGGCACCTTCGCCAGTGAACAGCCCATCTCGCGCCAGTCGGGAAGCAGTTCGTCGAGCGCCTTTGGATCGATCACTGCGCCGGAAAGGATATGGGCGCCGATCTCGGAGCCTTTCTCCAGCACGCACACCGACAGCTCGCTGCCGGTATGCGCGGCCAGTTGCTTCAACCGGATCGCCGCGGAAAGCCCGGCCGGGCCGCCGCCAACGATGACCACATCATAGGGCATCGATTCCCGATCGTTCCGCGCTTCATTCATCGACCGAGCCGTCCATCTGTTGGAATGCGGGTGAGTGTTTGCATGATCCGGGTCTCAATCTTCCGGCGCGATGGTGATCGTGAGACCGTCCAACTCGTCGGACCAGGCAATCTGACACGAAAGGCGCGAGACGGGCGTACGATGTTCGGAGCTGTCGAGAAGGTCGTCTTCGTCCGCGCTCATCTTGGGAAGCTGATCGAAGCCATCCTCCGCAATGAGAACGTGGCACGTCGCGCACGAGCAACATCCCCCGCAAAGCGCCATCAGTTCATCGATGCCATTTTCACGGATTATTTCCATCAGCGACAGGCCCGGCTCAGCGGTGACCTGCACCGCCGCTCCGTCTCTCGTGATAATGTTCAGCGTCGACATGGTGTACCCTCAGCCCGAAAGCTTATCTGTGAGTTCGGGCACGATCTTGAAGAGATCCCCCACAAGCCCGATGTCGGCCACCTGGAAGATCGGCGCGTCCTCGTCCTTGTTGATGGCGATGATGGTCTTGCTGTCCTTCATGCCCGCGAGATGCTGGATCGCGCCAGAGATGCCGACTGCGATATAAACTTCGGGAGCGACGATCTTGCCGGTCTGGCCGACCTGATAGTCGTTGGGGACGTAGCCCGCATCGACCGCCGCACGGCTGGCGCCGACCGCCGCGCCGAGCTTGTCGGCGAGCGGGAAGATGTTCGCTTCGAACGTTTCGCTGTCCTTCAATGCGCGGCCGCCCGATACGATGATCTTGGCGGAGGTCAGTTCCGGGCGCTCCAGCTTGGCGATTTCCGCGCCGACGAAGCTCGATAGACCCTTGTCGCCGGTCGAGGCGACGGCTTCGACCGTGCCCGATCCACCGTCCTTGGCGGCCTTTTCGAACGCAGTGCCGCGCACTGTGATCACCTTCTTGGCGTCGCTCGACTTGACCGTGGCGATCGCGTTGCCGGCATAGGTCGGGCGCGTGAATGTGTCCTCGCCCTCGACCGACAGGATGTCGCTGATCTGCATTACGTCGAGCAGCGCGGCGACGCGCGGCGCGATGTTCTTGCCGTTCGACGTGGCGGGCGACACGAATGCGTCGTGGCTGCCCATAAGGTCCACGATCAGCGGCGCGACATTCTCGGCCAGCGCATGATCGAAGGCATCGTCGTCGGCGACATGGACCTTGCCCACGCCGGCGATCTTGGCGGCTTCGGCGGCGACGCCGTCCACACCCTTGCCGGCGACGATCAGGTGGACTTCGCCAAGCTTCGAAGCGGCGGTGACGGCGGAGAGGGTGGCGTCCTTGACGGCGCCGCCTTCATGCTCAACCCATACGAGAGTCTTCATCTTCTCAATCCTCTATCGCCGTTCGGGCTGAGCCTGTCGAAGCCCTGTTCTCCTTGAAGAAAAGGACTTGTCCTTCGACAAGCTCAGGACGAACGGAATTGAAATCTGCCTCAGGCGGCGACGCCCATAGCCTTGAGCTTGGCGACCAGTTCGTCGACGTCGGCGACCTTGATGCCGGCGGTGCGCGTGGGCGGTTCGACGACCTTGAGCGTGCTGAGGCGCGGCGCGACGTTGACGCCGAAATCGGCAGGCGTCTTGTTCGCCAGCGGCTTCGACTTCGCCTTCATGATGTTCGGCAGCGAAGCGTAGCGCGGCTCGTTGAGGCGCAGGTCGGTGGTGATGATCGCCGGCGTCTTGAGCTTCACGGTTTCCAGACCGCCGTCGACTTCGCGCGTCACGTTGACGCTGTCGCCGGCCACTTCGACCTTGGAAGCGAAGGTGCCCTGCGCCCAGCCGAGCAGCGCGGCCAGCATCTGGCCGGTCTGGTTGCTGTCGTCGTCGATCGCCTGCTTGCCCAGGATGACGAGGCCGGGGGCCTCTTCCTCGACGATCTTGGCGAGGATCTTGGCGACGCCGAGCGGCTCGACCTCATCGTCGGTCTGCACCAGGATCGCGCGATCCGCGCCCATGGCGAGCGCGGTGCGCAGCGTTTCCTGCGCCTTGGCGACGCCGATGGACACCGCGACGATCTCGGTCGCCGCGCCCTTTTCCTTGAGGCGGATGGCTTCCTCGACCGCTATCTCGTCGAACGGGTTCATCGACATCTTGACATTGGCGAGGTCGACGCCGCTGCCGTCCGCCTTCACGCGGGGCTTCACGTTGTAGTCAATCACCCGCTTCACGGGCACGAGGATCTTCATAGGAAACCTCCAAATGTGATAATGGTCCAACCATTATGAGCGACTATGGTAGAGGTCAAGAAGCTTTAGGCAGTTCATTGTTCACTGTGCTAGCGCAAGCAAGCTTCCTGGACATGAAACTGGACTCTGAACGGATGACATTGAAAAATTCAGCGGATGGGCTGGGCTTTGCTCCCATAAAAACGCAGCGCGCCTTCGAGGTGATCTGCGAGCAAATCCGGGCGCGCCTCGCCAGCGGATTGTTAAAATCGGGCGACAAGTTGCCGGCTGAACGGGAACTGGCCGCCGAGTTCCAGGTGAGCCGCAGCGCGCTACGCGAAGCGCTGCGCAGTCTTGAGGTGGCGGGCATTATCCGGAATGTCAAAGGGGTCAAGGGCGGCGCGTTCATCCAGTCGGCCGAACCGGACCGTATCGTCCAGGCCATGCAGGACTATGTACATCTTGGGAATGTTTCGCTTGATGAACTGACCGAAGCGCGCCTCGCCATACAAGACATCATTATAAGGCTTGCCTGCGAGCGCGCCACGGAGGCTGATTTCATTGAGCTCGAGGCAGTGGCCGAGCGGACCCGGCGTGAGACGACGGTGGACGCGCGTTACGAATGCGCTGTGCAATATTATGCAGTGCTCGCCCGGGCGACAAAAAACCGCATGTTCGGGATCTTCGTCAATTCCTTGTCCGCCATTCTGCACGAATTCGTCCGCGGACCTGATTATGAGACGCTGCAGAAATCCCTCATCGAATCGCGATTCAAGCTTATCGGCTATCTGCGCAAACGTGACGCCGAGGCGGCCGCGAACGAAATGCGGCGGCATCTCGAGCGCGTACATCGTCATGTGCGAAAGAATCTCAAGGCCGCTGCGAAGCCCAGCCCGGGACCTGTTGAGACAACCCGCGGTACGCGCAAGACGCGTTGACCAGGCGTCTACAATCTTGCAATAGGTAGGACCATTCAATCTATTTATTCGCAGGTGATGTGATGATCGATTCCGCTGGAAATGAGAGCCGAGGCGCCCTCGACGAGGTCCGCGTACTGGATTTCACAAGCGTCATGGCGGGCCCGTTTGCAACCCGGATGCTCGCAGATCTCGGCGCGGATGTCGTGAAGATCGAATCGCTCGATGGCGATCAGGTGCGTTCCCGGCCACCCGTGCGGGACGGTTACAGCGCCTATTTCGGAAATCTCAACGCTGGCAAGCGCAGCCTTGCCTGCAATCTGAAATCGCCCGAGATCCGCTCCCTCATTCTCGAGCTCGTCAAACGCTTCGACGTTGTCGTCGAGAATTTTCGC
Source organism: Sphingobium lactosutens DS20 (assembly GCF_000445105.1). GTDB lineage: Bacteria > Pseudomonadota > Alphaproteobacteria > Sphingomonadales > Sphingomonadaceae > Sphingobium > Sphingobium lactosutens. The sequence continues at coordinate 50,249 of NZ_ATDP01000109.1, read as the reverse complement.
CCCGGCGTCATGCAGCGGTTCGGGCTTGATTATCAGACGTTGTCTGCGATCAACCCACGGCTCATCTATTGTTCGATCTCGGGTTATGGGCAGCAGGGTCCCAAGGCGCACCACCCGGCCTATGCACCGGTCATCCATGCGACCAGCGGCTTCGACATGGTCAACATGCATTATCAGGATGACGCATCGCGCCCGGCGGCAAGCGGCATCTTCATCGCAGATGTGCTGGGCGGCGTTCACGCCTTCGGCGCTATCCAGGCTGCGCTGTATCAACGCGAAAAGACGGGCAAGGGCCAGTATATCGACCTTTCCATGCTGGAGGCCATGGTCGGAATGCTGGTCTACGAAACACAGGAGGCGCAATTCCCAGGTGGCGCGCGCCGGCCCCTCTACACGCCGCTCAAGACCCTGGACGGCTTCATCATGATAGCGCCAACCAGTCCCCGCAATTTCGAGCAGCTAAGCGATGCGGTAGGACATCCCGAATGGCGGGAGGATCCGAGGTTTCGGACCAATGCCGACCGCAATGCCAACTGGGCGACCCTGCTGGCGCTCGCAGAGGAATGGACCTGCCTGCGATCGTCCAAGGAGGTAGAAGAGATTCTGTCCGGGCACGGCGTGCCATGTGGCCGCTATCGCGAAATGGCCGAGGTCCTCGAGGATCCCCAGCTTGCTGCCCGCCAGGCCCTTACCACGATCAACGATGGCGCAGGAGCCTATGCCGTTCCCAACCCGCCGTTCCGGATGAGCGGTTCGCGGGCGGAGGCTCGAAATCTCGTCGCCAGTCTCGGTGAGCATGGACGTACGCTTTTGTCGCAGGAGCTCGGACTAACCCAGGACGATCTTGATGCCCTTCAGGCTGCGGGACAGCTGATCTGACAACAAGGGGGAGGCCTTCGGCGCTCCCCCTTTCATCTTTAGCGAAGCAGCTCCCGGGCGATGGTGTTCCGCTGGATTTCTGAAGAGCCCTCATAGATGCGGGTGATGCGGATATCGCGATAGAGCCGCTCGACCGCAAACCCGCGGCAATAGCCACTGCCACCGAAGATCTGTACGGCGGTATCGACGGTACGACTGCCCGCTTCGGTCGCGAAAAGCTTTGCCATTGATGCGAGCTCGCGGCTCTTGTCTCCCTGATCGTAACGCCAGGCAGCGTCGAGCAAGATCAGGCGAGCAGCGCGCATGTCGGTGGCCATGTTGGCGAGATAGTGGCGGATCGCCTGGAATTCAGAGATGACGCCGCCAAAAGCAGGGCGGACCTTCGATTCATCGATCGCCAGCTCCAAAGCATATTCACCCATGCCCACCGCTGTCGCGCCGACATTGATCCGCCCTTCATTGAGTCCCTCGAGGGCGTAGCGGAAGCCCTGGCCCTCTTCGCCGAGCAGTGCATCGGCTGGAACCTGACATTCATCGAAGCTGAGTTCGAACACGCCGGGCGTAGCGGTGCCCATCAGCTCGATCGTCCCGGTGACGGAGAAGCCGGGCGTGTCGGCCGGCATCAGGAAGGCCGAGATGCCGTTGCGGGCACCCGCCGACTTGTCCGTGTAGGCGTACACGATGACGTGCTTCGCCTTTTTGCCATTAGAGATGTAGGTCTTGCTGCCGTTGATGCGCCAACCATCGGCGTTGCGAACCGCGGTCGTACGCATGGAGCCCGGGTCGGAGCCGCTGTTGGGTTCGGTCAGCGCAAACGCGATCGGAATTTCCCCTGTTGCCATGCCGGGCAGCAGGGCGGCGCGCTGTTCCTCGCTCGCATGATGAATGATGTTCTTGGCGCCCGGTCCCATGAGGGGGCGCAGTTCGGTCCAGAATTGCGGAGGGAGGCGGGCAAGCTCGATCTGCACCGCCGCCTGGGCCAGCGCACCGAGGCCGAGACCGCCATATTCCTCTGGAAGGGCCATGCCGAAATAGCCGTTCTCCACCAGCGTCTGGCGAACGATCGGCGGAACTACACCGGTCGCCTGAAACTCCGGTTCGTAGGGAAGCAAATCGCGCACGATGGTTTTGGTGACATCGCAAAACTCCTTGATGTCATCGGGGAGCTCGAAATCCATGACGTTTTCTCCGGTCATTGAGCGTTGATGGGGCGGCCGCGAAAGCACGGGACCGGGCTAGCATCTGTTTAATGGTCAGTCCATTTAAAATTCGGTTGGCGTTGCCCTCGACCTGGGATAGGTCAGCGCTCTGATGGCTGCTGATCCATTCGACATTAACCTGCGTCACCTGCGCGCGCTGATCGCCATTGATGAGCATGGCAGCATCACGGCTGCCGCAGACGCCGTCAGTCTTTCACAGCCTGCCTTGACGCAGGGGCTGGCTAAACTGGAGCGGCAATTCGGCTACACTTTCTTCGAACGGCGATCCGGGGGTATGGTAGCCACGGCCATGGGGCGTATCGTCGTCGCCCGGGCGCTGGCGGCGATCGAGCATCTCTCGGCCGGCGCCAAGGGATTGTCCGCCGTATTCCTTCATCCGGATCGGCTGATGACCATGACCCAGTTGCGCGCGCTGCTGGCGGTCGCCGAAGCAGGCAGCTTCGCGGGCGCGGCAAATGTCACGGGGCTTTCGCAGACGGCCGTTCATCGCGCGGTCGGTGACCTGGAACAGGTTATTGGCGCAACGATCGTTGAGCGTCGTGGGCGTGTCGTCTGGCTCAATGCAGCGGGTAAGCGCCTGGCGCGAGGCACACGTCTTGCTCTCGCGGAGATCTCGGCGGCGATCGTCGAACTGGCGATCGACGGTGGCGGCGGAAGCGAGCAGATTTCGTTCGGCGCCTTGCCGCTGTCCAGGCCGTTGCTGGTGCCGGCGGCGATGGCACAGATGGTGCGCGCAGAGCCGCGTGCAGCCTTCAAGGTGCTTGAGGGCAGTTGGCGCGAGCTGGTCGAGCCTTTGCGCGACGGGGTTATCGACATGATCGTTGGTGCGCTTCGCCCCTATGAGATCGCAGATCTTTATCAGTTGCCACTGGTTGAAGATCGACTGGTTGTCGTTGCCGGCAGCCAGCATCCTCTTGTGGGGCAGGAGAATCCTTCCATGGAGCAACTCGCGTCCTATCCCTGGGTCGTATCACCGCCCAGCACGCCCTCCCGGGAGCAATGGGAGCGAGTTTTCAAAGGGGCCTCTATGCCCGCAACGCCGATCGAGTGCAGTTCGGTGATGATCATAGGCCGACTGCTCTGGGAAACGAATTTCCTGACGCTGCTGTCGCCCGATCAGGTAGCGCTCCAGATCCGAAGCGGACTTCTAGCGCAGATCGGCCAGCCGCTGGAAGGCACCAAGCGAACCGTCGGCATCACCACGCGTCGCAGTTGGCGGCCGACGGCAACGCAGCGCCGCTTTCTCGACATGCTCCGGGAAGCCGCGACGCAGATGCGATCCGAGGAGAACCAGCCCGGTCTGCGGGACTCAGGCTGGCTCTGAGAGGTTATGGGTTAGTCCAGCTTGATCCAGACGGCCTTGGTCTCGAGATACTCCTCGATATGATGCGGGCCCGACTCCCGGCCGAAGCCGCTCATGCCATAGCCGCCAAAAGGTACGCCTGGATCAAGCATCTGATAGCAATTGACCCATACAGATCCGGCGCGAATGCCGCGCGCCATGCGATGCGCGGTGGCAAGGTCGCGCGTCCACACACCACTGCCAAGACCGAACTCGGTTGCATTGGCGCGCTCCAGAACTTCTTCGATCGTATCGAAGCTGAAGCTTGCAAGGACCGGACCGAAAATCTCCTCGCGCGCGATCGTCATCGTGTCCGACACATTGTCGAAGATGGTCGGCTGGATGAAATAGCCACCGTCATAGCCCGTGCCCGAAAGACGGGCGCCGCCGACCAAGGCACTTGCGCCTTCAGCTACAGCCCCTTCCATGAAGCCGAGGATCTTTTCCATCTGAGGGCCTGAGACAACCGGCCCGATCTGTGTCTGCGGGTCCAGAGGATCGCCGACCTTTATCGTCTTCGTGAACGCGGCGAGGCGCTCCATGAATTCTTCGCGGATCGAGGAGTGGACATAGAGGCGGGTACCAGCCGAACAAATCTGCCCTGAATTGGCGAACACGGCCATGGCCGCTGCCGGCACCGCCTTGTCGAGGTCCGCATCGGCGAAAACGATGTTGGGGGACTTGCCGCCCAGTTCCACGCTCACGCGCTTCATGGTGGGCGCGGCCGCGAGCAGGATTTTCTCGCCCACGCCGGTCGAGCCGGTGAACGCGATCTTGTCGACGCCAGGATGTGCGGAAAGGGCGGCGCCGGCGTCGCCCATTCCCGTCACGATGTTGATGACGCCCTCGGGGACCCCCGCTTCAAGGCACAATTCGCCGAAGCGGAGCGCCGAAAGCGGCGTCTGCTCGGCCGGCTTCATGACCAGCGTACAGCCGGACGCCAGCACCGGACCGGCTTTCCAGACCGACATACCGATCGGACCATTCCAGGGATTGATCGCAGCGACCACGCCAATCGGCTCCTTGAGCGTATGTGAAAGCACATCGCCCGGTGCCGAATTGTCCAGCGTTTCGCCCGAAATCAGCGTTGCCTGACCGGCATAGTAGCGCAGCAGCGCGCCGGCGCGCACCTTTCCAAGCACGGTACGGCTGTAGGGCGCACCCAGGTCCAGCGTGTCGAGCATGGCGAGTTCTTCATAATGCTGCTCGACGAGGTCGGCGAGCCGCAGCATGATGCGCTGGCGCTCCGCGCCCTTCATACGGCCCCACGGCCCAGTGAGCGCGGCACGAGCGACCTTGACGGCGCGATCGACATCTTCTGCCCCACCGTGCGCCACCATCGCAAGCAAGTCACCGGTCGCAGGGTTGCGCGTTTCGAACCTCTTTCCTGAAAGGGCAGGGACGCGCTGGCCACCGATCAGCATATCCTGTTCGGGCGTGTCGAGCAGGGCGGGGCGGGGAGGAATGGTCATCATATTCATGGGGCTCTCCTGTTCTGGTTCAGGCGGCTATGTTCGATTGAACGGCATCTTCGAGGATGAAGCGGGCGGCGCGCTCAGCGATCATCATTGTCGGCGCACTGGTATTGCCGCTTATGATCTCGGGCATGACCGAGGCATCGACGACGCGCAGACCGGCGACGCCGCGGACTCGTAGCCGGCCATCGACCACGGCCATTGGATCGCTGTCGGGGCCCATCTTGCACGTGCCCGTGGGGTGATAGGCGGTATTGACGATCTTGCGCAGCGCCGCATCGATCTCTGCATCGCTTTGATGTTGCGCACCCGGTTCGATCTCATTGCCGGTCATGGCAGCGAGCGCGGGCTGGGCGAAGATGCGGCGCGCTTCGCGGAAGCCTGCGATCAGCGTTTTCATGTCATAGGGGTCGGCGAAGAAATTAGGGTCGATAACCGGTTTGTCTTCCGGCCTGTTGCTTGCCAGGCGGACGGATCCCGCGCTTTTGGGGCGCAGGAGTTGTATGAGGCCCATATAGCCATGCCGCCGCGGGACGGATCGCGCGTCGAGCTTCAGTCCGACCAGGAAGGTAATCTGGATGTCAGGGCGCCCGGATCCGTCGGTACAAAGGAAGCCGCCGCATTCCGCGACGTTGGAGGCCAACATGCCTTCCCGTTTGATGAGATATTTGAAAGGGCTCGCAAGGATGCGGGGGAGGGCCTTGGACGAAACGGCGTAGGATTCGCCCGAAGGGTTCTCCATTGCGACATGAACGGTGGGGTGATCCTGCAAATGCGCGCCCACGCCCGGGAGATGGTGAACAGGCTTGATACCCATCGCACGCAGATGGTCTTCGGGTCCGATACCCGACAAGAGGAGCAGCTGCGGCGAATTGATGGCGCCGGCGCACAGGATGATTTCACGACGGGACGAGATCGTGCTCCGCGTACCGCTCTGCTCGATCTCGAGGCCGACAGCGCGGCCGCGATCGAAGAGGATCCGGCGGACCAGCGTGTCGGCCATAACGGTGAGATTGGGCCGGTCCAGGGCAGGATGAAGGAACGCGCGCGCGCTGGAGAGACGCGTGCCGTTTCGCTGGTTGAGATCATAGCGGCCAAAGCCGTCCTGTCTCTCGCCTGCAAAATCATCGTTGCGATGATGGCCGGCTTCGACCGCCGCGTCGACGATGGCGGCCGCAATCGGATTGAAGGAGCGCGGTTTTTCGACGTCGAGTTCGCCACCGCTCCCGTGCCAAGGTTTGTCGCCTTCATGGTAGTTCTCGACTGCCTTGAAGGCGGGTAGCACGTCGTCATAGGACCAGCCGACGTTGCCTGCCTCTTCCCAGGCATCATAATCCGCCCTCTGGCCGCGAATATAAACGCCACCATTGATCGCGCTGCAGCCACCGAACAGCTTGCCACGTGGGAAGTTGATCTGCCGATTTCCGATTGCTGCGTTACCGCTGAGTTGCTGCTTCCAGTTATACTTCTCATGCGGGAGCAGGAAGATATTGCCGACGGGCATCGCCGTCTTCAGGTTCACCGGCCACTTCCTGTCCGATGGTCCGGCCTCGATAAGGGCGACGCGGATGGCCGGGTCTGCGGAGAGGCGATTGGCCATCAGGCTACCGGCTGATCCCGAACCGATTACGATATAGTCGAAGTCACTCATGCGCTTGTGTCCTGCCGGCCGAGACGGGGGACATGGCCCCGCACGGCGATGAAACCAATGGCGTTGACCAGCATCAGGCCGGAGAGGACGCCGAAGAAGCCCAGATTGCCGCCGCCGATCAGGCTGGCGCCGGCCACCGCGCTGACAATCGCGCCTGCACGTCCCGCAGCACCCATCAGACCCAATCCCCGGGCACGCACGGCGGTGGGGAACGCATGTGCGCCGACCGCGAACATGGCTGACTGAGCTGCGCTGGCAAAAAGGCCCAGAGCGCCCAGACTAACGAGGACGGCAGGCTCGTTCCGTCCGCCTTCGATGGGGAGTAGGGCGAGAACGGCGCAAACAACCGCACCAACGACGGCCATGAAGATAAGCGTTGGACGTGATCCGAGGCGGATGATTGCAAGGGAGGCGAACATCGCGCCGATGGTGCCGCCGACATTGAAGCTGGTAAGGCCCAGGCTTGCGGTCTGGAGACCGAAGCCCGCGCTGAACAGCATCGTCGGCGCCCAGTTGAACATGAGGTAGATCATGAACATGCCCGAGAACATCGCCAGCGAGAGGGAAAGGCTGTCCCGCAACAAAGCACCCCTGAGAAGAGCGCTGAATGGAGCGTGCGGCGCTTGAGCGCCACGTCCGGGTGGTTGCACGGCCGTAGGATCGGGATGCCGGATGCGACGCAGGATGGCGTCGAGTTCGACGCGCCGATCTGGGCGCCCGGCAAGGTAACGCGGGGATTCCGGCAGGATGAACCAGAGGAGGGTGACGAAGGCGAGGGTGATGATGCCGCCCAGATAGAACAGCCAGCGCCATCCCAGCACGGGCAGGATCGCAGCAGCGGCGACGCCGCCCAATATGCCGCCGATCGAGACACAGACCACGCCAAAGGTAACGGCCACGCTGCGCCACCGCGCGGGCGTGAACTCGGCGATCATCGCGCTGGCTGTGCCCGGAACGCCGCCCAGACCGACGCCCGCGATCGTCTTGAGCAGGGCGACATGCCATAGCTCAATCGAAAAGCCGGTAGCGAGCGTCGCGACGCCAAAAATCGCGACGCCAATCAGCAGGGCTCCGCGTCGCCCGAACCGATCGCCGATGGCGCCGGACGTCAGCGTGCCGATACCCATACCGACAAATCCTAACGCGAAGACAAATCCCAAGGCATCGCGGCTGATACCCCACTCCTTGAGCAAGGAGGGGGCGGCCAGACCGAGCATCTGATTATCAAGGCCGTCAAGTATGACGGTGGCGGCGATCATAAGGACCGCCCACACCTGATATGAGGATAGAGGCAATGCATCGAGCATGCCTTCTCCCTCCCGTTCAATCGCGATAACTGCCAAAGGCTTCTCCTCAGCGGGGATCATTGCCCCTTATTATCATTGCTCGGCCACTCGCTGGCCTCCTGCGTGACCTTAGATGTCGAGCACCAGGGTGGGCGTTTTCGATCCCGAGCAGCATACCATGATCGACGTATTGGCCGCCTTCTCCTCGTCGGTCAGGAAATGATCACGATGGTCCGGGATCCCTTCGAGTACCTTGACCTGGCAGGTGCCGCAAACGCCCTCGGCGCAAGCAAAGCCGATATCCACGCCTGCGCCCAACAGGGCGTCCAGCATGGTCTCGCCTTCTTCGACCATGATAGTCTTGCCGCTTTTTGTCAGCTCCAGCGTATAGCCGCCATCGGCCGCAACCTCCGTGTCAGCCGAGAAATACTCGATATGGGCGTGCCCCTTCGGGCGTGCTGCGTTCACCGCGACGAACGCATCCAGCATGCCCGACGGACCGCAGCAGTAGAGATGGGCGTCGGCCGGGGCGGCATCGCATATCGTACGCAGATCGAGACGTTGCCCGCCGGGAATGCCGTCGAACACGATCTGCGCCTGCGGGAAATTCTCGACGCGATCAACATAAGCGGCGCGTTCCGGAACCGCGGCGACATAGTGCAGTTCCCAGCTGCGGCCCAGGGCCTCGAGGCGCGAGATCATCGACAGCATCGGCGTTATGCCGATGCCGCCGCCGATCAGCACGGTATGCGATGCCGATTCCTCGAGCGGGAAATTATTCTTGGGTTCCGAGATTTCCAATATCTCGCCGACCCGCCATTTTTCGTGGATGTGGCGAGATCCGCCGCGGCTGTCGATCGTATGATGAACCGCAATCTCGTAATAGCTATGGATGGCGGGATCGTTGACGAGCGAGTAGCTGCGCGCGAGGCCAGGGGCGAGCTGCAGATCGATATGTGCGCCCGCAGTGAAAGCGGGGAGCTTTTCGCCCGGCAAAGGCTCCAGGATGTAACTGTTGATACCTTCCGCTTCCCAGCGGATATTGCGAAGCTTTACGCGCATCTACCTCTCCTCTTGGTGCGTAGCGCGCAGTGGCAAAAAGTCTGAGACGCCATTGATCGACGCGCAGACCTTGCCCAACTCGTACCGTCACCTGTTCCTGATATATTGATGAAGGGTTGGGACCGGTCATGGATAGCCGGTCCCGTTTAAAGCCTATTCCGCAGCCTCGATCTCATTGACCGGCCAACGCACAGCCTTGGCGAGCGCAGCCTGGTACGCTCCGGCGAGCGTGTCATTCGGATCGTGCAGGAAGGAGCCGGCGCGCGCCTTGTAGAAGACGTCGGGATTTTCGATACCCGGCGGCACCGTGCCCTTGTTGGCAAATGCGCGGGCAGCCAGAAGAACCCGGCGGCGGACACGTGCGATCATCTGGTCGGTGGGCGCGAGGTTCTCGAAGCTGTGGTCGGTGATCGGACCCATGCTTTCGGTCACGGCCTGATCCTGCATCGTGATGTTCGGGATGCCGGTGAACTGATGACCGTTGCGCTGCGATTCCCGATCGATTGCCCAGTCGTTGGCTTCGCTGTCGGTCGAGCGCCAACGGCCAAACCAGTCGGTCGTGTTGGGCGCATAACTGATCTGGTCGAAGAGCGGCGTGCCGTCCTTGAGCGTCGAATTGTAAGCGGGGTTGCCGGCGTCCACACCGCAAGTGATGTCGAAAAGCATCGAATGCTCATCGTCCATCGGCACCCATGCGCGGGCGATGGCGCGGCTGACGAAGCGGTTATTGGGCGTCTGCGTCCAGAAGGGGAACATATAATGGGCAATGCGCCAGCTCATCTGACCGTCGTCATTGGGACGGTAGCCACCGTACATCACCCCCCAGTCGGACTGGGCCACCTCATATTCCGGCGCGCGGTTGAGTACGGTCGGGCGCATCGGATGGTCCGGCTCCAGATCGTCGGCTTCGATGCCGCCGACGTGAAGGAAGCCCACATGGCTGGTGTCGATGTCACCTTCGAGCGCCTGGAGCCAGTTGCAGTCGCGCTGCAGGCACCAGATTTCCGCCTCGGGGTGCATGGCCGCCTCGATTTCGGGGATCGGCGGCGGGGCCGCCTGATTCTCGCCCATATAGACCCAGATCAGGCCGTTCGCCTCATAGGTCTTGTACGCCTTGGCGTGCACCTTTTCCTTGAAGTCCATGCGCGCGGGAACGGACGGCATATCCACGCACTTGCCGTCGACGTCGAACTTCCAGCCATGATAGACGCAGCGGATGCCGTTTTCCTCGTTGCGCCCGATAAACAGCGATGCGCACCGATGGGGGCAGCGATGGTCCATGATGCCGACCCGGCCGGAGCTGTCACGAAAAGCAATCAGCTTTTCGCACAGGATCATCAGGCGTACCGGATCGCCGTCCGTCTTTACTTCCGAGGACAGGCATGCCGGCATCCAATATTGCCGCATGAACGACCCCATCACCGTTCCGGGACCGACCCGGGTCATATCTGCGCTGTCTGTCGATTGCATGATTCAGGCTCTTCCTTGACGTTCTTGGTTGATGGCTTCGCTGTGAACTGATCTCGAGTTCCGGCGAGGCGCGATAATTCCAATGCTCACCGGATAGCCCCCGTCCTCGCCGGCCTCTAATCGAAACTTGGTCTTACCATTCAAAAACCGGGACGTAGCTATTGCCGGTCGGTTCAACTTGCTGTCTTACCCCGTGACCAGGCGAAAAATCGCCGTCACACATAGGGGAGATGCTCGGCATGCCTTTCAATCACAAGTTTTACTCGGCTCTGGCTGGCATGATGCTGGCGGGCGTATATGGACCCGCCGCGGCGCAGACGTCCGCAGAAGATCAACAGCAGGACAACGCTCAGCAGCAGGCCGTGGCCGGGGACATCATCGTCACGGCGCAACGGCGCGAATCGACGGTGCGGGAGGTGCCCTTTTCTATTGCTGCTTTCGGCGGAGAAATGCTGCGTAACAACCAGGTCTTCAGTCCGACAGCGCTCACGCAGCAAATGCCGGGGATTACGATCAATACCTCGGACAAGTCGCTGTCCATCGTCGCGATCCGTGGCAATGTCTCCACGTTCCGAACCGCCACACTCGACACGCCCGTCGCCTATTTCATGGACGACGTTTATTATGTCTTCAACAACGACCTCAATGCCAACTTCTTCGATACCGACCGCGTCGAGGTGCTTCGTGGGCCGCAAGGAACCTTGTTCGGGCGCAATGTCGTGGGCGGCGCTATTGCGGTCATCACCAACAATCCCGCCTTCAAGGACGACTATTTCTTCCAGGCTACAGGCGGGAACGGCGGTTTCATTCGTACCGAGGGCATGGTCAACGGCTCGTTGGTGGATGACAAGATCGCCGCGCGTTTCGCCTTCAGCACCGAAAGCTCCGACGGGCTTATCGACACACCCAACCAGTCGGGCAGCTACGGCAAGACCGATGGTTACGCCATGCGCGGGAAGCTTCTTTTCGAGCCAACCGAGACGCTGAAGATCATTTTGTCGGGCGACTATAGCTTCACGAAGGGCAATGGTGGCGCCATCAGTCTCGGGATCGGCGGCGTTCAGCGGATTCCCGCCACCTTTGGAAACTATGACGATAGCGAATGGACCAACAACGACTATGCACGGTCGCCCTATCGGCAGCGACTGCGCGGTGGCTATCTGCGTGCCGACCTTGATCTGCTCGGCGGTACGCTCACGTCCATAACCGGCTATCGCATGAATGACAGCCGCGCGATCAACGACGATGTGCCGGTCGCGACGGTCGTGCCCGTCTTCGATCGCCGACAGGTTGTGAAGAATCGCAGCTTCACGCAGGAAGTCCGCTTCGCGTCGGCTCCGGGCCGTTTTTCCTATGTGGTCGGAGCCTACTTCCTGTCGGCGGACGTCTCGACCACGAACATCTTCTACTATAGCCCGTTGCCGGGATCGGCAGTGAATGCCACCGTGCGACGCAATCCCGAAGTGACCAACATCACGCGCGTGCAGGACGGCAATATTCGAAGCATTGCGGTCTTCGGCGAGGGCACGTTCGAGATCACGGATAGATTGTCGCTGGTGGCCGGCGGTCGCTACACGTCCGACCGCAAGAAGATCGACTACCACGCCTTCTCGACCACCGATGCCGGGGCAATCCCGGGTTTCGGCTTTCCGGGCGAGGTGTTTGCCTCGGGCGGCAAGACCTGGGACGCCTTCACGCCGCGCGTGACGCTGAAATATGAGCCGGTCGACAAGGTCAATCTCTATGCGACCTGGGCAAAGGGTTTCAAATCCGGCGGCTTCGTCGACAACGCCTATCTCAATCCAACCCTGCCGTTGGAGCCTGAGAAGGCGCAAAATTATGAGATTGGCGCCAAGACCCGGTTGTTCGACAACATGCTCGATTTCAACGTCGCGCTATTCCGGCAAAAGACCAAGAACCTCCAGAATTTTTCGGGTGCAGGTGGTATCGCCCACACTTACAACGGCACGCTTAAGATGAAGGGCTGGGAAATCGAGTCGGTCCTGCGTCCCGTGGATGGCCTGCGGCTTACCGGCAATTACACCCATCTGATCGGCGAGTACACGTCATTGCGGGATCCCCTGGTCAACCTCGACTATTCGGGTAACCCGGCCAAGTTCGCTCCGCGCGACAGTTTCACAATCGGTGCGAGCTATGACCTGGCCATGGCCAATGGCGCGAAACTCACTCCACAGGCGGACTTCAACTATTCCAGCCGTATATCCACGGACGACGCGAACACCCTGCGTCTCTACGACAATCTGTACAATGACACGAGGGGACGGACGCTCAATGCCCGGCTCAACTATGAGTCTGCCAACGGGCGCTGGACGCTGGGCATATGGGGAAAGAACCTCACCAATAACTATCAGATCGTCAACGCCGACGATATCACCGCCTTCCTTGCAGTGCCGGGCAACGGCACTACCTACTGGAAGATTTTCACCAACACGCCGCGGACATACGGGGTCACTCTGTCCGTGCGACCGTAAGTCCACTTCGCCCCCGGGGGAGGATGCGTCCTTCCCCAACTCTTTCATCCCTATTCAGGATCCTCCAATGGCCGACAGCTTCGATCTTCCCGCAAATGGTAGCTTCTCCTTCAATGACCGCACGGCACTTATTACCGGCGGCGGTCGCGGCGTGGGGGAAGCGATCGCGCGGGAGATTCATGCGGGCGGCGGTAGGGTAGCCGTGAGCGACGTTGATCTGGCTGTAGCGCAGGACGTGGCGGCATCGCTTGATCCCAGCGGCGCAAGCGCCGTTGCTCTGCAGCTTGATGTCAGGGAGAAAGGGGATTTTCTCGCAGCGCGGGACCGCATCGCGTCGCAATGGGGACGGATTGATATCGTCGTCAACAATGCGGGCTTTGCCAAGCGGACGCCCACCCAGGATATCACGCCCGAGGAGTTCGACTCGATCGTCCAGATCAATATGCGAAGCGTGTTCCTGAGCTGCCAGATATTCTCCGAGCATATGCGCGAGGCCGGTTATGGCCGGATCGTCAACATCACCTCGCTCGCAGGGCAGAACGGAGGGACTGTCGCGTCGCCTCATTATGCCGCTTCGAAAGCCGGAGCGATCATGTTGACCAAGTATTTCGCGCGCTATCTGGCGGGCACAGGCGTAACCGTTAATGCCATCGCTCCTGGACCGATCGACACCGCAAAGGCGCGCCTGTCGGCCGAGCAGATCGCCCGAGTGGAGGAGGAGGTGCCGATCGGCCGGTTCATGACGGTGAGTGAGATTGCCGCGGCCGCGGCGCTGCTCGCGTCCGACAGAGGCGGTTTCTTCGTGGGTGCCACGCTCGATATGAATGGGGGGCTGTATCTGCGCTGACCAGCAGCATCGGCTTGATCAAATCTCGTCCCTATTTTCTTATGGCGATATTGGAATGCGATTGGCAGACAGATGGGTTGTGATCCTATCTTGCCGAGATGATTTAATGGAGGCGGCTGCGTGCGTTCATACGAGTAGTCGTCCGCCTGGCTGAGGAGAGGTCGGATGTTCATCTACAATACCTGGTATGTCGCCGCATTCGCTAGCGAAGTTGCCCCTGGCAAAGTGCTTGGACGGCGCTTTCTGGACAAGCCGGTGGCGCTTTTCCGCACCGAGGACGGTGAGATCGCCGCCCTTGAGGACCGGTGCAGTCATCGCGCCATGCCGCTTAGTGCAGGCCATGTGGAAGGGCAGGTAATCCGCTGCTGCTATCATGGCGTGGAGTTCGACAAGCGCGGCGCATGTACCCGCATACCTAATCAATCCCGCATCCCCGCAGCCGCCAATGTGCGCTCCTATCCGGTTGTCGAGAAGGATCATCTCATCTGGATCTGGATGGGAGAAGCTGCCCTTGCCGATCCCGATATCATCATCGACAGCCCCGAGCATAACGACCCAAGCTGGACATGGCGGCCCTACAACTTCCCGGTGAAGGCGAACTGGCAGCTGATCATCGATAACATCATGGACCTGACCCATGTTCCCTATATCCATGCGCGGACCATCGGCGGGAACCCCGAGCAGCATTATGGCGCTGACACGAAGGTCGAGTTCGACGGCCGCAAGGTGACCCTGCTGCGCAAGATGCCCAATTCCATCCCGCCCAAATCCTATATCGATGCAGGCGGCTTCAAGGGGCGCGTCGATCGCTGGCAGGAAGTGCGTTTTGAACCCGGTATCGGCATGACCTGTCGGGTGAACGCCGGCGGCTGTGACGCCGGAACGGGCGCATATGAAGGCAAGCGCGATAATGGCTTCATGCTTGCCAACAACCATTTCATCACGCCCGAAACCGAGACGACGAGCCATTATCTCTGGACGATTTGTACCACGGCGCCCAAGGAGAGCGGCGTGCCCGATGTGCTGTTCGACCAGTTTTTCGATACCATCACCGAGGACGAAGAAACACTCGCGGCGCAGCAACTGCGTATCGATGACGAACCAGACCGTGCTTTTGTCGGTATCGCAAGCGATGGCGCCGTCAATCAGGCACGCCGCGTGCTTGAAACGCTCAAGAGCGCTGAAGATATCGGCTCGATTGCAGCCTGACCGGCGCTAACGTCGAAGGGGGCCGCGCAATCCCGGATATCGTCCGGAATAGGGGCGAGCGATGGGATTGCGCATAGACGGCGATTGATCACGGATAAATGGTTACGTCATCGACTGTTGAAGGTGCGTCAAACGCCCGCCCTCCTCTTTGGCTACTCGGAACGATCACACTGTGCGGGACGCTGGGGATCCATATTTTCGCGCCCGCTCTGGCGTTGGCGGTAGCGGATCTCAGGGCCACGCCCGCGCAGATGCAACTCAGCATCAGCGTCTATGTTTGGGGCCTCGCCGTTGGCCAACTGGTTCATGGCCCAATGGCCGATCGTTTCGGCAGGCGGCCTGTCTTGCTTGGTGGAATCTTTGTTTACATCATATCTGGCTTGGTCGCCGCTATGGCCGGTTCTTCGGATGTCCTGATCGCGGCGCGCCTTGCGCAAGCGCTTGGCGGATGCTCGGGCATGGTGATCGCTCGTGCCATCGTGCGCGATGTGAGCATGGATTCCCAGGCGGCTCGCGATCTCGCCCGCTTGAACCTTGCGATCCTGGTTGGGCCAGGGATTGGACCATTGATCGGAGGCATCGTGGCGGCTGCCTTTGGATGGCGTGCCGTCCTCCTCGCGCTTGCGCTATTGGGAGGTGTGGCCTTTCTTTCGGTGCTTTTCGTACTCCAGGAAACGAACAGGGCAGGGGGGCAGCGCGGCAATATCGCTCTCCATTATGCTGCGCTTGCGCGATCGCGTAGCTTTCTGGGATATGCCCTGGGTGGCGGATGTGTAACGACGAGCTGGTATGCGTTTATCGCGGCGGCGCCATTCCTGTATCAACATGAGTTCAATCAGTCGGCGCAAGTGACGGGTGCCTGCCTCGCAATCGTCGTCATCGGCGCCTGGGTCGGCAGCTTCATGGCGTCCCGCCTCGCATCGACCTTGCACACGCAGCGGCTTCTCGCCTTGGGTCACGCGCTCTGTGCGGTCTTTGCGACCGCGCTTTGCATCGTCATGATGTTCGATCTGGCATCCGCTCTTCTCGTCACGATGCTGATGTTTTTCTACACATGTGGCGTTGGACTGGCGGGACCCGCCGCGCTGGCACAGGCGACGGCAATCAGGCCCGACATGGCAGGATCCGCTTCCGGCCTTTATGGCTTCTTTCAGATGGTTGTGGGAGCCGCAGCTGCAGCCTCGGTCGGCTTTGGTTCCAATCCTGGCGGTGCCGCTGCGATAACGTTGCTGGCGAGCGCAGCACTTGCCCAAGGATTTTTCCTCATTGCGCGGCGCCATTCCCTCTCCGATTGATTGGTGCGCCGTTTGGGTGTCTGTTGCTCGGTGGTGAACGGCCTACCACGTCGTGAAGCCGCGGGGGGCTATGGGCTCTTCGCTGGACAAATGATGCAGGCTCGTCCGATCTTACATCCGCATCATGCCCCTGCAATTATCGACGGTCGCCGTCGCGCCGTAGGATATGGCGTCAAGCGGCTGCCGGTGCCACGTTGATTTAGGATGACGCCCGGAAAATCGTCATCTGCCATCCTATTCAAACATCAAGTCCGTATTCATTTTTAGGGACGGCTCTGAAATTATCTAGCTATCACAGCGGCTTATATGCTCTCAAAATCCATCCGTCTTATAATGGTTCGACCGAATTATATTTGACGCTTTTCGGCTTGCGCGATTAAGTTGGTTGCAAGCATCCAACACGTAACTGTCCGTAAGTGGCAAGGCTGAGGGGGAGTCCTATGGCGACGTTGTGACCGCGATATATGGACCGTGTTGCCATCGCTGAGCGCAATCTCTTCCTGCTACAGGCGGTGGCGATGGTTGCCCTTATGCTGCGCTCTTCCAGTCATTGGCAAAAGGTTTGGTTTAGATCTGCACCGATGGAACCGATGGTTCCGCCGTCGAAACTCCAATGCCGATCTCGGCAGCAAATCGACTTACACCCTCCGGATCGTTCGATTGTGAAGCGAGAGATAGCTGCCGATCCGGCGCAATGTAGTCATCATAAATATAAGAAAGGCGCAGCAACAAAAAAAGCTAAGCGCCTGATGAAACAATATAATGTTGGAGGGGATTATGGGAATGCAATATGGCGCGTTACTCGCATCAGTAAGTCTCGCGTGCCTGTTAACAGAGTCGCCAGCGTTCGCGCAGCAAACGCAAGCTGGCGCGCCGCAAGCCGATATCAGCGACTCTGCCGACATTGTCGTCACGGCTAACAAGCGGCAGGAGAATATCAACAAGGTAGGGCTTAGCATCACGGCTGTCTCGGGAGAGGCCTTGCAAGATCGTAAGGTCACCTCGCTTGAGGATATTGCGAGCGTGGTACCCGGCCTTGCCTTCGCATCGAGTACCGCAAATACGCCGATCTTCACGCTACGCGGCGTGGGTTTCAATGAGAGTTCGCTGGGCGTCTATCCGGCGGTCAGCGTCTATCTTGATCAGACGCCGCTGCCATTCCCGGTGATGGCGAGCCACACCGCATTCGACCTTGAAAGGGTCGAGGTGCTGAAGGGACCGCAAGGAACACTCTTCGGTCAGAACAGCACGGGCGGGGCGATAAACTATATTGCAGCCAAACCCACCGGCAGCTTCGAAGCCGGCGGTGACATCAGCTACGGGCGGTTCAATCAGATCGATGGCAATGCCTTCATCAGTGGTCCCGTCACGGACAATCTGCGCTTCCGGCTCGCCGGAACGGCACTCCATTCGGACGATTGGCAAAAGAGTTACACGCGCGATGATAAGTTGGGCGAACAGAATTATTATGCTGGTCGCCTTCTACTCGACTGGAATCCTGCCGACACGGTCCGTTTCTCACTGAACGTCAACGGCTGGCGCGACAAGTCCGATCCTCAGGCGCAGCAGCTGGTTCTCAAGTTCGGACAAATTCCGGCCTATGCCTCGCCCGCGCTGCTGGCCTATCCCTTTCCGCGCGATAACGCACGGGCAGCCGACTGGTCGACTGGAGCACTCAGGCCGCGCGCGGATCGGAAATTCTTCCAGGCGGCCCTCCGCACGGATATCGATCTGACCGATAATCTTACGCTGACTTCGCTGACGTCCTATGACGACTACAAGCAGGATCAGGTGACAGATGGCGATGGCATGAGCCTCATCGTCTTCGATCTGGAGAAGAATGACGGGTACATCCACTCGTTCAACCAGGAACTGCGGCTGGCGAACGACCAGGCCAGCACATTCCGGTGGATCGTGGGTGCCAACTACGAGAAGAGCACAACATTCGAGAACCAGATCCTGCGCTACATCGACAGCACCAATTATAATCCCGACAATCTGTACATCAACGCCAGCGGTGTCACCAATAAGCAGAAGATCGAGAATTACGCATTCTTCGGCAATGCCGAATATAAACTGACCGAGGAGCTGACGCTAAAGGCTGCGGCGCGTTATACGCAGAGCCGCAACAACGCAAATATCTGCGGCTATGCCGCGGGCGACGGCAATGTTGCGGATCTGTTCAACCTGTTGGGCTCGTTGCTGAGCACCGTGCCCTTCACGCCTATCGGGCAGACCGACTGCTATTCGCTGAACGAGACCAACACGCCGGGCGAGCCCTATGTACGGACGCTCAAGCAGGACAATGTATCCTGGCGCGCCGGCATCGACTATCAGGTGACGCCGCAGACATTGATCTATGCCAATGCCTCGCGCGGCTACAAGGCGGGTTCGTTCCCCAGTCTGGCCGCTGCGACCTACGCGGCCCTGTCACCGGTAACACAGGAATCGGTTACGGCCTATGAGGCGGGCGTAAAGACGCAATTGTTCGACCGCAAGGTCGGCCTGAACCTCGCTGCCTTCTACTATGACTATCGCGACAAGCAGATTCGCGGCAAGACGCCTGATCCGATCTTCGGCATCCTCGACGTGCTGGTCAATGTCCCTAAATCACGCATTCAGGGCGCGGAGGCGGACATCACGCTTCGCCCCACCGAAGGGTTGACGATCACCGCCGCGGGCACCTTCCTGGATTCCAAGGTGCAGCGCTACAGTGGCGTCAATGTCATTGGTGCGGCTGATGACTTCCGGGGCGACCCGCTGCCCTTCACGCCGAAATGGTCTGGCTCGCTCAATGTCGATTACAAGGTTCGCATGCCCAATGGCGGATCGCCGTTCATCGGCTTCACGGTAACCGGCCGCAGCGCGTCCGACGCGACGCTGGGCGGTCGCCGGATCACCTTCCCGGTGTCGCCGGCCACGATCCTGAAGCCGGGTGTTGATCACATTTACAAGATCGACGGCTACGCGACCGTGGATGCCCGCATCGGCTATGTTTCCGACGGCGATCGCTGGCGCGTTAGCCTGTGGGGCAAAAACATCTTCAATGAATACTACTGGACCAACGTAATTCCCGCCAATGACAGCTCTGCGCGCTTCGCCGGGCGGCCTGCGACCTACGGCGTAACATTGGGGTTCAATTTCAACTGATCTGGGTGCGGCCGTCTTCATGGCGGCCGCATCGTCCAAGCATGAAATGAGGGCATGATGACCGAGCTGACCAACGCTTATATGACTGAAAATTGCGAACGTCACATACCCAATCCGGCCATCCCGAAATGGAGCCAGAGCTACTATTTCAATTTTTACGATCGCAACGCGAAGCTCGGCGGCTTCATCCGCTTCGGCTTCATGGAGAATATGGGAGAAACCAATGGTTTTGCCATATTCTTCAAGGATGGAAAGCCGCTGTTCACACGGCTGAACATGCACCTCCCCTATACAAGCGACCGTCCCGAGGGCGGGGTGACGGTAGCGGGTGTGCGCCTGGAAGCCGTCCAGCCGCTCCAGGCGTGCCGCATCACGATCGATACAGAGGATTTCGGCGTCGACCTCGTGTGGAACCAGCGCTTTGCGATGGGTGACAGCATTGTGCCTAGCGAGGGCAGCGACGATGCGATCGCCCGCGAGCTTGCCTTCATCCATCTGGAGGGCGCCTGCGACGTGACCGGTACGGTCCGCGTGCGCGGCGGCGAAATCATCGAGATCGACGACGCGGGTTTCCGTGACATCAGCTGTGGTCCGCGTAACTGGGCAGGGGTGCAGCATTATCGCCTGGCCTGGCCGATCTTCGACAATGGCATGTCCTGCGTCGCCGTCCACGCCATCACCGAACATGGCGACAGCTATCAGAAGATTCTGCACGACGGCGAACGCTGGCATCATATCGGCAAGGTCGAGGAAGTTATCGACTATGAGGCCGACGAGATGGGCTTCCGTCATGTCCACTGGAAGGTGTGGGACGAAGATGATCGTCTGTGGGAATTCACGGCCAAGCCGCTGTTTCGCTGGCAATTTCCCTTCGACACCTTCGTGATGGTCGAACAGATGATGGAGTACCGGCTGAGCGATGGGACCATCGGCTACGGCATGGGGGAGGGCGGTTTCCGGTTCCCCTGGGAAGGCAATGGCAACTGACATGAGCGACATTCTCCACATGCCGGTCGTGGACGGCATTGACATCTGGGACCGCGACGACATGGAGCCGCGAATCCGGGAAATTCTCGACCGGACGGTACGCGATCGCGCGAAAGGTCCTTACGCCGCGAAATCGGACGAAGAAGTGGTCGCCATGCTCACGCGCTACTTCACGGCCGAGGGACTGGAAAAAGTCACCATCTCCGACGTGTTCCGCCTGGCAGGGGGGGCTTCGAAGGAGCAGTTCGCCTTCACTTTGCGTCACGGCGAAGATGAAACGGGCGAACGGCTTGTCCTGCGGATGGACCCGTTGGAGGCAATCTCCCAGACCTGCCGCGGCCGCGAGGCGCAGATCCATCAGGCCTTTGTCGGGACATTGCCGGTCGCGTCGGTACGCAGCGTTGATGCCGATGGAGAGATAATGGGCCAGCCCGCGATCATCCTGGGCTTCGTGCTCGGCGTCACCGAGCCCACGCAGGGCACCGGCCATGGCTTTTCGGGCATCGGTACACGCTATGACGAGTGGTCAGCCAAATTGACCCCCCAGTTTATCGACGCCCTGGCACAGGTACATCGCTTCGACTGGCGGGGTGCCGATCTTTCCTTCTATGCCGCGCCGCAAGCCGGCACGCGCCAGGCCGCCATCTGGCAGGTCAACTGGTGGTCGCAAGTCTGGTGGGATGGCGTGGTTCAGCCGGTGGCATTGCTCACGTACGCCGAACGCTGGCTGCGCGAGAATGCGCCGGTGTGCGAACACCCAGTGATGACACATAGCGACTTGCGGCTGGGCAATTTCATGTTCGAAGAACCGAGCGGAAAATTCACCGCCGTCCTTGATTGGGAGCTCGCCCATATCGGCGATTTCCATGAAGATATCGCCTGGGCCATCCAGCGGCTGTTCGGGACATGGACGGAGGATGGCGACTTCCTTGTCTGCGGCCTCATTGCGCGCGGGGACTTTTTTCGCGCCTATGAGGAGGCTTCCGGCAATCGCATCGATCCGGTGAAGCTGCGCTATTATGAGGTGCTGAACGCTTACAAGTGCGCGGTCATCGACCTCGGCCAGGCGATGCGCGCCGCGACGCAGAGCAACAACCACCAGGATATCATCCTGACATGGCTCGGCTCGGCCGGGGCCGTCTTCCTCGAGCAACTCGTCACGCTGATCAGGGAGGCTTGATCCATGCTACCCAATATCGACCTGCGCATCGCCAACATGATCAAGGCACTGGAACAGGTGATCCTGCCTGCGTTGCCTCGCGAACAGCGGCAGGCGCGGGATCAGGCGATGCTGGTGGCCGGTCATCTGCGGATGATGGGCGACCAGTGGAAATCCGCGCTGCTCTACGAGCAGGTAAGCCTCGATGATTTGGCCGGGTTGGCGCGCGAACTCTTGTCCGACGCCCCAGCATCGGTCGCATCCCGGCTCGAGAACGCGCTGGCTGCCGCACAGGCATGCGATCGCGTCAGCATCACCGCGTTAGAGCAAGCCAATATCGACCTGGGAAACGCCGTCGATGCTTTCATTTTGGGTGGCGATGATCATGCGCCGCTAAGTCAGGCGGTAACCGACGCGGTGCTTGCTTATGGTCTGCGTCACGCGCGGCGTGAGCGGACCTGGTTCAAGGCGAACCGGCTCGATCCCGATCGCGACGACCTTCCGGCTATTGAGGAGATTTTCGCAGGGGCGGACTGACGCCTGCGGCCGGGGAAAATGAGATAAGGAGAGGAACCCAGAGATGCCGGAAACCACGAAAGAATTTGCCGCCTTCCCTGTCGAGCATGCCTATCGCCACAAGCTGGCGGATGATGGCCGGGAATCGGCGACGCACCAGTTCGTACTGCCGCAATATGGTATCGCCGGCTTCTACTATCCCACTGTACGCGCCAACGGCCATGCCAAGGGTCGTCTTCACCTGTTCGGCCCCGCCTTCGAGGCGCCGATCGAGGAAGAGATTGAGCAGATGGTGCCGCCGGACATGGACTTTGACGACTGGCGTTTCGGTCCGCTGCTCATGGCAGTGCGCGAACCGTTCAAGACCATAGATCTGGGCTGGGTCGGGGACCGTATCCAGTTCGAAGGCCAGTGGAAAGCGATCCATCCCCCCTATGCGTTCAGTTCCCACCCCAAGGGCAACCCGCCTTATTATGGTGATGATCGCACCGAACAGCATGGCATCATTCAGGGCAACTTGCGTGTCGATGGGCGCGACTATCCGCTCAACGACTTCATGATCCGGGACCATAGCTGGGGGCCGCGTGTCTGGGGCCTCAATCAGCATTATAAGTGGATCCATGCGACGACGCCAAGCGTGTCGGTCCATTTCTTCGAGATGATGTCCTTCGGCAAGGTTGAAACGCGGGGATATCTCTACAAGGACGGCGTGATGCGCCATGTCGCGAGCGTCGATTACGACATCGATTTCGATGCCGATATGATGCACGATCGCTTTCGCGTGACCGTGACGGATACGGACGGTCGATCGGTCTTCGTCGATTGCAAGGCATTCGCCAAATATCAGCTGGATCTCGACCCGGTGGTGCTGCTGAACGAGTCCGTTGTCACCGCAACGATCGATGGCGAGGAAGGCACCGGCTGGTGCGAGTTCTGCTGGAACCGCGACTATCTGAAATTCGCGACACCCTATGTCGAGCGCTTTGCATGGTGAGGGAGGACGCTACCATGCGGACGCCGCTCGCGGGCCGCGATGATGTCGACATCTGGGATCGCTCCGAAATGGAGCCGCGGATCCGCCATGTGCTGGAACGCACCGTCCGCCTCCGCGACACCGGACCCTATCGGCCGAAATCCGATGTCCAGGTCACGGCCATGCTGGAAGGGTTTTTCGCTGCGAAGAACCTGAGAGGCGTTGCCGTCACCGACGTCGAGCGCATGTCTGGAGGCGCGTCGAAAGAGCAGTTCGCCTTTACCCTCACGCATCGGGGCGACCGCACAGGCGAGCGACTGGTTCTGCGCATGGACCCGTTGGAGGCGATCGCCCAGACCTGTCGCGGTCGGGAGGGCGAGATCCAGATGGTCATGCGCGAGCATATGCCCGTGGCATCCGTGCGCTGGTTCGACGCCGATGGAGACCTGCTGGGACAGCCTGCGGTGATCCTTGGTTTTGTCGGCGGAGTGACCCAGCCCAGCGAGGGCGGTAGCGCCGGCGTGTCGGGCATGGGCGGTCGGCTGGGAGCGCTCATTGATCGGCTCGCGCCCCAATATGTCGATGCGCTGGCGACGACCCACCGGTTCGACTGGGCAAGCGCGAACCTGCGCTATTTCGACGCACCGCGCCCCAACAGCAACCAGGCGGCGATCTGGCAGGTCAACTGGTGGTCGCAGGTATGGTGGGATTGCCTGGTGGAGCCGGTACCCGTCGTTACGCTGGCGGAGCGCTGGCTGCGTGAGAATGCCCCCCCGTGCGATTCCCCGATGCTGGTCCATGGCGACCTGCGCATGGGCAACTTCCTGTTCGAGGAGCCGAGCGGACGGTTCACAGCCGTGCTGGACTGGGAACTGGCTCATATCGGTGACTTTCACGAGGATATCGCCTGGACCATGCAGAAGCTGTTCGGCGCCTGGGGTGATGACGGTGTCTTTCTGGTCAGTGGCCTGCTGCCGCGCGAAGATTTCATTACCCAGTATGAGGCTGCGTCCGGCAATGTCATCGATCCGGCCAGGCTTCGCTACTACGAGGTACTCAACGCCTACAAATGCGCGGTCATGGACCTGGGACAGGCGATGCGGGCAGCTGCCGCCAGCAATAATCATCAGGAAGTGGTGCTGACTTGGCTGGGATCGGCTGGCGCTGTCTTCCTTCACCACATCGTCCAGCTGATCGGGAAGGATTGAGCCATGCTGCCAAGCATTGACCTGCGCATTGCCAACATCGTCAAGTCGCTGGAACAGGTGGTCCTGCCGGCGCTCGGCCCACGCGAACGGCTGGCAAAGGATCAGATCGGCCTGTGTATCGGCCATCTGCGGATGATTGGCGAGCAATGGCGCTGGGCTGCGGCGTTCGAAGGGGGATCCTTCGATGCCATGGTGGCGCTCGCAGAGGCGATGCTGCCTTCGGTCGATCCATTTTATGTCGAGGAGCTGGCCGCGGCGATCGAGGCGGGGAAGGCGGTCGACAAGCGGGATCTGGCTGCGGTCGAGCATGGTATCCTGGTCCTTGGCGGCCTGATCGACCGGATCATCCTCGGCGAAGACGGCAAGGTCGCGTTGGCGCCCGCCGCACGAGATGCTGTGCTGGCTTATGGTGCGGCACAATCGATACGTGAGCGAACATGGTTCGCGGCTACCGGGCTGGACCCCGACGGGCAGGATTTACCCGACATCCCTGCGATGATGGTATCATGAAGCACGAGAATCCTGTCCTGCCCGAGCATGATCCTGCCGGACCTTTGGCGAAGATGGTGGCTGAGACACGCTATCAGGACATTCCCGTGCCGGTGATCGACCTGGCCAAGCGTGCGATCCTCGATACGCTGGCGGTCACTGTTGCGGGGTCCGGTTGGGAAGTCTGCCCCGCCATTGCCGACCAGGTTGCCGAGTGGGGCGGCGCGCCGCAAGCCACCGTCCTGATACACGGGCACCAGGTACCCGCTCCCATGGCTGCTTTTGCAAATGGCGTAATGGCGCGCGCGATCGATATGGGCGATGTGCATGAAACCGGCGGTCATGTGACGGAATGGAATGTGCCCGCCATGCTGTCGGTGCTGGGCATTGCAGACGGAGCGGTCAGCGGAAAGGACTTTTTGACTGCCTATGTCACAGGCGCTGAAGTCGGCGTGCGCGCCAGCGCAGCGCTGAACCTTGTGCGCTACCACACGACATGGGGTATGCCAGGCGAATGGAACGGGCCGCTCTGCGCAACCGCTTCGGTGGCGCGTATCCTCGGCCTGGATGCCGACGAAACATGGAATGCGTTAGGTATGGCCTATACTGTCCATGGCATGTCGGAATATAATAAATATTCTGAAGGTACGCAGATGGCGCGCGTGCAGCACAGCTTTGCCGGGGATACGGCGGTAAAGGCGGTACTGCTGACCCGCCGCGGCGTGACGGCGCCGCGCGGCATATTCCAGGGCGTGCCGAGTGGCATATTGCGGCATGTCGCGTGGGACGATGTGCGGCCCGAATTGCTGACCGAGGATCTGGGGACCCACTGGCAGTTGGCCGGAGGGCTGTCGATGAAGCCCTATTCCGCGTGTAAATTTACCCACAGCTTCATCGCCAGCACGGTTGCTATCATTCAAGGCGAGGGACTGGACTGGCGCGATATCGATCGCATCGACTGCGTCGGCAGTACGAGCGCACGCATGACATTCGAGCCGGCGGCGGCGAAATGGAACCCGCGCTCCGTGCCGGAGGCAATGTTCAGCGCGCCCTATACGATTGCCGCTGCCGCGATGACCGGTGGTTTCTTCCTCGAGGACCTGCACCCTGACCGGATCATGAATGCAGAGCGGCGCGAACTGATGCGACGGGTGCATATCGTCGCCGATCCCGATCATGCCGATCAGTTCGAGGGCTTCACGGTCGCAATCACACTCTCCGATGGACGCCGTTTCACCCATGTCACCCCTTATGTGAAGGGACATACGCGCAACCCGATGACCTGGGACGATCTGGCGGGCAAGCTGCGCCGCTGCGCCCCTTTCGCCGCCGTCCAGCTCCCGGCGGACAAGCTGGACATGCTTGTCGGGCTTTGCCGTGACATGGAACGGATCGATGACATGCGCCGCATCGTCGATTGCCTGACCCCCTCTCATCCCGCTTGAACCCGACTAGGAGAACATCATGAAAGCCGCCATTCTCAATAGCCTCGATGGCACGTTCCAGATCGAGGAGATCGAGATCGATGCGCCGCGCGGGCGGGAAGTTCTGGTGGAGGTCAAGGCATCGGGCCTCTGCCATTCGGACCTGCATTTCGCCGAACAGGATTTCGGTGTTCCGCTGCCCGCCGTGTTGGGGCATGAACTGGCAGGGGTTGTCCTCGCCATCGGTCCGGAGGTGCGGGAATTCGCGATAGGCGATCATGTCGTAGGGTCGCTGATCCAGTTTTGCGGCCATTGCCGGGCCTGTATCGGCGGGCGCACCTATCAGTGCACGCATCCCGAAGAAACGCTGCGGGACGATCCCGACCACGCGCATCGACTGACGCGGGACGGAGCCGGTGTCACGCAAGTTTTCGGTACCGGGGCGTTTGCCGAGCGCGCCTTGGTGCATGAGAACCAACTGGCCCTGGTACCCAAGGAACTCCCCTTCGCGCAGGCATCGCTGCTCGGTTGCGGCACCATCACGGGCGCCGGCGCCGCCATCAACACCGCGGCCGTGCGTCCTGGGGACACGGTCGCGGTGATCGGCATCGGCGGTGTCGGGCTCAACGTCATTTCGGGCGCCAAGCTGGCGGGAGCGGCGCGGATCATTGCCATCGACATGCAGCCGAAAAAGGAGGAACTGGCGCGTCGCTTCGGCGCGACCGACTTTGTCGATGCGTCGGCTGGTGACAGCGTGGAGGCGGTGCGCATGTTGATCGAAGGCGGGGTCGACCATGCATTTGAGGTGGTCGGCATCAAGGCCACGTCGGAACAGGCGATCAAGATGGCGTGCAAGGGCGGCAGCGCATATCTCATCGGCGTGCATTCACCCATGAAGACGATCGACGTCAATGTGACGGTTGATCTGCTGACCAACCAGGTCGATCTCCGCGGCGTCTACATGGGATCGGCGAACATCAAGCACGACATCCCTATGTATGCCCAGCTCTACCTCCAGGGGAAACTCAACCTCGATGACCTGATCTCGCGCGAGATCAACATCACGGAAATTAACGATGCCTATAAGGAGCTCAAGCAAGGTGCCATAGCACGCAGTGTTATCACGTCATTCTAGGATCGCAACGGTTTTACGGCGTGCTTGGAATAGGTTAGGAGGGGAGCGGCAGCGCTCCCTTCCGAGCGAACTCGATTGTCAAGACGAAGCGTCCCCTTGGCGACACAGCAAACTGCATCGAAAGGCAAAAAGCTGGTTCTCGAAACCCTTGGCGATTGGAAGCGAAGCAGCGCGTGCGTCGACGCGCAATTTCGGCGGGCTACCGACACAATCCTGTTCCGCTCTATCCGCGTTGCGCGTCCACACTCATGCCGAGTGTCCATGTCAGATCAATACTTCGGCGATCCGATCACGTTCAGCAGCGCTGAACCCATGGTGAGCGAGATAGCCGCTGACCGACCCGAACCGGTCGTCAAGGGTCGCGAACAGACACTCGAGATAAACAGGTTTTGTGCCAAGTATGACCTCGCGGCATTCAAGTGGAAGATCGGCGTAGAGATGTAGCTTGGCATCGGAGAGCATGTTCTTGAAATGCATGTCACCGTTTAATGCGGAGCTGCTGCGAATATAGTCGTCAAGAATGGTTTCGCGTCGGACACCCAGGAAATCAAGTAGCAGGGCGGCTGCCGCGCCAGTGCGATCCTTGCCCGCTGAGCAATGGATCAGGACCGGTAAATCCCCGTCCGAAACCGCACGAAACATCGCGATAAATTCAGGCGCATATTCATCCAGCATCAGACTGTAGAAGGTCGAAAATCCTAAAGTCCAGGCAGCTGCGGTCTTCTCCGCTTTGGCGAAAATGCGGTTGAAAATGAAGTCGGTGTCAGACTTTGGAGACAGGTAGTCGCCTGCCGTCCTGAGGGTCACGGGTGTAGGCTGCGCCATCCGTTCGCGTTCCGAGCGAAGGTCGATGATGCTTCTCAGGCCCATTTGTCGCACCGACTCTTGGTCGGCATCGGTCAAGTGGGAGAGTTGGCTCGACCTGTAGACTTTGCCTGTCCGGACCGTGCCGCCCCTCGCGGCATGGCCACCGAGATCGCGAAAATTCGGAGCACCTATCAGCATCTCATGTCCCTCTCGCAGAATAGCATTTTGCAGGATAGGGTAGGTATCATCGCGGGGCCGCACTAATTGAAAATACGAAAAGCGATTAAAAATCCTACCATTCGTCGCGGCGCTCCACCTCGCCAAGACTGATCTAGATCGATAGGCAGCCGCCTATTCGCCAGCCTTTTCTGGATTACGCATTTAATGGCTAAGGGGCTGCCTCCCGGTCGCCCCACAGCGACATTCTCACCTCGTTACGGCGTATGCGATAATGTAATCGCCACGATTAGGCGAAAGACGGGCGCCGCCCGCAGAAACCAGGACATACTGCTTGCCGGTCTTGGGCGAGACATATGTCATCGGGGTTGCCTGTGCTCCCACGGGCAGTCTCCCCTTCCAAAGCTCCTCACCGGTGCGCGTATCGAGTGCGCGAAGATAAAAGTCCTGCGTGCCCGCGTAGAATGTGATGCCGGAACGCGTACTGATCGGACCACCCAGGGTGGGCATGCCGACCGGCATGGGCAGAGGAGATTTGATGCCAACCGGCAGCACGGAATCCTTTATCGAGCCCATCGGCCGTTGCCACACGATCTGACGGCTGCGCAAATCGATCGCTGCGGATTCCGAGGTCATCGCGCGCACCATTCCGATTTGATGGCGCGCGGGCTTCCGAATTGATCGCGCGCAGCGTTCCGAGAATTGTCCGCGCAGTATTCCGAGCTGATCGCGCGCAGTTTGAGATGTGGAGAACCTGATCGTTGGGTCATTTCTACGGTCGCATAGCGACCGGAGGAATGGATGCCGACGAGGAGGGTTTCGATGCGCCAAGTGCGCGAGATATTGCATTTGAGCCTGGATGCCGGGCTTTCCACACGAGTTGTCGGCGAACGCACAGGCGTGGGTCCAACGACTGTTCGGGACACGATCAGGCGGCTGAGGCTGGCGGGTCTTGCGTGGCCGGTTCCCGATGACATGACCGAAGCGGAGCTGGAGGCCAGGCTGTACGGCATTCCGGGCGTGAAGCCCGGACGCCGCAAGCAGCCGGAACCGGACTGGTCGTTGGTGGCGCGCGAACTGAAGCGAAAGCACGTGACGCTCCAGGTCCTGTGGGAAGAGTATATCGCCGCTCAGCCTGACGGATATCGCTATAGCCGGTGGTGTGACCTGTTCCGGCGCTGGGAGGGGCGGCTGTCGCTGGTGATGCGTCAGAGCCATGCCGGTGGCGAGAAGCTGTTCGTCGATTATGCGGGCGACACGGTCCCCGTCGTGATCAACCGCCGAACCGGCGAGATCCGCGACGCCCATCTGTTCGTCGCGGTGCTGGGCGGCTCAAGCCTGTCATTCGCTTGTGCGACCTGGACCGAGCAGTTCGCCGACTGGATCGAGGGGCACAATGCCGCCTTCGCCTTCTTCGGTGGCGTCACGCAGTTGCTGGTGCCCGACAACGCGAAGGTCGCGGTGATCAAGGCCTGCCACTTCGATCCGATGCTGAACCGCAGCTACAATGACATGGCCCGTCATTACGGGACGGCCGTATTGCCGGCGCGGCCCCGGAGGCCGCGCGATAAGGCGAAGGTTGAAGCCTGTGTCGGCATTGTCGAGCGCTGGGTGCTAGGCCGACTGCGCAACCGTGTCTTCTACAGCCTGGCTGAGCTCAACGCCGCTATCGCCGAGTGCCTCGCCGATCTCAATGAGACGCGGGTTCTTCGCCAGTTCGGTCGCACCCGCCGCCAGTTGTTCGAGGAAATCGACGCGCCCAATCTCAAGCCGCTGCCCGCCGAGCCCTGGGTGCACGCGGAGTGGAAGCGATGCCGTGTCGGGCTCGATTACCATATCGCCCTCGATCATCACCATTACTCTGTGCCACATCGCTTCGCCCGTCGTGAGGTCGAGGCCCGCTTCACCGCGCGCACCGTCGAGATCTTCCTGGGCGGCGAGCGCATCGCGGTTCATATGCGTGGCAGCGGCAATGGCCGGCATACGACGGTGCCCGAGCATATGCCTTCGAGCCACCGGCGCTATCTGGAATGGACGCCGGCCAAAATCCGGGAAGAGGCTGCCCGGATCGGGCCGATGCTGTCGCTGCTGGTCGAGCGCATTATCGCGGACCGACCACATCCCGAGCAGGGCTACCGCTCGTGTCTTGGTATTATCGGCCTCGCCAAACGCTTCGGCGCCGATCGGCTTGAGGCTGCTGCGATGCGCGCGCTGGAGATCCAGGCGCGCAATTACCCGTCCGTCAAATCGATCCTCGAAAAGGGGCTCGACAAGGTGCCCGTGTCCAAAGCCCCGGAACGCGAGCCGATCCTGCACGACAACATCCGGGGCTCCCAATATTACCACTGAGAGGAGCGACGATGCTCAAACACCCAACCCTTGATCAACTGAACCAGCTTGGGCTGACCGGGATGGCCCATGCCTTTGCCGAACTGGACGGCAATGGTGACGCCGCAGGCCTCGGCCATGCCGAGTGGCTGGCCCTGCTGCTCGATCATGAAGCAACCTGGCGCAACGATCGGCGCCTCGCGCTTCGGCTGCGTCATGCCAAGTTGCGGCATCATGCGGTGCCTGAAGACGTTGATTATCGCAGCGCGCGCGGGCTCGACCGCCGGCTGTTCGAAACGTTGCTCAAAGGAAACTGGATCGCCGCCCACGAGAACCTGGCCATCATCGGCCCCGCAGGGGTCGGCAAGAGCTGGCTTGCCTGTGCGATCGGCCACAAGGCCTGCCGCGACAATCGCTCGGTCCTCTACACGCGCCTGCCGCGATTGATCGACGACCTGTCGCTGGCCAAAGGGGACGGCCGCATCGCTGCACGCATGAAGAGCCTTGGCAGGGTCGATCTGCTGATCCTGGACGACTGGGGGCTTGAACCGCTCGACGGAAATGCCCGCCACCACCTGCTCGAGATCCTTGAAGACCGCTACGGCCGTCGCTCAACCCTCGTGACCAGCCAACTTCCTGTGGCCCGCTGGTTCGATCTGATCGGAGATCCGACCTACGCCGACGCCATCTTGGACCGCCTCGTTCACAACGCTCATCGCCTCGAACTCTCCGGCGAGTCCATGCGCCGGAATCTCCCGGCTCAAGCCGCTTGACCAACAACGAACAGGAATGACATCTTCACCCAACGATCAGATGATCCACCTGCGCGCGATCAGATCGGAACGCTGCGCGGCATCAGATCGGAATACATGCGCGCGATGGTCGGAATCCGCATCGATCGCGGTCATGGTGCCCCATGGCGGCGCATTGCATGGGATACCCAACACCGACATCAGGGTGTCATGGCGCGTCGCAAAGGGCCCCCCTTTTTGCGGATACAGCCCCAGCGCATGCGCGTCCGACACTTCACGCGGGTCAACCTCGGCTTGAGGCACGAGAGAGATGACCTGCGGCATCCGAATGTCATTGACGATCAGAAGTCCACGCTTCTCGTCCACCGAGACACCTCCCCAGTTGAACCCGCCGTAATAGCCCGGGTAGAAGATGGTCGGCTTGGTCGTGATCGGTGTAAACGGACCTTCGTAGCGCGCCTTCCTGAAGGCAATTCTGCAGGAAAGTTGGTCGAGGAACGTCGCGCCCCACATCGATGCTTCGGTCAGGGGCTCAACACCGATCTGAGGCATCCCGATCGAATGCGGCTGAGTGGGCGCAATCCGATCTCCCGGCTGGCCGTCCTGGGGTACAGGGCGTTCGGCAACAGGGGCAAAGGGCTTGCCATTCCTGCGATCAAGCATGAAAATCTGTCCAGTCTTGGTCGGCTGGATTATGACAGGCGTTATGCTTCCTTTGCCATCGGGAAGGTCGTACAGCGCCGGCTGCGAGGCAACGTCATAGTCCCAGATATCGTGATGAACGGTCTGGAATTTCCAGCGTTCCTTGCCGGTCGTGATGTCGAGCGCAAGAATTGACGTTGCGTAAGCCTCGGTTTCCGGAGTGCGATTGGCGCCCCAGAAATCGTCGGCTCCCCCACCAAGAGGAAGATAGATCATTCCCAGCTTGTCGTCGTAGGCAGGCGTCGACCACATGTCGGGGGTGCTATCGACAAAGTCCACGCCCGCGGGTGGTGGCGTCGTCACATCTGGCCGTCCGGCATCGAAAGCCCAGACAAGCTGCCCGGTCCGCACATTGAAAGCCCGGATGACGCCGCCGGGCATCTTCTCGGCGCGACCATCCATGACAAAGGACCCGACTATTACAAGGTCACGGGCTATAGTTGGCGCCGATGTCTGAAAGTAAAAGTCTGGATTGCCTGCGCCCATCTGTTTGCGCAGATCAACAACGCCATCTTCTCCAAAGTCAGTGCACAGACGCCCGGTCCGGGCATCGATAGCGTACATTCTCGCCTTGACGCTTGTCATGATGATGCGCTGATCGCAGGGCAGTGGGGCGGCTCTGTTTCCAGGCACAAGTCCGGAAGATTGCACGGAAGTGGCGTCATGATAGCCAACGCCGCGGCATCGACTGTAAGCCGCAGTGCGAATTCCCGGATCAAACCGCCACCGGATTTTCCCCGTATCAGCGTCAAGGGCAAGAACCTGGTTGCGGGGTGTGCAGGCATAGAGCGTATCGCCGATCTGCAAGGGCGTGTTCTGGCTTTCCACTCCCGGCGCGGTCAAATCCCCGGTCCGCGTCGTCCATGCGACCTTCAGGCGATTGACATTTCCGGGCGTGATCTGGCTATATGGCGCATATCTTGTACCGGATGCGTCTTTTCCAAAAAACTGCCAGCGTGACTCACCGTCAGGACCGCTCTCATCGGCCGAGGAGAATGGATTGCGGACCACCCCATGCGGGTAGAACATGGCGATCGCGCCCATGCCGATCAAGAGCGCGGTCGCCCCAGCTCCAAGCTTTGCAACCTTCGCGCCCCTGCCGCCGGTCAGGCGGGGCAGGATAAGCAGCATAACGAAGCTCATGATGAGAAACGGCCCGATCCGCGGAACAAGCGGCCAGAACTGAAAACCCACTTCCCAAATCGACCAGATGAGCGTTCCAAATAGAACGATCGCAAAAACAAGGGCACCAGACACTCTCCGAAGAGCAATCAGCACACCCGATGCGGTCAGCAGCGCCCCAGTAATATAGTAGTATCCTGAGCCACCGACCATGACGAGTTGTATCCCGCCGATCTGGAGGACCAGTCCGACGAGCGCCAGGACGGCACCCGATATTCCCAACAGCCATCGACCTGCGCCAACACTGCCGGCACGTCCCGCCATGTCCATGATGATCTCCAAACCTCGTCGAAAGGGCGACCGCGCCGCACATTGATGGGTCTATACATCTGTATAGGCTCATGGCAATACATCTGTATAGGTTCTGTAAGGAGAGATATGCGCAACGACCGCAGAGAAGTTATCGCCAGGGCCGCCATCGATACCCTTGCGGAAAAGGGCGCGCGTGGCCTCACTCACCGTGCCGTCGATGCCGCAGCCGGTTTGCCGTCGAGTTCGACGGCATATTATTGTCGCACGAGAGAAGCTTTGCTCGAACTAGCCATGGACGCAGTGCTGAGCGCAGATCTGGCAGACTCGCGTGAGCGCCTTCGGGCAGACGGATCTGTCGATTTTGACAAGCTGTTCGAGCATTTTACAGCTCCGGGAAATCGGACCCGCGCCCTTGCGCGCGTCGAACTATTTCTCGAGGCAGCCCGTAATCCAAATTTTCGCGACCGCCTTGCCAGTTATCGCGCCGGGTTAAGAGAGATCGTTTCTTCGCGGATGGCCGCTCACGGGACGGAGAATGCCGATGAGAAAGCCCGCTCTCAGATTTATCAGTTTGAAACCCGCCTGTTCCACGCGCTGATATTTCCATCGGAAGATCCGTTGGCTTCCTGATCGGGGGCAGATCTGCGACGGAGATGTAGCGCCCCCCCGTGCCTCGCTTCGGTGCGGTCAGGATAGTGGTTGTTGCCTAGGCGCAATTTGAGTTTGAACGCGACGCTTTGCGTCAGACGGCATGAGCCGCCTTCTGGCTGTCGTCAGCGTAGCGAGAGCACGCATTGCTCGCTCTCCTGTCCCATGCTTTAGAGAACTCTATGAAGATGCGCGAACTTGAGCAACGGACCGGGGTCCATAGGGAGGTGATTCGCGTCTATTTGCGAGACGGGTTGATCCCCGAACCCGCGCGACCCCGCCGGACAATTGCGATCTATGGCGAGGAGCATGTCCAGGCCATCGCGGCTATACGCCGCCTTCAGCGAGAAAATCGCCTCACGCTTTCCCAGATTCGTGCCCTTATGGACGGCGAGGCGGCCGAGGCTCGGCTTGATGCCGCGGCATTCGATCAGCTCGAGCAATTAGTTGATCACCGCACGGGTGGGGATGGGCAACCGGTGCTGATCACCACGCTAGAGCGGGAGTATCCGCAAGCGCTGGAGGATGCCCATATCCTTGCCAGGATCGGTATATTGGAGATTATTGAGACATCGGATGGTGAAGCACTTTCCATCTCCGCAGTGCATCTCGTCCGTATCTGGGGCCAGATGCGTAAGGCCGGCTTCGACCAGCGACTGACTTACTCACCTGATATATTGGGCTTCTACACGAAGGCCGCGGAGTTTGTCGGCAGCTGGGAGGCCCAAACGTTCTTCGAGCGGACGAACGAGCGTGTCACAACGCGCGAAGCGGCAGATCTTATCGAGCAGGCCTTGCCTCTTATGCTCGATTTCTTTGGATTGCTTCGACAGCGTGCATTTTTCCGGCATCTCGAGAAACTGCATACGGGCGGCAGCGATCGGCCGCCGCCCGACGAACTCCCGGCTACATCGTGAGAATGGCCTTCACGCACCGGCCGGCATGCTGATCGGCGATGGCCTCGTTGATCTGATCCAGGCGATATGAGCTGATCATGCGATCGATCGGAAACTTGCCTGCCAGGAAAAGGTCGACAAGCTGCGGAAGAAAGGTCTGGGGATCGGCGTTCCCTTCGGTGACGCCGCTAATTTGAATGCCCAGCGAGAGCATCTGCAGGATATTGAGCGAAACTGCAGCATCGGCAGACCTGGGCACGCCAACCGTCGCCAGCCTGCCACGCACGGCCAGAGCACCAACCGCGGCTTCGATGACCGGGGCTATGCCGGAGGTGTCGAGCACGTTCTCGACGCCGGCTGGCACAATAGCACGAACCTGCTCCGCGAGTTCCCCGGCTGCTGGATCGATCACGTGGGTGGCGCCGAGATCGATAGCCATTGCGCGGCGCGAGGGAAGAGGGTCGGACACCAGGATCATATCCGCCCCTCTGACCACTCCCGCCATCACCGCGCTTAGTCCGACGGGGCCGCCTCCAGTGACGAGCAGGCTTTCACCCTGCTTCAGTTGCAAAGCGTGGAAGACGGCACCGGCGCCGGTCATGATACCGCAGCCAAGCGGGCCAAGGAGCTCGATCGGCGCATCCTTGGTCACTTTGACGGCGTTTTTGGCCGCTACAATGGCATGGGTCGCGAATGACGACTGGCCAAAGAAGTGACTGCTTACCTCACCATCTTGATCGTGCAGACATGAGGTTCCGTCCCGGCGCCGTCCGCTGAAATTCAACGGTGTGAACTCGCGGCAATAGGCCGGCTGCCCGCTGATGCATTGTGGGCATTGCCGGCAGGCCGCGAATCCCAGCACGACGTGGTCGCCGACGCTGAGGCCTTGAACGTCTGCTCCGATCGCCTCTACGAGGCCGGCCCCTTCATGGCCAAGGACGGCCGGCAGGGGAACCGGCAGTATCTGGTCGCGCACCGCGATATCGGTATGGCAAAGCCCGGTGGCCACAACGCGCACCAGTATTTCATCGGCTTGGATATCTAGCATATCAAGGGTCTCGACGCTGAAATCCGCACCTGCATTCCTGGAAACTGCCGCGCGTATCTGCATATGTCTCTCCCATTCAAAGTCGGTTCCGCTATTCGAATTGCGGAGGGTGGATGCTCTGCACCTGCTGATAACTAACTGATTACACGTATCTTTATCGGAGGTGCGGTTAAATGGTCTGACCGCCCTATAAGATTGACGATGGTCAAAGTCCAGTGTTACGTCTGCGGCACACGCAACGCAGCAGGGCTGATTAAGCCGCTGGAGAGGGTATATGCATGGCCACTACGTTTGAATCCGACACCCGTCCCATGATTCCGGACGACATCGCCAGGATCGTGATTTCCCCCAAATCCTACACCAATGACGAGGTCGTCTATGGCGCCTTCAAGTGGCTCCGCGAGAATATGCCGCTCGGCGTAGCCGAAGTACCCGGTTACGATCCGCTGTGGATCGTGACGAAGCACGCGGACATCCGCGAAGTTGAAAAAAACGCGAAGCTGTTTCACAACGCCGATCACAATCCGGTGCTGAACGACCAGGCATCCGATGCGTTTACGCGCGAGATCAACAATGGATCGCTGCGGATTCTCTCGTCGCTGACGTATATGGATCCGCCCGAGCATGGCAGCTTCCGCTCCGTGACCTCGAACTGGTTTCTCCCCGGTAAGATCAGCAAGCTCGAGGACCAGGTGCGGGTTCTTGCACGACAGTCGGTCGAAAATCTGCTGAGCTTCGATGGCGAGTGCGACTTCGTAAAGGATTTTGCGCTGCACTATCCGTTGCGCGTGATCATGACGCTGTTCGGCGTTCCCCCCGAAGATGAACCCCGCATGCTGAAGCTGACGCAGGAGTTCTTCGGCGTTCATGATCCTGAGGAGCAGCGCCCGGAAATTGCGGCCGATCCGGTTGTCGGTGCTAAAATGTGGGCTGCGACGCTGGAAGATTTTTACGGCTATTTCGACAAGCTCAGCGCGGCGCGCCGGGAGCAGCCCAACGACGATCTGCTCTCACTGATCGCGAACTCCCGCGTCAATGGCCTGCCGATCCCGCGGGCGGAGGCAAATGGCTATTATGTCGCCATCGCGACCGCCGGACATGACACGACCTCTTCGTCGACTGCAGGCGGGTTGCACGGCATGCTCCTCTATCCCGAGAATTGGGACAAGGTGAAAGCCGACCCGGCAATGATACCCAAGCTTGTCGACGAAGCCATTCGCTGGACCGCGCCGGTCAAGCATTTCATGCGCAACGCGACCGAGGATACCGAGCTGCGCGGACAGACTATCCGTGCAATGGACCGTCTGATGATCTGCTACCCGTCCGGCTGTCGCGACGAGGAAGTGTTCGCAGATGCCGATCGATTCGACATAACGCGATCGCCCAACCAGCATATCGCCTTCGGTTTTGGCCCCCACATGTGTCTTGGCCAGCATCTCGCCAAGCTCGAGATGAGGGTTCTTTACGAAGAACTGCTTCCGCATCTTAAGTCCGTGGAACTGGCCGGTGAGCCGCGGCTGGTCGAAACCAACTTCGTGGGCGGGTACAAGAGCTTGCCGATCCGCTTCACCAAAAACTGACTTACGATATCCGACGAGGCGGTTCGTGCCCGCCCCGTCGGCAATAGCCAATAGACCGGTCAATCAAGTCCGGGAAACAAGCCTGTAAGATATGGGCGATCTTGAGGGAGGATAATGCTATGAGAGGAAGGATTCTATTTGTTGCCGGCTGTTCCGTATTTGCGATGCAATCGCCGGCGATTGCCCAGACCGCGAGCGCAGAGCCGCAAGCGGAATCCGGGATCGGCGACATTATCGTGACCGCGCAGAAGCGAGAGCAGGCGCTCAATGATGTCCCGCTGTCTATCACGGCGGCTTCAGGCGAGAAATTGCAGGACCAAGGTATCACCGACGTTGCCGATCTTGGGAAGATCGTTCCGGGTTTCAACTATACCGAGAGCGCCTTTGCGACGCCGGTTTACACCCTTCGCGGTATCGGCTTCTACGATACCTCGCTCGCTGCCAAGCCTACGGTCAGCATTTACCAGGATCAGGTCGCGATACCCTTTTCAATCATGACGCGCGGCGCGACGCTCGATCTCGAGCGCGTAGAGGTACTCAAGGGCCCGCAAGGCACGCTTTTCGGGTCAAATGCGACCGGTGGCGCGATCAACTATATCGCAGCCAAGCCGACGACGACGTTCAAGGCTGGCCTCGACGCGAGTATCGCCCGCTTTGGCGAGGTGACAGCCGGCGGTTTCGTGAGCGGCCCGATCAGCGACACGATCACCGCGCGCGTGGCCGTCCGCACCGAGCAGGGCGGTGCTTGGCAGCGCAGTTACACACGCGATGAAAAGCTTGGCGATCGGAATTTCACGACAGGCCGTCTGCTCGTCGACTTCGAGCCTTCCGACGCATTGCGCTTTGAGCTCAACCTCAATGGTTTCATCGACAAAAGTGATGGACAGGCAGCCCAACTCATAGGCGTGGTGCCGCTGGGCAACCCGGCGCGCGCGGGAGAGTTTTACAGCTACCCGATCGCGCCTCACAATAACCGGGCCGCCGACTGGACACCGGGCCAGGATCCCAAACGCGACGACTGGTATTATCAGGCGTCCTTGCGTGGCGATCTCGATCTCAACGACGACATCACTCTGACCTCGATCACAAGCTGGTCGAAATACGACATCGACGCGGATATCGATCCGGACGGCGTTGCCCTCCAGGGCTATTTCTACAACACGACCGGCCGTATCACCGCGCTTTCGCAAGAGCTTCGTCTGGGCGGGAAGACGGGCGACCTGAGCTGGATCATCGGTGGTAACTATTCCCGCGAAAAGACCTATCAGCATGACGAAGCAGCGTACCCCGATTCAACCTCGGCATACCAGCTGGTCGATGCCGGCGTGGGCGTTCCGTTCTTCCGTTACTACCAATATGCCCAACAGAAGTTCGTGAACAAAGCTGTCTTCGCCAATCTCGACTATGACATCGGCGACTTCTTCACGCTGCATGGCGGCATTCGTTACACGAAGACCAACATCGACTTCGCGGGATGCACGGCCGATCGCGGTAACGCGCTGGGCGTGGGAATAGAAAATCTGCTGAACTTCATCAGGGGAGGCGCGGGACTCGGCCCAATCGACATTCAACCTGACGCTTGCGTTACTATCGATGCTTCGACCTTGACCGCTGGTGAAGTTCGTCGATCGCTCGATGAAGACAATGTGTCCTGGCGGGCTGGCCTGGATTTCAAGCCGAACAGGGACATTCTGCTCTACGCGTCGGTCAGCAAAGGATATAAGTCCGGCAGTTTCCCGTTGCTCTCGGCGAGCGACGCCAACCAGTTCAATCCGGTCACTCAGGAATCGGTCACTGCCTATGAGTTGGGCGCAAAACTGACGTTGCTCGACCGAACCGCGCAAATCAATGGCGCTGTTTTCTACTACGATTATAGCGACAAACAGTTGAAGGGTCGGGTCGTTGCAAATCCCGACATTTTCGGTCCGCTTGAGGCGCTCGTCAACGTTCCCAAGTCACGCGTACAGGGCGCCGAAATCCAACTCGATCTCGCGCCAACCGATGGCCTGCGCTTTAGCATCGGCGGGACCTACCTCAACACCAAGATCAAGGGGAGCTTCGTCAACTATGATAGTTACGGGAATCAGGCCGATTTCGGCGGTTCTGCTTTCCCCTATACGCCGAAATACCAGATCGTCATAGACGGGCAGTATGATTGGGCTTTGAGTGATGATGTCGGCGCATTCATTGGCGCGAACATGAGCTTCCAGAGCGACACCAAGGCCGTGCTTGGCGATGCAAGGCAGACGCCATCGCCGGCGCTCACCGCAGAAGGCGGCCTCACCATCGCAGACTATACGCTGATCGATCTGCGTGCAGGCCTCAACCTCGACAACAAACGCTACAAGATCAGCGCGTTCGTAAGAAACCTGACGAATGAATATTACTGGTCGAACGCAACACGGATTACCGACACGACGGTGAGGTTCGCTGGACGTCCGCGCACGTTCGGTCTCAGCCTCTCGGTCCGGTTATGAACTCTCCCCTGGGTCGCGCTCTTTGAAGGCGAGCGCGACCCCTTCTTTTTCTTTTCGGAGACCTGACATGAATACGCTTACGATGATCGATCCGCAATTGCATGGCGAACCGGGATTTGAGGTTCGGCTTCCCGATACGAGGATGCTGATCGGCGGTGAGCGATATGAAGCGGGCGCCGGCAAGCGGATCGACATCGAAGACCCAGCGACGGGTAAGGTCTTCGCGAGCGTGCCTGCCGGAACGGCGGAGGATGTAGACAAGGCCGTTCGTCGTGCTCGGACTGCCTTCGAGTCCCATTCATGGTCGCGAATGCGGCCGCTCGACCGCGCCAGGATCATCGAGGCGATCGCCCGCAAGATCGAGGACAATGCAGGTGAACTCGCGCTCCTCGAAAGCTATGATAATGGGAAGACAGTCCATCACGCGATGGCGGTTGACGTTCCCGCCGCTGCCGACATTTTTCGCTACATGGCAGGCTGGGCTTCCAAGATCGGTGGTCAGGTGAACCCGATTTCCGGTGACGGGCGGCAGTATCACAGCTATTCGGTCCGGGAGCCGATCGGTGTCGTAGGGCAGATCGTTCCATGGAATTATCCGCTGGCAATGGCCGCCTGGAAAATCGCGCCGGCTTTGGCAGCCGGCTGTACCATCGTCCTGAAGCCGTCGGAAGTCACACCCCTTACGGCGCTGCGTCTTGCCGAACTGGCGCTCGAGGCAGGACTTCCCGAAGGCGTGCTCAATGTTGTCACTGGCTATGGTCATGAGGCGGGACAGGCCCTGGTCGAGCATCC
The DNA here is from genome assembly GCF_000445105.1 of Sphingobium lactosutens DS20. Lineage (GTDB taxonomy): Bacteria > Pseudomonadota > Alphaproteobacteria > Sphingomonadales > Sphingomonadaceae > Sphingobium > Sphingobium lactosutens. The sequence goes on along the minus strand of NZ_ATDP01000109.1, from coordinate 9,339 downwards.
CGGTATCGACAAGATCGCCTTCACCGGTTCCACGCGCGTAGGGAAGCAGATCGTGCAAACCGCTGCGAAGGATCTGAAGCGCGTCACGCTCGAACTGGGCGGCAAATCTCCCTCGCTGATCTTCGCAGACGCCGATCTCGAGAAAGCGAGCATCGGCGCTGCGCTCGCCATCTTCTTCAACTCGGGCCAGGTATGCCTCGCCGCCTCCCGGCTTTATGTTGAGCGCTCGGTTTATGATCGCGTAGTCGAAGGGGTGGCGCAGGCCGCACGAAGCTTCAAACTTGGTCATGGCCGCGACCCCGACGCGATGCTTGGTCCGCTCGTTTCGCGGGCGCAGCAGGAACGTGTCCTCGATTACATCGAACAGGGGCGATCGAGCGGCGCGGAAATCGTGACCGGCGGTGGCGTTGGCGGGGAGGGCGGCTATTTCGTGGAACCGACGATCTTCTCTAATCCAGGACCGGATTCCAGCATCGTGCGCGAGGAGATATTTGGTCCGGTGCTGGTCGCGACGCCCTTCGATGATGTCGATGAAGCCCTAGCTGCTGCGAATGATACGCGTTACGGCCTTGCCGCGAACATCTGGACCCGCGATCTGTCCCGCGCGCACCTGACTGCGCGGCGTCTGCAGGCGGGCACGGTCTGGATCAACACGCATGGAATGAATGATCCGTCCGCGCCCTTTGGGGGTGTCAAGGAGTCGGGTTGGGGTCGTGAGGTCGGCGAGGAGGGTGTCCTCCACTATACCGAAACCAAGACGGTCACCGCGCTTCTCGCTGACTGAGCCGTGCACGCTCACCGTGACTGACGGTGCGAATGGCAGGAACCAGGTCGAGCACTCCGCTCGCTTCGCCCGGTTCCTGCCACCATTTGGTGCACAGCCCAAAATGAACAGTAATCCTTTCGCATCGAAACGACTTAATCGCTGCCTGTCGGTCTTTTGCCCCCTGACGGCCCGACGCGGAGCTGCAACGGAGCTTGACGTCCCTTGGCCGCTTCGCAGAGCCACGAGAAATCTGCGATTGTTTTCATCGTACGTCCGGCTGGCAGGCTGACTATATGCACCGCCCTGACCGCCGACACGGCCGCGATCACCTGACAGCCGACTGATAAGTTCTTCGTCGAAGCTTGGGTGAGCACACCGCAATAGCGACAGGCCTTCCTGAAGGTTTTGGGCCGCTCGCCGCAACTGAAGTCGCAGGCGCAGACAACCGTATGCATCCGGTAGAGGCCGCAGTTGAACGCGGTTCTCTGCCGGATCTTGTGGCTTACTTGCCGATGAATGCCTCAAAGCCCTCTTTGGCGAGGACTTCGCGGAATGCCGCATCTGCATCGCGGTCGGTTGCAAAGAGGTCGTCCCAGACAGTCGATGTGCCGTGCTCGTTGACGACCTCGAGGGACCAGCCGCGCTCGGTGGCGAGCCGCACGATGTTGATGGTCAGCCGTACCCCTGCCTGTTCCATAGACCGGCTAAAAGAGGATTCGATCAGTTCGGGTTGGGGGTCAAGATCCATAGGGTGATGCTATGAGATTACGGCTCGAGCTTCAACACCGTCGATTTCCAACTCCATGGGAGTAAATCGGTAAGCCGATCGACGGGATGATCGATGATGCGAACGAGGAGGGCGGCAAGCCAGTCCCGGGGGGCGACATCGTTGAGCGGACAGCTCCGGATGAGCGAGAACATGATGATTGCGCGCTGGCCGCCGCGATCGGGGCCGCAGAAGAGCTATGCTTGCGGGCTGAGCGGCACTCAGCGGAGCGCTCGCTTCGCGGAATTGTTCATCAGACAGACTCTACCGTGGATGAGGAAGGGGATGAAGGCAAAGAAGCCTGCGCTGTCGAAGCATGGCGCTAGTGCTGGACCGCGTGTCGAAAGCCTCCATCAGCCGTTTATCTCCAGGGCGCGCGACCATTGGTCGAGCGTAAGCCAGCCTGGCAAAAGTTTGCGCAGTTCATTGACATCCGCATTCCCCCCTTTTCGACAGCAAGATCGCGATCGAGAAATGTCGCGACGCTGGCGACTGGTCCTGTGTGGTTGAAGACCTCATTCCTTTGTCTAATTCGCGCCGGGCGCTTTCGTCCGCCAACGATGGCGCAGCACCGGCCCATTCCTGCGACTTACTGGCCGCGATGCTGCCCATCTTTGGCGGACCTCTGTGACCGTGTGTCGAAAACATCGCGACAGCGCCCGATTACATCACGATGCGCGATCGCCCACTCTGCGAGACGCCGGACAGGGTCCGAAAGCGACAGGCCAAGCTCGGTCAGCGAATATTCGACCTGCGGCGGCGTCGTATCGTGCACAATCCGCTTGACCATTCCATCCCTTTCCAGCGCCTTGAGGGTACGCGTCAGCATCTGCTGCGAGATGCCGGGCACCAGCTTTTTCAGGCTATTGAACCGGCGCGGCTCTTGATGAAGCGCGACTACGACCTGGACGGTCCACTTGTCCCCGATACGGCTCAGCACTTCGCCCACGCCGCTGCAGTTTTCGAACAAATTGAGCGAAGCGGTCGCATCCATATGACCTGGCTCCAAAAATATGCGTTCTTGTCCCGGTCAAATAGGTCACATATCTGGAGCAGGTCAATTGTAGTGACTTAAAGTCGCCGACCATTGCCCGGTCGGCTCAGTTCGAAAGGTTGATGCTATGGCCGGCCACTCTCTCCTGCGCGACGCGAACATGAGTGCCCCACGTGCCATTCACTCGGTGCGCGGACTTAGACTGTCAGCGCCCGAGCGCGGCGAGGATCTGCAACTGCGCATCTCGGCACCTGAAGGCCGTGAGACGCTGCCCATCGTCCTGTTCGCGCACGGCCATGGCTCTTCAATGGACGGCTATGCCCCGCTTACCGATTACTGGGCTTCGCACGGCTTTGTCGTGATCCAGCCAACCTTCCTCGACGCCAGACGGCTCGGCCTGACACCCGACGATCCGCGGCGTCCATCGATCTGGCGGACGCGCGTGGACGACATGAAACGGATCCTCGACCATCTCGATCTCGCCGAAAGGGCGTTGCCGGGTCTTGCCGGGCGAATGGACCGCGACCTTGTCGCGGCCGTGGGCCACTCGTTCGGTGGACAGACGGTGAGCATGCTGCTTGGCGCCCGGATGATCGGTGACGGCGAGCAGGGCGAGGATCTGTCCGATCGGCGGATCAAGGCCGGCATTCTCCTGGCGTCCGGCGGCCGGGGCGGGGCCGACCTCAGCGATCTCGGACGCCAGATAACCCCATATCTCGACTCGAATTTTGCCGAGATGACGACGCGAACGCTCGTCGTCGCCGGTGACGCGGATCAGTCTCCGCTGACGGTGCGCGGACCCGACTGGTTCGGCGATCCCTTCCACCTCAGCCCGGGCGGCGAGGCGCTGCTCACGCTTCACAGGGGCGAGCATATGCTTGGTGGTATCTCGGGCTATGAGGTCACGGAGACCACGGACGAAAGCCCCGAACGGGTGGCGGTCGTCCAGAAGGTGACGCTTGCCTATCTCCAACTGGCACTCAAGCACGACAGTGACGCCTGGGCGTCGGCTTGCATGGCCGTGACGGCAGACTCCGAGGCGGCACGGATCGAGCAGAAAGACCCCGTGAACGCCAAGAACTGAGAAGCGATCACGCTCTGCCTCCGCTGAAGAGGAGGTAGCGAGCGGCACGAAGGCTTCGTAACACGCGGCTTGGCTGATGCCACGACTTATGCTTGCTCTGGCGAGGTTGCCAATCCGTACCCTCAACGCTGGCCCCCAGAAAGTTGCGCGGGAAAGACTGGCGGCTGCCCAGATCAGCTGATTGTCAGGTCCAATAGAAGGCAGTGCTATCGACCGAGTATCATCTCCCGCTCCGCCCCGGCGAGGGCACCGAAACATTCATCCTTGGGAGCTGATGAGCGAAGCGCCGTGAGAAAATCGATCATGAACTGCGGTCTTTGGTCTTTTGACATTTTCTACTGGTTCTCGCGATGAAGGAGCGGCGCTTTCTCAAGAACGAAACCATCGGAGCGCGTGCCGAGCCCGACTGGGACAAGTTTATGAAAGCACATTGCGCCGCTTATGTCCTGTCTCCCGCCGCGGGGGCGCTTCTTGCCGAAAACCCCGGCGGCATATCGTCGGTGATCCCGAGCAAGACTGAGGAGCCCTCGGACGCTATCCTGCTGGACTATATGACGCCTGCCGCAGGCCTTCGATCAAGGCAATTCGCGCCCTCTTGCAGGCGCTCGAGATTGCATTGAAACGGTACTCGACCCGAGTTTCGAGCATCATCCAATATCCAACTGGGGCGATGTGATTCTCGTTCTTTGCCTGACAGGCAACACGCAATCGGTCGCTTAATGCCAGTGAGACGTCGTCTCTCAAAAATGCCATGTTAGCGGCCGCAGTTTGAAGTGTTTTTTGGCGCACCGCCTATGGCCATGCACCGTTGAGTGGTTGACAGCCGATCCTGCCAAGCATAAATTTATATGAGAGTGAGCGCTCGCTCCTAATCTCTCTTCGAACCGTTTGGCGCACGACCAGATTGCCGCCGACTTTCGCAAGGAACCGGCTGTGTCGTCACCAACCATCATCCTCCATCTGACCCTTGCGTTTGCAGGCCCTTTTCTACCCGGTCCGACACATCAAAACCTGTCTCCGTCGTCTCCCAATTTTGCCGGGTCAGCACAAAGCGAGGTGGCCACGGAAGTAATTTGCGGACGACAGGTAGTCGAGCAAGGTGGCGAAGGGCAAAGCTTATCCGATCCTTCGCCCATGGACGGCGATGGGCAACAGTCGATTATCGTAACAGGCCGGGCGCGCGCGCCATCAAACGATCCTATCGAGGCAGTCAACAGGGCCTCTTTCAATATGGTTCAGGCTGCCGACCAGGCTTTCGTTGGCCCGGTAGCTGATGGTTACAGGAAAGCGGTGCCACGCCCCATGCGCTCGGGCATCCGCAATCTCCTGAGGAACCTTCAGGAGCCGGTGAACTTCGTGAACTATCTCCTGCAAATCAAACCCGGGAAGGCGGCGGAGACAGCGGGACGGTTCGCCCTAAACTCGACCGCAGGCGTCGCCGGCCTTGTTGATGTAGCCTCGAAGCCCCCGTTTAAGCTGCCACGCCGGGTAAACGGATTTGGCAATACGCTCGGCTACTACGGCGTTCGGCCGGGAGCCTACCTCTATCTTCCGTTGATCGGTCCGACCACCGTCCGCGACCTCTCCGGGCGGATGCTTGATCTTGCGGTGCTTCCAGTCGCCGTGGGCGCGCCGTTCAACGATCCTGCCTTCGTAGTCCCTACGACGACGATAAGGTTGCTGGATGAGCGTGCAGAGGCCGGCGTACGCGCTCGCGAAGTCCACGAGAGATCGGAGGATCCATTCTCGACAGTTCGCGAAGAGTATCTGCGTCGCCGAGCGCGCGAGATCGACGCATTGCGCGGAAAAACCAGCGCAGTGTATACTGAGCCGGCTGGTGATAACGCCAGGATCGAGGACGTCAGCCAATACAAGCTGCCCGCCCCGCGTGGTCAAAACTCCGCCGACAGCGATCCATCATGGACGGCATCTCGGTTTTCCGAGGGAGAGACCTCCGTCGAGCAGGGCGATCCTGCGCCAAGTACAAAGAGTTCGGATGCGCCATCAGACTGTGCTTCGGAGGGAGCCGGGCAGGGGACCGCAGATCATCGTGGAGCAAATCATGCATCGTGACCTCAGCGCGGTCGCTGGCCGGGATTTCCTGACCGAAATATGTGTGATCGGTGCCGGCGCAGCGGGTATCAGCATGGCACGCCTTCTGCTCGAGGCGGGACACGATGTCATGCTCCTGGAAAGTGGTGGCCTCGACTATGAGCCCGGGACAGCCGCGCTCAACAAAGGCGAAATTTCCGGTCTTGATTATTATGATCTCGAGCACGCGCGGCTGCGCTTCTTCGGCGGGACGACTGCCATATGGGGTGGGCGCAGCGCGGAACTCGATCCAATCGATTTCGAGAAACGTCCCTGGATACCCCATTCGGGCTGGCCGATCAGCTGGGCCGAAATGCAACCCTACTACCGTAGAGCGCGCAAGCTGCTGGGGCTGAAGGATCCGCCGATGGTGGGGCGCCTGGCCGCATCAGACATTGCCATTCCTGTCTTTGATCCAGATCGCATTCGTCCGAAAATCTGGACGTTCGACGACGTGCATGGCCGCTTCTCTTTTCCAAACTGTAAGGATCTGGAGGAACATCCGCGATGTCGCATCATCACGCATGCAACCGTAAGGGAAATCAGAGTCGCTCCCAATGGCGCAGTCGTGGATCATCTCGACGTTGCCAATTCGTCCGGTGAACGCATCAAGGTCCGAGCGCGCCATTATGTACTTGCGGCGGGCGGTATCGAGAACGCGCGGCTGCTGCTTGCTTCGACCTCGGTCATGCCCACGGGAATAGGAAACGCGCATGACTGGGTGGGCCGCTGCTTCATGGAGCATCCGCACGCGCGCGGCGGCCGGGTGACCTCGGGCAAGAGCTGGGGCTTCTCAACGCGTTCGCTCGTAAGCACAGGATCGACGGGCAGTCGGTTGCCGCCCTGCTTACGACGGGTGAGGCTTTCCAGCATCGCCACGAAATCCTGAACAGTTCATTGACTGTCGTCGGCCGCAGGCCTCCGGGCAGGCGGGAAAGTCTTGCTCTCCAGGCCTATGGCCATATCAAACATGATATGGCGCCCGATCGTCGCGGACGAGCCTTGTGGATGTCGGCCAAGAAAGCAGTTCACAGCCTTTTACGCTATTCAGAGCCAGCCCGTCCCTGGCTTCTGCACCGTCTTGGAACGTTGGACCTAGCCTTGCTGGTACGTGCGGAACAGTCCCCCAACCGCGAATGTCAACGGCGGAGCAAAAGTCGGCCATTCGGCGGCGTAAAACCAGGCCATCGTGTTACATGCCGGGGGGAGTGGCGTGAGGGCGTAGCCCGAGGGCCACTCCCCCCGGCATTGGTGTAATTTTCAGGGTCTGGTTTTGGCCTTGCGGGCCCGGCTGTGCGCGAGGCGATAGCTTTCGCCGTTCATCTCGAGGATGCTGACGTGATGGGTCAGGCGATCGAGGAGCGCGCCTGTGAGACGCTCAGATCCGAAGGTTTCGGTCCATTCGTCGAAGGGCAGGTTGCTGGTGATGAAGGTGGAGCCGCGTTCGTAACGCTGGGAGATCAGCTCGAACAACAGTTCGGCGCCGGTCTTGGAGAGCGGCACAAAGCCCAGTTCGTCGATGATGAGCAGCTTGTATCCGGCCATCTGCTTCTGGAAGCGCAGAAGACGGCGCTCGTCGCGGGCCTCCATCATTTCGCTGACCAGCGCTGCCGCGGTGGTGAAGCCCACCGACAGTCCTTTCTGGCATGCTGCCAGTCCGAGCCCCAACGCTACGTGCGTCTTTCCGGTGCCTGATGGCCCCAGAGCGATGGCGTTCTCACGCCGCTCGATCCACTCGCAGCGCGCCATCTCGAGCACCTGCATCTTGTTGAGCCTGGGGATGGCGGCGAAGTCGAAGCTGTCGAGGCTTTTGACGGCGGGGAAGCGCGCGGCCTTGATGCGCCGCTCGACCATGCGACGCTCCCTGTCGATCATTTCCATCTCGACGAGGCGGGCGAGGAAGCGGATATGATCGACGCCTTCAGCGGCACATTGCCGCGCGAGCTTGTGATGCTCACGCAGGCACGTAGGCAGCTTGAGCGCCTTGAGATGGTGAGCGAGAAGGATCTCCGGGGCCTGATCGCTCATGCGGCCTCCTGCCGGTCGGAGAGCAGGCTCAGATAGGCTCTGGCAAAGGTCTTCTCGACCGTGGTGCGTGGCAGGAAGGGATAGACGTCCAGGTCCAGCCTGGGCGGTACGCGTTCGATCCGGCACAGGACGAGGTGCTTGACGGCATCGAAGCCGATGGCGCCAAGATCGATGGCCTGTTCGACCGCCGCCTGGAGATCGGCGAGGGTGAACGTTTCCAGCAGGCGCAGTACCTGCACATATTCGCGCCTGCCATGTTTGTGCATGCGCCCTTCCATCAACCGCTGCAGTGTCGTGAACGCTTCGGGCAGGTCCCAGCCCTGCAAAGGCGCAGCCTGGTCGAATGCGTTGATCTTCTGCTCGATCAGCGGGAGATAATGGAGCGGGTCGAAGACAACCTCCTCGCGGGCATAGCAACGAGGATGACGGGCGATGACTTCGCTGCGGCAGCCGATCACCACCTCATCGACATAGGCCCTGATCCAGACCTCCTGATGGCCCCAGGCCACCGGAACCGAATAATCGTTGGTCCTGTAGCGCACCAGGGATTGCGAGGAGACCCTCCCGCCTTTCTGATCGCAGGCCTCGAAGGGTGTAGCGGGCAGAGGCTGCATGGCCGCGAGATCGCGCTGCAGCCGCTCACCGATCGTCTCGCTCTGCCCGCGCACCTTGTCCTGCTGGCGCTTGCGGCATTGCTCCTCCAGCCACAGGTTGAACGCCTCCCAGGTCGGGAACTTCGGGATCGGCACCATGAAGTTGCGCCGGCAATAGCCTACCAGCCCCTCCACATTGCCTTTCTCGTTCCCCTTGCCCGGGCGAGCATAGCGGTCGCGGATCACGTAATGTGACAGGAAAGCGCTGAACAGCGTGGCACGCTGCCGCGTGCCGTCGGGCAGGATCTTCGTCACAAGGCAGCGATCGTTGTCATAGACGATCGAGCGCGGTACCGCGCCGAAAAACGCGAAGGCATGCACGTGTCCGTCCACCCAGGCCTCCGCCACCGCCGCCGGATAGGCCCGCACATAGCAGGCATCACTGTGCGGCAGATCGAGCGCGAAGAAGTAGGCCTTCTGCTCCACCCCGCCGATCTCCACCAGCGCTTCCCCGAAATCGGCCTGCGCATCTCCCGCAGGGTGCGCCAGCGGCACGAACATCTCCCGGCTGCGCTGTTCGCGCTCCCGGATGTAATCCTTGATGATCGTATAGCCGCCGGTGAAACCATGCTCGGTGCGCAAACGGTCGAATACCCGCTTCGCCGTATGGCGTTGCTTGCGCGGGACACTGCGGTCACCCTCAAGCCATCCATCAATGATCGCCACAAACCCGTCCAGCTTCGGGCGCTGCGGTACGGACTGGCGCCGGTAACCCGGCGGCGATGAAAACGACAGCATCTTGCGTACCGTTTCGCGCGACACATTGAAACGCTTCGCCGCCGCCCGTTGGCTCATGCCATCCGCGCAAGCCAGACGGACCTGAAGATAAAGTTCCACGCTGTAGATCCCCACACCTCCCTGACTCGGCAGAAAGGCTTCAAGGTGGACGACTTTTACGCCGCCCGCAGCAGGACTATCCCGCCGCTACCGTGGTCGAATATTGCTCCGCCGTTCTCA
>NZ_ATDP01000108.1 GCF_000445105.1 Sphingobium lactosutens DS20 | reverse complement strand
TGATCTGCCCCCCGCTGAGTGGCCCAGAGACTATGATAGTCTGGACCGCGAAAGGGACATTGAATGCCGAGCAAGAAGCACAAGCCGGAAGAGATCATCGGCAAGCTGCGTGAAATTGAGATCGTGCTGGCGCAGGGGGCTTCGACCGCCGAAGCCTGCCGTCGGATCGGGGTCAGTGAGCAGACCTATTATCGCTGGCGCAAGGAATATGGCGGGCTGAAGACCGACCAGGCACGGCGGATGAAGGATCTGGAGAAGGAAAACCAACGGCTGCGCCGGGCGATCTCGGACCTGACGCTGGACAAGCTGATATTGCAGGAAGCTGCACGGGGAAACTTCTGAGCCCCGCGCGGCGACGGCGCTGCATCGATCATATACGACGGGATCTGCCAGTCCGGCTATCCGAGCGACGGATATGCCGGGTTCTAGGGCAGCATCGATCGACACAGCGTAAAGTGCCGCGTGGGGCGGATGACGAACAGGCGCTGACGGAGGACATCATCGCCTTGGCAAAGCAATATGGTCGTTACGGCTACCGCCGGGTCACGGCGTTGCTGTGCCATGCGGGGTGGACGGTGAACCATAAACGGGTCGAGCGGATATGGCGGCGCGAAGGGCTCAAGGTGCCGCAGCGCCAGCCCAAACGCGGGCGTCTATGGCTCAACGACGGATCATGCATCCGCCTGCGGCCTGAGTATCCTGGGCATGTGTGGGCCTATGACTTCGTCGAGGGGCGCACGCATGACGGCCGCAAGTTCCGCATCCTGACGATCATCGACGAGGCCAGCAGGGAATGTCTGGCGCTTATCGTTGCGCGACAGCTCAAACATGAGGATGTGCTGGCGGCCTTGGCGGACCTGTTCATCTCGCGCGGCCCGCCTGCACATATACGGTCAGATAATGGCGCCGAATTTATCGCCAATGCCGTCCAGCAATGGCTGCGGCAGATCGGCGTGAAGACGCTCTACATCGCGCCGGGATCGCCATGGGAGAATGGCTATAATGAAAGCTTCAATGGGTCGCTGCGCGACGAACTGCTCAATGGTGAAATCTTCTACAGCCTCGCCGAGGCCAGGGTGCTGATCGAAGCCTGGCGGCGGCATTACAACACCGTCCGCCCGCACAGCAGTCTTGGCTATCGGCCACCGGCACCAGAAACGGCGACACCGCCATATCGGCCTCCGGTTCCGCTTCGCTCCACCTCCGTCCGGATATGGCGGCGATGAGCTTAATGCACTAACAAACCAATCGGTCCACTCGGTGGGGGCAGATCAATCGGCTGATGGATGCCATCAGCGCCGCGCATGACGGTGCCATCCAGATGATCGACAGTACTTCCATCCGGGCGCACCAGCAGGCTGCGACGGGAAAAAGGGGGGTACAGATCACTGTCTCGGTCGATCACGCGGCGGGCTCACGACCAAGATCCACGTTGTCGTCGACGCGCAGGGCCTCCCGATCCGGCTCGGCCTGACCGCAGGGCAAGCGCACGACGGCCAGATCGCTGACAGGCTGCTCGACCACCTTGGCTCGCGCACCATCGTGCTGGCGGACAAGGCCTATGACGCCGACCGCCTCCGCGAGTTTATCCAGGACCAGGGCGCCACGCCCAACATCCCGCCGAAGAGCAACCGCAAATGGAAGCCGTGCTTCAGCAAGCGCCTCTACCGCGAGCGCAACCTCATCGAGCGGTTCTTCTCCAAGCTGAAGCACTTCCGCCGCGTCGCCACCCGCTACGACAAACTCGCAGCCAACTTCCTCGCCATGGTCCAGCTCGCCTCAATGCGGCTGTGGCTCCGCGCTTATGAGTCTACGGCCTAGATCGAGGATCGTAACTTTTGCACTATTTCACGCGAGCATTCGCGACCGCTGCGGTACTATCGATGTTCACTGCTTCATTCCTTTCATACCGAACGACCGACACTCCGGAATCAACGCCTGCGGTGCGATCTCGCACATCAGAACCCAACGCGTGTAGAACCTAGCGGTGATTCAATCGCTATACATTGCTAACTACAAGCTGCGCGCGATCAGCTCCTTCATGATTTCGTTGGTGCCGGCATAAATCTTCTGTACGCGGGCGTCGGCCCAGGCGTGAGCTATGGGATATTCGGTCATGTAACCGTAGCCGCCGAAGAGTTGCAGGCATTCGTCAATGACTTCGCACTGTTTTTGTGTGGTCCACCATTTGGCGATGGCGCCGTCCGTTGACGAAAATTCGCCGTTTGCATGATCGTCAATGCACTTGTCGAGATAAATGCGCGCTACGGTCGTATGGGACTTTGCCTCAGCAAGCTTGAACCGCGTGTTCTGGAAATCGAACACTGCCTGTCCGAAGGCGCGACGTTCCTTTGTATAGGCGATAGTGAGATCGACGGCAGCCTCCATGGCCCCTACTGCCTGAACGGCCATCAAGAGGCGCTCCTGCGGCAGTTGCTGCATCATGTGCGGAAGGCCGCGGCCCCGCTCACCCAGCAAATTGCTGGCAGGAACGCGACAATCGTCAAAAAACAGTTCGGCCGTATCGCTCGCTTTGAACCCAATTTTCTCGAGATTACGACCTCGCCGGAAACCCTCCAGTCCTTCGGTCTCTACGACGATAAGCGAGAGACCGCTACGGGTTGCCGGCGGCTCGGTTTGGCACGCGACGATGATGATATCGGCGAGATGGCCATTGGTGATGAAGGTCTTGGCGCCGTTTATTACCCACTCGTCGCCATACAGTTTCGCGGAGGTGCGGATCCCCCGGAGGTCCGATCCTCCTTCCGGTTCGGTCATAGCCATGGCACCAACCTTTTCGCCAGCGGCCATCGCTGGCAGCCAACGATCCTTCTGTGCGTCGGTGCCATAATGGGCGATATATGGGGCAACAATGCCGCTGTGGATCGGCACGCCGAAGTCGGGAAAACCGGCACGAGCCAGTTCCTCGATAAACACAACCTCGTGCCGGATATCGCCGCCAGCGCCCCAAGGTTCTGGAATCCCGCACAGGAGAAGGCCCGCCTCCCCTGCCTTCCTCCAGAGGTCGCGATCGACGCAACGCTGTTCGCGAAAGCGGGAGAGGTGGGGCACCACCTCCGACTCAATGAAGCGGTTGGCGCTGCGGCGGAAGATCGCAAGCTCCTCAGAAATTTCACTAGTCATCGAGATTTTCCTCTCTCGCTCACGCGATCGCACCCGTGGGGAGCCAAATACGAAGAAGTGAAGCGCACTCTGCAGCGTTACTGAAAGCGTTGACCTGGTATCAAGGTCGCCGTCTCAAGGCGCATCATCTGGCGTGTGAGCGCGACCGAAACTGCCGAACGGTTCTTGATCATACGACATGCGCCCTTCGACCTGGTGGCAACTCCGCAATCATAAGCGTCCGGCAGCATGTCTACCCAATCTGCCCGCGGCGAGATCAAAATGGAGCCACGGCCTAGCCCAGCAACCAGCCTGAAAAAGACGGTGACCATGATTATCCCTCCGCAGCACCACCTGTCGATCGGCGCGTCTTTCCCGCTACGAAGATCGTATACTTCGATATCGAAGTCATTGCAAGGATGAGGGTCTACTGCCGCTCCCTGTCATTTCCTCGCGCGCTGGTTTTGGTGCGACACCGTTGTGTGCGGCCGCAGCATTTTCTGTGAGCAGTTCGACGCCGGCGTCCTGGCCCGATATGGCCGGCGCACTCAGCGGCTTGAGACAATTGTCCACCACCTCGGGCTGGCGCTTGGTGGCAGGCTTGGAGCCGAATTGCCAATCGCCTGATGATGCCCGTGAGCAAGGACACCCTGCTGCGGGTGATACTGCGGCGTGCTGTCGATCGGCATGACGAGTTCCATGTCATCGGCATTGATGACTTCGCTTTTCGGCGAGGCCAGACATATGGTACGATTGTTTGCGACCTCGAGCGCCGGAAGCCGGTCACGTTGTTGCCGGATCACCTTGGTCGAACGGCCAGACTGAAGGGCAGATCACGCGCCTCAAGCTGATCAAGCGACAGATGTATGGGCGCGCGAAGCCTGGCCTGCTGCAGGCACGCGTGATCGGCGCATGAGCATCGCCATCAGCAAATGTGAGTCAGAGCCAGATCCGCGTGGATTGCCGCGCTGCCATTGCCAGTTTCGCCGGCAGAGGAGTTCCCGCGTCCCAGCGCCCCGAAGCAGCGGACTGGACGTCGGCGCGCTTGCCTGGCGCTCGTCACGCGGCCGCTCATGTCCCGCGTAATTTTCTCTCAAAGCCCTTCCTGACGGATATAATCCCGGACGGTCTGGGGCTTGATCCACGGATAGCGGTCGTTCGCGATCGCGTGGAGCTTGCCCTTTCCCGACAGCATGCCGCGCCAGTACATCAACGGCAGCCAACCGTACACGTTCTGCGGTTCGGCCTGCCTGCGCTGCTCGATCTCGCGATCGAGATCGGCAAGGCTTCCCTTCTTCACGACACTGATGGACTTGCCCGAGGCCTCTTCATAGGCCCTCACCAGTTCGTGAAATGTCAGCGTATCGCCGGCGGCCTCGAACACACTGGGAACCTGTCCCTCGTCGAGCGCCACCTCGGCCGTGAACCGCGCGGTGTCCTCGTAGGTCGTGAAGTCCATCGCGGTCTGGCCGTCTCCCCAAAGGAAAGCCTGTCCCGCGTCGAGGTCGAATGCCCCGAGGAAGCCGAACAGGACGCGCCGATCGAGAAACGCGCCGATATTGATGTGAACGACCTCGACCGCGCCGCGAGCTTTTTCCGCCTCACGGGCGAAGGCGCGGCGGTCGTCGGTGTTGATATTCTCGCCGTCGTCGAGGCCGAAGATGTTGTAGGAGAAGCTGGATGGGATGAAGCGACGGACCTTTGCCCGGCTGGCCGCATCGAGCAGCCGCAACTGGTCACCGACGATCACGTCAGGACCGCCCTGAATGGCGGAAACCACCGAGAACGCGCCGTTCAGCGCCGTCGAGAGCTTTTCGCCTTGCGTCTCGTCATCGAGATCGATCTCCACGATCTCGACGCCCATCTCCCGCAGAGCCGCCAGCTTTCCGGCGCTCGCCGGACGTACCAGAGCCCGCAGCCGCATCTCCGGCTTGTCCAGCAAAGCTCGAGCGATGAGCGAGCCCAGATTGCCCGTTGCGCCTGCCAGGACGACGATCTTGTTCTTTTCGGTCATGACAATCCTTCTGCTCAAAGCGGCCTATCCGGCCGCATCAACCGAGTGCTTAGTATTCATCTGACAGTTATCACGCTGCAGCACTACGAGCGTAACCGACACATGTCGGATTTACCAGCCCCGGCTACACGGGACGCGCTGACTAAGCCAGCCAGTCTCGATGGTGAGATCTTTTACAGCATCGCCCAGGCCAAGGTGCCGATCGAGGCATGGCGGCGGCATTACAACACCGTCCGCCTTCACAGCAGCAGTCTGGGCCCCCGACCACCGGCACCGGAAACGGCGACACCGCCCATATCCAGCCTCCGGCTCCGCTTTGCTCCACCTCCATCCGGATATGGTGGCGACGGGGACCCATGCGGTGGGGGCAGGTCAGGGTCTTTCCCCGGATCATGATTCTTTTCTCCTCTCTCGCGGAAGCGGCCATGATCGCATAGGCAGCGGCACGGCTGCACCATGCCTAATTTGCGCCCTTCTACTCTCTGGATATACTTTGACGCGCTCCTCCCGCTGGAGGCACGGGAGTGGATCAAAGGACAAGCCTGCACCTGCGATGCCAGTCGCGCGCCTTCACCACCTCCGTGTCCGGAAGCCGCAAGCATCGCATGGGAGCGACAGCGGGCGGATAGAAAATATGCTCTCGAACAAGAATGCGGGCGTCAATCGACCAGCATCTGCTACTCAAATCGGTTGCAGGCACACGAAAACACGCACCCTCAATCGGCCACCACTATTCTCGACATCGCTTTCATTGCCTTTGGGGATGATTGTTCACCGCTTTTGCTCCGGCGGTCCCGCAAGCGGACCAGTCTCTCGAACGTAGATCAAAGTTGAGAGTCCGATGCCTGCCAGCGGTCGAGCGGGGCAACCTCCCGTATCAGTTCAATGAGCAAGCGCAGCCCGGTGGGGAGTTGCCTGCGGCCGGAATAATAGAGGTGGAAGCCGGGTCCCATTGAAACCCAGTCACCAAGCACGAGTGCGAGCGTGCCGCTTGCGAGGTGAGGACGCAAGACCGGCTCGGCGCCATAGATGATACCGACCCCTTTGCGGCCGAAGCCGACAGCGGCATGACTGTTGTCGACTATGACGGACCCTGGCGCGTCCACCGCCACGGCTTCGGCGCCCCGCTCGAATTCCCAGTGATACAGTTGATCGTTGCCCAACCGGATACGCACGCAGCGGTGCTGCCGCAGATCGTCAGGCTTTGACGGCACGCCGTGTTGCTCCAGATAGCCCGGTGACGCGGCCGCGATCCAGGGAATATCGGGCGATAGCCGCTGCGCGATCATGTCCTCCGGGACCGTGCCGCCGTAGCGTATTCCCGCATCGAAGCCGCTCGCGATCACGTCCACCATGCGGTTGCTGACGCTGATGTCGACCACGACCTCCGGATAACGCTCGACGAAAAGGGGCATGACCGGCTCGAGCAGCAGCGCGGCGTCCTCGAGGACGTTGATCCTTATCCTTCCTGTCGGGGCGTCCCGGTAGCGATTCAGGTTCTCCGCCGCGTCTCCGATGCTTTCCAGCGGCCCTTCGATGGCTGCGCGCAGATCCTCTCCGGCAGCGGTGAGCGTCACGCTGCGCGTGGTCCGGTTCAACAATCGTACCCCGCGCCGTGCTTCGAGCCCCGCTATAGCGTGGCTCAGCGCCGAGGTCGTAACCCCCATCTCCGAAGCGGCGCGACGAAAGCTTCCGTGCCTCGCGATGGCCAGAAAGTAGAGGAAGTCGGCGAGATCGGCCCGGCTCAGTCGCATGTGATCCTTTACCATGGCGTTGAGCACAATTCATCAGTTCATTGCGCGAAAGGGAGCTAATCCGTGCTGCCGCAATCGCTAAGTTGGGATCGGAAGAACTGACTCTAAAGCGAACCAGCAAGGGAAAGGCGAGGACATGCTGAACGTTCTGATCCCGATTGCCACTCTCGCGGCGCTCCCCGCCGCCGTCTCAGCACAGGAAGGAAGAACCATGGACATCACGCGCAAGGCAGACTTGAAGACCGTCGACGGGCCAGAGGAGTATTTTACGGGCAAGGCCACGATCACGGGCCAGTTCGAACGCGAGGCCCCATCGCGCGTGACGGGCGCGATCGTCCATTTCGAGCCCGGCGCCCGGACCGCCTGGCACACCCATCCCGCGGGCCAGACGCTGATCGTCACCGAGGGGGTGGGCTGGACGCAGGTGGAGGGCGGACCCAAGCTCGAGTTCCACGCCGGCGACATCCTGTGGTGCCCGTCCGAGCACAAGCACTGGCATGGCGCGACCCCGCAGGAGGGCATGACCCACATCGCGATCCAGGAGGCGATCGACGGCAACAACGTCACGTGGATGGAGAAGGTGACGGACGAGCAGTATAACGCCCCGCTCGGCAAGGAATGATCCCGTGCCGCACGTGATCGTGAAGCTCTGGCCCGGCAAGTCTGAGGCTCAGAAGCGGGCGCTCTCGGACGCCATCGTCCGCGATGTGACCGCAATCCTCCACTATGGCGACGAGTCCGTCTCGGTCGGCTTCGAGGAAGTCGCAGCGGGCGACTGGCAGAGCCGCGTTTATGGACCCGACATCGAGGGCTGCTGGGACACGCTCACCAAGCGGCCGGGCTATGGCCCCCGCGCCGCCAGCCAAGGAAAGGCATCATCATGATCCTGAACGAGACCACGACCCTGTCGAACGGGGTCGCCATCCCGAAGCTCGGCTTCGGCACCTGGATGATCCCGAATGACGACGCCGCCCGCGCCGTGCGCGACGCGATCGGCATCGGCTACCGCAACATCGATACCGCGCAGGCCTATGAGAATGAGCGCGGCGTGGGCGAGGGCCTGCGGGCGAGCGGCCTCGCGCGCGACCAGATCTTCGTCACCACCAAGCTCGTCGCGGAGAGCAAGAGCTACGCCGATGCGAAGGAGCGGATCGACGGTTCGCTGAAGGCGCTGGGCCTCGATCACATCGACCTCATGCTCATCCACAGCCCGCAGCCCTGGGCCGAGTTCCGCGAGGGCGATCGCTACCTCGAGGGCAATCTCGAAGCGTGGCGCGCGCTCGAAGAGGCGTACCAGGCCGGCAGGCTGCGCGCGATCGGCGTGTCCAACTTCGAGCGCGCCGATCTCGACAATCTGATCGAGAACGGCAGCGTCGCGCCGATGGTCGACCAGGTGCTGGCGCATGTCGGCAACACGCCGTTCGACCTGATCGGCTATGCGCAGTCGAAGAGCATCGCCGTCCAGGCCTACTCGCCGGTGGCCCATGGCGCGGTGCTGAAGGACAGGCGCCTTGGAGAGATAGCGGGCCGCTATGGAGTCAGCGTGCCGCAACTCTGCATCCGCTACTGCCTCCAGCTCGACCTGCTGCCGCTGCCCAAGACGGTCAACCCGGCACATATGCGCGACAACGCCGCGGTCGATTTCACCATCTCCGATGAAGACATGGCGCTGCTGCGAAGCGCCCAGGACAGCACCGACTATGGCGAGGCGAGCAGGTTCCCGGTGTTCGGCAAAAAGCGGCAGGTCGAGCCGGCCGCTCGCGAAGGCTGAGCCATGAACCCGGTCTATGATTATGCCGACCAGGTCGCGTTCGTCACCGGTGCTGGCTCGGGCATGGGGCTCGCGACCGCTCGGGCCTTCGCCGCCGCCGGCGCGGCGGTGGCGCTTGTCGATGCCAATGGCGCCGCCGTCGCCGATGCGCTCGCCTCGCTGGACGAGCGGGGCGCGCGGGCGATCGCCGTCACCTGCGACGTGTCCGACGAGGCGCAGGTCAAGGCGGCAGTGGAGCGCACTGTCGCCGAGTTCGGACGCCTCGACATGGCGTTCAACAATGCCGGCATCCAGAGCGACGCGACCGACCTCGCCGACGTACCGATGGCCGATTACGATCGCATGCTCGCCATCAACCTGCGCGGCGTCTTCGCCTGCATGAAGCACCAGCTCGCGCAGATGAAAGCGCAAGGCTCGGGCGCGATCGTCAACTGCTCGTCGCTCGGGGGCTTCGTCGGCGTGCCAGGCCGCGCGGCCTATCATGCCGCCAAGCACGGCATCCACGGCGCCACCAAGAGCGCCGCGCTGGAATATGCGCCTCACGGCATCCGCATCAACGTGGTCGCGCCCGGCATCATCGACACCCCGATGGTGGCCGACATGAAGAAGGCCGAGGCCGGCGTCATCGAGGACATGATGCGCGACGTGCCGATCAGGCGGCTCGGCCAGGCGGAGGAAGTCGCCGCCGCCGTCCTCTGGCTGTGCAGCCCGGGCGCGAGCTTCGTCGTCGGTCACGCGCTGGCGGTCGACGGTGGCTACGTCGCGCGCTGATCGGCACCGCCTTTACAAGAGCAGGAGCAGCACCATGGAGTATAGGCATCTCGGGCGCACCGGCCTCCGGATCAGCCCCATCATCAAACGCCCAATCGGGGGACCATTCGCGCCATAGCGTGCGGCCGAGATCGGCGCGGTTGTTCTCCAGGCAGGATCGCCCGCGCTCCGTCTGGAAGAGGTGCTGATACCAGCACACGCGTTCGAGCGAGACGACGAGAGGAGACCTCTGCTGCTCCACGTCGATCACGTCATAGCCGGCATAGGAGATCAGCCCGCCGACCTCCTCGGGCCAGAGGGCGGCGGCCACGCAGCACGCGTTGCCGCCCCAATCGAAGCCCCCCAGAATCGGCCCGGTCAGTCCAAGAGCGGTTGAAAACTGGATCAGATCGAGCGCGCGCGCAGCTTGCTGCCCGTTTCGCCTCACCCACGCCGCCACCGGCATCCTGATTGGTGGACTTGTGACGGCCCCGTTCGGCGCATGGGTGACACGGCGCAGTCGCCCAAGCTGCTGCTGCAACTTGTTGGCATCCTGCTGGTCACCACGAGTATCTGGAGCCTGGCGTCACTGATGTTCGATCCGCTGCCTGTCTTCCCGCGTATCTGAGGGTCAGACCGCCAGATGATCGAGGATCGGACACTCCGGGCGCGCGTCGCCGTGGCAGTGCTCCGCCAGTTGCAGCAGTGTAGCGCGCATCGCTACCAACATCGCCGCCTTTCGGCCGAGTTCATCCGCCCGCGCGAGCGCCAGCGCTTTCACCTCGGCGCTCGATCGCTTGCGATCGGCCCAGAGGTGGAGCAGCGCGCGGATCTCCTCGATCGGAAAGCCAAGATCGCGGGCATTGGCGATGAACTTGAGGCGGTGGACGTCGGCATCCGCATAGTCGCGATAGTTTCCTCGGCGCGCCGGCGGCGGAATCAGTTCGATCGCCTCATAGTGGCGGATCATGCGCTGCGAGACGCCGCTCGCCTTGGACGCTCCCCCGATATTCACAGCTTCACCCGATTGAGCCGAAGGGCATTGATGACCACGCTGACGGACGACAGTGCCATTGCAGCCGCCGCGATCATTGGCGAGAGCAGCACACCGAACAGGGGATAGAGCGCGCCCGCCGCGACGGGCACGCCGAGCGCGTTGTAGACGAAAGCGAAAAACAGGTTCTGGCGGATGTTCGCCATGGTCGCCTGGCTCAGACGTCGGGCGCGAACGATCCCGGTGAGATCGCCCTTGAGCAGTGTGACGCCCGCGCTCTCGATCGCCACGTCGGTGCCAGAGCCCATGGCGATCCCGACATCGGCGGCGGCCAGCGCGGGTGCATCGTTGACCCCATCGCCTGCCATCGCGACGATGCGGCCGTCGCGCTTGAGCCGGGCCACGACCGCGCTCTTCTGGTCGGGGAGGACGTCTGCCTCGACCTTTGCGATGCCGAGGCTGCGGGCAACGGCTTGTGCCGTGGTGCGATTGTCACCGGTGAGCATGACGACCTCGATACCCTCGTCCCGGAGCGCAGCGAGCGCCTCCGCGGTCGTCGGCTTCACGCGATCCGCGATGGCGATCACGCCTGCGGCACACCCGTCTATGGCGACATAGATGGCGGTGGCTCCATCCCCGCGCAGAAGGTCCGCTTCCGCCTCGAGATCGGTGGTCTCGATACCGGCCTCGGCGAGGAAGGCTGCATTTCCGAGCAGGATCCGTTTGCCCTCCACCGTTCCGGTCGCGCCTTTCCCGATCGGGGAGTCGAAATCGACAACCGGCGGGATGCTCACCCCCTGTTCTTCCGCTTCCGCGACGATCGCCAGGGCAAGCGGATGCTCGGACGCGCGCTCGACCGCGGCCGCGAGCCGCAACAACTCGGCTTCTTCATAGCCTTCGTTTGCCACAATGCGGGTGACGGCGGGCCGCCCCTCTGTCAGTGTGCCCGTTTTGTCGACCACGAGCGTGTCGATCTTCTCCATCAGTTCGAGTGCTTCGGCATTCTTGATGAGCACACCCTGCCCCGCTCCCCGGCCGATGCTGACCATGATCGACATCGGTGTCGCCAGGCCGAGTGCGCACGGGCAAGCGATGATCAGCACCGCGACAGCAGCCACCAGTCCGTGGGCCAACCGTGGTTCGGGTCCCCAAATTCCCCAGGCGGCAAAGGCCAGTGCGGCAACGACCAGGACCGCAGGCACGAACCAGCCCGCGACCTGATCGGCCATGCGCTGGATCGGCGCACGTGAGCGCTGTGCGTCGGCGACCATCTGGACGATCCGGGCGAGCATCGTGTCGCGTCCCACCTTCTCTGCGCGGATGATGAGAGCGCCAGTCTGGTTGAGCGTGCCGCCGATGACATGATCGCCCACAGCCTTGGTGACCGGCATGGATTCACCCGTCACCATCGCCTCATCGAGCGAGGAGCGGCCCTCCTCGACTTCGCCATCGACGGGCACTTTCTCTCCCGGACGCACGCGCAGCCGGTCGCCCACGACGATGGCCTCGATCGCCACTTCCTCCTCACTACCGTCGGCCAGCATTCGCCGGCCGGTGCGAGGTGCGAGGCCGAGCAGCGCCTTGATCGCGCCCGATGTGCGTTCGCGCGCGCGCAGTTCCAGCACCTGACCGAGCAGCACCAGAACGGTGATGACCGCTGCCGCCTCGAAATACACGGCCACGGTGCCATCGGCTGCGTGGAACGCGGCGGGAAAGAGCCCTGGAGCGAAGGTCGCGTTCACGCTGTAAGCCCAGGCGACGCCGGTCCCCATGGCGATCAGCGTGAACATATTGAGGTTGCGCGAACGGAGCGATGCCCAGCCGCGGGCGAAGAATGGCGCGCCGGCCCAGAGCACGACGGGTGTCGCCAGTAGCAGTTGCACCCAGACGGAAATCCGCATCGGCACCAGATGATGTAGCGCCGGGAACAGGTGAGACCCCATTTCAAGGACGAAGACCGGCAAGGCCAGGACGAGCGCGATCCAGAAGCGCCGCGTCATGTCGGTCAGTTCGGCGCTCGGACCGCTGGCCACCTCCGCGATCGCAGGTTCCAGCGCCATGCCGCAGATCGGGCAGGCGCCGGGATGATCCTGGCGTACCTCGGGGTGCATCGGGCAGGTCCAGACCGACCCGGGTGCGGCTTGAGGTTGCTTCAGGTCCTGGTCGCCCAGGTAGCGTGTCGGGTCGGCGGTAAACTTTGTGCGGCAGCCCCCACTGCAGAAATAATAGGTCTGTCCCGTATGCTCGGTGTGGTACGCCGTGGCGGCCGGGTCGACCCGCATTCCGCAAACCGGATCAAGCACAACACCCAGCTTCTCTTCCCCGCGCTCGTGCGGAGGCTTGTGACAGCATGCATGCGGGTGAGAATGAGCGTCGTTGTGGTTCGGTTCGGACATGAGTCAGTCTCCTGCGCCCATCAAGATAGGGTCTGACAACATGTCAGGGTCAAGGGCCGGATGAGAATCGACCGCGCTTTCTCGAAGGCGCCTGCGGTTCAGCCGACGCGCCGATCATGGCGACAAGCGTCTCTTCCGCGCGTTCGCGTCTCTGCCGACCGGTGGAGGAAAGAGCTTCGTGTTGTGCGGAACCAACCGCATGCACGGTTTCGGGCATCTTCTGCTCCGCCTCAATCGCACACTTTCCCCTGCACTTCCACAGCGCAGCCGCGTTCTTCGTCACGCATCTCGCCCCCGGCGGCAAGGCAGGCGCCGCAAGCTGTTGCGTGATCGTCGGGACGCAGGTGCTCAGCTCGCCCTGACGCCAGGCCCGCCAGCCTGATCGATGTTTTGGCGCGCCCTGCGCTCGATCATGCCATTTTCCTCATGCCACTGTTCGTTTTTGCCGCCTCAGCGATACCACGCCGCCGTCTAGCCGAAGAGTGCCTTCCTGCTGTTGCCGACATTGCGGTGCAGGCTCGGCTGCAGTGCCGTGAAAGAAAGCGCCCCCTTGTCGCGGCTTGCTTCACGGCTGCGGCATGCAGCAGTTCCCAAGCCAGCAGGTCGGCGTCGACACCATCGGCTCGGCAGGCCACAACGAGTATACCGCGTTACCGCGTGCGGCGTTCTTTCAGTTGCCGCAGCTTGTCAACGAGAGCTTCATCTAAGTATCCAGCTCCTCGTCCAACCAGATTTCCGTATCGATCTGCGCTTGGGCAGCGCGCGAGTAGCGAGCACCAGCGGCCGCCCGGGACGTGAATACATAGTCGATCATAGCGAATACCGCGTCGGGAAGGTCGAGCGAGAGCGTCGCCAGATTTTCCTCCAGATGAGCGGTGTTCGTGGTTCCTGGAATGGGCACGATGAACGGCCTCCGGGACAGCAGCCACGCCAGACACAACTGTGCCGGCGTGCATCCCGCCTCCCGCGCAATGGTCTGCAACTGTCCGAACAGGGCGAGGTTGTAGCTGAAATTCGGTTCCCTAAAACGCGGCATCGATGCCCGGATGTCGCCCGGCGCAAAGTTGGGCGAATTTACGGCACCAGCGAACAGCCCGCGCGCCAGCGGCGAGAAGGCGACGAAGCCGATGCCGTGTTCGGTGCAGCAGTCTAGTACCGCAATCTCCGCATTGCGCGACCAGGGTGAATATTCCGTCTGCACCGCTGCGATCGGGTGAACGGCATGGGCGCGCTCAATGGTCGCTGCCGACATCTCGGACAGACCGATGGCACCGATCTTACCCGCCTCGACAGCGCGGACGAGTGCACCGACCGATTCCTCGATCGGCAAGCTCCTGTCGAGTCGGTGCAGATAATAGAGGTCGATATGATCGGTCCGAAGCCGCCGTAAGGAATCCTCGAGCATCCGGGCAATAGCCCGGGGTGAGCCGTCCAGCCCGCGCTTGCCGTCGATCTCGCCGAGTACGCATTTGCTGGCCAGCACGAAATCCCCGCGCCGGTCCATGATCGCGCGCGCGAGCAGTTCCTCGTTCGCGCCGAAACCGTAAAGCGCGGCGGTGTCGAAGAATGTCACGCCCATGTCGAGCGCATGGCGCAGCAGTCGCTCCGCCTGCGCTGGCCCGGGCGCGGGCATATAGGCGTGGCTAAGGTTCATGCAGCCAAGGCCGATGGCCGAGACAGTAAGCGGGCCGACGGTGCGAGTAGGAAGGCGATTGCTCATGGGTAGCCACTGTTCCTTTGTCATGGCATGCCGATAGCGACGGGCGCGTATCGCAAATCACGCGACAACGCGCTCCATCGCTCGTGATCAGCGACCCAGTTGCGTTTCCAGTTCGCCCAGCACGCGATAGCAGTCGAACACCTTGGCGACCGAGCTGTTGGGCTCCCGGCCCTCGCGGATCGCGCTGATGAATTCGCGGTCCTGCAATTCGATGCCATTGTTGGAGATGGCGACCCCGGCCAGGTCGATCGGCTCTTCCTTGCCGTTCACCAGATCGTCGTAGCGGGCGATATAGGTGTCGGTGTCGCCGATATAGCGGAAGAAGGTGCCGAGCGGCCCGTCATTGTTGAAACTCAGCGACAGGGTGCAGATGGCGCCGGTCTCGCTCTTGAGCTGGATCGACATGTCCATGGCGATGCCGAGCTCCGGATGAATCGGCCCCTGCATCGCATGGGCGGCGACGATCTTGCCCGCCTGATAGGCGAACAGGTCGACCGTGTGCGCGGCATGGTGCCACAGAAGATGGTCGGTCCACGACCGCGGCTCGCCCCTGGCATTGATGTTCTTGCGGCGGAAGAAATAGGTCTGCACGTCCATCTGCTGGACGTTGAATTCGCCTGCCTGGATGCGGTTGTGGACGAACTGGTGCGACGGGTTGAAACGGCGGGTATGGCCGACCATGCAGACAAGGCCGGTTTCCTTCTGCTTGGCGAGCACCGCCTGCGCATCGGCCCAGCTGTCGGCGAGCGGGATTTCCACCTCGACATGCTTGTCCGCATTCATGCAGGCGATCGCCTGCTCCGCGTGCATCTGGGTCGGCGTACACAGGATCACCGCATCGACATCGTCCCGCGCCAGCGTCTCGTTGAGGTCGGTCGTCACATGGCCGATGCCATATTTCCCGGCGACCTTCTTCGTCGCCTCCAGTTCGCGGCCGATAATCGAGGTGACGGTGACGCCGTCGATATTCTTGAGGCCATCAAGATGCTTTTCGCCAAAGGCGCCGGCACCGGCGAGGGCAATACGCATGATATTCTCCCAGGAAAGGTTAGCGGGCGGGTTCGAGCACCAGGTGCCCGACCGCGGTGTTGGAAGCGGGAACATGATAATGGCGGTGCAGCGGCCGGACCTTGTCGCCCAGCGCGCCGCGCATGATCAGCCACATGACCATCTCGATCCCTTCGGACCCGGTCTCGCGCAGATATTCGATATGCTCGATCGCGCGCAGCGCCTCGCCATCGTCGCTCTGGCTCATCAGGTCGAGGAAGCGGTTATCCCACTCGGCATTGATGAGACCGGCGCGCGGCCCCTGAAGCTGGTGGCTCATACCGCCCGTGCCCCAGATCTGGACGTTGAGATCCTCGGGGAAGCTCTCGACCGCGCGGGCGATCGCCTCGCCCAGCCGCCAGCAGCGATTGCCCGACGGCGGCGGATAGGTCACGACATTGACCGCGACCGGGATCACCCGGCACGGCCAGGCGTCGGGCTGGCCGAACATCAGGCTCAACGGCACGGTCAGGCCATGGTCGACATCCATCTCGTTGATGATGGTCATGTCGAATTCGTCCAGGATCAGGCTCTGGGCGATGTGCCAGGCGAGATCCGGCTCACCGATCACGTCGGGCACCGGGCGCGGCCCCCAGCCCTCGTCCGCCGGCTTGTAGCGTTCGCCACAGCCGATCGCGAAGGTCGGGATGATCTTCATGTCGAAGGCGGAGGCATGGTCATTATAGACCAGGATCACGACATCGGGCTTTTCCTGCGCGATCCATTGCCGCGACCAGTCATAGCCGGCGAACAGCGGCTGCCAGTAGGGCTCGGCGGTCTTCTTGAGGTCCATGGCAGCGCCGATGGCGGGCACATGGCTGGTGGCGACGCCGGCAGTGATGCGGGCCATCAGCGTTTCTCCTTGATGGAGCGGACACCCTCGGGCGAGCGGCCGCCGGCGATCATCATCGCCTGATAATCTTCCGGGCTCATCCCGGTCATGGTGCCGACCGCCTGCAGGAAGCTGAGGCCGTCGGTCGAGAAGACCTTGGCGAGGAAATAGATGTTCCCGCCGAGATCCAGGCAGCGATTATAATCGCGGTCGAGGATCGCCTGTTTCTGCGCCTCGGTCATCGGCCATTCGTCGATATAGGCGCGCTCGCCGGCCAGCCAGCGGACGCGGTTCTCCGCCTTCATCAGGCTCATCGCGAACTGGTTCATCCAATAGCCCTGGCGCGCCCGCGCCGCCGTATAGACGCGGGTGCCGGGGATATCGTCGAACTCGGCGAGATATTCGTGGATATCGATGCTCATCTCATCCTCTCTTGGCGTCCATCCCCCGGCCCTTCCTTCCAACAAAAGACCGGGGGATGAACGCGCCCCTCCGCGGGGACTGGGTTACAGGCCGCGCGCCTTCAATTGCGCGTCGAGCCGGGGGAATACCCGGCGGGCATTGCCCTCGAAGATCGCGGCACGCTCGGCATCGCTGATGTCCAGCGCGTCGACATAGCGCCTGGTATCGTCGAAATAATGGCCGGTGGTGGGATCGATGCCGCGCACCGCGCCGACCATTTCCGACCCGAACAGGATATTCTTGTTGTCGATCACATCGGCCAGCAGGTCGACGCCGGGCTGGTGATAGACGCAGGTGTCGAAGAAGATGTTGTTCATCAGATGGATCGACAGGTCGGGCTTCTTCAGCATGTCGGCCAGGCCCCGGTAACGCCCCCAATGATAGGGCACGGCGCCGCCGCCATGCGGGATGATGAACTTGAGGGTCGGGAAGTCCTTGAACAGGTCGCCTTCCAGCAACTGCATGAAGGCGATGGTGTCGGCGGCGATATAATAGCCGCCGGTCGCGTGCATCGCCGGGTTGCAGCTGCCCGACACATGGATCATCGCCGGCACGTCCAGCTCGACCATCTTCTCGTAGAAGGGATACCAGTAACGATCGGTCAGCGGCGGGTGCTGGAAATGGCCGCCGCCCGGATCGGGATTGAGGTTGCAGCCGATGAAGCCCATGTCGACGCAGCGTTCCAGCTCGGCAATGCTGTTTGCCATATCCGCCTTGGGCGACTGGGGCAGCATGCACACGCCGACGAAGGTTTCGGGGAAGAGGCCGACGACGCGCGCGATCAGATCGTTGCAGCGCATCGCCCACTCCTTCGCCACCGCCGCGTCGCCGACATGGGGCGCCATGGCCGAAGCGCGCGGCGAAAAGATGGTGAGGTCGGCGCCACGTTCCTTGATTAGGCGCAACTGGTTCGCCTCGATCGTCTCGCGGATTTCGGCGTCGCTGATGTCGGGATAGGCGGGGACAGGCACGCCCGCCTTGAACGCCGCCTTCTGCTCCTCGCGCCAGGCGTCATGCCCCTTGGGCAGCACGGTATAATGGCCGTGGCAGTCGATAATCATGGTCATGCCGCGTCGGCCTTTCCTGTCTGTTCTGCTTTTGCTTGGGTGATGCTGTCGATCTTGGCGCCCAGCCCTTCGGGTGGCGCCTTGAGGCCGAGCGTGCCGATCGCCTGCTGGCGCTCGACCGTGCCGCGCGTCATCGCGGAGCCGGTGCCCAGGCCATCGAGCGTCTTGACGACCTCCTCCATCTCGGCCGCGCGGCGCAGCCCGTGGACCATCATGCGGTCGAGATTATAGTCGGCGCGAATATCCCAGGGACCCGGCTTCTCGCTGGCGTCGAGCGATTCGATCACCTCGTCCAGCACGCCCGCCGCATCGGCCGCCAGCATGCATTCGGCGGTCAGCGCCTCCAGCCCCTTGACCATGACCGATCGGATCATCTTGATCGCCGATGCCCGGCCGACGGCTTCGCCGACGACGCGGATACTGGTGAAACCCAGCCGGGCCAGCCCCGCCCGCGCCGCATCGGCATGGGCACCGCTGACGAGCAGCGGTACGTTCAGCCGGGCCGGATCGACCGGCGCCATGACGGCGACATCGACATAATGGCCACCGGCCGCCTCGATCACGCGGGCGGCCGCCTGCTTGGTCTGCGGCGCGACGCTGTTGAAATCGCAATAGAGGGTGCCGGAGGCGATATGGGCGGCGGCAGCCTGCGCCACCGCCAGCGCCTGGTCGGCGGTGACGAGCGACAGGATGAAGGTGACGGGCGCGACGGCATCGGCCAGCGTCGGCACGGCCTGGACGCCGGCCCTGGCACAGCGCGCCAGCATCGCATCGCGGGTGGTGCCGACATCCGTCTGGATATCATAGACGCGGGCCGCGTCCATCCAGTCCCCCGCCATCGCAAAGGTGGACCCCGCCTCGCCAAATCCGATCAGACCGATTTCCTGCTCCATGGCGGCAGGGATGACGGATCATGGCAGATGCCGCCAATCGAATCCGCTGGGTTAGTATAAGATTTTACGAATTCATATGCGCCGCCGCCTGATCGATCGCGGCCATGAACTGCTGCTGCAACCGGGTCGGGCGCCAGTCGGCCCGCGTGGTGAGGCCGATGGTCCGGCTGATCGCACCCGGGGCCGGACCGATATCGATCAGCAGACCCACCTCCAGCTCCAGCGCCAGTTGATCGTGCGACAGCAAGGTCAGATAATCGCCGCCGACCAGCAATTGCCGGATCGTCATCACCGATCCGCATTGGACCGGCACCGCCGGCAGATCACCGCCCAGCGCCGCGAACATCGCCTGCCACAACTGGCGCAGGGGCGTGCCTTCCGGGGGCAGGATCCAGGGATAACGGCGCAGCGCATCGGCGTCCCAGCCCGCCGCCAGCGTATGGCCGTGACGCGCCAAGATGGTCGGTCGATCCTCGAACAATGGCCGTTGCGTCAGGTCCAGCGCCATGGCGGGATCGCGCAGCGCGCCGACCATCATGTCGATTTCGCCATCGCGCAGCGGGCTGACCAGTTCGGCATGGGATCCTTCATGCACGCTGATGTCGACCAGCGGGAAATCGGCGCGAAAGCGGGCGATCGCATCGGGGATCAGGCGCGCGCGACAGCCGCATGGCGCCGACCAGGATGCGCCCGCCCTCCTGCCCACACAGGTCGGCCAGATCCTCCAGCCCCTGCCGCAATTCCGCCAGCGCCAGCCGCAGCCGCTGCGCCAGCACCGTCCCGGCCCTGGTCAGCATCACGCCGCGCCCGCGCCGGTCGACCAGCCTTTGGCCCAGCGCCAGCCCCAGATCCCCCACCGCCCGGTGCAGCGAGGGTTCGGCCACGCCGGTCGCCACCGCCGCCGCGGCATAGCTGCCGCCGCGCGCCAGGGCGACGAAGGCACGGACCTGCGCCGCCGTCACCCGGTTGCTGCCGATCAGGCGCAGTGCTGCATCGATCCGGGGCTTCAGCCGCTCCGCCGGCTCCAGCGCGACCATGCCGCCGGGCTGGCGCGCGAACAGCGGCAGGCCCAGTTGCGCCTCCAGCTTGGCGATCCCCTGGGTGACCGCCGGCTGGGTCAGGTTCACCGCGCGCGCCGCCAGGCTGACGCTGCCAAGCTCCACCACAGCCGCCATCGCGGCCAGATGACGGATATTGAACTGGTCGGGTTTCATATCCAACACTTAGCAAAAATTTATGCACTGGTTCCAGTTCGGATTTGAGCATCGCGCTGCACCTGTCCACATCGCTGTCAACATGATGGATTAGGAGAAGGCTTGATGTCCGGCATTGTCGTCCAGAATATCGAACGGGCGGATCTCGCCGTCATCGATGGCCTCGCCAGGGCGGGCGTCGCCACCGTCCATGAAGCCCAGGGCCGCAAGGGCCTGCTCGCCCCCTATATGCGCCCCATCTATCCGGGCGCCCGCATCGCCGGCAGCGCGGTAACGATCTCCGCCCCGCCGGGCGACAACTGGATGGTCCATGTCGCGATCGAGCAGCTGAAAGAAGGCGACATATTGCTGCTCGCCCCGACCAGCCCGTGCACCGACGGCTATTTCGGCGACCTTCTGGCCACCTCCGCCCAGGCACGGGGTTGTCGCGGCCTCATCATCGACGCGGGCGTGCGCGACGTGCGCGACCTTAGCCAAATGAACTTCCCGGTCTGGTCCAAGGCGGTCCATGCCCAGGGCACGATCAAGGGCACGCCGGGGTCGGTCAACATCCCGGTCGTGTGCGCCAATGCGCTGGTCAATCCGGGCGACGTGATCATCGCCGACGATGATGGCGTGTGCATCGTGCCGCGCGCCGATGCCGCCGCCGTGCTGGAAAAGGCGCAGGCCCGCGAGGCCGCCGAGGAAGCCAAGCGCGTCCGCCTGGCGGCCGGCGAACTCGGCCTCGACATCTACAATATGCGCCCGCGCCTTCAGGAAATGGGCCTCAAATATGTCTGACGGCCAGACCAGCGCCCGCGTCATGTGGATGCGCGGTGGCACGTCCAGGGGCGGCTATTTCCTTTCGGAAGATCTGCCCGCCGACAGCGCCGCGCGCGATGCCTTCCTGCTGCGGGTCATGGGATCGCCCGATCCGCGCCAGATCGATGGCATGGGCGGCGCCGATCCGCTGACCAGCAAGGTGGCGGTGGTGAAGAAATCCGATCGGGAGGGCGTCGACGTCGACTATCTCTTCCTCCAGGTCTTCGTCGATCAGGCGATTGTCAGTGATGCGCAGAATTGTGGCAATATCCTGGCCGGAATCGGCCCCTTCGCGATCGAGCGTGGCCTCGTCGCCGCGCAGGACGGCGAGACCCGCGTCGCCATCTTCATGGAAAATACCGGACAGATCGCGATCGCCACGGTGCAGACGCCCGGCGGCAAAGTCCGCTATGAGGGCGAAGCGAAGATCGACGGCGTGCCCGGCAGCGCCGCGCCGATCCCGCTGGAGTTTCGTGACACCGCCGGCTCTTCCTGCGGCGCGCTGCTGCCGACCGGCAACGCCTTTGACGAGGTGGAGGGCGTGCGCGTCACCCTGATCGACAATGGCATGCCCTGCGTCGTGATGAAGGCGCAGGATGTCGGCATCACCGGCTATGAGGACCGCGACACGCTGGACAAGGACTTGGCGCTCAAAGCCCGGATCGAGGCGATCCGCCTCGCCGTCGGCGAACGGATGAACCTGGGCGACGTGCGCGAAAAATCGGTGCCCAAGATGATGCTGGTCGCCCCGCCGCGCGATGGCGGCACGGTCACGGTGCGCAGCTTCATCCCGCATCGCGCCCATGCCTCGATCGGCGTACTGGGCGCGGTCAGCGTCGCCACCGCCTGCCTGATCGACGGATCGCCCGCGGCCGAAGTCGCGTCGATCCCCGACGGCCATCGCAAGACGCTGTCGGTCGAGCATCCCACCGGCGAGACGACCTGCGTCATGGAACTGGACGAGAGCGGCACGGTCACCAGCGCCGCCATGCTGCGCACCGCGCGCAAGTTGATGGATGGAGAGGTTTTCGCATGACAGACCGGATTATCAGCTGGCACGGCAATCCCTCCAGGCCGCGCTACAGACCCCCGGCCGGCGCGATCGACGCCCATTGCCATGTGTTCGGCCCGATGGCGGAGTTTCCGTTCAGCGCGAAGGCGAAATATCTGCCAGAAGATGCCGGCCCGGACATGCTGTTCGCGCTGCGCGATCATCTGGGTTTCGCCCGCAATGTCATCGTCCAGGCAAGCTGCCACGGCACCGACAATGCCGCCACGCTGGACGCGATCGCCAAGTCCAATGGCAAGGCGCGCGGCGTCGCCGTGGTCAATCCGTCCATTTCGGAGGCCGATCTCGCCGCTTTGCATGAGGGCGGGATGCGCGGCATCCGCTTCAATTTCCTGAAGCGACTGGTCGATGACGCGCCCAAGGACAAGTTCCTGGACGTCGCCAAGCGCCTGCCCAAGGGCTGGCATGTCGTCATCTATTTCGAGGCGGACATATTGGAGGAACTGCGCCCCTTCATGGACGCGATTCCGGTGCCGCTGGTGATCGACCATATGGGCCGCCCGGACGTGACGCAGGGGCCGGACGGCGCCGACATGAAAGCGTTCCGCGCCTTCCTCGAAAGCCGCGACGATATCTGGTTCAAGGCGACATGCCCGGATCGTCTGGACCCGACAGGTGATCCGTGGAACGCCTTTGCCGATGCCGTCGCGCCGCTGGTCGCCGACTATCAGGATCGCGTCCTGTGGGGCACCGACTGGCCGCACCCGAACATGCAGGATGCGGTCCCCGACGACGGCCATCTGGTCGACATGATCCCGCGCATCGCCCCGACGGTGGAATTGCAACGCAAGCTGCTGATCGACAATCCGATGCGGCTCTACTGGCCCGAGGAAGTCGGCAGCTGATAGGGACTGCACGTAAAAACACACTCAGCACGACGATATCGTCAAAGATTTGCCAGGTCAGTACGGAGCACAAGCGAATTTGCGTCGCGAGATTTGAGTCTAGCCCGGCTTTACCGCCGAACGATGCAACGGAAACCGATGTGGGAGGTCGAGGTGTCGATAGCTTGCGGCCAACGCGCTGCCGGCCTGTAGCGGCGGCAATAGCTGGCGGCGCAAAGGT
Organism: Sphingobium lactosutens DS20; assembly: GCF_000445105.1. GTDB lineage: Bacteria > Pseudomonadota > Alphaproteobacteria > Sphingomonadales > Sphingomonadaceae > Sphingobium > Sphingobium lactosutens. The sequence goes on along the minus strand of NZ_ATDP01000108.1, from coordinate 116,893 downwards.
GCGATCCGCCCTTTAGAACCCGCCGCGGCACGGCGATGGCTGCATCGCGATCGACACTTTTTTGCATCGCGTCCTGCTCTCGCCCAACGCTGCCGCAGCACGAGGATCCATCGACACGAGCGTGCGAATACCAGTCCGCCGTCCATTCCCAGACGTTGCCGATCATATCATACAGGCCGTAACCGTTTTCCGGATAGCTGCGCACGGGGACGGTGCGTTCGAGGCCCGGCGGTGCGCGATTTTCGTTGGGAAAGTCACCTTCCCAATATTTGGCCAGCCGTCGGCCGTCGGGCTCCAGTTCATCTCCCCAGGCAAATTTCGCGCCGTCCAGGCCGCCGCGCGCGGCATATTCCCACTCCGCTTCGGTGAGCAGGGACTTGCCCGACCAACTGGCGTAGGCCTCCGCGTCTTCGGCGACCACATGTACGACCGGATGATCCTCCCTGGCCTCGATACCGCTGCCCGGCCCCAACGGATGACGCCAGCTGGCTCCCGGCACGAACTGCCACCAGGCCGGGACGGTGTCTGCGGAAAACGACAGGCGGGCCAGTCCTTGTGGCGGATCAAAGACGGACGATCCGGGTACAAGCATCTCGGGGGAATAGCCCGCATAGTCCTGCGGCGAGAGGAAGCGTTCGGCAAAGGTGACGTAGCCAGTTGCGTCGACGAAGTGCGCGAACTGGGCGTTGGTGGCCGGTGTCTCGTCCATCCAGAAGTCGCCGACGGAGACCACGCGTACCGGCTCCTCTTCCGGATAGAATTCTTCCGATCCCATGCAGAAGCTGTCGCCGCGGATCAGGCGCATGCCGTTCAGTTTCCCAGTGCGCTTTTTGAGCATCTTCAGTTTCATGGACAGGCCCTCCTCAGTCGCTCTGGCAAAATCCGGTGGAGCTGGGTGGTGTCAGCATGCGAAGCGCGGGATAGATGCAAGTTGGCTGGCGCGATGATAGATCGCGCGCATGGATATCGATCTCACGCGTCTACGGCACATTCTTGCTATCGCCAAAAACCGCAGCTTTTCCAAGGCCGCCGAGGAACTGCACATCACACAGCCTGCGCTGAACCGTAGATGACGGCAAATTGATTGCGCGCGTTCTGTGGGCCTTGGCGCGCGGTGTCGCGATATCATCTACCAGGAGTGCTTCAACGTTTAACGAACCTGATGTCACGGATTTCGTCCTCGATGCGCTGCGAGTAAAGCTGCCCATGAATAACAAATAGTCTTGCGGTGCCGGCATGATCGGCAACTCATTCTATGCCAGATATTGCCTGAACCGTATGCCTCATTTGCTCACCGCCAAACTGTATCGAAGCGGCACGGTCAGGCGATCAGTTCGATCGTTCGCGATTACCTCTTCGCTGCCAAATCCTTTTGGACCGTCGAAACCGCATCCATCGGTTCCCGATACGCCGGGCGATGAGCCCGCTGTCGGGCTGCGCGGTACCAATGCCGCGGCAAACAAGGGGGTTCCTCGCTACGAGTCGCAATGATGACTCGGATTTCTTCGCCCGTTCCGAACAACTGCAGGCGGCGTATGGTGTCGATCACGCTCCGCGAAGAGAGCGCCGGGATCAGAAAATCAGGACACGTTTGCCCCGCGTGTGCCCTTGCAGAACAGCGCCAAAGCCTTCGGCTGCCCTGGTGAAGGGGTAAGTCTCGCTGACTTCCCACCTGATCCGGCCGTCTGCGACCCGATCCACGACATATTGGAGATTGGCGGGACTGGGCTTGTGCCCCGTCGCGCGGACCCGTTCCGATGGGGCGGGGATACCCGTGGTGGATGCGATATCCCCGTCCGGCTTCACCGTGGCGAGCGAGGCGTGCGTGGCTTCCTCGGTGCCGGCCAGGATGATCGCCGCGTCGAACGGAGCGGGATGGACCGTCCCGATGCGCTCGGCCAGGCCGGGACCATAAGCGACGGGCGTTGCACCGAGCGTGCGCAGATAGTCGTGGTTGGCCCCCGAATCCGTCGCCACGACCTCGATGCCCTTCTCGCGGGCAAGCTGGACCAGCACGGTGCCGACCCCGCCCGCGCCGCCATGGACCAGCAGCGATCCGATGTCGCCAAGCTCGTCGAGGACCGCCATCGCAGTCTGGGAGGTTCCGGCCAGGCAGCCAGCCACGGCCCAATCGATCGTGGACGGACGCCGGATGAGGTTGCCGACCGGAACGTCGATGATCGTGGCGTGCGTAAAGCCGCCGCCGGAGCCGAGAACCTCGTCGCCAATGGCCCATTGCCCCGCGTCGGCGGGCAGTTCCGTGATGAGGCCCGCGAACTCGGTGCCGAACCTCAAAGGCAGGGGACCGAACCGGATTTCGCCCGTCATCCTGCGCGCATCGATCGGGTTGATGCCAGCCGCCCTGACTTCGATCCGGGCGTGACCCGCCGCCAGGGAAGGAAGCTCCTCTTCGATGATACTGAGGACATCCGATTGACCGTAACGGTTACTGATCAGAATTCTGCTTTTCATAACGTAATGCTCCTGTCCCGGCACAAGGCGACATCGGCCTTGCGTCCCGAGGCGTTACCCTGAAGGTCAGGACAGAACCGAAATGCCCGGTTCTGGCCGTCGCGCTGTCATCCACCGTGAGGTTCGTGCCGGTGTTGGACCCATCAAACTGCGCCAGACCGCTTGACTTCGCACGCAGATGCAAGCGCCTCGGCGTCTTTGGGGCCCTGGGATCCATGTCGCAGCCTCCACAATGGCGCCGGTTTCCGCCAAGATGAGTTCGACCTTCCGGCCTTGACCGCTGTCACCCCGGTCAGCAAACTGACCGATCCGGCGCCCTTTCACCTGGCCATGGCTCAAAAGCTCGAATGGCGACATAAACAGTCTCCGATCTACCAGTCTAGTCACCCAACCCTGTACAGTCCGCCATCCACCGGCAGAGCTTGCCCCGTGATGAAATGCGCATCTTCGCTGGTAAGGAACGCGATGGGCCCCACCAGATCGTTCGGCTCGCTGAACCGCTTGATGGCCTGCTGCCGCCATACCGATTCGGCGAACTCCGGCGGCGCATCCTTCGTTCCGGGAGTCTGGACGATTGTCGGCAGCACGGCATTCGCGGTGATTCCGAACTCCGCGACGTCGTTTGCAAGCCCCCGGACAAAGCCGATGACCCCCATCTTGCTGGCCATGTAATGACTGGTTCCGGGAAGCGGCGTGCCGATCGAACTGGACGAAATATTGACGAAGCGCCCCCAGCCATGCCGGCGCATCAGGGGGACGAGATGGCGCGCGCTGAAGAAATGGGCGTCCAGATTGACCGCGAGGGTCCGTCGCCAGGTCTCGACCGTGAGATCCTCGATTCTCGCCGTCGGATATATTCCGGCGTTGTTGACGACGATGTCGCACCGACCGAAAGTCGCGTCCGCCAAGGCCGCGATCCTCGCCCACTCCTCATCCCGCGAGACGTCGGCTTGCACGGAAGTCGCGGCGGGGCCGATCAGCACCGCCGTCTCGCCGGGATCCTCGCGGTCCACAAGAATGACCTTCGCGTCAAGCTCCGCGAGTTTTATCGCGATCGCCCGGCCGATCCCACGACCTGCTCCAGTAACCAGGGCAACCCTTCCAGAGTGACTCTTGCTCATCTTGATTTCTCCGGTTTGTAGTGCAGGAAGCCCTCCCAGGGCCGGGCTGGATTCAGGTGATCGGCGACAGGCGCCCCATCTCGCCCCTGCGGTAGCGTTCGAAGGCGGCCGTCAACTGCGCCTGATCATTCATGATGAAAGGCCCGTAGATCTCCACCGGCTCGCGCGGATCCGTGCCTGAAAGCAGCAGAAACTGTGCCGGCTCCCGCGCCTTCACATGGAGATCGTCCGCCTCGTCCGCTTGCCCCGCGACCGCCTGAAAGGCTTTCACCTGTCGGACCTGATCGCCGGCGCCGACCTCGATGGCGCCGCTCAGGACATAGACGAGCACATTGCGCCGCGCGGGCACGCGGAAATGCCACGCGCCGCGGGCCGTGACGTCGAACAGGTCGAACGGCTCGGCCGGCTCCACCGGGCTGACCGTCTCGGCGAAACGGCCGGCCAGCACCCTTGTGCGATTGCCGGCCGCGTCCACGACCTCGGGAACGTCCGTCGGGGCGATGGCGAGCATCCGGGGCGGCAGGTCCTTCTTCCGGCGCGGCAGGTTGATGAAAATCTGGACGCCGTGGACCTCCTCGCCGGTCCGCGCGGGAAATTCGTCATGGACCACGCCCGACCCGGCCTGCGTCCACACCATCGCGCCCGGCTCGATCACCAGATCGTGCTGCAGGGAATCGCGATTGCGCAGTCCGCCCGGGGAGTCTTCAAACACATAGGAAACCGCCGAGAATCCGGCATGCGGATGCGGCGCGAAGGTGGGGCCGCTCATCCGGTATTGATCGAAGCCCATCACCGGCGAAGCGAAATCGCCAAGCCCGGCCAGGTCGAGGCGATGCGCCGAGAAATGACCGCCGAGCGTCGCTGGCCCGGCATTCACGACGGGAGAAAGAATCAGGCTCATTCAGGCATCCACCGCTTCCGCCGCTTCGGGTCTTGTCGTGGATAGGATATAAGGAAGCACCACCGGCTTGATAATTCGGCAAAATCGGTAAAGACTGGTGCATATACGCACCAATGGGCTTGCTTCATGGAAGATCTGAACGACCTCGCCTATTTCGCGGCCGTGGTGGAGCATGGCGGTTTCTCGGCGGCGGCGCGCGCGACCGGCATCGAAAAGACCAGGCTCAGCCGCCGCGTCGCCGCGCTGGAGGATCGGCTGGGCGTGCGCCTGCTCCAGCGCAACACGCGGCATGTCGCGGCGACCGAAGCCGGCGAGCGTTTCTTCGTCCAGGCGCAGGCTCTGGTCGAAGGCGCCCGGAGCGCCCTCGACAGCATGGCGGACCTGCGCCGCGAGCCGGCGGGCACCGTGCGGCTCAGTTGCCCGCAGGTGATGGCCCAGAGCTATCTCGCGCCGATCCTGCCGGGCTATCTGGCGACTTATCCCAAAGTCAGTCTGGAACTGGAGGCCAGCGACCGCCTCGTCGATCTGCTGCGGGAGCGCATCGACCTGGCCTTGCGCGCGGGCGCCCGGATCGACGGCGCGGCCGGACTGGTGACCAGGAAACTCGGACAAGCGCGCCGCGTGCTGGTGGCCAGCCCCGGCTATCTGGATGCCGCTGGACGGCCCCGGACGCCGCAGGATCTTGCGCGGATGGATACGTTCAGCAGGCCCGGAGACGTGCATGACGGCCAGGCGCGGTGGGCGCTCGCCGGCCCGTCGGGCCAAGCCGCCGTGATAACGCACACGCCCAGGCTGTCGACCGACGATCTGCGCATGCAGCTCCAGGCGGCCGTCAACGGCATCGGCGTCGCATTGCTGCCGGAGCCTATCGTGTCCGCATCCGTCCGCGGCGGCGTTCTCGAAACGGTGCTGCCGCACTGGTCCGCCGAGACCCACATGATCCATTTGCTCTATCCGACCCCGCGCGGGATGCTGCCGTCGGTCCGCAGCCTGATCGACTATCTGGCGGTGCATTTGCCCGCCTGCATCCAGGAGCGAAGCGTCGAGTTGGAGGATGACCACGAAACGGCGCCATAGCGCGTCGACCGCGGGCGCCGGTTCCGCATGCTTCCCGTGAATCCCGGCGCTTGGGCGAGCAGCGCGCCGACCTCTCTCCCCTTGCTCGCTTATGCAGTTCGAGGCAGGAAACGGTCGTTGGTTATCGGTCGTTTCGACCTTCGCGAAGCGTCCTGGTCCACCAGGCGAGTTCATCGAGCATCGTTTCGGCGCTGCGGGTGAGATATTCATAATCCGAGAAGGTCTTGCCTTCCCTGATGCCGAGCAATTCGGCCAGGCCGATATGCACGGCGTCACGAAGCGGGGCGACCCGAAGCTCCACCAGGATCAGCCGCAATTGCTCGACGGCGCGTGCGCCGCCGACGCCGCCATATCCCACGAAGGCCGCAGGCTTGTGACCCAGCTCCGGGAAAAGATAGTCGATGGCGTTCTTGATCGCGCCTGTCGGCGCGTGATTATACTCGGCGGTGATGAAGATGTACCCGTCCAGTCCCGCCATCCTGGCGCTGAGCCGTTGCGCCACCTCGTGGGTAGCCGGCTGATAGATCGGCGGGGCCGGCTCGTCGTACAGCGGGAGGGGGTAATCACGCAGGTCGACAATCTCGAACTCGAAATCGCTGCGTTGCGACGCCAAGCCATGGATCCAGTCCGCAACCTTGTCGCCGAAGCGTCCTTCACGTGTGGATCCGATCACGATCCCTATCTTCGGCAGGCTCAATTCAGTTCTCCGGCTTCAAATGTCGTCGCGCATGTACATGCGCGACAGGCAGTGATTTGCCAGGACAAGTAACCGAAGGCGCCCGCGCAGGGAAGGGTGAGGGAGCGCGTTGACTTGGGACCTGTTGCAGGATGCGCGCAAGCGGCCGCATATGAGTGGACAGTGATTTTGAGAGGATCCCGCAATGTCTGAACAGGATGTCCGGGAAATTGTGGCCCGGCTCGAAACGGTGCGCATGGACGCCCTCCTCCGCGGCGATGTCGCCACGTTGGACGATATCACGAGCGACCGCTACATCCACATCGAGAGCACTGGCCGGCGGCGAAGCAAGGCCGAATTCCTGGACGGTCTCGCCCGTGCCGAGTTCCGCTTCGAAAGCTTCGATATCGAAGAGAACAGGATAATCGCCCGGCCCGAATTTGCTTATGCGGTGGGCAGTTACAGAAACAGGATCCGGACGCGGGAAGGCCTCAATCCGGTGAAGCACGCACGTCATGTGCGGATCTACGAGAAGGAGAACGGCGTCTGGCGGAATGTCTTCCATCAGGCCACGGAGTCCACGACATAGCCACGACGACCGAGCCCGGCAATGCGCCCGGCTCGGCCGTCACCGGCATCAGTCAGGCAAGGACGGACGGGATACAAGGTGCGGTGCCGATGCCGGCCGATTTCCCGCCAGACCAGGAGCATGGAATATGCGCTCGATGGCATGGACAGCGGGCCGGCCGCTTGGAAGCGCGCCAGCCCGCCGCCGCCAGTCGTCCCGATGACGATCGGAGACCTCTTGACAAGCGGGCGGCACGGAAGCCCGAGGCGTCCCTCAAAGCGCCCGATCGGGCGCGAACCAGGACGGGTACATCGCCTCGATGGCGGCCAGCAGCATCCGTTCGTCGCGAGGCCCGGGAAGATGCAGCCAGGCCTCGACGGCGCCGGCGGCGCCATGGGCGAGCTGGGCCGCATAGAGCGCGGCGGCTTCCGGTCCCGGCATCGGCGGGTTCACGAAGCCTTCGCGAAATATGGTCAGCATGGATTGCTCGATATGCTCGGCGAGCACCACGCGCAGGGCAAACCTGGCCGAGGCGCGACCGACGCCGCCGTAGACATCCTCATGCCTGAGGACATGCGCCAGAATTGCGTGCAGCGTGCTGCGGGTCAGGTCGCGCAGCAGGAGGCCGTCGCGTTCGAGCTGGTCCATCCCGCGCCGCCGCACCATATCCAGCTCGCAGGAGAGGACGCGGGTCAGCAGTTCCACGGGCGTGCGGGCATGTTCGTAAAAAGTGCTGCGATTGATGCCCGCGCGGCGCGTTAGCTCCGAAACCGACACACTCGTGATGTCCCGCTCGGCCGCCAGCGAAAGCACCGCGGCGGCGAGCCGGGCACGGGTGCGCTCTATCCGCGCATCCTCGGCTTCAGCGCCGTCGCCAAAGCCCTTGTCCGCCGCTCGTGAATGCACCGTCATCTGCCGCCCCTATCAGGGCTGGTTAATCCAACACCTGTCGGTTATCATGCTAGGAGAGCGGCGCTTCGGTCGTCAAGCCGGACCGGCGGCGGCATTGGATGGAGGACGGAAAACAGATGAAAGACCTCACGGCATTGGTGCTGGGCGGCACCGGCGACGTTGGCGAAGGGATCGTCCGCAGCTTTCTGAAGCACGGCGCAACCGTTATCGTGCCTTCGCGCAGCCAGGTGAAAGGCGACGCCCTGCGCGACTATGTGGGCGACATCGAGACGGGCACGCTGAAAACCGTCGATGGCCTTTTCGACACGCCGGCCGAGGCGGAGGCGCTGCGTGACAGGATCGCCGCACTGTCCAGCCGCATCGACCTGATCGTCGCGGCGCTGGGCGGCTGGTCGCAGGGCTTTGCCATCACCGATCTCGGCTTCGACCAGTGGGAACGGATCCTCCGCAACAACCTCACGACTCACTTCCTTGCGATGAAGACTTTCGTACCCCTGCTGGCCTCGGGGAGCGGCACCTATGTCCATATCAACGGGCAGAGCGCCGAAGGCCCGCATCCCGGCGCCGGGCCGGTGGCCGCCATGTCGGCCGCGCAGAGATCGCTGACGCTGACGCTCGCCGAGGAACTTCGTCCGTCCGGGCTGAAGGTGCACGAGCTGCTGATGCCTCCCATCAACACCCGAAGGCGCATCAGTCACCACCACGACCGCCCCGAATGGCCGAGCGCGGAGGACATCGGCGACTATGTCGCCACGCTGATCGACCGGAACGACGACGTGGTCACCCACTGGATCGAGCCGAAGAAGATTTAGCCGCCGACCATCGCGTTCTCGCGGGCGCAAGGCAGTCGCCTACAGTGCCAAGGGTTTGCCGAGGCGTTCGAGATAGGCGGAAGTCGCTGCCGCCACTTTTCCTACGGTGCCGGTGCGGGGGTGGACATCAGCTGCCGGCACCAGGTCGCTTGAATACGAAAGGCGCTGTCACGGCAATGAGAGCGACAAAGGACAACGACCTTGCGTCCAATCTGTGGCTCAGGCAGGCAGCAGCGACTTCAGCGGTGCAGTTGCATCCGCCAGTTGCTCTGCTGCGATCTGCAGGCGGCCGGCCACCAGCGCCTTGCCCTGGACGTAATCCTTGGTGGCGTTAACGCAGTCGAGCGCGATCACCCTGCCCTGCCTCAGGTACACTACGGAAAAGCTGCGCGCGCGGGGATCGCCTCGCAGAACTTCCTCGTCATGCCCGATGGACAGCCCGATCGTCTGCAGGCGAAGATTGTACTGGTTGGACCAGAACCACGGCACCGAGTGATAGGCTTCAGGGGCCCCGGTGATCGCCTTGGCGACAATCGTCGCCATGTCGTTTGCATTCTGAACCGACTCGAGCCGGATCTGCAGGCCTTCCGCGAAGGGGTTCGCATGGAGGGCGCAATCCCCTATAGCGAAGACGTGCGGCAGCGATGTCCGGCAATGCTCGTCCACGGCAACGCCGTTGCCTCCTCTGGCGCCGGCAGCAAGCAACGGCTCGACCGCAGGCACGATCCCGATGCCGACAATGACCATCTCTGCGGGAAGCACAGTTCCATCGCCGAGGCGCACGCCGGTAACACGGCTATCCCCCTCGATGCATTCGACCGCAACTCCGAGCCTGAGGTCGACGCTATGCGCGCGGTGTTCGGCCTCGTAGAAGCGGGAGAGGGCGACACCTGCGACACGGGCAAGAACACGCTCCTGCGCCTCTAACACTGTGACCGACTTACCAAGCTTGCTGAGCACCGCAGCTGCTTCCAGACCGATGTAGCCGCCCCCGATGACCACCACGCGAGTCGTATCGTCCAGCTCACCCATCATCCTGTCAACGTCGGCGCGGGTGCGCACCGAATGGACTCCCGTCAGTGAATGGCCGGTGCATGACAGCTTCCGCGGATGGCCACCCGCCGCCCAGACGAGCTCCCCATAACCGATGGTTCCGCCATCCTCCAGCTGAACAGTCCTCGCCTCCGGATCGACCGCGACGACCTTCCCGCCCATTGCCATTTCGACGCGGTGGTCGGCCCAGAAGTCTGCGGGCCGGATGAGAATGCGCTCGAAAGCCTTCTCGCCTGACAGATAGTCCTTCGACAGCGGAGGCCGTTCATACGGAATCTCGGATTCTTCGCCGATCATCAGGATCGAACCTTCGAACTTGCGTTGACGCAGTGCGGCGGCCGCCTGTGCACCGCCATGCCCTGCCCCTACGATCACAATGTCCGCCCGCTTCATCCTGCCCTACTCCCGTACTGACAGCGTATTGGCCTTAATCTTCCGGCGCGATCGTGACCCGCAGCCCGTCCAGTGCCTTACTCAACACGATCTGGCACGACAGGCGCGAATTGGGCCTGCGATGATCAGACGAGTCCAGCATGTCGGCCTCATCCTCGCCAATCGGCGGCACCTTGTCCGCAAAAGCCTCATCCAAATATACGTGGCAGGTCGCGCAGGAGCAGCAACCACCGCACAGCGCCATCAATTCATCGAAGCCGGAATCCCGGATCGCTTCCATTAGCGTGCCTTGGGCTGCCAGCGCGGCAGTCTGGCTGTCGCCTTCTCTCGTCGTGATGAAGATATTCAAGTTACGCCTTGCCTATGGGATCAACTGCCCGGAGGCCCCCGGCATCAGGTGATCGATTGAAACATTGAACGGAACCCACGGGAGCCGCTCAGGGATCTTCCTATGAGGAAGGGCCTGTCCGTTTCCAATACTTCTATATAGAAGTAACTAATTGTCAATGCCCGTATGCCGACGACATTTCGCCCAGCGGACAACCGTGGATCTCATGCACGTGACCTGCGGGGGCAGGTCAGATACCCGCCGCAAAGCTGCTCGCACTGCTCGGTATGCAGCCGGCGAGCGATCTCGAGCCTCAGTCGGATCCGCCACCAACATCCTGTGAAGCCAGAAAACGCTGGCATTAGCGATCGATGGCTTTCTCGTCGGTGCCGTTCACGCATCACCCGGACAGAAAGATTCCCTTCAGCACCCGTGCACTCACCGGATCGACGTCATCAAACAGCGTCGGCTTGTATAAGTCGCCGTCGTCGAGCCGTTCCCGACAACCGCCGCCGACAGGAAGTGCGATTTGGCATCAAAATCTTTTCAACGATATTCTTTCTGGGACGGGCCTCCGCGCGGCTCGGCGGCCGACTATGGCAGAGGACGCGAACGAGCTACTAGGGCTTGACCGGCTGTAATGCGTTCCCCCCCCCCGTTCGGTCGCAATGGGTTCAATGCGCACTAGCTCTGGCAGCGTTGTTCGCCCGGGAGCCGACGGACTGCAACCTCCCAGCACAGTGATGCTCTGCAGTGGACATTCGCAGCCATCGCCCACGATCGAAGACGTGCGCTGCAACATTTCGCTCTCCTCCGCAGGAGCAGGCCCTAAAGCTTCGACGGCACAAACGGAACCTCCTTGCTATTCCAAGACATCTCGCCCCCTGTTCTGGCAAAGCACGCCGGAAGCAGACCCTCAATGTCCAGGCGACAGGATTGTCGATGCTCTTGGATAGGTTGCTTTTTCAAATGCACGCCCTAGCACTGCGCGGCTCAATGTCGACGGACCAGCCACCCTCAGCAGATTGGTGGAAACCAAATGCTCGTTTCCGATTCCAGACCGCCCCATCCCGATCTGCAGGGCATAATACTGGATATCCACGGTCGGTAGACGGGGGAGCTCGGTACGCTGGAAAACCGGGCGAGCCGGACAAGACGATAACAGCTTGCAAATGCTTCTATATCGAAGTACCAATCCGCCATTCATATTGATGTGAACGGAAGGTTCTGGATGACGGCACTGCAGCTGGGGGTGATCGGGCTTGGCCGCGGCTTTATGCTGACTTTGCCCGCCCTGCTCCGGCATCCCCGAATCGAACTGGCCGGCGCCTTCGATCTTCGCCCGGGGGCGCTAACCCGCTTCTCCGAGGAATTTGGCCGCCCGGGCTATGCCGAGATGAATACGCTCCTTGCCAATCCCAACATCGATGCGGTGTACATAGCTACCCCTCACGAATATCATGCAACCCAGACGATCGCGGCCCTGCGGGCCGGCAAGCATGTCCTGGTCGAGAAGCCAATGGCGACCACGGTTGCGGATTGCGCGGCGATGGCTGCAGCCGCGCGGGACAGCGGGCGGGTGCTCGTCGTCGGCCCGAGCCACGGCTTCGACGAGCAGGTCCGGCGTGGCGCAGAACTCGTGGCATCCGGCTGCTTCGGCTCCGTCCGGCTTGTAACGGCGCTCAACTTCACAGATTTCATGTTCCGGCCACGGCGCGCGGAAGAACTGGACAGCAGCCGCGGCGGCGGGGTCGTCTATAGCCAGGCTGCGCACCAGATCGACGTCGTACGGCGGCTCGTGGGCCAACCTGTCGCCAGCGTGCGAGCAATGGCGGCGAATTGGGACGCAACCAGACCGAGCGAAGGAGCATATACCGCGCTGCTGAGCTTCGCGGGCGGGGCCACGGCGACCCTGACGTACAGCGGCTATGCCCACTATGATACCGATGAACTCGTAGGCTGGGTTTCCGAGCTCGGCCAGCCGAAGGACCCCGCCCGTTACGGCGAGGCGCGGCGCCTGCTCGCGACACTCAGCGCGGGCGACGAGCAACGGGCCAAGCTCGCCCGCACTTTCGGCGCGGGCGGCACCCTGCCGAACGCCGCCCCGCATCACGAGCACTTCGGCTTCATTCTCGTCAGCTGCGAACGGGCCGACCTCAAGCTGCTGCCGACCGGCATCGAAGTCTATGGCGATGTCACGCGCGAGTTCATTCCCATCGACCCGCCCGAAGTTCCCCGCGCTGCGGTGATCGAGGAGTTTGCGGACGCGGTACTCGACAGCCGCCCTCCCATTCACGACGGCGAGTGGGGCCTCGACACGATGGCCTGCTGCACCGCCCTGCTTCAATCCAGCCGGCTGGCGGCCGACGTCGACCCGCGCCCCCTTACGATAGCTTCTGGAGAGTAATACACGATGACACGACTGAACCTTTCGTTGGCCTGCTGGGGATATGACCGGACAGAGGCCATTCAGACCGGGCGGGTGGTGCCGGACGGCATCGATTTGAATTTCCAGGTGCTCGATGTGGAGGAAACCTTCTTCCGCATGCTTCGCAACAAGGAGTTCGACGTCGCCGAGCTCTCGATGTCCTCCTACTGCGTCACCCTTGGACGCGACAATCCGGCCTTTGTCGCCATTCCGGTGTTCCCGTCCCGCTTCTTCCGCCACTCGTGCATCTTCGTCTCCGCCAAAAGTGGGATCGAAAAGCCCACGGACCTTGTAGGCAAGCGGATTGGCGTGCCCGAGTACCAGATGACGGCGCCCGTATGGATCCGGGGCATCCTCCAGGACGAGTACGGCATCGACCCATCCTCCGTTACCTATGTGACCGGCGGCGAGGAAGAACCCGGCCGCGAGGAGAAGCTGAAGCTCAACCTCCCGGACAAGTTCAGGGTGGAACCGATCGGTCCCACCCAGACACTGACCCGAATGCTGGCCGATGGCGAGATCGACGCTCTGCATACGGCCCGGGCACCATCAACCTTTTATAGCGAGCCCGGCAAGGTACGGCGGCTGTTTCCTGACTTCGTCGATGTGGAGAAGGCCTATTTCGCCAAGACGGGCATCTTTCCCATCATGCACGTCGTGGCAATTCGCCGCGAAATCTACGAGAAGCATCGCTGGATTGCGCAGTCACTTTACAAGGCCTTCGTCGAAGCGCAGAAGCTCACATACGAGCAACTACGTGTGTCCGCCTCGCTCAAGACGATGCTGCCATGGCAGATCGCCATGGTAGAGGACACCATCGCAACGCTCGGTGACGAATGGTGGCCCTACGGCATTGAGAAGAACCGCAAGGTGCTGGAAACCTTCACGCGCTATCACCACGAACAGGGTCTCTCACCCCGTCGCCTGACGGTCGAGGAGATGTTCGCGCCCGAGACGTTTGCCGAATTCCGCATCTGACCGAGACGCCCGGGATCCGCCGAAGCGCGTCACCTGCGGCGAATCCCGGGCGTTGCACTCGTTGGACACGGGCGGCTTGCCGAGGCGGCTTCATGATGGCATTGACGACCGCCGAACGCGATGGAGGGCCGGATGTCCGCACTTACCCCGCAGCTGGATCCAGAAGAGAGCCTCGGTTATCAGGTGCGCCGTTGCCATCGACGGTTCGACAGGCTGCTCAACGCCTATCTTTCCCGGCATGGGCTGAAATCGGGCTTCTGGTATTATCTGCGCGTACTCTGGCTTGGCGAAGGGGTGACGCAAAAGTATCTCAGCGACATGACCAACGTAGCCGAGAACACAACCGTTACCATGATCAACGGCATGGTGGCGCAAGGGCTCGTGGAGCGGACGCGCGACGCCAGTGATCGGCGCAAGCTGCGCATCTTCCTGACCGACCGAGCCCGCGCCCTCGAACAGGAGATGATGCAGTACGCAATAGACATCAATCAGGTGGCGCTGGCTGGCATCGATCCTCAAGAGGTCGAGATCTGCGCGTCAGTGCTGCGGCGGATGTCCGCCAACCTTAAAGCGGAACTGGAATCCTTACCTGAACAGGTTGCCGCGGCCGGGGACCCCGCCTGATAATTCAAAGGCTGGGCCTCGCTGTAGACGCCGGCCCGGCGCCTGCCGGCCGGTCGCCATCCCGATCAGACCCGTACCTCCCGAGGCAGCCCCTGCCCGCTTCTGCAGGAAGTGCTATCTACGGGACGGACGACCATACTGCGCAGACGTTCGTCAGTCTGAAGCCGGTGTATAGTCCAGGCCGATGTCCGCGGCCGGCGCACTCTGCGTGATGCGCCCGACGGACACGAAGTCCACGCCGGTCTCGGCGATCGCACGGATGGTGTCCAGTCGGACGCCGCCCGATGCTTCGATCGGCACCCTACCGTCCACTAGCGCGACCGCTTGGCGCAGCGTCATAGGCGACATGTTGTCACACAGCAGACGATCGGCGCCCGCACGGAGTGCCGGCTCGATCTGCTCGATCAGATCCACTTCGACCTGGACCTCCAGCCCCGACTGCTTGGCGGATCGCACCGCTTGCTCCACGCTGCCGCAGAGCGCCAGATGATTGTCCTTGATCAGAATACCGTCATCCAGCCGCATGCGATGGTTGGTCGCCCCGCCCATGCGCGCCGCATACTTCTCGATCACGCGCAGGCCGGGAACGGTCTTGCGCGTATCGAGCAGCGTGCAGCCGGTTCCTGCGACCGCATCGGCGTACTGGCGCGTCAGCGTGGCGATGCCGCTGAGATGCTGGAGCGTGTTGAGCGCCGAGCGTTCAGCGGCGAGCATGGCGCGGGCATTGCCTTCAAGACGCATGATCGGTTGATCGGGCTGCACCCGCGCCCCGTCTTCCACCAACCTCTCGACGCGCACCTGCGGGTCCAGGGCCATGAAGAAGGCGACCGCCAGATCCACACCCGCAAGAACGATGTCCTGTCGGCTGCGGATCTGCGCGGAAAGACGAACGTCGGCGCCGATAGTGGACGAGGTTGTGACGTCACCCCCGATTCCGAGATCCTCCGCGAGCACCCTCGCCACGAAGTCATCCAGTCCTTTGCGATAGAGTCCGGCAGTCGGCGGCAGTGCCTCCAGTGTGTCGATCATCAGGAAACGATCTCCTCGAGATCGGTGCGGGACTTCTGATCCGCGCCGATGGCCATTTCCTCTTCCGACACATTGAGCAGGCGCCAGTCCGTACCCTTGGGTACGATGCCCTCAAACGACATCAGCTTCGCATGTGGAATGCCCGTACCGGCACCAAGCGCCGGTTCGCCCCTGGCCACTGCCTGGGCGGCACGGTACATCTGCGTGCGGAAGGCGAAGATTGCCTTATCGCTCGATCCCAGGCGGTCATCGCCACGATCGGCGATCTTGCCCATCGACTCCCACATCGCCATGTCCTGGGTGGGGATGCCGTAGATACCGGTGAAGTCGCCCGCCTTCATCGCCTCGCGATCCTGGAGATAGTTGTTCTCCAGCGTACGGATCTTCCTGAAGGTGATCGGCTCCACATCCTTGCCGATTTCAGCGCCGCAGAACTTGCGCCATGCATCCTGCGAGATACCCTTGGTCGGGTGCCAGGCGATCCAGTAGAACATCGTATTCTCGTCGTCGATCGGAACCAGCATCTGGCTGAGGTGGTACTGGTCGTTCGAAGGAATGTGGACTGTGAACGGCGCCACGAAC
Organism: Sphingobium lactosutens DS20; assembly: GCF_000445105.1. Classification (GTDB taxonomy): domain Bacteria; phylum Pseudomonadota; class Alphaproteobacteria; order Sphingomonadales; family Sphingomonadaceae; genus Sphingobium; species Sphingobium lactosutens. The sequence goes on along the minus strand of NZ_ATDP01000108.1, from coordinate 100,939 downwards.
AGCGTCATTCGGATGTAGTCGGTCGTGTCCTCGTTCACGATCGGCTTGCGGATGGCCACATAGCGGAAGCCGAAGGGGGTCTTCTGAACCTCCAGTCGCGGTGCCTTGTCCGCCGACGGACGCAGCCAGGCTGTGTCGGTGGCCGTGGAGCCGCTTACCCCGGTGGCGGTAGGCATGTTCGACGAGTGCAGGCTGGAGCTGTGCGCGGAGTCGATGGACCCTTCTAGAACCTGCGCCCAGTTGCAAGACCCGTGCATCTTGACGATGCTGATCTTCCTGTCTGGCGCCGTCGCCCAGTTCGGTGCATCGAATGGCGCAACCTGATCGGGATCGCCCATCCATACCCACACGAATCCGCCAGCTTCCCGCACCGGATAGGCCTTGGTCTTCATGGTCGACCGGAGCTTGGCATCGACCGGCTCGGACGACATGTCGACGGCATTGCCATCCACGTCGAATTTCCAGCCGTGATAGAGGCAGCGCAGTCCGCACTCCTCATTACGGCCGAACGCCAGCGAGGCGCGACGGTGAGGGCACTTCTCGTCGAGCGCGCCTACCCGCCCCTCTGTGTCGCGGAATATCACCATATCTTCACCAAGCAGGCGCACGCGCAACGGCGTTCCGTCACGCTCGGCCACTTCCTCGATCATACACGCTGGCATCCAGTGCTGGCGCATCAACTCGCCCATCGGCGCTGCGCCCTCAACACGACACAAAAGATCATTCTGTTCAGGGGTCATGGAACAACGGTTCCTTATCTTATGTCGCAGTCGGCGTGTAACCCCGCGACTCGCATTGGACATTCAATCATCGAGATTGAATATCCTTCTATATCGAAGTTCTTTTAGTATCAAGTCCGAGTTGCATCTTTTTTGACTGCTGCCCGTGGACGCACAGGTCTGAACCCACTTGAGCAGCAATCCGGCGGCCAACCGCTCGGCAAGATCGAGAGCGCTCCGGCTGCCGCTCTGTCAGATGGCCGATGGCTGTTGCTCGTTCAGGATATCTTGAAGCTGACCGCCAGCCTGCGCGACAATGGTGATGCCGTGCGGCCAGCCGAGTAGAACGCGCGGCGGCGCCTACTATTTCAGCGTCGCCTTGGAGGCGTTCGCTTCGCAGGAAACCGCGGACCGTTATCTGGATGCTGGCACCGTTGCCGGCGGCGACGCCTGATCGCTCACCATTTACGGCAAGGAACGGATGGCGATTCTAGAGCCACAACGGGTTCGGAACCGATGGCCCCAACCCCGCCATACTCATATTTTTTCCACGCTGTGGCTCGTGACGTACCTAAATCCTTCGGGTGTCAGTGCTCCTGAACCGCCTCCATGTTGAGGAAATCCGCCTCGGCGAATCCGTGACTGATCTGGTAAGTATGAGTGGCACGGGTAGGCCTAATCACGCAAAGCAAGGCAGCTGCGGAATTGTGATAAACTATGCGGTCTCGGCGCCACGGCGATGCCGGACCCGGCAGCCGCTTAGCATGGCTCACCGCAACTGCCTCACCGATTGGAAATGCTTCGGCTGCCATCGGCCAGTCAGGCTGATCTTCTCAATGCATCACAGTGCTGCTCGGCGAGGCGAAGAGCCGATCTCATGATGCGATCCTCCAGGACATCATCCCTGCGAACCAGCGCACGAATAGCGGTGCCCTTAACCGTGGCCCAGAGGAACCGCGTCACAATGCTTGCCTGGTCGAAGCCGATGCCGGTGTCCGCAAGCCTCTCTGCCCAATCCAGTCTCGCCATGCGGTAATTGGGAGAGGAATATGCCTCCCGCACCTTGATCACAGGTTCTTCGGAGCCCGACGCGACGAGTATGTCAAGTACGATGCGGTACGATTCGTCGAAGAACCGCCTTTGCGCGACGCCGACAAATTGCTTCAAAACATCTTCATTCCGGACGTCGACCAAGGCACTTCTGGCGTTTTGTTCCATGTCCACGAGAATGCGCTCATAAACTGCAGCGACAAGTTCCTCCTTAGAGGGGTAGTGATGAAGCAAGCCGCCACGTGACACTCCGGATTCGGAGGAAATATTGGCTGATCGCAGTCCAGCGTGCCCAACGTCCCGAAGGATGCGGTAAGTTGCGTCCATCAGCTTGTTGCGTGTGATAGCACTTCGGTCGCTTTGTCGTACTAGCAAGGCCTCTTCTTCGCTGACATGCCTCGCCATCAAAGGATCGGCCTCGAAAAGGAACCGTAGCAGATAGACGTCGCATGCGCGGCGGCGGGGGCGGTTTGTCCCCGCGCCTTTTGGAAGGAACCCGATCTTCCTTCCGCTGCCACACTGTAGTTTCCCATCAAATTACCTTCACGACAGACTGGTGTTAGTCCGAGATTCCTAGTCACCATTTGAGCCGAAGGCTAGAGGTGACGGCTGCCCTGTCTCTGCCGCCAGCCCAAAGAGGTATCCCACTGGCAACGCTGCTAACGCGAAGCCAGCATCTGTGATCGTCGCGTGGGACCCGTTTGGCGCAGCCGTCAGACACCATGTTGTCGGCTGTGACGATCTCATGAAGTACGGTGCGATCTTACCACGCAGCGCCGGTGATCCCCGGGGACGGATGAAGCGCTCGTTGTAAGTGGATGGGGCGATCGGCAGGAAGCGGCAGATCGGCTCGACCCCATAGGCATCGCGGTGACCGTCAATGAACGCGATCATCGCCGGAACGGGCGGTCGAGCTCCGCCTGCGCAAAATATGCGGACGCTTTGCGCAAAATCTCGTTGGCCTGCCGCAGTTCACGGACGTCGCGCTGAAGCGCCTTCACCTTGTCGGCAACCTCGGCCGGGACACTGGCACGCTTGCCACTGTTGAACTCAGCTTTCTTCACCCCACTCATGCAGCGTCTGCGGAACGCGGCCGATCTTCTCCGCGATAGACACCACCTCGGCCCATCGCGAGGGATGATCCCGCTCGTGGCCGAAAACCATTCGTACCGCGCGCTCGCGAACTTCCGGCGCAAACTTTTTCGTCGTCTTGCTCATACCGACTCCACCTTCTCAGGAGTTGGAGCCTCCGGCAAACCGGGTGCGGTTCATAGAGATTCAGCGGTCGGTCAACTCCCATGGAAAGAAGGACAGCTCCGAGGCTTTGCCAGTGAAACGGGGCTCACGCTTTTCGAGGAAGGCGCTCACACCTTCCTTGCCTTCCAGCCTGCTCGCGTGAAGGACGGCAAGAGAATCAATCTTATGGGCTTCGACCGGGTGCGGAAGCGCCGGATTCCGGCGCATCATCTGGCGCGTGAGCGCGACCGCAACGGGCGAACGATTTTGGGTCATGCGACGGGCCAGGGCATAAGCCTCCTCCAGCATTGTCGCGTGATCGTCATAGACGCTCCGAACAAGCCCGCCGGCATGTGCCGTGTCCGCATCGATGATATCGGCGGTCAATGTCCATTCCAAGGCAGTCTGTTCGCCAACGATCCGCGGCAAAAACCAACTGGAGCAGGCTTCCGGCACGATGCCGATCCGGCCGAACACAAAGCCGATCCGGGCGTCCCTGGTGGCCAAGCGGATATCCATGGGCAGCGTCATGGTAATCCCGATACCCACGGCTGCACCATGGATCGCACCGATGATGGGCTTCAGACAGTCGTACATGGCCAGCGTGACGCGGCCACCCGTATCGCGAATACCATCCCGGATCGCTTCGTCGTGTAGCCGCTTGTTCATGTCCTCAAGCGTAGGCTGCAGCGTTTCACTGAGACCAAAGACATTGCCCTGGACGCCAAGATCCATGCCTGCACAGAATGCCCTTCCCTCACCGGATACGATAATTGCCCGAATGGAATCATCCAAGCTGGCCGCGCGATAGAAGTGCTCGAGTTCTTGGCACATCTCAACGGTGAATGCGTTCAGTCGATCGGGCCGGTTAAGCAGCAAAAGAGCAATGCCCGTCTCGTCGATCTCATACTTGATCGTCTGATAGTTCATCTGTTGGAGTCCTTCCCCACGATCATTTCTCATCCATAACGTCACTAGAACGAAACATTGTCTCCGCCCTTCAGATCGAGGATGCTCCGCGTTTCGCTCGGCGTCGCAACTTCCAGAGACAACGATTCGAGAACCGATCTAATGATACGAACCTGTTCCCCATTGGAGGTTGCGAGACGCCCTTTCCCGGCGTAAAGAGAATCCTCCAGACCGACGCGTACATTGCCGCCATTCAATGCGCCCATCGTCACGAAAGGAAGCTGGTGATGGCCCGCAGCCATTACGGACCATTGATAGTCGTCGCCGAATAGTTTGTCCGCGATTCGCTTGGCGTGAAGGAGGTTCTCTGTGTCTGCACCCTGGCCACCGAGAATACCGAAGATCGACTGCACAAACAGCGGCGGCTTGACCAGCTTCCGGTCTAGGAAGTGGGCCAGCGTATAGAGATGCCCCACGTCATAGCATTCAAACTCAAAGCGCGTACCGTGTCGCACGCCAAGACGTTCAATGATGTTCTCTATATCTTTGAAGGTATTTCGGAATATCCTGTCGCGGGATGCCTCTAGATAGGCCCCCTCCCATTCCTGGCTGAAATTGTATTTTTCAATCATCGGGTAGAGACCGAAATTCATCGATCCCATGTTGAGAGAGCATAGTTCCGGTGAGGCATGCTCAGCTGCCGCTAACCGGTCCTCCAGCGCCATGTTCTGCCCACCGCCAGTGGTGATGTTGACGACTGCATCAGTTGCCTGCTTGATCCGAGGCAGAAAATCCATGAAAACGGCAGGATCCGGGGTCGGCTCGCCAGTCTCCGGATTGCGGGCATGAAGGTGAAGAATGGAAGCACCTGCTTCGGCAGCCTCGATGGCCTGCTGCGCAATTTGATCGGGTGTGATAGGCAGATGTGGACTCATCGTCGGAGTATGAACCGAGCCTGTGACCGCGCAGCTGATAATGATCTTTGACATAGCAAATTCCTCGATTTGTGTTGCGGGGCGCAGGCAAGTTGCAGGTTATGCCCTGCCTTCCTTTCTCCCATTGCTTGGACTGCGGCGATGTCTCCGTCGCACGCTACCCCACGCCTCTAGTTCGACGCGACCAGGTCAGATTGCTCGACTTCGGGGACCACCGAGTCCTTTGGATCGAAGTACTCATCGATCCGCGAAACTAAACCGTTAGCGCCAATCACAATACGCATGAGCGCCGGCAGTCGCATTTCATAGCCGGACGGGAATTTTGCTGTCAGAAAATGCTGAGAAAATGCCGCGTCGTCGGCCCACGATATCCGCTGCTGCTGATATTTACGAGATATCGTTGAGGAGCAGAAATATTGCAGGATATCCGCCGTTTGCTCGACGGTCTGCTCAGCTTGATCAAAATTGTGCCAAATGATGGCGCCTGCTTCGAAGCAGGTGCGGAATGTTTCCATATCCCCCTGCTCGATTGACGAAAACATTTTAGCTATAACTTTTGCAGACTTCTTATCATGAACCATGACATCTCTCCGATCATTTTTGCGCTCTGAGGCACCGCCCTTCACTTTTCCGGTCCGACGATAGCTTTCCGATTCACCTAACTGGCAATTGCACATGACACCTGCTGCAATCACCGAACCGTCGACGATAATGCCACAAATCACTACGCACGAACAAACGGTATATCCGGTTTTTCGAATTGGTGATACGAGCCGTTTCGGTAGCCTCATGCACCGGCAGCCAGACTGCCCTCTAGTGAATTACCGGCTGCTTGGCACATACAGACCGCCTGCTAAATGGCCGTGAAACCGCCATCGATGAGGAAATCAGCCCCCGTCACGTAACCGCTCTCATCGGAAGCAAGATAGACCGCACAGGATGCGACCTCCTCTGCTTCGCCGGCACGCTTAATGAGGAAATTTTCGCTGATCATATCCATGACCTTAGTATCGGCGATAAAGGGCTCAGTCTGCGCCGATCGAATGAAACCCGGCGAGATCGAGTTGACACGAATTCCGTGCGGACCACCTTCCGCGGCAAGCTGACGGGTCATGGCCACCACTGCGCCCTTCGCAGTGGTATGGGCAAGAGATCCTTGACTTTTCGATCCGACCCTCGCCGCGATAGAGCCAGTATTGATTATGGATCCCCCGCCCCGCTTAACAGCGCGGTGACGAAGTCGGTTTTCAGCCGGGTCTGTCAGCGCCTTCAGGGGTAAAAACGATGAGGAGCATGGCCCTTTCTCCGTCGAACTCGGCGACGAGGGCGATGACGAGCGCAACATCGGTCTGAACTACGAACAAGAATGCCTTGGATGCGCCCCTGGCGCCCCTCGGAGTGCCGCAACCGAACAGGGCGCGCATGAGAATGCCAAGATTGAACCCGGCGACGTGGATCAAATAACGCTTGTGAACATTCTCGCGCCCGCGCAGCCACGCGCGGCGCATGCCGCCGCGATCCAGGACGTGGGCAAAGCTACGCTCGACCATCTCACCACGCTTGCGCATCGCCTTGCGTCCGACGGCGGATTTCAGGCGAGACCGATTGGCGTAGACGGCCTTCTGGGCAGCCTCGTCGCCGTGCCAGCGCAGATATCCATTCGGCGGTGCCGGCTCGGCGATGCGCGTCTTCCAGATGTCGCCGTCGAGACCCTTGAGGAGCTCGCGCGAATGATAGCCTTTATCGGTCACAAGATCGCAGGGATCCCCGGACGTCGGCGCCAGGCCAATGTCGGCGAGGTTGCGTGCTGCCGTCTCCAGCGTGGCGTCGAGCGTTGTCGTGTCGCCCTTGTCGGCCGGGTGGATCGGCGCTGCCACGATAACACCCGTGTCGAGATCGACCGCGTGTTCGGGCTTGTAGGCCAGACGCGTCGAGCCGTTCTTCATCCGCGCGACCTTCGCGTCGGGATCGGTCTTGCTCGCCCAGTCCGCATTCGACAGCTTCTTGCCCTTGCGTTTGCGATCGAGCCGGACAAGGTCGTCGATCGTCGGCGTGTCGATGCCGCTCTCTTGCGCCATGCGCACCAGCATCTCGCGGTAGGTCTCGCCATTGTCACGCCGCACGATGGTACGCAGCGCGGCGTTCGCCTCCATGGTCGAGCCATCGACGCCGATCCGCTCGCCTTTCACCAGATCGTGCCCGGCGACGAGGGCCAGTACCCAGCCGAAGATCTGGTCATGTACCTCGTGCGGCAGGCGGCTCCGCGTCTTCGACAACCAGCTATGATCAGGGACCTTGTCGCGGCTCGACAGTCGCAGGAACTCCCGCAGCGACAGCGAATCCGAACAGCGCCAGACAATCCCGCGTTCGCTGTCGATGCCCTCGAAATAGCCGATCAGCAGCATGCGGAAATAGCGGCCCGGCGGCAGCGACGGGGCTCCCATCCGCGGCGCATAATAGGGCTTGCACGTCTTCTCGACAAAGCCATCGAAGCCCGCCTCGGCCAGCAGCTTCTGGAGCTTGTCGTAGAAAACATGCCCCGGTGAACGCGGTATCTCCGCCCACGTCACGATCAAATCGGACTGGACCTCGCTATCACGCCCCATCGCCATCGCCGCTAACCCGCCAGACAATCCCACTGCCGCACTGAATCAGCCACCGCCGACTTCGTCAACGGCCTGTTAACCATATGCGGCCAAGCCTCGCGAGTGAGAAGAAAGACGATATCGACCTCTTCTCGCATCGTTCGCGAGAACGTCTCATAAGTCATCGCGGGAAAGAAGTCAAAATAGGCCATCGCGGCATTATTATAAAGAATGTCTACTCCGCCGTATTGCGTGAGCGCGAAGTTGATCAAGGCATTAGCGCCATCGGGAACAGAAAGGTCCACAGGTTGCAACGATACCATCTCGCCACCGAAGGCGGTCACTTCTGCAACGACCTGCTCACCACGCGCCTCATTAATGTCGCATCCCACCACCTTCGCGCCTTCACGGGCAAAGGCCACTGCCGCAGCCCGTCCCATACCGCTGCCCGTACCGGTGATGATAGCGACTTTACCAGCCAGTCTTCCAGGCATGTCACATACTCCTACTTATTCCGGAACGTTGTCCGGAGTTGAAAGGTGGCTTGCGGCGGCCAGTTTGGAGACGAAAGCCAAGTCGTTTCAAATGCATCGATTACATCCTGAGGACTAAGGTCTGGGCGGAGGGGGGTGCTTCGGAAAGGATTATCTGCTACCCAAAGGCTTCGTCCGGGACTTCAGACCTGACAGACGTATCGATCCGCCCAGTACACTCTAGAAATCGAAGGTCGCGCGCAGCCCGTAGGTACGCGGCGCCTGCAGGAAGGTTATTGCTGGTCCTGGGGTGCCGCCCAGTCCGAGAGCGGACTGAACAGCCTCATTCTCGATATTCTTGATCCACGCACCCAAACTCCACCCTCCCTGCTCGTCATGATAAGTCAGGTTTGCGTCAGACATGAAGTAAGCCTTCTGTCGGGATCCGATGCCATGGGTGTAGGAGCCGTAGAAGTCGGACTCATAACGGGTTCCGACAAACGCCCGTACGTACCCTCGGGACAGCTGAAAGTCATGCGAATAGCTGGCCGTGATTGTCCAGGTCGGCGCATTCATCATCTGCAGGCCACTGACGTCAAGGCCCGCCGCTTTTCCAAAGAAAGGCGAGCTGGGAACGATCGCCTCCGTCTGGCGCGCATGGAGGTAGCCGATCGAGGCGCTCAGATTGTCATTACGCGTAGGTCTGAATATGATGTCTGTCTGGTTCCCGTAGATTTCGACTTTTTGCGAGTTGAAAATTGGGTTGAAAAGAAGATCGGGGTCATAGCCCTGAAGCGGCAGGTTCTTATAATCATAGTAGAAGAACTCGGAATTCAGGGTCAGTTTATTATCAAACATGCGGCTTTTGAAGCCTGCAGTGTAGGCAATGATGGTTGAGGAATCCACGCGATTGTCGAAGGAATCCGTGTCGGGGGTCGAATTGTATGTCGCCGGCTGGTAGCCGGACTGGACGGTAGCGTATAGCAGAACTTTGTCTGTCGCATCATATTCGAGTCCGACTTTCCAGTCGAGATGGTTCGATTTTACGTCAGCGGTCCAAGGCGCATTCGAGCTGTAGTCGAAAGCTGCTTGCGCCGTTACGCCCCGGCCCGTGCGGCTGTCGGAGCTGTAGCGACCGCCGCCAGTGATACGAAATTCGTCAGTGATGCTGTAGGTCGCTTGTGCATAGATGCCCACGCCTTTCGAGCGATTCCTGTAATTGTAATTAATGAAAATTGGAGGAATGCCGGTCACGTCCGAGTTCACCTGGCGATAGACGTTGACGCCTGCCTGCCACTTCATGCGACCGCTGTCACCGGAGGCTCGCAGTTCATTCGAGTATGCCTTAATCTTCGCATTGTAGACAGCAAACAAAGAACCGAGGAAGTAGTTGATCTTGGAATCGACACTCGTATAGGCAGGAATCGCCGAAATCGTCACGTCACCGAGCGTCAGATCGAATTGCGCGCCGACAGACAGACCATCATAGTCGACTGGGAAGCTTTTGACCGGCCCGAAGAGTGCCGTATATGGCTCCAGAAGCGGACCCGTAAGAGTGTCATCCCACGGATCGTTATGCAGGAACGACTTACCGTCAACCTGCCCGGTCTCTGGATTGAAGCCTTTGTTGACGAGGTTCGTCGCAGTGCCGCGCTTGCGGGTCAGGAAGCCCCAGACATAGGCAGAGAAGTTCTCCGTCGGCGTATAGAGGGCAGAGAGGCGGCCTGCCAGATCATCCGCAGCCGATGCGCCACTTTTCTGATAGCCATTTCTGTTCGTGTAGTCGACACCCGCGCGGAGGGCGAAATTGTCCGAAACCGGAATGTTCTGGACCAGCGTCCCATGGAATAGGCCGTAATTGCCAACTTCGCCGATAGCCTGGGTTTCCCATTCGTGGGTCGGACGCTTCAGAGTGACGTTCACGATGCCGCCAATGGCGCTGCGACCATAAAGCGTGCCCTGTGGACCGGGCAGAATCTCGATCTGGTCGATGTCGAAAAAGGGTGTGCTCATGGCCTCGCGAGGCACATATACGCCATTGATAGCGAATGCGACCGGCGGCTCGGTATTGGCAAAATCGTTGGTCGTGCCAATTCCGCGAATGTAGACCTCGACCGAAGCGCCTTGGGCTTGGATGCGCGCCGAAGGCACAAAGTTCTGCACACTCACAAGATCCGTGATGCCGCGCGTCACGATTTCAGTGGACTGAATAGCTGTGATCGCTGCGGGAGTTCGCTGCAGCGTCTGCCGGTCCTTTTGCGCGGTGACAATTATGTCTTCGCTCAGGGAAGACGCGGTCGCGCTTCCGGCATCCGACACTGAAGTCTGCGCAATAGCGACGACCGGTACTCCCGTTCCCGTAAGAAACAGGCCGAGTGCGGTATGCAGCTTGAATCGCTTCATTTCTTCTTCCCCTCCCAGGATTTTCAAAGCGATGGGCACCGTTTCAGCTGAGTGACCAACCGCTGGATTCGCTCTGTTTCATCGAGCGTCGCCATTTATTAGGAACAGTACATCCTGCCTGTCAATGCGTTTTTTGCTGGTGATTGGCCCAGGCATAAGCCGTGTCGCTTCAAGCCGACTGTGCCCGCGCGCGCTGATCGTACCGGCCAACAAGATGGTGCATAATTTGAGCGCCGCTGACGAAGAGTGAAGATTATCAGGTTCCGGCCAAGCCGCAGCCGCATGGTGGAAGTACCGCCAACTGACGCTTGATAAGAGGAGTGATAAAGGCGACGATCCGAACTGGCGAAAGATCGAGTAGATCGGGTTAGGAAAATCAGCAGATCAACATACCGGCCAAGGGCTGCTGGGGTGCTACATCCGACGTAGCGGATCATGCCGATTGGACTACGCCAACGGGTCCATGTGTCAGACGAACCTGGAAACACGACGGGTCAAATCCCCGGTTCGGTTGACACCATGAGTTCTTATAAATGCATGGTGGTACAACTGAGAGCTAAAGCTGCCGCACTGCAGCAGACCAGCGTCTTACCCGCGATACTAACCTAATATCGCACCCTACATCCGTTGAATGCTCGCAGCACGATGGCATTACCAATGCCAGAAGTCGTTCGCGCATGCTGTTCAATCGCCCAAGGTCGGTAAACTGATGGGTCCAAGGCGGCGAGGCGTTTGTCAGGCGCGCATTGCGCGCTGGTCCTTCGCCGTGATCCTACTTCAGTGACCCGGCGATGCCGATCGCGCAGCATGCCCCCACCAACAGTCCCAGCTTCGGCAAAGACACGCTTTGGCCATATGCTAGATAAGCGATGGCAATCGTAGAGAGTGGCACTGCCGCAGCCATGAAGGGCACCACGATGTTCAATGCCACGCCTTGGCGGACGAGGATCGCCAGGAGCCAGGTGGATGCGATGTATGAGGCCAGGCATGTCGCTGTCCATCCAATATCGGTGAAACCTGCCGTTCTAGGAATGAGGGCCGCCCCCGAGATTTGGGTAATCAATGCAACCAGAAAAATAAAGATGGATGTCAGCGATATACCCATAAAACAATCCTCCCCAAATATTAATATACGATATGATCCTGTTACTCGAAGAAATCTCCGAGATTATTGACGCGCTATCTTCAGATTTTCACTAGCAGTTTTTCTCATTTTTTTGATCTTTTTCACGTAGTTACTCGGAAACTACAATTCATGCCAGAATAGAAGCCAAGATTTCTGGACCTGACGGTAACGCCATGCACTACGGCCAGTCAACAGGCAAACAGGATATCCCGCTTGTAAATAGCAACCTCCTACCCAGTTCGCAATAGGGGCGCTCAGCAGAGGGAGGGAGAGATTTTTTTCCGCAAGGATTGCGCCAGCATAAAAAAGCAGTATGAACGGTCTCTATCATCGCTGGGTGATGAATGCTTTTCAAAAGGAGAGGATAGATGAGTTCAGTATCATCGGTGCAGGAAGAGATTCCTTCGCTCTGGGAGGCAGCGCGCCGGGAGATGGAAGACTATAGCTTCCTCGGCTCCTATGAGCAGCCAAAGTGGGATATACCGAACAAAATCGGAATTTCGTGCGCCGTCTCCAGTCGCTTCTCGGAAGGTTCCGAGCGCGGACATACGACGAATTCCATCGAACGCTATATCGACGAGGCATCCGCGGTCATTGAAGAGGGTGCTTTTTCCGTTCACATCGACTTCACCTGGGTGACCGACGAGAAGGGCCGTCGGCTGGACAAGATTCCCCCTGTCGAGGCCTACTCGATGGTGCTGGAGCCGCTCCGCAAACGCTATGGTTATAGCTTCATGGCCGACCTGAACGTGCTCAATGGCGCCACGTTCGAGGAGTGCCTCAGCCCGGCTGTTGCCGGTCTGGCGGAAATAGGGCCGTGCGCGCCGGGACATCCCGAATCCTTCGCGGGTCCGGCGGTCCGTACGCTCGTTGCCAATGGTGTGGTTCCGGCATTGGCGATCCACAATTCGGGCGAGATCGAACTGGCCAAGCGCCGGCTGATCGACACCGGAATCTTGGAGGGTACGGTGTACTGGGGGCTTCTATTTGGTTTGCCCTTCGATGTCGGTCGTACGCTGCTCTCTGGGAACTCGGTGACGGACGTTGACGACATGGTCCGCCAGATGATGTTGATGGTGCACCAGATCCGCAAGGTTGATCCGACGGCCCCCATACACGTCTGCGCCGCCGGCCGTGCGACGATGTACATGACGACGCTGGCAACGATGCTGGGGCTCCACATCCGCGTGGGGACGGAAGACACCGAGTGGAAATATCCCAACTCCGATGAGCGCTTCTCGAGCAATCTCGAAATGTTCAAGGCCGCCAAGGAGATTGCTGCCCTCCACGGCCGAACTCCGGCAACCGCCAACGAGATGCGTGCGCTACTTGGCGTCCCGCAACGCTAAGCCGATTGCCCCGGCGGCACGGCTTCATGCCGCCGGGGCTCCACGTCGCCGCGATGCGGATTGCTGGCGGCGCTATTGAGTTACACTATCGCCGAGGCAGAGTGAATATGTCAGTGCCGCAACTGCTCGCCGACCGGCTCGCGCTACCCGCGATCGGCGCCCCCATGTTTATTATTTCTCAGCCCGATCTAGTTATCGAACAATGCCGGGCCGGGATCGTTGGCTCCTTTCCGGCGCTTAATGCGAGGCCCTCCGGCGTTCTTGAACAATGGCTGCAGCGGCTCTCGGTCGAACTTACTGATCGGGATGCCCCCTTTGCGGTAAACCTGATCGTTCATAAATCGAACGGCAGGCTGCAGGAAGATCTCGCACTTTGCGTCCGCTATAAGGTCCCTATCGTGATTACCTCGCTCGGCGCAAATACGGAGGTGTTCGATGCGATCCATGCCTATGGCGGAATTATTCTCCATGACGTGATCAACAACACGTTCGCGCAGAAGGCGGTCCAGAAGGGCGCTGATGGGTTGATCGCCGTAGCTTCAGGTGCTGGCGGGCATGCCGGCAGGCTGTCGCCATTTGCCTTGATCGCGGAAATCAGGGAATGGTGGGACGGTCCGCTTGTCCTTTCCGGCGCAATTGCGACTGGAAGCGCCATGTTAGCCGCACAGGCGATGGGCGCAGACTTAGCCTATCTGGGTTCCATATTCATCGCGACGAACGAGGCGAATGCTGCCTCTGAATACAAGCAAATGGTGGTGAACTCGTCTGCTGAAGATATTGTCTATTCCGACCTCTTTACCGGAATTCACGCGAATTATCTGAAGCCGTCTATTCGACAGGCAGGCCTGGACCCCGATAATTTGCCCCTGGGCGATCCCTCTCGCATGGATCTCGTGGGACATGGCGACGGAGCCAAAGCCTGGCGAGACATCTGGGGATGCGGGCAAGGCATAGGAACGGTGAAAGAGATCCTGCCGGCTGCCGAACGCATACGGCGATTAGGCGAAGAGTATCGTGCTGCTATGGCACGCCTCGGTTAAGAGGGAAGTGGCCCACCCAGCTCTAACCGTAGGCGGTGCAAATGTGCACAAAGGTTAAGAGCCTAACGCAAAGGCCTTGCGGGAGCCGGCGGCGCAGAGCGATATTTCTGAGCTTGCGGCGGTGCAGAGCATGAGATCGCGACAAACATTTGCCGAGTGTCCGGTATCGAGGCGCGTGAGAGCATGCTTCGGCTACCGGGCGCCCTACCCCAGTCCATCGGCCGGCGTCGAGTGTCTGAGCAGAGCGCCTTGTCGGACAAAGATCTGAGCTTGCCAACAGTAGAAGGGGAGCTGCATTCTGGAAGACAGGCGACTGCGCGATCGGTGGCCTCAAGCGAATACCGTCCTCGACGATCCGCGTCGGCGTGGGCGCCTGCGGCGAGTGAATCGGTGTCGCAAACCTCCATCAGCAATCAGCGAGCCCTGCGGACGATCTCCACCATGAACGCTGCAAGAAGCAATATCTCCAAAAAGCGCCGAAATGTGCCAGTCAGGCGGACCACGCCATCCTCGGCTTCCGATGGACAGGAACTACCTGCTCCAGCTCCCTTACCATCTTGACCTGCCTTTTTCAGAAGCGAGTTTCCAACTTACGAGGGAACATCTTATATGTCCGAGAGACCGAGCCTTGTCTGATACCTACAACCGTCAAGTCTGGCTTGCATCGCGTCCAACGGCCATTCCGCATGCGGAACATTTCGGAATTCGTGAGGTCGAGATCCCCAACATTGCCGAGGGGGAGATCCTGGTTCGTAACCAATATCTATCAGTTGACCCAGCCATGCGAGGCTGGATCGCCGATCCCCGAGGATATCTTCCGCAAGTCAAGGTCGGCGATACCATGCGCGCCTTCGCCGTTGGAGAGGTACTCATGTCGCGGAACCCGGATTATGTGGTGGGTGAAATGCTCATGGGTATATTTGGATGGCAGGAATATGCGGCCGTGGCGGCTGATGCGGTTCTTCTGCGCGTGAAAGAACGTGATCTGCCTTGCTCACTCGCGTTAGGAGCATTGGGGCTGAACGGTATTACAGCATATTTCGGATTGCTTGAGGTCGGCTGTCCGGAATCCGGGCAAACAGTCGCGGTCTCAACAGCTGCTGGCGCTGTGGGTTCCATCGTCGGGCAGATTGCCAACATCAAAGGCTGCAAGACGGTGGGTTTTACCGGCGGGCCGGCGAAAGTCCGGCAATGTCTGGATGAGTTCGGCTACGAGGCCGCAATAGATTACAAGTCTACCAATGACATTGACGGCGCGATCGCATCAGTCGCTCCTGGGGGCGTTGACGTCTACTTCGACAACACATCAGGACCGGTCAGCGATGCGGTCATGCGCCATATCAATATAGGAGCTCGCGTCGTAATCTGCGGCACAGCTGCCTATCCGAGCTGGAATCCCTGGAATACCGGTCCACGGCCGGAGCGGCATCTTATCGTCAAGCGAGCCAGAATGCAGGGGTTTCTCGCCACTGATTTCAGCGACCGTTTCAACGAAGCGGCGGCCCAGCTTGCGAATTGGATCAGGGAGGGCCGGCTCAGGTATCGCGAGGACATTTTGGAGGGACTGGAGAACGCTCCCGGGGCGCTTCAGAGATTGTACAGCGGCCAAAACGACGGGAAACTCCTGATCAGGTTAGCGGCAGCCGGGTAACGACCATATGATCGCCCGGTTGACTGAGAGCCCGACCCAAAAGTTGTTGAGCAATACCAGCATGTTGTGATTCACGCCGTCCTGCGAGAGATGGAGTGAATGATGGCATGGACTGGTATCGCCCGGCAGGAGCATAGCCGGAAAGGCTTGCGCTATTCCAGCGATATGACGGACAGGGAGTGGGCGTTGGCAGCGCCGTTCATCCCTGGGGCCAAGCGGAGAGCTCGGCGCCGGACAACGGACATGCGCGAAGTCCTGAACGCATTGCTCTACATCGCAGCGAGCGGTTGCGCCTGGCGGCTTCTGCCCAAATGCTTCCCGCCGGTCTCGACGGTCCAGCGCTATTTCTACGCCTGGCGCAACGCTGGTCTACTCGAGGCGATGAACACGGTTCTGGTCATGAACCTGCGCGAGATCGAAGGACGCGAGGCAAGCCCGAGTGCCGGTGTGATCGACAGCCAGTCGGTCAAAACCACCGAAAGCGGCGGCCCTTGCGGCTATGACGCAGGCAAGAAGGTCAAGGGCCGCAAGCGGCACATCCTGACCGACACCTGCGGCTTCCTCATCTTCATTCTCGTGCATACCGCCGATATTCAGGACCGCGATGGCGCGGTCGATGTCCTTAAGGCCGGGCGCCGGCGCTTTCCGTGGCTGCGCCATGTTTTTGCCGATGGCGGCTATGCGGGCGACAAACTCCGCGATGCCATCGCTGGATCGGGGCAATGGACGATCGAAATCATCAAACGGTCGGACAAGGCCAACGGCTTCAAGGTCCTCCCGCGTCGCTGGGTAGTCGAGCGAACCTTTGCATGGCTCGGCCGATGCCGCCGTCTTGCCAAGGACTGGGAAACAACCATTGCCTCGTCCGCCGCATGGGCAACGATTGCCTCCATCCGCATGCTCACCCGTAGAACAGCAAGGTATTGCTATGCTTGGTGAACTTTCGAGTCAGGCACTGAGACCGTCCATCACATAGGCTTTCTTAACTGGGATTTCTTCGTCTGATCCTGAGGCGATGTTCACAAATGGGATCCTTACCGCCGTGGGTTACTCCTACTGTCTGCTCCGATCGCTCGCGTCACCTCGAAAAGTCGCCGCCCCTCTTTGTGGTTCCCTCCCCTGCCCCTCTGGCAAAATCAGCTACTGCGCCCTCAAATAATACTTCCTCAACTAATTAAGTCTTGAAAATTATTCTTGTAGATGACTCTTGACTAATTCCATTGCCAATTCCTTTACGGGCCCTATTTCCATATCCTCGTCCTTGATGCTTTCCTGCACGGCAAAGCCTCGCAAAACGCTAGCCAGGATGCCAAACGACTCCTCGGCCTTCTTCCGTTTGGCTCCGGATTTTACAAAGCGATCGATCCACGCCTGCTCGATGGCCTGGCGGCTTCCTGCAGAAATCGCCCGAATTCCTTCGCTGAATTGCTCGACGGAACGCGCTGAGATGACGAGCCGAAGGCTGACCTGGTATAGATCGCTCTGCTGGAACGTCTCGAAGTGCTTCGTAGCGCTAGATATTTCTTCGCCGCCCGCCGCGAGGTTGGCATCCTCATGCGCCGATTCGACTTCCTTTTCGAAGAGTGCTTCTATCGTAGCCTCAATAAGCTCCCCCTTCGTTGCGAAATGGTGTGTCTGCCCGCCTCGGGAGACGCCAGCGAGGGCCGCAGCATCGGCAATGCGGAAACGGGAGAATCCTTTTTCCTGGAGCAGCCGTATGGACGCATCCAGAAGGCGCGCCCGGGTTTCTGCCCGACGTTCGCTCTGCGATCGCCGACGCTTGATTTGCCGATCCTCAACCCGCTCCGACTTCAAAATTGATCTCCTCATCCCGCCATCTGGCACATAAAGGTTGATCATCCTGCTTAACACGCACTGCAGACACAGGCTAGCGCCGAGGATTCGTAAGCCAGAAAGTTGGCGCATTCGCCCACACCTTTCAAATTGCGATTGATTGGTACTTGTCGGAGATGGGCCGGCGCAACCGGTGTGATCAAAGCAGAGGGAACCGGGGGCTTGCGGACAGGGCGACCCATCTTGCAGGTGCCATGGGTTACTGCAGCCCTTCCCCTGAACATTACCCCCTTGCGCAGCCCGTCTACGGCATTTGCGCTTGACAAATTCTATATCGAAGTTATTTTAACAGACAGGATATCCGGCATTGCACAAGATGCGGACGAAGTAGGCTGTGGTGTGTAGAAACATGCCCCGCTGGGTAGAGGAGAGTTGGGAATGAAGATCTCAGGCGTCCATCATATTGCGTTCTGCACCAATGATATGAAGTCGCAGATCGAGTTCTTCACTCAGGTCGTCGGCATGAAGCTCGTCGGACTTTTTCCCATGCACGGCACGGAGGGTGCCACGCACTGCTTCCTCGAATCTGGCGAGAACTGCTACCTCAGCTTTATTCAAATGCCGGGGCCAGGTGTGAGTCCGGTCATGGGCGTGAGTCACGCATTGGATGCATCCCACCCGGTGGCCGGTGGCGCTATGCAGCACATCTCGTTCAACGTCGACAGCTTTGAGGAATTGATGGACCTGCGCGATCGGTTACGCAGCAACGGCTACGCCGTGGTTGGTCCGCTTGATCATATGATCAGCCACTCGATGTACTTGGGCGCGCCTGAGGGAATCCTTCTTGAGTTCTCCACATCGGAAGGTTGCACGAAGATGACTGCAGCAGCGTGGACGGACCTACAAGCCGCGCAGACAGTCGGAATCGAGTTAGAAGATTTGAAAAGGTTCGCATCTCCTCCCGCCTTTGCGGGCCACCGGGGCGCGGTAGCACAGCCTGACCCCACTACGGCAATCTATCCAACCCCAATCCCGCGCCCCATGTACGAGGCGGTTGCGGAACTAAGCGACGCGGATATTCAAGAAGTTGTTCGTTACGATCCACCTGAGGGTGTAGACCTGGCAGCGTGATGACAACTTTCCGATCCACGTGCCGTCCTGAGCTTGCTTGAGGACCAACGCGTTTCGCCTTGCTGACTTGCGCTCTCATCGCTCACCTCGCGTCCTGGCTGCGCATACTCGAGGCGGTCTAGAACCCGGAAAGCAATCGTGGCCGCCTCTCGCGGCGCAAGAGCTTTCGTGCGATGATGAGCAACGGCCGAGGACGTCCACGTCCTCGGCGTCGGCCTCATGAGGATGCCTCCGCCATAGGTTTTCATATTGGTAGTCTATGGCGAACTCTCTTCGACAGGGCCAGCCTGTTAAATTCACTTGCGGCGGGATTGGCGTTTTCACGCCGCGCTTTGTCCACCGTCTCCTGCAAACCATCCTTGCCCTTGCCCAAACGGGGATCCGCCCTGCATCCCGTTACCGCGCAAGGCGGCTTCGGCGCCACGGTTACGCATTTATGGTCAAGCAAGCCGCTGAGATCTCGGCTGCTATGTAATCGTCTCTAGGTAGCCAGATAACCCCCGTCGACGGGGATCGCTGCGCCGTTCACGAATGACGAGCCGTTCGACAGAAGCCAGACGGCGGCATCGCCGACTTCATCCGGTCGTCCAAAACGGCCGATTGGATGCCGCGACTTCAAACTTGACAACACTTGCCTGAGGTAATTGTCCAGAAGACCTTCATCATGAGTCTCGACGATCCCCGGGAGGATGGCGTTCACACGTATGCCTTTCGCGCCATATTCCGCCGCCGCCGCCCGTGTGATGCCCAGGACACCATGCTTAGCGGCGATATATTCGCTGGCTCCGGTGATGGCCACCTGCCCCAGCGCGGAGGCCGTGTTCACGATCGCGCCGCCCACCCCCCGATCCAACATGGCCATAATCTCGTACTTCATGCACAGGAAAACACCCGTGAGATCGATGTTGATCACCTTCTCCCATTCTTCCGTCGCAAGTTCATGAAGCGATTTCCCATGCTGTAGGACACCTGCATTGTTGAAAGCGCCGTCCAGGCGGTGAAGGTCGGAAGTAATCTTGTTGATCAATCCCGAAATCTCCTCTTCATGGGACAGGTCGGCTCGAACGAAGGTTGCGGTGCCGCCGGCTTCTTTGATCATCTCGACGACCTGTTTACCTTCCTCTTCCAGGATATCACTGACGACGACGTTGGCGCCTGCCCTCGCGATGCGGATCGCGCTTGCCTGTCCGATCCCGCGGGCCGCGCCGGTTACAAGCACAACTTTTCCTGAAAGTTCGTCCGACATACTTGTCCCTTCAATCTGTCCACGCTTGGGCCGAGTGGCCGATGTTCCGTCTGACCAGCCGGCTACTCGCCTGTTTTGCAACAGTCACGAGATCGGCAGCGCGCGCCGACGCGACGTTTGCACGAGCATCCAAATGCCACACTAAGCCAATTTCCTTAAGTTCACTGTGGATGTCGCTCTAACTATGCCGAGCTACGTTGATGATCTTGCCTTGCGTGAATTCCTTCATGCCATCGATGCCCAGTTCACGACCGATGCCAGATTGCTTCGCACCGCCAAGCGGAATGTCGAACGGCAATTCGACAGGCTTGTTCACCCAAATTGTGCCAGACTGGATACGCATCGCAATCTCAAGCCCGCGATCCGTGGCGGCCGTCCAGATCGTTCCGCCAAGACCGTATTCGCTGTCGTTGACCCGCTCGATCACCTCATCGACGCTGTCATAGGCGAGGACCGGAATGGCCGGCCCAAACTGTTCTTCGCGAACCAGGCGAGCGCTGTCGGGAAGGTCCCGCACCACTGTGGGCGCGATGAAGTAGCCGGGGCGATCCAGCGCATGACCGCCAGCGATTACCGTGCCCAGGGTTTTGGCTTCCTCGATGATGTCGAGGACCTTCTCATATTGCTGCTTGTTCTGTACCGGGCCGATTTGCGTTCCCTGTTTCAGCCCGTCATCGACGACGGCTTTTTGGGCAAGCGTTGCCAACTCATCGCAAAGCGCGTCATAGAGTGATCGCGGTGCATAGATCCGCTTGGTTGCGAGGCAAATTTGGCCGGCATTGACTGTAGCCGCCGTGAAGACCTTGCGCGCGACTTCCGCGACGTCGACGTCATCCAGAATGATGGCGGCATCGTTACCTCCGAGTTCCAGCGTCACCCGTTTGAGCGTATCAGCGGCGCTTTCCATTACCCGCTTGCCAGTGGAGGTCGAGCCGGTGAAACTGATCTTGGCGACGTCTGGATGCGTGGTGAGCTTGCTGCCGAGATCGTTCGCATCAATGATGACGTTAAACACGCCCGGCGGAAGGATGTCTGCGGCGACTTCCCCGAACAATGAGGTCGTAAGCGGCGTCGACGGGGCGGGCTTTGCGACCATCGTGTTCCCAACCACCAGCCCGAGCGCCACCTTCACTGCAAGCAAGTAGACAGGATAGTTCCACGGCGTGATAGCGGCAACCACTCCCAACGGAGTTCGCTGCTCCAATACCCGCCCTTCCTCGGTGTCCTTGATCGTTTGGAGGGGCAGATCCTGAGTCGCGAAATAGCGCAGCGTCGCGACCGCCATCGCAATCTCGCCTTTGGACTGATTGAGAGGTTTGCCTTGTTCGCCTGTAAGCAAAGAGCTCATTTCATCGAGCCGAGCCTGCACCGCATCCGCGAGGCGATCCAAACAGTCGCCACGCGCCGCCTGCGTCAGCGAAGCCCAGCCGGGAAAGGCGCGTTTTGCTGCGGCTATAGCCTGCTTGAGCTGGACCTCGTCGGCGCACGCACAGGTTTCAAAAACGGTGCCGCTCGCGGGATTAATCACGTCCAGCCTGGATGCGCCTTCAACAAGCTTTCCATCGATCAGAAGTCGAAATGCCATGATTTTTGCCTCTCCTATGGACAATGTCGAGCTATTACAATGATTGCATACCGCACTGCGCGAAAAATACCGTTTTCCATCCAGTACAAAGCGAATTACCTATAGAGTGATATCGCATGTTATTTAAACCCAACGCAAAATTATAAAGATATTACTGGAGCCTAGCCATTTCATCCGCTCTTTTCGAGCCGCCCTTTATTCAACGTCGCCAGTCATGGCGACAGTCGTGGCTTCCGCGACTTTGGCGTTGTCGGTCTTCCCGGATCCCGAGCAAACTACTCCATGCCAAACGAGTACGGACGGCGGAATCGGTCTTCGCATCAGAAATGTATTTTTCTATCGTCAGAACCGCGAGGATCTGTTCGGCAAGCAGTTCCTGAAGTGTCGATGTAAATGCATTGATGCCTGGCGAGACCTGAGCTCGCCCAGTCGGCTGAACGACCGGGTGGCACTCTCCGCCGCGGATGCTCGCCAACCAGCCGATCGCATCCCACAGGATGCCCGCCAATTTTCGTGCCGAGAACTTAGTCAATCTGGGGCCGTCTTCTTTTCCGATAAGACCAACTCTGAACGAGATCATGACGATGCCCTCCTCGCAGCGTGCCCCATCCATCGGCATGTCGCTCCGATCGCTGACACATATACTTCTATATAGAAGCGATTTCAAGGCTGCGCAGCTTTTCCTGTTCGGCTTCTCTCCAGACGAGAATGGGGCTCGGCAATAATTCGATGCAGACATCACCCCGCCCTTGGTCCGTGAATTCGTCCAGGCGGGGACGATGTCGGTATTTCCCGACGCGTGCCTATTGAGGTGCAAGGACAGGGGTAAGTTGAGAGTTCCCTCCCTAAGGCGCGCGTTCGACGGTCCTACTATCTTGAGCCGATCCTCCTACTGAGGTTCACAAACGCGCCAGCATCGCTCTCATCGCAGAGAGAACGCCACCACCCTCATCCGATCAGGTCGCCACCGCGATCCCTGTTGCCTAAGACTTTCAGGCTAAATTTGCTGAATGCCACTTTGAACAGCGGGGCGTTCTTTCAATCAGGCCCGATAGCATTGAGGGTCATGCGCCGTAACGAATCAGAGGGTCCCGGCTTGGACGTCACTCGGCCAGACCAAATACTCCCTGTGCATCCTCCCGAACTGCACCTTTAGCTCCGCGCATTTCGACCATCGAACTCAGAACGGGCAAGTTCTATGACTGCGGAGTTCGCCTCGGCCCAGCAAGCAATCTCGTTCAGCGGAATGGCAAGGGAATGTCCGAGCGCCGTCAAGCTGTATTCCACCCGCACCGGCATAGTTCGGATGACCGTTCGGTGGAGCAGTCCATCGCGTTGCAGCGCCTGAAGCCTGAGGGTCAGCATGCGCTGTGAAATCCCTTGCACCTTCCGCTTCAGTTCGTTGAAACGATGAGGTCGCTTGGAGAGGGCGGCAACAATGAGAATAGTCCATTTACCTCCAATCTGAGAAATCGCATTATTCGCTTGAGAATATAAATTATTCTGTGCCTCTGGATGATTATTATTCATGCTTCATCCAATATGCGAGAAAGGTCCAAATGCAGGTCGTGAATACTTGGAATTTGTATTTACGCGAGCTTGACCAGCATCTTCCCGATAACCTTGCCATCGAAAAGCCGAACCAATGCGTCAGGAGCACGTTCGATGCCCTCTACTATGGTTTCGCGCCATGTGATCTTACCTTGGGATATCCAAGAAGCGAGATGGGACCGATATTCCGCCATCTTGTCGAGCTGCGCCAACAGCGTGACGCCCTCCATCCGCATCTGCTTTCCGATCATCAGCACGAGATTTCGCGGGCCTGACGGAGCTTCCGAGCCATTATAGGCCGAAATCGCACCGCAAAGGATGATACGGGCAGACGGCCGCCCGGCATTGATGGCCGCCTCCAGATGCTCACCGCCCACATTGTCGAAATAAATGTCGATTCCCTCTGGTGCGACGGCTGTCAGGGCAGCGGTGAGATCGCCTGCGGCTTTGTAGTCTATAACCTCATCGACGCCGATCTCGCGTAGCAAGGCGATCTTGTCGGGACCGCCCGCCGAGCCGATGACTTTCAATCCCATCGCCTTAGCCATCTGGCACACCATCAAGCCCACCGCACCCGCGGCACTCGATACGAAAATGACCTCGCCATCCTTCGGTCTTCCAACGTGGACTAGACCGACATAACCAACCAAACCCGTGGCGCCGGCCGCGCCCAGAAAGGATTGCGGTGGCAGACCGCCGGGATCGAGCTTCTGCAACGATGAGGCCGGCGCATTGAAGGCCTCGCGCCAGCCCAGCCACGACTGCACCAAATCTCCGATGGCAAAGGCCGGGTCTCGCGAAGCGATCACCTCCCCTACAGCCCCGCCATCCAGGACATCACCGAGAGCGAAGGCTGGCGGCGCGATGTTCTGGTCATCGTTGCGATTCATACGCAGACGGGTGACAGGGTCGACTGACATCCAAAGATTGCGCACCTGGACTTCGCCCTTGTCCGGCGCTGCCAACTCTCGTTCGACGGTTTCGAAATCATCGACACCAAGTGATCCCACAGGATGTTTCCTGAGGCAAATTTCGCGTGTGCCGGTCACCTGACACCTCCTCATATGAAGCCGCTGCGGTTCAGGAAGCCTTGCCTGGCTGGTCGGCCCGGGTCAGGCCCATACCATCGAGATTCTGCGCGACGAAATCCCAATCGATCGCATTGCGCAGGATCTTGTCAGCATAGTCTGGACGTGCGTTGCGATAGTCTATGTAATAGGCATGCTCCCAGACGTCGAGGATAAGGAGCGGCACCGCGCCATGCGCGACAGGCGTATCGGCATCGTGATAGGAGGTCACCTCCAGCTTGCCGTCCTTGAGGTTGAGCGCCGCCCATCCGCTCGCGAAATGGCCAACCGCTTCGGCCTTCAGCTTTTCGATCAATGCGTCCACCGAACCGAACGCCTCATTGATCAGCTCGAGCAATGCGCCAGTCGGCTCCTTCTTCTCCGGGCTGAGGCCGAGCCAGTAGAAGCTGTGGTTCCAGATCTGGCCGACCTGGTTAAACAGCCCCTTGGGACCCTGAGCGGCGGTCAGCTCGATCAGTTCGACTAGCGACTTGCCCTGCAGGGCTGGATCGGCGGCGACCAGTTCATTGGCCTTCACAATATAGGCATTGTGATGCTTGCCGTGATGATAGTCGAAGGTCTCGGGCGAGATCAGGTCGCCAAAGTCGTTCTTGGAATATGGCAATGCTGGAAGAGTAAAGGTCATGGGTCTGCTCCTCGATCTTATGGAGTTGTGGTCAGGAAATCGCGATGGTCATGAGCGCCACCAATAAAAGGAACGCGGAAACACCGATCATGCCCGGTTGGCGATGGGCAAGCGCGCTGCCGATGATCGCGGAGAGGATTGCAATGGCGAGCGCTGCGCCCATCGCCCGCGTTGCGGGTAGCGCCACGAGGCCTGCCGCGAGGATTTCGCCGCCGGCCACGAGGTAACGCAGCCGGGGGCCGTAACCGAGGCGCGCATAGCGCCTGCGGATGCGCACCGGCGCTGACAGATTTAGAACGCCGCCCGCCATGAGGAGGACGGCAAGGATCCAGGGTAACAGGTGAGAGACGCTCAAGCTTCATACCCTCCCCATGGATTTGCGTTGCGATCATGCTCCGGTACAGTCTCGACTGTGATCACTTTTTCGTACGCAAGCGCCCGGCAACCCGCCAAGGCGCTCAGGAAAATGAGCGCGGCAGGTGTGGCGGCATAGAGATATTCTCCGGCTCGGATCAGCGTCGCCAGGGCTGCTGTCATGACCGCCGTGCCAAGCGCGGCGCCGACGAGGCGGGTACGCGCAAGGATCAGCAGAATGACGCTGGCTCCCTCCATCGCCGCCGTGACATAGGGAAACCAGCGCGGATAGCCCCATGCGACATACTGCGCCATGGTCGCATCTGAAGCGGTGCCGTTGACGAGACCGCCGATCAGGAAAAAGGCGGCGAGGCCCAACGGCAGAGCCGCGTCAGCGATCCGCCGCATTGGACGCTAGCTCTTTTGCCGACGATGCCAGCGCAGGACTGGCCGCCCGCCTTGCTTGCGCCTGCCCGTCCGCGCGGCTCTGCCATCCCCCGCCAAGCGCCTTGAACAGATCGACCCGCCCCGAGGAGAGTCGCTGGATCGAGCTCGCATAGCTGCTGCGCGCATCGAGCATCTCGCCTTGCGCCACCAGCACATCGAGGTAGCCGACCGAGCCGGCACGGTAGCGCAGATCAGCAAACTTGTAGGCTTTCTCCGCACGATCCTGCGCTTCGCCTAGGGCGTCGAGCCGGCGTTGTTCCGTGGCGACGATCGTCAGCGCCTGCTCGACCTCCTTGAGCGCGGTGATGAGGCGGCCATCGAATGCCGCAAGTGACGCCTCGCCCTGTGCCTTCGCCTGCCGGATGCGCGCCCGCGCCACCGCGACATTGGGGAAACTCCATGAGATGAGCGGCCCTAGCGAGAAGGTGAAGCTGTTGTCTCCCCGAACGGAATCGTTGCGGAAGAAGTTGCCCGAGCCGCCCAGGCTGATCTTGGGATAAAGATCCGCGGTCGCCACGCCGATCCGTGCCGTGTCGGCAGCAAGCTGACGCTCAGCTTGCCTGAGGTCCGGGCGGCGCCGCAGTAAGGCCGCGCCGTCGCCGACGGGGATCGAGGCGGTGGGCCCGGGCGGCGCCGTGCATCGGCGCGCGGTCTCGGGGACCTGATCGGGGGTGGTGCCGAGCAGCGCCGCCAATTCGAACAGCGCGACCTGCTGCTGTCCTTCGAGCGCGGGGATGGCGGCACGTGCAGTCGCGGTCGCGGCGCCGGCGCGCTCGACATCGAGCTTGCCAACCGATCCCGCCTTCTCCTGCTCGGAGACAAGCCTGAGGCTTTCGCCGCTAGCCTTGTAGGACTGGCGCGCGACATCCAGCGCGTAAGCCGACGAGCAGGCGTTGAGGTAGGCGCGCGTGGTTTCGGCCACGACTGTGACCCTTACCGCATCACGAGCCGCCTCGACCGCCGCCGCGTCAGCCCGCGCCGCCTGGACCGCGCGGGAAACACGGCCGAAAAGATCGACCTCCCAGGACAGCGACATGCCCGCGAACTGTGACCATTGGGCGTCGCCCAGATTGCCGGGAAAGCCCGCCTGACCGCCGCCCTGGATGCCGTCGCCATAGGTGACGCCGCCATTGGCGGTTGTGGACGGCAGCCTGCCGGCCCGCGCCTCGGCCAGCACTGCCCGGGCTTTTGCAAGGTTGGCGGATGCTACGCGCAGATCGCTGTTAGCGGCAAAAGCGCGGGCTACCAGGTCGTCGAGAGCCCGATCGTTGTAGAGCTTCCACCAGTCGTCGGGCAGCACCGATGCCGGATCGATCGCCGGCCCGGTGGTGACGAAGGCACCGGCCGCTCTCACCGGCGGCGCAGGCGGCCGGTAGTTGGGCCCCACCGCGCAGGAGGAGAGCGCCAGGCCGGCAAGCGGTGCCAGGACACAGGAGTATTTACGCATGGGCCAGCCCTCCTTCGAGCGGCGTGTCGGTGGGGGCATCAGTCGGCTCGCTTTCCGGCTTCGCTTTGGGCCGGTGGTCGGCTGCGAGCAGCGTGTAGACGGTCGGCAGCACGAACAGCGTGAACAGCGTACCAATGAGCATGCCCATGACGACGACGATGCCGATCGCAAAGCGGCTGTTCGCCCCTGCGCCACCCGCGAATAACAGCGGCACGAGACCTGCGACCATCGCGGCGGTCGTCATGAGGACTGGCCGCATGCGGACGGCGGCGGCATGACGGATTGCCTCCATCTTGCCCCACCCTTCGCTATGCTGCATCTCATTGGCGAAGGAGACCATCAGGATGCCGTGCTTGGAGATGAGGCCTATCAGCGTCACCAGGCCGATCTGCGTGTAGATGTTGAGCGTGGTGAAGCCGAGGTAAAGCGGCACCAGCGCGCCGCACACTGCGAGCGGCACGGTGACCAGAATGACCAGCGGATCGCGGAAGCTCTCGAACTGGGCGGCAAGTACCAGGAAGATCACGATCAGAGCGAAACCGAAGGAAACGGTGAGCTGATTGCCTTCATGCACATATTGCCGGCTGTTCGAGAGCCAGTCGACGGTCATGCCCGGCGGCAGCGGCTGGCTCTTCAGGAAGTCGACCGCCTGGCCCATCGTCACGCCGGGAAGCAGGACGGCCGAGAGGGTGGCCGAGTTCATCTGGTTGAACTGGGGCAGACGGTTGGGCTGCGGCCGTACCTCCACATGGGCTATGGTGGAGAGCGGCACCAGCCTGCCTGATGCTGCCTTCACATAGAAATGGCCGAGATTGTCCGGCGTCAGCCGCTTGCCCTGGGGCACCTGCGCGATGACGTCATAAGAGCGGTCGTGCCAGTTGAAGCGATTGACATAATTCTCGCCCACCATCACCGCGAGCGTGTCGGCGATGGCGGACATGCTCACGCCCATCTCGCCCGCCTTGCCCTGGTCGATACTGATGTGCGCCTCGGGGCTGTCGAAGGCGAGGTCGGTGTCGACGAAGGCGAACAGGCCGCTGCCCCAGGCTGCGCCCTTGAGCGCCTCGAGCGTCTTGTAGATCTCGGGGAAATCGTCGGCTGAGCGGATCACCATCTGCACGGGGAGGCCGCCACTGCCCGCAGGCAGAGGGCTGTCCTGGAAAGCGGTTGCGAACACGCCCGTTACGGCGCCTGTACGGCCGGCGAGTTCCGCCTGGATTTGATCGCCGTTGCGCGAGCGATCAGCCCAGTCCTTCATGACGATGCCGCCAAAGCCGCCATTGGCATTCTGGTCGCCGCCGATTCCGAAAAAGCTGTCCTTATATTCGGGAAGCGCGTGGAAGAGGCGCTCGACCTCGGCGCTGAACCGCGCCGTATAGTCGACATTGGCATATTGCGGTGCCTTGGTCTGGACGAAGACATAGCCCATGTCCTCCTGCGGCGCCAACTCGCGCTGTGCACCCGTGAACAGTACCACGATGGCAGCCATGATCGTGACGCCCACGATCAGCACGGCCGCCCGCGCGGCAAGCGTCTTGTCGAGCAGCCGCACATAGCCGCCCGTGATCTTGTGCATGCTGCGTTCGATCGTCTGGGCCAGACGCCCTTCCCCCATCTTCGAATGAAGCAGCGCGCCGCTCATCATCGGAGACAGGGTAAGCGCGATGATCCCGGAGACGATCACAGAGCCGGCCAGGGTGAAGGCGAACTCGCGGAACAGCGCTCCAGTGAGGCCGCCCATGAGACCGATCGGGGCATAGACCGCAGCGAGCGTGATGGTCATTGCGATGACGGGGCCGATGATCTCGCGCGCGCCGACGAGGGCGGCGTCAAAGGGTTTGAGGCCGTCCTCGATATGTCGATGGATGTTCTCGACCACGACAATGGCGTCGTCGACGACGAGGCCGATCGCCAGCACCATGGCGAGCAGCGTCAGGAGGTTGAAGGAAAAACCGAAGGCCAGCATCAGCGCCGCCGTGCCCAGCAGCGAGAGCGGGATGGTGACGACAGGGATGATGACAGCGCGGAACGTGCCAAGGAACAGGAAGATGACGACGATCACGATGACGATCGCCTCGATCAGCGTATGCTCGACTTCCTCGATCGAAGCGTCGACGAACTGGGCCCGGTCGAACACGTTCGTCACCTTGAGGCCGGGCGGCGCGACACGCTGGATGTCGGGGATCAGTGCCTTTACGGCCTTCACGATCTCGAGAGGATTACCATCAGGCGTTGGTGAAATGGCGATGGTCACGCTCGGCTTGCCGC
This sequence comes from Sphingobium lactosutens DS20, assembly GCF_000445105.1. GTDB lineage: Bacteria > Pseudomonadota > Alphaproteobacteria > Sphingomonadales > Sphingomonadaceae > Sphingobium > Sphingobium lactosutens. The sequence continues at coordinate 71,927 of NZ_ATDP01000108.1, read as the reverse complement.
CGGTGAGGAAGCTGCCGTCGTAATTCTGCCCGCCCAGTTCGACGGTCGCGACGTCGCGGACACGAACGACACTCTCCTGCCCCGTCTTGATGACCATCTGGCGGAAGGATTCGACGTCGCGCAGGTCGGTGCCCGCGGTGATGTTGATCGCGGTGCTCTCCCCCTTGAGCTGGCCGGGAGCTGCCTGCACGTTGTTGGTTCGCAGGGCAGCCGCGAGGTCGCTGGCTGTAAGGCCGCGCGCCGCGAGCTTCACCGGATCGACCCAGATTCGCATGGCCAGCGGCGCCCCGCCGGTGACGGGCGCGGAAGCAACGCCGGGAACCGAGGTAATCAGCGGTTGGGCGACGCGCGTCGCGAAATCCGCCATCTGCGGCGCGGACAATGTATTGCTCGTGAAGGCGATATACTGGATGGCCGAGGCGCCATCGGTGATCTTGGCGATCACGGGATCGGTGACGCCCGCCGGAAGCCGGTACTTGACCTGCTGCACTTTGGCGAGGATCTCGGTCATGGAGCGATCCGCATTGGCGTTGAGGACCAGCTTCGCCTTGATCTGGCTCTTGCCTTGAAGCGAAGTGGAGGTCAGATACTCGATGCCGTTAGCGGTCGCGATCGCCTGGGCTATCGGTGTGGTGACAAAGCCTTGCATCACGTCCTGCGATGCGCCCGGAAGCGACGTGTCGATCGTGATGGTCGCGCTTTCCATGCCCGGATACTGCCGGATCGGAAGCACGAACATGGCGCTGAGGCCGACAAGGAGGATGAGCAGGCTGACGACGATCGCCAGGATCGGGCGGCGAATGAATATGTCGGTGAAGGACATCTCAGCGTCCTCCCGCCTGAATGATCTTCGCGACCTTGAGCTCGGCCCCTGGCTGAACGCGAAGCTGGCCTTCCGAGACCGCGACATCGCCGCTCTTGAGCCCCTTCTCGATCACGACGTCGTTGCCGACGCGCCGTCCCGTCCGGACGGGTACGACCTCAGCCTTGCCTCCCTTGCGTGCGTCCGTGCCGCGGATGACGATGACGCTGTCACCCTGCGCGGAGGTCTGGATGGCCGTCGCGGGGACGACGATCGCGCCCGTCTGGGGCGGAAGGGTGAGCGAGGCTGTCACATACATGCCGGGCCGGAGCGTGCCGCCCGGATTAGGCAAGAGCGCCTGGACACTGACGTTGCGGGTGTCTTCGCCGATCTTGGGCTCGACTGCGTTGACGCGCGCGTTGAACGTCCGGCCGGGATAGGCATCACTGGTCACGATCACGGATGAGCCGGGCTTGAGGCGCGCCAGTTCCTGTTGCGGCACTGCGAACTCGACATAGAGCTGGTCGAGTGCGGTCAGCGTCGCCACTGGATCGCCCGGGTTGAGATATTGGCCAAGGTTGACGCGGCGGATGCCGATCTCGCCCGAAAAGGGCGCGCGCACCTGTTTCTGGACGAGGCGTGCATCGATCTGGCGCACGGCCGCGACCGCCTGGTCGCGCTCGGCGCGGCGCTGTTGCAGCAGTTCGCGCGGCTCGGCACCGGTGGGGGCAAGCTGCTCCGAGCGGGCCAGCTGGACGCTGGCGAACGCCGCCCTTGCCTGGGCGGCTTGCCGGTCGGCACGCTCGGGCCCATCGAAAAGTTGCACCAGCAGCGATCCCGCACGGACCTGAGCCCCTGCCGTGATGTTGAGGGTCGAGACGCGGCCTGCAACCTCAGGCGAGAGCGTCACTTCGCGCACCGCCGTCAGCGTTCCCACCGCCTCCAGGCCTGCAGGAACGTCGCGGGGCGCAGCGACAACCGCCGCCACCGGAACCGCCTGCGGCTGCCACCCCTGCCCCTGCCCGGCCTTGATCGAACGCCACAGGAAGAGACCGCCGAGAAGAACGGCAAGGGCGACGAGCGTGATGATGATGGTGCGGGTCTGGGGCCGTGTCGAGCGGTCCTGTTCGGGAATGTCGTGGAGCGAATCTGTCATGCCGTCACCTCGGGGCTGGAGGGATATGCGGCGCACGCGGCCAGGACCCATGATCCCGAATGCGGCTTGAATGCGGGAAGCATGGGCTTCATCGTCGCGTCTTCCTGTTCTGCTGGTTATCCCGCGCCGCTCTTGTGAAGACGTGCGAGGGGCGTTATTAAACAAGCTATGGCTTTGAAAACTGAATCACCTAATATGTCAAGCTATAGCTTGGAAAATTATGTCTGGCAGGTGAAGACGCCAGCCGATCGCATCCTGATGGCGTTGAAGATGCACGGCGCACTCTCATCTGCCGCGTTGGGCAAGCAGCTCGGCATCACTGGAGAGGCCGCGCGTCAGCAGCTTCTGCGTCTCGCAGAGCAGGATCTCGTAACCTCGATCAGCGAGGCCCGGGGCGTTGGCCGCCCATCGCTACTATGGAACCTGACGCCTGCGGCACAGTCCCGTTTCCCCGATACCCATGCGAGCCTGACGGCCCAGCTTCTCGACATCATCCGGTCTCACATGGGCGATAGCGCGCTGGAGACGATCATCAATGTACGCGAGGCAGAGACCCGCGCGCGGTACCACGACGAACTGTCGGGAAAGGACAGCCTTACCGAGCGTGTAGCAGCGCTTGCCGCGCTACGTTCCGAAGAAGGTTACATGGCCCAGTGGCGGGAAGAACCGGACGGGTCGCTTCTTCTCATCGAGAACCACTGTCCCATCTGCGCGGCGGCCATCGCATGCGCCGGCTTCTGTCGCGCCGAACTCGAAGTCTTCCGGTCCGCGCTCGGTCCCAGCGTCTCCATCACGCGGGCTGAGCATATCATCGAGGGCGGGCGGCGATGCACCTATGTGATCCGGAAGGAGGGCTACACTTGAGGGGAGCGGCGCCTGTCCTGCGCTGCCTTTGCCCCGCGAAATTCCTCGTGGAGCAATGAACCTCCGGGCAGAAGTATGCAATTCTGCCCAGAAGGCTTCTTTTCCGTCCTGCGTTTCTGACCGCGTGGTTCGCGCGCGAGCATAGCATTGCGCAAAATTTCGCAGCGCCTCAAGGCGCGGATCGGCAAGCGGCGTTGCCATTTCTGAGCCGAACACACGTCTAAGCCACTTGCCCGTCCGGCTTTGATACTGCTGGTCTCGTACGATGCGTCCCGTCAGCGCATCGGACAACCCGATCCGCAATGCGCTGAGATCCCATTCGTTGAGTGGACATGAACTTTCGAGCGTCACCCGATGCCTTGCGGCTGAAGATGAGGTCGTGCTGACTGCTGGCCCGCCGACCCGGCCCGGCGTCTCGGGGGCGGGCTCCGGATGGGGTCGGCGAGCCTGTAGAAGCATGCAGGCGGGACGGGGGTACATAGTCTGCGATGCCTCTACAATAGGGAAGGAACCGGACATAGCGCGGCCGGCTCTCGAGCGTTGAGGGAACAGCCTGCTGCTCAGGGCATCTGTCATGTTTGCCGGCTCCCTACCATTAGCCACCGAGCTTGTGGCCGTTAACCGAATCCTCTATACGACCTCAACAAATATTGAGGTCAAGTAGGAAATGTCGGTCGCCGATAGCAACGATGAGTTAACCGTCGGTCAGGTCGCCAAGCGCAGCGGCGTTCCTGTCTCGACAATCCATTTCTACGAAGCGAAGGGCCTCATTCAGGGCTGGCGTTCCGCAGGCAATCAACGGCGCTACTCTCGCCGGATATTACGCAGAGTGGCTGTAATACGAATCGCACAGCGCGCGGGGCTCCCCTTGGCGATCATCAAGGAGCATCTCGATGCGCTGCCGTCTGAGCCGATCTCGGCAAAGGCATGGCGCAGCCTTACGCAGAAATGGCGAGCGCTCCTCGATGACCGCATCACCGGCCTTTTGCAGCTTCGTAATCAGATGGAAAGCTGCATTGGCTGTGGGTGTTTGTCGCTCGAGGATTGTCCGTTACGCAATCCAGGTGATCTGCTGGCCAGTGAAGGTGCCGGCGCGAGGCTGCTGGTCACGCGGGCTGACGCTCTCGATAGCGGAAAAACAAAGGAATAGCGGGCCTAAATCCTTCCCCGCAAATCCAATACAACGACCTATGCAATAAAGGAATGCGCCATTCCCGCAATCATGAAGCGCTTTTATGCGAACCCATCTCTGTGTGTAAACGCACTCTGCTTCTTACGAGTTTGTCCGGATCACGCCAACAGAGGCTTTGCATCGACAAAGCGTTTCCTGCCCTAGTTGGCATCGCTATCTCACCATCCCGTGGCATTTAAGCAGTAGTTCCAGGCTGACAGTGTGTCGGGCTTCCACGCAGGCTTTGGACAGTCGGAAAGGTCGTTCCCGGCGTCATTTTCCTGTCGGCATTGGCTCGCGAAAGACCTTCTCGCCAAAGCGAGCTCTTATCCGACGCAAGACCGAACCCGAGTATCTGCGCTGCCTCCACGTTGTCGGACTGTGATAAAGGCCAATTGCCACCCGGTAATCTTTTGCCGCACGCAGCCCGGAAAGAAAGATCCATCGCGCAGCTTCAGCATTGAAGCAGGGATCGAAGCGCAGCCAGTGTCGCACCTGGAGTTCGGAGTGCCCGACTTGCGCGGCGATGCGCGGCACCCACCAGCTGTTGATCTGCAAGGGGCCAAGATCATGCGAGCCATTGCTGTTACGGACTTCAGCACCGATCCAGCCTGCTTCCTGATCTCGCAGGCCCCAAAGCGTCTTCTCCAGCCACGCGTACCCCATCGACGCCTGACGTATGCAGAAAGCTATACGCTGTTCCTCCTGAACTTTTTCGGGCGCCGCCATGGCCCGTTCCGGCGATGCTGCAAGCAGCGCAGTGGCTGCCCATGTCGTGCTCGAGAGAAGGCGCCACATCACCCTGCCCGCCCCGGCTTTGCTCGATGAGGTTTCACGGGAAGCGTGGCACGGCCTAGTGCTTCAGGCACTGCTATCGGGCCACCTGTCACCAGGGCAAGCAGCCTCCGACCGGATATGATTTCGACGTGGCTGCTGTTGTCGATGGATTCCCGGCTCTGCGGTCCTGTTCGGCCGGTATGGATGAAAAGGCCGCGACAGCTTCTGGCCCGGCACAGCGCATTGAAAGCGCTGACATGTTCGGGCCGAATGGCCGTTGCATAGCGCTTGGCCTGGATGAGCCAGAAAGCGCCGTCGATCATCACCTTTCTATCGATACCGCCATCACCGGTGTAGCGGTGGTTTCTGATGACCCTGAAACCACGACGCTCGAAACTTTCGAGCAGCAATTCCTCAAAGGCGAGCGGATCCATGCTTCTTAGCCTGGCATAGAGGAGTTGGGGCGGTTGCAGGCGATCGCGGCCGCGCAGTTGCTGCGCCATGACCCTTGCCTGCCTGCGACGCCATCGATGCCGCAAGGGCACGTGAAAGCGGCGCAGGACAAGGGCCAGGAGCACCAATGCGACAGCGAGCAGGATGAGGAGCATGGGACGAGCCTCTATCGTTCGGGACCGTGGGAGGGTTCGGATTGGGGTGCGGGGGATGGCGACTGCCGTTCAGGATGCGTTGCCGAGGGCTCGATCCGGATGCGAGCACGATCGAGAATGCCCTCGAGAAACCGGTCGAGGACCTGCGCGACGCTTCGGGCGCCTTCCGCGATATGCTCTGCTGCCCCTCGTGGCCCGCGATCCCGGCGAGACAATTGCCTTTCAAGTGCGCGATCCCGACGCGACGTTCGGTCCTCTTCCTGTTCGGCCTTCAGGGTCGCCAGGCGCGCGCCCTTCCGGTTCGTGAACGGGCCAACGCGGTCCTGGTCCATGCGTCCAAGGCCCTCGGTGGAGGACGTTTTCTCACCCGACTGGCGCTCCAGCTTGGCGACAAGTTCCTTGACGTTGTTTGTCCAGAGCCTGACGCCGTACATGGCGCGAGTAATGGCAGTGTAGAAATTCTGGGCATTGACCAGCGGCGATTCCACAGGGGCCAGCAGGAAGACCCGCGGATAGGTCTTCGACTGGGAGGAATACACAGTCTCGGCATAACCATGGTCCCAGGTTTTGTGCTCTGTCAGGTCGACCTGCTGTACACGACCGTCCCGATCCCATCGGATGATAGCAAGGTCACCGTCCAGCTTTTCGACAGTGCCGCGCTCGGCGTTGCGCAGATCGAGATCGCGATTGACCAGGCGCCACTGGATACGATCCCCCTCGGCCAGATCACGCTCTTCGGGGTTGAAGACATTGATGTGCCGGGCTCGTGTCGTCTGCGGATCCCAGCGGATGATGCGCCCCTGTTCATCGACAAGGCGCACGACCTGCCGGCCGTTGGGCTCCCGTCCAAGCCCTATGACGCGATAGTCCGTGTGCCGGGCAACGCCGAGACCGGCGATGTCGCGGTCGAAGCGCACCACCTGCCCCGCTCCGTAGAAGCGGCCCATATGTTTTTCGATATCGGTGAAGCCTGCCGGGGCAAGGATCGAGAGCCTGCTGTCTTCGGCTGCCAACCCATTCTCATTCCGGAGCGCTTCGCGGATCTTGCTGTTGACGATGAGGCGCGTGGCATTGTCGAGCACGAGGATGTTGGTGCCCGCACGGGAGTCGGGCTTGAGCCTCACCCACGCGCTGACCACCATCGCGGCCATGGCCTCATTGTCGGTGACGGTCGTTACGCTATCGAGATTCTTGAGCGACTGCTCGAAATTGCCTGCCCTCGCCTGAGCGACCGCTTCCTTGATCGTACGGGTTTCCTGGCGAACCGCCTCGGTCAGTTCCACCACCGGCAAACCCAGCCGGCGCATCAGCCAGAAGGGCTTGCCCTGTTCGATGGCGCCGGTCTGTTTCTCGTCACCAAGGAACAGGAGCCTCGCTCCGGTTATCCGGCTGATTTCGAGCAGCCTTCTGGCCTGGCGGTTGCCAAGCTGACCGGCCTCGTCGAGCACGAGCACATGGCGGTCCGTTATGCCATGGCCGCCGCGCGCTACGAAGCTGGCGACCGTGTGCGCCTCGATATTGGCCTTCTGCCCCAGTTCCGCAGCCGCCGATGATGTGGGCGCCAATGCTATCAGCGTCGTTCCGGGTTCCGCCGCTTCGCCCAATACCCGCACCAGTGTCGACTTGCCCGATCCGGCAACGCCATGGATCCCGGTGACGCGATCCCGCGACATAGCGGTCTCGACCAGGGCCCGCTGCTGCTCAGCATTGAGCGTCGTCTTTTCCAGTACGGCGAGGAGCCGGTCGCCCGACGCGACCGGCCGGGCGTCGTCGAGGCCAAGTGCAATATGTTGGGTAAGTGCCAGTTCCAGCCGCCACGACTTGCGGGTGGTGCGTCCATGCGTGAGTACCCTGTCGCCCGTTTGCTCGTGGGTCGGCAGCAGTTTTCGCATGAGTTCATGCGTCTCGATCCGGGGGCGCAGATCCTCCAGTCGCATTTCCCCGACATGGGCTGCGAGTCCCGTGCGCAGGATATCGCCAAGATTGTTAACGGCTTCGGCGGTTTCCAGTTGCCGCAGGCCGAAAAGGGCAGCGCGTGAAGCCGTGCGTTCGGTAGGAGGAGAATGTTGTCCCTCCCGTTCGCGTGCAACGGCAGCGATTTTTCCAAGCGTTTCGAGTTGGTCGCCAGTCCGCTCATGCCATTGCACAGTAAGTTCTTGCGCGCCGATCTTCGCCTTGGCCTTGCGGGTGGCATAGAAGGAGGCGCGCTGGGCCTTTTGGCCGACCAGGCCATGTTCCCGGGCATGCTCCTCGATCGCCTCTGCGCGCTGCGAGAAGCGCTCGATGAGCTCCTTGGGCACGCCCCGTATCTCGAACAAGCCGGTACGAGGATCGAACTCGACCTCATAACCAGCCTCGCGAAGGCTGAAGGCGAGCGCATTGCGATAAATCTGCCCGGCGACGCGCTGCTCACCATACATGACGCGGCTTTCCAGGCTTGCCATCGGGTCGCCATCCTGGCGATTGGTCATGTTGAGGACGACCAGATGGGTATGGAGGTGCGGGTCGAGTTCCCGGCTGCCATGCTCGGCGAAGCGCGCAACGAGAATGCGCCCCGTGGTCTCGTGAACGATCTTGCCTTCCTCGCGGCGGCGAAGTTGTGCCTGTTCCTCCAGATAGGTGATGGCAGCTGTGACAGCATGTTCATGCGCGGCGAGCACTCGCTCATCCCCTGCCACCAGCGCCATGATGGATACGGATTTCGGGGCATTGACAGCAAAGTCCCAGCCAGGATGATGCTGGATTTGCCCGTCCGCGCGGTGTCGCCCCAGTTGCTGATCGCCGACTTTGCCGGCAAGCAGGTCACGAAACTGCCTGGCGTCGACGGGATCGGAAAGGCCGAGGTCGGCAGCAAGTTTGCCACCCCATTCGGACGGCTCGTTGCCGCCCTTGGTGTAATAGTCCCCAACCGTATAATATCGGGCGATATTGGCGGGCTGGCCGTGGAGACGTTGCGGCTGGATCATGCCGGCCGTGACGGTTCGCGCGGACCATCGTCCCGCTCATGTTGCACCAGGTCGGAGCGGATTTCGCCCTGCTTGCCGGCCAGGATCGTCCAGGCGAGCCGGGGCGGAACCGGGAGTTCAGCGTCTTCCTCGTTCAGCAGAATGGCTTCAACCCGCTGCGTATCGACGTGCGGCTCAGGCGGCTGGAACAGGTCCGGTTGCCGCGGCGGTGATTGGGGCGGTAGTTCACTGCTCGTCGCCTCGTCCGGGGAACTGGCCGGCAGTTTCGTGGGCGGGGGCGGCGTCTGCCTCGCTTCCCGCTCGATCGCCTCCCGCACGCGCGCTTCGGCGTGGGCGATCCGGGCGAGCTTCTTCGCGTTATCGATCTGAATGGGGGGCTCCGTCCGCTCGATAAAGGCGGGGCCGAGCGAGGGAATCTCATTGAAGCGGCTGTCGAAGCGGACAACGGGCAGATTGCGGCCGAAGCGCAGAAATCCGACCAGGTTAGGCAGGTTGGTGACCTCGGTCGGCATCACCAGCGGCCGCGTCACCTGCATGCGCGAGAGGTTGACGCCATCACGCATGTCGTTGACGCCATAGGACATGCCCTCATTGGCCTCGACCTGCTCGACCTGACCCAGATTTTCCGACACATGTTTGGCCGTCGCGGTATCGTTGGCCCGCAACGCTACCCATGTGGAACAATAGCCGGTGACGGCAGCGGCATCCTGAATGCCGTAAGTGGCTTCAAGCTGGGGATAGGACTGGAACCCCAATATGCCGCAGCCGCCATATTTACGGGCCCGGGCAAGGAAGTCGGAGAGTGACGGCAGCTTCTGGAGCGTCGGCAACTCGTCGATCACGCAATAGAGACGCCGACCGCGGTCCGGCGTGAGGCTCATGATCGCGCTGATCGCGATATCGAGCCAGACGGTGATCAGGGGCCGCAACGAGGGCAACTGATCTGCCTTGACGGTGATAAAGAGCCAGCTCCCTTCCTGACCCTTCTTCACCCAGTCGCGGATCGAAAAGCCATCCTCGGTATCGTCGAGATACCCGAAGCTGCGCATGACCGACGCCAGTTCCGCCTGAATGCCTGCCGAGGTCCTTTCGCCTTCGGTGCTGATGAAGGCTGCTGCATCCGTCCCGGACACGAAAGCGGCGAGATCCTTCAGTTTGGAGCGTAGCAGCCGGTCGAGCAGCACCGAGACATAGGTATGCTTCTGCCGCGCGAGCTTGCGCATGACCGCGACAAGGGTGCCCCGCGCGGCCTTGGCCCAGAAAGGATCGCCATGCTTCTCGGGGATCGTCGACTCGGCAATCTGGTCATAATGATAATCGCGCGGCACATCGACCCAGGGCGACCAGCGCGCCGTGCGCTGATCGAGCGGATTGAGCAGCATGTCCGTGCCCTGGCGATAGAATTTCTCGACGAAAGTGCCCGCCGTGTCGTAGACGATCGCACGCCTCCCCGACTTGCGAATGCCGTCAAGCATGCCGTTAATGAGGTTGGTTTTGCCTGTACCCGGCGCGCCGCACAGAAGGATATGCTCGGGTTCGAAGGCTTCCGGGACCGGGACATTGCCTACGACCAACGGTCCTTTGCGTTGCCGCCAGAGTGCGCGCTTCACTTGCCGGATGGTACCGAAGCGGGCGCCCCGCAGATATTCGTTGGAGCCAAGGCCCCTGCCCGTCCGCGTGAAGTAGAACCATGCCCATCCGAGCATGACGAGGGTGAACAGCCCCGATAGAAGAGCGCCGTGCAGAAGATAGATCTCGAACTGGTGCAGCGTCTTCTTTGCCAGGGTCGAAGCGACCAACCAGTCCGCGGACGTCCAGTAGGATTGGCCTGCGGGCGTGCGAAACTGGACCGGATCGTTGGTGCCGCCCGCTGCGTCGACCTTGATCATCGCCTCCGCGAGCTTGACGAGCACGAAGCGCTCATATTCCGTCGATTTTTCGAAGGCATACCAGAGCGCGCCGATGATCCAGATGATCAACCCGGCCAGCATGGTCTGGTAGAAGACCTGGGTGGTCATGCGGACATTGTGGACGATCGCTTGCCCGCCCCGTGTCCAACTGCCCAGCGTGTCGTTGCGAAAGATGCTCACGAGGCGTCCTCCTCGCCCAGCAATCCGCGTTCAGCAAGTATGGCGCGGGCCTGCGCCATGCCCTGCTCCAATGCCGCGGGCGATCGCTGACCGACCGACGTCGCGAGGATCGAGAGGATCTGGATGGAGGTGGCGAGAATTTCGTCTTGCGAGGAGAAGACGTAGCGCTTGCGCTCATCGACCGCTTGCTCAAGCACCTGGCGGATGAAGGCGGATAGCGAGAGATTGGCGCCATGCGCGCGTCGCATCAACGCGACATGCAGCGCTGGTGCAAGACGGAAATTGACCTTGGACAAGCGAAGGACCTCCGTAATCGGATACCTTCGCAGATGTCATGAAGCATTACCCGTTTAGTGGAATTTTCTGGATTCTGCAATACGCTCTACCCTGCCCTCCCACGATCTAAAGCTTGAGCGTCATCGTGGAAGTAATTCGGCATGCAGGGCTGTGAGTGCATTTGCGAGTGACTCGCATTAAAGAAAAGTGCTAACCCATATTGGTTTTAATGGTGTGAGGGAGTTGAGAGTGTCGGATGGGAAGGCCCCGCTCAAGCTCTTCCTCTCGCATCGCGCATCCCTGATCCGATACGCCAGACGAATGGCGGGCAACACGGACGATGCGGAAGACATCGTTCAGGAAGCATGGCTGCGGACCACCACCGGGGCTGCCAAATTGCCGGCCGCAGAGATGATGGCCTATTTGCGGATGACAGTGCGCAACCTCGCCCTCAACGGCATTCGACGCAAGAGGATAGAGGCGCGCATATTTGAAGCAGAGGGTGAAACAGAGACAGTCGAGATCCCTTCGGAATTGCCGGACCCCGAAGCCACCGCGATTTCACGCGATGAATATGCGCGGATCATCGCCGCGTTCAACGGGATGCCGGAAAATATGCGCAAGGCAGTAGAAATGCACCGGATCGGTGGGGAAAGGCTGAAGGACATCGCCGCGCATCTGGGTGTCTCTACGACCACCGCGCACACGCTCGTCATCAACGGCATCGAGCGCTGTCGAGCCGAAGCGGATCGTGGACCGGCATGAGAAATTCCGAGTGCTGCCGAAAAATCGCGCCGCTCGGTTGTTTAATCAATAAGGGAGCTATTGTGGCAACGGTCCCGGCAAAAGGGCAATCATGAGCGCTGGGCGTGAGGAAGACAGGGCTGAACGCGGTCGAGCCAATCGTGAGGCGTCGGGATGGGCTATCCTGCTTCAGGAAGAGCCTGACGATCAGGCTGTGCGCGCCGAGTTCTCCGCGTGGCTCGACGCAAACCCTGTTCATGGCGCGGCATGGGCCGAGACACAGCGTATCAGTCATGTGATCCGGACCGCGCCGATTGCTTCGCCGAACCGCTGGGATAGGCGGTCGCCTATCATTCTTCCGTTCGTCGGGAAGGGAAGGCGACATGGGGCCGGCATTGCCGCTCTGGCTGCGGCCGCCTGTCTGGCGATTGTTGCCGGCCCCAGCCTGCTCCTCGATCTGCGCGCCGACGTTTCGACCGGGACAGGCGAGATACAGTCGGTCCATCTGGCCGATGGCAGCACCATGCTTGTCGCCCCGCAAAGCGCGGTCGCCTTTGACGTGAGCAAAGGCGGGCAAAGTGAAGTCCGCCTTATCAAAGGCAGGGCCTGGTTCGAAGTCGCGCCGGATCCAGATCACCCGTTCCGGGTTGCCGCTGCCGATACGACCACGACGGTTCTCGGTACGGGCTTCGAGGTCAGCCGAATCGACGACCGGCTAGCCTCTGTGGCCGTCAAGCACGGGCATGTCCGCGTCTCGTGCGACGCTCAGCCCCGGTTGACTGAAGGGCTGACGGCGGGCGACACGCTCAGCCTGCGCTGCGATGACGCCAGTGCCGTCCGAAGCAGCATCGATCCCACGCAAATCGCGGCGTGGACCGACAGTCAGATCGTTGCCAGCGACAGGCCGGTCATGGAAGTGATCGACGCGCTGAAGCCCTGGCACAGCGGCGTCATCCTGACCTTTGGCGAGGGCTTTGCCAAACGGCGCGTCACAGGCGTCTACGACGCGCACCATCCTGCCCGCGCCCTACAGGCGCTCGCCAAGGCGCAGGATATCACGGTGCGCAACCTAACCCCGTGGATCACGGTGGTTTCAGCCGAGTAGCCATCTTTTTCGGTGCCGCCTTACTCCGATACTGGAGAATCAACAGGTTAATCGGCCGAGTCAACGATTTAGGCGGCACCGACAATCGTCTGCGATTTTTTCTGCGGCCCTGCATTTTTTTCCGAAAAACCCCCCGCCTGGATTGTTCTTATATTTAGGGGATTCTGCAACTGCTTCGCAATTGCATGTGATTCCCCGACAAAGAACGAAAGGTGCGTAGGATAGTGTTTCCGGGGATTTTTAGATCAAGTACGAAGAAGCGGGATCGGATTCTTGCGGCATCGCTAATGGCATCGGTTGCGACCGTGGGTCTTGTGGCGCCCCACGCCGCCCGTGCCCAGACCAGCAGCGCCGCCCGCACCAGTGAGTTCAATATTCCTCCACGCACGCTGAGCGACGCGCTGACCGATTTCGGGCGGCAATCGGGAATGCAGGTCAACGTCAATGCGGACCAGATTCGCGGGCGATCGTCGCCGGGAGTAGCTGGCCGCATGTCGAATGCACAGGCGCTGAGCCACATTCTGACGGGAACGGGCCTCACCTGGCGGCTCGACAATGGGTTTGTCACCCTCACCCCAGCGCCCCGGACCGCGCAAGCCTCCGGTGATGCTCAAGGCAGAGTGGACCTTGGTCCGCTGCGCGTAGATGGAGAGCAGACGGGCAGCCTCGCTGTCGCACAGGAGACCGGCGCCGATCGCGATGCCCGCCGCAAGGATGAAATTTACGATCAGGACATTTCCACGACCTTCGCGAGCCGCGAGGAAGTCGAGCGCTACCGGGGCACCAACACGGCCGACGTGCTCAAGGGCATGGTCAATGTGTTCAGCGGCGACGCTCGCAACGGTGGCGCGCTCGATCCCAGCATTCGCGGCATCCAGGGGCCAGGGCGTGTGCCGGTCATCATCGACGGCAGCGAGCAAGCGCTGACGGTCTGGCGCGGGTATAATGGCGCGGGCAATCGCAGCTATATCGACCCCAGCCTGATTTCTGGCGTACAGGTTCTCAAGGGACCTGTATCCACACGTGGGGTCAACGGCTCGACTGGTGGCGCTGTGGTTGTCAACACGCTCGACGCCGCCGACATATTGAAGCCAGGACAAAGCTTCGGCATCGAACTGAAGCTCGAAGGCGGCAATAATTCCACCAACCCGCGCTGGCCGACACTGCTGACGGGGCAGGATTATCGCGATATTCCTGGCTTCCCGACAGGCTGGCAAGCCAGCTACCCCTATGGAGATCCTTCGCTCCGCGTGAATTTACGCACGGAAGATGACAACGAGGCCTTTTCCGCAGGTGATCGCGCAATCCGGATCGCGGCGGCGGGCCGTGTCGGCGATTTCGAGCTGTTCGGCGCCTATGCCTATCGCGAGCGCGGCAACTATTTTTCAGGCACAACCAAGGCCGATTACTACCAGCAGGAAGGGCTGCCGCTCAACGCCGCCAATTATGTTCGCCTGCTTGGTCTGAACTATGAGTCCGGCAACGAGGTGCCGAATACGTCGAGCGAGCTTGAATCCGTCATGCTCAAGGTGGCGTGGAGCATCACGGACGATCAGACGCTGCAAATCGGCTTCCGCGATACCCGTTCGAGTTTCGGCGAGATCATGCCCTCGCGGATCATGACGACGGGCGATGGGTATATCCGGCCCGCGCCCGCGCAGCTCGTCAACAAGGCGTCACCACTATTCGCTTCACGATGAACCGTACAGGGATGGTGCTGTCCTCCGTCATCGTGAAGAAATCTGGTTCCTTCGATCTGGATCAGGCCGCGCTCGATACGCTCAAGCGCGCCCAGCCCCTTCCTGCCATTCCCGCAGACAGGCCCGATGTGGTCGAGCTGACCATCCCGGTGGAGTACAATTTACGATAAACGGCTTTGCCTCCTACGTCCTGCGCCGTCGCTCGCAGCGCGAGCAGAAGGTGATACGCATCATTCGCGGTTGCCTCGTCGATGATGCTGCGCGCGCCGAAGCCGCAGCGGAGATAGTCGCGGTGGGCGGTGACGAAAGGAGCCGGATTGGCATAGCGGCCCTCTGCGCGCTGTTGGCGCGGACGGGCATTGAAGTGCGTCGGCCCGGCAGCGCGTGGCTGTCGATCGACGAGCTACGTTTGCTGGCCTGGCTCGCCTATGCCCCACGCGAAACAGCGATGGACGACTATCTCACCTTTGGACTGACGATCGATGCGAACGCGGCGGCCGAGCTGCGCATCGAATTGGCGACGTGCGGCCGCGAACTGGCCAGGATCGGTTGCCGCCTGCCAGCGCTCGCCTGGACCAACGATTTTGCCTGCCCGCTTTACGCGCGGGGCCGCCGCTGATGAGCACCATTCATGTTCAAGCTCTCAGCGACAAAAAGAACCTGCGAGAATAGCTTGAGTCTGAGCTATTCCCTGTCCGTTTGTAGCCCCATCAACGAATCAAAAATCTTCGCAGGCTCTTCGATGCCTACAGTGTTATATGCCACTGGAGAACCGTCACCCAGCTTTGACACCGATGCTCCGACGCGCTTCCGCCCAGACATCGGCAGGTACCACAGGGAGCATTTCAGCGGCAGTCGCAAATACCCCGGCTCCCTTCCATAACTCGCGATTGCCGACCACATACAGACTTCGCTTTGCCCTGGTCGCTGCGACGTTCAGCATGTTGGGCGTCCTGCCTGCCCATTTCCGAGAACCGTTCTTCGCGCCTCGCCCGGCTCCTAACATCAGAATAACGCTTTCGGCTTCCTTACCCTGGAAGGTATGGAGCGTTCCGACATGATGATCGAGCCAAACCTCCGCCCTCCTCCGCGAAAGTTTACTCAAGGCAGCATCTCTACGCGTCAAAAGGGCCTTGAGATTAACTATCGGCACACGAAACGGACTGATGATATATAGGTCGGGCAAATCCTGATCGTTTCGCAACAGGGAGCGGAGAACGTGATCGATCACTCGTCCTTCTTCCGCAACCCACTTGTCGGCGGACGGCGCATCGATATCGATCCAGGCTGTAGGGCCCAGCATTTCGCGTAGCCGGGAGTCGTCGCTGCGAGTCGCGTGGATCATCCGTTCGCCATACGCGATGCGATTGGCGATGGCGAACATGGGGTCATCACAGCGCCGATGCACGAGAAGCGGAAAACCCGTAATGCGGGGGCGTTCCGGGTTCCCATCCAGCGCAGGGAACTGCCCCTGAATGGCGCTGACGCGATCCGCCAGCGTCTGCGCCGACTGGCCCGGTGCGCCCCATTCCGTAACCTGGCTCCCGCAATTCTCGAAGATTTGCCGGGTTGTCTCCTTACCCAGGGTAGCCACTGGCGGAATCTGTAGTGGATCGCCAATCACAATCGCGCGGCGAGCACGCCAGATCGCGCCGAGGGCATATTGGGGACAGGCTTGCCCCCCCTCGTCGAGCAGGAACCACCCCACCGATGCCCCTTTGAGAGTGGGAAACATTCGCCCTAACGAAGCGAAGGTAGTCGACACAACGGGAACGAGCAGGAAGAATGCGCCCCAATCGCGCGCGGTCGGCGGATCACCTCGGCTGGCCGACATCACCTTGTTCAAAGCCGGTTTGATATGCTTCACACCGGCGATCACAAATGCTCGGTGGAGGCGCACGGCCGCCACGAAAAGGGCATCACGAACGGCGCGGAACTCGCCGCCGTTCCAGGGCGCTGTCTTTTGCAAGACTTCTTCAGACTGCTCCCAGAATCCGGGCTTGGGATAGCAATCTTCCAACTTGCTCTCATCCATCGAAACTTTGGCGGAAAGATCTTCAATTTCGGTGTCCAGATTACGCAATTGGTGCTCTAATTCATCATACCGCGCGGCAAGGATCTTCACCAGGTGCCTCGTTGTATCCCGATCTCGCGCTGCCTCGGCGGCCGCGTTGCGGGTGCGATCGACAGTGCTGACCCGCGCCTCAATCGAACGTTGATATGCCTGCCATTTGTCCGATCCAAAGAGTCGCGCCAGGAAACCTGGCCTCGCACTCTTCAGGGCCGAAAGCGTACCTATTTCTGCCTGGCTGGCGGCTTCCACCACTTTATACTGCTCTTCATCAACGACGAGAGCCCGCTCGGCATCCTCGCGCTCATGAATCGCGTCGCGGATTTTTTCCTGCAGAGCAGGCTTTCCGCTCTCCAGCAAACGCAGCCTGTCCTGTGCGCGTGCCGTTTCGATCAACTCCGAGCGCAAGCGCCTGCACTTCTCCAATGCGATGCGAAATTCTGATCGTGCCTTTCGCCATTCTGCGCGCGCCTGCTCCCTTGTGGGCGGTGGATCGACCTTGCAGAGCCGGCTAGGCTCTTTCCCTTCGAACCGCGACTGATTTGGCGACCACGCCCGGTCGAGCCACTCGGATAATCCCCAGTCCTTGTCGAGCCAGAAGCGCTGGTGAAACTCGTAACGGTTGTTGGAATTACCAAGCTTCGCCGCCATCACGCCCCTTTCGGGCTTCGGCTTCATCCTGCGATAAACCCAGAACATGGCTCGCGGTATGCGAGAAATGGGTTAGACGGCCCTCCTTCCAGATACTGGGATCGAGCGCCTTTTCGCGGAGGGGAAGTTCCAGACTGATATTCTCGACGGCAGCATTATTGTTGCTCGCCACTACGATCGCATAGTCCATAAGATCAATGTCGCCGAGCCCATTCCATGGCTTCTCGATCTCGGCCAGGCGTTCGGCTCTGCTGGTGAGGACATGCGCAACGACATCCCGCAACAGGGTCGTTTTGCCCGTCCCTGGAGGACCATTCACGGCGAATAGCCCTTTCTCCGAAAGATCGCGGACGGCGGCGTTGACAGCCCCTTGTTGCAACAGGGTCAGAGAATGGAGCCCTGGGCCGGGCCACCGGGCGAGGGGAAAAAGCGCGGGCTGAAGGAGGTGCGACAACTGTCGCCTGTCACTGAGCGTATCCCAGCTCTCGTCGGGGCGATCGAGACCGAGATAAGCTCTTGTGGCGGCAGGGACGCCCGGCAGGTCCCTTTCAATCGCCATAAGGTCCCTGAGATAGAAAGTGGCGAGGATATCTCCGCTTGGCGGATTTTTCTTTATCGTCCTGATAGCGCAAGGGGTCACGATCCAGAGATCCTCCGGAACGCCCAACTCGGTCCGCAGCTTGCGCGATACGTCGCGCAGATCTTGCCAACTTAGGGGACGCGGGCGACCTTCGGCATCGGTCGGCGAAAGGCGGGCTGTCACCTCGTGCAGCAGTGGTGATTCCTCGCTTTCCCACGCCGAAAGATCGGCAGTAGCGCCATCGGCGCAGAGCTTCCCGATACCCCAGGCAAAGCTTGCAAGCGCCATACTGTCAGGCACGAGGATCCCGAACTCATCTAGAATTAGAGTTGCGGCGAGGACATTCCCCCGCATCTTACGATCCACGGTATCCTCATCAACCTCATCGCCGAAAACACCGTCGAGGAGTTTCATAGCGCCTGCTGTCGGCATCGCCGCAAGGACGATCTTGTACCAGGGACGAGATTTGAGTTGCCGCTTCCGCGCAGGCGTGGCGTCGCCCTCATTAGGCAAAACAGCTTGGCCATCCGGGGAAGCGATCGGGTCTTCCGCTTCGGTTATTTCGGTCTGCACCTCACCAAACCACGGCGCGATATCGTCGTCTTCAGGAGTATCCCAGAGACTTTGCCCGGTCTGCGCCTCAGTTGCCCTGTTACGAATCTGGCCACCTATTGCCTGTGCATAGCCGTTCCAGCCCCCCGCCTCTACAGTCCCGGGCGTGAGAACCTCAACGCCGATCCAGGATCTCAGCGCGTTGCGAACAGTGTCGGGACTGGATGCTTTGCTAGTCATGCAGGGAGGCTATCCTTGCCGCGCTATCCCGGCAACGAATTTGGCCATGTATGACGCGCAATACGCAAAATCTTGTCGGGATTCCAATGTCTTGGGCCTGAATCAGCTGACCTTTTGTGTGCCCTGTACTACAGAAAGCAAGAAATGCGTATCACGAGAAGTACGAGATTAAGGATATGAAAGAAAAAGAAACTTTCTCCGCAGCACCCGTGCGTAGGGTCCATTACAAACGGCCTCGCGCCGTGCGTCCAGCCTTACGCAGCGCGCTCGCGCTGCGCAGCCTCGTGCCGGAAGGCGCGGGGCAACCTTGCTTCAGAGGATTGTTGTTCACCGCTGCAGCGGCATGAGGGACGAAGTGCATGGGTGGGGCCTCCCCGCAAGCAAAAAAAGGGGCCCGGCAAGAGCCCGACCCCGAAAGTCATCCGCTATCATTCGCCGGGGCACGGAGGCTCCGGATCGCTGTGGAAAATATTGTAATGGGCGTTGTAGACGATCTGTGCGGTTTCGTCGGTCCGTCCCTGTGCCTTGAGGATCAGATAGGCGTTTGAGGTCGCCGCGATCCAGCCGAGGTTATGGGCCTTGGTCGTTGCCTCATCATATTCAGCGTCGCATTCGCCGGTGATGACAAGGTCGTGGGTTACCGGGTCGGTGTAGCCAGTGTAGCCACCGGCATAGTGGTCCGCCCGTCTGACCTGTTCCTCGATCTGGGCAATGAGCGCGAATCCTCTGATTTGCGCTGCCCGGTAATCGGGGTCATTGGGTCCGACAAAGCGATCGAGATGGGGATCGGTGATTGACATGGCAGTCTCCTTGTCTCCCTTGCCTGCGCAGGGGAGGAATGATGGGAAGATGAGATCTCGGGAGGGCATGGAGTTGCGTATCTGAGCCGCCGGTGCCGGTATAAGCGGCGTTCGGCCCTTGCCTCCACGAGTGGCTATGGCAGAATGCACCGTGACGGGCAGGCCATCGGGGAAGGACGATGGACATGCCAAAGATGACGGAAAGGGATCGGCTCGCCGATCTGGAAGCGCGTCAGCGCAAGATGAATGATGAACTGGAAGGCGCGCGCCGTGCCCTGCGCGGCAAATATGCCGCAATGATCGCGGAGATGCCGGTGGAGAAACTCACGGAAAGGGAGTTCCGCGAGCTTCTCACACAGGCGATCCGGGTTGGTGGCAGTGCGGCGCTGACGGCGGTTAAAGGGCTGCCAGCGGCGATCTGATCACGCCGCTGATCATTCACAGGTTCCGGCAGGGATGCGCCTCGAGAAAGCTGTCCCTGTCGGAATCCGACCTCAGGGTGATGAACCGCGCTTCGGGCCCGAACCAGATCATGATGAAGCGCCGCTGCGCCGCCAACCGGTGGATATTCGCAAGGCTCCCCCGGCTGCGACCGTCCCAGATCACGAGACCGCTGAAGGCATCGCGCGCCATCGCCGCATCCTTCGGGACATGGAAGGCGGCGGTGCCCTTTCGCCCGGAAGAAGGAATGTTCCGGACAGGCCAATCGCCCAGATTATTACGTGGTCCCTCGCCGGAGCAGTAGACCGTGACGGCAGCGATATCCCGGTCGGCAAGATGGCGCTGGACCAACCGATCCACGCCCCGCGCGTCCCCGATCAGGATGGGAAGCGCGCGCTCGATAATGCCGCCGATGCGTTCGATGACAGGTTCGGGAAGCGTGGTAATGGACAGCGATCCGGAAATGAAGACGGCCGAACCGGAGAGGTGTGATGGGGTATGCTCGGACATGGCTTTAATCTCCTTGAGTGAGCCACCCCTCTCTCCCCTCCTCTCCTCTGGTGGCAGGACGCGGGCCTTGCCACCTCAGCCAACCCCGCCCAGACCGCACCCGAAGGGTGTCCCTGCGGCGAGCACGGCGGAGCCGCGCGCAGACGGCCGGGACCGCCCTGGCGGTTCCGCATCGCGCCCGCGACGGACCCGCTTGCGGGTCCCTGAGCGGGGACGAATGTGACGCTGGATAAAAAAAGATGAGGACCGGCCCGGCGAACCGGACCGATCCTCAGCCGGAACCTCACTGCGCCTCCCATCCCTGATCGCTGAGCCTGACGAACCGCGCCGGGATCCGCTTTTCCTTAACGAGGCGCGCGAGGTGAGACTGCAGTCCCGACCCTTCGCAGACCAGCGCCTCGACAGGCCGCAGTCCGACCATCTGTTCGTTGCGCACGAACCCTGCCCTCTTCCCCAGCTTGGCGCTGAGGCGGAACGTGATGAGCTTCACCTTACGCGAGGCGGCCCACGCTGCGGCCATGGCGTCGCAGCCCTTGTCCTGTGCGGTGGTCGCCAGCAGCATCATCGGGTTTCGCGCTTTCGTTTCGTCGAGCTTTCCCCAGATAAGGCGCTCGTCGAACCAGCAGTCCGCGCCGCCGGAGAAGATCACGACGGACCCTTCCGGGTAGTGCGCTTCGTTCTTGCGGAGGCGGCGGGCGGCGAGGAAATCGGTGGCGGCGATCACCGAGGCGGTGCGCTTGCTCGATATCAGCGACCCCTTCGGAGCGGACCACGGGCGGCCGGTTTCGGTGTGGAAGACGTCGGCGGCGTAGTCGCGCATGCACCGCAGGGCGTCGGTGGCTTCATCGAGGAATTCGAGATTATCGCGCGCTTGCTCAAGTTCGACGCCGTGGATTTCACTGCCGTCGGCGCACCGCAGCAGCTCCTGAACATCGCGCGTCGCCTTGTCGGCTTGGCCCGCCCACTGGTCGGCGACGTGATGGAAACTGTTGACGATGCCCCATGCGAGGCGCTCCGCGGCTGGCTGCAACCGGGTGTCCCGAAGCACGTCGAAGAGTGTCGTGACAATGAGTTCGACGGCAAGTTGGGCTTCCCGCGGATCGGGCATGTCGGTCGCCATTTCTTCCTCACCGCGCCCGATGCGGATCCCCTCGAGATTGGAGGCGAAGGCGGCGTGGAAATCGTCGGTGGTGGCGGCTGTCTCCTGCGCGATGAATTCGGCGATGTCGGAGAACGGGCGGACGCTGCGGTTGATATTCGTCATTGGAACCTCCTGCTGAAACGAAAGAGGTTCCCCCTTGGGCACGGGCTCCGAGCGGCGGGGTCAAGGATCGCGAAGCGACCGGCGCAGCCGGCGATGGGGGTCACGATTTTTTTGGGCGGCCACCTACATTGCAGGCCCGGCGCGACGCCCGACCCGCCCAAAAAAATGGTGGGGCCCCGTCGTCCTTGAGGCCGACGCGGTCCCGTGCCAACATAGGAATTCTTGAGAGAGAGAAGAGGCTTTGCGAATCTGGGGCTCGATGCCCCTGATTCGCAAATGGGTGCCTGCGAGCGCTGCCCTCAATGTCCATGGACGGTGAGGGCCGGGGTCAAGGACCGCAAATGCGGTCGCGAAGCGGCGGCGGGGGCAACGATTTTGCAAAGCAAAATGGTGGGGCCCCGCCGTCCTTGACGCCAACCGACACCTCCATGACGATCATGGGAATGGGATGCCCGCACGTCCTTCCACCTGATCGGGCGCGCGTCCTCCTCAGGGCGCTGGCGGAACATAGGCGGCAAAGGGATCGCCGTCATGCAAGTGCCCGAACGGCGTGAACAGATATTCCTCCCCGCTCCGGCCGACGGCGCAGACCACAAAGCGGGGTTCGCCGGAAACCGCATCGACGCATTCCATCAACGCGAGATTGCCGTCCATGGCGGCATCCAGCAAAGTTTGAAAATTGGCTCGGTGATGATCGGGTATCGCCATCATGCGCTCCCATAAAAAACGGGGACAGCGCGTAGCGCCGCCCCCGACAGGATGAAGGAAGTTCGCCGACGTTACGCCGCCCGACGCAGCCGACCCCGCTCCGGCGGAGCGACCTTCTCGGCCGGAGCCTGATCCGCCTTGCGGAAGGCATGGATAGGGACACCTGCCTTGCGCAGGGCCTGATAAAGGTTGGCCTGAATGCCTGACCCCTCCCCCAGCAAGGCTTCGACGGGTTTGAGATCGACCAGCTTGCGGTTGCGCGCGAAGGGCGCACCGCGTCCCGAGCCTGTCAACGAGTAGGTCACGAGCTGGACCTCGCGGTTCCCCGCCCATGAAGCCACGATCGCATCGAACCCCTTGCGCTGCGCGGTCGTCACCAGCGTCATGTGCGGGATACGCTCGAGGATGGAATCGAGCCGGTCCCAGAGCAGTTGCCAGTCATGCCATTCGGCATGACCCGAGGCGACGACGATCGGACCACGCGGGCGGTAACGCTCGCGGTCGGCCAGTTCCCGGGCGCGCAGGAAGTCCTGTATGGACACCTGCGTGGCGGTGGCGGCCTTCGAGACACGCGAGCCGCGCGCGGGCGACCAGGGACGGCCCGAGAGCACGCGGAAGGTTTCGGCGGCATAGTCGCGCATGCACTCGACCGCCTCGCGCTGTTCGGACAGTGACTGGCACAGGAGCTGCTTCTCCTCCAGTTCGGTGTTGAACACTTCGGAAGGCTCGGAACGGCGCATCATGTCGCGCAGCTCGTCGACTACTGCGTCCTCCTGCTTTTCCAGCTTGCCAGCGACGAAATGGAAGCTGTTGACGGTGCCCCACGCGATTTCGGGCGCGAGCGCATCGAGCCTTGTATCGGTCAGCAGGTCGAAGATCGTGGCGATGATCCCCGCGCAATCCGCCTGCGCGTGCAACGGATCGGGCATGTCATGCTCGCCCGGTTCGTCGCCCGGCTGGATGATCGAAAGCGGGATAGGATCGCCAAAGGCGCGCTGGAATTCCGGCGTTGCCGTCATCTCGGCGAACAATGCCGGCAGGTCTGCGAAGCGGCTTATGCTGCGCGAACGGTCTTGGGTCATGAGACTTCTCCTGCATGATGGAAAAGAAAAGGGGCGAGACGCGATGGCGTCCCGCCCCCATGGTGTCGGATCAGTGCATGCTCGCCCGGATGCCGGCGAAGGCAGCGGAGCGCGTCAGGCCGGCCCCGACGATTTCAGCGGCATGCGGGGCAAAGGGCGTGCCCTCGAGCAGGTCGTAAATGGCAGCGATGATCTCGCCGCAGGTGATCCCGGCCGGGATTTCCGGAACATGGGCCGCAGGAAACGGCGGCGAAAGCATATCCCGGATGGCGGGACTGGCCATGATCGCTGCGCAGAGCGCGGAGAGATCGGCGAAGGGGGCGAGGTCGTGCAACGAAGGGAGCGGCATGGGCTGCCTCCTCAGACAAGAGAAAAGAAAAGGGCCGGGGAAGCCTGACGCCTCCCCGGCCCGGAACCTGTTCCGATCAACCGGCGATCAGAACGGATCCTCCTCGCCGAACGGCGCACCCGCGCCGGTCAGTTCGCCATTGGCACCGGCAGTGCTGCCGCCGAAGCCATCCTGATCGCGCGGTCCGCGATCGTCATAGTTCGTGCGGCTGACGCCCATGCCACCGCCGAAGTCGGAACGCATGGTGTCGCGCCGCCACGCGACCATGTAGCCCCCGTGATCGGCCGGGAAGAGCGCGATCGGCATCGGTTCGGGCAGGCTGGGATCGTCGATGTTCCCGGCGAGGAACACTTCGCCGGTGCGCTTCGAGACGGCTTCCCACAGCGCGCCGATCTGGACCCAGCGGCGTGCGACGTTCAGGGCGAGGATCTCGTAGACCGGAGCCTTCTCGTTCTCGCTCATCACCTTGCGCAGCCCGATGCGGGGCAGGTCGATCGTGCGGGTGGCGATCGAGCCCGTCAGGCGGTTGTTCACATTGAAGATTTCACCGATGTTCATCGTCTTGACCTTTCGAATGTCGCTCGAAGACCATTCTCCGGCGACACCCTCCCCGGTCCTTCTCTCCTCTCTGTCCTGCCCTCTCCCCGCGCGCCGCCCGCCCGTGGGACAGCGCTCCGCATGCCTCCCGCGCGACGCCTCCCCGCCTGCCCCACGCGCAACACCGCGGCCCGCCCACAACTCTGCGCGACCACCGCGGCATGGCGCGGAGCCGGGGTGGAAGATGCGGGGCCGAAGAGGGGTTGGGGAGCGAGGCTGGAGGCGCGGCGGTAGCCGCGCTGGCGCTACGCCGGCGGGAGTAGCGGTAGCGGCGGGGGCGGCATGATCAGGCGGTTCCTGCAGGCAGACCGAACGGGTCCATGCCGGGCGGCACCGGCCGGTGCGTTTCCGGTAGCGGGAACCATCAGGGGGTGGTGGCGGGCCGCACGGCGGGATCGCCGAACACTTCGTCCCTATCGGGGATAGCTTATGGCACGCACAGCAAAGCGCATGGATCGCGATGGACTACGAAGCGGCGGACGACGCCTTTGTGCTGACTGCACTGATCGTTTCAGCCAACGTCCGTGATGGGTGCCAAGGCCGCCGGCACCAGATATGTCCCATGCCGCGCTGGAGCCAGGGATCAAGCCGTCCGGGGGAGGTCATCCGGATCATTGGCGGGCGGGGGAGCACAGGCTGACCGGCATTGAAACGCTCGATCCATGTGCGGATATGGGATCGTTGCTCGATCGGAACAGCAGCGGCCGCACGCTGGAATTCAAGAAGATCGAGAGGCGCGTTGGCGATGATCTCGTCGATCTCGCCGGGATCGAGTAACCCTTCGGCACGGATGAACGCGGTCATCGAACCGGGACGTTTTTTCGTCGATTTGCGCCATAGCCCTTCAACGGTTCGAAGCCTCGGCGCGGCGCGCGCTTCAAGCAGGACGATGAGCCGCAATTCCTCGCGAGGCAGTGCGCGGACCTCCGAAATCTGCATTGCCGTGCAGAAGAAACATGAACTTTTACAAAATCTTGGCAAGCCAGCATCTGCGATGATGTGTTCACAATCCTCGCGCGTGAGACCCCATTCCCGAAGGGGGTACCTGTACTCAAAAAGATCTGAAACATGCCCTTCGCGATGAGCATAACGCTGGTTGTCCCGGGCGGAGCAGTCGTAGCCGATCAGGCGGATAACCTTGCGCCCATTCGCCCAGGCATGCTGCGCCGGAGGCCATGCCTTGACCCACTTATCCTGCGGCGAAATTTTATGCCGGGCCGAACAGCTGTGCTGCCCGGAGGAAATCGACGGCAATGTGCCGTTCGTCAGGCACGCATCGAGCAGCGAGGTGTAGGGTGGCCAATGCTTGAAGAACCGGGCCTGATATTCGACGACCTCGTTGGGAACGCCATGATCGTCCATCCACTGGTGGAAGACAGGGATAAGCCGCCTCGTGTGTGGCTGCTCGGGCATGGCTGCCAGCAACGTCATGTCCGGGATTTCGCCGCGGCGGACCAGTTCGATGATCATCGCAGTCGAATTGGTGCCCGCACCCCATGCCGCGACGACGGGCGCACGACTGCCCGCGCTCATGCGACCATCGCCAGCCAGCGGTCCGGCCAGGCCGGCGGCCGCATCGTAACCTTGTAGGATTGCAGGGGTGCGACGCCGTGCACGACATAATGCGGAACCCCGGTTTGACCTCGCAGTTGCTGTGCGGTTCTGAGGGCATGATCGAAGGAGGAAAGTTTCTTCCTCAAGGGCGAGAAGCCGTTGCTTTGGTCTGGCGGGGACATGGAGCCTCCAGTAGAATAGGCGAAAAATCAGGCCGCGATCGACAGATCGTCGGCAGCGGCACCAGTATTTCGAGTGGTACGCCGATGGGGATTGGTAACGTGCTCGCGTAGATCATCAGCCTGATCGGCTCGGAGAGCCTAAAACGCGATCTCTTGGGGATCGTGTGGGCTTCGTCGTTCAGTCCGAATTCCGCAGGATGCCGGGGGACGGGCTTCGGGCATAATGGACGCCCGCTACCCCGAAGGTCCGCTCGAAACTCTCGGCCGTTTCGCCACGGGCACAATAGTCGATGCAATCCTCGCAAAGGCCATAGCCGGTATCGCGATTCCAGTGCTGCTCGAAATGGCCGGCATATTGACCGCAACAGCAACAGGTTTTCCAGGCAGATGGCATGATGTCCTCCATCCGGTTTGACGGTGGGTGTCGAGGATCAGGGTTGTGAGCAGCAGCGCAGAGTGCCGCCATTGCTTTCCAGAACTTCCGCTTGCGCCAGTCGCCATTCGGCCATGGCGGCGTCTTCGCGCTTCTGGAAGGTGGGGCGTTTCTCGAAGGGGCGCGGATCGCAAACGATGCGCCATTTGCCGTCGGGATAGTTTCGGGAGACACAACCGATCGCACCATTTGGGTAGCGGACGCCGTGAACATACCAGCCGCCATGTCTCCAGCGGGAATAGGTAAATTCGGGTCGTGCGGATAGTGACGCGGAAGGGCCGCGATGGTCAGACGATGACATGGTGACCTCCGTGCTGGAACAGGATCAGGCAGCGAGCGGAAGGTCGACATCGACCGCGTCCGCAGGATCGAGCGCGAGCAGGCTCTGAAGCGTGACAGGCGTGCGATTTGCCCGCCGGGTCTTCGGGCCTCGGACAGGCCTTGCAGGATCGTTGAACCGACAGCCGATACGCGCGGCATGCTTGCCGATGACGGCGGGATCGCGGCCCAGCGCCTGGGCGACATCGACCATCGAGACGCCATATGTCCAGGCATTGCGGATCGCCCTGTCCTCGTCGGCGCTGAACGCGCGCATGAACCCGTGGGTAAGGCCCATCCGGTTGGCATGGTAGAGAACGGCGCGCACCCCGCGGCCAATCTGGTCGGCGATCTGCCGTGTCGGAATCTTGCCATAGTCCTCCCGCAACCGGGCTTCTTCCTCGGCTGTCCAGACGGGCCCCTGCCGAAAGCCGTCGCGATGGACATGGGTGCCGCGCAAGCCCAGCGCTTCGACCCGCCATCGGATCGAGTGCGGCGTACGCCCAAGACGTTCGCGCAGCGGCGTCAGGCTCGCGCCGGTCGTGTAGGCATGGCGCAGAAGATCGTCTTCCTCAGCAATCCATGGACGTCCCCAGCCCCGACCATAGCCCAGTTTTCGCAGGCGTTGCCCGAGGCTGCGACCGTTGCGGGCCGGATAGCCTTCGGCCGTCAGAACCTGCGCAATGGCGACATAGCGTGCGCCGGTCGATGCCAGTTCGAGCGCACGGGTCATTTCCGCGTCGCTCCAGTCGTCGGGCTGACAGGCATGGCGCAGGCCCAATGTCGATGCGCGGGCAATGATGCCAGTGAACGGACGGCCGATCAGGCTCGCGATCTGGGCGACGGGAACGCCCTTCTCGTAGCCGGCGCGAAGTTGCGCATCTTCCCATCCACTGTAGGGGGGCGATCCGGGCTCGGACAGGTCCAGGAGCCGTGCGCGAGCATAGAGCGCACTTACACCGCGGCCGAGCCGGGCGGCCAGCGTTGCCGTCGGTTCGTACGCATAGCATCGTGCCATCTCCTCGTCGTCCCATTCGGCCCAGGACCGCCGCGAGTTACGGCGCAGGCCAAGATCATGGATACGCGTGGCGACGCCCGCCCGAGGCCTGCCAAGCATGGCCGCTATCTCATCGATCGTGCGATCGTCGGCGAAAGCGGCGCGCAGACGCGCCGTCTCATCAGGGAGCCATGCATCCGCGCGGAAGGCCAATTCTGCAAGCGGCGCGGTCGGAAGTGCTTCCGCCTCGGGGACGAAGGGGATCAGTTCGACGATATCGGCGTCGAGATCGAAGCTTTTATGGGTCATGATGCGCTTCCTTCAGACCAGACCGACGACGGGCGTATCGACGACGCGCAGGCGCAACCGGGCCGACAGACGCGCAATACGCGTATCCCCGCGCGGCATCGTGTCGGACGCGCCGATGGTAGCGAGCAGATCCAGTCCGGCGTCGACATCATTGGCGGCAAGCGCAAGATGGCGGGCAAGATCGTCGGACGTAGTGGCATTAGGTGCAATGTTTCCCAGGGCACCGACAATGCGTGCGGCGGCGGGAGCGGCAGGGTCGAGCAGAAAGGCATCGAGCGCGCGCTGCCCCCGCATGGCAGTATGGGTGGTCCTGACCGGCGCAACCTCGCGCAGATTTTCAAGGTCGAGCAAAGTGCGGCTTTCGTCCGGGCCGAGGTCGGCAGCGGCCACAAGGTCAGGCGTGCGGCCGATATGCGGCGTGATCGTCGGATCGATCTTCGCGAGCACGGGCGTGGCGGACAGCGCGGGACCGAAGGCGAAGAACTCGCCGGGTGGAAGCAGGCGCAATAGCGCTGCCTGATCGCTGCCGAACCCGAGCAGGTCCGCGGCGCGCGCCACATCGCGGTCGAAGACGTTGAGGCCGATCAGATGATTATGCAGTTCCGAGACCACCGAACTGGCGAGTTTGGCGAGGCGCTGCGTAGCGATGATTGTGCCGATGCCGCGTTTGCGCCCCCGGGCGCACATGTCGGTCAGCGTGGCAACGCCCAGGCGGCGGGTTTCCGCATCACGGGCGGACGCTGCCATATGCGGTGCCAGCAGATGCGCTTCGTCGATGCATACCAGCACCGTGTGCGCCCAATGTTCGCGTTGGGCTGACAGAAGCCCGGCGAAAAAGGCGGCCGCCTTCTCGATGCGGTGATCGGGTTCGAGATCGGTGAGATCGAGGTGCAACGCGATCCGGTGCTGGCGCGTGCGCAGCGCGAGTGCGGTGAGCCCGTCATTGGCATAGTCGCGCGCGACCACGGTGGTGGCGCCGATATGCGCGGCGAGATTGGCGAACTCTCCCTCCGGGTCCACGATGATGGTCGTGAGATAGTCGAAGGCTTCCTCGATGATCCGGCGCAGCGTCTGGCTCTTGCCCGCGCCCGATGATCCCTGGATCAGGCAGCGACCCGACATCAGCTTGCCGAGATCCAGTTCGAGGGGACCGGTCGAGCAATGGCCGAGCGGGACGCGGGCATCGCGGGTGAAATTGCTGATGGGAATGTTCATCGGACATACTCCTTGACCGACCGCCAGAAGGCGGTCGTTCGCGTTGAATGTGGAGGGGGAATTCAGGCGGCGATCGCAGCCGGAAGAATGATGGGTCCAGCATTGCGCCAGTCATGACCGGCCGCTTCGAGCGCGTCGGCCACAAGAGT
Organism: Sphingobium lactosutens DS20; assembly: GCF_000445105.1. Lineage (GTDB taxonomy): Bacteria > Pseudomonadota > Alphaproteobacteria > Sphingomonadales > Sphingomonadaceae > Sphingobium > Sphingobium lactosutens. The sequence continues at coordinate 42,666 of NZ_ATDP01000108.1, read as the reverse complement.
GAACTGGTGATCGCGGTCATCGTGGAGGATACCGAGCGCGCAGGGGTCGGCCATCACCTGGCTGAGCAGATCAGCTCGATAGGCGTCGAAATCCTGCCCGGCCCCGAACGGTTCTTCGCAGGTGATCCAGAGCGACGCCTCGATCTCGCGGATCAGCGCAGCCGCGCGGTCGAGCATCGGATCGTGGAACAGCGAGCGGCGGCGCAGCAGAAGTTCCGGTTCCCAGCGAGGCCCATCGGGCTGGTCGATTTGCCGTGCGGCAGCCTGCCAGCCGGTTTGCGACAGCGCTTCGGGCGGCAGGAAGGCGAAGACATCGTTGAACCAGCGCATTTGGTGCATGCAATGGATCCGCGCGCCGATAGCGTCGCGTCGGTCCAGCGCATCGGGATGCTCGGCCTCGAGCGCCGCTTCCAGTTCGGCGGGTATCAGCGCTATGAAGCAGGCACTCAGCTGCGGATCGGGAACGGCGCGGGACGCATAAAGTTCGGCCAGCGAGACTGGTGAAGGGACGGGAGCTGGAGCTTCGACAAGGGCGGACGCGACCGCGTGCCAGAGCGCATCGGGATAATCGGCCAGGGCGACGACATGTTTGAGCGTGCCACTGTCGTCCGCGTCGATCAGGTTGAGGCGCGCGCCACTGCGGATCGACGCAATGGATGCGGGATCGAAAAGAGCGACCTGCAAGGCCGAGCGCTCGAGGCTGCTGAGCGCGACATGGGTGACAGGGTGGTCGATGGAGGCCGATGGCATGGTCATGCTGCAATCTCCGTGGTTTCAAGGATCTCCACGACCAGTGTCGTGTCGTTCTCGCAGGCTTCGCAAAAGGCTGCGTCGAACACCGAGCCCAGCACCCAGTCCTGGGTGTGATCGTCCCAGCAGGCCCAGGCGTCGCGCATCACATCCGCGCTGCCGCAAGAGGCGCAGCGCACGGTCGTCCCGGCCACAGGCCTCGCGGTGGCCACCGGTTCGGCAAGGTCGCCGGATTGCGTTGCCGCTATTTCCGTAGTTGCGGGAAAGACCGGAAATCGATCGCAGGGCGGTTCGTCGCGGTCGAAGCTGATCCAGTTGGCGCCGGTCGTGCGGGCGTGGGTCAGCAGAGCCCAGATCTCAGGGGAAAGGTCGTCGGGGCGCTCCGGCCAGTCATCGAGCAGGCCAAGATGGATCCAGAAGCCATATTGGTGTGGCTCGATCGACAATAGCGGATGATCGACAATGAGGCGGCCGCCGCTTCGGCGTGCGTTCCGGATCAGACCGTCAATAGTGTCGCGCTCGGCAAGGGGAAGATGCGCCGTCGAGCAGGCGCAAACGGGGAAGCGGCGCATGGCCGGTCTCCTTCATTGGGGCGGCGGATAGGAGTAGCGGGAGCGCCAGACACTCCCGCCGGCGGTTCAGTTCGAGAGGAAATCCACGGTGAAAGCGTCGCGCTCAGCGTGGATGACGATCTTGCGATTCTGCGGGATCAGCCAGGTCAGATGCTCCCGTGCGTTTATACTGATGGCCTCAAGGACGGCTGCGTCTTCTCCGAGAAGAATCCGTGTCGCTTCCTGCCGGGCATCGCGCTCGAACGTATATGACTGGGTTTCCCAACTATCGCTGTCGCCATCGTCGATCGAACAGAATAACGTCGCGTAGATCAAGCGCCCCAGGCGGTCCGGTTTCATGCCGCCCTCGTGCGTTGCGAGAATGATGGCTTCTTCGAGATCCCAACCTCCATTGCGACAGACAAGAGCCGGGATTTCGACGGAATGGATGCTCCGCAACGCACCCTCGTGCCTGGTATTGGCGACGATCAGCTCGGCCACGATTCTGTCGACGAGGCCGGAAGCCAAATCAGCGGGCAGGCAGGTCTCGTCATCATAATGATATTCAGCACCATCACGGTGAATGCGAAGGGAGGCCTGCTCTATGATCGGCACTTCGTCGTACCAGGCATAGCCTTGTAGTGAGCTTTCCGCTTCGACCAGGTGAAAATCTTGAAGCGGCATCTTGTCTCGAGCGAGCGCCAGAGCTTGAGCGATGTCGGGGTCCGTCGTGGGAACAATCAGCATTGCGCCTTGAGGAGCCATGATTGCGCTGGCGCGTCCATGGCAGTCGTCGGCCGTTTCCGGGCGCCACATTGAAAGCCCGGAGCGGGCCTCAGGAAGTGCAACGCCAAGTTCGTGCGCCCGTCTCCAGGCGGAGAATGGGAGGCGATGATCGGGCTGGGTGGCGATGAATTTGTATAGGGCCCGTTCCGCGGCTTCGCGAAGAACCTTCAGTGCGGTGCTTTCGATAACGTCCTTGCGGGCCGGGAGTACCAGATGGATTTCAGGCGCGTCGACAATATCGATCCGGACGGCCCAGTGGTCGAAGCTGTCCTTGACTTCGCGAATGGTGGGCAAGGGGCATTTGACACGCAAACCGTGAAAGTTGATGCGGCGGCCATCTTGCCAGTCAGGGTCGAGATTGTAGCCGCCGATACGGCAGCCGCAGGCGTCATCGACCAGCAGCGCATCCTTGAGGAAATCCTCCCGCGGCTGCAACACCCCGTTCATCGTCATCGGCAAGGGAAAGTGGAGCGCGATATCCGCGACAATGCTGTGTAAACCGAAATGCCAGTCATCGGGCATTTCGATCGAGATCAGCGTGCCCCAGCCGATCGTGCCTTGTTCAAGGGCAAGCGGTGCGCCGCTGTCCCATGCCTGGGCCGGTATGCGCACTTTCCATGCCGTGCCGGCGGATGGCGAAAAGGACTGGATTTCGACGGAGCGGCCGGCAAGGCTGAACATGCCCATGCCGGCGGGGTCTTCGGACCGTGCGATGTCATGGTCCCAACCGGAATGTCCGAGCAGCAGCAGGGCGGCCGGATCGTCGATGCCGCAACCATCGTCGCGAACATGAAGGGAGAAGCGGCCGTCCTGCCGGGTGAGATCGATGGCGATGCGCGTAGCACCGGCCCGCCGCGCATTCTGGCACAGCTCCTGGAAACAGTCGCGGCTATCCCCCGAGAAAAGGCGAGATGCGCGGCGGATCGCGTCCTGGCTGACGGCCGTCTGGATGGTGGCGGGAAGAGGCATGATCATCTCCGGTCTCGACGACGGACCGTCTGTCCGCCTCCCTTGCGCCGCCCCCTCCCCCTTCATCCCGGTTTGCGGATGCCAGTTGGGCAAGACGGTTGCCGCCGGGATGACCGTCCTGCAAAGGGAGGGTGATGAGCCAATCAAACGATGTGAAACTGCGCGACCTTGTGCGGCGATTGCCCGACTGGATGCGAAAGGATCTGGCCTCGAGCGATGCGACAAGGCGGGAGCGCGCGGAAGATGCCCTCCATGTGATGCTGCTGTCGTTGCTGGAGGGTAGCGCCGATGGCGCATGATGTGGTGGGACGCGCTAGCGGGCAGCATGATCGTCGGCGAGGAAAGTCGACCAATCCCCATATAGGATGCCGCCATATTCGATGAGATCGTCGATCACGTTGAACTGCCAGTCGCAAAGCGGCCCATGACCGTTACTGACGCCGCTGGCTTGCCACTGCGCCATGACCTCCGGGAAAAAGCGTTCAATGACATCCGGGGCCGCGGCGAATTTCAGATGACACATATAAGTCACATGGATCGAGGCGAGCGGTCCGATAACGGGGCCATCGCTGCCCCAGTCCTCCATCTGCTCGTCGGGCGTGGCGCGGCCATGGTAGAGCCGAAGATAAAGCTTGCCTCGTTCCAGCGGTAGGGCGGGAAGTGGCGGCGGTGTCTGCGCACTGGCCGAGCAGCTGGGTGCCGCGGCGCGCTCAAGCGTTCCCATCATCGGGATTTCCTTTAGAGTGTGGGATCACCAGTCGTGGACCGGCAAATCATCCGAGCGGTCACCGTCGCAATCGAGCAGCAGGAACTGGAAGCCTCGGCTCCTGCCGAAGGCCATCAAGCGCAGCAGGTCTGCCGGCAGTTGCGCCTGGCGCGCTTCTTCGAGCGACCGCGTGGGCACGAACCAGCCGTAGACGGAGGCGGCGATGTCGATCGGCCGCTCGGTCGGCGGCCAGGATGCCCAGCCATCGAGAAGGCCGGCGGTCTGGACCGTGAGATGCGCGGTCGAGAGCACACAATAGCGTCCCATTTCCACCGGTTCCGAAGTGCTGGTTGCCTTGAGACCTGGCGGCACAACCTGCAGCTGGTCCTTTGCGCATCCGTCCGACGGATGTCCGTCGAAATAAACGGCGATCACCGTCTCATCATCCAGCGTGGCGGGATCGCGTTCATCGCCGGTTTCTTTCCACCAATCCCGGCACCACGCGGCGATTTCCGCGTCCAGCGTGGCCGCATCGATGGCGGCATGGATATTGGTGCCATAGCGGTGCTCGATAGCGGCGGCATGAAGATGGACCGGCCAAGGCAAGGGCGATCGTTCGATTCGATCCTCGGCGCCGCGGATTTCCGCGATCAACTGGGTCCGTGCATGGTTTGCGAGGTCATCGGGATATTCGATGGCGGAGCGTGCCCGCGCCAAAAGGGCGAGGTGATCCTGGCAGCTGGCTGTATCTGTCGGTGCCGACGATGCCGCTTCTCCAATGCCGGTTGGCGGAGCCTGTTCAGCATCCTGTCCCGTCATATCGGAGTGCAGGACCGGGTGGTGCGGATGGGTCCAGTCGACATTCTCGACCATCCATCGGCCTATATAGGCCCAGTCGCAACCGAAGGGGCAATCGTCATCGACGTCCTGCCATGCGCGTTCGATCTTAGGGGTCCAGCTGAGTACAATGGGACGTAGGGAATCAGCTCCAATCCTGTCGAATGCCCTATGGATGGCGAGGGCACGCTGGAGGGCATCGGGATCGGTGGGAGGCCGGTCGCGAAAGTTCAGGACCGTTTCCCAAAGGCAGGCGGCGATTTCGAGACGGAATGAGGCATGGCTGGTCATGGGCTGGATCCTGCTTCAGGCTGCGCGGCGTTGATTGTCGGTGCAAAGCCCGAGATCGGCGGCCATCAGCGTCTCGATCCGCGGTGCGAGGCTATCGAAGGCTGCGTTGAGATCGATGCCGGATATGCGATGGCTGGCCTCGCCAGGACCATGATCGATCTGAAGCATCGGCGGAACAAGACGCGCGGTCATTTCAGGGAAATGGCGTGCAGGATGATGGCCTCGACACGCCGCGAGACGAGATTGAGCCGCGCCGCCAGGCCGCAATGCATGGCGAGATAGCGCTCGAACCAGCGGTTCGGCGCCAGCACGTCGGCGAGCCGGGTACAGGGCTGTCGTCCGGCCGGTGTCACGGCATGAAGAATGACCACACGATGACGACGGAGGGGAGTGAGCTGGTCCAGCGGGACAAGGACGCGGTAGCTGTAAAGCGGAGCCTGCCCGCCGATGCGGGCCCTGCAGGTGATCATATCCATCGGTGGGTTTCCTTCACATGGGCGCGCAATGCTGCTCGCGGTTTCCCACACACCCCCTCCCCCTCCGCTCCGCTTCGCGGTCCGCCGAGCGGTCTGGAAACTCTGCAGAAATGGGCCGGATTGGGCTGAAGCGGATGTCAGCTCTCGGCCTCGCCGCCATGGCAAGCTGCGTTGTCGTAGATGGGCCTGTCGCCCGGCCGCCATGGGATGGGATGCCAGATGCGGCCGTTATAGCTGATGCGGCCGACGATGACGCCGTCGCGCATGAGTTCGGCTTCCGGGAAAGCGCTGGCGCCAAGGCCGGTCTGATCGCGGCGTTCGCAATAGCCGCGCGACGCATGCTCAAGCGTTTCCACCAGGAGGTTGGGATATCCGGCTTGCCTGACGATCAGGGACACCGGCTTTTGCTGGCCTGGTTCGGTATATGTGATTTTCGTGGTCGGGCGCATGGCTGCGTTCCTCAATGGCAGGGCATCATGGGCGGGGAACGTCGTAACGAGGGTCGCATCCTGGCTCGCCGGGATAGAAGCCCATCGGATCGGGCAGGAGGAGCTGAACGACGGCATATTCATCATGGCCGAGAAAGCGCCCAACCTGGATGGTGAATGCGGTGCGAGCCTCAGCCCCGGCAAGGCGGGGACGGATCGGGAAAGCGCCGCCGATATCGATATCCTTGTCGGGCACATGGTCCGTCTGGCGCATTCGCTGGCCCACTTCGTTGAGAACCGATGCCATCAGGATCGGCGCGAAATTTCCGATAATCAGCAGCTCGGGGAGGCCCGGGCGCGCGTTGCCGATCGTGTAGGCAAAGCCCGCATTGTCGGCGTCGGGGAAGATTGCGAAGATATGCTGCCCCGTCCTGTCGATGTTGGATTGAATGATGGCCCTGCCGGTCGTGGGGATGATCATGATGGGTTTCCAATCTCGCGATGCGAGCCCGCGTCGCGTGGTCGAAGAGAGGTCAATAGCGCGGGATCGCGGAGGCGAAGCGGCGCAGCATCGCCGCCATATGCTTGCGCAAATGCGCCTTGTTGGAGATGATCGCTTCCGGCTTGAGCAGGTCGCCCTGCGGCGTCATGAAGCCGGTTGCGGACGTTCCGTCTGTGAGCTCGACGACGATCTGATGGCCGCGCGGGCGGACGGGACCGCCATAGCGGGCGATAAATTCGCCAAGGCGGCCGGAGAGCCCCTGGGCGACCTTCGTCCAGCAGATATGCCCGCCGGCCATGATTTCGCCGGTATCGAGCCCACGATCGATCCAGGCGCGAAACTGGCCGCGTTGCTGGATCACCGAGTTTCGCGTCCGCTCCATCGTGCGGCAGAGGGGAAGGAGAGCGGCGTGATGGTCGATCCAGTCGAGATCATCGCCGTCTGCAACGACCAGAATATCGTCGGGATCGACATCGGCGAGCAGGACAGGCAAGGGGTTCTGCGCACATTCCGTTTCGGCATTGCCGACGCTATCCCAAAGGCAAAATCCCTGGCCGGGAACGGCAAGGATCATTGTCATGTCCTGATGGCCTGACCGGGACTGGAACATGGCAGGAAGCGCAAGGCCTGCATCCGCGGCGGCAGTCGCACCTATGATCAATAGGCGCCTGGACCATCGCGTGGGACGCGGCGCATCTGTCGGGAAAGGCCAACTGCTTGGAAGCGGCCGGGACATCGGCTGGACAGAGGCGGTTCGTGGTTCACGCTGCGTGGCGGCCGCGGCGGCGGCATAGGCGCGCCGCGCGGCATCGAACGGATCGTCGAAGCAGCCATCGCCATCGCGAAAGCCCTGGGCATAGGCGCTGTCGAGGGGATCAGCGCTAGCGCCAGACGAAGTATGGAAGCATCGGCGCGGCTCCCAGCCTGATATTGCTGCGATACTGCCATCCGCATAGTAAACCGCGTCGTCCCAGTCATAGCCATGGCGTACGGAGGCCTGGAGGATGAAATGATCGCGCGCGTCGGCCTTCCCTTCGGCGATGCGGCGTTCGACGAAGGCGAAATTCCTGCGCTTCCGCTCGCGCTCCCCTTCCTTGCGGATGGCGTCGTTGAGGGGGCGAAGCGCCGCGACGCGCTCGCGAATGCGGGCCATCCGGTCCTGGGCTGGCGCCTCGTTCGGAAGATCGGGGAAGTCAGCCCATGCGAGAGCGAGTTGCTCTGCATGATATTCGGGGCGGCCCCGCGCGACCCAGCATCGCGCGTCGGCGGGATCGAAGGCTGTCGAAGCTTCAATCATGGCGGAAGGCCTCGGCACCGGAGGAAGGCAGCGACGGCCCGCAACCATGCTGGACGGAATTTTTGAGAGGATTGTCATGCATGCGCGATCTCCTCGAGGATCACGCCATCTCTCCCCCTCTTCTCCAGGGATCGGATCATGACGGGCGTGGTTGGGATCGGCATGCGACGGATTCGCCGTGCCATCTGACGACGGATCGCAGCGACGGTGGTCCTGCTGGCGACCGCGACGCGGTTATGTCATTGTCCGGTCGTGATCGATCCGTCGCTTTCCGAGGCCGTCAAAGCCGTTGCTTCGTTGCAGGGGGCGTTTCGCCTGCGATCGGGGCAGACCTCATCGACATATTTCGACAAGTATCGCTTCGAGGCTGACCCGGCGCTGCTAAGGCACGTGGCGGCCGAGATGGTCTCGCTCTTGCCCGAGGGCAGTGAGGTTCTTGCCGGACTTGAGCTTGGCGGCGTGCCGATCGCAACCGCCATGTCGCTTGAGACCGGGCTGCCGGCCGCTTTCGTAAGAAAGAAGGCAAAGGATTATGGCACCTGCCAAGCCGTCGAAGGTGGCGACATCGCGGGCAAGCGCGTGGTGCTTGTCGAAGATGTGATCACGACCGGCGGCGCGGTCGCGGACGCCGCCCGGCTGATCGAGGAGGCAGGCGCGCAGGTGATCGCTGTGGTCTGCGCCATATGGCGGGGAGATGGACCACCCGCAATTGCCGCTGCGCCCGGCCTTCCAGTCTTTGCTGCGATGCAGAAGGGTGATCTTCTCGACTGACGATGTCGGACTGCTCAGTCGAGATGACGGCTATGTCGACGATAAGCCGGCCGGCAGGTGAACAACGGGCTATGATGTGGCTGGCGCAGTTTATCGGTCTATGTGCGACCACGTTCTCTGCCCGCGACAGCGCGGCGGATGCGATCCAGCACAAGCTGGTGATCATAGGGCTTGGTCACCGACGGTTCGCTCTCGCACAAATCCCCGGCCTTTTTCGTGGCCGTCTCGAGCGTACCAGCGAGAATGACATCTATCGCAGGGCGCTCCTTTCTGATCCAGGACGCAAGGGCAAAGCCATCCTCATCCGTTCCCCCAATTTCGGCCAGAACGAGATCGATGGAGGCGTTGACGTCAGTAAGGAACATGCGCGCTTCGGCGATGCTCGTGGCTTCGATCACCCTAAACCCGCATTCACGAAGGTAAGCCGCGAGTGCCGTGCGCACCAGAATATCGGCTTCCACCAGCAGAAGGCTTGTCATTCGGTGTCCTGTGGCTCCAGACCTAAGGTCGAGAATATCAGTGTTCTGGCGTCCTTCACAGCATAGGGTTTCGCGATGAACGGGATCCCGGGATCGAGGCTGTCGACCGGGATTGCGCCCGAAGTGACAATAACGGGAATCCTGGGTTCCGTTTTGCTGATCCTGTGTGCCAGACCAATACCGTCCATCGAGCCGGGCATCTGCACATCTGTAAAGACAAGGTCGACAGGTGCGTTCGACTGGCAATAGGTCAGCGCTTCGTCGGCGTTCGATGCTTCGATCACCGTCATGCCTTCCTCGCGGAGATCGTCTGCCAGGAAGGCTCGAAGCAACGGATCATGGTCGACAACGAGAATGTGGAGCTGCCGAAGATCTTCGGCGACGGATGGTATCACCACTACAGTCCCCCTATGCGCCTTTTCGCTTTGCTCTGCCGGGTGAACGATTCACGCGCTGATTGGTCCCCGACTGAACGAATTTATTTTGGCGGGGCTGGAACCATTTGCCGCAAGGGCGTGTGATAGCCATCCAGGGGCCTGGCTATCGACGTTACAGAATAGGGAACGACGCGAATCGACGTCTATTTCAGCATGTTGGCTGGTCTCCTGACGGCGGCTGCAGCATGGAGTCACCGTCAGGAGTGGAGGCCATATGCTGCTTTGAAGCCGCGGCCCGGCGCGCGCATAGGCGGGAAGCCGGTGACAGGCCAGAGCATCGGGTTCATCCGTCGACGGATGGAGGCCGTGATGCGACGTGAAGATTGCGGGCGTGCGATCAGGTCTTGCCCGAGGGCTTCTGCACGATCGACATCGCCAGCACGCCGTGGCGCATGATATATTCGAGAATACGCATCGGCATCGGTTGATGGAGCGGCGCGCCGTCGTCGCAGAGCCTGCCGTCCTCCATCCATCCGCCAATGAATATAGTGATGAGGGGGCCGTCGGAATTATCCTTGTGCCAGACGGATCCGATGCGTTGGCCCTGCTGCTTGGGTCTTATGCCGCAGGTGCCGGTGGGGCGCTTCGGCAGGGGAAAGTCCGAAGGCCCCATGATCGCGCGCAACGGCTGGAAACGCGGATCGCCGGCGAGACAGCGCCGCAACGAACGGACGGATCCGGAAACGAGAAAATAGTGATCGAGGGATGCAGGCTCGAAGCCGACGATCGGATGCGGCGGCGTGTCCCATAGCTCGAGAAGCCTGTCCACATCGCTTGTTGGCGGGGCGAGGCTGTCGATATCGGTCCCGCGCAAGGGTATGACGGGAATATCGAGCGCGGCCATGATGATCGCGGGTTCGACCGAAGAACTGATCGCGAGAAAGTCGCTATAATGGGAGGCTGCCTCGCGGATGAGGAGCCAGGCCCTGCCGAAGGCAGGGTGGCGGATCGCATCGGGAAAACCGGCGCGCAAACCCAGCAAAGCCGCCGGATTCATCGAGGGCAGGATGACCTGGAGTTCGGTGAGGATTGCCCGATCGACCGCCTGCGCAATGGCCGCCCTGTCCTCGCCGTAGCGTTCAGCAGCAGCCACATTCGCCTGGGCCACATTGAGGAAGAAATGCGAGAAGATATCCTGTTCGAAGGGCGCGCCGTCGAAGCTGTAACGATCGGTCATAGGCTAAAGCACTAAAGGCCTCCCGCGCTCAAAGGATGGACATGGCCGAACGTGGCCGGCACGCCGCCTTGCCATTTGATTGTGGATATAGCGGTCATAGGCATCAACCAGGGCAAGGTGTCGCTTGGGAAAGTTGGTGCCGAACCCTGGCGCCGGGCCTTTAGCTATTGTCCTCGATGGGCGCTTCAGGGCCATTTTTCTTGATCGAGTCGATCGCATTCTTCGCCGAGGCTTTGCTGCTGTAGCCCTCGGTCGAGAACAATATCTCGGCATTGTACCTGAAGCGTACGCGAAACTCGCCAGCCTTGTCCTTATAGATTTCGAACTTGTGCGCCATGTTGCGTGGCCCTTCTCCCAGACAATGGTCGAACAAGTCTACAGCCGGAACGATCGCTTGCAAGCCGATCGGCATGTCTGCCGACAAGATCGAGGGTCCTGGACACCGGGCGAAGCGTAGACCGCCTCTGCGCGTAGAAGACCAATTGAGGTCGGCGTGGCACAAGGCGTTCGCCTCATGGCCTCAGAGAGCGGGCGGCGCGTGCAGGAAGCGGATCAGCCAGTGTGCGGCAAACAGGGCCGCGATCGATAGCAGGATCGAAGCGGTCACATAGGTTACGGCCAGAAGCGGCTGGCCCCGTTCCCACAGCAGCACGGCTTCGAGGGAGAATGTCGAGAAGGTTGTGAAGCCGCCGATGACGCCGGTTGTCAGGAACAGGCGCACAGACGGGGGAAGACCGGTCTTGAGTGCCCAATATTCCGCAACGAGGCCGATGAGGAAGGAGCCGACGATGTTGATGGCGAGCGTTCCGAAAGGAAAGGCTGCGCCAAAGCATCGCAGGGCCAGAAGGCCGACGGCATGGCGCAGCATGCCTCCGATACCAGACCCCACGAACACCAGAAGATAACCCACGCACGCCTCCTTCTGCGCCCGGGAGCGCGAAAGCAGGCGTCATCAGCAATAGCGCGGTTTTGAGGGAGACACCATTCCCTTCGGTATCGGGATAGCAATGCTGACCATCGTCGGCAAGAAGGTGCCGCAACTGGCGAGAAGATGCCTTAACCGGCGGCTTTGCCGGAACCGGCAAGGGGGCGGCCGGCCGCATCATAGCGATCGGGATTGGCTGCCTCGACATGCCATCCGAACATGGCGCCGGCTTGCATGGCTGCGATCGCGGCGGGCCTCGCATTGAAACTGGCATTGAACGTATCGACGGCGATGAGCGAAGGCATCGGCCAATAGCCGGTCTCGCCGCGCTTGATGATGATGGTCTCGCCGGTCTCCGGATGAGGACAGGCGCACATATCTGGAAGTTTTTCCAGATTGGTGAGACGCCGCGCCGCGTTGTCGAGGCGAAGCCTGGGCAAGTCCCAGAGCCAGGATGGCCCGAACTGGTTGCGGATCATGCGAAGCGATGCGCTATTTGGCTCCCGTTCGTCATCGCCGTTCATCCATTTAAGAGTGAGCGCGTCCTTCCAGCGCCGGCCATGACGCGCGCGGAAATCGAGCAGCGCGCGCCACATGCAATCGTCGGGTTCTTGCATGATGATGTCCTTGATCGGGACCGGCCACTCCGCCGCACGATGCGCCGGAGAGGCTGGCTATGGCCGACTTGATCGCAGATGAGCGTCAGGCGGACCGGACGGTGGCGGTGCGACGGAGATCGGGAATGCGCGCATTATCGTAGACGCTGTTCACCGACATATGCAGCGCCTGCTGCTGCGCGCTGAACCATGTCGCGGCAGGGATCCGATATGTCTCGGTGGCGAAAGGGTCCGACCCGCTGAAAAAGGCGACGTCGACGGTGAATTCCTGGAGAGGGGCGGATTTGTGGGGACGCATGAGGGCATCCTTTCATGAGAAAGGGCATCCTGGCGCGGGACCAGGATGCCGGACTGGAAAGGGAAGAAGCGGACGAAGGCCGGACGTCAGAGCGCCTGTTCGAGGAGCTTTCGGGCCTTGGTTTCCAGTTCGAGGCGGCTGTCCTGATGGGGCTTTGTCCGGGCGAGCGCGGTTATGCCCTGCACGAAATCATAGATGGATTCAGGCGGCCGGCCTTCCTCGGCGAGCACCGTCTGGATGATCTTCGTGGTTTCGGCCTTCGAGAAGCCGCGCCTGCGCAGGAAAGGCTCGCGATCTTCGTCCTTGCGCGCCACGATCCGTTCGCGGGCGGCCTTGATGCCGGAGATGAAATGCGACGGCGAGGAATTCGCGAAATGCTCGAGTGCCGGAGCGGCCTGATGGGCAAAACGGGCGCCGGCGAATTTCGAGTGACGGATGTTGACTTCCTCGAAATTCTCGACACCCCAAAGGCATCTGTTCGCGCATACTCCGCGCAAGTAAAATGTCGCGATGCCGAGCGTTTTCGAGCCGACCTCGCTGTTCCAGGCATAAAAGCCGCGAAAGTACAGGTCAGGATCGCCATTTGGCAGTTTTCCTGCCTCGATCGGATGCGTATCATCGACGAGGAACAGGAAAATATCTCTGTCCGATGCGTAGAGTGTGGTCATCTCCTTGGTGATATCCACGTGGGGATTGTAGGTCATGCTGCCCCACTGGATTGTGCCAGGCACCTTCCAGCGCGTATCGCCGACACCATCACCGGCAAAGGCCATTACAGCCTGGACCAGTTCCCAGTCGAAAATGCGCCCATATTCGGAACCGGTAGCAGCGCGCAGTTCGGTTCTGCCATTGTCCGTCTGCAGCAGTTTGACCTGCTCGCCGCGGTGGGTCATGAGCCCATGTTGCAGGTTGATGCCCGCAAGGGCCGCTGGAAGCTGGCGCAGATAGGAAGCCGGTGCCCCAACGAGGCTCGCCACCTGGCCGAAGGACCAGTTGGTCGGCGCCAGGGGGCGATCATCGCCGGGCGCCATCAGCATCAGGCGTTCGGGATTGTCACTTTTCGCCTCGACCCGGATCGCGCGGCTTTCGACGATGCGCGTGGTCGCCCGGTCCGCGCGGCCACGAACGGCATCATAGAGGCTGGTGAGCGAGAGATATTTCTCATCGTCGGGCCGGGAGAACCATTCCGACGATACGCGGCTGCTCATTCGGCCACGCGAGACATCGATGCGATAGGGGGCGGATGCGGGGGGCGCTTCGTTCATGCGGGCAAGGGTCGCCATGGGAACCATCTCCTTGAGATAGAGGAACGACGGGACGATCCACGTCTCCCGTCACATTCCCGCCCCTCCCTTCCCTTTCCGGCGTCTCGCGATCCCGGCTTCGCAACAGCCTGATTTGCCGCTAGGATAAAGGCCGCGTTCCGAATCTTCCTTCTGGCTCTTCCATCGATCGCCAGGAGGCCATTAAAGTGACAACGTTCGGCATATTGGTCCGGCTGAGGCGGCTGATGCTGTCTGCGGACCTCGGTGCCAGGCGAAGCCTGACGGAGGCTTTTGCCCTGGAAACCCTCGTGATCGCGATGGGCGTCGCCGGTCCCTATGCGCTCAAGCTGCTGATCGACACGCTGGCCGGACCAGTGGGACCGCCCATGCAATTGTTGTTGTACATCCTGCTGTTCGTGGGATGCTGGGCGGCCGCCGCCATCCTGGAAACGGCCAGGCTTTCCTGCACCGCGAAAATGGTCGATGCACTGGCGCGGCAGCTTAAAACCCATGCGCTTGGCGCCGCCCTGCCTCGAATCACGGCGGCACGCGACAGCCGGAGCGGACGCGTTCCCGGCATGCTGGAGCGATTGCCCTATAGCCTGACGCTGGTCGTGGAAGGATTGATCTGGCGGCTGGGGCCCGTGTTCCTCCAGGCTCTCGCCAGTCTTGCGGTGATCGCCAGCCTGATCGAGCCTCGCTATGTCCTGATCCTCGGCATGACGCTTTTGGGGTTCCTCGGGGCGACCTGGATGGGCGCGGCACGCCACCGTGTGCATGCCGACGCGACCAATGCGGCTGCATCGCATGTGTCCCGCACGATCAGCGACATCGTGCGCAATGCCCGCCGTGTCATCCTCAACGGCGCTCTCGACCGCGAACTCCACTATGTGGGCAGGACATTAAGCGCGAAGCGGCAGGCCAGCGCGGCCATGTACCATTCGCTGACTGTCATGGCGGCGCTGCAGTTCTGCATCGTGGGGGCCGGGCTTGTGGCGCTGCTCATGCTGGCCGGTCTCGATGTCGGCAAGGGGCGAATGACGGCGGGCGAATTCGTGCTGTTGCAGACCTATGCCTTCCGACTGACGGTTCCGCTGAGTTCGCTGGGCTATATTCTGGCTCAGGCCGGTGTCGCGATCGCCAACATTCGCGACGTTCTGGCATTGACGAATGCCGAGGATGAGCGGGGTTCCTGGCAGCCCGACCGCTTTGCCAACGCCGATCTCGCCGCCGAAAATCTCAGCTTCCGCTATGATGATGGCCTGCCCGCCCTCGCCGGGATTTCGCTGCATATCGCCTCAGGCCGATTCGTCGCCATTGTCGGCCCGAACGGGTCGGGCAAGTCCACGCTTGCCCAAATCCTTGCCGGCGTGCTCGCACCTGCCGCGGGAAGAGTTGAAATTGCAGGGGTCGATATTGCGACGATCCCCTGGGGCGAGCGTCATCGCTATATTCTTTACGCCCCGCAGTTCATCGGCCTGTTCAACCGGTCGTTGCGGGAAAACATCCTCTATCCCCCGGCGAACCAGCCCATCAGCGACGTCGAGGAACTTCTTCATGTCTGGCGCTTCCACGAACCTGGAAGACCGATCGACTTCGATATGGAATTGGGGGAACAGGGCGAACGCCTGTCGGGAGGCCAGATCCAGAAGCTGGAGCTTGCGCGCCTGGCGGGGGTGGACGTGCCGGTCTTGATCCTGGATGAAAGCACGTCCGCGCTCGATCCGCGCAGCGAGGCCGATGTGATCGCGAGGCTGCGGGGCAGGACCAATAGCGCGACGACGCTCATCATGATCACCCATCGGCTGGCGACAGCGAAGGGTGCCGACCAGGTCCTTTTCATGAATGGCGGTGAGCTGGTCGGCAGCGGAACGCATGCGGAGCTGATGAGGCGATGCGTGACCTATCAGGATCTCTGGCTTGCTCCGCAAGAATGATGCTGGCAGGCCGCTTCCCGCCAACGCCTTGCATGTTTTACAAAATGGCCTATATGTTCAACGCAAGGAGTTTCCGATGGCGACGAAGCACGAAGATCATTTGTCCCTGAGACATGAAGCGGTCGTGGCCGCCGCGAAAGCGGCAGGCTTGCTGTCAGGCACGAACAGCGCCGTCGGCGCGCGCGTGCCGCGTGAACTCATCAATCGCGCCAAGATGCGCAGCGGGATTGCCTCGACCACAGATCTCGTCGAATATGCTCTTGCCAAAGTGGCGCTCGAGGATGATTTCGGCGCCAGGCTGGTAGGCCGGAAGGGTTCCATTCCTGCGGATGTTGCGCTTGGGATTTGATCGCAAGGCGTCGCTACGCAGGATCAGGCCGCAGCGGCGGGCAGCAAGACTGACACGGCGGTCCGAAGAGGAATTGCCGCTCGTTCACAAGGCAGCCGTCGTCGGCCGGGAGCTCCTGCTTGACACCTGCGTCTATATCGACGTGCTTCAGGGCAAGACGTCTCTCGAAGTAGACCGCTTGCTGGAAAACCGGATCGTCAACCATTCAGGCGTGGCGCTTGGTGAAATGACCCATCTGATGGGTGCGCTCGATCCGGCCGACAAGCGCACAGCGTCTGTTCTCAAGATGCTGGGGCGAACGATCGACGATATTCCCGAGCATCGCCTGAGCGTGCCCTCTTCGCGTGTGTTCGGCGAGGCAGGCATGCTGGCAGGAATGGCAACACGCCTTTCCGGTCAGCCGCATTCCATCGCGCTGCTCAACGATGCCCTACTGTTTCTTCAGGCTGCGGCGACAGGTTGCGATCTGCTGACGGGAAACCGGCGCGATTTCGATTTTCTGGATCAACTCATGCCGGGGACGGGCCTGATCCTCTACTGACCGCTGGTTCACCTATTCGTGTCACGTTTCATCGCGCAGGATGGAATAGACGTCATCACCGTATAGGCGCGCGGCCTGGCAGCTTTCATCCCAGAAATGCGTTCCGGCGCGGAGGCGAGCGGCCACCCAGAGTCCGGTGTCCAGGTTGCGCCAGATGCCGATGGCGGTCCACAGTCCGTGCGGAGAATATTCAAACCAGAGTTGGCGACCGAGCTGGCCGCATTTCATCTGAAATGCCCAGCCGCGACGGTGGCGCTCGGCCCTCACCTCGTTCCCCGCATATAGACCGGGCACGATGCGTTCCATGCTTTCGCCGTGGCGGATCATCGAGAGTCCCCGGCGGATTCAAGCGGTTCGGCCTGGAAGATGTCGGCTGCCCATTGCGCGATCCACGGTTCGGAAATTTCGTCGTGCGACAGTTGCCCCTCTTCGATCAGCGTCCGGATTTCGGCGCGCGCCTGTGCAATCGCCTTCTCCCATGGATCGCGTGGCGGTCGGTCATCGGGGCCGAGCGGCAGCTCGCCCTGTATGGGCGCGGGAGTGCGGGCGGATCGCGCATATTGGCGGCGCGCCCATCTTTCCACATGATCGGCGACGAAGGCGTCGGTCTTGGAGATGCCGCGCTGGCGCGCCTCGATTCTGCTGGCTAGCCCGAATGCCTGGCTGTCTGTCGACGCGACACGATGTTCGAGCCCGCGGAGCTTGCTGAGGGCCGTGCCTTTTATGCCGAACCCGTGAATCATCGTCTTGGCGCCGAGAATGCGATCGAGATGCTCGAAGATGGCGATCACCCCATCGCTGCCGCCTACGGGTCTGCGGCACATGGAGCCGATACCAATCAGAGGTACCGCGTCGATGATATCGCTCAGCGCATCGATGCAATTTTCATAATCGCCTGCGACCCGGCCTTGTATTACCGGCATGAAGCGATGGGCAATGCCGCGGTCATGAGCGCCGCGCCAGCAATCGCGGTTGACCCGGATGGTTCTCGAAATCCGGTCGCGCACCTCTTCGCGATCGGGTGCGATTTCGGGTTCGACGCAATAGTCCATGCTGGCGAACCAGCGGAACGGATAGCTTGCGGCGAGATCGAGATAGTCCTTAGTTGCCCAAGGATATGCGGAGTATCGCGACAAAGCCACGAATCCCGCACTGTCCAATGCAATGCGGGACAATCCGCCGGCATTTTTCAGTAAATCGAGGCGCCACCCCTGCCATTCAGGCCAGCCCTTGCTGCGATGCCAGCGCGAGAGCGCGTTCGCCGAGATGAGTGTCGGCACCTGCATGACACGGGCGCAGTTCAATATCGGCCCCTCGCGCAAGTGCGGAAGGCCGACCATGATCTCGATCGCCATGGGGCTCAGGCCGCGTGCCAGCAGCACCAGCGTTCTGCGGCCTGCCGAGCGCGGAGCAGGCCATGATGCGCGCTACACCATCTGCGGAAAGATGGATCGAGAGCAAGAGCGGGGTCACCGAGCTGACCGATCACATCCTGGACGAAGACATCGGCCGGATCCTTGCCGAGCCCGGCGCGCGCAGCGGTGATGGCCGTCTGAAGCCGCGCCGCCATCTCCTCGGCTTCCTCGATAGAAATATCCTCGACGGCGCGCATGCCGCCGCGTGGTCCGCAGATGGCAAGCGTTATGACTGTCATCCCGGCCGGCGTCCGGCTGAGCGCGGTGATATGGACATGATGGAACATGCCGGTCTCCAGATATGTGAAATCGTGGGGTTCAGAAAAGGCTCAACTGTTGCGGCATGGCCGGCGGCGATGCTCGGGGCTCGCGCGACGGTGAAACTGCGTGATTCATCGGGGCCGGCGCAGGCGGCGCTTCGACAGCATGGACGAGCGTCTCACCGGCAGGCTCTTGGCGTCGTCGATGGGCGAGCCGGGCGTTCCATCCGCCCAGAATATGGGCCGGTGTGTACCAATGTTCGCTCGTTTCGCCCGATAGGGAGTTTCCAACCATGAGATGCGCCGGGATATGCAGCAGCGAGAGCTGGACATAAGCCATGTGGATCGCGCGCGGGTCGATATCGATCGCGGTGACATGAAGATGGCGCTGATAGTTTATACCAAGGTCGCGCATGGCCTCAGCAAGCGCGATCACCATCGCCCCCGCGCCGCAGGCCGGTTCCATGGCGGTCACGAAGCCATGGCCGCCGATGATCGCTTTGACGCTTTCGCAATCGCCGATGGTCACCTGGGCCATGAAGCGACTAAGGGTGTAAGGGGTGAAGAACTGGCCGCGCGCCTTGTTGTGCAGTTCAAGGTCGTGAAACAGCGCGCCCAGCACATCGCCCGGGCAGACCTCGAGAGCTTGCACCAGTTCGGCGAGGACTCGTGGAAACAGATCGATCACATCCGGCCGGTACTGCCCGACAATGTCGAGATAGCGCGCCTCGCGTGGCTCGCGCTGCCGCAGATCGACGCTGTTGGCCATTGCGAGTGCCATGGCCTCCATACAGTGGCCGAAAACGGTGTAGAGATCGTGGCGCGGCTGGCTGCGGCGGAGCAGCGTCGCCATCGCCTTGAGATAGGGCTCATGCATCGGAGCCTCCGGATCGGTGATTGGGGGGGCGCGTGGGCGTGGGCGGATGGCCCAACCGCAGCAGAATCTCTTGCGAGGCGCTTTTCGTGACCGCCCGGAATTTGCGCGGACTGAAGAGGGCAGGCGCGGATAAGGCCCTGCTCAGGCGGCGTTCAGGCGAATCCACTCGTACAGCAGGTGGTCATCCGGACCATATTCCGAGCCGATGGCGATCCGGATCAGACGGCCGTCACAGGCGAAGGCCGATGCTCGGGGGAAGCTGAGGTAGGAGCGTCCTTCAAGGATCAGGTCGCCGGAGCGCACCTTCGTGATTTCGCGGGTCGTGCCGAGCAGGCGATGACCGGCCGGTGCGTCGATCAGTTTCAACTGGTCGCCGGCTTTGATCCGCTTCTTGAAGGCCGCCAACGATATCACCGTATCGACCGGATTACGGCTACCGCTGCGCTTTGCCAACGCAGACCAATAGGCCTGGGCGATGCGGACTTCGCAGTAGAAGCTGCACGACCAGAAATCCTGCAATGGATTGGTCCGGGTCGAACCAAACCGTTCCATCTGATCGCGAACTTCAACGATGAAAGCGTTCTGCGCGTCGCGGCCGGTCAGGTCGGTTGGAGCATCGAGAATCTCCGCGATGACCTTGCGCCCGCCGGAAAATTTCTCCGTGCGGATCGCGAAGGTGGATTCGGCAAAATGCTGTGCCAAATGGCGCTCGATCCGGGAGGCAAGCGACGGCAACGCTTCTCCGGCGCGATAGAGGTCGCCTTCATAGTGGAAGTTGCCGCGGTCGTCATGTTCGGTCTGGCTATACAGGCGCGCGGATGCGCACGGCGCGGTGGCGTCGGTCATGATATTGTCCTTCTGGTTTGAGAGGATTTTGTAGTGTGAGCCGGTCAGGCCGGCGGAGGCACCGTCAGGGCATCGGCGCTATCGCCTGCTTCAATCCGGGCGAGTGTCCAGTCGAGATAACCAAGGCGCGTGTCGCCATTCAGGACCTCGGCAATCCAGTCGACTGAAGGATGGTCGGGGTCGTCGATCCATGGATCGGGCGGGTCTCGCACTGGCGCGATGGCGAATATGGCCAGTCGTCGCGCCAGCTGCTGCTGCGTGGTCTCGAACTCGACATGATCGGCGAATATCGCGCACCACCCTCCCCCGAAGCTGTCGCGAAGGGGACGTGAGCAGCTGTAGCTCCAGTCGAAACCGACGGGTTTGACCTTCAAACTCTCCTGGCAACAATGGCGGATGAGTTCGGCGATCGGGCCTGGCTGGAAGTCCGTGGTGCCGTAGATCGAGACGACACAGTCGACGCTGCCCTCAATTTCGATCTCCGCGCCGAAATCGGGAAAGGCGGGATCATCGAAGAGCCCGAGCAGGCCGTTGAACGGATTGCCGAGGTCCGTCGGCATGAAGGCGGCGAGAAACTCCGCGCTCGGTTCACCCGGCGTGAAGTTACCCAGCAGGTCGGCAGCATGCTGCCACGCCTCCTCGATCAGCGCACTTTCGGCTGCCGTGCAAGTGAAAGCGAAGGATCCCTGGACATGATGCTCAGCCATGGAGAATCTCCGAAATAGCCGGATCGCCCGGATCGTCGTCGGCAAGGATCAACGGGGGCGGATTCATGCGCGCAAGCCGGTATTCCGCTTCGATCGCCTCGACACTTCCCAGTTCCCTGATGCGTTCAATTGGGAAGACTTGCTCGTCCTCCTCGGTTGTCAGAACCAGTTGTGGCTCGCCATGGCCAAGGTAAATAACCCGAACAGACGGAAAACTGCCGGGATAGCCGCCGGACCAGCGAACATAGTGGAGGCCATGACGGCGACAGACATCTTCGATCTCTTCGAAACGACCATCGGCGACGTCATGATCCATCAGCGCGAGTGGCGTATCGGAGGGTAGATCTTCAGGGCTGAACGGCGTGCCATCCCAATCGATAGCGGGATTATCGTTGCCTATAGCCTTGATGAGTTGAGGATATGTGGAGCGGGCAAGCACGCCGCCAATCATGATGTGGGCGGATACGTGGTCGGCCATGGTTCGCCTTTCATGGAAACAAGACCTTCAATCGGTCCTGATCTTCCCCTCTTCCTCCCCTTCTCATTTTCGGTCCCATGCGCGCGATGCACAGGGTGCTTGCATGAGCAGCGCTTTCCCGCTTAGCTGTTGCCCCCAACTTCTTCCCCACAATCACCGCCATCTTCATGGCCTTCCAATTCAGGGAGTTTTAAGTGGCCGACACCGAACAGCCCGATTCCACCGCCATGACGGTGCAGTTATTGAGCGCCTATTTCTCGAACAATCAGGTGCCGGCGGCCGACATTGCCGGGATCATCGAAGCGACCCGCGACGCGCTGGAACGAAAAGCCACGGTGGAGACGCCGGCAGCGCCCGAATATGTTCCGGCTGTGTCGATCCGCAAAAGCCTGGGTTCGCGTGAGCACATCATCAGCATGCTCGACGGCAAGCCCTACAAGACGCTGAAGCGGCATCTTGCGACCAACGGGCTGACACCGGAGGAATACCGCGAACGCTATAATCTTCCCAAGGATTATCCGATGATCGCGCCGGCCTATTCGGAGCATCGACGTGCCGTCGCGCAGCAGCTCGGGCTTGGACGGCGTATTGGCGCACAGTCGGCGGCTGAAGCGCCCGCAGTCGAAGCAGCGCCTGTGGCCGAGACAGAAGCGGCAGGGGCTTCGGCGACTGTGCCGGAGGTTGCACCGGTGACCGAGGCGGCCCCTGTCCCTGAGAAAAAGTCCCGGCGTGTTCGTGTCAGGGCTGCTCTTGCCGATCTGGGCGATGCGGCCGGGACCGCTGCATCTGAACCGACGCCGGAGCCGGTAGCTGCGCCTGCACAGCCCGAAGGCGCCGCTGCAGCAAAGCCGGCAGGCAAGAAAACAGCTCCCAAGAAATCCGCTGTGAAGAAGGCGCCGGCCAAGGCGAAGACGAAGGTTGCGGCGAAAGCCCCGACGCCGGCGCCCGCAGAGGAAGTTGCGGCCGCGCCGCCAGCGGCGGAAGCTGCAAAGCCGGCGGCCAGAAAGAAGGCCACAACGAAAGCCGCAGCCGTGAAGGCCGCTCCAGCCGCGAAGCCGAAAGCGCCTCGGCGGCGTGCCGCGGCGGCCAAGCAGGATGCGAGCGAGGCGGAGGTGCCCGCACCGGCGGAATGACGATCTTCGGCGAAGTGCGGCGGAAGCGCGCCGCACTTCGCCTGCCCGGTGCGTTACCGAGCCGAGATCAGCGGCGCTCGGCGATAATCCTGGCAAGGATGTCCCGCGCCCGTTCAGGCGGCAGGAACAATCTGGTCTTGAATTGCACGACCTCGCTGAATGCGCCGCATGCTTTCAGCCAGGTACGATCTTCGGGGCGATAGTCCCGGATCTCGAGACGGGGACTGTCGTTGACATGAACCCGTGCGAGCCTTGCAGTTCCGAGTCCGGGGATCGAAACGCCGGTCCCAACACGCGCGCCGGCGATGATTTCGTCAGGACCAAGGGCGATGCCGCCATCGAGCCCGAACTCCCTTTCGAGCCGTTCGAGGGCGGCAGGATGGATGATACGCCCGAGGATGGATGTGCCGGCGCCATCGTCGATCCGCCACACCCGCACATCATCCTCGGGCAGCTTGTTCCAGACGGGCAATAGCAGGCCGGTGGCGAGGGTGATCGTCTCGACCAGAAGATTTTTGCCCGCTTCAGCGGCCTCCTGTTCCCAGAGGTGCTGGAATGTGTCGCGCTCGATCTCGTTCCAGTGGCTGGCCGCCAGGGCTGCGACTTCCATGCGGGACTGCCCCGTGGGGCGCAGAAGATAGCATCGCTCGATCCAGTTGCCCTCTTCATCCTGCCCCGGCCATGTCGGCACGCGCAGTGCCACGCGGCCGGAGCGGGCATTGCGAAGCCAGGCGATATCGTCCGCATCCTTGCATTCGAGCTGGAGCATGGCCCAGCTGGTGATCGGAGGCCGCCGGTGCAGTTCCAGGCGCAATAGCCTCGTCTCGGCCCCGGTCACGGGATCGGTTCGCAAGAGTTGATCGGACAGCAGGTCCATGCGGTCGGCGCGGATGGTCTCGATGCCCAGGTCCAGTGTGCCTGCCGTGCGCGCTGCTTCGACGCGATCCTCGACCAGTCCCAGAAACTCCTCGAATATGCTGTTCTGGGTGGCGATCCGCAGCGCCAGGATGCGGTTGAGCCAGCGATGGATAGGAGGCAGGCGCTCGAGCAGTTCCCCGCCCTCGTCGCACAGCTCAAGTCCCGTCATCGCCTGAAAGGCGTCGAGCGAGACGCTGCGCAGCTTGCCCTCGTAGAGAAGATGGAACCACTGCGTGAGTGCGTCGCGAGCATAGTCCGATTCCAGATTGTCGGACGGATCGAAGAGGTTCTGCGATCCAGTCTGGCGCTGCCCCCTGGTCAAGGCGCCCAAGGCTTCGAGACCCCGGATGATGGTGCTGAGGAAGCGGCGCTCGCCGCGGCAATCGGTGGTGAGCGGGCGATAGACAGGCGCGGTCATCTGATTGGTGCGATGACTGCGCCCGAAGCCCTGTACGGCCGAGAGGATGCGGAAGCCCAGCTCGAGAAGGAAATGCGCGCGCCGGCGGTGGGCGGTCGGGCAGTTCCGGTCGGAATGCATGGACCGGCCGGTGCTGCCCGCGAGCGAAAAGGCGGCGATCGGCTTGCTTCCGTTCTGGAATGCCTGGACTTCGAGAACATTGGCGCGGGCGCCGCGCCTCTCGATTTTCTGTTTCCCGGTGACATCGGTCACGATGCGCCGCGAGCGTCCGGTGATCTCGGCGACGCGATCGGTTCCGAAATGCGCGATAAGGGCGTCCAGTGCAGTCGGAATCGCCGGAAGCGCGCACAGATCCTCGATCAGTGCGTCTCGAGCCGCAATCGCCTGTCTGCACAGCACCGGATTGCCTTCGGCATCGGTCATCGGTTCGGCGCGCACGGCGCCATCGTCTGCCCGGAAGACCCGCATCTGGCGTATGGGAAAGGCATTTTTCAAATAGTCGATAAGCGTCTCTTTGGGCGAGACCTGAACATCCAGCATGGGCCGCTCCTCGGCGGTCAGTTCGGAGAGCCACCGGTCCATGATGGCTTCACCCGTGCTCGCAAGCTGTACCAGCACAGCGTTGTCCGACGCCAGTTCCTGTTCGATCGCCCGGATGAGCGAGGGAATTTTCAGGCTCACGAGAAGGCTCGAAAAGAACCTTAGCTTGGCCGACTCGAAGGAACTGAGCGCCGATCCGCGGGCCCGGGCGTTCTGCGTCTTGCCCGATATCCGGTCGACGATGCCGATCTCGGCCAGCACTTCGCGAAGCCCGCGATGAATGATGCTCCAGCTATCCGCATAGGCGTCGTAGATCGCGATCTGGTCGGGCGTCAGCACATGTTCGAGCGGCTCATATTCGACGCCCGCGAAGCTCAGTGCCCTGGCGGTGTAGAGGCCCATCGCCTTGAGGTCGCGGCAAACGACCTCAAGTGCCGCAATGCCACCCTCCTCCATCGCCTTCATGAACATGTCGCGCGTGGTAAAGGCCGTGCCCGGTCCCCAGAGGCCAAGGCGAACGGCATAGGAGAGGTTTTCGGGCTTCGCCGCGCCGGTGGCCGACATATAGAGAATGCGGGCCCGGGGCAGGGCATTTTGCAACCGGACGCCTGCCAGCCCCTGTTCCGACCCTTGAGCCTTCTCGAAATCGGTTTCCGTTCCGCCGGCATGGGCCATGGCGTGGGACTCGTCGAAGACGATCACACCGGCAAAGTGCTCGCCGGTCCAGTCCAGCAATTGCTGCAGGCGCGATGCCGTGTCATGGCGGGCGGACCGCAGGGCGGCATAGGTCAGGAAGACGATGCCGCTTTCCATCGTGATCGGTTTGCCGAGAGGGAAATTCGCGATCGGCTGGATATCGATGGCGAGGCCGCCCAGTGCCGTCCAGTCGCGGCGCGCGTCCTCGATCAGGTCTGCCATGGAAATCCAGATCGCGCGGCGATTGCCGCAGTTCCACTGGTCGAGAATGATGCCTGCCGCCTCGCGGCCCTTGCCGACGCCGGTGCCGTCGGCGATGAAAAAGCCCGTGCGATAGTGGTGACCGTCCCTGTCCTCGATCAGGCGATCGCCGGCGAGATTGGCCGAGAAGCGACCGGCAAGATCCCGCTCATGGGCGTCGCCCGCATAGATGATGGTTTCGAGCTGCGCCTCCGACAGCGCCTTGATCGCGCGGTCCTGGAGCATTGGCTGATAGCTGGGCGCCGGAAGCGACACAGAAGCCATGGCGATGGATTCGACCAGGTCGTCGGGATGCCGGGAAGCATCCTCGATGGCGATCCGCGCGAGGCGCCAGGCGGAGTAAATGCCGATGGTCTCGCCAGGCGCAAGCGGCGCCCGGTGCGCGGTATAGATAATCGGTCGCGCCTCATCCGCCGTGGCCGCGATCCGCGAGGGTGGCGTAAGCCGTTGGCCGTTCATGCGCGCGAAGAGCATGGCGGGCGCTTGGGCGGCAGGGACAAGGGAACGGGGTGCAGCGACGGCCGGTAGCGGGGCAAGCGGCGGCGGCTCGAGAGGATCGAGCCGATCGGGCATGGCAAGCACGAGGCGCAGCGCCGCTTCGATGTCACCGGCGACGTGGCGCTCGGGTGTGCCGGTCCATCCCTTGTCGAAGACCAGCAACCGCACATCGACCCCCGTGCCATGCTTGGCGTAGGGACTGCCCGATATGGTGAGTTCGGCGCGGGGCGGCACCAGTTCGGCGACGGCATTATAGCCAAGCGCCGCGGCCCCTTCAGGCGAGAAGCTGGTGGGCATGATGGCGACGCATCGCCCGCCGGGGGCGAGGCACGCCAATGCGGCGCGCAGGTGGCGCGCGCCGGCATGACGGTCGATCCCGCGCCCGGTGCTGCGGCTGAAGGGCGGGTTAATCAGCACCAGCGTCGGCTGCTGCTCGCTGGTCAACAGATCCTGGATATGTTCGCCGTCATGGCGGGTAACAGGCTGACCAAGATTTCGGGACAGGAGGTCGGCGCGCGCCGGATCATGTTCATTGAGAATCAGGTGCGCGCCTGCCCGCAGGCCATGGACGGCCAGCATGCCGGTGCCGGCCGAGGGTTCGAGCAGGATATCGTCCGGTCGGCAGCGCGCCGCCATGGCCACGAGCCAGGCCAGGGTGATCGGCGTGCTGAACTGCTGGAGATCGACCTGCTTTTCCGAGCGGTAGGTCTGGGTTGGCAAGCCGCGCTCGAACTGCCGCAGGCGTTCGAATATGTCGGCGGGCGTGCCGCCAAGGAGCGAGCCTTGTGGATCGGCGAGGAGGAGGACCTGGGCGGTTTCCAATGCGTCATAGGCATCGCGCATCGACCAGAGCCCGCCGGCATCGTCGTCGCCGAAAACCACGGTCATCAACCGCTTGAGGCCCCGGCGACTGACGGCGGTGCCATTGCACAGGCGGTGGGAAAGAGAGCGGGCGACCTCGGACAGACATGTGGTGCTGTCATGGGTCTGCGACAGGGCGAGTTGGGGCAAGTTCATGGGCACCTCTTGGGACAACAGGACAATCCTGCTGTCTCCTTCCCGCTCTCCTCCATTGGGGTGCTCGGATTTGGGCGGTCGATACTGCGCGGATGATTGGACCGTGTCCAAGGGGAACCGCGCAGTTCTTCAGGCGCTGACTGCCATCCCCGGGCCTGCCTCGCTGCCAAGTTTGAAGGATGGTGCAAATGGGATTAAATCAGATCCACAAGGAGTGCTATCCATGCAGACAACCCAACAGTTCAGCGTGACGCTGCCGAACGACATGGCGGCGCCAGTGTGCGCCAAGGTAGCGTCGGGCGAATATGCCAGCGAGAGCGAAGTCATTCGCGATGGGCTGCGCGCGCTTGATGCACGGGACCGGGCCGTGAATCGATGGCTGCGCAACGAGGTCGTCCCTGCCTATGATGCCTATCAGGCCGATCCCTCGCGCGGAATTCCGCTCGACGACGTGCGCGCCGGGCTAGCCGAACGGCACAAGCGGGTGACCAAGCGCAACTGAAGGTGGCCCATTCCATCATCGTCACGCCGGAAGCGCGTGACCATGTTGATGCCATCTGCGACTATATCGCCGCTGCCGCGTCGCCAGCGCAGCGCTTTAGCCTTCGATCTTGACGTCGATCAGCGTCGGAATGGCCGCTTCGATCGGAGTGTAGAGATCGACTTCCGCCTCCGGCGTCTCAAGACTGACGACGAGGGCGTAGCGCGCTCTGTCGTTGAAGCGCTTGAGGCCGGTTCGCTCCCGCCACCAGCCGGTGATCGGGTGGATATAGAGCATGTTTCGGGCGGCCAGTTCGACGGCCGGGCCTTCCCAAATATCGACGTGCAGCGATCCGGCCGAGATGGTGCGCTCGCCGAACAGCCAACCATCATTATTCTCGCTGACCGGCCGCGGGTCATTTTCCTCACGCCCTTCGGCGTTGTTCCTGCGCAGGAAGTTCGCGGTGGTCTCGCGTGACCGCTTCAAGTCGAACCGCAGGCCGAAGGATTGATAGCGCGCCGGGTCGATCGCCGTGGCGAAGCTGGGATTGGGCTCGATGAAATAGGAGAGCGTCACCTTCAGCCGCACGCGCAGATTGTCGAGGTCTTCGAGAATCTGGCGTGGCCAGGGCAGCGGATAGACATGGGCCTCGTTGAAGCGGATGCCTGACGACTCCTTGCGGAAGGGCTGAATCTCCCTTTGCGCGACAAGGGCGAGATCGTCGATCGCGGAGGCGCGCGCGCGGGCGAGATCGGGAAGGCCATATCCATAGCGGCGAAGACAATCCGCCTTGTCGCGCTTGGCGGCGCAGGCCGTGATGGCATCGGTCATCAGCGGCGTCCAGCGCGCGCTATGGACCATCAGCGCGCGGATGGTCTCGGGCCAATAGTCGGGGTGATCCGCCGCGATCTGCGCGGCTAGGCGCGCCGCCTGCGCCGTGGCGGCGCTGGTAGCCCAAAAGCTGTCGAGCGGACGCTGACCGACATCGCGCGCGGTGGTGAGAAGCGAAAGGGAGTCGAGGCCGGCAATCGCTTCGGTTTTGGCGGGGCTGATCGCCCGGTTGCCCGCCTCGAATACGAGGTCGGGCTTGAACGGCGATTGACCGGCGCGCCAGAGATAGGAGGTGCGGCTGTAGGGGCTTCCGGCGCCGACCGCCGCCATCGGCGACCAGTCCTCATAGCCGGCCTCCGCGATCTGGCTCTTTTCGGTGTAGCCGCCGATCGCCAGCGCGTTCCACGCCTGACAAGGATCTTCCGCCGGAAAGGCGTCGGCGTCGGTGATCTCCGCCGGATCGGCGTGGTCGGGGACGTTGCCCGCCGCGAGGACGATGAGCCGCTTGGGCGACGGGTTTTCCTGATCCTCGGATTCGGCGCCGGCCGCAGCCTGGTCGATGGCGGCGCTCCATGCGGTCGCCTCGGCGCCGCTGCGTCCGCCATTGGTAACGGCCATGCAGAACAGGCGCGCGCGGTCGGGGTTCTGGATTTCGGCGCGTGCGATGGCGCCTTGGGTGATCGGACCGTAAGCGTGCGGGTCGTTCGCGGGAAACCCTGCGGGCGGCAGGATTTTGACCGATTCCAGTCGGTGGGTCAGGCGTCGCTGTTCCTGATCGGCCAAGGGCGCCACGAGGTCGCCGTGCAGAGCCAATCCCGCCATGCCGGTGCCGTGGCCGGAGCCGGGCGCATGATCGTCGCCGCCCCAGGCGGGATCGACACTCAACAGGTCTTCAACCGCCAGGGCGGGTTCGATCAGCGGATGGGCACGATTGACGCCGGTATCGAGGAGGCAGATGGCCGGCGCCTCGCGGCCGGGCCAGATCGTCCGTTCGGCAAGGTCTTCGATGAACGCGCGCGCCTCGTCGCGCAGGTCATGGGTGAAAACATGGGGATTGTCGCTGGCACGCCGCAGCTCGGCGATGCCGCCCGTGGCGAACAGTAACAACTCGATCGCGGCGCGGCGACCATAGACCGGAACGACGATGGTTTCGGGAAAGCGCAGGAAGGTGTCGGCCTCGCCGACATGGAGCCCAAGCTGGGCGGCGGCTTCGAGAACGCGGTCAACCCGGTCGCGGAAGCACCACAGCGACCACCACATTTCCGCCTGGGGGTCCTCGGGCAATGCGGCGGGATCGTCCCGCCAGAAGGTGCGGATGCGCGCCTCGCGGATATGCTCGATCGCCTCGACGCGGGTTTTCCCTTTGGGCGAGCCGGTGCGTTCGTTGAGCGGCCCGAACGTGTAATCCTGGAACACCGCTTCGAGCGCGTCGCGCATGTCGTCGGGCACGAACAAGGCGATCCGGCGCGCGCCTTGTTCGGTGAACGTCACGGCGCCTTGCCGCGTTTTCTCCCGCGTGCGTTCGAGCGTGGTCGGGCCGGCTTGCGGCGACAGCTCCACTTCAAGGAAAGTGCCGTCCGGCGGTGGAAGGGGCGGCGCCCCATCCCGCATCTGCCGGGCCTGCTCGGCGTGCTGAAAAGCCGAAGCGAGTTCGGCGATCAAGCGCTGGCCGTGGTCCTCGCGGATGCGGATGAGCGGGCGCTGCCGGGCATTGCTGCCCGGCGACTTGAAAGCAACGCTGTGAGCCAGTCCCGAAATGTCGAGATGCGGTCGGTCGTGTTGCGCCACAGGTCAGTGTTTCGCGGAGAACGCGGTGCGCATCGCCTGGCGCTCGGCGAGGCGAGCGGTGATGTCGGGCGTGGTTATCTGGTCGCACTGGTCGAGGATCGCGGCCTTGACGGCTTCGTCGGCCGCGCGCGCGATCTCGGCCTGGCTGAGGCCGCGCGCCGCCTTCTCGATGGTGGACCACGCCAATCGGGGATATTTGAGCGGCTTGAGGTTGGCCTTGACCACCGCCCGCACCTGTTCGGCGGAGGGCAGCTCGAACTCTATCACGTCGTCGAAGCGGCGCAGCAAAGCGCGATCGAGCAACTCGGGATGATTGGTCGCCGCCACGAGCGGGCTATCGGTGGCGCTCTTTTCCTCCATGAATTGGAGGAAGCTGT
The DNA here is from genome assembly GCF_000445105.1 of Sphingobium lactosutens DS20. Classification (GTDB taxonomy): domain Bacteria; phylum Pseudomonadota; class Alphaproteobacteria; order Sphingomonadales; family Sphingomonadaceae; genus Sphingobium; species Sphingobium lactosutens. The sequence goes on along the minus strand of NZ_ATDP01000108.1, from coordinate 12,736 downwards.
TGAGGACGCGGCGCATCTCGGCAACGTCGTTGGAGGCGGTGCGATGCCCGCCTACGGCATCGAACTCGTCGAACAGATAGACGGCGCGGCGGCGGAGGGTTTCGTCGAACACGAGCCGCAGCTTGGCGGCGGTCTCACCCATGAAGCGGGTGATGAGCGCCTCCAGCCTTATGATGAAGAGTGGCAGCTTCAACTCGCCGGCCAGCGCTTCGGCGGTCATGGTTTTGCCTGATCCCGGCGGGCCGACGAAAAGGAGACGCCGGTTGGGCGCCTTGCCATGTTCGCGCAGCCAATCCCGTCGCCGCTGCTGGAGGATAGCATTGCCAAGCCGCTCCGACACGGCGGCCGGCAGGATCACGTCGGCTAGCGTCACCGTCGATTCACGAAGGTCGAGGAGACCTTCGAGATCACCGCGCGGGCGGGCGAAAGCGATCGGAATGGATGGGCTGACGCCACGCGCGGCGCGTGCGGTATCGACCGCCGCGCGCAAGTCGTTAGCGGTGTCCCGGCGACCCTGCCGCGCCTCGGCGGCGGCCACCTGCAAAGCGATCGAGTAGAACTGCTCGTCGTCGCCTTCGGCTCGACTGCGCAGCATTGCCAATATCTGCTTGGCGTTAGACATTGAATCTACTCGATTTCTTTCGCACGCAATTTTCCCCCTTCGTTCCTGATTCGATAACGCAAATGCCAAGGGAAATGAAGAACAAGCTGTTGCGGGACGCGATATTTGCAGCCCAGTCGGGTCGATTTGCTCGGCGAAGGGTTGGGCGTATAGGCTCCATCGTCGAGGAGCAATAGTCGTCGGCATAATCATAAATTCGCGCGAAAAGGGGACAAGTTTCATGTTGCTCTCGTTGGAGGTGGGTCCCAAATGGCGCGATTTCGGCTTCTTGCCGCGTAACGTTCAACTTCGAAGCCAGGGGGACGGGCCGTAGCCCATCCCCCGGTCCCGATCAGGCAGCCTGGGAGATCTGATCGTCGTTGTCGGCGTCGACGATCTCATTCGGTGATGCATCACGATCATCGCTCGATGCGCCCTGTTCACCAGCGATTTCGGCAGGGCCAAAGCGCATGGCTTCCGGAAGCCATGCAAGCGCCCGTTCCTTGATCTCGGGCTCGATGATGACGTCGCCTCCGAAAAGCCGCTCGGCCGAAGCCGAAAGATCGTGCTTCTTGGAACCGGCATAGCGCGATTGCAGCTCCAGTCCACCGACCTCCTGGAACAGGCTCAGAATGGCAGGTTTGGTCAGCTTGTCGAAGTAGGTGAGTGCGGTCGGCCGCCACCAGGCCGCGACATCGATCTCGAGTTTCGTTCCGACGTGATCGAGGAAGCTTGCCTCGCGGCGGCCGATCGGGACGGCCTGCAGCGTGCGCGCGATGGCCCAGCCGAGCCAGGCTGCGCGCGCCTCATCGGGGAGAGCGGAGAAGGCGTCATAGCGATCCGCGATGGCCTGGTGATTGACCCAGCTTCGATCGAGCGCCTCATCGAGCTTCTTCCATTCCGCCACAGCGGCCGTTTCCGGCTTGAAGTCTGCGAGGAGGCGGGCGGGAGCCGAGGCGCGCAGATCGCTCGGAATGTCGGAGGACGAGAAACGACATTCGCGATCGACCATGATGAAGGTGCCCAGATCCAGCGCGAATGCGGGATTGCTGGCGACATGGACCGCGAGCAATTCGGTCTTCATCATCGCGAGCATTTCACGCAGGCGCTGGCTCATCACCGGGGCGCTGTTTCGCGCTTCGTCCTCGCCGGCTTCTTCGGCGAGGATTTCGCCGACGGTTTCGCCATCATCGAGGCTTTCATCCTCGTCACCTTCCTCCTCTTCGTCGGTGGCGACGGGCGCGATGAATAGTTCCTGGTGAATATGGGGCTGGCCGTCCGGCCCGATCACGAGATAAGCCAGCGCGTTCGCCTTCTGCTCGGCATCGACGACGGGTTCGCGTTCGACGATAGCCGACAACTCGGTCTGGAGGGCAGTGTAGCGGTTCTGGTCCTCCTCGTCCGGCTCGCAGCCTTCATCCTCGAGTTCGGCTTCCAGTTCGGCCAGTTCCTCCTCGATTTCGAGCTTGCGCTGTTCCTGCTCCTCGCTGAGCGCAGGCGCCTCGACAGGCAGCGGCGTCAGGGCGTAGGTGTCCATATAGGGGACGCGGGTGTTGGCGACGGGACGGACTTCGGCAAAGCCTTCCCGTTCGCGCAGCATGTCCGCTTCGGCTGCGAGTTTCATCATTGCAAGCTCGTCGACGATATGGGTGTCGATCCAGCGTTCGTCGTCCGCGTCCGAATAGAGGTCAGCGTCCTCGATCCGCCCGCCCGCAGCCGCATAGGCATCGCGACCGACCAGCAGCACGCGGGGATCGTTGCCCCGATAGCTATAGTCCTTAATGCGGCGGCGGATTTCACTGACGGAATGGCCGCAGTAGCTATCCGAGAGCATGTCCCAGATCGCTTTCTGGCGCGCGCTGTCAGCCGTCGTGCAATAGGCCTTGGCGACATCGAGCGTGATCTCGCCATTCTCGAGTGCCTCGAAGATCGGCTCAGCTAGGTTGGCGAGACGCAGGCGGCCCATCACGAAGCGTTCGGTGAGCCCGAACCGCTTGGCGACGTCGGCCGCCGTCTTGCCTTCCACCTCGATGATATCCCTGAAGGCGCGGCATTCGTCGCCCGGCCCCATCGGAAGCCGCTCGAAATTTTCAACGAGACTGACCTCGCGGCCATTCTTGGCGTTGTCGAGGACCAGGACAGGGATTGCATGATCGACCGGCAGGCTGCCCTTTTCGATCAGGCGATGCACGGCATCGAGGCGGCGACCGCCGGCGGTAATCCGGTAGTGGCCCTTCTTGCGCGAAACCGGCACGCCGACCAGATTCTGGATGAGACCGTGGGCAAGGATGCTGGCTTCCAGTTCCGCGTCGGCGTCCGCGTCGCTGCGGGTCCGGACATTGACGGGTGACTTGGTGAGATTGGCAGCGGGTACGGGAATGGGAGTCTGGGACATGGGTTTCTCCATTGGTGCGGCTCGCTCATCGAACCGCCCATCCCCTCTCCCTTCCCTCTTGCTGCGCCGGGCCGGGGCGGCACGAGACAGGATTGCAGGCGACATGGATTGTCAGCGATGGAAGCGCCCTTGCGCTCGTGGCAGCGCACAGATTTCCGCATTGGAGTGATCGTCACGCCGCGCGCGGCATGTTCTCGAGCACATCTGCCCAGTCATTATGAGGAACGGGGGGCCATGGGCTGAACACCTCCAGACCCGTATGCTGATGGGCTAGACGGATCTGGCGGTTCGCTTTCCATCCCGCCGCATCCCTGTCGAAGAGCAGCACCAGGCGTTCCAGTCGGCTTGGCAGCAGGACATGCGCAGCGCGTTCGGCGCCGAGCGTTGCCCAGACCGGGATTCGATGAAGGCGCATCGCCGCGAGCGCCGTTTCGATCCCTTCGGCAAGGCCAAGAATAGTGGTCGCAGGGGCCAGTTGCACGGCGCCGCGGCCGGGGCGTCCGAGCATCATCCGCGGGTCGGTCAGATCATTGGCTTTCAAGGCCGCTACGGGATCGAGAAAGGTTCGATGGATGGCAACGATCCGATGGTCCTCGCGGACTGCGGCGATGAGCGCAGGTCGAAAGACGGCCGCCCTCCCTCGCCCCAATGGCGTGCGCGGGTTGTAGCGAAGGTCGCGCCAGGGCGGCGTGAGGAAACGGCCAGCGAGATAGGCCTCGGCAGGGGTGCCGGCTATCGGATTGGAGACATCCCAGACCCGCAGCGCCGGCCCCGATCCGATTTGAAAGGGGCGGTGCCCGATCGATGAGATCGGGGTGCCTCGCTCGGGCAAGTCCAGGTGAAGGCGGCGGATAGCCCGTAAGACGGCGATCGTGTCGCAGCCTGCGAAGCATTTGAACAGCAGGGCAGAGTCGCCGACGCGGACGGAGAGGCTTGGGTCATGATCGTCATGGGCGGGGCAGAGACAAAGCCCCTGTCCACCGCGCCATCTGCCGCCCAGACGTTTGACTAGATTTGCACCCGCAGCCTCGACTACCTGCAACCGGAGCGAGTCGGCACATAGGGCGTCGCGGCGATGTTGGTCAGGCTTGACATTGCTCATGCCATCATATCCCTGAATGGCCGGCGATGAAGTTCGCGGGGGAATCGAGGTGCAGTGGAGTGGGGATCAGACCTGGCTATGATTTGACGATAGCGCTGGAGATGCCGGCCAGCTTGCGAGCGCAAACCGTTCAAGACATGCGCTCCTCTCCAAAGCGGTGTATTGCGCGCAGCAGGTGTCGGCGCACCGTTTCCGGGGATAGATCAAGCCGAATCGCGATATCGTCGACCGGGCATTTCTCGATGAAATAGAGTTCGAGTATCCGTCGGCCAGGTTCCGGTTCGGAGCGGATGATGCGTCGCAGGCATCGTGTATCTTCGCGCAACTCTTTTGCGGATCGGTGCCTGTTTCGCATGCGCGAAAGCATCGCGGAAACAGCTTGAACCATTTTGGCGGGAATCCGGGGAGGCATGGCGAAGCTCGCGATGTTGTTGAAATCCGGGCGTAAGCCCGCCTCTCGCCTCACTCTCCCCTTCCCACGGACGACCAATATGTGCGCGTGAAATGAGGGTTGTTACCTTGTTGAAGTAACAACTAAATTTTTGCTTTGCAGCATTTTTGATAGGTTTCGGGGCCGACGGCTCTGGAGCGGCGGCCGGCGGACAAGGCTTTTTCGCAGCCCGCTCCAGAAGGAGCCAGTCATGCTACATTCCCAGGAATATCAGTCGATCATTGAGGCATTTTACGAAGCAAAGGATAACCAGGAAATACAGGGTGTTCTTGAACATCTTACCTATTTCCTGGGTTTCCGGCATTTCGCGATTGGCCATCATGTCGACCTTCTTAGTCCACCATCCACGTCCTTCGGCATCTCGAACTATACCCCTGGCTGGCTCAGCGAAGTCTTCCATGAGGGTTACTATATGGATGACCCCATCCATTTCCTGTGCAACGGTCGAAATACGGGGTTTATCTGGCCCGATCCTCATTTGTTGAACCGCTTGAATGAGCGGCACCGCCATATCCTCGAACGAGGCGCACTGCGCAATTTTCGGGCCGGCTATACGATCCCCGTCCATCTTCCCGGTGAATATTCAGGGAGCTGCACCTTCGCCACGCCCTTGTCGGGGGATATCTCCCGCGAGGTTCTGCCTGCCGCCTTCTACGCCGCCTCTCATGCGTTCGAGGCAATGCGGCGGCAGGCACGCATGGCCGCGGGATTGAGCGTTGCCTGCCCTCCGGAGATCACTCCACGACAACGGGAAATCGTGTTGCTGTTGGGCCAAGGCAAGAGCTACGCGGAAATGGGAGATATCCTCGGAATTTCCAGGAATACGGCCCATCAGCATTGTAAGACCGTGTTTCGCTCATACGGCAACATCCAGCGGTGCAATCTGATCGCCCGGGTGCTGTTCGACGGTCTCGCGAGCTTCCCGGAGATGCTCCGCAAGCACTAGCAATACCCAGTTCCGGTTATGGAAGTCTGTTGTTGATCGCACCGATGATGCCCTTTCCACCAATGAAGGAGCATCATCATGATCGAGATTTTCGAAGGCGCGGAATGGGGCGAAGGCTCTCCCGTGCTGAACGGCATGTATCGTGACCGGAAAAGGATATTCGTCGATCTGCTGGGTTGGGACGTGCCGGTCGTCGACAGCGTCTATGAAGTAGACCAGTTCGACGACGAGCATGCGATCTACGTCGTCGCGACCAATGAGCGCGGCGAGCATGACGGCTCGATCCGTCTGCTTCCGAGCGTTCGCCCGCATGTCCTGGGCAATATCTTCCCCGAACTGTGCGATGGCCCGATCCCATCTGGCGAACATATCTTCGAGCTCAGCCGCGCCTGCCTTTCGCCGCGCAACCGCGCGGCGCGGAGACTGCAGGTTCGCAATGCGGTCACGACGGCCGTGGTCGAGTTTGCGCTGCTTCGGGGCATTCGCCGTTTCACGTGCATCGCGGATTCAGGATGGCTGAGCCAGATCCTGTCGCTCGGATGGGACTGTCGGCCGCTGGGCCTGCCCAGGGAGATCGCGGGCCTGAGTACCGGCGCTCTCGTGATCGAGATCGACGGCGACACGCCCGACAAGTTGCGGACTGCAGGCACTTATGTGCCGATGCGCATCGTCCACGCCCACGCTGACGGCCGCGCCGCAGCCTGACGGAGACATCCCATGACCATCATTGCTCTTGACCGGCTGGTGCCGGATACAAAGTCGTGCTGCGAGCGCCTCGAGGCGGAAGGCTATTGCATCATCCGCAACGCCGTTCCGTCCAGCCTGGTCGACAGGCTGGCATGCGATCTCGAACAGGATTTCGCAGCGACCCCGCATTCGGTGGGGCCGTTCTATGGCGAGACGACCCGGCGTTTCCACGGTCTCCTGCGGCGATCACGCCACATGGGGCGCTTTGCGCTCGACCCGCTTGTGGTGGCGGTCGTCGAGAGGTTCCTCCAGACCTGGTGCGACACGATCCAGCTCAACCTGACGCAGGCGATCGAGATCGAACCAGGCGGCGTGGCACAGCCCCCGCATCGCGATCAGGACATGTGGCCCGTCCACACTGCCGGCGTCGAATATATGATCAACGTGATGTGGCCCTTCTCCGCGTACCGGGCGGAAAATGGTGCGACGTTGATCTGGCCCGGCAGTCACCGACGGCAAGACGAGATCGTGATGCCCGCCGAAGATGCGATCGCAGCAGAGATGGATCCCGGCGATGCGCTGATATTCCTTGGGTCCACCCTGCATGCGGGCGGCGCCAACAAGTCGGCCAGTTCCCGCCGCGGCATGATCATCAGCTACAGTCTCGGTTGGCTCAAACCCTATGAACTGCCGTGGCTAGCCTATCCGCCCGAGATTGCGCGATCCCTGCCGCGGTCTCTCATGACGCTCGCCGGATATCAGGCGCATCGACCGAATCTCGGAACCCATGAAGGGCGATGCCCATCCCTGCTGCTCAATGCCATAGGCGATGGAGCGCAGGGCGCGATCGATGTTCTTCGCCCCGAGCAGGAACGGCTGATCGCGGATTATCGTGCGGGCCGGATCCTGCCAGGTTTGGGCGGTTCGCCGGCCGAAGATGGATGAGCCGAGATGGTCCGCCGCCGCATCTGCAATGCCCTGGTCGAACAACCCGGCTTCACCGAAAGTGAACTGGGCCTCGGTCGACGCCAGTGGCCGGTATGGATGATGTTTCTCGATCTTTACATGATCGAGCAGAAGGACATGGAGGAGGTGTTCAGACAATTTGCACGTCTCTCGGGCCTGTCTGAAACGACAGGCTTTCGCAGGACAGTCGAAATGGTTGAGGCCGGAATGCTCGACCGGATTCCACACCCTGACGATCATCGGCGCAGCTTCATCCGCTTGTCGGCGCGGACAAGGGCAGGGATAGACAAGGTGATGGATGATCTCGCGAAATTGCTGTTTCCGTGATAAGCGAGATCATCTTGATGGAGGCAGGGCATGATCCGGGGCTATGCGACAGCTTCTGGATCGATATAGGGTCGGCCTGGGATGAGTGACGATATCGACACGGGCCGGATCGACGCGGCAGTGCTCGCGCTGTTGTGGTACAATTTGCGCGGTACAGGGATGGCCTGGAAAGGCTTTGACTGGGATGCGATGGAACGGCTCCATCAGCGCGGGTTCATCACCAATCCGGTCGGCAAGGCCCGCTCCGTCGAACTGACGGCAGAGGGACGGGAAGAAGCCGGACGCCTTTTTGATGAGCTGTTCGCCCGCCGCTAAAGCTGCGTCATTTGCCGGCGGAAGTTGGGGTAATGGAACGTCCCGGCACCGCCTGTTTGTTGGGCTGCTCCTACCAGCGCCACACCGCTGAGGAGCTAGCTATTACTTGGCAAATGCTATGGTCCGGCGACGCCTACACAGCCCGTTCCCAAAGGGGGCCGGCGGGAGAAAATCGAGGACTTAATCGCGCAGACGCTGGCGGCTCGTCAGTTCAACCATGGACCGAGGAATGCGGCCATGACATCGGCGGCGCGCCTTTGGCGGAGAAGCCGGGCATTGCGAAGTTCCTCGTCGACATCGACATCGGCATCGTCGTCCTCGAACCGGGAGACGGCAACGGGTCCATCGCGCAGATAGCTCTCGTCGGCATTGGGATCGCGGAAGCGGGCAGTAAGTCGAGCAATCGCCTCGTGGATGACGTCAGCGTGCTTGCCTTCGAGTGCCTGGTGGAATGCTTTGTGGACGGCCTCTAACCCGCCGTCATAATGTTCGATGCAATAGACAAGATCATGCGCGTCCTTGCGCTCATGACGCTGGTCGTAAGCGAATGCCTTCAGGCAGGTGAAGCTGACGATGTCGGCATAGCGGATGGTCTCGGTGGCCCGGCCGCCGCCGTTCAGCAGATCCGCCGTTATCTCGACCCGTTCGTGCAGATCGAACACCATCGACGCATGCGGGATGTTGATGGCGGTGACATTGCCTTCGGTCGGCAGTTCCTGAACCTTGCCGCCACCCAGTTCCGGGGAGTCCGCCAGGAATTCGAGAATCATCCTGGCGCCGCCATCGATCTCGGTCTGCCAACGCCAGGACTGCTTGGCACCTTTGTCGTTCTCGGCGCGCTCGAATTTCATCGCCTTCAGATTCTCTTCGAGCGTGCTGTAGGCGTCGGTGTTCGTGAGGATGCCGACATCGACGACAATGTCGACATCGCCGGTCCCGGCGTGGGCCGGCACCTTGGGCGGGCGGGCGGTGACCAGGTATCGGGGCGCCAATCCCCCGACCAGGAAGACCGAATCCTTCCATGGGCCGAGACCGCGCAGCAAGGTCACCAGCACGCGTTCGCATGCCTCGGTTACGGCGGTGCCGTAGCCGCCGATCGTCTGGGGCTTGGTCATTACGCGTCGAGCCTTTCCGACCGCAGGTGCGCGGCCATCTCACGAGAGCGGCCGGAGCCTTGCAGCAAGTCGAGATAGACTTGCAGCGGCGAAGCGAGCCGCACGTCCTGGATGCTTTCTGCCACGGTGACATCGCCCCGGGCGCGGGTCTCGATAAGCCCGAGGTTCCAGCCTTCGCTGACGGCGCGCGCATTCAATCGTTCCAGGGCTTCTTCCTGCCGGCGCCCCGGTTCGATCCGGCATTTCACCTGTGAGATGCTCGACAGGTAAGGCGCATAGAGCTGGGCGGCCGCTTCGGCCGTCACGGCATAGCCCGCATCGGCATCGCGGCAAGCCCGATCCAACTGCTGGGCGAGTTCAAGCGCGTTGCTGCCAGGAACATAGTAGCGTGCGAGTTTCGGCGGCTTCTGGTCGGCGACGTAGCTGGACCATGCGTCGATCAGCGCCTTGGCTGAGCGCAGGCGCCGCAATTTGGAGGGGCCAGCGCCCTCGACGTCGACCCATTCACGTCGCTCCAGTTCAGTCAGAGTCGCTGAGACGGTAGCCGGTGACACTTCGGTCGATTCCGCCAGCTCCTTGACGCTGAGCCATTCGGATCGGCGATCAAATATGGCCTGGACGACCCGCGCTTTCTGCCCGTGGAACAGGGAACCAAAGCTCTTGGCATTCTTCTTCGGGACGGGGCGATCGACATAAACGAAGGCATGGCGGGCGGGGATGTAGAGCGATCCACCAAGGTCGTAGAAACCAACCCGCTCTTCTCGCAGAATGTCACGCGCGCCAGGGGAGATGGCACGCGCGATAAAGAAAGGCAGGATTTCGCGATTGGCCGGCATGTGCGCGAGATGGTTGCGCAACTGCCAGACGGTTTCGCGGACATCGCGCGGAAAGGCCTCGCGTTTCGTTTCGACCAGGAGCTGGACCGCCTGCCCGCCGATCTGGGCGTCAACCAGCGCATCGACCCGCCCACGCGGTCCGATCGCAACCTCGAGCCCATCGATTTCGGCATGGCCATCTGGTAGCATCCCGATCGCACCGATCAGGCCGTCCAGCAGCTCGCGTTCTTCAGCCTCATATTTCAACATATTTTATGCCCAGTGAATATGGCTGATTTATCGAATATTTGACAATCTGTCCATATCTACTGATCAGGAAATTTAGGGCGTGTGCGATACGCGTTGCCGTGCTGGCGACGGTACCAAACCCGCTGATGCCTTGATCGACGGCCGATGAGATGAACCGCCTTTCAGTTCCAAAGGGGATTCAGCCGCGTGGTGTTCGATGCACCGGCTGTCAAATAGCTCTTGCCTCCGCACAGTTCCCATGCACAAATGCCTGTGTGTTGATTTCCACTGAGAAGTGACCCGGGTAGGGCGTAAATTTCCACTGAGAATTGACCCATGTTGAACTCGTCCCTGGCTTTGACAAGCGAGGGTATATGGAGTGTTGGACATGGCGTTATTGAGCGTTATCCGGCGCTGGCATTTTCGCGATCATCTACCGATCCGGGAGATAGCGCGGCGCACCGGACTATCACGCAACACGATCCGCAAATATTTGCGGTCCGAGACGATCGATCCGCGGTTCAAGGTGCCTGATCGACCAAGCAAACTGGACCCATTTGCTGAGCATCTGGCGGCCTGGCTGCGGCGCGATATGGGCCGATCGCGCAAGCAGAAGCGCACGATCAAGCAGTTTCACGCCGATTTGGTGAGCCTGGGTTATGAAGGATCCTACAACCGGGTTGCCGCTTTTGCTCGGGACTGGCGCGAAGATTATCGGCGCCAGCAACAGATTGGCGGGCGTGGGACATTCGTGCCCCTGTCGTTCGCGCCGGGGGAAGCTTTCCAGTTTGATTGGAGTGAGGACTGGGCAATCATCGCCGGGGTTCGGACCAAGCTGCAGGTCGCGCATTTCAAGCTCAGTTACAGCCGGGCATTCATCGTGCGCGCCTACCTGCTGCAAACCCATGAGATGCTGTTCGACGCCCATAATCACGCCTTCCGCGTGCTGGGCGGCGTGCCGCGCCGGGGTATCTATGACAATATGCGCACGGCCGTCGACAAGGTCGGGCGTGGCAAGGAACGCACCGTCAACGCACGCTTCCTGACGATGGTCAGCCACTATCTGTTCGAAGCTGAGTTCTGTAACCCGGCTGCGGGATGGGAAAAGGGGCAGGTCGAGAAGAATGTCCAGGATGCGCGGCACCGTCTGTGGCAACCCACGCCGCAGGTCGAAAGCCTTGATGCGCTGAACCTGTGGCTGGAGGAGCGCTGCAAGGCGTTATGGGAGGACATCCCTCACGGGATCGAACCCGGATCGGTTGCCAATGCCTGGGCCGATGAATCTGAGTGTCTGATGGTTGCGGGCAGGCCCTTCGATGGTTTTGTGGAATATCGCAAACGGGTATCGCCGACGTGCCTCATCCACTTTGAGCGCAATCGCTACAGCGTACCGGCCTCTTTCGCCAATCGCACTGTCAGCCTGCGCGTCTATCCTGATCGCTTCCAGGTCGTCGCCGAGGGGCAGCCAATCTGCGCACATCAGCGCATCATCAACCGCTCTCACGACGGTCCAGGTCATACGGTTTATGACTGGCGCCATTATCTGGCGGTCGTGCAGCGCAAGCCCGGCGCCCTGCGCAACGGTGCGCCCTTCCTTGAGCTACCCGATGCGTTCCAGCGTCTGCAGCGACATCTGTTGCGCAATCCCGGCGGCGACAGGGAAATGGTCGAAATACTGGCGCTGGTTCTTCATCATGATGAGCAACTGGTGCTGACGGCGGTCACCATGGCGCTGGAGGCTGGCGTTCCGACCAAGACCCATATCCTCAATCTGCTCTATAGGCTGGTCGACGGAAAACCGATCTCCACGCCGCCGGTGACGGCGCCCCAGGCGCTCAAGCTGGTCAGCGAACCGATGGCCAATGTCGAACGCTATGATGATCTGCGCAAGGAGAAGCGTCATGCGTCATGACCCTGCCAGCGGCGCCATCGTCGTCATGCTCCGCAGCCTCAAGATGCATGGCATGGCGCAGGCCGTCACCGATCTCATGGAACAGGGATCTCCAGCGTTCGAAGCCGCCATCCCGATCCTCTCCCAGTTACTCAAAGCCGAGACAGCAGAACGGGAGGTTCGGTCTGTGGCCTATCAGCTCAAGATCGCGCGCTTCCCTGTCTATCGCGATCTGGCCGGCTTCGACTTTACCAGTAGCGAGGTCAATGAAGCTCTGGTGCGTCAGTTGCATCGCTGCGACTTCATCGACATCGCCGACAATATCGTGCTGGTCGGCGGTCCTGGCACCGGCAAGAGCCATGTGGCAACGGCGCTGGGCATCCAGGCCATCGAACATCATCGAAAGCGCGTCCGCTTCTTCTCGACGGTCGAACTGGTCAATGCGCTCGAGCAGGAAAAAGCACAGGGCAAGGCCGGTCAGATCGCCAATCGCCTCCTGCACTCCGATCTCGTTATCCTGGATGAGCTTGGATATCTGCCGTTCAGTGCTTCAGGTGGCGCGCTGCTCTTCCACCTGCTGAGCAAACTCTACGAGCGCACCAGCGTCATCATCACCACAAACCTGAGCTTCAGCGAATGGGCCACCGTGTTCGGCGACGCCAAAATGACCACGGCGCTCCTCGATCGGCTTACCCATCACTGCCACATCCTGGAGACCGGCAACGATAGCTTCCGCTTCAAAAACAGCTCTGCCAAGCAGGCCAGAACCCAAAAGAGAAAACCACGGGTTGACCCACCCGTGACACCCGAAACATAATCCGCAGACGGGTCACTTCTCGATGGAAAACCCGGGTCACTTCTCAGTGGAAATCAACA
>NZ_ATDP01000107.1 GCF_000445105.1 Sphingobium lactosutens DS20 | reverse complement strand
CGACACGACGAAACCGGTTCTGACGTCGCTGGACTTTGCCAGCACCGTGGATGTCACGACCGGCGGCAAGTATGTGACGTTTACGGCAGGTGCGACCGACACCGGTCTGGGCGTTTCCTACGTCAGCGTGATCTTCGATCATAGCTGGCAGGGCCAATATGGGAATGATTCATCATTTTCTGCCCATGACTCAACCGACAGCTTTTCGGATGGCCTGTCTTCCAGTCAAGAATATATCGATGCTACTTCCGGCGCCGGCACATACAATATCAGTGGCGTCTACTTATATGATAAGGCCGGAAACTATTCTTATTACACGGCTGCTGATCTGAAAACGCTAGGTATCGCGACAAGTTTTGAAGTGATCGACAAAAACGCTGGAGTGACAGCCACAGTCAACAGCGCGTCAGTCGTTTCCGAAGGCGTCAACGGGGCCTTCGCTCCCAACCTCACGCTCCACGCCGTGGGCAATTATATCGGGCAGGTGTCGCTGACCTTTGATCCTGATAACTCGACCATCTCACTGAAAGACGCGGATATTCCCTCGTTCAGTGGCAGCTATACCATCGCCCAATCGCCTGCTGGCGACTATGTGATCGATTTGCCGACGATCAGCATAGTCGATGATCTCGCCATCGAGGGCGACGAAGTGCTGGCCTTCAAGGTGTCAGCCAGCGGCCGAATTTTCGATTCTGGTTCTGATACCGGCATCATCAAAGTGATGATCAAAGATAACGACAGGTTCGGTACTGCTGGTGACGACGTAATGAACGGAGACGCCGGCAATAATTATTTTGCAGCTGTGGACGGCGACGATCAGTTGTTCGGTTTCGCCGGCACTGACCGCCTGGACGGCGGGAGCGGCAATGACATTCTGGACGGCGGCAGCGGCGCTGATACGATGCTGGGTGGCCTCGGCAATGACAGTTTCCTGGTCGATAACGCTGGCGACCTTGTCTACGAACTGGCCGGCGAAGGCTACGACGTCATCACAAGCAGCGTAGGCTACAGACTGGGCGCCAATGTCGAAGCGCTGCGTCTGGTGGGTGTGGCTGCCGGAACGACTGCCGTGGCGCGGGGCAATGCGCTTAACAATGAGCTCAATGCTGTGTATGTCGACCAGCAGGCGAGCGTCAGTCTGCTGGGCGAGGGCGGCAATGACCGGTTGCTCGGATCGCGCTACGACGACCTGCTGGACGGCGGCACCGGCGCCGACACCATGTTCGGCGGGGGCGGGAATGACCGCTATATGGTCGATCGTGTGGGCGACTTGGTCTATGAACAGGCGGGTGAGGGCTATGACGTCATCACCAGCAGCGTTGGCTATAAGCTGGGCGCCAATGTCGAAGGGTTGACGCTCGCGGGCGTTGCTGGTGGGACGACTGCGGTGGCGCAGGGCAACGACCTCAATAATGAATTGAACGCTGTATATGTCGATCAGCAGGCGAAGATCAGCCTGCTGGGCGAGGGCGGCAACGATCGGTTGTTTGGATCGCGCTATGATGATCTGCTTGACGGCGGCTCCGGCGCCGACACCATGCGTGGCGGCGGAGGGAATGACAATTATGTCGTCGATCAGGTCGGCGATCTGGTCTACGAACTGGCCGGTGAGGGCTATGACGTCATCACCAGCAGCGTAGGCTACAAGCTGGGCGCCAATGTCGAGGCGCTGCGGCTGGTCGGCGTGGCGGCCGGGGCGAGCGTGGTGGCGCAGGGCAACGACCTCAATAATGAATTGAACGCTGTCTATGTCGATCAGCAGGCGAAGATCAGCCTGCTGGGCGGGGGTGGCAACGACCGGTTGCTGGGGTCGCGCTATGACGACCTGCTCGATGGCGGGACCGGGGCCGATACCATGCGCGGCGGGCGTGGCAATGACAGCTATGTCGTCGATAGCGTAACCGACCTGGTCTATGAGCAGGCGGGTGAGGGCTATGACGTCATCACCAGCAGCGTCGGCTATAAGCTGGGCGCCAATGTCGAAGGGCTGAGGCTGGTGGGCGTGGCCGAAGGAGCGAGCGTGGTGGCGCAGGGCAACGACCTCAACAACTCGCTGAACGCGGTGTGGGTCGACAAGTCGGCGAGCATCAGCCTGCTGGGCCATGGCGGTGACGACACATTGCTGGGGTCGCGCTATGGCGATTTGCTGGACGGCGGGGCGGGATCGGACAGGCTGACCGGGGGCGGCGGCGCGGATCGCTTCCATTTCGGCGACGTGCTGAACGCGGCGACCAATGTCGACACGATCCTGGATTTTCAAAAGGGCGTGGATGTCATCGAACTGGACGATGCCGTCTTTGCCGGGCTGAACCTTGGCAAGCTGGATACGAGCGCGTTCGTGGCCAATGCCAGCGGCACGGCGACCTCGGTCGATCAGCGCATCATCTATGACACGGACAGCGGGCAGCTCTTCTACGACGCGGACGGGTCGCTGGGCGGCGCGGCCGTGCTGTTCGGCGTGGTCGCGGGGCATCCGCCGCTGACCGGCGCGGATTTCGTCGTGGTGTAAAGCCGCATGGGGCCAGCCCGTCGACAAACGGGCTGGCCAAGCGGGCGCGCAGCGGGCAGAGGGGCGGGTGATGCGTGCGCCCGATCCTTCCGCCTTCATCGCCGCGGGCGCGAGCGCGCAGGTGTATCGGATCGACGGCGGGCGGGTGCTCAAGCTGTTCCATGCCGGGATCGACCCGTCGATCGTCGCGCGCGAATATGCGATCGCGCGGGTGGTGCAGGCGAGCGGCCTGCCGGTGCCCGCGGTGTTCGGCGAAGCGCGGGTCGAGGGGCGGCAGGCGATCATCTATGCCGAGATGCGCGGCCCCAATCTGCTGACCTATATGGCGCGCCATCCGCATCGTGCGGCCTGGGCGCTGGAGCAGATGGCGCAGCTTCAGGCGCGTATCCACCAATGCCATGCGCCGACGCTGCGCAGTCGCAAGGGCGTGCTGGCGGAGGATATTGCCGCCGCCGACATAGCCGAGCCGCTGCGGGAGGCGGCGATCGCGCGGCTGGACCTGCTGAATGAACGCGACCGGCTGACCCATGGCGACCTGCACCCCGGCAATCTGATCGTGACGGAGGCGGGCGTCGCCGTGATCGACTGGTCGCGCGCGGCGTGCGGGACGATCGCCACCGACCTGGTGCGCACCGAGATGGTGATGCGCTTTGGCCCGGCGCGCGGGGGCGGCGACGTGGCGCGGGGGGAAGCGATGATGCGGGACGCGGCGGCGGCCTGGTATCTGCGGCGCTGTCGCGCGCGCATAGGGCTGGACAAGGAGGCGCTGATCGCGTGGCGGGCGCTGGTGGCGCTGGCCTGGATGCGCCAGCGTGCGCCGGCGCGGGACGCGGCCTTCGCCGATTATGTCGCCAAGGCGCTGCGCGAGGCGGGGTTGCCGCCGCTGTAAGCCGTTGCGGGGGCGCGCGCGGCTGCATTCATGTCGTTGGTCGGCGCTGGCCGCCCTCTGGTCGCAATGGGATGCCGCCGGGCGGGATCGGGCGGCGGATCGTCGAAGGACGGCTGCCATGCACGGCCCGTCCGCTATGATCGATCATGTTAAGGCACGGTTCACCGCTGATGGCGTCGTCTGCCTTTTGACAGTTTATCCCGATCCGGAGTGCCCGACAGCGCCTGGATACGCCCCCGGCCTTCCCTTGCGCCGGGGGCGTTTTCTTTATGCGGCGATTTCGTTACGATTCGGATATTCCCCTACGGTGTCCTGTCGTTTGTAGCGCGGGTCATGTCGTTCGTCGCGCCGTTCGTCCCCCGCCTGTCCCCCCTTTGTCGATGGCAGCGCCGTTTGCCGACCTGGCGTGCGACCGGTCGAAGCGGGCGCGCGGCCGGATCATGCCGCGCCTAGAAGGATGAGGCGAACGGGAGAGGGGCCGTCAAACCCCACCAGACCCCGACAGGCTCCGCCCGGTCGCACCCAGCGCCGCGACGCCCCCCTTAACAGGCGGCGCGGGTCATGACAGAGATATGAGGAGATTTGCCCATGTTCCGTATGTTCGCGCTTGCCGCGCCCGCCATCGCCGCCTTCGCCCTGACCGCCGGCACCGCCCAGGCTGAGGATTTTGTGTCCAATGGCCGCACCGCCCAGGTCTATCATGGCGACCTGAACCTGGCCGATGCCGCCCAGCAGAGGACGCTGCGCAGCCGCATCGCCCGCGCCGCCGTCCGCGTCTGTTCTTCGAGCGACCGGATGACGGCGCTGTCCTGCAAGTCCAAGGCGATCGCCCACGTCGAAGCGCCGATGGCCGCCGCCATCGCCCGCGCCGAAACCGGCGAACGCTATGCCGATGCGGGCGGCGAGACGGTCAAGGAAAGGCGGGCGATCGTCGGCAACTGACGCGGTGCCCCGCGCAACAAGGAAAAAGGCCCGGAGGTGATCCGGGCCTTTTTTGTGCGTGGCGCCTTTGGGCGGGGTTGCCTCGTCAGCCGTTGACGATCATGCCGCCATTGGGGTGGAGCACCTGCCCGCTCATATAGCTGGCGTCCTGGCAGGCGAGAAAGAGGAAGGCGGGCGCGACTTCATTGGGCTGGCCCGGCCGGCCCATGGGGGTGGATTCGCCGAAATGTTCGAGCTTCTCCTCGCTCGCGCCGCCGCAGGGGTTGAGCGGGGTCCAGATCGGGCCGGGCGCGACCGCGTTGACGCGGATGCCCTTGTCGATCAGATTTTCCGACAGGCTGCGGGTGAAGGCGGTGATCGCGCCCTTGGTGCTGCTATAGTCGAGCAGTTCGGACGCGCCCTGATACATGGTGACGGACGTGCAATTGACGATCGCCGCGCCGTCCTTGAGATGCGGGCGCGCGGCCTGGGTCAGGAAGAACATGCCGAAAATATTGGTCTGGAAGGTGCGGCGCAGCTGATCCTCGGTAATGTCAGTGATGTCCTGATCGGGATGCTGTTCGCCGGCATTGTTGACTAGAATGTCGAGCTTGCCGAAACGGTCGATGACCTGGGCGATGGCGCTGTCGCAAAAAGCCGTGTCGCCGACGTCACCGGCGATGGTGAGCGCCTGTCGTCCTTCAGCTTCGACGATGTCGGCGGTTTTGCGCGCGTCGTCATGCTCGCACAGATAGAGGATGGCGACGTCAGCGCCTTCGCGGGCGTAGAGCGCGGCGACAGCGCGGCCGATGCCACTGTCCGCGCCGGTGACGAGCGCTACCTTGCCTGCGAGGCGGCCCGAGCCGGGATAGCGCGGTTCCCATTCGGGCTTGGGATCAAGCCCTGACTCATGGCCGGGCAGGCCGTCTTCGCGGATCATGTCTTCATAGTGACTCATGGGGGCTCTCCTTCGCAAAAGAGGCCAACACATGCCGCACCGCTTTTGTTCAGCCGGGCGGGGCCGCCTTCGCGCGGTCGAGGAAATTGCGCGACAGACCGTGATAGAGACGTTCCTTGCACACGCGCTGCGCCGCGCCGTCGGCCACCAGCGCCGCGCCGAGCAAGGGCAGCATGAAGCCGCGGCTGCCGGTGGTTTCGGAAATGATGATGACGGCGGTGAGCGGTGCGCGAACCACGCCGGTGAAATAGGCGACCATGCCCAGTAGCACGACGGCGCTGCCCTGCTGTTCCGGGAACATCCAGCGCAGCAGGTTGCCGAAGCCCGCGCCGGTCGCCAGCGACGGGGCGAAGATGCCGCCTGGAATGCCGGAAATGCTGGTCGCCAGCGTGCTGACGAACTTGGCCGGCGCGAACCAGAGCGGTTCCTGGCCCCCGGTGATGAGGTGGCGGGCAGGCGCATAGCTGGTGCCCCAGGTGAGGCCCGTTAGCACGCCGATCAGCGCGACGACCGCGCCGCAGCAGGCGGCAAAGCGGATCGGATGGGCGCGGCTGAAATCGGTCAGGCGATTGCGACTGGTCGCCGCCGCCAGCGCCAGCCGGGCGAACAGGCCGCCCGACAGGCCGCCCAGCACACCGGCGAACAGCGCGACCACCATGGCTGACCCGAGCGGCAGATGCGCGGCGACGACGCCGAAATAGACATAATCGCCCGCCAGCCCCAGGCTGACCATGCCCGAGATGATGACGGCGGTGATGACGAGCAACGTCATGCGCTGTTCATAGGCCGACGCCAGTTCCTCGATCGCGAAGCTGATCCCGGCGAGCGGGGTGTTGAAGGCCGCCGCCACGCCCGCCGCGCCGCCCGCGACCATCACCGATGCGCGCAGGGGCACCTGAAGCACCGAATGGACGCGCGCGAGGATGGCGGCGGAAATCTGGACCGTCGGTCCTTCGCGGCCGACCGATGCGCCCACCAGCAGGCCCGCCAGCGTCAGCGCGACCTTGAGCAGGGCGGTGCGCAGGTCGACCAGCCGCCCGCCAATCTGTTCGGGCAGGCGGGTGGCGGCGATGACCTGCGGGATACCCGATCCGCCGGCAAAGGGCGCATAGCGCCGAGTGATCCAGGCGATGCCGGCAAAACCGAGCGGCGTCAGCAGCAGCGGCAGCCAGGGCCATTGTCGGGCGAGATGGTCGAAGGCTTCGCTGCTGGCGTCGGCCGCGCGCGCGAACAGTAGCGCGGCCAGGCCGACCAGGATGGCCCCGCCCATCAGCGCGAGGCGGCGGCGAAAGAGGAGTGACGTCGGGCCGGTGTGGCGGATCAGCGCGCGCACGCGGCGCATCGTCCATCGGCGGCCCGTGTTGCTCATGCCCGGAGAGTCTTCCCGTCAGAAGGGAAAGAAGGGGCGACGAGGGGGGTGGGCTGGGCCACTGGCTGCTCCGCGGTTCGGCTGAAAAGGCCAACGATCGGCCTTGCGCCTTCCCTCTATGGTCGCCAGCCCGCAGAGGCAAGGCCGGCGACCGGGAAAAGCCACATCAGGGCTTGGCGGCGCCCTGCGTTGCCTTGGTCACGAACGGGTTGATCGTCTGGATCGTGCCGTCGGGATTATAATGAAGTTCCGTCACCTTGACGTTGCGCAGGCGGGTCTGCCCCGACAATTGCGTGTCGGCATAGAAGAGCCACCATTTGCCATTCCATTCGACGATCGAATGATGGGTGGTCCAGCCTTCCACCGGCTCCATGATCCGCCCCTTGTAGGTGAAGGGACCATAAGGGCTATCGCCTATGCCATAGGCCAGATAATGGGTGTCGCCGGTCGAATAGCTGAAATAATATTTGCCCTTATATTTGTGCATCCAAGACGCCTCGAAGAAACGGCGGTCGTGGTCGCCGCCCAGCAGCGGCTTGCCCTGGTCATCGACGATCTGGACGGCGCGGGGCGTTTCGGCAAATTCCAGCATGTCGCCGGTCATTTTTGCGACGCGCGGGGCGAGCGCAGGCTTGTCATCCTGGCCAAGGTCGGTCTTGGACCCGTTCGGATCATAGGCGCCGTTGACGTTGCGTTGCAGCTGGCCGCCCCAGATGCCACCGAAATACATATAGCTTTGCCCGTCATCGTCGGTGAAGACGGCCGGGTCGATCGAATAGCTGCCCTTGATCGGCTGGGGCTGTGCCGTGAACGGACCCATCGGGTCCTTCGATGTGGCGACGCCGATGCGGAAGGCGCCTTCCTTGTCCTTCGCGGGGAAGTAGAGATAATAGGTGTCGCCCTTCTTCGCGGCGTCGGGCGCCCACATCTGCTTTTCCGCCCAAGGCACGTCATCGACATCGAGCGCGACCGGGCCAAGCGTCACCGGGCCGCCGATGCGGTCCATGCGCAGCACGCGATAGTCGCGCATTTCGAAATGACTGCCCAGATCATCCTCTGGCGTCGGGCCGTCGATATCATGGCTGGGATAGACGTATATCTTGCCGTTCCAGACATGGGCGGAGGGATCGGCGGTGAATATGTCCGTCACCAGCGGTTGCGAGAGATATTCTGAGGCCGGACGCTTCCCCGCCGCCTGCTGGGCGTTCGCGGCATTGGCGCTGGTGTCGGACTGCCGCTGGCAGCCCGCGGTCAGCGCGAGCGCGCCCACCGCGCCCAAGGTCAATATGGATTTGCGCATCGTGCATCCTCTCCCGATTGCATCTGTTAAGATAGCGCTACCATCGAAAGGGCCATGTCGTAAATGCTTTTGTTCGGGCGGTGAGGCGTGGGACGGAGCCTGGCTTCAGCCCTCGGCGCGGCGGCGGTAGCGGAAATACCACACTTCATGACCCAGCCGCCGCGCCTTGGCTTCATAGCGGGTTTCGGGCCAGCCGCCGGGTCTGTTCTGGAAATCCGTGGGTTCGCTGGCCAGCCAGTCGAAATCGGGATGGCCGTTCATGACCATCAGCGCCCAGCGCAGATAGACGGGATGATCGGTGCCGAAGCGGAATTCGCCGCCGGGCTTGAGCTTTTTCGCGATCATCGCGACGGGGCCGGGGTTCATCATGCGGCGCTTGGCATGGCGCGCCTTGGGCCAGGGATCGGGGTGGAGCAGATAGACGAAGCTGAGCGCGCCGTCGGGAATACGCGAGAGCACGTCGAGCGCGTCGCCCATATGCAGCCGGACATTGCCCAGCGCCTTGTCTCGGACATGGCCGAGCGCCTGCACGACGCCGTTCAGGAAGGGTTCGCAGCCGATAAAGCCATGGTCGGGCAGCAGGTCGGCGCGGCAGGCCATATGTTCGCCGCCGCCAAAGCCGATTTCGAAATGGAGCGGGCGATCATAGCCGAACAGGTCGGCCGCCGTCACCGGCCCTTCCGCCGGGACGGCGATGGCGGGCAGCAGCGTGTCGACCAGTTCCTGCTGGCCCTTGCGCAGCTTTGGCCCCGATTGGCGGCCATAGAGGCGGTTGAGGGTGGTCGGGTCGCCGGATTTATGCGCTGTCATGGGGCGCGCGCTTAGCGGCGGGAGCGGCCCGGGGCAAGCGGGGCGAGGCGCTAAAGGCCAAGCAGCGGCCACAGCACGATGAGCAGGCCAACAAGGCTGGCGAGAAAGATGATCGAGCGCACCACGGGCACGCCAAAGCCATAAAGCGGCAGATAGACGATCCGCGCGCCAAGCCAGATCCATCCCCCCAGCGCCGTCCATTCGCTGGTGCGCCCGGCCAGCACCACGCCCAGCAGGGCAACGATGGCGAGGGGCAGCGTTTCGCGATAATTGGCCTCCGCCCGGCACAGGCGACCGGCGACGGGATTGAGCGGCGGCAGGCTTTCGTCGCGCGCGCCCATATTCCATTTCGGCCCATATTGCTTCGTCTTGGCATGGCCGGCGGCGAAGATGTGGACGAGGAGCAGGACCATGCCCCAGGCTAGGATCGTGATTTCGACGGGCATGGCGGTTTGCTCCCTTTCACACGCCTTTTAGCAAAGGCGATGGCGGCGGGATAGCGAAACGCTGCTCGCTTAGAGCGTGAGGCCCACGCGTGCGATCAGGGTCGCGCCGGCATGGGCGCTGTCGGGCGCGTCGATGTCGGTATCGGCATAGCGCAGGCCCGCCGACCAGCGGCCACGATACCAGTCGAGCGCGACGCCATGATCCCAATAATCGCCAGCCGGACGCAGGCGCGCAGCGCGTAACGGATCGCGCGTGCCGCCCGAGGATCGGCCGACATGGCCCGACACGGTGAGCGGGGTTCCGGGGATGCCGACCGCCGCGCTGGAGGACAGATAGAGATTGTCGCCGCCGATGCCGGACTGGCGCGGGGCGTAGCGCGCGCCCAGATCCAGGCTGGCGGGCCCAAGCGAAAAGCCGGCGATCGCGCCCATTTCTCCATAGCCCCAGCCATCGCCACTATCGGCCGCTCCGGGGAAGATATGATAGCGGCCCTCGGCCGTCAGGCGAAGGCCGCCCAGTTGCCGGGCATAGGTGCCGCCCAGGTCGAGGACGGCGTCAGCGCCGCCATGGCGGTCGCTGCCCCAGAGCGTCGTTGCCGCGCCGTCAAGGCTGAGCCCCGGCGCGACCGGCACCGACACGCTGCCGCGCAGCACCGGATCGCCGTCGCTCCAGCTGAGGCCCCGGCGGCGTTCGTCGCTCGCCGCCTCCAGCGTGATGGTGGGGCCGGCGGCATATTGGGCCGCTGCCGGAGCGACATGGCCGGCAAGCAGCAATGCCCCCAGCCATGTCGTACGAGTGAAAAAGTCAGTTTGAGGCAAGATTGCGTACCGAGTCCAGTTCAGCGAGCAGAACGCCGTGATCGGCCTTCGCCGCCGCGACAAGATGCGCCTCTATCTTTTCGCGATGATTGGCAAGGGCTTGTTCGGCGGGATTGCGGCCGGGCGTGCAGGCGCCCGCTTCGCTGCCCGACAAGGTCTGGTCGGTGGCGATGGTGCGGGCGAGTGCCGGGCCATGGTCGAGCCGACGGTCGACAATGATCGTCGCGCTCCAGCGGCACCGCTGCATATCCATGCGATTGGGGGTCTTCGCGCCGACCGTCTTGCTGCGCATGTCGGCGCGGGCTGTGTAGGTGGCCGTGATCGGCTGGCCATGATGCTGCACCGTGACGCTGTGGGTCGCGGCTGCGGCCGCCAGGGCGAGAATGATGCTCATGCGTGTCTCCTGCGTTGAACGCCGCGCTTTTGCGCGCGGTCGTCAGCGCAGATGTAGGAAAGCCCTGTTGCTGCTCTTTTGCCGGATCATGAAGAAGGACGACGCGCCGGACGGTTTCCGCTGGCTCTTATGCCTGTCGCACTTGTCCCAAGCTGGTGCGCAAAAAGGGGCTGACGCATGGTCCTGCGCCAGCCCCTGCGGCACTTTTCCTTCGTGCGACCCGAAGGTGCCGCATTGTCGAGACGCCGCGGCGGGCGGTCAGCCGTGGAGTTTGATCGCGGTTTCGGCGATGCGGCGGCCCTGATAGCGCGCGCCGTCCAGTTCCTCTTCGCTGGGCTGGCGGCTGCCGTCGCTGTCGGCCAGCGTGGTCGCGCCATAGGGCGATCCGCCGCGCACCTTGTCGACGCCCATCTGGCCCTGGAAGCCATAGTCGAGGCCGATGATGGTCATGCCGAAATGCATGAGGTTGGTGATGATCGAAAAGAGCGTGACTTCCTGGCCGCCATGCTGGCTGGCTGTCGAAGTGAACGCGCCGCCAACCTTGCCATTGAGCGCGCCGCGCGCCCACAGACCGCCGGCCTGGTCGAGGAAGGCCGCCATCTGGCTGGATATACGGCCAAAGCGGGTGCCGGTGCCGACGATAATCGCGTCATAATCGGCCAGTTCGTTGACCGTGGCGATCGGCGCGTCCTGATCCAGCTTGAAATGCGCGTTTTTCGCGACTTCGAGCGGCGCGGTTTCGGGCACGCGCTTGATGTCGACCTGTGCGCCAGCGGACGCAGCGCCCTCGGCCACGGCCTTCGCCATGGTTTCGATATGACCGTAGGATGAATAATAGAGAACCAGAACCTTTGCCATCGTCATGTCTCCTTGCCTGAAATGCTTTGCGTGAAGGATGGCCGCCTGCGCGGGAGGGAGGAAGGCGCAGGCGGCCCGGCCCGTTCATGAGGGGGAGGGGAAAGAACGGGCCAAAGACTTTCTAGATGCTGTCGACCAGCACGATTTCAGCGTCCTCCAGCGCGGTGATGGTGATGGAGCCGCCACTGATGATGGCGGCGCCGTCGCGCGCTTCGAACGCCTGCCCGTCAATCTCGATCCGTCCGGTTGCGGGGACGAGGTAGAGGTGGCGGCCGGGCGCGCTGTCATAGGTGACGCTGGTCCCGGCCTGTATCGTGCCGCCCAGCAGGCGAGCATCGGCGCGGATGCGCAATGCTTCTGCGTCGGCATCATCGCCGCTCGCCAGCACGACCAGCTTGCCCGCGCGGTCGCCCTTGGGGAAAGGCTTGGCGCCCCAGCTCGGCTGGCCGCCACGGCTGCGCGGCATGATCCAGATCTGAAACAGGGTGGTGGTTTCATCTTCCAGATTATATTCGGCGTGACGAATGCCGGTGCCGGCCGACATCACCTGAACATCGCCCGCCGCGGTGCGGCCCTTGTTGCCCAGGCTGTCCTGATGCGTGATCGCGCCGGTGCGGACATAGGTGATGATTTCCATGTCGCTGTGCGGGTGGGGCGGAAAGCCCGAGCGCGCGCCGATCTCATCATCATTCCAGACGCGGATCGCACCCCAGTGCATCCGTTCATCGTCATAATAGTCAGCGAAGGAAAAATGATGGCGCGCATTGAGCCAGCCATGGTCGGCATGGCCCAGCGACGCGAAGGGGCGGCGTTCAATACGGCTCGCTATGGTCGTGGTCATGGCAGATACCTTTCGTTTCGGGAGCCGGAGCTTCCGGCTTGCTTTCCGCCAATATAGTCCGCAGGATCGTTTCCTGAACGAACAGCTTTGAAACGGATTGTTTCCAATGCGCCTTCCCGATTTTGAGGCCTGGGCGATGTTCGCCGCCGTGGTCGAGCATCGCAGCTTCACCGACGCGGCCAAAGCGTTGAGCGTGTCCAAGGCGACAGTGTCCAAGGCGGTGACGCGGCTGGAGGAGCATCTCGACACCAGCCTGTTCAACCGCACCAGCCGCCGGCTGGCGCTGACCGAAAGCGGGAAACGGCTGGCCGACCATGCGCAACGCATCCTGGCCGAAGGGCAGGCGGCCGAAGAGGCGGCGCGGGACGAGACGGCGGAATTGTCGGGCGTGGTGCGGCTGGGCGCGCCGATGACCTTCGGCCTGCTGCGCATCGCCCCTTTGGTGGCGCAGTTCACGAAAATGCATCCGCTGGTCGACATCGACCTGCATCTGTCGGACGCGAAGATCGACATTGTGGAAATGGGGCTGGATGCCACGATCCGCATCGCCGACATGCCCGACAGTTCGTTGCGCGCCCGGCGGCTGGCGGACGTCAACCTGCATGTCATCGCTTCGCCCGCCTATCTGGACGCGCGGGGGCGGCCGGCGCATCCGAGCGACCTGGGGACGCATGCTTGCATCTGCTATTCCAATGTCACGCCGTCCGACGTCTGGCGTTTTTCGGGGCCGGGGCAGCAAGTCGTCGCGGTGCAGGTGCGCGGGCGGCTGACGGTCAATAGCGGGGAGGCGATGTTGCCGGCGTTGAGGGAGGGTATCGGCATCGCGCGCCTGCCCGACTTCATAGTGGGCGAGGCATTGGCCAAGGGCGAGCTCGAGGAAATATTGGTCGACTGGCGCGCGCCGCCGGTCGGGCTGCATCTGGTGACGCCGCCGTCGCGGCTGCGCCCGGCGCGGGTGGATGCGTTAATCGATTTCATCGCCCGCCATCATGGCTGTTAAGGATCACCGTCAACCTTCGTAAATTTTTTGCGCAGGGATGGCATATCCTTAGCGGCATAATGTCCCCACATTGTCGTTTCGAAGGTGAATCTATCTTGACTTTGCGTGGGTCGCACCGCGCTCAACCCTTTGTAAATAGATTCGTTTTGCCACGACTCGCGCATTTCTGCCGGTTAGCTAAAAATTAACCTTTGTCCTTCAGAAGTTTTTTGGTTAATGATTTGAAGCGGAAGCCGTTCTGGTGGGGTGAACGGGACTGCGACGCAAAGGGGCATTCATATGCGCGTGCTGCTGATTGAGGACGAACCGACCACCGCCAAGGCGATCGAGCTGATGCTCACGACCGAAGGCTTCAACGTCTATACCACGGATCTGGGCGAAGAGGGTTTGGACCTCGGCAAGCTCTATGATTACGACATCAT
This sequence comes from Sphingobium lactosutens DS20, assembly GCF_000445105.1. Classification (GTDB taxonomy): domain Bacteria; phylum Pseudomonadota; class Alphaproteobacteria; order Sphingomonadales; family Sphingomonadaceae; genus Sphingobium; species Sphingobium lactosutens. Next base: position 310,707 of record NZ_ATDP01000107.1, on the reverse strand, counting down.
CTGCCTGGACCTGAACCTGCCGGACATGCATGGTTATGACGTGCTCAAGAAATTGCGCGCGGCGAAGGTGCAGACCCCGGTGCTGATCCTGTCGGGCATCAGCGAGATGGACAGCAAGGTGCGATCCTTCGGCTTTGGCGCGGACGATTATGTGACCAAGCCCTTCCACCGCGAGGAACTGATCGCGCGTATCCACGCGGTCGTCCGCCGGTCCAAGGGGCATAGCCAGTCGGTCATCCGCACCGGCAAGCTGTCGGTCAACCTGGACGCCAAGACGGTGGAAGTGGACGGCAATCGCGTCCACCTGACCGGCAAGGAATATGCGATGCTGGAGCTGCTGTCGCTGCGCAAGGGCACGACGCTGACCAAGGAAATGTTCCTCAATCATCTCTATGGCGGGATGGACGAGCCGGAGCTCAAGATCATCGACGTCTTCATCTGCAAGCTGCGCAAGAAGCTGGCGCTCGCATGTGGCGGCGACAATTATATCGAGACGGTCTGGGGTCGCGGCTATGTGCTGCGCGATCCGGACGAGGTCGAGGAAACGCAGGCCAAGGTCGCCTGACGTTCAAACACTAAATACGGGGGTGGAAAGGCCGGGCTCTAGCAGGAGGCCGGCCTTTTCCGTGTCCGGGGTGCGGGCGCCAGCAATCTTAACAGCTTGGTCACCTTATGCGGTGTAGCGCCGCGGTGAAGGAGTTTCTGTTTGATGGGTCAGGCAACGCATAGTCCCGAAGCGGCATGGGATGCCATCTGCCGGTCCCAGGCGGTGATAGAGTTCGACCCGTCCGGCATCGTGCTGTGGGCCAATGACCGGTTCCTGTCGACCATGGGCTATGCGCTGGGGGAGATACAGGGCCAGCATCATCGCATCTTCTGCGAGCCCGGCCATGGCGACACGCCGGAATATGCCGCGTTCTGGCGCAAGCTGGGGCGGGGCGAATATGACGCGGGCGAATATCGGCGCGTGGGCAAGGGCGGCCGGCCGGTCTGGTTGCAGGCGACCTATAATCCGGTATTCCACGCCGACGGATCGGTCGACCGCATCCTCAAGATCGCGACCGACAATTCGGCCGCGCATCAACTTCGGACGGAATTGCGCAATACCGTCGATGGCCTGTCCGATATCGTGAACAGCATCGGGCTGATCGCGAACCAGACCAATATGCTGGCGCTCAACGCCAGTATCGAGGCGGCGCGGGCGGGCGAGGCGGGCAAGGGCTTTGCGGTCGTGGCGGCCGAGGTCAAGAAGCTGGCCGGCGACACGCGCAGCGCGACCGACCGGGCGCGGGCGATGGTGGTCGCGGCGCAATAAGGGGGTCAAAAGGCGAGCGAGAGCTTGCCATAATAATAGCCGCCGCTGATGCCATAGGGCGCATAGCTGTTGTACAGCGCGAAGCCCGATGTGCCCTGGTTTATCGCGCTGAGCTTTGTCGGGTAGATGTTGAAGAGATTGTTGGCCCCGGCCGCGAGGCGAACGCCAGCGGCCAGCCGGTGGCTATATTCGACGTCAAAGATCAGCTTGGGCGTGATGCGATCGTCGGGATAATAGGTCACGCCGTCCACGGTGACGGTGCGGGCGGCGACCTGGGTCATGCTGCCGTAGCGCGTGGCGCGCAGGTTGAGAATCGCGTCCCCCCGCGTCCAGTTGAGATTGGCGATGATTTTGCTGCGCGGCGTGCCTTTGGTGATGTCGCCCTGACGCGCGCGGTCGATCAGGTCGACGCCGATCCCGGCCAGCACCGGCGGCACGTCGAGCCGGGTGAAGATGGTGCGGTTGATATTGCCCGACAGGGTCAGGAGGGCTTGGCCCAGCGTGCCCATATCCGCGCGCCAAGTGGCGACCATATCGACGCCGCGCGTGCGCGTGCTGGCGGCGTTGGAAAAGTAGAAGCCGCTCTGCACCGGATCGAGCCCGGCCGCGAGCAGCAATTCGCCCAGCGCGTTATAGCCGCGGGCGCGCGTCGCATCGGGCAGGGCCGACAGCGTGCCGCTGAGCAGGATGCGGTCGCGGATGCGGATCTGATAGGCGTCGATGGCTAGGCTGATCCGGGGCACGGGCGCAAGCACCAGCCCGGCGGAGAGGTTGGTCGACCGCTCCGGCTTCAGCGGTTGTGCGCCCCAGGCGATGGCGACTGGGTCATTGACGCGAAGCGCACGGACCGGGGCGAGGCGGGTGGTGGTTTCCCCGGGAAACAGCACGCCGATCGTGCTGGACGAGGCGTAATGGCGCTGCTGGAGCGTGGGCGCGCGAAAGCCGGTGCTGACCGTGCCGCGCAGGGCTAAGCCGGGCGCCGGCTCGATCCGGGTCGAGACTTTCCAGATATTGGTGGCGCCAAAGTCGGAATAATCCTCATGCCGGGCGGCCAGCGCGATTTCGAACCCGTTGGCGATCTTCTGTTCCAGGTTGAGATAGGCCGACCAGTTGTGGCGGCGATACTGGCCCGCGCTATCGCGGGTGAAGCCGGTAACGCCCTGCGCGCCGGGCGTGCGCGTCGCGCCGGCAAAGGGCGCGCCTGCGGGCGAGCGATAGCCGCCATCGGCATAGGAGGTGGGATCGCCGGCCACGATGCGATAGCCATTTTCCCGATATTCCGCACCGATCGCCAGCAGCAGCGGCGCGGCAAGCCCCAGTTGCACGTCGCGTTGCACGTCGACATTGCTGGTCCATTCGGTGGCGGTCACGGCACCCAGGAAGAAGCGCGTCGGGCTGGTCGGACCCAGCGAGACGTTGAGCGACTGTTCGGAATAGCGCCCCTGATTGCGGGCATAGCTGGTGCTGAGATCATAACGGAAGCCGGCTGGGCCATCACCGCGCAGGCCGCCGGTGACCTGGCTGTCGCGATCCTGGATGAAAAGATGGGGGATATAGCCTTCGGGATAGATGTCCGGGATGGAGAGGATGGAGTTGGGCGGTCGGTAGGTGAGATAGGCGTCGGCGCGGCGGCGCGACCAGGTGCCATGGGTGTAGAGCTCTGACGCGCCGAGCGGCATGACCGCCTGATAGGCCAGATTGAGGCCGGACACTTGCGGCTGGCCGGGCTTGTTACGCATGCGGTCGGCCGTGGCTTCGCGCGGATCGCCGGGGAAATAGAGGCTGGAGGTGATCGGCCCGCCGCGAATGGTGCGGCCCTGAAGCACGCCGTCGGCGGCGAGGTGGATCGTGCCGGGGCCGATGGCAAAGCCCTTGTCCACCTGAAACCTTCCCTGTTCGCCGCCGCCGTCTGCCGTCCCGCCGCCCATCACCGACGCGCCGCCCCGGCTGTCGGACTTGAGCAGGATATTGACGACGCCCGCGATCGCGTCCGACCCGTAATGGGCGGATGCGCCGTCGCGCAGCACCTCGATCCGCTCGATCATGTTGGACGGGATGAGATCAAGGTCCGGGGGCGATTGGCCATTTTGCGTCGTGCCGTTGATGAAAAGGGTGGCGCTGTTGTGCCGCCGCTTGCCGTTTACCAGCACGAGCAGATGGTCGCCGGCCAGGCCGCGCAGTGACAGCGTCTTGATCGCGAAACTCGCGCCCGCGCCGCTGTTGGAGACATTGATGGCGGGGATCAGTGCGCCAAGCAGGTCGCGGACCGACTGCCGGCCATTCGCCTCCAGATCGCGCGCGGACACTATGTCGATTGGCGTCATGCTGTCGGCGACGGTGCGGGTGACAAGGCGCGTGCCGGTGACGATGATCGGCGTCGGGTCCGTGACCGGCGGCGGCGGGGAGGCGGCCTGGCTCAGCTGAAAGGAGAGCGGGCTTTGCCGCGCGGTGGCGCGGGACGGAGCGGCGAGCGCGATGACCCCGGCGCTGGTCTGCGTCATGCGCAGATGCGTGCCGGCGAGCAGTTTTTGCAGCGCCTGCCCCGTGGTCATCCATCCGTCGATACGGCGGCTGCGGATCGCCGACACCTCCTCATAGGGAAAGAGGATGCGCACGCCGGTTTGCGCGGACAGTTGGCGCAACGCGCCGCTGAGCGGCTGGACATGAATGTCGAAACGGTGCCGCTGATCCAGTATCTTGTCCGGCGGCGGATTGGCCCGCGTGGGCAGCGCCGAACAGCAAAGCAGCATAAGCCCGGCCAGGGCTTGAAAGAGGCGCATGGCCATTCCCCCTTGTCGCCCGCCCGGTCAGGCGGCCGTCAATCAGGAGAAACGGATGGGGCAGCGGCGACCCGCCATGAAGGCGGCGGAGCGGGTGCCCGCCCGATCATCTAGAGGCGGGGCAGAGTTACGCCCTGCTGTCCCATATATTTGCCGGCGCGGTCGGCATAGCTGACTTCGCACGGTTCATTGCCCTGAAGGAACAGGAACTGGCAGGCGCCTTCATTGGCGTAGATTTTGGCGGGCAGCGGCGTGGTGTTGGAAAATTCCAGCGTCACATGCCCTTCCCAGCCAGGTTCGAGCGGGGTCACATTCACGATGATGCCGCAGCGGGCATAGGTGGATTTGCCAAGGCAGATGACCAGCACGTCACGCGGCACGCGGAAATATTCGACCGTGCGGGCCAGCGCGAAGCTGTTGGGGGGGATGATGCAGCAATCGGTCTTGCGGTCGACGAAATTCTTGGGGTCGAAATCCTTGGGGTCGACGATGGTGCTGTCGACATTGGTGAAAATCTTGAATTCATCCGCCACCCGCGCGTCATAGCCATAGGAGGACAGACCGTAGCTGATGCTCCCTTCGCGCTTCTGGCTTTCCACGAAGGGCTCGATCATGCCGGTCGAAAGCGCCTGCTGGCGGATCCATTTGTCGGAAAGAATGGCCATATATGTCAGCTCTTTTTGGCAGGGGCGATGCCAAGGTCCGCGGGACCAAAGGCATGGGGAAGGAGATCGGCAAGGGAGAGGGCCAGCACGCGGTCACCGCTGGGCGTCGCGCAGTGGATGGCGAGCGGGCGGCCGGCCATTTGTTCCGCTTCGTTCATCACCTGCCGGCAGCGACCGCAGGGGGTGACGAGCGCTTCGTCCGCGCTGTCCATCGCGCCGCCCACCACCGCGATGGCGGCGACGTCGGCAAAGCGCCCCTGCGCGTTCACGGTGGCGAGCGCGACCGTTTCGGCGCAAAGCGACAGGCCGTAGCTGGCATTTTCGAAATTGCAGCCGGTGACGATGCTGCCATCGGTCAGGCGCACGGCCGCGCCCACGGTAAAGCGGCTATAGGGCGCATGGGCATGGGCCATGGCCGCGCGCGCGGCGGCGATCAGCGCCTGCGTCTCGGAATCATCACTCATTATCGCGCCACCACATTCCATCGCACCGGACCATCGACGCCGTCGATATGCCGCATGTTGGTGGCTGTCCACATCACCCAGGGGCGGCTGGCATAATCGGGCGGGAAGAAATTGCCGTCCAGCCACAAGGTGCGGTTGATGCCCGACCCGATATCATAGGCCGCATCGAAATCCTCGCTCACGTTGAGCAGGGCGGGCTTGCCCGCCTGCCCCTCCACCAGGTTGATGAGGGTGTTGAGGTTGGAGAGCAGCAGGTCGCGGCCCGGCCGACGGGCGCATCCGGCCGAAAAGGCGAGGCGGATGACCGGCGGCAGGGCGGCATTGTCGCGTGGCACCGTGGTCATGAAGCCGGTCGCCTGATCGATCGGGCTGCGGCAGGCGCTGAATTCGATCACCGCGCCATAGCGCATGCCCGCCGCGCGCGCGCCGCGCCAGTTGACGGCGAAGGCGGGGTCGCGCCCGTCCTGCGCCCGCACCGCGCGGATATAGGCGAAGTCCGCCCCCTGCGCCGCCAGCGTGCCCCAGTCGACCGGGCCATCGGCCGACCCGATCGTCACGCCCTGCACCGGATAGTCGTCCCGGCTGGGCGCCCAGGCGCGCGCATAGAGCCACAATGCCAGCGCCAGCATCGCGATCAGCGCCAGTCCCGCCCCGATGCGGACCAGCAATCCCCCGAACGTCAAACCCCTGATTCCATCACCCCTTGATATGCAGCACGCAGATGAGCGTGAACAGCCGCCGCGCCGTGTCGAAATCGACCTTGATCTTGCCCTCCAGCCGCTCGATCAGCATGTCGGCGGCGTCATTGTGGATGGCGCGGCGCGCCATGTCGACCGTTTCGATCTGCTGGGGCGAGGCATTGCTGATCGCCTGATAATAGCTGTCGCAAATGGCGAAATAATCGCGGATCGGACGCCGGAACCGGCCCAGGCTCAAGATGATCGCTTCGAGCGGGCTGTCGTCCTGCCGGTTGATTTCGATGACCAGCCGACCTTCCTCCACCCGCAGCACCACCTTGTAGGGGCCGGCATAGCCGTCGGTATGGACCCGCTGGGGCGCGAAATGATTATCCTCCAGCAGGTCGAAGATCGCGATGCGCCGTTCCTGCTCCACGTCGGCATTGCGCCACAGGATCGTGCGCTCGTCGAGCTTGATGTCTATGATGCGCGGATCGGCCATATGCGAGCGGATAGTCAGTGCGGCGGCGCGCGTGCAAATGCAAGCGGGACTTATCCACAGCTGCGTCCCCATGGCCCCTTGCGCCCGCGCCGCCGGGAGAGGAAAGAGAGGCCATGGTCGAACTGCTGAAAATCAATCCCGCCGACAATGGCGGCGCCGAACTGCCGCGCAATGTGGAGGCTGAGGCCGCCCTGCTGGGCGCGATCATGATCGACAACCGCATTGCCGAGGATGTGCAGCTCAAGCTGAAGGCCGAACATTTTTTCGAGCCGCTGCACGGACGCATCTATGACGCGATCATGCGCCTGCTCGACAAGGACATGGTCGCCAATCCGGTGACGCTCAAGCCCATGCTGGAGCAGGACCCGGCGTTGAAGGAACTGGGCGGCGCTGCCTATCTGGCGCAGCTGACCGGCAATGGCGCGGCGCTGATCGGTGCGCGTGACTTCGCCAGCCAGATTTACGACCTGGCGCTGTTGCGGGAATTGGTGAGCGTCGGGCGCGAACTGGTTGAAAACGCGCTGGATACCAGCGAGGATGTCAACCCGCGCGAGCAGATCGAAGCGGCCGAAGTGGCGCTGTATAAAGTGTCGGAGGGCGAAGGCGAAACCGGGTCGGTCAAGAGCTTCCTGATGGCGTCGACCATGGCGGTGCAGGTGGCCGAACGCGCGCTCAACAGCGGCGGGCATGTGTCGGGGATCACGACCGGGATCAACAGCCTCAACGCCAAGATCGGTGGTCTGCACAATTCCGACCTCATGATCCTGGCCGGGCGACCGGGCATGGGCAAGACGTCGCTGGCGACCAACATCGCCTATAATGCCGCGTCGCGATGGGTGCGCGACAATGCCGATGGCATTCCGCCGGAAAAGAATATGGGCGCCAAGACGGCGTTTTTTTCGCTGGAAATGTCGGCCGACCAGCTGGCGACCCGCGTGCTCGCCGAACAGTCGGGCATTTCGGGCGAAGCGCTGCGCATGGGCAAGATCAGCCGCGCGGATTTCCAGAATCTGTCGCGAGCGGCGCGCGAGTTGCAGGAATTGCCGCTGTTCATCGATGATACGCCGGGCCTGACCATCGCGGCGCTGCGCACGCGCGCCCGGCGGCTGAAGCGGCGGCATGACATTGGTTTCATCGTCGTTGATTATCTCCAGCTGCTGCAGGGCACCGGACGGGGCGACGGCAACCGCGTCAACGAGATTTCGGAAATCTCACGCGGGTTGAAGACGCTGGCGAAGGAACTGCATGTGCCGGTGCTGGCGCTTTCCCAGCTCAGCCGTGCGGTCGAGCAGCGCGAGGACAAGCGGCCGCAACTGTCCGACCTGCGCGAATCCGGATCGATCGAGCAGGATGCGGACATGGTGTGGTTCGTGTTCCGCGAGGATTATTACGAGGCCGCAAAGGAACCCAAGCCCGACGACGAGGCTGCCTATGCCGCGTGGAAGGAGAATATGGAGCGCATCTACGGCCTGGCCGAGGTGATCGTCGCCAAGCAGCGCCATGGCTCCACCGGCCGTATCCGCATGAAGTTCGACGCGAAAATCACGCGCTTCTCCGACATTGCCGATGATGGCTATCAGGATATGAGCTACGAGTGACGTCGGCGGGACGTAGATCCGTTCGTTTCGAGCGACGTCGAGAAAGCTGAAGCGCGAGCCTGGCCGCTTTTCGACTTCGCTCGAAGTGTACGGAGGGGGCTTATGCCCCCTTCGCTGCCCTGGCCCGCGCCGCGACGCGCTGTTCCAGCATCGACAAAGGCATTGCACCTTCCTCAAGGATGGCGTGGAACTGCTTGATATCAAAGGCGTCGCCCAGCTGCGCCTGCGCGGCCGCGCGCGCCTTTGTCCAGACGCCATGGCCGACCTTGTAGCTGGTCGCCTGGCCCGGCTGGGTGCAATAGCGTTCGACTTCGCGCTGGCAGCGGGGGCGGGCAAAGCCGGTCTTTTCAACCATATAATCGGTTGCCTTCTCACGGCTCCACTGCTTGGCGTGGATGCCGGTGTCGACCACCAGCCGCGCCGCGCGGAACAGGAAGGATTGCAGATAGCCTGCCCGGTCCAGCGGCGTCGCATAGCCGCCCAGTTCGTCGGCCAGTTGCTCGGCATAAAGCGCCCAGCCTTCGGTGTAGGCGCTCATGAAGGCGGTCTTGCGCAGCATCGGAATGTCGCCGGCGGTCTGCGCGGTCGAAATCTGGAGATGATGCCCCGGCACGCCTTCATGATAGGTGAGCGCGGGCAGGCCATATTTCGGCCAGTCGCCCACATCCTTGAGGTTGATGAAATAGATGGCCGGGCGCGACCCGTCGAGCGCGGCGCGGTTATAATAGCCGTTGGAGGCGCCGTCTTGGATTTCCACCGGCACCGCGCGGATTTCCAGCTTCGTGTCGGGAATGGTGGCGAAGGCCTGCGGCAGTTTCGCCTTCATCGCATCGACGTCGCGGTTGAGCCGGGCGAGCAGGGCGGCGCGGCCCTCCGCGCTGTCGGCGTAAAGCTGCGAGGGTTCGACGTTGAGCTTTGCCAGCCGCTCGCCCACTGTGCCGCTGTCATAGCCGGCCCCTTTGAGGATGCCGTCCAGCTGCGCGCTGATGTCGGCTACCTGCTCCAGCCCCATGGCGTGAATCTGGTCTGCGCTAAGGTCCGTGGTCGTGGCCTGCTTGAGCGCGGCGGCATAGATTTCATCGCCGCGCGGCGTGCGCCAGACGCCATCACCCGCCGCCGTCTTGCCCTTGAGCGATTCGATCGCCGCGATCTGTTCGTCGAGTGCCGGATAGATCGCCTTTTCCACGATGCCGGTCGCCTGCGCCTGCCAATCGCCGCTGATTCCCTTGGCGGCGGCGCGCTTGACCAGCGACTGGACCATCGAGCTTTGCGCCGCCGGCTGGCCGCGCAGTTTCTTCAGCTGGCCGATCGTCAGATCCAGCGACCAGCCGGGCGCGAGATAGCCGCGCGCCGCTTCATCCCGCTGAAGCGCGGTGTCGGTCCGCAGGTTGCGCGCGAAGGCGTCGAGCCGCGAGACATAGGCGTCGCAATCGGCGCTGTCGTTGATGGTGTGTGCGGTGTTGAGGAAATCGGGCACGCGGAAATAGCTGCCGCCCTGCTGAAAGATGCGATAGGGGCGCTGCACGCTGTTGAGGCCGAACGTGCCCGGCGCAACCGTCTGCTGTCCCAGCGAATAGAGAATGACGTCGAGGTTGAGGCGCTGCGCGTCGGACAGGTTCGCGCCCTTGAACCCCTCCAATTCCTTGATCGCCGCCTGCGTCGCGGCAAGGTCCTTCATCATGCCCGACTTGCTGTTGTCGTCGAGTTGGCTCTTGGCGTCGGCGCGCGCGCCCTTGTCGAGGCCAAGGCTGGTGACGAACATGGGCGAGCGATCGAGCACGCCTTCGAAAATCGCGGCGAAGGCGGCGGACAGGCGGGTGTCGTCGCCATTTCCCGGCATGGCCGCCTGCGCAAAGGCGCGCGGCGCGCCGGCTGCGAGGGCGGAGGCTCCGGCGGTGGCGAGAAATAGGCGGCGGTCCATGGCGACTCTCCTTCTATGCGTGGGCCTTCTATGCATGGGCCGCACTCTATTGCCATAGTCCGCCGCGTCCAGCCTTTGGCAATAAAATTACCAGAGCCCGACATTTTCACATCGGCAGCGTCACTAGCAGGCCGGCCACCGCCGACAGCGCCAGCGTCGTCAGCACACCCCGTTTCAGACGGAACAGCAGGATCGCGGCCCCCGCCGCGATCAGCGCGATGCGCCAGTCGAGGCTGGCGGGATCGGGCAGCAGCAGCGCGATGCCCGGCGCTTCCATGCGCTCCAGTCGAGTGAAGAGGACATGCAGCGCGAACCAGAGCGTCAGATTGGCGATAACGCCGACGATGGCGGCGGTTATCGCAGCCAGCGCCCCCTGCAAGCGGGGCGCACGCTCCAGCCGATCCATCCAGGGCGCGATGGCGAGTATCCAGAGGAAGCAGGGGACGAAGGTAACCCAGAGCGTCATGAGCGCGCCCAGCGTGCCCGCCACCATGGGCGAAAAGGGCGCGGGCGCGCGAAACGCGCCGAGGAAGCCCACGAACTGCGTCACCAGGATCAGCGGTCCCGGCGTGGTTTCGGCAAGGCCAAGGCCATCGGTCATTTCGCGCGCGCTGAGCCAGCCCATCGCCTGCACTGCCTCCTGCGCCATATAGGCTAGGACGGCATAGGCTCCGCCGAACGTCACGATCGCCAGCTGCGAAAAAAAGAGGCCGATGCGCCAGAGCACATGATCGGGACCGAGCATCAGCAGGACCGCGATCATCGGTGCCGCCCAGATGGCGAGCCAGACGAGCACAGCCCGCACCGTACTGGCCCAGGGGCGCGGTCCAGCCGGGGCGGGCGCGGTTGCGTGGCCATGGGCGTTGAGCCACGCCGGCCGCCAGCGCGCGAGCAGGAAGCCGGCCAGACCGGTCGCCAGCACCACGACGGGGAAGGGGAGAGCAAAGAGGAACAGCGAGAGGAAGGCCAGCAGCGCCAGCGCGCGCTTTAAGCCGGTGTCGAGCGCGCGCCGCCCGATTCGGATCAGCGCCTGCACCACGATGGCGAGCACGGCAGCCTTGATGCCCAGAAAGATAGCGGCAATCGGGGCAAGATTGGCGGCTAAGGCGTAGAGCGCGGAGAGCGCCAGCATGATTGCGGCGCCCGGCATCACGAATAGCAGTCCGGCAGCAAGGCCGCCGCGCGTGCCGTGCAGGCGCCAGCCGATCCAGGTCGCAAGCTGCTGTGCCTCCGGCCCCGGCAACAAGTGGCAGACATTGAGCGCGCGTAGATAGCTGCCTTCGTCGATCCAGCCGCGCTGCTCGACGATCTCGCGGTGCATCAGCGCGATCTGTCCGGCGGGTCCGCCGAAACTTAGCAGGCCGATGCGGATGAATTGACGGACAAGGTCGGAAAAGGTTGGATCGGCCATGCAACGTCCCCCATGCGGGCGACGCATCGCCCGGATATGCCGCAACGCTTGGGCGGGGAACGCCTGATACGGGAGGTTGCCTAGCCCCGCCGCGCCGTCATGCCAACAGCGCGGCGGGAAGGCAAGAGGGGCGGGCGGGCCTAGCCGCCGCCTTGCAGCTTGTCCTGCGTTTTGGTCGCGAAATCGCTGGCGTCATGGCGTTCGTGCAATTGCTCTTCCAGCGGGCCGTTCGCCTTGTTCACCATGCGGCCGCGCTTGACGGCGGGGCGCTCGTCGATCTGTCTGGCCCAGCGCACGACATTCTTGTAGCTGGCGACGTCCAGAAATTCCGCGGCGTCATAGGCGCGGCCCAGCACCAGCCCGCCATACCAGGGCCAGATGGCGATATCGGCGATGCTGTAGTCGTCGCCCGCCATATAGTCATTGTCCGCCAGATGCCGGTCGAGCACGTCGAGCTGACGCTTGACCTCCATGGCGTAGCGGTTGATCGGATATTCGTATTTTTCCGGCGCATAGGCGTAGAAATGGCCAAAGCCGCCGCCCAGCAACGGGCCGGCGCCCATCTGCCAGAACAGCCAGCTGAGCGCGGCGGTGCGCGCGGCGGGATCGGCGGGCAGGAATTTGCCGAATTTTTCGGCGAGATAGAGCAGGATCGCGCCGGATTCGAAGACGCGCTGCGGCGGGGACACGCTATGATCCATCAGCGCCGGGATCTTGCTGTTGGGGTTGACGGCGACGAAGCCGCTGGAAAACTGGTCGCCATCGCCAATCTTGATGAGCCAGGCGTCATAGTCCGCCGCGCTGACGCCGGCCTCCAGCAATTCCTCCAGCATGATCGCGGCCTTTTGCCCATTGGGCGTCGCGAGGGAATAGAGTTGCAGCTTGTGCTTGCCGACCGGCAGATCCTTGTCATGGGTGGGGCCGGCGATCGGCCGGTTGATATTGGCGAACTGACCGCCGCTGGCCTTGTCCCAGGTCCAGACCTTGGGCGGGGTATAGGGAGTATCGCTCATCGCATGTTCCTCATGCCGCTGGAAGACAGGACCGCAGGTAGGAAGCCGCGCGAGGGGCGGCAAGGCGCACGGCCGGCGCGAGAGGCGTCCTGTCGCAGAAGCATCGATGAAAAATGTTCCGTGGCCTAGAGAAAAAGATGCGGGAACCCTCTTGACGCTCTGGCCGCGCAGGCCATATTCGCGTCGCTAGCACTCGACACCAAAGAGTGCTAACACAGGAAAGATCATCGGGAGACGGACCGGCGCGACGGGTCAGCGGGCTTCATGGTCCGCCACCGCCGCTATCCCCTCCCATCGCCAAGGGAAAGGCACTTAACATGGCATTTCGTCCGTTGCACGACCGTGTTCTCGTCCGCCGCGTGGAAGCGGAAGAGAAGACTGCTGGTGGCATCATCATCCCCGACACCGCCAAGGAAAAGCCGCAGGAAGGCGAAATCGTGTCCGTCGGCACCGGCTCCAAGGCCGACGACGGCAAGGTCACGCCGCTGGACGTCAAGGCCGGCGACCGCATCCTGTTCGGCAAGTGGTCGGGCACCGAAGTCAAGGTTGATGGCGAAGACCTGCTCATCATGAAGGAAAGCGACATTCTGGGCGTCATCGCCTGATCGCACTCCGCTTTTCCTAAACATCCCACTTATTCGAAAGGTATAAGATCATGGCAGCGAAGGACGTAAAGTTTTCGCGTGACGCGCGTGAGCGCATCCTGCGTGGCGTCGACATCCTGGCCGACGCGGTCAAGGTGACGCTTGGCCCCAAGGGTCGCAACGTCGTCATCGACAAGAGCTTCGGCGCGCCCCGCATCACCAAGGACGGTGTTTCGGTCGCCAAGGAAATCGAACTGAAGGACAAGTTCGAGAATATGGGCGCCCAGATGGTCCGCGAAGTCGCTTCGAAGACCAACGACATCGCCGGTGACGGCACCACCACCGCGACTGTTCTGGCCCAGGCCATCGTGCGCGAAGGCATGAAGTCGGTCGCCGCCGGCATGAACCCGATGGACCTGAAGCGCGGCATCGACCTCGCCGTCGGCAAGGTCGTCGAGGACATCAGCGCGCGGTCGAAGCCCGTTTCGGGTTCGTCGGAAGTCGCGCAGGTTGGCATCATTTCGGCCAATGGCGACGTCGAAGTCGGCCAGAAGATCGCCGAAGCGATGGAAAAGGTCGGCAAGGAAGGCGTCATCACCGTCGAGGAAGCCAAGGGCCTGGAATTCGAGCTGGACGTCGTCGAAGGCATGCAGTTCGACCGCGGCTACCTGTCGCCCTACTTCATCACCAACCCGGAAAAGATGCAGGTCGAACTGGCTGACCCTTACATCCTGATCCACGAAAAGAAGCTCAGCAACCTTCAGTCGATCCTGCCGATCCTGGAATCGGTCGTGCAGTCGGGTCGTCCGCTGCTGATCATCGCGGAAGACATTGAAGGCGAAGCGCTCGCGACCCTGGTCGTCAACAAGCTGCGCGGTGGCCTGAAGGTCGCGGCCGTCAAGGCGCCCGGTTTCGGCGATCGCCGCAAGGCCATGCTGGAAGACATCGCCGTCCTGACCAAGGGCGAAGTCGTCAGCGAAGACCTGGGCATCAAGCTCGAAAACGTCACGCTGGGCATGCTGGGCACCGCCAAGCGCGTCACCATCGACAAGGACAACACCACCATCGTTGACGGTGCTGGCGATGCCGAAGCGATCAAGGGCCGCACCGAGCAGATCCGTGCGCAGATCGAAGTCACGACGTCGGACTATGACCGCGAAAAGCTGCAGGAACGCCTTGCCAAGCTGGCCGGCGGCGTGGCCGTCATCAAGGTCGGCGGCGCGACCGAAGTGGAAGTCAAGGAGCGTAAGGACCGCGTCGACGACGCGCTGCACGCCACCCGCGCGGCCGTTGAAGAAGGCATCGTCCCCGGCGGCGGCACCGCTCTGCTCTACGCGACCAAGGCGATTGACGGCCTGACCGGCGCCAATGACGACCAGACCCGCGGCATCGACATCGTCCGCAAGTCGCTGACGGCGCTGGTTCGCCAGATCGCGGCCAATGCAGGCCATGACGGCGCGGTGGTTTCGGGCAAGCTGCTCGACCAGAGCGACACTTCGTTCGGCTTCAACGCCTCGACCGACACGTATGAAAATCTGGTTGCCGCTGGCGTCATCGACCCGACCAAGGTCGTGCGCACCGCGCTCCAGAACGCTGCCTCGGTCGCTGGTCTGTTGATCACCACCGAAGCCACCATCGCCGAGCTGCCGGAAGACAAGTCCGCTGCTCCCGCGATGCCGGGCGGCATGGGCGGCATGGGCGGCATGGACTTCTAAGTCCACCGACCCGCGAAACAGGAAGAGGCCGGCGGAGCGATCCGCCGGCCTTTTTCTTTGTCCGTCACGCTTTGGACAGCACCGCCATCGGCAACTGGGCGCGCACCGCAAAACCCAGGCTGCGATAAAGGGCGATGGTGCGGTCGTGGCTGGCATAGGCGTGGAGGAACGGCGTTTCGCCCCGGTCCTGCATGTGCCCCGCGATTCGCCGCATCAGATGACCGGCAAGGCCCTGGCCGCGATGATCGGGGTGGGTGCACACGCCGCTGATTTCGGCGAAGCCCGGCATCCGCATCCGCTCGCCCGCCATGGCGATCAGGCGGCCTTGTTCGCGCACGCCGATGAAGCGGCCAAGGCGATGGGTGCGGGCGCGGAACGGGCCGGGACGCGTCAGCAATGCCAGGTCCAGCATGTCGGGAGCGTCCGCTTCGCCTAGTTCCTGCCAGTCCGGGCCACTGCCGCCGATCTTCACGGGGCGGTCCGCCACCATCTGCGCCAGCATAGCGGTGCGAACGACCTGCATGCCGGGGGGAGGAGCCGCCAGCGCGTCGCGGCCCAGCAGCCAGAGTTCATCGCCCGGTGGCAATAGAGGGGCAAGCGCGGTCATTTCCGTGGGCAAGCCATGGGCGGTAGCCGCGAAGGGGCCATGATCGCGGTCCAGCCGAATTGCCTGCGCATCGCCCTGCGCCAGGGATGCCCAGCCGCCATGCAGGCTGTTCCAGATGGGTGTGTCGAGCGGATGAATGGCGTTGGCTCCCTGTTCGATGTGAGGGGCGGCGTCGCCCAATGGCGGCTGATCGTCAACCGCGCCCGCCTTGGCTGACATAGGTTAGGCGTTTTTATGGGAACGGAGGGCCTGTGTTCGGGATTGGTCGGGCAACGGAATAGGAAAGGTCTGAACGTGGCGACCCAGCTCAAGGACGATGAATCCCAATTTTTGCAGGACTCCTTCCAACAGCAACTGAGCCGGTGGAATCGACGACGGCTTTCGCCCGGCTTTCCCGACGACTGGTCGGCCGATCGCTTCAACGAAGATCAGCGCATGGCGCGGCTGGAACATGCCTTCATCGAGGAATTGCGCGCGGAAGTGCGCGTCGAGGCCGCGCAGGCGCCAACGGATGTGGACGGATTCATCGCCTGGTTCGAAGGGCTTGAGGCGACAGGGCCGGGACAGCATGACAGCCTGTTCCCCTGGCTCGCCGAAGACGCGCGGATGGACCATATCCGCTGGTTCCTGTCGCAGGAGGCGGCGGGCGAAGCGGGTTTCGATGATCTGGTGGCGATGACGCAGGTCAAGATCCCGGACCGGGCCAAGATGGAATTGGCGCGCAATTATTGGGATGAGATGGGCCGGGGCAATATCAAGGGCATGCATGGCCCGATGCTGGGGCAACTGGTCGACCTGCTCGACCTTGACACCTGCATCGAGCATACCGTGTGGGAAAGCCTGGCGCTGGCCAATGCGATGACGGCGATGGCGACCCAGCGTTGCTATAGCTGGCACAGCATCGGCGCGCTGGGCGTGATCGAGCTGACGGCGCCGGGCCGGTCGGCGCATACGGCACGCGCCTTGCGCCGGCTGGGTCTGTCGACCAGCCAGCGGCGCTATTTCGACCTGCACGCGGTGCTGGACATCAAGCATAGCGCCGACTGGAACGAGGAAGCGATAAAGCCGCTGGTGGCGGCGGACCCGCGCCGTGCCACCGCCATGGCCGAAGGGGCGCTCATTCGCCTGCGCTGCGGCGCGCGGTGCTTTACTCGCTATCGTGCGCATTTCGGGCTGGACTGACCGCCATGGCCGAATTGCCCCGCATATTGCTGGTGGAAGATGACAGCCGTGTCGCCGCTCGGATCGCGGACATGCTGGAAGAGGCCGACTATGCCGTCGATGGGCCCTATGCGACCCTGGCCGACGGAATGGCGGCGCTGGCGACGCGGTTTCCGGCGGGCGCCGTGCTGGACCTGGCCTTGCGCGGCAGTGACGCCGGGCTGCTCGCCGACGATCTGGATGCCTATGGCATCCCTTATGTCTTTTGCTCCGGGGCGGCGCGCCATGCGGTGACCGGCACGCACCCGCACACGCCGGTCCTCACCAAGCCTGACGGCATCCGGGATATCATCGGGACGCTGGACCGCCTGATGCACTAAGGCGTGTGGACAAATCCGCTGGCAATGCGGGATGACCGGGATGGGTGGATTGCGGACGGTATGTTTCATATCGTCATCCCCGCGAAGGCGGGAATCCATCTTTTCAGCACGGCACATGGCCTATAGTCGAAAGATGGGTTCCCGCGTTCGCGGGAATGACGAAGCAGGGTGGGGAGCGGACAGTCGGTTATGGGGCAGCGTGGGATAATTTGCTGACATGACCGCTCAGCGAGCGTCAGTGGCGTTTGAGTGAACCGAGCATGGGCAGCATTATCCAAAGCCCGGCAAACAACAGCGCAACAGTCACCTGTTTGTCATATCCGCCGAAAATACCCCAGCGGAGTTGATAGCTTGCTCCACTAAACAGAAACACAGCAAGCCAAAAGCCTACCTTGATCCGCTGATGAATTGATGGTGGCTGTGGATGCCAGTCAATATCTCGCAATGTCGATAGATGTCCTCGCATCCATTCGCGCTTGGATGCGGCATATTTGATATCCTTGGCGCGGATGTCGTCGTCATCGGCCCAGTGACTAAGTTCCTCCCATGCTGTCTTTTCCCGCTCATCAAGGACTAGCGGATCGGGTATCACTTTATCGAGTTCCTGCGCAGTAACGTCGCCGCCGTCAGCAACCCGTTCAAGCATAGCTATCAAATTTGAACGCGCAGAAGTCATATTGGCATTATGCACCTGACAGGAATGTCCGCAATCCGCGAAGCCGAAATCTGGTTTTATGGCTACAAATGGTAGTTTCCGGACAGTCTGAATTTGTCCACGCGCTATATTCTACCGTCCGCCACTTCATTGCGCGCGTCTACCGCTTGCGCGTCAGTTCGCGTATCGCCGCGTCGATGCCGCTCAGCGTCAGCGGGAACATGCGGTCCTGAAGCAGGTCGCGGATCATCCGGGTCGACTGGCTGTAGGTCCAGTGCGCCTCCGGCGTGGGGTTGAGCCACACCGTCGCCGGATAGGTATGCGTCACCCGTTGCAGCCAGACGGCGCCCGCTTCCTCGTTCATATGTTCGACCGACCCGCCCGGATGGCTGATCTCATAGGGGCTCATCGCCGCGTCGCCGACGAAGATGACCTTATAGTCATGACCATATTTATGCAGGATGTCCCAGGTCGGCGTCCGCTCCGAAAAGCGGCGGCGATTGTCCTTCCACACGCCTTCATACAGGCAATTGTGGAAATAGAAGAATTCCATATTCTTGAACTCGCCGGTCGCGGCGGAAAACAGTTCCTCGCAGAGCGTAATGAACGGGTCCATCGATCCGCCCACGTCCAGGAACAGCAGCAGCTTGACCGCATTATGCCGTTCGGGCCGCATGCGAATGTCGAGCCAACCCTGCCGGGCGGTGCCGCGGATGGTCGCGTCCAGGTCCAGTTCCTCGGCCGCGCCTTCGCGCGCAAAACGGCGCAGGCGGCGCAACGCCACCTTGATGTTGCGGGTGCCCAGTTCCTTTTGGTTGTCGAGATTGGCGAATTCGCGCTTTTCCCACACCTTGATCGCGCGCTTGTGCCGGCTCTGCCCGCCGATCCGCACCCCTTCCGGATTATAGCCGCCATGGCCAAAGGGGGAGGTCCCGCCCGTGCCGATCCATTTGTTGCCGCCCTGGTGCCGGTCCTTCTGCTCCTCCAGCCGCTCCTTGAGCGTCTTCATGATCTCGTCCCAGTCGCCCAGGGGTTTGATCTTCTCCATCTCTTCGGGGCTGAGGAATTTTTCGGCGACGAGGCGCAGCCATTCCTCGGGAATGTCGGCGTCGACGCCATCGTCGCTCATGATCCCCTTGAATATCCGCGCGAAGACCTGATCGAAGCGATCGAGCAGCGCTTCGTCCTTCACATAGGTGGCGCGGGCGAGATAGTAAAAATCCTCCGGTCGGCGGGCGATGACGTCGCGATCCAGCGCTTCGAGCAGCAGTAGATGTTCCTTGATGCTGGCCGGTATGCCGGCGGTGCGCAGCGCGTCGAGGAAGTTGAGCAACATGACACGCCTTGTCCGTCAGTGTCGATAACGATGCAAGCCCAACGACCCAACACGCCGACAGAATATTAAGTGTTGCAGTGCATGGTTAATCCGGCACTATTCATGTTGCGGGCAAATAAGCGGGGTAGCATTGGAAAACAGGGGGTTGTTGGCTGATCTGGGGGAAAGATCAGGCGACATAGCATTGCAGTGCAGCGAGACGGCGGGTTTCCTGGGCGAGGTGGATCATCGCATCCAGGCGGACAGCGCGCGCCTTGACCGGTTGCAGGCGAACATGACTCGCCTGGCGAAAAGCCAGGGAGAAAGCGTCGCGGCGGCGCAGGAGCTCAGCCAGACCGCCCGGCGCGCGCGGCAGATCGTTGCCGACGGGCATGACGTCATCGGCCTGTCCCTGAATGAAGTGACGGCGCTGGTCGATCATGTCACGGGGATGGAAGGTCAGTTGCGCCGGTTTCTGGCGGTTATCGAGGCGGTGGGCGACGTGTCGGGCCAGTTGAGCGCCATCGCGCGGCAGACGCGGCTGCTGGGCGTGAATGCCGCCATCGAAGCCGCGCGCGGGGGCGAGGCGACACAGGGCTTTGCCGTGGTTGCCGACGAAATTCGCCGGCTGGCCGAACAGGCGGGCGAGTCCTCGGCATCCGTGGCCGTCAAGCTGGACCAGCTGGACCAGGATGCGCGCACGCTGATCCAGGGGGTGGAGGATAATATCCTGCGCGGACGGGGTGCCGGCGCCCATATCGACCAGTTGCGGCTGCGCCTGGCGGACATGGCGTCGCTGGTTACGCAATTTGGCGAACGGTCCGGCACCATCGTCGATTGCACCGATGCCGCCAGCCGCGAAGTCGATGCGCTGACGCAGGGACTGGGCGAATTCAGCCTTTCCGCTCGCGAAAGCACGGCGCGGGTGGGGGCGGCACGCACGCAACTGGAGGCGCTGGAGCAGATGGCCAACGCCATGCTCAATACGGCTGCGCATGGCGGGCAGGCGACGCGCAACAGTCGCTATATCGCGCTGGCGCAGCAGGGGGCTGATGCGGTGCGCCTGGCGATCGGCAGCGCGCTGGATCGCGGGACGCTGAGCCTGGAGGCCTTGTTCGACACCGATTATCGGCGCATCGAAGGCTCCGATCCCGCGCAATATCTGACCGGCTTCACCGCCTTTGCCGACGCGTCGCTGCGTCCGCTGCTCGACCGCCACAGCGCGCAGGATGACGCGGTCGTGGGCTGCTGCCTGATCGACATGAACGGCTATCTGCCCACGCATATCAGCGCGCGCAGCCAGCCGCAGCGGCCGGGCGAGGGGCTATGGAATATGGAACATGCCCGCAACCGGCAGATATTCATGGATGCGCAGACCCGGCGCGCGCTCGACGGGGCCGATGATTTCTTCGTGTGCACCTACCGGCAGGACCTGGGCGAGGGGCGGTATCGAGCGCTGCGCAGCGTATTCGTGCCGCTGGTCTTTGGCGGCCGGCGCTGGGGGCTTTATGAGGTCGGCTATCTGATCTGATTGTTGCTTGCGCGGACGCCGTGGATCAGCGACACCAGCACGAAGCTGATGATCATGAGCAGACACCAGCTGCCCAATTTGGCGACGCTGACGATGTGCCAGCCGTCCCGCTGATCGGGATAGGTCCACGCATTGGCGAAGGTGCCGATATTTTCGGCAAGCCAGATGAAAAGGGCGACCAGGAAAAAGCCGAGCAGCAGCGGCATGGAGCGCGGCGTGCGCCAGGGGGTGAAGACAATCCAGCTGCGGCCGAACAACGCGATGGCCGCGGCGAACAGGATCAGCCGGATATCGGGCAACCAATGATGGGCGAAGAAATTGACGTAGATCGCGCCGGCCAGCGCCACCGTCGTCCAGACCGGCGGGTAGCGGGTGAAGCGAAAATCGAAGATGCGCCAGACCCGTGCAATATAGCTGCCGACGGCGGCATACATGAAGCCGGAGAAGAGCGGCACCGCGCCGATGTGGAGCAGGCTGGCTTCGGGATAGATCCAGGAGCCGGCTTGCGTCTTGAACAATTCCATGACCGTGCCAATGACGTGGAAGGCGAAGATGACCTTGGCCTCCGCCCAGCTTTCCAGGCGAAAGGCCAGCATGGCAGCCTGAATGGCAAGCGCCGCCAGCGTCAGGAAATCATAGCGGTGCAGAGCGGCGTGGGCGGGATAGAAAAAATGCGTCGCCAGCAGCAATGCGAGCATCAACCCGCCGAACAGACAGGCCCAACCCTGTTTGAAACCGAAGAGCAGAAATTCGAACGCCCAGGCGCGCGGGCCGGGGGGCAGGCGAATGGCCTCCAGCCGGGCGCGGATGCGCGCGAATCGGGTTGCGCCGGGGATGGGCCTCATGCGGTCCGCTTAGGGCACGAAACGCAGCGCTGGAATATGCGCTCTCAGCGCCGGGCTGCGCCGCCCAGCTGCATCGTCGCTTCGCCGGTTGCGGCATAGGCGACGATCGCCTGCGCCTGCGCGGTCTGGGGGTCCTTCCCATCGAGGATGGCGGCGATCTGGCGCGCGCTCGGCACCCGGTCATAGGTGCCATAGAGGTCGGTCTGGCCCACCATATGGATCGACAGCCGATAGCCCTTGTCCGGCGCGGCGGGATCGAAGGCGAGCAGGGTGCCGCTATCGTCGACCGGCACGATGATCGCGCCGTCGCTGCGCCCGGCCTGCTGGAGGATATCGTAGCGGCCCTCGGCGGTTTCGACCGCGCCGCGCAGGCAGAGCTGGTCCTTCCCGTCGCGGGGAATGCGGATATCCTGCGCTGGGGCGAGCGTGCTCTCCTTTGCGCGGGTCAATGTGGCCTCGCCGGCATCCGCCACCGGGCAGGCGGCGAATTGCGCCGGGGCGGTCCTGTGCAGCGACGCCTTGTCCTCGACCTGCAAGCCCGCCAGCATCGCATCCAGGCCCGCCAGCACATCCCGGCGCCGTTCGGTAGGCCCGGTGACGCGGATCTTGACGATCCAGCGCCCGGCATGGACGAAGCCCGCCGCCGTGGTCAGCGCGCCATCGGCGGCATCGTCATAGACCGCGCGAATGGCCCGGCCCGCCAGTCCGTCGACCGCCGCGCTGTCATAGGAGGTTCGGCGCGTCTTCGCGCCAAACCGCTCCATGATCGCCTTGTCCGTCATATAGGCGGCGAGCGATGCATCGGCATAGGTCGGCATATAGACGTAGAAGGTCGCCTGGACCGCGCCGTCCTGCGAGAGATATTGCGCATAATTGTCGACCGCGCGCCCGCCATTGGACGCTTCCCCGCTTTTGGTGAGGGACAGGCCGCCGACGGTCTGCGGCAGGCTGATGCCCGCGGCATTGGCGCGCAGGGCGGTGGCCGTCGGGGTCCATGCCTCCATGTCCTGCGCCGCCTGCGCGAGTGCGGGCGTCGCCAGACCAAGGGCGATGGGCAGGAATATTAAGGCGCGTGCGGGCATGGGCATCCCTCTCCAGAACCAGACCGTCTTGGCGCGGCCTTGAACTATGACAGGGAGGCTACAGGGTTGCCCGGCGGGCGCAAGCCCTATTGCGGATTTTGTTCAGGGTGGTGCGGGATGCCGGGATCATGGCAGGCCCAATCGGGCGCTGCGCTGGTCCAGATTTCCATTTGCGGGGCCAGCAGCGACGGATTGTCGAGCGCGCCCGCCCGGACAATCATGACCGCAGGGCGCGCTTCGGCCCGGCTGAGCAGGGGCGTCCCGCAACGGGGGCAGAAACCGCGCTGCATCGCATTGCCGCTGTCGGCGACGCTGTCGTGCCAGCATATGTCGCCATCCACCTGCACCGCGTCGCTGGGGAAGGCGAGGTTCACCGTGCCGCCGCCCGCGCTCAGATATTGGCACAGCCGGCACCAGCAATGGCGCGCGCCCGTTGGTTCGGCATCGATGGTGATGCGCACCTGCCCGCACAGGCATCCGGCATGATGGACCATGGCTCAGCGTCCCTGACGGCGCGCCATGAAGGCAAGGCGCTCGAACATCATGATGTCCTGCTCATTTTTGAGCAGCGCCCCGTGCAGCGGCGGGATCGCCTTGGTCGGATCGCTGTTTTGCAGCACGTCGAGCGGCATGTCTTCGGCCAGCAGCAGTTTCAGCCAGTCGAGCAATTCGCTGGTGCTGGGTTTCTTCTTGAGGCCCGGCACGTCGCGGATCTCGTAGAATATTTCCATCGCGCGGCTGACCAGGATTTTCTGGATGCCGGGGAAATGCACCTCGACGATCTTCTCCATCGTCTCGCGGTCGGGAAATTTGATATAGTGGAAGAAGCAGCGGCGAAGGAAGGCGTCGGGCAGTTCCTTTTCATTGTTCGATGTGATGACCACGACGGGGCGCTCCGCCGCCGCGATCGTCTCGCCGGTTTCGTAGACATGGAAGGCCATGCGATCGAGTTCCTGCAACAGGTCGTTGGGAAATTCGATATCGGCCTTGTCGATCTCGTCGATCAGCAGCACCGGCAGGCGGGGCGAGGTGAATGCCTCCCACAGCTTGCCCTTGCGGATGTAGTTGGAAATATCGTGGACGCGCGGGTCGCCCAGTTGCCCGTCGCGCAAGCGGGCGACGGCGTCATATTCGTACAGGCCCTGATGCGCCTTGGTCGTCGATTTGACGTTCCATTCGATCAGCGGCGCGTCGAGCGCCTGCGCGATTTCCTGCGCCAGCACCGTCTTGCCCGTGCCCGGCTCCCCCTTCACCAGCAGCGGGCGGCGCAGCAGCACCGCGGCATTGACCGCGACCTTCAGGTCATCGGTCGCGACATAATCCTGGGTGCCTTCAAAGCGCATGAAATCGGTCCGCTCCGGTTGCTGCCTGCAACCGGACTAGGGAAAGCGGCGGTGGGACGCAATCGCGAAAGCGGCGGTCAGTCGGGGCGGCCGCGCAAAGCTGCGCGGGCGGCGAGCAAGTCCCACAGACCGCGATGCTGGGCGAGCAACTGCCGCGCGCCGAACTGGATCGCCCGGTCGATAATGTCATCGCCGCCGATCGCGCGCGCGACATCCAGCGTTGCGGCGCGGTCCGGCAGGGTGCAGGCGTGCGGCTCGATGCCGGCGCGGATGGCCGCCATGTCGAGCATCTGCCGCATGCCGCGCCAGTCGAGCACCAGGGCGATCGCCGCACCCATGGCGCAGCCGCGCCGGTCGGACTGGGCCAGCGTGTCGAGCGCATGGCGTTGCTGGCTGACCGCCGCTTCGCAATCGGCCTGTCCCGCCGTGCTGGGGGCGGGGCCGGCGGCGACCGTGACCTGGGCGAGATAGGCGCGTTCGGCGGCGAAGGCGTCGGCCGCCTCGATCAGCCATTGGCGCGCTGCATTTTCTGCCGAGCGGGTCGCGGCATGATCGATGACGCCGGGATGGCGGCCGTGCAGCAGACACATATAGGACGCCGCATCGGCCAAATCGGGGAGCGTGAGCAGTCCCTCGCTCGCAAGGCCCGTGCGCGCGCGGATGACATAGGCGTGGGCGGCCGTGCCGTCCGCCGCCACCAGCGCATCGACGACCCGCGCAATGTCGCCGAACTGCATACGCGGTGCCGCTTCGCTCATGTCGCAATCCCTGTCAGGCCCCGGCCTGTGCGGGGGTCCCGACCGGCATACGCTTGCCGAGTAAACGCCCGGTTTACAGAATCAGAAAGGGCGACCGTGAAAGCCGCCCTTTTTCGTCGAACATGGTTAAGATTGCTTTACTGATCCAGAAAGCTGCGCATTTTACGCGACCGGCTGGGGTGCTTGAGCTTGCGCAGGGCCTTCGCTTCGATCTGGCGGATGCGTTCGCGCGTCACGCTGAACTGCTGGCCCACTTCCTCTAGCGTGTGGTCGGTGTTCATGCCAATGCCAAAGCGCATCCGCAGCACACGCTCCTCGCGCGGCGTGAGCGAGGCTAGGACCCGTGTCACCGTTTCCTTGAGATTGGCCTGGATCGCGGCGTCCACCGGGATGATGGCATTCTTGTCCTCGATGAAGTCGCCCAGATGGCTGTCCTCCTCGTCGCCGATCGGCGTTTCGAGGGAGATAGGCTCCTTGGCGATCTTCATCACCTTGCGCACCTTTTCGAGCGGCATGGAGAGGCGTTCGGCCATTTCCTCTGGCGTCGGCTCGCGACCCTGTTCGTGCAGGAACTGGCGGCTGGTGCGGACCAGCTTGTTGATCGTCTCGATCATGTGGACCGGGATGCGGATGGTGCGCGCCTGATCGGCGATCGACCGGGTGATCGCCTGACGAATCCACCAGGTCGCATAGGTGCTGAACTTGTAGCCACGGCGATATTCGAACTTATCGACCGCTTTCATGAGGCCGATATTGCCCTCCTGAATGAGGTCGAGGAACTGTAGGCCGCGATTGGTATATTTTTTGGCGATGGAGATGACGAGGCGCAGATTCGCTTCCACCATTTCCTTCTTCGCGATGCGCGCCTCGCGTTCGCCCTTCTGCACCATGTTGACGATGCGGCGGAATTCGCCCAGCGACATGCCGGTCGCCTGCGCGATTTCGGCGATTTCATTGCGGATGCGGTCGACCGACCGGCCCTCCGCCGCGGCAAAGGCCGTCCACTTCTTGTCAAGGCCGCTCACCTTGTCGAGCCAGCCATCGTCCAGCTCGTGATTGACGTAGCGGTCGAGGAAATCCTTGCGGCTGACCTTGTGCCGTTCAGCCAGGCGCAGCATCTGCCCGCCCAGCGCCGTCAGGCGCCGGTTATAGGCATAGAGCTGGTCGACCAGATATTCGATCTTCTGCTGGTGGAACTGTACGCTCTCGACTTCGGCGGTCAGGCTTTCGCGCAGCGCCTGATAATCATCCTCGGCCTTCTGGCTGAGCACATCGCCATTCGCCATCGCCTGCATGCGCTTTTCCTGCGCCTGCGAGAAATTGCGAAAGATGTCGGTGATGGTCGCGAACTTCTCCAGCGCCATCGGCTTGAGCGTTTCTTCCATCTGGGCAAGGGAGAGGGTGTTGTCCTCCTCATCCTCTTCCTCGGACCGGCGGGCGCGGCGTTCGGTCAGGCCGTCCTCATCCTCATCGCCATCGGCGGATTCCTCCTCCGGCTCTTCCTCTTCCTTGAAGCTGGGGCCGGCGGTCTTCTCGCTGATCTCGCCATCATCATCCTCGGCGCCTTCTTCCAGGCTTTCCGGCGCCGGGTCCTTGGACAGCATCGCGTCGAGATCGAGAATCTCGCGCAGCTGCATTTCGCCATTGTTGAGCGCGGTCGACCATTCGATGATCGCGTTGAAGGTTGTCGGGCTTTCGCAAAGCCCCAGGATCATCGTGTCGCGGCCCGCCTCGATCCGCTTGGCGATGGCGATTTCGCCTTCACGGCTGAGCAATTCCACCGCGCCCATTTCGCGCAGATACATGCGCACGGGATCGTCGGTGCGATCGACCGTTTCCTTCTTCTTCTCGGTAACGAGCTTGGGGCCGTCATCGTCGCTCGATTCGTCCTCGGCGTCCTCGGCGTCCTCGCGCTCGCGCTCGCGCTGCTCGTCGCCATCCTCGCTGGCTTCTTCATTCTCGACGATGTTGACGCCCATCTCGTTGAGGGCGGCCATGATGTCCTCGATCTGCTCGGACGACATCTGGTCCTGCGGCAGGGCATCATTGAGCTCATCATAGGTGATGTAGCCGCGCTTCTTGGCGCGCGCGATCAGCTTCTTGACGGACGCTTCGTTGAGGTCGAGCAGCGGCGCATCGCCACCATCCTCGCCCTCTGCCACACCGGTCTTGCTGTTCGCCTTGGTCGCCATGTAATCGCCTTGCTTCGCTGCCCTTCGTCAAAAGGGCGAACCTTGTTCAAATACTATCTTCGGACTGCGCCAGTTCCGCCAGGCGACGATCATGTTCGGCTTTCAGTGCGCGGATGCGCTGCTGTTCAGCGAAATTGGCTTCGCTGAAATCGCTTTCGAATCGTCTCGTAGCCTCCACCAGCGCCGCTTCCAGCTCCGGTCCTTGCGCAATCACCCGAACGGCCTCCTCCAGATCACGCGCAACGCGATCAGGGTCGGTGGTCATCCTGTTTGGGGTGAGTGTGAACGTGTCGGCCCGGAGCATCCCCTTGGCCATATTATACACTTCACCTTGCCCCAATATGGTAAGGAGGGCCTGTGTTTCAACTGTTTCTTTGCGGAAGGAACAACGAATCATCGCGTCCATCAACTGGCCCAGCAACGGGTCGGCGATGTGGAGGCCCGACAGCATCTCGCGATGCGGCGCAATCTGTTCGGGATGGCGCAGCAATGCGGCCAGAACGGCGCGCAGCAGCCGTTGTTCCATGCCGCCCGCGCCGATCGCCCGCGCTTCCTGTCCGGCCGGCGGAATGGGCGGCTTCCAATTACCCCGCCGGTCCCGTTGCCAGCGTTGCCCGCCGCCGCCGCCTTGGGCGCGCGGCTGAAACGGCGCCGCCTCTCGCCGGGCGAAGAACAGCGCGCTGTACCGCTCGCGAAATTCATGGGCGTAATGGGCGCGCACATCGGGATGGCCGATCGCGTCGGTAATGTCCCGCAATCGCTGCTTGAGCGCGGCCTTCTGTTCGGGCGTGTCGAGCGGCGCGGCCGATAGTTCATGTGACCAGAGCCGCTCGATCAGCGGTTGCGCGGCGTCCAGCACCGCTTGCATCGCTCCAGCGCCGCTCGCGCGCAGCAGGTCATCGGGATCCTGGCCCTTGGGCAGAGTGGCAAAGCACAGGCTGTGCCCCGGGCGCAGCAAGGGCAGGGCGCGGGTCGCCGCGCGGATCGCTGCCTTCTGCCCTGCCGCGTCGCCATCGAAACAGAGGATCGGCACCTCCACCATCTTCCACAGCCGCTCGATCTGATGTTCGGTGAGCGCGGTGCCGAGCGGGGCCACCGCATCGGCAAAGCCCGCCTGCGCCAGCGCGATCACGTCCATATAGCCTTCGACCACGATGATGCGGCCGGTCTGGCGGCTGGCGGGTGACGCCTTGTCGATATTGTAAAGCGTGCGGCCCTTGTCGAACAAAGGCGTGTCGGGGGAATTGAGATATTTGGGCTCGCCATCGCCCAGGATGCGGCCGCCAAAGGCGATCACCCGCCCACGAATGTCGCGGATCGGGAGCATCAGCCGGCCCCGGAACCGGTCATAGCTGTCGCGCTCACCCTCGGGGTCGATCAGCAGGCCGGCCTCGACCAGCATCGGTTCGCCAAAGTCGCGAAGGGCGGTCTTGAGCTTGCCGCGGGCGTCGGGCGCATAGCCAAAGCCGAAGGTGCGGCGAGTGGCGTCGCTGATCCCGCGTCGGCCAAGATAGGCGCGCGCTTCCCCGCCGTCCAGGCCGCCCAGTTGATCCTCGAAGAAGCTTTGCGCCGCCGCCATTGCCTCATGCAGGCCCCTGGCCTGTTCGGCGCGCTTGGCCGCGCGCGGATCGGCGGCGGGCACCTCCATGCCGGCGGTGGCCGCCAGTTCCTTCACCGCCTCCATGAAGGGCAGGCCGCGCTGGTCGGTCATCCACCGGATTGCATCGCCATGGGCGCCGCAGCCGAAGCAGTGATAGAAGCCCTTTTCATCGTTGATCGTGAAGCTGGGCGTCTTTTCATTATGGAACGGGCAGCAGGCCTTATATTCGCGCCCGGCCTTCTGCACCTTGATCGACTTGCCGATCAGGGTCGACAGCGACGTGCGCGCGCGCAGTTCGTCCAGCCATTGCGGAGTGAGGGTCATGCGGGTGGCTCAGCATCTGGCATACCCAATCCGTTCGTTTCGAGCGAAGTCGAGAAACGGCTAGCGCGCTTTTCTCGCTTCTCCACTTCGCTTGAGCCGAACACACCTGTCGCTGTGTCGCGCTCCTTGGGTGGTTTCGCGAGATATGACACCAGGGACCAGTTATTCGCTATCATCGCTTCCTTCTTGGCGCGCGACCATCCGCCTATCACGCGTTCGGCTTCGAGTGCTTCGATCCGACTGCTGAAATGCTCGCTCCAGACCAGCGTGACAGGGAGGCGCGCGCGGGTGAAACGGCTACCCTGACCGCATTGATGTTGACCTATGCGATGCTCCAGATTGTCGGTGTGTCCGGTGTAATAGCGACCATCCGCGCATTTGAGCATATAGGTCCAGAAAGCCATTATGCGATTATGACCGAACCCCTAAGCGTGTCGAGCGCCGTGTAGGGCGTTTCTCGACTTCGCTCGAAACGAACGGGGATAGGGGGCGATCCGACCCCCTCCCCCAGGCGGGAGGGGGAGCGCAGGCGCATCCTCCTTGTTCACCCCAAGGCCGCCTTTACCAGGCCGCTTGCCTTGCTCATGTCGATGACGCTGCCGTGGCGTTCCTTTAGCACCGCCATCACCTTGCCCATATCCTTGACGCTCGTCGCCCCGACCTCGGCCTTGATGCCTTCGATCGCGGCCCTGGTGTCGTCCTCGCTCATCTGCGCGGGCAGGAAGCTTTCGATCACGGCCAGTTCGGCTTCTTCCTTGGCGGCCAGTTCCTCGCGCCCGCCGCTCCTGAACATCTCGATCGATTCGCGGCGCTGCTTCACCATCTTTTGCAGCGTGTCGACGACCACGGTGTCGTCATCGGGCACGCTGGTCGCGGTGCGCAATTCGATGTCGCGGTCCTTCAGCTTCGCCAGGATCAGGCGGACAGCGGCCAGCTTTTCCTTGTCGCCCGCCTTCATCGCTTCAACCTGGGCGCTCTTAACCTGCTCGCGAATCATGGGCGATAGAATCCTGTCTCTTTCGGAAAGGACCAGATATAGCGGCAAAAGAGATTTTTAACAGACGTTGACCTTGGGGAGACGCCCGCCTACCTGACCGGCCGTTTAACCCGCACCAGACGGGCCTCCGCAAAAGCATAAAGGAACCGCAGACCATGGCTGACGCCAAGACCCTCACCGTGCCCAAAGGAGCGACAGGGGTCGTGGTTTTTGCGGACGGCTCGGCTGTCTTTGGTCGCGGTTTCGGTGCGGTCGGCGATGCGGTGGGCGAACTCTGTTTCAACACGTCCATCACCGGCTATCAGGAGATCATGACCGATCCCAGCTATGCCGGGCAGATCATCAATTTCACCTTCCCCCATATCGGCAATGTCGGCACCAATGACGAGGATGTCGAGGCCGACAACCCCTATGCGCTGGGCTGCATCGTGCGGCAGGATGTGACCGCGCCCAGCAATTTCCGCAACGTCGCGCCGTTCGACGCATGGATGGCGGCGCATGGCCGGGTCGGCCTGTCGGGCGTCGACACCCGCGCGCTCACCCGCATGATCCGGGAAAAGGGCGCGCCCAATGTCGTCATCGCCCATGATCCCGATGGCGCGTTCGACATTGCCACGCTTGCCGACAAGGCCGCGGCTTGGCCGGGCCTTGAAGGCATGGACCTTGCCATCGAAGTCACCGGCAAGGAAAGCCGCCTGTGGAAGGACGGCGTCTGGCGGCTTGGCTTTGGCTATGGGGCGGGGGAGGCGACCGACGATCGCCCCCATGTCGTGGCGATCGACTATGGCGCGAAGAATAATATCTTCCGCAATCTCGTGAAAGCCGGCGCGCGCGTCACCGTGCTGCCCGCCACGGCATCTTACGAACAGGTGATGGAGCAGAAGCCCGACGGCGTGTTTCTCTCCAACGGCCCCGGCGATCCCGCCGCCACCGGCGCCTATGCCGTGCCGGTGATCGCGGCGCTGCTGACCGAGAATGTGCCCATTTTCGGCATCTGCCTCGGCCACCAGTTGCTGGGCCTTGCCGTGGGCGCGAAGACGATTAAGATGCATCAGGGCCACAGAGGCGCGAACCATCCGGTCAAGCGCCTGTCGGACGGCCTGGTCGAAATCACCAGCATGAACCATGGCTTTGCGGTCGACGCCGACACGCTGCCCGCCAATGTGCGCGCCACCCATGTCTCGCTCTTCGACGGCAGCAATTGCGGCATCGAACTGACGGACAGGAACGCCTTCTCCGTCCAATATCACCCCGAAGCCTCGCCGGGGCCGCAGGACAGCTTCTACCTGTTCAAGCGGTTCGTGGAGGGCTTAAAAGCATGACCGCGGATCGGGGAACATCGATTCCACGTACTCAAAGGCTCGCATCATATGTCGGCGAAGATACAACCGCATTGGTCCCCAGATTACTGCAATGTCATCGTCATATTCGCAGCCGAGAGTTTTTTCGCCTATCGATATTAAGTCGCATTTGCCGACACCGACGCACATCAGTAATTTATTTGTTTCGAAAAGCTGATTGCCGCTCCTGATATGGCAAGCAGCAGCTCTGCATCTGATGATCAGATCTGTAACGTCGGTGATCTTGGAAGAAATTTCGTCATCAATTACGAGAATATCGTTAGTGAACGTACAGCGTTTGCCGATCCTGTCGGCAGCTTTTAATAGATCAGATAATAAGATTAATAATTTTGTGATTACCGGATCAAACCATGGTGATCGTACGCCCTCGCTGCTCAATATGCCCGTAGAAACCAGTTTCTTAAAAGCTTCTTGAGCGGAAAATAAATCATTTGATTGATGAAATTCCAGCGGTTTCATGTGTTCCTCGCGAAAGCCTTAGTGCACAATCGCGACGTAGAAAGAGAATATCAATGTCCAAACCTACCGGCCCCTCCTCCATCCCCCTCATCAGCTTAAGGCCGACGATGGGTGATATGCAGGAATGGGCGGTCAAGGTTCCCACGGATTGATGATGGCCGCTCCCGTTCTCGCCATATCCGACAGGTTGCGTGTCACCAGCGGCGCGCCGGCGCCGATGGACTGGGAGGCTATCAGCAGGTCCATGTCCGCTATCGTCTCCCCGCTCTTTTCAAGCTGGGCCTTGAGGCGCCCCCAGATTGTCGCTGTTGTTTCGTCAGGGGCTACGATCCGGTCGCCGCAGATTGTCTGGACCCGGTCGCGAAAGGCGATCAGGCGTGATCGGCGCATCGGATCGGCCGCCTTTGCAATGCCATATTCCATTTCGGCCAGCACGATGGTCGACAGCAGGCAGCGTTCCCGGTTGCCCGCCAGAAAGGCGATGACGCGCGGCTCCGGCTTTGGCCTTGTCAATTCGCTCCAGACATTGGTGTCAATCAGCACCAAAAGTCTCGCGTTGAGAAACCTTGTCCCGCCGAGGTGGCAGGGTCATATCCGCGCCTCCGGCGATGGCGATCAGGTCGCGAACCCAGTCATCTCCGGCCGCATTGCGGACATGATCCGCGTCGATGCCGGCGGGCGCATAGGTCCGCTCCAGCAGCGCCCGCAACTCGGCTTCCAGCGATCGTCCATGCTTTGCCGCCGACAAACGGGCAGCTTCTTTGACCGCGTCGTCGAGATTGCGGATCGTCACGCTTCCCATCGCCAGCCCCCCATGATTGCATTGCAATCAATTTATTCCATGAGAGCACGCTAAACAATGCCCAAACGCACCGACATCTCCTCCATCCTCATCATCGGCGCTGGTCCGATCATCATCGGCCAGGCGTGCGAGTTCGATTATTCGGGCACGCAGGCGGTGAAGGCGCTCAAGGAGGAGGGCTATCGCATCATCCTGGTCAATTCCAACCCGGCCACGATCATGACCGACCCGGAATTTGCCGACGCGACCTATGTCGAGCCGATCACGCCCGAGATCGTGGCGAAGATCATCGAGAAGGAGCGGCCTGATGCGGTGCTGCCGACCATGGGCGGGCAGACGGCGCTCAACACCGCGCTGGCGCTGTTCAACGACGGCACGCTGGAGAAGTTCGGCGTCAAGATGATCGGCGCGGACGCCGAGGCCATCGACAAGGCGGAGGATCGCCTCAAATTCCGCGATGCGATGGACAAGATCGGGCTGGAATCCGCCCGCTCGCGCATCGCGCACACGATGGAGGAGGCGCTCGAGGCGCTGGAGTTCACCGGCTTGCCCTCGATCATCCGCCCCAGCTTCACGCTGGGCGGCACGGGCGGCGGCGTCGCCTACAACAAGGACGAATTCAAGCAGATCGTGGCCGCTGGACTCGACGCTTCGCCCACCACCGAGGTGCTGATCGAGGAATCGCTGCTCGGTTGGAAAGAATATGAGATGGAGGTCGTGCGGGACCGCAACGACAACTGCATCATCATCTGCTCGATCGAGAATGTCGATCCGATGGGCGTCCATACCGGCGACAGCATCACTGTCGCGCCGGCGCTGACGCTGACCGACAAGGAATATCAGATCATGCGCAACGCATCCATTGCGGTGCTGCGCGAAATCGGCGTGGAAACAGGCGGTTCCAACGTGCAGTTCGCGGTCAATCCCAAGGACGGCCGACTGATCGTGATCGAGATGAACCCGCGCGTGTCGCGTTCGTCCGCGCTGGCGTCGAAGGCGACCGGCTTCCCCATCGCGAAGGTCGCGGCGAAGCTGGCGGTCGGCTACACGCTCGACGAGATCGAGAATGACATTACCGGCGCGACGCCTGCGAGCTTCGAGCCGACCATCGACTATGTCGTCACCAAGATCCCGCGCTTCGCGTTCGAGAAGTTCAAGGGGTCCGAGCCTTTGCTCGGCACCGCGATGAAGTCCGTCGGCGAGGTGATGGCGATCGGCCGCAACATCCATGAATCGATGCAGAAGGCGCTGCGCGGGCTGGAAACCGGCCTGTCGGGTTTCAACACTGTGGACCATCTGGAAGGGGCGTCGCGCGACGACATCGTTGCCGCGTTGGCAAATCCCACGCCCGACCGGTTGCTGATCGCGGCGCAGGCGCTGCGCGAAGGCCTGACCGTCGCGGAAATCCACGGCATCGCCAAGTTCGACCCCTGGTTCCTGGAGCGCCTCAAGGAAATCGTCGACGCGGAGGGCGAAGTGCTGGAAAACGGCCTGCCGCAGGATGCCGAAGGCATGCGGCGTTTGAAGTCGATGGGCTTTTCCGACAAGCGCCTGGCTTTTCTTGCGCTCAAATCCGCCAATCTGCGCGGCATGGAACGCGGCATCGCGCGCAGCAGCGGCCTGATCCATGATGCGGTCAAGGCCATGACCGGCGGCGTCACCGAAGAAGAAGTGCGCAAGCTGCGCCACAAGCTGGGCGTGCGCCCCGTCTTCAAGCGCATCGACACCTGCGCCGCCGAGTTCGAGGCGAAGACGCCCTATATGTATTCCACCTATGAAGCGCCCTTGTTCGGCGAGGCGGAGAATGAGGCGCAGCCCAGTGACCGGCAGAAGGTCGTGATCCTTGGCGGCGGCCCCAACCGGATCGGGCAGGGGATCGAATTCGACTATTGCTGCGTCCATGCCTGCTTCGCGCTGGCCGAGGCGGGCTATGAAACCATTATGGTCAACTGCAACCCTGAGACGGTCTCGACCGACTATGACACATCGGATCGCCTCTATTTCGAGCCGCTGACCGCAGAGGATGTGCTGGAAATATTGAGCGTCGAAATGTCGAACGGCACGCTGGCGGGCGTCATCGTGCAGTTTGGCGGTCAGACGCCGCTGAAGCTCGCGCAGGCGCTGGAGGATGCGGGCGTGCCGATCCTGGGCACCAGTCCCGACGCCATCGACCTGGCCGAAGATCGCGAACGCTTCGCCGCGCTGATCGACAAGCTCAAGCTCAAGCAGCCCGCCAATGGTATCGCCCGCAGCCGGGAGGAGGCGATCGCCGTCGCCAACCGCATCGGCTATCCCGTGCTGATGCGCCCATCCTATGTGCTTGGCGGCCGCGCGATGGAGATTGTCGACGGTCAGGCGCAGCTGGAAGAATATATCGCCACCGCCGTTCAGGTGTCGGGCGACTCGCCGGTGCTGATCGACCAGTATCTGCGCGATGCCGTGGAAGTCGACGTGGACGCCCTATGCGACGGCGACGATGTGGTGGTCGCCGGCGTGCTCCAGCATATTGAGGAGGCAGGCGTTCATTCCGGCGACAGCGCCTGTTCGCTGCCGCCCTACAGCCTGTCGGCCGACATCATCGCGGAAATCGAGCGACAGGCTGATGTGCTGGCCCGCGCGCTCAGCGTCCGTGGCCTCATGAACATCCAGTTCGCGGTCAAGGACGGGGTTGTCTACCTGATCGAGGTGAACCCGCGCGCCAGCCGCACCGTGCCCTTCGTCGCCAAGGCGATTGGCACGCCCATCGCCAAGATTGCGAGCCGGGTGATGGCGGGTGAAAAGCTCAAGGACCTGCCGACGATCGACCGCAACGCGATCGACCATATCGCGGTCAAGGAAGCCGTTTTCCCCTTCGCCCGCTTTCCCGGCGTCGATCCGGTGCTCTCACCGGAAATGAAGAGCACGGGCGAAGTCATGGGAATTGATAAGGATTTCGCGACGGCCTTCGCCAAGGCGCAGCTGGGGGCCGGCACATTGCTGCCCACCGGCGGCACCGTGTTCGTGTCGGTCAAGGACAGCGACAAGCCGGTCATTCTGCCGGCCGTGCAGAAGATGGCGGACATGGGCTTCACCATCATCGCCACCGGCGGCACCGCCAGCTATCTGGAAGGGCAGGGCATCGCGGTCGAGCGCGTGAACAAGGTGGCCGAAGGGCGGCCGCATATCGTCGACCGGATCACCGATGGCGACGTGCAGCTGATCTTCAACACGACCGAAGGCTGGCAGTCCTTGAAGGACAGCAAGGCCATCCGCACATCGGCCCTGCGCGCCAAGATCGCCAGCTTCACCACGGCAGCCGCCAGCGTCGCCGCTGCCGACGCGATCGAGGCGTTGCGCAGTCGCGCCCTTGAAGTGCGCTCGCTCCAATCCTATTATCCCGGGTCGCACGCCTGATCCCCTGCACAGGAATGACGATGCGGGGCGGCCCTATGTCGGGGCCGCCAAAGGGAAGTTTTGACGAAGGATTTACAGGAATGGCGACCGTCGAGAAGATGCCGATGCTGCAAATGGGCTATGACAAGCTCAATGCGCAGCTCCGCGAATTGAAGGCCGAACGGCCGCTCATCGTGGACGCCATCGAGGAAGCCCGCGCGCATGGCGACCTGTCGGAAAATGCGGAATATCATGCCGCCAAGGAGCGGCAGGGCCAGGTCGAAGCGACGATCAACGATCTGGAAGACAAGCTGTCGCGCGCGCAGGTGATCGACCCCACGACGCTGTCGGGCAGCAAGATCATCTTCGGCGCGACCGTCACCTTGCTGGACGAGGACGACAAGCCGGTGAAATATCAGATCGTCGGCCAAGCCGAAGCCGATGCCAAGGCCGGCATGATCAGCTATTCCAGCCCGCTCGGCCGTGCGCTGATCGGTCGCGAAGTCGGCGACGAGGTGGAAGTGTCTGTCC
Organism: Sphingobium lactosutens DS20; assembly: GCF_000445105.1. Lineage (GTDB taxonomy): Bacteria > Pseudomonadota > Alphaproteobacteria > Sphingomonadales > Sphingomonadaceae > Sphingobium > Sphingobium lactosutens. The sequence goes on along the minus strand of NZ_ATDP01000107.1, from coordinate 274,747 downwards.
CGTCGGGCGACAAATTCTACCTGGTCGACAAGATCGAGTTCATCTGAGCCTGTGCGCCTGCCGTCGGGCCGCGCCACCAATGCGCTGGCAGGGATCAGCGTCGCCGTCTTCCTGGCGCTGATCGCGGCCAATCGGGTCGAGGACGCCGCGATCCTGGGCGGCTTTATTCCCGCGCGGTTCGGCGACCCAGCCCTGTTGGCGGGCATGGCCGCCGTGCCGGCCTGGCTGACGCCGCTCAGCTGCACGCTGGTCCATGCCGGGTGGCTGCATATCGGCTTCAACATGCTGATGCTGGTCTTTTGCGGGCGGCAGGTGGAGCATGTGCTGGGCTGGAGCGGGACGCTTATCCTTTACGGTGTCGGCGCCTACGCGGCTTGTCTGGCGCAATATCTGGTCGATCCGGCGTCTACCAATCCGATGGTCGGCGCCAGCGGTGCGATTTCCGCGATCATCGCTACCTATTCGCTACTTTATAGCCAGCAGCAGGTGCGCAGGGTCGGGCCGCTGTCGGCCAACCTGGTGCGGGTTTTGTGGCTGGCGGCCGGATGGATCGCCATCCAGCTGATGATCGGCGTCGCGACGTCCGGCGGCGCCGGCGGCCTGGGGCAGATCGCGATTGCCGCGCATATCGGCGGGTTCCTGGCCGGACTTGCGCTCACCCGACCGCTGCTGCGCTGGCGTTTTCGCAAGAAGCCGCGCGCCGTCCATTGAATAAGAAAAACCCGTCCGACCTTTAGCGATCGAACGGGTTGAAATCTCCGGAGTAGGCAGCTCAGGCGGTTGGAAGTTCCGGTTCCAGCAAACGGTGCAGGTGCACGATGACGTAGCGCATTTCCGCGTCGTCCACCGTCCGTTGCGCCGCGCCACGCCACGCCTTTTCGGCCGACGCATAATCGGGATAGACGCCGACCAGATCAACCTGGTTCAGATCCTGAAATTCCAGCGTCTGCGGGTCCTTTACGCGACCGCCCATCACCAGATGCATTTTGCTCATGGCGTTATCTGTTCTCCTTTGGATGATCGCGAAGCCTTATCATCGACTTCGCGATCCGCCAAGAACAGGGATGGGTAGCTCGATTGCGTTGCGCGCAACCGCGATTAGCTTTTGGGCAACCGAGCTTTCACGGCATCGCTGATGGCGTCGACCTTTGCAACGACCAGTGCGGTCACGTCATCCGCCAGCTTGGACGCCTTGGCGCTGAGGTCAGCGGCGGCCAGATTTTCCCGCGCCGTCGATGCCGCGTCGCTCGCCGCGCTGTAGGCGTCGTCCGCGCGATCGCGCACCATGTCGGCGCTTTGGGCCGCCAGGGCCTTTGCTTTTTTCAGAACGCCGCCAGCCTTGTAGGATACGACATCGGCTTCTTCCGCCGCGGCGGACCGGGCGGCCATCGCCGCTTCGACCGCGCGGGAGCCCAGCGTCGTGGCAAGGCCGGGCAGCGCCTTTATCGCGCGGCGGCTCTTGGGGAACATCCACGCAACCAGCGCGCCAGCAGCAACGGCGCCCGCAACCGCCATGACGGGATGATCCTGCACGATCTGGTTGGCGCGAGAGGCCGCGCGCTGCGTTTTGTCACGCGCGTCGGCATAGGCATCGCCCGCCTTTTCGCGGCTGGTGCTGATGAGTTCGCCTGCGCTTTCGCGGGCCTTGCCGCTCGTTTCACGAAGGCGGTCGGACGCGCTGGTCGCCGCGTCATTGGCGGCTTCCCGGGCGCGGGAAATCTGTGCGCGAATATCGGCCATCACTCAGTCTCCGGATTGTTCATGTCTGTCCTGGATGCGAACGTATAAGCGGCGCAAAAGTGCCGCGATCGGGCGACGGGCCATGAACAGGCCAAGTGCGCCAGCGGCCGCCGTGACCGCGATGGGCCGCTGCTGCACCTTGGCGCCGACATAGGCGACGCCATCCAGCGCCGTCGCGGCAACCTTGTCCTTTGCGTCCTGCTTCAACCGCGCCGGCGAAATGCGCGCCTTTGCGGCTTGAGCGCTGTCCACCAACTGCGCCTTCTGCGCTTGAGCCTTGGCGATGGCCGCGCGATAGGCCATTTCGTTGGGACTCATGGCGCAATGGCCTTCTTCATGCGGGTGATGCATCCCTTCGCGAGCAGCAGTAGAAGGATCGCTATGACAATGCCTGCGGCGAAAATGACCAATGTCGCCCCCAAAGGCCCGATCATCGGCTCCAGCACGTGGATGAGGCCGACCAGCAGCGCCACCAGGCTGGCGAACAGGATCAGGAAGGCGGTGACGGCAAAGATCGCCGCATTGCGCACGCCCGCCATGATGAGGCTTAGACGAAGCTTCTGCTTTTCGGCTTCGGCAGCGGCATAGCCGCGCGCGTCGGTATAGAGCCGCCTGAACGCGTCCCCCACCGATGCCTGCCGCGCAGCCTCCTCCGGCCCCTCGGTATGCGGCGTCACCGCCGTTTCCGCTGGCTCTTCTATCAATATACCCTCCGCTGCGCGGGATTGGACAGGCTCGGTTCGATCGAGCCTGTTATCTTCAGGCCTTGTCGTCGGACCCCTTGGCCAGGCGCATCAGCACATAGCCGACAACGGCGGCCGCGCCGATCGCCACCGCCGGACTTTTCCGCACGAAATCGCGCGCTTCGTCCATCAGTTGGTCGACATCCTTGCTTTCGAGCGCGCTGCCGGCGCCGGCAACCTGTTCTGCGGCCTGACGGGCATAATCGCCATATTGCGGGCCAAGCTTTGCGTCGACTGTGCCGGCGGTGTCCGAAATCAGCTTGGCCAGGCTCTGCATCGCCGTGCCGGTCTTGTCCTTGGCGACGATCGCGGCTGACTTGGCGGTCTTCCCCGCCTGGTCTTTCAGTGGATCGACATGCGCTTTCCAGTCCACCGAGTTGATCTTGTCCTTGGCGGTCTTTGCGGCCTTTTCAGCCTGCGCCTTGATGGGGGCAATCTGGGCGCTCCATTTGCTGTCCACGCCATTGCTGGTTTCGCCGGCCGCCGCGCTGGTCGCGGCGGGCTTGATCGGCTCGACCGCCACCGGATCGGACGCCATGACGGACTTGGCGGGCTTTGCCTTGGTGGTCTTGTCGGCGGCAGGCTTGCGGCCGCGCTTGACGGGCGGAGTTTCGGGGGTGTCGACCATCGTCCTGTTTCTCCCTTTCGATACAGTGTGTCGGCAGGCGTTCGAGCCCCTAATGCTTCGCGGGCGACTACAGTTCCGTTGCCGTTACATTTTGACCATCGGCATTTTTTGCGCGGGTGCAAGCCCCCGCATTGCCATCGAGCCGGCCGCTGGCTAAGCGAAGCGCGAATTCGGCGACCGGCCGCGATGCCAGGCCTTCATCTCAGGAGCGATCATGACCGCCATTCTCGACATTCACGCCCGCCAGATCCTCGACAGCCGCGGCAACCCCACGGTCGAAGTCGACGTCATGCTCGAAGATGGCAGCTTCGGCCGCGCGGCCGTGCCGTCGGGCGCGTCGACCGGCGCCTATGAAGCGGTGGAAAAGCGCGACGGCGACAAGGCGAAATATCTGGGCAAAGGCGTGCTTCAGGCGGTTGCTGCCGTCAATGACGAGATTGCCGAACAGCTGATCGGGCTGGATGCCGAAGACCAGGGCGAAGTCGACGCCGCGATGATCGATCTGGATGGCACCGACAACAAGTCGCGCCTGGGCGCCAATGCGATACTGGGCGTCAGCCTGGCGGTCGCGAAGGCCACCGCCGATGCGCGCGGCCTGCCGCTCTATCGCTATGTCGGTGGTATCAGCGCGCATGTGCTGCCGGTGCCGATGATGAACATCATCAATGGCGGCGAACATGCCGACAACCCCATCGATTTCCAGGAATTCATGATCATGCCGGTCGGGGCGGACAGCATCGCCGACGCCGTGCGGATCGGATCGGAAATCTTCCACACGTTGAAGAAGGGCCTGCATGACAAGGGGCTGGCGACCTCGGTCGGCGACGAAGGCGGCTTTGCGCCCAACATCGCCTCCACCCGCGATGCGCTCGACTTCATCATGCTGTCGGTGGAAAAGGCCGGCTACAAGCCCGGCGATGATGTGGTGCTGGCGCTGGATTGCGCCGCCACCGAATTTTTCAAGAACGGCAAATATGAGATTTCGGGCGAGGGCCTGTCCCTCTCGCCGGTGGAAATGGCCGATTATCTCGCCGCCCTGTGCGCCGACTATCCGATCCGCTCGATCGAAGACGGCATGGGCGAGGATGATTTTGAAGGCTGGAAGGCGCTGACCGACAAGATTGGCGGCACGGTTCAGCTGGTGGGCGACGACCTGTTCGTGACCAACCCCGCGCGCCTTGCCATGGGCATCGGCAAGGGGCTGGCCAACTCGCTGCTGGTCAAGGTCAACCAGATCGGCACGCTGACCGAAACCCTCGCCGCCGTCGATCTGGCCCATCGCTCCCGCTACAGCGCGGTCATGTCGCACCGTTCGGGCGAAACTGAGGATTCGACCATCGCCGACCTCGCCGTCGCCACCAATTGCGGGCAGATCAAGACCGGCTCTCTGGCCCGGTCCGACCGGCTGGCCAAATATAACCAGCTCATCCGCATCGAGGAGGAACTGGGCGACATGGCCGTCTATGCCGGGCGCTCGATCTTTCGCTGAATCAAGGCTTTCGGGCTGAAAATGATCGGCTGGTCGCAAGCAAATGATTTTTCGCTTGCGGCCGGCCTTTCCCTGTGATTCCACTAGGCCATGGCGCATATCGCGAAACTCAGACTGTTGCTGGCGTCGGCCTTCGGGCCGGCGATCGCGTTGATGCTGCTGCTGACCTTTGCCGGCTATGTCGTGCTGGGGTCCAACGGCGTGCTTGCCTGGGGCGATTACAGCCGCCAGCTGCACAGCGCCAAGCTGGAGCTGAAGAAGACGCAGCAGGCCCGTGCGGAATTGCGCAACCGGGTGGACGCGCTCAATCCCCGGCGCGTCGATCCCGATCTGGCCGATGAACTGGTCCGGCGGCAGCTGGGCGTCATCCATCATGACGAAGTGATCGTGCCGCTCAACTGACAGGGTGAGTCCTGGGCCTGTTAGAGTTCGGCGCAACGAATATGCGTGCGCGGCGGTCTGTCGGCAACTTTAGTATCCAAGCCGAAAAACGAAGGACGAGCGCCGTCCGATCGAGGCATAAATTTCCCGCTTGTCCTATTGGTTTCGCCCGGATTCCGTGGCGTCCGCAGTTGCAAACTATGCAACCCTGTCGCTATATCGGCCTTCCTTCCATCCTACCCACGCAAAAGGATAAGAGCCTTGGCGAAACCAACGACGCCGCGTGCTTCGAGTGCAAAGGCACAGGCGGCTGCACCCGCCGCCGGAGCGGACCATAACCGGCCTCGCCCCGAAACGCCCACCGATTACGAAGCCAGCAAGGAGGAGTTGCTGGACTTCTACAAGCAGATGGTCCTCATCCGCCGCTTCGAGGAAAAGGCCGGCCAGCTTTATGGCCTGGGCCTGATCGGCGGCTTTTGCCACCTTTATATCGGCCAGGAAGCGGTCGCGGTCGGCATCCAGTCGGCTTTGAAGCCCGGCAAGGACAGCGTTATCACCGGCTATCGCGACCATGGGCATATGCTGGCCTATGGCATCGACCCCAAGATCATCATGGCCGAACTCACCGGCCGCGAAGCCGGCATTTCGCGCGGCAAGGGCGGTTCGATGCACATGTTCAGCGTCGAACATAAATTCTACGGCGGCCATGGCATCGTCGGCGCGCAGGTGTCGCTGGGCGCGGGCCTGGGCTTTGCGCATAAATATAACGACGATGGCGGCGTGTGCGTCGCCTATTTCGGCGATGGCGCGGCCAACCAGGGCCAGGTCTACGAAGCCTTCAACATGGCTGAGCTGTGGAAGCTGCCGATCATTTTCGTGATCGAAAACAACCAATATGCCATGGGCACCAGCGTCAACCGCGCCTCGTCCGAGGATCAGCTCTATCGCCGCGGCGAAAGCTTCCGCATCCCTGGCATTCAGGTCAATGGCATGGACGTGCTCGCCGTGCGCGGCGCCACCGAGGAAGCGCTCAAATGGGTGCAGGGCGGCAATGGCCCGATCCTGCTGGAAATGAAGACCTACCGCTATCGCGGCCACTCCATGTCCGACCCGGCCAAATATCGCTCGCGTGAGGAAGTGCAGTCCATGCGCGACAACAGCGATCCGATCGAAGGCGTGAAGAAATATCTGATCGAGGCCGGCGTGAGCGAGGATGAGATCAAGAGCATCGATCAGGACATCCGCAAGACCGTGAGCGAGGCGGCCGATTTCGCCGAAACCTCGCCCGAACCGGATATGGCTGAACTCTATACCGACGTGCTGGTGGAGCAATATTGATGGGTATCGCAATCAAGATGCCGGCGCTCTCGCCGACCATGGAAGAGGGCACGCTGGCCAAGTGGCTGGTAAAGGAAGGCGATGAGGTCAAGTCCGGCGACATTCTCGCCGAGATCGAGACCGACAAGGCGACGATGGAATTCGAAGCCGTCGACGAAGGCAAGATCGGCAAGATCATGGTGGCCGAAGGGTCCGAAGGCGTGAAGGTCGGCACCGTCATCGCCGAAATGGCGGGCGAAGGCGGCGAAGATGCCGCGCCCGCGCCCAAGGCCGAGGAAAGCGCGCCGCCGGCCAAGCCCGAGGCATCGCCCGACGCTCCCAAAAAGCCGGAGAGCGGCACCGCCAATCTGGCCGCGGAGGTCAAGCCCGCGGTGCAGGACCCGGCGATCCCCGAAGGCACGGAATTCGTCAAGACGACCGTGCGCGAAGCGTTGCGCGACGCCATGGCCGAAGAGATGCGCAAGGACGAGCGCGTCTTCGTGATGGGCGAGGAAGTCGCCGAATATCAGGGCGCCTACAAGGTCACGCAGGGTCTGCTCGACGAGTTTGGTCCCAAGCGGGTCATCGACACGCCGATCACCGAATATGGCTTTGCCGGCGTCGGCACGGGCGCTGCGATGGGCGGCCTGCGTCCGATCATCGAATTCATGACGTTCAACTTCGCCATGCAGGCGATCGACCACATCATCAATTCGGCGGCCAAGACCAACTATATGTCGGGCGGCCAGATGCGCTGCCCGATCGTGTTTCGCGGTCCCAACGGCGCGGCCAGCCGCGTCGGCGCGCAGCACAGCCAGAATTACGGCCCCTGGTATGCGTCCGTCCCCGGCCTTATCGTCATCGCGCCTTATGACGCGGCCGACGCCAAGGGGCTGCTCAAGGCCGCGATCCGCTCCGAAGACCCGGTCGTCTTCCTGGAAAATGAGCTGGTCTATGGCCGCAGCTTCGACGTGCCCAAGCTTGACGACTACGTCCTGCCGATCGGCAAGGCGCGGATCATGAAGCCGGGCAAGGATGTGACGCTGGTCAGCTATTCGATCGGCGTGGGCGTCGCGCTGGAAGCGGCCGAAACGCTGGCGGGTGAGGGCATCGACGCTGAAGTCATCGACCTGCGCACGCTGCGTCCGCTCGATACCGATACCGTCTTGGAAAGCCTCAAGAAGACTAATCGCATCGTGGTGGTCGAAGAAGGCTGGCCGACCTGTTCGATCGCGTCGGAAATCGCGGCGGTCGTCATGGAGAAGGGTTTCGATGACCTCGACGCCCCGGTGCTGCGCGTTACCAATGAGGACGTTCCGCTGCCCTATGCCGCGAACCTGGAAAAGGCCGCTTTGATCGACGCGGCCCGCGTGGTCGAGGCAGCCAAGAAGGTCTGCTACAAGTAAGATTGGAAGGGGCGGCCCCGTCGGGGTCGCCCTTTTTTCAGCGGGTCACAGCCCCGTGACCGACGCGCATTTGGTCTTGGGTGGAAAGCGCGCATCCGCCGCCGGCGTCTGGAACTGGGTCGATCGCGCCCGGAACATGGCGTGGCGGGAAAAATCCACCGGCAGCGACAGCATCCGGAATGGCGCGCTGCTGAAAACCGGCTGATAACGATAGGTGACCTGCACGTGAAACAGCAGCTCATCCAGCGCCAAAGTCCGGTTTTCCGGCAATGTCGCAAGGCTGGTCGACTGAACGCAGCCAACCTCGGGCGTCACGACATATTTGCCGTCGAACCTCTGCCACAGGATGCGGCTTTCGACGACATTGTCCGCATTCGTGTCCGTGCCCTTGACCGCGGTGATGACGATGCGGCCATGGTTGCGCAGGTCGAACGGTTGCGCTGTCAGATCCAGCGCTGAAAACAGATCGTAAATCTGCGCTTCGCTGGTGCCGATCGCCCCCGCGCCGCTTTGCGCGACAAGGTCCGCCGCCATGGTGGTCAGCCTTTGCGTTCGATTGTTCGCCATGACGTAATTGGCCATTTCTATGCCCGACAGGACGAACCCCAGGAACAGGGGCAGGGCGAGGCCAAACTCGATCAGGGCCAGGCCGCTGCGATCCCGCGCCAGCCTTTGGACAAAATGAGGCACCCGCATCAGGACGTCCTTCGCACGACGGATTCGTTGCGCACGACGGTCGATCCGGTCAGCATGATGCTGTCGCCCAGCAGCCATTGCGCGCCCAGGAAGCCGAACAATATGCGCTTGGGAAAGTGCACGGTGTAGCTGACGACATCGCCCGGGCCCCCCAGCGTCCCGCTTTTGGGCGTGGCCGCATCCCATTTGCCGTTGGCGTTGCGGTCGACATAGGATTCGCCCAGGTCATATTGGCCGTTCGCATTGGCATCCTCATAGGTTTCGGGATGCGCGCTGCTGAAATTTCCGTAGACGATCGTCTGCACGCTGACATGCGCGCCGTCGGCCAGGGGGAAATTGCCCATGGCCCGTTCGATACTATCCTCCATCACGGCCGTTCGTTTGACCTCTGCCGTTTCGAGCGACGCGGTGGAGATACGGGCGGCTTCGGTCATCGCGCCTTCCAGCACCACGCGTGCCAACAGCATGTGCCCCAGTTCGATGGCGCCGCAGATCAGCGTCAGCAAGGCTGGCAGGATGATGGCGAATTCGACCGTCGAAACGCCCGTCCGGTCTTTCGCAAGGGGAAGAAAATGTCTCATTGGATCAGGTGAAGGTCCACAAGCTCGGCCGCCACGTCCTGAAAAGCGCGCCGCAACTCGTCCGTGCTGCTGGTGCGATAGACGCGGCCCGGCGCACAATTGTTGAACGCGGTGTCGATGGCGGCGCTGTTGGCGACAAGCGCGATGATGTAGATTTCGGGCGGGTTCGCTTCCCGCTGGATATTCGCGCAGGTCTTTTCGAAACGCCGCAGCATTTGCGTTTCCGTGTTCGACTGGCTTGCAGCGATGCGCGAGTCGCTCCACCGGCCGTACCAGGTGAAGGTGCGATCCAGGTAGCCATTCTGGGATTCGCCGATTTCGTTCACGCCGTCGGTCATGAACACCAGCGCGCGGCGCGGCCGTTCGGTGGTCGGGTTTGCGCGCGTGAACACGTCGTCGCGCACCAGCAGGCGATAACCCCATAGCAGGCCGGCATGGTGGATCGTGCCGTTCGCCGGATAGATGGCGCCATGCTGGTTGGTAATGTGGCTGAGATACTCGCTTTTCATCCGGCCATAGCGCACCGGCATCGCCTCTTCGGGGCATTGCCAGTTTGGCGAAGGCATTGGCGTGGTATTCTTGCTGCCGGAATCCACCGAACCGCCCAGGGGATTGACCGTCGCGCTCGCGGGGTCTTTCCACACGGCGCCGTCATAATATTTGGGTATCCGCTTCCAATCGATATACCAGTCGTTGCTGGCGCGATTTGCCGCTGACGGAGTATAATAGCTGCCATCCAGCCGGCGCACCACATCATCGGCCTTGTTGGCGTCGCCATTGTTCAGGCCGATATAATAATCGTAGAAATATTGCCGATACAGTTCGGTGCGGGCGAGATAATCAGCGCCTTTTTCTCCGAACGTCGACTTGTCGATCCGGTAGAGATTATTCCCCGGCTCCGTGCTGTAGATGCCGTAATAGGCGCTGGCGGGATCGCTGGCGCCCGAACTGTTTTTCGCGTTCGGCACATACATGGGCGGCACGAAAAAGGGCTCTATGGCGGGATGACTGCCTTCGCCAGGCAGCGATCGCACCAGGTCCCATGCGCCGGTTTCCGAAGTCAGGCGGTTCTTGTCGACATCCTTGACCGTGGCATCAGCCATGACGCAGCCTTTCCAGGCCAGATAATTGCCGCTGGCATAGCCGGGAACAGATACGCCATAGGCGCTCGCGCCCGCAAAGCTGTTGAAACCCTCGATCTTCTTGACCGCGTTGCTGGGCAACAGGTTGCCGACATTAACGGTCACGTCATAGCCGATGAACCCCATGGCGAGGTCCCGAGGGCTGGACGCGCCCTGATGGAGAATGTCGACAAAGTCGGTCGCGGCCTCCTTGAGCGCGACCATCCGGGTGCGCCCCCCTGACAGATTGGACTTCATCGACCCGGTATCGTCCAGCACCACCATCACCTCCAGCGGTCGCGGCTGGAGTTCCGCCTTGGCGACGGCCTGCATGGTGCGCGGCTGAAAGCCGAAGATCCGCATGAAGGTCATCGGCAGCATGGCGCGCGCCGTCACGGTGGTCACGTTGATCCCGCTGACCGTCTTGAAATCGGGGGTCAGCTGCAAATTGCTGACGCCCATATAATCCTTGGAGAAATTGCCGTAGAAATAGGCCTGCGCCTGCTTGTCGCGCGATGCTGCGGAGCCATCGGTCACGGCGAAGGCGCGGGCGCCGGCGAGCGCTGCGGCGTCCACCCCGGCCTGAAGCTGCGATTTTACCAGATAGAGCCGCCCGGCGTCGATCCCGGCGCCCAAAGCAGCGATCACGGGGATGAGGCCTGCCGCCATCAAGGCCAGCGTGGAGCCGCGACGGTCAGCCCACAGCCTTCCCATCCTTCCCTGTGCATCATGCAGGCGATTACGGACCACGGTTGTTATCTTCTGACGCGGCGAGCTCATGATCATCCATTCCGGTGTAATATTGTGCAATATGGATGAAATTTCCTAATTTTTGATGTGCCGATATTGCTGCCGTTTCACGTCACGCGGAAAAGCCCATGGCGTGTGAAATCGCCTCAATCCGCAAGGGCGATGAGCTGTTTTGGCGGGATATTCAGGAGGCGCGCGACCGCGCGCCCTGTGCCCCTGTCAGGTGCAACGGGCCGTGTTCGCCGCCGCCAGATTGCCCGCATTCTTGATCGCCTGGTCGGTGCGTTCGCGCACATTGAAGGCGCTGGTGTAGCGGATCACCTTGGGTCCGAAGATGGCGTTGCTGACGATCGGTTGATAGCGATAGGCAACCTCGACGAACATCACCGCGGTCCCGCTCATCGCCTTGACCTTGGTCGCGGCGGTCGTGCCTGGACCCATGCCGTCCTTCATGCTGGCGTTGGTCTGACCGTTCCCTGCCACGCCATAGCTGGACGTGAAGGCGCCATTGCCCCAGCAGCGTTGCCAGCGGATAAATTGCCCCTCGTTCGGCGCAGCCAGGCCGTTGGGTTCCAGGTCCGACAGGAAGATGCGGCCATTGGCCTGAAGCGCAAGCGACTGCGTCGACTGATTGGCGCCGATCATGATTTCATTGACGTCGGCTTCGTCGATGGATGTGCGCACGCGCGAGGCATTGTCCGCCACCAGCATCGCGATCTGGCTGATCCGCAGATGCGCCAGCGCCAGATTGGCCGCTTCCAGCCCGCACATGCACAGGATCAGCAGCACCGGCAGCGAAAAGGCGAACTCGATCAGCGCCAGGCCGCGATCGTCGCGACGCAACCGGCGCAGGGCCGGGATCAGGGCCGAGAGCAGGGGATGCCGCATCGTCATGAGCAGCGGACCGTCGGCGTGGCCTGGTTCGCCCAGGGCTGGTTGCGGACCATGGTCGACACCGTTACCGACTGGGTGGCGCTCCATCCCAGCAGCCTGGCCATCGGGAACAGGCGCGGCTGCGACAAGGTGACCTCATAATAGACGATGTCGTCCGCGCTCCCCAGTCCGGTGCTGCCGCCCGATGCGTCGAAGCTGCCATTGCCATTGGCGTCCTCATAACAGTCGCCGCTATTATAGACGCCCAGCGGTGCGGTGTCGGACGTGATCTTCTCGGGCTTTCCCACGCGCGAGAAATTATAATAGCTTTTCTTGACGATATGGGGTGGGCTGGCGTTCCGGGCGCTGATGGCACGCATTTGCTGCGTGATATAGGCATCGAACTGCGTGTCATTGAGCGTGCCGACCGACGCGGCGCGCGCGGCCTTTTCGAGCACCCCGCGGGCAACGGCGCGCCAGTAGGATTGATAGCCCATGTCGCCGATCGCCATGATCGTCAGCATCAGCGGCGGCGCGATGAGGCCGAATTCCAGCAGCGTGACGCCGCGCGCATCCCTGCGCAGCCGCGCCAGCATGGACGTGATCCGCCCCCTCATTGCGACACGCGCAGACCGCCAATATTCTTGGCGATGTCCTTGAATTTCTGGCTGAGCGACGCGGCGTCATAGGCCATGGTCCAGTGATTGGCACTGGTGGCGCAATTTTTCAGCGGAGTTTGAATATCGCCTTCGGACTGGTTGCGGAACCCGATGACCCAGATGGTGATGCCCTTGGCCTTGATCGCATTGCACAGCATTTGCAGGCGAGTGTTGTGGATCGCGGTCAGGTCGGTGTCGCTGGTGCTGCCGGCGGCAACGCGCGCATCGAGCAATTGATAGCCATAGGCGCCATAGACCTGCTGATAGGCGCTCATGTCTCCATCCGTCATGAAGACGATATGGCGGGAAATGTTGAACCCGTTGGGCGCGTTGCTGTTGTCGCTGGCGAAAATGCCCTTGGGCGACAGGAAGCGCGCGCCCCACAACATGCCGATGTCGTGATAGGTGCCACCGACCGCGATCAGGCTGTCGACATAGCTGTTGAAGCTGCTGGACTGGCCCGTGGGCGTGCTCGTCCGGTTGGCGTAGCTGGTCAGCCTGCGCGACTGGCTGGGGCAGGCGTTCCAACCGCCATCCTTGCGCGCCTGCGTGTTGAGCCAGGTGCCCGATGCACTGTTGCTGCGGGTGAATTCGACATCGGGCCAGTGCGGGCGCCATTTGGTGCCTTTCTGCGTCGGGTCGGGCAGGGCGTCGATATTGAGATCCTGCGCATTGGACGGCGTGCTGCTGGTCGATGTGCTGGCGGTGATAGTGCTGTCGGTATCCCGTTCCTCGATACAGCCGGCCCAGGTCGACGTGGCCGCCACGACATTGCCGCTGGAGTCGGTCGGCACGCTGGCGTCATAGGCCGGGTTGGCAACGGCGCTGCCAGTAATGAAGGACGATACCGTCAGCGGGAATTTGCCATATTCCCAGCTCTTCTGCGGCGTCTGTACGCCCCGGTCCGTTTTCGTTTCAACATAGTTGCTATACTGGCTACGCGTGATGACGCACTGGCTTGGCTTTGGAGCAACATAGACCAGGCTCCATCCCTGCCACTGCCAGCCTCCGGTGACCGCCTGGGTATAGCTCGCGTTATAGGTGTAGCCATTGGTGGTGCGCGTCGTGACCGTGGTGGTCGTGCGAACGCCCGTGACCGGGTCGGTTGTGGTCGTCGTGGTCGGCGTATTGACGACGGGCGTGGCACTGGCGGGCGCAACGCATTGCGCAGCCGTTCCTCCGCTGGTGCTGCTATAGGTTGTCGGCGAAGAAACCGTTCCTGATGTATGGACCCAGGATCCCGTCTCGTTGACCGCCGTGCCATAGCTCGTCAACAGCCGCCGCGTCTGGTAATCCCATGTCTCGCCGCTGATGCCGCCCACCAGATAATTGGTCGGCAGCTGATAGCCGACATTCACCGTCGAACTATAAGGCATGAAGCCGTAACGGATGCGGCCGGTCGCGTTCGATCCCGCGCCCAGCGTGTCGTAGAAATCCTTGACCGCCTGCTTGAGCGCGGCCAACCGCGTCGTCGTGCCGCCATTGCCGTCGGAAATGGCATAGGCCATCGACCCGGTGGTATCGAGCACCAGCATCACGTCGGTATTGCCGATGTCGAAGCGCGCCTCGCACGTCACCGACAGGGGCAGGGTTTCGAAGCGGAAAATCTTCATCACCGTCGTCGGCATCGTGGTCGACGCCGTGACCTGAACGGTGGTCGTTTCGCCCGGCTTGCTGCGGATGACGGGCGTGAAGGTCGCGGCCTGAAACGTCCCCTGCGGGAAATTGAAGTCGAAGAATTTCTTGGCTTCGGTGATGTTGGCCGGGGTCATCGAAGACGTCGTCATCGCCCGCCGACCGGCAAGCGCGGCGGCATCGCAGGCCTGCTGCATGCGCGCGCGGGCCATATAGGCGCGGCCCATGTCCAGCCCGCCCCCGATCAGCGCCGCCAGCGGGATGATGGCCGCGGCCACCATCGCCATGACATTGCCCTTCTGGTTGCGCGCCAGACGGCTCATAAAGCCCTTGGCATGTGTGTTCGTCTTGCCCATCAGTCCGCAATCACCCATGTCGCGCCCGACAACCCCCCACATCTAGGCTGGGCGCTTTGCGCGCGTCTGCGTGCGCACGCGGGACGTCTTTAGGAGGATAATGCTTAAAATATCGCAAATCGGCCTCGAAAAGCCGCGGCGCGCAGGCCGGTCGTGAGCATCGAATTGCTGCTGACGCCGCTGCCGACACTGCTGTCGGCCCATGCCGGGGCGGATGGGCCGCGCCACCGGGCGATCTGGGCGTTCGACGCACAGCTGGCCAAGGTCGCGCGCACGACGCGCGAGCGGGCCATCGGCCAGATGCGCCTCGCCTGGTGGAATGACGTCATCGAAGACCCGTCCGGCGTGAAGGGGCAGGGGGAGCCGGTCATCGACGCCCTGCGCGCAAGCGGCGGCATGGCGGCGCCGGGCCTCGTCGCGATGATCGACGGTTGGGAAGTGCTGGTGGTCGACGCTGAAATCGACGCGCAGGGCTTGCGCGACTATGCCACCGGGCGCGGGGGCGGGCTGTTCCGCGCGCTTGCCGGGCAGGATGATGCGCCCGACTGGCTGGTCGCGGCGGGGCAGGTCTGGGCATTGTGGGACCTGGCCGGCCATGTCGAGGAGGCGGCGCTTGCTGATGCGGCGCTGGCGCTGGCTCGGGATTTGTCGCCGCGCGTCGATCAAGCACGCTGGCCCGCTGCGTGGCGACCGCTGCGCATCGCGTCAACCCTGGCGCGGCAGGATGTCGCCAAGGGGCGCGGGATGCCGCGCGGCATGCCCCGTGGTCAGGCGTTCCGGCTGCTGCGGATCGCGCTTGTCGGACGCTGACGCATCGGGCTAGGTTGCCCGTCGCGCGAACGGAGGAGGGCGACGATGGGGCGTATGCTGACGGGCGGCATGGCGGCATTGCTGCTGATGGCGGGCGGCCTCTTCTGGTGGTCGAGCCGCGCGAGCCAGGCGCCCTTGCCGCAACTGGCCGCCGCGCCACCGCCGCCGCCCGCGATCGAACCGCTGCCCAAAGGCGACCCCAACGCCAAGGGCAAGCCGCCGCCCATGCCGGCCGAGGCAAGCCCCCAGACCCGCGAGCAGAAGCGCTTTGCCCGCTATGACAAGGACCGCGACGGCGTCATCACCCGGCTGGAAATGATGGGCAGCCGGACCAAGGCGTTCAAGGCGCTGGACAAGGATGGCGACAACCTCCTGTCCTTTGAGGAATGGGCGGTCGCGACGTCCGATCGCTTCGCCAGCGCCGATGCGAACAAGGACGGCAAGCTGACCCCGGCGGAATTCGCCACCACCGCGCCCAAACGGACGCCCAAGCCCAAATGCAAATGCTAAGGCTCCCCGTTCAGTTCGAGCGTGTCGTGAACCGGCGCTCGAACCGGACGGTGTATATATGTTCAGACCAGTCCCAGTTCGCCCATCCATGCGCCCAGGGATGATCGCGCCCGCGCGGTATAGGCTTCCTTGCGCTGTTTCTTCTTCACGTCGTCGAGCGGTGGAAACAGGCCGAAATTGACGTTCATCGGCTGATAGTCGGCGGTGGCGACATTGCCCGTCACATGGCCCAGCAGCGCGCCCAGCGCCGTGTCGGCCGGTGGCGGCGTCATCGCCCGGCCCAGCAGTTCGGCCGCCGCAAAGCGTCCGGCGATGAGGCCGATCGCCGCGCTTTCGACATAGCCTTCGCAGCCGGTCATCTGCCCGGCAAAGCGGATATGCGGCGCGCTTTTCAAACGCAGCGTCTCGTCCAGAAGCTTGGGACTTTGGATGAAGGTATTGCGGTGCAGCCCGCCCAGCCGCGCGAACTCGGCCTTTTCCAGGCCCGGGATGGTGCGGAACAATTCGACCTGCGCGCCATGCTTCAGCTTGGTCTGAAAGCCCACCATGTTCCATAATGTGCCGCTGGCATTGTCCTGCCGCAACTGCACCACCGCATAGGGCCAGCGGCCGGTGCGGGGGTTATCGAGGCCCATCGGTTTCATGGGGCCATGACGCAGCGTTTCCGGCCCGCGCGACGCCATCACCTCGATCGGCATGCAGCCCTCGAAATAGGGGGTGCTGGCCTCCCATTCCTTGAATTCGGTCTTCTCGCCGTCCAGCAGCCCCTGGACGAAGGCCTGATACTGGTCCTTGTCCATCGGGCAGTTGATATAATCCTTGCCTTCGCCGCCGCCGGGACCGATCTTGTCCCAGCGATTGGCCATCCAGCATTGCTCCATGTCGATGCTGTCACGGTGGATGACGGGTGCAATAGCGTCGAAAAAGGCCAGATGCTCCATCCCCGCCGCCGCGCCGATGCTCTGGGCGAGGGCGGGCGCGGTCAGCGGGCCGGTGGCGACGATGGTCATGCCGTCCTGGGGCAGCGCGTCGATCCGTTCGCGCACGATCTCGATATTGGGATGCTCGGCCAATGCGCGGGTGACGCCTTGCGAAAATACATGGCGATCGACCGCAAGCGCCGATCCGGCCGGCACCTTGGCCGGCTCCGCGCTCGCCATGATGAGCGAATCCAGCCGCCGCATTTCCTGATGCAGCAGGCCGACGGCATTCTTGTCGGCGTCGTCGGACCGAAAGCTGTTGGAGCAGACCAGCTCCGCCAGTCCGTCCGTCTGGTGCGCCGGCGTCATGTCGCCCGCGCCGCGCATTTCCGACAGCCGCACGCGAACACCCGCCCGCGCCAGCTGCCACGCGGCCTCCGACCCGGCAAGGCCGCCGCCAATGATATGCACCTGATGCGTCGTCACACTCATTCCAAATTCAACCGGAAAGCGCGGCCCCTAGCATGCACAGGGCCTATTGTCAGGTCTTTGCCGTCCATGTGGAACAGCCACACCCTTTGCCATCGAAGGCGCCCATCGTGACAAATCGGTTCGCATCGGCAACAAATGCCGGCCTGCCGCGTTCGCCTACCAGAATTGCCTTTCTGCCCTTGGAGATTTGCTCATGAAATTCCTGCCTGTCCTGCTCGCCCTGCCGCTGGGTGCCGCCTTGTCAGCCTGCGCCACGACGGGCACCGACGCCCCGATGCCCGCCGAAGCGCCGATGGCCAGCACGAAGCTGATGGCCGCCGACGGCAGCGCGCGCGGCACCGCCACCGTAACGGAGGCCGCCGATGGGCTGCACGTCCTCGTCAAGGCGCAGGGGCTGACGCCGGGCATGCACGCTGTGCATATCCACACCACCGGCATGTGCACGCCGCCCGATTTCACCAGCGCCGGTGGTCACTGGAACCCGACCAATCGCCAGCATGGCTCGGAAAATCCCGCTGGCAAGCATATGGGCGACATGCCCAACATGATGGCGGGATCGGACGGCATGGGTGAACTGGAATATGTCGTGCCCGGCGGCATGATTGCGACCGGGTCCATGCCCTTGCTGGACAGCGATGGCGCGGCGGTGGTCATCCATGCGCAGGCGGATGATAATAAGAGCGACCCGGCGGGCAATGCTGGCGGTCGCGTAGCGTGCGGCGTGCTCAAGGCTGGCTGATCGCCCGGCACAGGGTCAGGTGGCGGGGGACACGCTCCCGCCATCGGCGCGATAGTCGGCCACCGCCTCATATCGCGCGCCGTCATGGCCAAGGCGGCTTTCGAACAGGGTGAAGCCATCGACACGGAAAGACGGACCGGCGAGGCCGGCGTGAACCGCCAGGAACGCATCGACCAAGGCTCCACCCCGGCCAAAGCGCGCCAGCGTCACGTGCGGCAGATAGGCGCGCCCTTCGGGCGGCAGACCCGCCCGCGCGCAGGCGCGATCGACCTTGCGGTGTAGTTGCGCTAATGCTTCGCGCGGCTGCACGCCCGCCCATAATGTATCGACCACGCCCCTGCGGTCGAAACTGCCAACCCCCTCGATCCGCACGTCGAAGGGCGTGAAGCGGATGCCGCCCAGCAGGTCGGCTATGTCGTTGGCCCGGTGGCGGTCGACATCACCGATGAAGCGCAGCGTCAGATGCAATTGTTCGTCATCCTGCCATCGCGCGCCTTCCACGCCGCCGGCCAGCGATAGCAGCGCCGACCGAACCGGGGCAGGGGGGCGGATGGCGACGAACAGGCGGTGCATGGGTCGACTATAGCCGCGCATCGCCAATGTGCCAGTTCTGTTCCGGTTTGGCTTGAAGTCGCGGCCATTAGCGCCGATAATGAGGGGACCGGCGACAAGCGCCGGCAAAGGAGATGAATTTCATGGCCAACTGGTCCGACCCCCGATCCGGCGTTGCGGGTTTTGGCAACGCCACCACCGCACGCGGCGAGGCGTTCGACGCCGGGCTGCGCCGCTATATGCTCTCGGTCTATAATTATATGGCGAGCGGCGTGTTGCTGACCGGCATCGTCGCGCTGCTGTTCGCGTCGAGCGGTCTTGCCTATCAGGTGCTCGCCGGGCCGGGCATCCTCAAATATGTCATCATGTTTGCCCCGCTGGCGTTCGTGATGGTGCTGAGCTTTGGCATCAACCGGCTGTCCACGGCCACGGCGCAGACGCTTTACTGGGTCTATGCGGCCGTCATGGGCCTGTCGCTCTCGTCGATCTTCCTGGTCTATACCGGCACGTCGATCGCGCAGACCTTCTTCGCGACCGCCGCTGCTTTCGCGGGCCTTAGCCTCTGGGGCTACACCACCAAGAAGGATCTGTCGGGTTTCGGCACCTTCCTGATCATGGGTGTGGTCGGCCTGCTGGTCGCCAGCCTCATCAACCTGTTCCTGCGCTCCAGCGCGATGGACTTGGTGATCAGCTTTGTTGGCGTGCTGCTGTTTGCGGGTCTCACCGCCTATGACACACAGAAGATCAAGAGCATCTACGCGCATGTCGCCGGCACGGACATGATGGGCAAGTCGGTCGTCATGGGCGCGCTGAACCTCTATCTCGACTTCATCAACATGTTCCTGTTCCTGCTGCGCTTCATGGGCGGCAGCCGCGACTGATCGCAATTTCAGGCAAGACAGAAAGGCCCGGCGGAAACCATCCCGCCGGGCCTTTTTATGGGTCGTGAAAGCCTGCTCAGCCGTCCTTCTGCATATTTTCAATAAGGGCGTTGTCGATCTCCTTCTGCCGCTTATAGGCGGGCCGTTCCCGCAGTCGCGCGGCATAGGCTTCGAATGCGGGGCGGGAGGGGATCGACTGAAACGCCAGGCCCCAGTCCACCTGCGCCCCCACATAGACATCGGCCGCGGTGAACTGCTCTCCGCATATCCAGGCGTCGCCCGATACTGCCATTTCAAGCGTCGCGATCGCATCATCGAAGCTACCATATCCCGCCATCTTCTCGCGCCCCTCCGGCACGACGAAGCCCATCGCCTTGTTGGTGACGGCGGCCTCGACCGGCCCTGCGGCGAAGAAGAGCCAGCGATAATAGGCGTCGCGAGCCTCAAGCGGCGGAGCGAGGCCGGCGGCGGGAAAGGCGTCGGCCAGATAGGCGCAAATCGCCGCGCATTCCGTGACGATCCGCCCGCCATGCACGATCGCGGGCACCTTGCCCATCGGATTGATCGCGCGGTAATCGGCGGATTTCATGCCCCCGTCGTCATAGCCCAGCAGGATGGTGTCATAGGGTTCGCCCACCTCCTCCAGCATCCAGCGGGCAGTCTGCCCCCGCGACATGGGATTGGTATAAAGGGTCAGGTCCAGGGCCATATCGATGCTCCCGTGAATCAGTTGGAGTATCAGGATGCCGCGATATGGCGGCGTGCGCCATCCCTTTGCGTTGGCTTAACGGTCAGGCCCGGCGGCATGTTGAACAGCGCAAACAAAAAAGGCCCCGGATCACTCCGGGGCCTTTCCGATAAGATTTCCGTTCGATCAGGCCGTCGCCAACCGCGCCAGCTTGTCGAGCCGCCCGCCGGCGATGCGCATCATCGCCTTTTGCAGCTTTTCGAATGCGCGCACCTCGATCTGGCGGACGCGCTCGCGACTGACGCCATAGACCTGGCTCAGCTCCTCCAGCGTCTTGGGCTCTTCGGCCAGCCGGCGTTCGGCCAGGATGTGCTTCTCGCGATCGTTCAGGTCATCCATGGCCTCGACCAGCATGTCGTGGCGCATGACTTTTTCCTGCTCGTCGGCCACGCGCTCGTCTTGCAACGGATCGGTGTCGGCCAGCCAATCCTGCCACTGGCCCTCGCCATCCTCGCGCATCGGCACGTTGAGCGACGTGTCGCCACCCATCGCCATGCGACGGTTCATCGAAATGACGTCATCTTCGCTGACGCCCAGGTCGGTCGCGATCTTCGTCACGTCCTCGGGGCGCAGGTCGCCATCCTCGAACGCTTCGATATTGTTCTTCATCCGGCGCAGGTTGAAGAACAGCTTCTTCTGCGCGGCGGTGGTGCCCATCTTCACCAGGCTCCAGGAGCGCAGGATGAACTCCTGGATCGACGCGCGAATCCACCACATGGCGTAGGTCGCCAAACGGAAGCCGCGATCGGCCTCGAACTTCTTCACGCCCTGCATCAGGCCGATATTGCCTTCGCTGATCAACTCGCTGACCGGCAGGCCATAGCCGCGATAGCCCATGGCGATCTTGGCCACCAGCCGCAGGTGCGAGGTTACAAGCTGCGCGGCCGCCTCAGGATCCTGATGTTCCTGATAGCGTTTCGCGAGCATATATTCCTGCTCGGGCGTCAACAGCGGAAATTTGCGAATTTCCGACAGATAGCGGTTGAGGCTGGCTTCACCGCCCAGCGCCGGAACCGCGGGGACATTGCTCTTGGCCATGTCGTCACCTTTCCCTTTCATGCGCGGCGGGACCCAGAAGAGGCGTCACAGGCGCCGTCGCAAACTTGTCGAAACCTATACGTGAAGCGCGCTTAACAGTTCCTGCATATCGGCAGGAAGTGCACTTTCGAACATAAGCGGTTCGTCCTTCACCGGATGTATGAACCCCAACGTTCTGGCGTGCAATGCCTGCCTTCTGAAACCCAGCGTTTCCAGTATTGATTTGAAACCTTTTCTTTCTCTACCGTAAACCGGGTCGCCGATCAAGGGGTGCCCGATATGCGCCATATGGACGCGGACCTGATGCGTGCGGCCGGTTTCCAGCCGACACTCCACCAGCGCCGCACCGCGCAGCCTGTCCAGCGTGCGATAATGGGTGACGGCATGTTTGCCGCGGCCTTCCCGATGAACCGCCATCTTCTTTCGATCAGCGTCCGACCGGCCGATCCAGCTGTCCACGGTGCCGGCCGGCGGCACGGGGACGCCATAGGTGATCGCCGCATAGGCCCGTTCGATGCTGTGATCCTTGAACTGGCGGGCCAGCCCTTCATGCGCCCTGTCCGTCTTGGCCACGACCAGCAGGCCCGACGTGTCCTTGTCGATGCGATGGACGATGCCCGGCCGCGCGACACCGCCAATGCCCGACAGCTGTCCCGCGCAATGATGCAGCAGCGCATTGACCAATGTGCCGTCCAGATTGCCGGCGGCGGGATGGACGACCAGGCCCGCGGGCTTGTCGACGACCAGCAGGTCGGCATCCTCATGCACGATGGTCAGCGGAATATCCTGCGCCACCGTGTCCAATGGCACGGGCGGGGGCAGGGTGATGGTGAAACGCTGGCCCTCCGCGACCTTCATCGATCCGCTGATCTTGTCGGCGGGCGCGGCATGCACCTGCCCCTCGCCAATCAAGGCCTTCAACCGCTCGCGCGACAGGTCGGGTAACAGGTCCGCTAAGGCGCGATCCAGCCGCAGTCCATGCTGCGCCGGGCCGATTGTCGCTTCGATGATGGAATCCCCCGGAACCATTGGCTAGGGAGATAGGCATGAAGGTCGAGATAGCAAGGGGCGTGCTGGCGCAAATCAGGGCCTTGTCCGCGGCCGATCGCAATGAGGTATGCGGACTGCTGCTGGGCAGCGCGGGGCGCATCGATGCCCTGGCGCCGGCGGCCAATGTCGCGTCCGATCCGTCCCGGCATTTCGAACTGGATCCGGCCGTGCTGATCGCCGCCCATCGCGCCGCACGGAACGGTGGTCCGGTGATCATCGGCCATTATCATTCGCACCCATCGGGGGTAGCGGTCCCATCGGCGACAGACACCGCCTGCGCCGCGCCCGACGGCGCGTTGTGGCTGATCGTGGCGGACGGCGTGGCGCGGTTGTGGGTCGCCGGACCGGGCGAGGGGGGCGCGGTGCGATTTGCCGAGGCGAAGCTCGACATGAGGTGACGGAAAGGCGGTGAGTCGGGGTTGCATCGGGGGGCGGGGCGGCGCATTAGCCAAGCAGTCCCCTTACAAGCATTGGCGATCCGCATCCGCATGACCAACCCGACCGACAGCATCGAATTTGCCAGCCTTCTGTGTTCGCGCCTGTGCCACGACCTGCTGAGCCCGGTCGGCGCGCTCAACAACGGGCTGGAACTGATGGCGGACGAAACCGATCCGGCGATGCGCGAACGCTGCCTCGACCTGTTGGGGGACAGCGCGCGGACGTCGGCGAACAAGCTAAAATTCTTTCGCCTGGCCTTCGGTTCGGCCGGCGGCTTTGGCGAGGCTGTCCCGCCGCATGAGGCCAAGGTCGCGATCGAAGGCATGTTCGCGGGCGCCGGCCGGGTCAAGGTCGGCTGGATGGTCGATGAACAGATGCTGGGCAAGCTGGCGGCCAAGATTCTGCTCAATCTGGCGCTGATCGCGGGCGACGCGCTGGTGCGCGGCGGGCAGCTTGACATCGGCGCGGAAACGCGGCCGGGCGTCACCGAAATCGTCGTGCGCGCCGAAGGGCCGAAACTGGTGCTTGATCCCGACCTGCGCGCCGCGCTGGCCGGCACGCTGCCGATCGAGGGGCTGGCGTCGCGGACCGCCGCCGCCTGGATGGTGCGCCAGCTGGTGATGGAGGCCGGCGGCCAGATCGTCCTGTCCCCCGCCGGCGAGCCGACCCTGTTATTCGGGGCCGTTATACCGGGCTAAGTCGCGGCCATTTCCGCCGCGATCCGCGCCACCAGCTCAGCGGCCGGCATGGCGCGGGCCAGTGGCGCGCCCTGGCCCGCCCATTGCGCGCCAAAGCCGGTTTCGCCATGCGCCCTGGCCGCCCGGTGCAGCGCCTTGCCCGCATCATAGGCGATCGGATAATCGGGCGGGGCCGTTGCGACCCCCTCACCCCAATCGACAAAAGCGTTGCGCAGGCAGCGCGCCGGGCGGCCGGAAACAGCATGGGTCATGACCGTGTCATGGGCGGCCTCGTTGAAGAGCACCGCGCGATAGGCGGCGTCGGCGTCGCTTTCGGGGCACGCGATGAAGGCCGTGCCCATCTGCGCCGCTACCGCGCCCAGGTTCAGCGCGGCCCTGACGCCGCGGCCATCCATGATCCCGCCCGCAGCAATCACGGGCAGTCCAGACTGCTCGACCAGCAACCGGGTGAGGGCCATCGTGCCGAGTTGCGCATCAGGCAAGGCTGGGTCGAACATGCCGCGATGTCCCCCGGCTTCATACCCCTGCGCCACCAGCAGGTCGATGCCCGCTTCCCGCGCCGCCCGCGCTTCGCGCGCATTCGTCACACTGGCAAGAAGGATGCAGCCGACCGATTTCAACAAGGTGATTTGCCGGTCATCGGGCAGGCCGAAATGAAAACTGACGACTGCTGGTCGAGCCTCCACCAGCATGGCCAGCATCGCGTCATCTTCGGCGAAGCTGCGATAGATGGCGCGCAGGGCAGGTGGCGGTTTGGCATCGAACCGCGAGAACAGGGGCGCCATGGCCGCCAGCCATCGCGTTTCGACGTCCGGGCGCGGGATAGCGGGTTGGTGGACGAACAGATTGACGTTGAAGGGGCGGTTGGTGCGTGCGGCCACGGCATCGATCATGGCCCGGGCTTGGCTCGCGTCGACGGCGCCTACCGCGATCGAGCCTAAGGCGCCGGCGTTGCTGACGGCCGCCGCCATGTCGGGCGAGGACACACCCGCCATTGGCGCCTGAATGATGGGGACGGAAAGGCCGAACGATGCAAGCGGGTTCATCGCGCCGATGTGAGGGGGCCGGGCCGACCGAACAAGCGTCGAAACGCAAAAAAGCCCGACCGCTCGCGCGGCCGGGCTTCTCATCACAATGCCTGGGAAAGGATCAGGCGCTGTAATACATGTCGAATTCGACCGGCGACGGGGCCATTTCCCAGCGATAGACTTCGGGCCATTTCAGTTCGATATAGGCTTCGATCTGATCCTTGGTGAAGACATCGCCCTTGAGCAGGAATTCGTAATCGGCTTCCAGGCTGGTCAGCGCCTCGCGCAGCGACGCGCAGACGGTCGGCACCTGGCTCAGCTCTTCGGGCGGCAGGTCGTAGAGATTCTTGTCCATCGCGGCCCCCGGATGGATTTTGTTCTCGATACCGTCGAGGCCCGCCATCAGCAGCGCGGCGTAGCACAGATAGGGGTTGGCCATCGCGTCGGGGAAGCGGAACTCTACGCGCTTCGCCTTGGCGCCCGCGCCATAGGGAATGCGGCAGGAGGCCGAACGGTTGCGCGCCGAATAGGCGAGCAGCACCGGCGCTTCGAAGCCCGGCACCAGCCGCTTGTAGCTGTTCGTGGTCGGATTGGTGAAGGCATTTAGGGCCTTGGCATGCTTGATGACGCCGCCGATGAAATAGAGGCAGGTTTCCGAAAGGCCGGCATAGCCGTCGCCCGCGAACAGCGGCTTGCCGCCTTCCCAGATCGACATATGCGTGTGCATGCCGCTGCCATTGTCCTGCGCGATCGGCTTGGGCATGAAGGTCGCGGTCTTGCCATAGGCCTGCGCGACCATCTGCACGACATATTTGTAGATCTGCATACGGTCGGCGGTCTGCACCAGGGTGCCGAAGGTCAGGCCCAGTTCGTGCTGCGCGGCGGCGACTTCATGGTGATGCTTGTCGCAGGGCAAGCCCATTTCCAGCATGGTGCTGACCATTTCGGCGCGGATGTCGGTGCACGGATCGACCGGCGCGACCGGGAAATAGCCGCCCTTGGCGCGCGGACGGTGGCCGAGGTTCCCGCCTTCATATTCCTTGCCGGTGTTGGTCGGCAATTCGATGTCGTCGATCTTGTAATAGCTTTGCGAATAGTCGTTTTCGAAGCGCACATCGTCGAACATGAAGAATTCGGCTTCCGGCCCGACATAGACCGTGTCGCCGAAGCCGGCCGACTTGACGAAGGCTTCGGCGCGCTTGGCGGTCGAGCGCGGATCGCGGCTGTAGAGTTCGCCCGTGTCCGGCTCGACAATGTCGCAGAAGATGATGAGCATCGGCGTCGCGCTGAACGGATCGACATAGACGGCGTCCAGGTCGGGCTTGAGGATCATGTCCGACTCGTTGATCGCCTTCCACCCCTCGATCGAGGAGCCGTCGAACATCAGGCCGTCGGTCAGTTCATCCTCGCCAAGCACACTCGACACCATGGTCAGGTGCTGCCACTTGCCCTTGGGATCGGTGAAGCGGACATCGACCCACTCGATCTCCTTTTCCTCGATCATCTTCAGGATGTCTTTTGGCGTGTTGGCCATATGCGCTTGCCCTTCTTTCAGAAAAACCCCCCCGAAGGGGTTTGTTGATGCCTGGCCGGCCGGCCCCGGTGGAACCGGCCGTCTTGTCAGATTGCGTCGCTGTCGCGCTCGCCGGTGCGGATGCGCACCGCGCCCTCGATGTTGGAAATGAAGATCTTGCCGTCGCCGATCCGGCCGGTCTGGGCCGCGGCGGAAATCGCTTCGACCACGCGATCGGCGACCGAATCGTCGACCACCACTTCCAGCTTCACCTTGGGCAGGAAATCGACCACATATTCGGCGCCGCGATACAGTTCGGTATGGCCCTTCTGCCGGCCGAACCCCTTGGCTTCGGTAACGGTGATGCCCGAAACGCCCACTTCGTGCAGCGCTTCCTTCACCTCGTCCAGCTTGAACGGCTTGATGATCGCCTCGATCTTCTTCATCGCAAATAATCCCAACCCATGACGCGCCCCGACATGCAGGGCGGTGCCTCCATGCCTCTCCTCAAGCGACGATCCCATGCCCCCGCAAGGCTGGTTCCCGTCCCTCATGGCTATCAATTACCGTGCCAATCGGCGAATCGCTAGGACTGCTTTCGGCGATGCAGCAATCTTTGTCCATATTGCCCGCATTCCGGGCAATATCCTGTCGCCCTGCCCAAATAATGGGCATCGCTCGATCAGCGATAGGGCGGGCAGTGCAGGCCGGCCGGGCTTTGCGTGAAAATCTCGCATCCGCTTTCGGTGATGCCGATGCTATGTTCAAATTGCGCCGACAGGCTGCGGTCGCGCGTCACCGCGGTCCAGCCATCGTCCAGCATGCGCACGTCGGGCTTGCCGATATTGATCATCGGCTCGATCGTGAAGAACATGCCCGGCCGCAGTTCCGGACCCGTGCCGGGGCGGCCGATATGCACGACCTCCGGGCTGTCATGGAATACGCGGCCCAGGCCATGGCCGCAGAAATCGCGCACCACGCCATAACGATGCTTCTCGGCAAAGCGCTGGATCGCATGGCCGATGTCGCCCAGATGATTGCCCGGCTTCGCCTGCTCTATGCCCAGCATCAGGCATTCATAGGTGATCTCGACCAGCCGGCGCGCCTTGATCGGCGCGTCACCGGCAATATACATGCGGCTGGTATCGCCGTGCCAGCCATCGACCTGCGGCGTGACGTCGATGTTGAGGATGTCGCCATCCTTGATCTTCGTGTCGCCCGGAATGCCATGGCAGATGACATTGTTGAGGCTGATGCAGCAGCTATGCGTATAGCCGCGATAGCCCAGCGTCGCAGGGACGCCGCCGCCCTCCAGCGTCATGCCGCGCACGATATCGTCCAGTTCGCCGGTGGTGACGCCGGGCACGACATGGGGGACCAGCGCGTCGAGTATCTCGGCTGCCAGCCGCCCGGCCTTGCGCATGCCTGCAAAGCCGGATTCGTCGTGCAGCTTGATCGCGGTCGATCGGCTCACCGGCGCATCGGCCGTCATCGTCATATATTCGGTCATAACCCGTTTATAATCGCTCGCACGCCATAATGCGAGGGGGCGTCTAGGCAGGGCGCGCAGGCGCGGCTATGACCGCGCCATGCCTGATCCCAACCGCATCTGGACCGCCGCCCTGATCGTCATCGGTGACGAGATATTGTCGGGCCGGACGCAGGACAGGAATGTGGCGCAGATCGCGACCTGGCTTAATGTCCAGGGCATCAGGCTGGCCGAAGTGCGCGTCGTCGCCGATGACCAGCCCGCCATTGTCGAGGCGGTCAATATCCTGCGCGCACGCAATGATTATCTGTTCACCACCGGCGGCATCGGCCCCACCCATGATGACATCACCGTCGACGCCATTGCGGCGGCGCTGGGCGTCGAGGTCATTGTCCATCCCAAGGCGCGGGCGGTGCTTGAAAGCTATTATGAGACGCGCGGTGGCCTCACCGACGCGCGATTGCGCATGGCGCGCGTGCCCGATGGGGCGAGCCTGATCGAAAACCGCATGTCGGGCGCACCGGGCATCCGGCATGGCAATATCTTCATCATGGCTGGCGTGCCGTCGATCACCGCCGGCATGCTCGAAGCCCTGACGGGCACGCTGGAAGGGGGCAGCCCGCTGCTGGCGACGACGATCGGCTGCTGGGTCGCCGAAAGCGAGGTTGCCGACCTGCTGGGCAAGACCGAGAGGGCGCATGAAGGCTGCCAGATCGGCAGCTACCCTTTTTTCCGCGAAGGCCGCACTGGCGCGAATTTCGTCGTGCGCTCGACGGATCAGGCGCGGCTTGACGCCTGCGTGTCCGCGTTGACCTACGCGCTGGAGCAGGGCGGCTGGCCGGTGCATCCCGGCGGCATCTGACCGGCGGGTCAGCGGGCGCGCGGATTGCCCAGCGCGGACAATACGCCGCGCAAGGTCCGTACCTCCAGATGATTCCAGCCCGGCTTGGTCAGCAGGTTGCGCAGCGTCCGCTTGGTCGCGGGCGCGCGATCGGGCGGGAAGAAATAGCCTGCGCTGTCCAACAGCGTTTCCAGCTGGCCGATCATCCCTTCCAGCTCCTCTTGCGGCGCGGGTTCGCCCAGATCGGACATGGTGGGCTGCGTCAGCGACGCCTGTTTCGACCATTCATAGGCGCACAGGATCACCGCTTGTGCCAGATTGAGGGATCCGAAGTCGGGGTTGATCGGCACCGTCAGTATCTTGCGCGCCAATGCGACATCGTCGGTTTCCAGGCCCGATCGTTCCGGGCCGAAGACGAACGCGCTGCGCCCCGTCGCGCCATGGATTTCGCGCGCGGCTTCCTCGGGCGTGACCACCGGCTTGGTCACGCCGCGCTTGCGCACCGTGGTCGCATAGACATGGGCGCAATCGGCAACCGCATCGGCCAGCGTCTCATAGACCTGCGCGCCGTCCAGCACGACGTCCGCGCCCGCCGCCGCCGGCCCGGCATCGGGATTGGGCCAGCCATCGCGCGGGCTGACCAGCCGCATCTCGGTCAACCCGAAATTCAGCATGGCCCGCGCCGCCTTGCCGATATTCTCGCCCAGTTGCGGACGGACGAGGACGATGACGGGGAATGCTTTCTCCACATCCCCGTTCGTCCTGAGTGGGGGCTGGGCCTGCGGAGCTACGCCATCTTCCGTTCGGTTCGAGCCAGGGTCGAGCGGAGCCGGGACCCGTGGTCGAGAACGGGCCGCCTTGCCGATATTCTCGCCCATTTGCGGGCGGACGAGGACGATCGCAGGAGATATGTGCCCCCTTTCCCCGTTCGTCCTGAGCAGGGGCTGAGCCTGCCGAAGCCCCGTATCGAAGGATTTGCGCGCCAACGCGCTGATCAAGCCCCAATCGCCGTCGATCAGCGCCTCTTTCTTCTTGCGCGACCAACCCTTGATCTGCTGCTCGGCAGCTATGGCTTCCTCACGCGAGCCAAAGTCCTGCTGCCACACCAGGGAGACGGGCCGGCGGCTGTGCGTATAGCCAGCAATGTCGCCGGACTGATGCTGCGCAATCCGCGCATCGAGACTATCGGTATGCCCGAGATAATAGCTGCCATCGGCGCAGCGCAGCATATAGGTGTGAAAACTCATCTCGCGGTCCTTCGATACGCCATTTCGGCTTCGCTCAATGGCTACTCAGGACGAACGGCAGTTGGCGTGTGGGCCAAGGCCCCTCACTCACGCCCCACCTCCTGCACCGTGCCGGCGAATTCTTCGAAATCCTTGGCGTCGGTGAAGTCCTTGTAGACGCTGGCGAAGCGGATATAGGCCACGCTGTCGAGGCGTTTGAGCCCTTCCATCACCATTTCGCCGATCGCGCGCGCAGGGACTTCGCCCTCGCCGCTGGTTTCAAGCTGGCGCTGAATGCCGGAAATCAGCTTTTCCAATCGGCTGGGGTCGATCGGCCGCTTGCGGCAGGCGATGCCGACCGATCGCGCCAGCTTGTCCCGGTCGAACGCTTCCTTGCGGCCCTCGCTCTTCACCACCCAGATGTCGCGCAGCTGGATGCGTTCGAACGTGGTGAAGCGCGCGCCGCACGCCTCGCACTGGCGGCGACGGCGGATGGCGGCGCCATCCTCCGTCGGCCGGCTGTCCTTCACCTGGCTGTCCTCATGGGCGCAGAAGGGGCAGCGCAAGCGGTCTTACCCCTCGTAGATGGGGAAGCGCGCGCACAGGGCGCTGACGCGCTCGCGCACATTGGCTTCGACGCTCGCGTCGCCTTCCTCGCCCTTGTCGCGCAGGCCCTCCAGCACGTCGGCGATCATGTCGCCGATCGCCTCGAACTCCGCCACGCCGAAACCGCGCGTCGTGCCGGCGGGCGAACCCACGCGGATGCCGCTGGTCTTGGTCGGCGGCAGCGGGTCGCCCGGCACGCCATTCTTGTTGCAGGTGATGAAGCTGCGCTCCAGCGCCTCGTCCGCGTCCTTGCCCGAAATGCCGTAGGGGCGTAGGTCGATGAGCGCCAGATGCGTGTCGGTGCCGCCGGAAATGACGGCGAGCCCGCGCTGCTCCAGCTTCGTCGCCAGCGCCCGGGCGTTGGTGACGATCTGCTGCGCATAGGTCTTGAATTCAGGGCGCAGCGCCTCGCCGAACGCCACCGCCTTGGCGGCGATGACATGCATCAGCGGGCCGCCCTGAAGGCCGGGGAAGATGGCGGAATTGATCTTCTTGGCGATCGCCTCGTCATCGGTCAGGATCATGCCGCCGCGCGGACCGCGCAGCGTCTTGTGCGTGGTGGTCGTCACGACATGGGCGTGGCCAAAGGGCGACGGGTGCGCGCCGCCGGCCACTAGCCCTGCGAAATGCGCCATGTCGACCATGAACAGCGCGCCGACCTTGTCCGCGATGGCGCGGAAGCGGGCGAAGTCGATCTGGCGCGGATAGGCGCTGCCGCCAGCGATGATCAGCTTTGGCTGGCATTCGATCGCCTGCCGCTCGACATCGTCATAGTCGATGAGGTGGGTGTCCTCGCGCACGCCATATTGCACGGCGTTGAACCATTTGCCCGACATGCTGGGCTTGGACCCATGGGTCAGGTGGCCGCCCGCGTCCAGGCTAAGGCCCATGATCGTCTCACCCGGCTTCACCAGCGCCAGCATGACGCCGCCATTGGCCTGCGCGCCCGAATGGGGCTGGACGTTGACGAAGTTGCAGCCGAACAATTGCTTGGCGCGGTCGATCGCCAGCTGCTCCACCACGTCCGACGGCGCGCAGCCCTGATAATAGCGCTTGCCCGGATAGCCTTCGGCATATTTGTTGGTGAAGACGGACCCCTGCGCCTCCAGCACCGCCTTGGACACGATGTTTTCCGACGCGATCAGTTCAATCTGCGTCTGCTCGCGCTTCAGTTCCTGCTGCACGCCGCCAAAGACGGCGGGGTCGGCATCAGCCAGGCTGCGGGTGAAATAGCCGTCCGAACGAATGTCCGACAGGGCGGGGGGGGAGAGGGTGTCGGTGCTCATCGCGGGGTCCTTTCAGAGCGCAGGCTGGGAGAGTTTGTCGACGCGGCCGGCATGGCGCCCGCCGCCAAATTCGGTGGTCAGGAATGCGGTCACGCACGCCTTGGCCATGTCGACGCCGGTCAGGCGCGCGCCCATGGCGAGCACATTGGCGTCATTATGCTCGCGCGCCAGCGCGGCCGACAGCGGCTCACCGACCAGGGCGCAGCGGCACGCCGGGTTGCGGTTGACCGCGATCGAAATGCCGATGCCCGATCCGCACAGCGCAATGCCGCGATCGGCCGCGCCAGACGCGATCGCCGTCGCGAGTTTGTAACCATAATCGGGATAATCCACCCGGTCGGCGGTCGCCGGTCCCAGATCCTCGACCGCATGCCCCTCCGCGCGCAGCCACTGCGCCAGTTCCGCCTTCAATTCGACGGCGGCATGATCGGAAGCGATGGCGATGTTCATGGGTTGCAACGGTCCTTCACCTGCGGGTGATTCGTGTCTGCGCGCCTCATAGGAGGACAAGGCGGCAATTGCCACAGTCCAGCTTGCCGCTTATGGCATCGGCCATGGCCGGCACGCTTCTTTCCATCCTCATGCTCGCGGGCGTCTTGCTGACGGGCGGCGGCATCTATGCGATCATGCGCAAGGGCGATCGCAAGCGCGGCGCGCTGATGATTATCGCCGGCCTCGTCATGTTCGCCAATGTCGCGATCACGGCGCTGCCGGGGCCGGACGCGCGCCTGCTGGAAACGCGCTGAGGCTCAGCGCCCCGTCATCGCCCGCGCGTTCGCCAGGAATGTTCGACCGATCCTGATCTCGCCCCCGTCCGCCAGCGCGGCGAACCACACGCCGCTGCCATCATGGCGCAGCCGCGCGATATGGTCGCGCCGCACGATATGCGACCGGTGCAGGCGGACAAATTGCTGCGGGTCCAGCCTTTCCTCCAGCGAACTGATCGTCTGGTGCAGCAAATAGCTGTGCTGCCCGACATGCAGCCGCATATAGTCGCGCTCCGCCTCGATCCGGTCGATCTGGTCGGCGGCCAGGCGGATCAGCTCGGACCGGTGCGGCACCCAGAATTCCTCGGCCCATTCAGGTTGCGGCTCGGCCGCCGCTTCGCCTTCGGGCAAGCGGTTGCGCAGCGCCGCCTCCACCCGGTCGATGGCGCGCGACAGGCGATCATGCGCGACGGGTTTCAGCATGTAATCGACCGCCGCCAGATCGAACGCCTCGACCGCGAAGCCTTCGAAGGCGGTCACGAAAATGACCGCGGGACGCATCCCCATCCGCCCGACCGCGCGCGCGACGCCGATGCCGTCCAGCAACGGCATGGCGATGTCCAGCATGACAAGGTCGGGCTTCAACCCCTCGATCAGGCGCAGCGCCGCCTCGCCATCGCTGGCGGTGCCCACCAGGGCGATGCGCGGTTCACGCGCGCACAGCATCTGCAACCGCTCGATCGCCAGCGGTTCGTCATCGACGATCATCGTGCGAATGGACATGATGCGTTCAGCACCCCTTGCGAAGGATGGGAAGGGTCAGCAGCACGGCGAAGCCGCCCGCCTCACGCGGACCATAGACGATCCGCCCGCTCTCGCCAAAGCGCGCGGTCAGCCGGTCGCGCACATTGGCAAGGCCGATGCCGTTGCCGCCATCGGCGTCACCGGGCGGATTGGGACCATCATCGGTCACGTTGATATGCATCAGATCGCCATCCTCGCGGGCGGTGATGCGAATCTCCACCGGCTGCGACGTGCGCGACACGCCATATTTGATCGCATTTTCGACCACGGGTTGCAGGATCAGCCCCGGGACGCAGGCGGTCAGCAGCGATGGCGGGATGTCGATCACCGTCTTCAACCGGTCGGGAAAGCGCACGCCCTCAATATCCAGATAAAGTTTCTGGAGATGCACTTCCTCCGCCAGCGGCACATCGTCGAGCGGATCGCCGGTCAGGCTCGTGCGATAGAAATTGCTGAGCGACATGATCATCTGCTCGGCCTCGTCGCGCCGGTCCTTCATCACCAGCGACGACAGCGAATTCAATGTGTTGAACAGGAAATGCGGGTTCACCTGATAGCGCAGCGACCGCAATTCGGCCTGCTGCGCCGCGCGCTCCAGCCGGGCGGCGCGGCGCTCCACGCGTCGCGCTTCGCTGGCGTAGGACAGGGCAAGATAGAGTCCCGCCCAGGCCGACAAGAAGAAGAAGCGGCTGATCGCATCCTCGACGATGCTGACTAGCGCGTAATTTTCCTCCAGCGCCTTTTTCTGCATGTCCGCGTCGGCGAACATCGTGGGGTCATAGACGTTGAACATATAATAGTTGGTCGCCGCCATCGCGAGCGCGAAGGGCGCGGCCAGCGAAAAGGCGGCGACGATCCGCAGCGCCAGCGGCCGGGCATCGAACCGGCGCAGCACCAGATACAGCACCCAGGTGATGATGATGCCGATGATCGCCACCACCATGCGGCGGGCGGCCATCTCCATCTGCGATTCAAAGCCCACGACGGCGGCGCGCAGGCTGACCAGCATGGTGTAGAACAGCCAGAAGCCCAGAATCGAATAAAGCGCGATGGCCGGTGAAACGCCGCGATCGCCGTCTTCGGGAAACAATGTCATGGCGCCTGTCTAGCGCTATCCGCCATTCTTGTCGCCCTGCGCCGCAGTAACTGGTCGAACCGCGATGCGTGTTGGTCGAACGATCAACAGCGGAACCGCGCTTCCCACCCGTCGTTGACTTAGGCGAAGACGCGCTAACGGCGCGCAGAAGGAGAGTGACATGAGTGACAAGAGCGACATCCGCCCGAACAGCCGCGAGGAAGCGCGCGACGAGCGCGAAACCGATCAGCAGGATCATGTCGTGAGCGCGGAGGAAAAGCTGGAGGAGGGCCTCAAGGATTCGATGGATGCCTCCGATCCGCCATCGACCGCGCGGTCGGGCGACAAGGGCGATCCCGTGCCATCGTCGGGCTATCGCGAAGAGGAATGATGGCGGCGGCCCATATTGATGCTATCATGCGGCGAACATAGAAGAATGAAAGGAGTGACCCGTTCGATGCCAACGTCCTGCACGCCCGCCGTGGAGCGTATTGCCCGGGTACTGGCCGGCCGTCACCTTAGTCTCAATGGCGAAGGCCAGGATGCCCATGCATCAAGCGCGGTCGACGCGTCCTGGCCGGATCATGTGGAGGATGCCTATGCCATCCTCCATACCCTGCGGGAGCCTGACGCTCAGATGGCGAGCGCTGGCGATGTCGCGGTATGGCGCAGCATGATCGGCGCGGCCTTGGCGAGCAGAACGAACGCCTAAGCCTTTTGCTAAGATTTTTAGGGCATTGACGCGCGATCCTGGAGTTCGCCGTCAATGCCCGACCGTCATTATGATATCGCGTTCCGTTCTGACCTGCGCCTGATGGACGTGGCCTGGCATCGTTATTTCACTGTCCACGACGTCGAAGCCTATGCCCGCGCCTGCTGGACCGAATTTGACCGTAACGGATTTTATCCCGGCTACCTTCTGCGCATGGATATGAGTCAAAGCGCCATTCAGCCGCAAGATGCGCTGGCCATGTTTCGCACGCATTTTGCCGGCTTCCCCCAAGCGCGCCGCATAGCCATCGTCACGGCCAGCGCACTGGCGCGGTTGCAGGTGCAGCGGGAAATGACGCAATCCTACCTTCAAATTTTCGACAGGGCCGACACGGCCTTTGCCTGGCTGACGCAGGATGTCGCCGCGGTGGCCTGATCCCGGTAGCGCAACCGTCATCCATTTGTCGCAAACGCGGATTTTCATGTTGCGCTGCACAACCAAATCTGATCCCTTGTGAATGGCGGCAGAATAGGCGCTTAAGCCTTCGGTAACCATGGAAGGCGCATAGTCTGTCGTACGACTTGAAGTCGGAGGGCAAGACTATGGGCACGAGTGCAAGACCAGCGGACGGCGCCATCACCTTGGCGGAACTGCGCGAATTCGCGAGCTTCCCGTCTGCGACACAACGCTATATCCGCAGATCCCTGGACATCGGCCTGCGCCGTCGCGACGCGACAAAGCTGTGGTCGCGCGATTTGGTCGAGGAAGCCTCGATCCGGGCGCAGGCCCGCATTTACGGGCGTCTCGACGACATCAAGATGCGCGTGCCCGATGACAGCGGCCTGGAACAGGCCGAACCCTTCATGGCGCCGCTGGTCACTGTGTCCGCGTTCGACCTGGGGCAGGATCGGCTGGGCAGCTTTTCGGCCTATCGCTTCCTCTATGAACGGTTGCTCGGCGCGGGATCGCGGCCCTGGCTGCCGGGCGCCTTTTGCGCGGCGGCGAGCTTGCCGCACCTTCACCCGGAAAAGCGCCGCACCTTGCTCCAGTCGATCAGCGAAGCGGCTGCGACCGCGGCCGGCTGGTCCAACCGCGAACCGACCTTCTACCCCGAATGGGTGGAAAAGGTGGACATGAGCAA
Organism: Sphingobium lactosutens DS20; assembly: GCF_000445105.1. Classification (GTDB taxonomy): domain Bacteria; phylum Pseudomonadota; class Alphaproteobacteria; order Sphingomonadales; family Sphingomonadaceae; genus Sphingobium; species Sphingobium lactosutens. The sequence continues at coordinate 239,068 of NZ_ATDP01000107.1, read as the reverse complement.
GGCGAACTGACGCCCTGCGCTTCGGGGGGAGCGCGGGGTCAGCAAAAAAGGGCGCGGTGGCCAAATGGCAACCGCGCCCTTTTTGCCTATCCGGCCGTGGGCGGTCCGATCAGCGGATCGGCGAATCTGGCGACAGGCGCATGTCCAGATAATTGTCGACCGACTTCATCAGCTGATCCAGCTCATGCTCGAAAAAATGATTCGCGCCGCGAATTTCGTCATGATGGATGGTGATGCCCTTTTGCGTGCGCAGCTTGTCGACCAGCTTCTGCACCGCGCTGGCCGTCACCACTTCGTCGGCCGTCCCCTGCACGATGATGCCGCTCGACGGGCAGGGGGCCAGGAACGAGAAATCATACATGTTGGCGGGTGGCGCGACCGAGATGAAGCCGCGAATTTCGGGCCGGCGCATCAGCAGCTGCATGCCGATCCACGCACCGAAGGAAAAGCCCGCAATCCACGTCGTCTGCGCTTCGGGGTGGAAGCTTTGCACCCAGTCGAGCGCGGCTGCCGCGTCGGACAATTCGCCGACGCCATTGTCGAACGTCCCCTGGCTGCGGCCCACGCCCCGGAAATTGAAGCGCAGCACGGCAAAGCCGCGCTTGACGAACGTCTTGTAGAGCGCCTGGGTGATCCGGTCGTTCATCGTGCCGCCGCCCTGCGGGTGGGGATGCAGGATCATGGCGACCGGCGCGCGCGGGCGCGGCGGGGGGCTGAAACGGCCTTCGAGACGGCCTTCGGGTCCGGGGAAAATGACGTCGGGCATGGCACCTGTTATCGTTCTGGGCCGTCCTGTTCCTTGGGCAAGGACCGGGGCGGCGGGGAAAAAGGGTTGGCGCACGCATCAGGCGAAGCTGGCGCGGCGCGGCAGACCGCCTATATAGAAGCCGCCGCCATTTCCGCAATCAATGAGTAACGCCGCTTGGCCGCCGACCGCCTTTACCTCGATCATGCCGCCACGACCCCCATGCTGCCGCAGGCGCGCGCCGCCATGGTCGCTGCGCTGGACCTGTGGGCCAACCCGTCCAGCCCCCATGCCGACGGCCGCGCCGCGCGCGCCGCGCTGGAGGATGCGCGCGCCCGGATCGCCGCCGCCTTGGGGTGGAAGGGGCATGTCATTTTCACCTCCGGGGCCAGCGAAGCCATCGCCATCGCGCTGACCCGCGCCAGGGCGCGCCGGGTCGTGACCTCGCCGGTCGAACATGACGCCGTGCTGCGCGTAACGCCGGGCGCGGACCGCCTTCCGGTCGACGCCAACGGGATTGTCCTGGATGCCGTTCGGGCTGAGCGTCCGCACGCAAACGCCATCCTCGCCATCCAGCATGTCAATAACGAAACCGGCGTCATCCAGCCCCTGGACCGGATCGACCGCGCATCCGGCATCCTCTTTGCCGACTGCGCCCAGAGCGCGGGCAAGCTGCCCCTGCCGGACGCCGACATGATCGCGGTGAGCGCGCATAAATTCGGCGGTCCGCCTGGCGTGGGCGCACTGCTGATCGGTGATCTTGCCCTGATCGCGCCCAGCGGCGGTCAGGAACAGGGCTATCGCGCGGGCACCGAAAATCTGCCCGCGATCCTCGCCATGGCCGCCGCCCTCGACGCGCAAAGCAACTGGCTGCCCCGCGCCGCCGCCTTGCGCGCACGCCTCGACGCCGGGATCGAAGCTGCGGGCGGCACGATCGTCGCGCGCGACGCGCCCCGCATCCCCACCATCGCCAGCTACCGCATGCCCGGCCTCTCCGCCCGCGCACAACTCATCCAGTTCGACATGCAGGGCATTTCGGTGTCCGCCGGCAGCGCCTGTTCGTCCGGCTCCTTGAAGACCAGCCATGTGCTGGGCGCGATGGGCTGGGACGAGGCGGCGGCCGGCGAAGTCGTCCGCGTCAGCTTCGGCCCGCAGACCAGCGAGCACGACGTCGACCGGTTCCTTGCCGCCTGGACCACCATGGCGCACCGGGCGCGGTCATGATCTATCTCGATTATCAGGCGACGACGCCGCTCGCGCCCGAAGTGTTCGACGCCATGGTCCCGCTGCTGCGCGACCAGTTCGCCAATCCGCACAGCGCCCATCGCCCCGGCCGCGCAGCCGCCGCGCAGGTCGAGGTGGCGCGCGACGAGATTGCCCGCCTGCTGCCCCCCGGCGGCCGGCTGATCTTCACTTCCGGCGCGACCGAGGCGCTCAACATCGCGATCCAGGGCGCGCCGTCCGGCGGCATCGTCACCATCGCGACCGAACATGCGGCCGTGCTCGATACGGCCGACGCGATGCGGCGGCAGGGGCGGGACGTGACGATCCTGCCGGTCGATAGCGACGGCCTGGTCGATATGAACGCGGCCCGCGCCGCCATCCGCCCCGGTGTGGCGCTGGTCGCCGCGATGCTGGTCAACAACGAAATCGGCGTGATCCAGCCGATAAAGGCGCTTGGCGCACTGGCGCGCGATGCGGGCGCGCTGTTCCTGTGCGACGCGGTGCAGGGCTATGGCCGCGTGCCCATCCCCGATGGCTGCGACATGATCACGATCAGCGCGCACAAGATCCATGGGCCAAAGGGCGTGGGCGCGCTCTGGCTGCGCGAAGGCGTCCGTCCCGCGCCGCTGCTCCATGGCGGCGGGCAGGAAGGGGGGCTGCGCTCTGGCACCCTGTCCCCGGCGTTGTGCGCGGGCTTTGGCGTCGCCGCCCGCCTGATGCGCGAAAATGCCGCCAGCGACCGCGCCCATGTCGAAAGCCTCGCCGCGCTCGCCCGCGCGGCTCTCCCCGACTGGTCGCTCAACGGCAGCGCGACGCACCGCTATCCCGGCAATCTCAACCTGCGGCGCGACGGGATCGACGGCGCGCGGCTGTTGTCTTATTGCCGCAATATCGCTTTTTCGCTCGGCAGCGCTTGCGCAAGCGGGTCCGGGCGGCCTAGCCATGTGCTGCGCGCGCTGGGGCTGAGCGATGGCCAGGCGCGCGGATCGGTGCGGATCGGCTTTGGCCGCTACACGACGCCGGATGAGGTGGAGAGGGCTGCAAGGGCGTTGAATGAGGCGGCAGCCGCACAAGCGGCGCCGTGACGAAGGGAGCGCATATCATGACCAGGGTCACCTTCATCAGCGCCGATGGGGAGCGGCGGCAGGAGGTCGACGGGCCGGCCGGCTCCATCTTGCTGGAGGTCGCGCAGGCCGCCGGCCAGCCGCTGGAGGGCACGTGCGAGGGCCAGATGGCCTGCTCCACCTGCCATGTCATCGTCGACGCCGCCGACTTCGCCCGGCTGCCCCGCGCCAGTGAGGATGAGGAGGACATGCTCGATCTCGCCGCCGCCGCCACGCGCACCAGCCGCCTGTCCTGCCAGATCGTCCTCGATCCCGCGCTGGATAGCCTCACCGTCCGCATTCCGGGCGAATTCAACAATATGCAGGGAATGTAAGGGGCCGCCCCATGAAGATCGTCACCGCCCTTGGCCTGCTGGCGCTGCTCGCCGCGCCCGCGTCTGCCGCTGATCGGCAGAAGACCCCGGCGAAGGAGCCCGCGCCGACCGGCAATCTCGACACTCTCATGCCCGCCGCGCCGCGCTATCTGGTGCCGCAATCGGCGCTGGAGCAGGTCCGCAATCCCAAGGAGATTGAGGAGGAGACGGGCGGCCGCCTGGGCGTCGCGCTGGTCGACCGGCAGGGCGCGCTGCTCCTGGGCTTCAACCGGGACGAGCGGTTCGCCATGTGCTCGACCTTCAAGGCGCCGCTGGCCGCCGCCGTGCTGACCGGCGCGGATGGCGGCAAGTTCGGGCTGGAAGGGACCATCCCCTTCGGCAAGGAGGATGTGCTCGATTACGCGCCGGTGGTGAAGAAGAACCTGAAGCGCGGCCGCATGTCGATGGAGGAACTGGCGCGCGCGGCGGTGGAGGTCAGCGACAATAGCGCCGCCAATCTGCTGCTGCCGATGCTGGGCGGGCCGGAAGGGCTGACCGCCTTCATGCGCGTCCATGGCGATGATGTCACCCGGCTCGACCGCAACGAGCCCACGCTCAATGAGAATGCGGAAGGCGACCCGCGCGACACGACCACGCCCGCCGCCATGGCGGGCCTGATGGCGCGCCTTTTCTTCCGCGACCTCAAAGCGGAGAGCGCCGACCGCCTGCGCGCCTGGTTCAACGCCAGCAGCACCGGCGACAAGCGGATCAAGGCCGGCCTGCCCGAAGGCTGGACCTCGGGCAGCAAGACCGGCAGCTGCGGCACCGCCTATAATGACGTGGCGCTGGTCAAGTCCCCCACGGGCGAGGAATATATCCTCGCCATCTATCTCGACCGCCCGACTATCGACGCCAAGAAAGCCGAAGCCGCAATAGCCGAAACCGCCCGCGCCGCGCTGAACTTCGTCGGCCAAGCGCGCAAGAGCGGGTTGGAATAGCAGGGCAGGGCGGGCGGCTGGGTCCGCGCCCATCCCAGCGCCGGACGGGTCACCCAAGACCACCCCACCCGATCCGCCCCGCATCCTCCCCTGGCAGGGGAGGTGGCTGGCCAAAGGCCAGACGGAGGGGTGTGACGATAGCGAGGGGGCGCTTTGTCGTGGGCGTCGCATCTATCTGGGGCAAAAATTTGGCGACCAAGCATTTCGGACCTTAGGGAGCTGCGCTTGACTGGTGCGAAGTGGCCGATTGCTGACTGACGGGTTTTGGGCGGCAGATTTGCGATAGTAGTCGTCATGCCTGCTCTTCTGGTGAGATGCCCTATCCCTCTGGTGCAACCCCGAATATACAGGCGATGAAGCGCGGGGGGTAACATTGAAAGAAAACGAACTGAAAGGGCAAACCGCCCACCTGATCGGCCTGAACAACATCAACGTAATTATGGGACGCAACGGCGCAGGGAAAAGCCGCTTCCTGCGTGACATTGAAGAAATAACCAATCGGAGCAAGCAGCTCTATTATGTCCGCTATGTCAGCCCAGAGCGGGCTGGGTCTTTCAAGCGCGACGGCAATATCCTCACAAACATGGGTAATAACCCTGAATGGCTTCGGCTGACCCGTGCTGTTAACCAGGCGTCCGACTTCAAAGCTGCTTCAGCAATGCTCTTTCGCGAAGCGGAGGTGCTCTACTTGCGCCGCCTCGCTAGGGTTAAAACCCAATCAGCCTCTTGAAAGTATGTGCATAGGTTGATTCAATGGGCTTCCACAATGGAGGGAGGCCCTGTCGATGTCGCGCTCGCTGTTCTGGTTGTCGGACGAAGCCTGGCTGGCGATCGAACCGCACTTGCCAAAGAACCAGCCTGGAGCACGGCGCGTCGATGATCGGCGGGTAATTTCGGGCATCTTCCACGTGCTGAAGTCTGGTTGCCGCTGGTGCGATTGCCCGGCGGACTACGGGCCTTCGACAACGATCTACAACCGCTTCAACCGCTGGTCGCGGCGGGGCTTCTGGACGAAGTTGCTCGACACGCTGACTGAAGCGGGCGCGGTCACGAAGAGTACCGCGATCGACAGCACCTACATCAAGGCCCAGCGCTCGGCGTTCGGGGGAAAAGGGGGCGCCAGACGCAGGCGATCGGGCGTTCTCGCGGTGGCTGGACAACCAAGGTCCATGCCCTGACCGATGTGCTCGGTCGCCCCTACGCGCTGATGCTTACCGCCGGCAATGTCAGCGACGTGAAGGCCGCCCCGGCGCTGCTCGAACGCGCGGGCCGCATGCGCTACCTGCTTGGTGATAAGGGCTACGATGCCAACAGCTTGCGCAAGGCCCTGCGAGACAACGGCACCAGCCCGGTCATCCCCGGCAGGCGTAACCGCAAGCGTGCCATTCGCTACGATCAGCAACGCTATCGAGGCCGACATCTCATCGAGAACGCCTTCTGCCGCATCAAGGATTTCCGCCGCGTCGCCACACGCTACGACAAACTCGCCGACAACTTCCTGTCAGGCGTAGCCCTTGTCACCGCGCTGGCCTTCTGGCTCTGATTGAGTCTCAACCCTAGCACACCGGAAATCAGGATGGATCCAACTCGCAGTTTTGCGGTCGACCGCCTTGGGAAGGTCAACCAGTTGCTCACGAATATTGAATTGGTAATGGGTAACGCAGATTTCGAGTTTCGCTCATTGGCCAGCGGCGAGACCATAAACCCTGAAGCTATCAGCAGTGGCGAGTCTGAGGCAGTCGCGCTTGCTGCCGAGATTTTGTACTTTTTCGATACAATAGACCCTGAAAAGTTCAATGTGCTGCTTCTTGATGAGCCCGATGTCCATCTTCACCCTGACCTTCAAGCGCGGCTTGGTAAGCTAATCATTGCCATGCTGGAAGAGTTCGTGGATAAATCTGAAAACATTGCAATATGTCTCTCGACACACAGCGCACCACTGGTTTGCTCACTTGCGGATTCGAAGTACGTATCCATTGGCACAAAGAGCTTCGAAGTTAACACTGTCGAATTAAAGCCGACAAGCGATCAGCTACGTAAGATCGCGCCATTCTTCGGCCATCCGTTATCACTCTCGCTCAACGAAGATGCGGCGCTTATCCTCGAAGGTGAGGATGACGAACGTGTTTGGCAGCAGGCAGCGCGCACGTCACAGGGCCGTATTAAGGTATTTCCGGTCTTGGCAGGCAACGTTGACCAACAGGGGGAACTCGAACGGTTCTGCGTCGACTTGCTCGCGACGCTCTACGACAGCGCTATAGCTTTCTCCCTCCGCGACGGCGATGGAGTCGTCGATGAACCGCTCGAACATAACCTACCGCTGATGCGATACCGGCTCGATTGCTACGCGATCGAGAATGTATTGCTGACCGATCCCTGCCTAGCGGTGATGAACGCATCTTGGGACGGTTTTGTTGAAAAAGCGGCCGCATGGATCGCAGCCAATCCAGGCCATGCAGACATCGGCATGCTCCAACAGGCCACCGCATCGGGTGATCGGCTTCGACACACGAAGATCAAGGAAATCCGTCAACTCATTTGCGCCGTCCTCGATTGCAAGAAGCCATGGGAAGTCGTCGTTGGTCAGGCGATCGGAACACTCACGAAGAATGACTTTACAAACTCGAATATGTTAATCGCTTTTCTAGGTGCTGAAATGGTTAGCAACATCATCTTCAGAAAAGATGAGTGCCCGCTTTAGGGCATCATCGCCCACACGCTAATGACTACAAATGGCGAAAAGCAGACGTGTACGAAGTTCAATTCCTCGCTCGTCAATAATCCGCGTCATCGCGATCGGCTCGGGATCGAAGCACCGGCCTGCGTCGTTACCCACACCCCCTACCAATGTAGGATTATTTCTGATCTACCCTTGCGGATGACGCATTCGCTCGCCCGCGCCAACGCTTTTCGGACGCCTCACAGGCCGCCCGTACGCCGCGCGCAGGGTGTCGCTTCGTGGTCGCCTCATGGTCGCTTCGCGGTCGCGTCAGGGTCGCTTCGGGCCGAAAATCGCCCACGACACTGTGAACTTCGCCCTGTTGTCCACTTCACCCGGCGACTCGGCAATGCGCCGCCGAGCGTCAGGGGGTCAGGCCTTGCCGAAAACCCGCTCGAAAATCGTATCGACCTGCCGGAAATGATAATCGAGGTTGAATTTTTCCTCGATCTGGTCGGGCGACAGGGCGGCGGTGACGTCGGCGTCGGCCTTGAGCAATTCCATCAGCGACAATTGCCCGTCCGATTCCCACACTTTCATCGCGTTGCGCTGGACGTAGCGATAGCTGTCCTCGCGGCTGACCCCCGCCTGCGTCAGCGCCAGCAGTACGCGCTGCGAGTGGACCAGGCCGCCCATCTTGTCGAGATTCTTCATCATCCGTTCGGGATAGACCAGCAGCTTGTCGATCACCCCGGTCAGGCGGCCGAGCGCGAAGTCCAGCGTGATGGTCGCGTCCGGGCCGATATAGCGTTCGACCGACGAATGGCTGATGTCCCGCTCATGCCACAGCGCGACATTCTCCATCGCGGGCAGGGCATAGGCGCGCACCATGCGGGCAAGGCCGGTCAGGTTTTCGGTCAGCACCGGGTTGCGCTTGTGCGGCATCGCGCTCGACCCCTTCTGGCCGGGCGAGAAATATTCCTCCGCCTCCAGCACTTCGGTGCGTTGCAGGTGGCGCACCTCGACCGCCAGCCGCTCGATCGACGATGCGATGACGCCCAGCGTCGCGAAGAACATCGCATGGCGATCGCGCGGGATGACCTGCGTCGACACTGGTTCGATGGCCAGGCCCAGCTGCTCCGCCACATGCTTCTCGACGCGCGGGTCGATATTGGCGAACGTGCCGACCGCGCCGGAAATGGCGCAGGTGGCGACTTCGGCCCGCGCCGCGATCAGCCGGGTGCGGCAGCGGCTGAATTCGGCATAGGCTTCCGCCATTTTCAGGCCGAACGTCACCGGCTCGGCATGGATGCCATGGCTGCGGCCGATCGTCGGGGTCAGCTTATGTTCGAACGCGCGGCGCTTGATGACGTCCAGCAGCCGGTCGAGATCCTCGATCAATATGTCGGCGGCGCGGGTCAGCTGGACCGCCAGGCATGTGTCGAGCACGTCCGAACTGGTCATGCCCTGGTGCATGAAGCGCGCTTCGTCGCCCACCTGCTCGGCGACCCAGGTGAGGAAGGCGATGACGTCATGCTTGGTCACGGCCTCGATCGCGTCGATCGCGTCCACGTCGATCGCGGGGCTGGTCGCCCACCAGTCCCACAGCGCCTTGGCGGCCGACGGCGGCACCACGCCCAGCTCGCCCAGCTTCTCTGTCGCATGCGCCTCGATCTCGAACCAGATTTTGAAGCGGGCTTCCGGCTCCCAGAGGGCGGTCATCTGCGGGCGGGAATAGCGGGGGATCATGGGCGAATCCTGTCTGGCTGGAAACGGAAAGTCGATGTGCCGCGCCCCCTAGCAGCGTCGCCCGCCGCGGGCAAATCGGCGCGCTTTTTCTCCCGCCTGCGTGGACGAGCGAGCGGATCCATGACGAAGAAAGGGACGAATCGAACGATTTTACTGGTCGAATGACGCAAAATGAACGGGGGTTCAGGAACATCCGGGCGGATTGATCTATTCTATCTTCACTAATGGGCAGGCTGGCGTCTTCGCCTTTGCTGGCCCAAGAAGATTAGAAACAGGAGATCATGATGATCCGCGCACTTTTATTGGCAACCGTTCTGACGGCCGCGACCCCGGCTCTGGCGCAGCAGGCCATGACTCCCGGCACCGCGACGCAGCCCGCCCAGCCGTCGGCCGCCATGCCGGCGCAGCCGTCCACCGCTACCCCGGCGCAATCGACCCCCGCGCAATCGACCCCGGCCCAATCGACCCCGGCCGCATCGGTGGCCTCGATCGTCGATAGCGAATTTCCGGCCTATGATGCCAATGGCGATGGCCAGCTCGACCAGTCGGAATTTTTCCGCTGGATGCTGGCGCTCAAGAATCAGGAGATGAAGGCGACCGGCCAGCAGCTTCCCACCGATCAGGTCACGGCCTGGGCCAATGGCGCGTTCAGCACGGCGGACGCGGACAAGAGCCTTATGGTCAGCAAGCCTGAACTCATCACCTATCTCAGCGCCGGCGCCTGAGCCGAATATCCCCGCCAGTCACGAAGGGCGGAAAAAGAACCCAAACGGGTCGCACCAGGGGGCGGCATGGAACGAAGGCCATGCCGCCCTTTGGCATATCCGCTTATTTCCTGCGCCGCGCATAGAGCAGCGCCGCCACGATCGCCGCCGACCCGATGCCCACCGCCGTGCCCATCCACACGGATTTCCCCGCCGCGGTCCCCGCCGCACCAGCCAGATCCTCCTTGGCCTTGCCATCCTTTATCGGCGCGCTCTCTTGTTCCAAAATCCCGTTTCCCGGCTCTTTCGATTTGACGCAACGACAATGCCGCAACCCGCGCACCCCGGAAAGAGGATTTTTTCGAACAGCATTCTGCATACGCCAAACGTCTCATTCGCATGACAACACTTGACACCAGCCCCGAAATTGTGGTGGTAGCGCTATCAACAATGACGCGGTTTTTGTGGAGAGGTGATGATGTCGGGGGCTGTTTCCTTGCTCGATTTTCTGCCGAGCGATTGGCGTAAAGGCCTGTTCCTCGGCCGCGTGCAGACCGCTGACGGTCCAAGCCCGATCCTGGTGCGTGACGGCATTGCCTATGATATGAGCGGCGTCGCCCCGACGGTCGCGCAGTTAGCGGACATGCTGCCTCTTGCAGCCGGCTCCGGTCAGAGCATGGGGCCGTTGGATAGCCTGCCCGCCCCCCTTCTCAGCCCGATCGACCTGCAATGTGTGAAAGCCTGCGGCGTCACCTTTGCGGTATCCGCGCTGGAACGCGTGATCGAGGAACGCGCGCGGGGCGACGCTGCCGCCGCCGGCGAAATCCGCGCACGACTGGAGGACAGGGTCGGCGGTTCGATCCGCAACGTTGTCCCCGGAACATCGGAGGCTGCTGCGCTGAAGGCGGCGCTGATCGAGGACGGGCTCTGGTCGCAATATCTGGAAGTTGCGATCGGCCCTGATGCAGAGGTCTTCACCAAGGCCCCGATCCTGTCGTCGGTGGGGCCGGGCGCCCAAATCGGCATTCGATCGGATTCCACCTGGAACAATCCCGAGCCAGAGATCGTGCTGCTCGTTAACGCAGCCGGCTTAGCCATCGGCGCCACGCTGGGCAACGACGTCAACCTGCGGGATTTTGAGGGGCGGTCAGCGTTGCTGCTGGGAAAGGCGAAGGACAATAATGCCTCCTGTTCGCTCGGCCCGCTGGTGCGCCTGTTCGATGAGGATTTCACCATCGACGATGTCCGCAATGCCGAAGTCGCTCTCACCATCGACGGACCCGAAGGGTATCGGCTTGAAGGCGTCAGCAGCATGAACCAGATCAGTCGCGATCCGCTTGAACTGGTCCGGCAGACCCTGTCGGAACATCACTATCCCGACGGCTTTGCGCTGTTCCTTGGCACGCTGTTCGCGCCGGTTCAGGATCGGGATGAACCTGGTCGCGGCTTTACCCACAAGGTGGGCGACCGCGTCGCCATTTCCACCCCGCGCCTGGGCACGCTGGTGAATGAGGTCGTGACATCGAAGGATGCTGCCGCCTGGGATTTCGGTGTCGTTGCCCTGATGACCAATCTCGCCGCTCGCGGCCTGCTGAACACACAACAGAAAGATCCTGCATGAGCCGCGCCATCTACCCCAGCCTCAAGGGGAAAAGGGTCTTCATTTCCGGTGGTGGCAGCGGCATCGGTGAAGGGCTGGTCGAAGCCTTCGCCGGTCAGGGCGCGCATGTCGCCTTTTGCGATATTGCAAGGGACGAAAGTCAGGCTTTGGTCACGCGTCTGGCCGGAAGCGACTTTGCGCCCGTGTTTTACGAGGTCGATCTGCGCGATATCGGCAAGGTGCAGGCGATGATGGCTGAGGTCGAGCAACAGCTTGGCGGCATCGACATCCTCATCAACAATGCCGCCAATGACGACCGTCATGGCATAGAACAGGTCACGCCGGACTATTGGGACGATCGCATGGCGGTCAATCTGCGGCATCTCTTCTTTGCCGCGCAGGCTGCTGCGCCGGCGATGAAGCGCGCGGGCGGCGGCGTGATCCTCAATTTCGGGTCCATCAGCTGGCATCTCGCGCTTCCGGAATTGACGCTTTATCAGACGGCGAAGGCCGCCATCGAGGGGCTGACCCGGAGCCTGGCGCGCGACCTTGGTCGCGATAACATTCGCGTCAACACGATCATCCCGGGCAATGTGAAGACGCCGCGTCAGGAAAAATGGTACACGCCCGAAGGGGAGGCGGAAATCGTCGCAGCCCAGTGTCTGGATGGCCGCATCCTTCCCGTCGATGTCGCCGCGCTGGCCATGTTCCTCGCTTCGGATGATGCGCGTTATTGCACGGGACACGACTATTTCATCGACGCCGGCTGGCGCTGACATGGGCGTGGCGGAGCCGCAGAGCATTTTGTCCCTAGGCGCGACGCTGGGCGAAGGACCTGTCTGGGTGGCGCGCGACGCGGCGCTCTGGTTCGTGGATATCAAGACGCATCGCATCCACCGCTACGACCCGGTTCAGGAAGTGGCGCGCGGCTGGACAGCGCCCTGTCAGGTGGGATGGATAGTGCCCACCGCGGACGGCAAATTTGCCGTTGGCCTTCAGTCTGGCGTGCATCGCTTCGATCCTGCCAGTTCTCGCTTCGATCTGCTGCACGCGCCCGAGGCGCATTTGCCCGGCAATCGTCAGAATGACGCTTGCGTGGCGCCTGACGGCGCGCTGTGGTTTGGAACCATGGACGATGCGGAAGTGGACGCCAGCGGGCATTTCTATCGCGTCGATGGCGATGGATGGGCGGAGAGCGGCCTGCCGGCGATTTCAATCACCAACGGCCCTGCTTTTTCTCCCGATGGCCGCATCCTCTATCATACCGATACGCTGGGCAAACGGATATGGCGCACCGACGTCGCACCGGACGGTAGTGTGGGCAACACCATGCTCTTTGCCAGGATCGAGGACGATGCCGGCTATCCTGACGGCCCCACCGTGGATGCCGAAGGTTGCCTCTGGACCGGGCTGTTCGGAGGTTGGGCCGTGCGCCGCTACGACCCGGCCGGCAAGCTGATGCGCGAAGTTCGCTTCCCGGTCGCGAATGTGACGAAAATCGCCTTTGGCGGTGAGGATCTTCGCACCGCTTATGCGACCACTGCGCGCAAGGGGCTGGACATGACAGCGTTGACAAAGCAACCTCTGGCGGGCGATCTCTTCGCCTTTGATCCCGGCGTTGCCGGGCTGCCGGGCCAGATAGCAACGATATAGAAGAGCGGGAAGGACAGGATGATGCATGAGGGGACTGCTGCGAAGGTCAATATGGCCTTCATTGTCGCGATTGTCGCGGTCGCGACCATCGGCGGGTTCATGTTCGGCTATGACAGCGGCGTCATCAACGGCACCCAGAAGGGGCTGGAAAGCGCCTTTGACTTGGGCAGCCTGGGCATCGGCGTCAACGTCGGCGCGATCCTGGTTGGGTCGTCGATCGGTGCTTTTGGCGCTGGGCGCATGGCTGACATCATCGGTCGGCGCGGCGTCATGATGCTCTCGGCCATTCTGTTCCTGGCGAGCGCGCTGCTGGCCGGCGCAGCTGGCTCCTCGGCGGTGTTCATCATCGCGCGGATCATCGGCGGCCTGGGCGTGGGCGCAGCCAGCGTCATTTCGCCAGTCTATATTTCCGAAGTCACGCCGGCGGCCATTCGCGGTCGTTTGTCCTCGGTCCAGCAGGTCATGATCATTTCCGGTCTGACCGGCGCGTTCGTCGCCAATTTCGTGCTCGCCCGTTATGCCGGCGGATCGACGGCCGAACTGTGGATGGGCTTTCCCGCCTGGCGCTGGATGTTCTGGTTGCAGGCGATTCCCGCCGCCATCTACTTCCTGGCTCTGCTCATCATTCCCGAAAGCCCCCGCTACCTGGTCGCGCGCGGACAGGATGAGCGCGCGCATGCCGTGCTGACCCGCCTATTCGGGGAAGCCGAAGCCACGCGCAAGGTTGCAGACATCCGCGCCAGTCTTGCCGCGGACCATCATCGGCCCAAGCTCAGCGACCTCATCGACCAGACCAGCGGCAAGGTGCGTCCGATCGTTTGGACCGGTATCGGCCTTGCCGTCTTTCAGCAGCTGGTCGGTATCAATGTCGTGTTCTATTATGGCGCGACCCTTTGGGAAGCTGTCGGCTTTTCCGAAGATTACGCGCTTCAGACCAACATCCTGTCGGGCGTGCTGTCGATCGGCGCCTGCCTTGCCACCATCGCCATGGTTGACCGCATCGGCCGCAAGCCATTGCTGCTGATCGGATCGGCCGGGATGGCGGTCACGCTCGCGACGGTCGCCTATGCCTTTTCGACGGCCGTCACCGGCGCGGATGGCGCAGTGTCGCTGCCCGGCAATAATGGCGTCCTGGCGCTGGTCGCGGCCAATCTCTACGTGATCTTCTTCAATATGAGCTGGGGTCCGATCATGTGGGTCATGCTGGGCGAGATGTTCCCGAACCAGATCCGCGGGTCTGGACTGGCGGTCGCCGGCTTCGCGCAGTGGATCGCCAATGCGCTGGTGTCGGTCAGCTTCCCCTCGCTGGTCGTATGGCCGGGTCTGGCCGTGGCCTATGTCGGCTATGCCTTCTTCGCGCTCATCTCCTTCTTCTTCGTGCGGGCGATGGTCAACGAAACCAAGGGCCGTGAGCTAGAGGACATGGTCGGCTGAGCGCGCAGATTATCACGTTGCGGGCGGGGGCGCTGGAGGCAGCGCTGTCGCCCGCGATCGGCGGATCGCTGACGGGCCTGACGCTGGATGGCGTCGACCTGCTGCGCCGGGCGCCGGAAGGGGCCACAGACCCGCTGGCGATGGCGTGCTTCCCGCTCGTGCCCTATGCGAACCGGATTGCGGAGGGACGCTTCACCTTTGACGGGGAGGAGCATCGGCTTCCCCTGAACTTTGGCGACCATCCGCACAGCATCCATGGCTTGGGCTGGCAGACCAATTGGACAGTGAAGACGACAGCTGTCGACCATATCCTGTTGGAGCATGAGCATGGCGGAGACGCCGGCTGGCCCTGGCGTTATCGGGCGCAACAGGATGTGCGGCTCACCCCCGCGCAACTGTCGCTTTCGCTATCGCTCTTCAACGCGAGCGACCGCCCGATGCCTGCCGGCCTTGGCTTTCATCCCTATTTTGTGGCCGACGAACAGACGAGGCTCAGCTTTGCTACGCAGACGCTGTGGCTTTCGTCTCCGGACATGCTGCCACAGCAAGAGGTGGCGGCAGACAGTCTTGGCGATTGGTCCAGGCCAAGCCCGGTGGTTGGCGACAGCCTGATCGACAATGTCTATGGCGGATGGGATGGCGCCGCGACCGTCGAGCGTGGGGATGGCGTGTGGTTGACCGTCACCGCTGCCGGTGCCCAATGGCTGCATGTCTATCGGCCGCCGGGTGAAGCCTATTTTTGCCTGGAGCCTGTGAGCCACATGCCCGACGCGATCAATCGCGGCGGGATGGCGGTGCTGCAACCGGGCGAGACAGCTAGGCTGCATATGACCATCGCGATCGACAGACGCGATCAGGCGCTTCCGAAATCGGGCAGGATCGCCTAAGCTGCCCCAAACGGGCAGTGAGGGTAAACGCCAATGCAATTTTTGCGGACCGCTTTCTGGGTCGTCATCGCCGTGGCGCTCGCCTTCTTCTGCATGGCGAATTATGTCCCGGTCACTGTGCGGCTATGGGGCGATCTGGTGATGGAAACCAAGCTGCCGGTGCTGCTGATCGGCGCGTTTCTGCTTGGCGCCTTGCCCTTCTGGGTGATGGCGCGGGCGACCCGCTGGCGGTTGAAACGGCGCCTTGATAATACCGAACGGGCACTGGCCGCGGCGACCGCGCCTTCCGCTCCGCCGAGCATCACGCCAGCGCCCGGCATGGCTCCAGTTTCTCTCGAACCCGATGCGCCTGCGCCGACGGCAGCGCAAGCCGATCCCTTGCCCTCCACCTCCAATTCGACAGGCCCTGCATGACCAGTCCCATTTACGTTGCCATCGACACGCCCGATCTTGCCAAGGCGCAGCATCTGGCGGGGCAGGTGCGGCACCATGTGGGCGGATTGAAGCTCGGCCTCGAATTTTTCTGTGCCAACGGCCACCATGGCGTTCACGAAATGACGAAGTTCGGCCTGCCGATCTTCCTCGACCTTAAGTTGCATGACATTCCCAATACCGTCGCCAAGGCGGTTCAGGCGCTGCACCTGCTGGAGCCGGCGATCCTGACTGTCCATGCCGCAGGCGGCCGTGCCATGCTGGAAGATGCCAAGGCGGCGGCAGGCATTCATACCAAGGTCGTTGCCGTGACCGTGCTGACCAGCCTGGATGATGGCGACCTGACTGATATCGGCGTGGCTGCCAAAGCGTCCGATCAGGTTCGGCGATTGGCTGATCTGGCGCAGGACGCCGGGCTGGACGGCATCGTCTGTTCGGGCGAGGAAGTGGCGATGGCGAAGAAGGGCTGGACGGATGGCTTCTTTGTCGTGCCGGGCGTGCGACCTGCTGGCGGCGCGATGGGCGACCAGAAGCGCGCCGTGACCCCGCGCCAGGCGTTGGACAATGGCGCGTCGATCCTGGTCGTCGGTCGTCCGATTAGCCTTGCCGACGATCCCGATCTTGCCGCGCGCGCGATCGAAGCAACGCTCTGAGGCTGCTTCAATCTACCAGCCCCTGTGGTGACGCGTCAGCTGCCGCGCCGCTTCAGGGGGCCAAGCGTTGACGCGGACGTGAACGGGGCGCGGCGTCCGACTGGCGGCGGATCAGCGCATGATCGCATACCAGATGCGTGGCCTTCTCCACCTGCTGGCTCCGCCTGGTTTTAAGCTGCTTGACCAGCACTTCCACCGCCGCCCGCGCCATGGCGCTGATCGGCTGGCGGATCGTCGTCAATTCTGGCCAGATGGTGGTCGCAAGCGACGTATCGTCGAACCCGCAGACAGTCAGATCGCCGGGCACGTCTAGGCCTGATCGATGCGCGATCGCCACCGTCGCGGCAGCCATATCGTCGTTGCTGGCAAAAATGGCGGTCGGCGGCTCGGCCAGCGACAGGATATGTTCGGCTGCATCGAGGCCGGACCGGTAGGTGAAATAGCCCTGCGCGATCAATTCGTCCTCGATCGGCAGGCCGGCTTCTTCCAGCGCCTGGACATAGCCTTCGAAACGACGTGCGCTGGCGCTTTGATTGGGATTGCCTTTGACAAACCCGATCCGCGCATGACCTAGGGCAATGAGATGGCAGGTCATTTCATAAGCGGCCTGACGATCATCGATGCTGACAGCCGCAAGGTCCGAGGGCGGTCGACCCGTGGCGACCGCGATCGCCGGAATGCCGGCACGACCCAGCGCCTGCACCAATTCTTCATGATCGCACAAGGGAGGCGGCAGGACGACGCCGTCGATGCGGCCGCGCTCCAGATGGGCGACGACCGAAGCAATGGTCGTTTCCTCGTCCCATTTCTCCACCACCAGGTCGACGCCGCTGCGGCTCGCCTGGTCGAGGCTGCCGACCAGAAATTCGCTCAGATAGGATGATGACGGGTTGGAATAGAGCAGTCCGACCCGGGTTTCGTCTCCCCCCGCCAACGTCCTTGCCGCAGCGCTCGGGGCATAATTCAGCGCGGCGATGGCCGCTTCCACCTTTGCGCGCGTTTCGGGCCGAACCACCTGCTCGCTGTTGATGACGCGCGATACCGTCATGGGGGAAACGCCCGCCTGGCGCGCGACATCATTGATCGTAGGGGCATTGCGCTGGCGGCGGGAGGAACGGGTGTCGGTCAACGGCGGCGGCTTTCGTGAAACGCTATGGTGAGCCTAGGTAGCGACAACCGCTCCCTTTGTAGAATCGAAAATTCAGTTGTGGCCCGGCGCGTAGGGGAAACTGCGTGCCTTGTACCAGTTCAGGTCATGCGCGGGGGCCTGGGCACCCTCCGGCAGTGGCAGATGATTGATCGACTGGAAATAGGCGATGCTCGCGTCACGCCACCACTGGGCTTCGCGATGCTGGATCGCCAGGAAGGCTTCGGTCTGGGCAAAGCGTTCCGGATCGACAAGCGGGCGAAGGCTTTCCCAGGTCCGCTGCATGCCCGCGACATAGGCGACGCCACGATCATAGCGATGGACCAGCCCGTCCCAAAGCGTCTCGCCGGATTTCAGGCGATAGTCCCAGGGCAAATGGTGAAACCAGAGCAATTCGCTTTCCGGCGTAGTAGCTGGGTCCGCGAGCCGTCGCGCGATGGCGGGCGCATATTGAGAAATCGCATTGCTGCCGCTTTTGGTCCGGTCAAAGCCGATTCCGTCCGCGTCCGCCTTGTGGTAATAGACGGGGTTCCACTCAGGTCGGGCCAATTCCGAAACCCAGGGCGCCGGGCCATAATGATGGCCGGTCGCCATAAGGTGGGCCAGGCCGAGCGGCGTCATATAGTCGACCGCGGCCTCGCGCGAACCCATCATCATGGCGACGACGGGATCGATTAGGCGGGGATCGGGACTGAATGTCATGGCCGTCCATTCGCGAGCGATGGCTTCTGCCGACAGGTCCGGGTTCCATGCTAGGCGGCCAAAGGCATACCAGTCCGCCTGATTGAAGATCGACCCGCTCCAGTCGCGATCGATCCCGATATTGGCGACGCCGGCGATGCCGGTCAGCCTGTGCCCATCCAGCGAGCCATCGATTATTTTGGCGATGGTCGATCCTTTCCCCTTGGCATAGGTGTCAGCGTCGAGCGTTTCTTTAAAAAGGGGGCCGAGATAGGTAAGATGCGTCGATTGGCCCAGATATTCCTTGGTGATCTGAAATTCCATCATCAGCGGGGTCTTGGTCATGGCGCCGAACAGCGGGTGGAATGGCTCGCGCGGCTGAAAGTCGATCGCGCCATTCTTGACCTGCACCATCACATTGTCGGCGAACTTGCCGTCGAGCGGCTTGAAATCATCATAGGCTTGTTTGGCGCGATCGTCCGGATTGTCATGCGCGTAGACGAAGGCGCGCCACATCACGATACCGCCGTGGAGCTTCACGGCGGCCGCCAGCATATTGGCCCCGTCTGCATGGGTGCGTTGATAATCCTGCGGGCCAGGCTGGCCTTCGCTGTTTGCCTTGACGAGGAAGCCGCCGAAATCGGGTATAGCGCGATATATTTCGTCGGTCTTGGCCTTCCACCAGGCGGCGACCTTTGGATCCAGGGGATCAGCCGTCTTGAGACCGTCCAGTTCCATCGGCGCCGTCCATTTGACCGACAGATAGACCTTGATCCCATAGGGCCGGAATATGTCAGCCAGTGCCGCCGCCTTGGCGATGTAGGGGGCGCTCAGGCTCTCCGCCTTCGCATTCACATTGTTGAGCACCGTGCCATTGATGCCGATGGAGGCGTTGGCGCGCGCATAGTCGGTATAGCGCGGGCCTTTATAATCGGGCAGTCGCCACCAGTCCCAGATCGACTGGCCTGCATAGCCCCGCTCGACGGTGCCATCCAGATTGTCCCAATGGTTGAGCAGGCGCAGGCCGATGCGCGGCGCGCTGCGAATGTCGAGCCCGTCAAGCGACGCGCCGGTTTGCGCAAGGCGAAGCCAATGGAAGATACCGTGCAGGATACCGATGTCGCTGTTGGCAGCGATCAGCGTGATTGGCTGCCCCGCGTGGTCGATGGAGCGGATCGCATAGCCCTCCGCGCCAAGTCCCTTTAGCGATACGGGGATAGCGGGCGCGGATCCGGGCGTTGCGAGCCAGAGCGATCCTGCGGTCGGTTCGGTGGTGAGGGCTGGCGCGTGGCCCGTCATGCTCGTCACCGCACGCTGCAATTCCTGCTTTGCGGATGCCATCGTCGCGCTGTCGCCTTGTGCGGAAATGGCGCGGGCGTGCGCGCTGATGTCCGTCCCACGGGCCTGGCCTGCTGGCGCATAGCGCAGCCAAAGATCATAGCCGTCTTCCGCCCGAACGGGCAGGGCCAGTATCGTCAGGGCCATGGCCGTCAGATAGCAGAACAGGCGCGCCATCAGTTTATCCTCTTCCTATGATCGTTGGCATGCCATTGGCAGGTACTGCATTGACAAGCCCGTCTTCTCCCGCGATGGTAGCGTTATCAAATAACTTGCTGCAAGCGAAAACCGCTCCGGGCGGGAAAAAGGGGAGGGGCCAGGGTGATCCGTAGCTGCAAGATTTTGGGCGCAGCATCCTTGTTGGCAATCCCGATAGTATCACCGCTCACGCCGATGGCTATCGCGCGCGCGGCGCAGGATCAGCGTCCAATATACAAGGATGCTTCCCAACCGATTGAGGCGCGGGTCGACGATTTGATCGGTCGGATGACGCTGGATGAAAAGATCGCTCAGATCACGACCGTTTGGGAAGGCAAGATCCAGATTTTTGATGATCGGCTTGAGCTCGACCCGGCGAAGTTAGCGGCGCGCTACCCACATGGTCTGGGCCATTTTACGCGTCCGTCCGACGCCAAAGGCGCGGTCAGCCCTCGCCTCGCTCGCGGGCGCGACCCTCGCCAGACCGTCGCGCTGGTCAATGCCTTGCAGAAATGGGCGATGACGCAGACGCGCCTTGGCATTCCGATCCTGTTTCATGAAGAGGGCCTGCATGGTTACGCGGCGGTCGGCGCCACGAGCTTTCCGCAGTCGATCGCGCTGGCATCTTCCTGGGACCTTGACCTCGTCAGGCAGGTGAACAGCGTGATCGCACGCGAGATACGCGCGCGCGGTGTGCCGATGGTCCTTTCCCCTGTGGTCGATATCGCCCGCGACCCGCGCTGGGGGCGGATCGAGGAAACCTATGGGGAGGACCCCTATCTGGTGAGCGAAATGGGCGTCGCCGCAGTGGAAGGCTTGCAGGGCGAGGGGCGATCGCATGACCTGCGCCCCGGCAAAGTGTTTGCGACGCTCAAGCATCTTACCGGCCACGGCCAGCCCGAAAGCGGCACCAATGTCGGGCCTGCGCCGATTTCGGAGCGCGAACTGCGCGAGAATTTCTTTCCGCCGTTCGAGCAGGTCGTGAAGCGTACTGGCATAAACGCGGTCATGGCCAGCTATAACGAAATTGACGGCGTGCCCAGCCATATGAACAGCTGGCTGCTGGGTGACGTGTTGCGCGGGGAGTGGGGATTTCGCGGTGCGGTCGTGTCCGACTATTCCGGCGTGGATCAGCTTATGAGCATTCATCATGTCGCCGGCAGCCTGGATGAGGCCGCGCGGCGGGCTTTGGACGCAGGCGTGGACGCGGATCTGCCCGATGGCCTGTCCTATGCCACTTTGGGGGAACAAGTACGCGCGGGCAAGGTGAGCGAGGCCGAGGTCGATCAGGCGGTGCGACGCATGCTGGCCCTGAAATTTCGCGCTGGGCTTTTCGAACATCCCTATGCCGATGCCGCGCAGGCGGCGGCGCTGACCAATGATGCGGAGGCGCGCGCGCTCGCGCGACGGGCGGCGCAGCGGTCGATCACGCTGCTGAAAAATGACGGCATGCTGCCGTTGAAGCCCGAAGGATCGATCGCGGTCATCGGGCCAAGTGCGGCGGTGGCGCGTCTCGGCGGCTATTATGGCCAGCCGCCGCACGTCGTTTCCATTCTGGATGGTATCAAGGCCAAGGTCGGCGACCGCGCACGAATCGTCTTTGCGCAGGGCGTGAAGATCACGGAAGATGACGACTGGTGGGCGGACAAGGTCGACAAGGCTGATCCGGCGGAAAATCGCCGCTTGATTGCGCAGGCGGTGGAGGCGGCCCGGAACGTGGATCGCATCGTGCTGACGTTGGGCGATACCGAACAATCGAGCCGGGAGGGCTGGGCGGCCAACCATCTGGGCGACCGGCCAAGCTTGGACCTGGTCGGCGAACAACAGGAGCTTTTCGACGCCCTCAAGGCGCTGGGCAAGCCGATCACCGTCGTCCTCATCAATGGCCGGCCCGCCTCGACCGTCAAGGTGAGCGAAGAGGCCAATGCCTTGCTGGAGGGCTGGTATCTGGGCGAGCAAGGCGGCCATGCCGTTGCCGACGTGCTGTTTGGCGACGTCAACCCGGGCGGCAAGTTGCCAGTCACCGTGCCGCGATCGGTCGGGCAATTGCCGGCCTTCTACAATGTGAAGCCCAGCGCGCATCGCGGCTATCTGTTCGATACGAATGCGCCGCTCTATCCCTTTGGTTATGGCCTGAGCTATACAAAATTCACCTTGTCCCCGCCGCGTCTGGCGCAGGCCAGGATCGGGCCGGGCGGCACGACCAGCGTGACCGTCAATGTCCGCAACGATGGCGCACGCGAAGGCGACGAGGTCGTTCAGCTCTATATTCATGACAAGGTGAGTTCAGTCACTCGGCCGATCAAGGAATTGAAAGGGTTTGAGCGCGTGTCGCTCAAGCCCGGCGAAACCCGTGCGGTCCAGTTCACCATCACGCCCGAAAGCCTGCAAATGTGGAATGACAAGATGCACCGCGTCGTCGAACCGGGCGAGTTTGAAATCATGACTGGCAACAGTTCGGTCGCGTTGCAGTCGACGATGCTGACGGTGACGCCATGAGCGTCGGTTTTGCGCGCCGACAGGCGCTGGGGCTGATGGCGTCGACATCGCTGGCAGCGGCGGTCCCGGCGGCGGACAAAAAGTCCGGGCCGCTGTACAAGGACGCAAGCGCACCGGTCGACCTGCGCGTGAATGATCTTTTGAGCCGGATGACGCTGGAGGAGAAGGTCGGCCAGATCATCGCGCTCTGGGCGACGAAGGCCGAGATCATGGATGATCTGACCTTCTCACCGGCGAAAGCAAGTGCCGCCTATCCCGCAAGCTTTGGCCAGATCACGCGACCGTCCGACCGGCGCGGCGCGCCCAACGGATCGACGCAGGCCGGGGGCGTCGGCGCGCGCTGGCGCACGCCGAAGGATACGGTCGATTTCATCGAAGCGGTCCAGACCTGGGCGATTAGGGAAACCCGGCTGGGCATCCCGGTGCTGTTTCACGAAGAATCGCTGCATGGCTATATGGCGACCGACGCCACCATGTTCCCCATGGCCATTGGCATGGCGGGCAGCTTTGACCGCGAGCTGATGCGGGACGTCCAATCCGTGATTGCGCGCGAAGTGCGGGCGCGCGGTGTCCATCTGGCGCTGTCGCCAGTGGTGGACATTGCGCGTGATCCGCGTTGGGGGCGGATCGAGGAGACATTTGGCGAGGACCCCTATCTGTGCGGCGAGATGGGCGTGGCCGCGGTGCTGGGCCTGCAAGGCGAAAGCAAGCAGATCGGGCCCGACAAGGTGATGGCCACGCTCAAGCATATGACAGGCCATGGCCAGCCGCAAAGTGGCGAGAATATCGCGCCGGCGCCGATCAGCCAGCGCGAGTTGCGAGAAAATTTCTTCCCACCTTTCCGCGCGGTCGTGAAGCGCACCGGCATTGCCGCGGTGATGCCCAGCTATAACGAGATAGACGGTGTGCCCTCGCACCAGAACAGGTGGTTGCTAGGCGACATATTACGCGGCGAATGGCATTTCGACGGGGCCGTGGTGAGCGACTATGGCGCCGTGCCGGAACTCGACACCATCCATCATGTCCAGCCTGATCTGGAAGCAGCGGCGCGGGCTGCGCTGCGCGCAGGCGTCGATTGCGAATTGCCCGACGGCATCGGTTTTCGCACACTGGTCGAGCAGGTTCGCAGCGGTAAAGTGCCGCTTGAGGCCGTCGATCTTGCCGCGCGGCGCATGTTGACGCTCAAGGTGCGCGCAGGCCTGTTCGAAAATCCCTGGCCGCGGCGGGACTGGGACGCATTGACCGGCAACGCAGAAGCGCGCGCGCTGGCGCTGAAGGCCGCACATCGGTCCATTGCGCTGCTCAAGAATGACAGGACATTGCCGCTGACCGCCGGAGCGCATCGGCGGGTTGCCGTCATCGGGCCGAATGCGGCCATTGCCCGTCTGGGCGGCTATTCCTCCATCCCGCGGCAAACGGTGTCGCTGCTGGATGGCGTGAGAGCCAAGCTCTCTGGCAGGGCAGAGGTGGTCCACGCCCAGGGCGTTTTCATCACGCAAAGCGAGGACCGGTCCGTGGACGAGGTGCTGCTGGCGGATCCGCAGAAAAACCGCGATCTGATTACCGAGGCGGTCGAGGTCGCCAAGAGCTCGGATGTCATCATCCTGGCGATCGGCGACACCGAACAGACCAGCCGCGAAGGGTTTGCGAAGAACCATCTGGGTGATCGCACCAGCCTGGACCTGGTGGGCGAGCAGAATGACCTGTTCGCCGCCATGAAGGCCACCGGCAAACCCGTGATCGTCTGCGCGATCAATGGCCGCCCGCCAAGCTACCCGGCAGTCGTGGATGGCTGCAATGCCTTGCTGGAATGCTGGTATCCGGGACAGGAGGGCGGCACCGCGATGGCGGACATCCTGTTCGGGGACGTCAATCCCGGCGCGAAGCTGCCCGTGACAGTGGCGCGCGATGCGGGACAGGTGCCCATTTTCTACAACCGCAAGCCAAGTGCCCGGCGCGGCTATGTGTTCGAAGATATCTCACCGCTTTTCCCCTTCGGTTTCGGACTGAGCTATACCCGCTTCACCATTGGAAAGCCCAGGCTTTCGTCGGAGCGGATCGGCACGGGGGGAAGCGTGGTGGTCGAGGTCGATGTGCAGAATGTCGGCGATCGAAAGGGCGACGAGGTCGTCCAGGTCTATGTCCATGACCAGACCGCCAGCGTGACGCGCCCGATCAAGGAATTGAAGGGATTTGAGCGCGTCACGCTCGCGCCGGGCGAAAGCAGGACGGTGCGTATCCCCCTAGGCCCCGACGCCTTCGCGCTTTGGAATCTCGACATGGAGGAAGTGGTCGAACCCGGCCTTTTCGACATCATGGTCGGACCTGACAGCGAAACCCTTCAATCCGTCACGCTCGAAATCATCTGAACAGGATTGCCCGCATGCCCAAGATTATCGATGCCAAGGTTATCATTACCTGCCCTGGTCGCAACTTCGTCACGCTCAAGATCATCACGGATGAAGGCATCTACGGCCTTGGCGACGCGACTCTCAACGGCCGTGAACTGGCGGTTGCCAGCTATCTGACCGATCATGTCATTCCCTGCCTGATCGGGCGCGATGCCCACAGGATCGAGGATATATGGCAATATCTGTACAAGGGCGCCTATTGGCGGCGCGGCCCCGTAACCATGACGGCGATCGCGGCGGTCGACATGGCCTTGTGGGATATCAAGGGCAAGATTGCGGGCTTGCCGGTCTATCAATTGCTGGGCGGCGCGAGCCGCGAAGGCGTGATGGTCTATGGCCATGCCAACGGCACGACGGTCGAGGATACCGTCAAGGTCGCGCTGGAATATCAGGCGCAAGGCTATAAGGCGATCCGTCTGCAATGCGGCGTGCCGGGCATGGCGTCGACCTATGGCGTGTCGAAGGACAAATATTTCTATGAGCCGGCCGACGCCGACCTGCCGACCGAAAATGTGTGGAACACCAGCAAATATATGCGGGTCGTGCCGGAACTGTTCAAGGCGGCGCGCGACGCGCTGGGCTGGGACGTGCATTTGCTGCACGACATCCACCACCGCCTGACCCCGATCGAAGCCGGGCGGCTGGGCAGGGACCTGGAGCCTTACCGTCCCTTCTGGCTGGAGGACGCGACCCCGGCCGAAAATCAGGAAGCGTTCCGCCTGATTCGCCAGCATACGACCGCGCCGCTGGCAGTCGGGGAAATCTTCAATTCGATCTGGGACGCCAAGGACCTGATCCAGAACCAGTTGATCGACTATATCCGCGCCACCGTGGTCCATGCCGGCGGCATCACGCATCTGCGGCGCATCGCGGCATTGGCGGACCTGTACCAAATCCGCACCGGTTGCCATGGCGCGACGGACCTGTCGCCGGTGTGCATGGCCGCAGCGCTGCATTTTGACCTCAGCGTGCCGAACTTCG
Source organism: Sphingobium lactosutens DS20 (assembly GCF_000445105.1). Taxonomy (GTDB): domain Bacteria; phylum Pseudomonadota; class Alphaproteobacteria; order Sphingomonadales; family Sphingomonadaceae; genus Sphingobium; species Sphingobium lactosutens. The sequence continues at coordinate 213,658 of NZ_ATDP01000107.1, read as the reverse complement.
GCATCCAGGAATATATGCGCCATACCCCGGAAACCGACGCGGTCTTCCCCCACGCATATACGTTCGCGGACGGCATGATGCATCCGGGCGATCAGCCGGGTCTGGGCGTCGACATCGACGAGGAACTGGCGGCCGGATATGAATATAAGCGCGCGTTTCTGCCGGTAAACCGGCTGGAAGACGGAACCATGTTTAATTGGTGATGCGCCAAGGCGGCGCCGATGCGGGCGGCCTGCACGCCGCCCGCGTCCATCGCTCCTGTCATGATCGCGTCACTCTAGGAGAATGAGATGGCCACCATTCCCAAGCCATCGGGGAAAGTCCGCTGGATCGTCTGCGCGCTGCTTTTTGCAGCGGTGGTGCTCAGCTATATCGATCGGCTGGTGCTGCCGACGCTCAAGCCCGATTTACAGGCGCGCTATGGCTGGAGCGAAAGTGGCTATGCCGACTTGGCCATCTGGTTTCAGGCGGGCTATGGCATCGCCTATGTCGCGTTCGGGCGATTGATCGATCGCATCGGCGCGCGCGCCGGCTATGCGCTGGCCGTTTCGCTCTGGACCATCGGCCATGTCGCGCATGTCTTTTTCACGTCGACTGCTGGCATGTTGCTGGCGCGTATTCCGTTGGCGATCGGTGAGGCGGGCACCTTTCCCGCCGCGATCGCCGCGACCAATGAATGGTTCCCCAAGAGGGAGCGCGCGCTCGCGATCGGCATCTTCAACGCCGGGTCCAATGTCGGCGCGATCCTGACCCCTCTGGTGGTGCCGGTCATTGCCGTGACCTTGGGGTGGCGCTGGGCCTTTATCCTGACAGGATTACTGACGGTCATCTGGTTGGCGGCGTGGCTCGGATTTTACCGTCGGCCGCGCGAGAAGAAGGGCCTGAGCGCACAAGAGCTGGCCTGGATCGAAACCGATCCGGTCGAGGAACAGCGCCCGGTCAAATGGGCGACCCTGTTCCGGCACCGTCAGACCTGGGCCTATATGGCAGGCCGCTTCCTCATCGACCCAGTCTGGTGGACGTTCCTGTTCTGGCTGCCGGACTTCTTCAACAAGCAATATGGCGTCAAGATGCTGGACTTCGGCCCGCCCTTGATCGCCGTCTACCTGCTGGCGGATGTGGGATCGGTCGCGGGCGGCTGGGCCTCATCACGATTCATGGGCCGGGGCTGGAGCGTCAATCGGTCGCGCAAGACGGCCATGTTCCTCGCCGCGCTGTGCGCCGTGCCGATCGCCTTCGCCGCGCACGCGCCCAGCATGTGGGTGGCGGTCGGGTTGATCGGCCTCGCCTGTGCCGGGCATCAGGGCTTTTCGGCCAATCTCTATGCTCTTCCAGGAGATGTCTTTCCGCGGTGGATGGCGGGGTCCGTGGTGGGCCTTGGCGGATTGTCCGGTGCGATCGGCGGCATGCTGATGGCGAAATTCGCCGGCGTCATTTTGGAGACGGTTGGCAGTTACGGCCCGATCTTCCTGGTTGCCTCCTGCGCCTATTTGGTCGCCCTGCTGACCATTCACCTCATCATCCCGCGCTATCAGGTCATTGTCGCCGGTATCACGCCTGGCCAAGGAGCTTCATCTTGACCAAAACCCTGCGTCTACATCCCGATCGCCTGTTCCCGTCCGATCCTGCCATGCGGGACATTGCGCGGCGGCTTTATGCGTCGGTCAAGGACCTGCCGATCATCAGCCCGCACGGCCACACCGATCCGCGCTGGTTCGCTTATGATCAGCCCTTCGCCAATCCGGCTGAATTGCTGATCATACCTGACCATTATGTATTTCGTATGCTCTACAGCCAGGGGGTGCCGCTGGAGGACCTAGGCGTACCAACGATTGATGGTAGTCCGACTGCGAGTGATCCACGCGCGATCTGGCGTCGCTTTGCCGAGCGCTACCCCCTGTTTCGCGGGACCCCGTCGCGCTTGTGGCTCGACTGGGTGTTCGCCGAGGCATTCGGCATTGACGTGCGGCTGGAGGCGGCGACGGCGGATCATTATTATGACGTGATCGACGCCGCGCTTGCGACCGATGCCTTCCGGCCGCGCGCGTTGTTTGAACGCTATAATATTGAAGTGATCGCGACGACCGAGGGGCCGCTCGATCCGCTCGACCATCATCGCGCCATCCGTGAGTCCGGTTGGCGCGGCAAGGTCGTGACCGCCTACCGCCCCGATCCCGTTCTCGATCCCGATGATCCGAAGTTCAACGACAATGTGCGCCGCTTTTGCGCGATGACGGGCGAGGATGTCAGCTATGCCGGCTACCTGCGCGCGCATGAAAAACGCCGCGCCGATTTCCGCGCGGCGGGCGCGACATCGACCGACCATGGTCATCCCAGCGCCTTCACCGTGCACCTGTCTGCGCAAGATGCCGAAGCCCTGTTCGCCAAGGTGACCGGCGGGCCCGTGAGCGCGCGGGAGGCGGAACTGTTTCGCGGGCATATGCTGGTCCAGATGGCGCGCATGTCGATTGAGGATGGCATGGTGATGCAATTGCATCCCGGCGTGCATCGCAATCATAACGACGCCGTGCGCGCGCGATTTGGCCGGGACAAGGGGGCGGACATTCCCACCGCCGGTGAATTTGTCGCCGCTCTCAAACCGCTGCTGGACCTATATGGCAATGATCCGCGCTTGACGCTCATCCTCTTCACACTCGACGAGGACGTCTACTCGCGCGAGTTGGCTCCCTTGGCTGGGCATTATCCCGCGCTGCGTCTGGGGCCGCCATGGTGGTTCCATGACAGTCCCGAAGGCATGCGCCGCTTTCGCGAACGGATGACTGAAACAGCGGGATTTTACAATAGCGTTGGCTTCAACGACGACACACGCGCCTTTTTGTCGATCCCGGCGCGCCACGACGTTGCCCGGCGGATGGATTGCGGCTGGCTGGCGCAATTGGTCGCCGAACATCGTCTGGAGGAGGATGAAGCCTTCGAGGTTGCGCACGCCCTGGCCTATGATCTGGCGAAAAAGGCGTACAAATTATGATGCGGCTGTCGTCTGACAGTCTGGCATCGCTGCCCGACGATGTGCAACGGCCGGCCTATGACCGGGCGGCGGTTCGGGCGGGCGTGGTCCATCTGGGCATCGGCGCATTCCATCGCGCGCATCAGGCTGCCATATTCGAAGATGCACTCAATGCCGGCGACTTGCGGTGGGGTGTCATCGCCGCATCCTTGCGGTCGCCCGGCGTGCGCGACCAGATGCAGCCGCAGGATGGCCTTTACACCATGCTGGTGCGGGATGGCCGGGCGGATCGTGCACAGGTGATCGGCGCGGTCCGTCAGGTGATCGTCGCACCGGAGGAGCCTCAGGCGCTGTTGGCGGCGCTGGCCTCGCCCGATACGCATATCGTCACGCTGACCGTAACCGAGAAGGGGTACAAGCTCGACCCGGCCACTGGCGCCCTGATGGAAGATGACCCGCAGGTCGCCGCCGACCTGCTTTCCTTGCACGCGCCACAGACCGCGCCGGGCTATCTCGTCGCGGCCCTGGCATTACGCAAGGAGGCCGGGCTCGCGCCCTTCACCGCGATCAGCTGCGACAATTTGCCGCATAATGGGCAGCGCCTGCGCGGTGCGGTCCTTGCGCTGGCGCGACGGCATGACCCCGCGCTAGCGGAATGGATCGAGGCGCAGGGCGCTTTTCCCGAAACGATGGTGGACAGGATTGTGCCCGCCACGACCGCCGACGATATCGCCGGGTTAGCCGAACGTCTGGGTGTCGAGGATCAGGCGATGGTCAAGACGGAGCCGTTTCTGCAATGGGTGATCCAGGACTGGTTTTGCGGTCCGCGTCCAGCCTTCGGGGCGGGCGTTCAGGTAACGGCTGCGGTTGCGCCGTGGGAAGAGGCCAAGCTGCGCCTGTTGAACGGGGCGCATAGCGGTATCGCCTACCTGGGTGGATTGGCGGGCATCGAATATGTCCATGACGTGCTGGCGCTGCCCGAAGCCCGCTTTTTTGTCGAAGCCCTGTGGGATGAGGCGGAAACGACACTGACGCAGCCGCCGGAACTGGATGTGGCGGCCTATCGCCGCGCGCTGATGGCGCGGTTTGACAATCCGACGCTGCGCCATCGAACCCGACAGATCGCGATGGATGGCAGCCAGAAACTGCCGCAACGGCTGCTCGCGACGATAGCGCACCGTTTGGAGGCGGGGCAGGGGGTGGATGCCCTGTCACTCGCGGTCGCGGCGTGGATACGTTGGCAGGCCGGCGTGGATGATCGGGGTTTGGGGCATGAAGTGGATGATCCATTGGCCCATCCTATCGCCGAGGCGTTGTCCGATGCACATGATAGCCGTGCACGGGTCGATGCCATTCTGGGGCTTGGCGCGATCGTTCCGTCGCCGCTGGCACAGCATGATGCGTGGAAAGAGACGTTGACCCAATGGTTGAGCGTCCTCGAAACCCATGGCGCGCGCGCCGCCTTGGCCAGATTTGCCGGATGAGGTGCATGTCGCCCGCCTTCGCCACCTGATGATGATGCTGAAAGGTCGATGATGAAACGCTGGTCCGCCCTGCTGCTGCCAATTGCACTGTCGGCGACGTCGATGGCGCATGCCAGGGATTGTTCGCCAAACTGGGTATCTGCTTGGGCGTCGTCGCAATTCCGTCCGACTGGTGACGCGGAATTGCCGGCAGGCACCTTGCGCGACCAGACTTTGCGTCAGATCGTACGACCTTCCGTCGCTGGCGATCGGATGCGGGTGCGATTTTCCAATGTGGCCGGGACGCAGTCCTTGCGCATTGCCGGTGCGAGCATCGCGCGGGTGCAGTCGTCGCAATCGCCGACCATTGACGCGGCGACATCGACGCCGCTGCTGTTTGATGGTCAGGCGGCCGTAATCATCCCCGCCGGTTCGGACTATCTGTCCGACCCGGTGGAGATGCCTGCCAAGGCGCTGGAGACGGTCGCCGTCTCGCTCCGTTATGACGGAGAGCCCGAGCAGACATCGCATCCCGGTTCGCGCGCGACATCCTGGCATATGGCGGGCGATCATTTGCGCGACGAAAGGATGGAAGGCGCTGCGCATTTCGATCACTGGTTCAACCTGGCCGCGCTGGAGGTCGAACGCTGCGCGCCGGCGCGATTGGTCGTGGCGCTTGGGGATTCCATCACCGACGGCAAGGGGTCGACGACCAACGGTAACGATCGCTGGACCGATGTGTTGGCGGGGCGGCTACAGGCCGACCCGCAGCGGCGCGGCATCGCCATCGTCAATGAAGGGATTGGCGGCAATCGACTGCTCAATGACGGGCTTGGCCCCAATGCGCTGGCACGGCTGGACCGTGATGTGCTGTCGCAACCGGGGGTCACGCATCTGATCGTGCTGGAAGGAATCAACGATTTAGGAACGCTGACGCGCGAGGCGCCCGTCAGCAAGGCGGACCATGCCGCGCATGTCGCCCGGATCATCGGTGCTTACCGCCAGATCATCGCGCGCGCCCATGCGAAGGGCATAAAGGTGATCGGTGGAACCATCATGCCGTTCGTCGGCAATGGCTATTATCATGCTGACCGCGACAATGAAGCCGACAGGCAGGGGGTCAATGCCTGGATCAGGACGCCGGGCCATTTCGATGCGGTGGTCGACTTTGACCGGGTCATGCGGGACCCCGCCAGGCCGGATCGGTTGCGGCCGGCCTATGATGATGGCGATGCCCTGCATCCATCGCCCGCTGGCTATCGTGCCATGGGTGAGGCGGTGCCGCTCACGCTGTTCGATTGAAAGGGCGGCATGTTCCGACGGGCGGATTGCTATCGCCGTTAAGAAAGGTCCAGCCACGGCAGGACCATCGCACGGACGTCCACCCGCGCGTTCAGCCTGGCCGCCAGCAAAGCAGTGCCGCTTATCTTGCGCTGGACGAATAATGTGTCAGCCGGCGGCACATGCCAGGTGGACCGATCGGCCGCAATCTCGACGCCCTGTTCGCGCAGAAGGCTGACGAACGCGCGGTCGCCAAAATCGAACGGTCCCGCCTTGCCCATTTCCCCAATGATGACGTTGATCATCGCATCCAGCCGGGCGCGATGACGGGTGACGACGCCAGCGCCGATGAAGCCTGCTTTGACCAGCGCATCGCGGGCGGCGGCACGATCGCCGGCCAGGCCAGCTTTCAGCAAGGTCCGGTAGGCAAGCATGGTTTCGGGTGCGACCGGCCGCGCGGCGCCGAAGTCGAGCAGGATCAAGCGTCCGCTTTCGGGCTGATAGCGATAATTGGCGAAGTTCGGATCAGTCTGCATGACGCCAAATTCGAACAGCTCGCGCAAGACCAGCGTGATCAATATGGTCATGACCTTGTCGCGCGTGGCCTGCGGCGCGGACTGCAATGTTTCGATCGGCGTGCCGGCCAGAAATGTCATGGCCAGCACCCTGTCGGTGCTGAACTCTGGATCGACGTGCGGCGCGACCACGTCATCCACGTCCGCAAGCAATTCCCCGAACCGGGTCATCTGCCGCGCTTCGCGTTCATAGTCTGCTTCCTCGGCCAATTGGCGCTTGGCTTCGGCAAGCAGAGGGGTGATGTCGAGTGCGCGCGGAAGCAAGCCTGACAGGCGCAAGAGCGTGGCGACATTGTCCACATCAGCGTCAATGCTCTCGCGAACACCGGGATATTGCACCTTGATCGCCAATTCGCGCCCGTCCTGCGTAACCGCGCGGTGCACTTGTCCGATTGAAGCGGCGGCGATCGGCCGTGGTTCGAATTGACGGAACCGGGTGCGCCAATCGGCGCCCCATTCGCGCGCCAGCACCCGTTGCAGCTGCGGCGGAGGCATATGCTGGGCATTGTCGCGCAGGCGCGCCATGATATCGGCAAGCTCGGGCGGCAAGAAGTCGCCCGCGTCCATGGATATCATCTGGCCCAGCTTCATGGCCGCGCCGCGCAGATGCGCCAGCCGGTCAGCCACCTTTCCGACATTGGCCGGCGTCAGCAACATGTCGCGCAGGCGCGGACGTTCGCCATCGGCCAGCCGCCGTGCGCCTTCGCCGATGATCCCGCCGGCAAGGCCACCCGCCAGCTGCCCGAATTGTCCCAGGCGTTGCAGCCTGCCGCTGGGCACGGACCGGCCGGAACCCTTGCCCTTGTCATCGCTCATGCGATCACCATCCCTGGCTGCCTGGAATGCCCTTGAACGGCCCGGCGACATGACTGGTGATCCAGCCACCATAGAAATCGCCTGGCTGTGGCGTAACTGTTTCGCCATCGACGGCACAGCGGTCGAATGGCCTCGCGTAGAAGGCGACATGATCACGCAGCATGGCGAAGGCGCGGCTGGGATCGGGATAGCTCCAGCCAACGCGGGGAAGCACGACGTCGCCGATCACCACGTCCCAATAGATAGCCGCGCCTTTCCACTCGCAAAAAGAGCCGCCGCCCGCGCGACGCAGGATGCCCGGCGCGATGTCATCGGGGGGGATATAGTAGCTGGGCGGATGGCTGGTTTCGAGCGTGCGGATGGACCGGCGGCTATCCGCGACGATGGTGCCGGCATGGTCGATACCGATATGCGCAGTCGAAGGGAGGGCGATTGCGGGACGCGGAAAGTCCCAGACGCTTTGCTGCCCCGGCTGCACAGGGTCGCGCCAGGGCCTCATGCGCACTGCCGCCTTGCGCCCGCCAGCCTTTGTAGGCGAGGGCGGATCCTCAGAAAGACACGATAGCAACGTTCCAGCACGGCCAGAACCGCCTGATTTCGCGCGGCCAGCCCCAATGGTCGTAACAGGGGAATTGCCCGCCACATGGCTGCGAAAGCCGCCGCGCCGGACAGCAGCGTGCCATTTTCCATGGCATGAAAACGCTCCAGCAGGTCTGCGCGATCAATCGGGCATGCCGCACTATCCGCGCTCGTCGCATCGACAAACATAATCGCCCCGCGGCGATCAAGGCGGCGCATGAGGGCAATTTCCTTGCGGCACAAGGGGCAGTCGCCATCATGCCATATGATCAGGTCGGACATCCCGCTTATATAGGAAACGAAGACCCGATGTCATCGGCGCAGCATAAATTCGGAAGTCCTGCACCCGCGTGAAGGCAGACGATCCAAACAGCGCTCTCAAGTCTGAAGAAACCGCGATGCGGAATTTGGCGCACCCAAGAGGATTCGAACCTCTGGCCTTTGCCTTCGGAGCAAGAACTACAACGCTACGCTAGGCTTTTCCAGGCTTTTTCGTTCAACGCTATAGCACTCTAACTTACTGTTTTAACAGTATTTTGTTGACGATACGGGCTTTCTGGACTACGCGCAACCACCTTAAAGTTTTCGATTTTTTGGTGAGATTTTGGTGAGTTTTTTGAGCCCGCTCTAGCGAGGTGCATATGCCAAAACTAACGAAGATCATTGTCGACAAGGCCGAGCCGCGAGACCGGCAGTATACCGTCTGGTGCAGCGATTTGAAGGGGTTCGGCGTGTTCGTGCTGCCTACCGGCACGCGAACCTATTTCGTCGACTATCGCAACGCAAACAATGTCCGGCGCCGAATGAAGCTGGGCCGATATGGGACCATCACCGCCGAGCAGGCGCGCACGCTGGCGATCCAGGCGCTGGCGGAAGTCACCAAGGGCAATGATCCGCTCGAAGCTCGGAACAGCGTTCGCAAAGCGATCTCGGTGAAAGAGCTTTGCGAACTGTATATCGCCGAACTCGAAGCCGGCCGGATTCTCGGCAAGGGCGGCCGGCCCAAGAAGGCCAGCACCAAGATCACCGATCTTGGCCGGATCAACCGTCACATCATCCCGTTGCTCGGCAGGAAACGCGCCACCCACGTCACCAAGGCGGATGTGACGGCGATGATGAAGGACATCATGGCCGGCAAGACGCGCACCAACGAGAAGACGAAAAAGCTGCGTGGAAAATCGATCGTCCGCGGCGGTCTCGGCGCAGCAAGCCGCACGGTCGGGCTGCTCGGTGGCATCTTCAGCTATGCGCGCGACGAACTGGGCATCATCGAAATCAATCCCGCGCATGGGGTTCGCAAGCCCAAGGATGCCGTCCGGAAGCGTCGGCTGAACGAGGAGGAGTATCGGACGCTCGGCCGCATCCTTGCCAAGGCGGCCGAGGACGAGCGTTATGCGCGCACTGTCGACATCATCCGGCTACTCGCCATGTCGGGCTGCCGCCGCGGTGAGATCATCGAGGTGCGAAAGGCCGAAATCGACACGATCGAAAGCGCCTTTCGATTCGAGGACACGAAGGAAGGCCAGTCCGTTCGTCCGATGGGCCTACCCATCGCCGAGTATTTCGACGAACGGGACATGGACGGCGACAGCCCCTATGTGTTCCCCGGCGAAAGAAACCCGGACGGGCCGTTTGGCAGCTTCCCCAGGCATTGGGAGAAGATCTTCGCCGAGACCGAGCTGGCCGACCTCACCGCCCATGTGCTGCGTCACAGCTTCGCCAGCATCGCCAACGATCTTGGCTTCACCGAGATCACGATCGCGGCGCTGCTCGGCCACGCGTCGGGTTCGATCACAAGCCGCTATGTGCATACGCTCGATGCCGCGCTCGTCATGGCGGCCGACACGGTATCGGGATACATCCAGGCGCTTCTGGATGGTGCGGTGCTGTCGCACAGCCACTATGCACTGGATCGCGGTTCCCGAAAGGCCGCGTTGGCGCGATTCTTGTCGCCTCAACCGGACTCGGCCCATCCCCCCGAAGCAGTGGAGCGGCTGGCGGCGTAATCCGGTTCCCCGCTCATCCGGTAGAATTCGGCAATCTCAGGTGATGTCGGCTAGCCATGAGCGCGGCGCTAGACATTGGTGGACTCGGCGGCAGGCTCGGCTTCCGGCGCCTTGCGTTCCGCCCGAACCATTTTGTCGACCAAGCGATTGAAAAGGGTCACGCCGCGGTCGTGCGCGGTCGGCATCACCTGAGGCACGGGGGTAATGTCGATAACGCGCTGTTGGGCTTCGATCATCACCTTGTCTTCGTGGAACGCTTTCGCCGCAATGCCCATCAGCATGTCGCGTTGCGCCTCGTCGCCATGCTCGCGATGCGGACCCCAAGAAAAGAAGTACCGAGCCGTATTTCCGGTGAGAGGTGTCACGGCCTGGCTGGTGAAAGTGACCCCATTTATCGCTAGTGCGAGATCAGGGACGCCACCCTCACACTGCTTGGCAGTGCCGAGCGGGAAATTGCCCCCTACCATCAGCAGCACCCCAGGAATTAGGAAGTCGTAGGACATGTAGCTGTCCACCGGCTCGTCGTTCTTGCGGGCGGCTGTTCCGCTCGAACCCTCGATCCAGCGCTGATATCGGATGCCGCGCTCGAGCGGCGTGATGTTTGCCTGCGAGGTTGCAAATTGAGGCCCCGATCCGAAGCTTTCGGCATGGACGAAAGATAGGTGGCTGAAATCGAGCAGATTGTCGTTGATCAGTCTCGCTGCAGCAGCATAGTCGAGCTGGCCATGGCCGAGAATGTAATCCGGGTCATCCAGACCGACTGCCGGGGGTATCAGCTGTGCATCGGCCAGAGCAGGATCACCCATCCAGACCCATATCCAGCTATGTCTTTCGATCACGGGGAAGGACCGCACTTTGGCGCTGGACGGAATCAATTCCTGGCCAGGTATCTCGACGACTGAGCCTTCATGATCGAACAGCAGGCCATGATACATGCACCGCAGCCGCTCCCCTTCGCAGCGGCCAAGGGATAACGGTGCGAAACGATGGACGCAGCGATCTTGAAGTGCATGCAGCGTACCTGCCGCCGTGCGCCATATCACCACTGGCTCGTTAAGGATCGTGGTCCCGAACGGCTTTTCTTTCTCCAGATCGTGGCTCCACGCGGCAACGAACCAAGCGTTAGCCACATAGTTCAACGTCGGGTTGCTGACTCTTTTTTCGTCTGGTTGCATGAGGGTTTGTCCTTCCAGGCGATCGACCTAGTTTGAGCGAGATTGAGCCCATGGCTGGGCCAAATCGCTGGGCTTTGTTGGATCCGCCGAAACAGGGCCGACGCTCGAAAATCTCAATGAACGATGCATACCGACTTCTCTTCGGTATACGCTTCCGCCCAGCGGGGGCCGAATTCCCTCGCGTTCCCGGACTGCTTGAACCCGCCAAACGGCAATGCGGGATCGAGCGGGATGTGCGTGTTGACCCACACAGTCCCGGCGTGAAGCTGCGGCACAATGTCAAGGCACGCCTTGAGATCACGTGTCCACAGGCTTGCCGCCAAGCCGTAGCTATTATCATTGGCGCGGCGGATTGCTTCTTCGGCGTCTGCGACGCGCGTTACCGTCAGCACCGGGCCGAACACCTCTTCATGCGTCAAGCGGAGCGAGGCTTCAGCGTTTACGACGACCGTCGGAGCGACGAAATATCCGCGGTCAGGCACCTGAGCCCCATGCAGCAGTTCCGCTTTACCATCAGCCTCCGAAAGGAACTGCAGCACGCGGTCGCGGTGCTGGGCCGACACGAGCGGGTTGACCTGCGCGTTGGGATCCAACCCGGCGCCCAGCGTCAAAGTCTTCACCGCGCCTTCGAGTCCGGTGACAACCCGATCGAACAGACCCGCTGTAACGTAAACACGCGACGCCGAGCAGCATACCTGTCCCTGATTGAGGAATGCGCCGAGCATCAGACCGCCCACCGTCTGCTCAAGGTCGGCATCGTCAAGAACGACCGCCGGATTCTTGCCGCCGAGTTCAAGCGACACGCGAGCCATTCGGTCAGCCGCGACTTTGGCGATCGCCTTACCCGTTGCGGTGGAGCCGGTGAAGCTGATCTTGGCTACATCATTTGACGCAACCAGCGCGCTCCCCGCCTCACCATCGCCGATGATAACATTGAGGATGCCGGCTGGAACGCCAGCCTCGAACGCAAGCTCGGCCAATCGGATTGCGGTAAGCGGGGTCAATTCCGTAGGTTTCAGAACAACACTGCAACCTGCGGCTAGCGCTGGAAAGATCTTCCAGATCGCGATGGCAAAGGGGAAGTTCCAGGGCACGATGCCGGCGACGACGCCCACCGGCTCGCGGCGGGTATAGGCGGTGGAACGAAGACCCGGGGGTGTCGGTATCGAGACGTCGAAGGTCATTCCCGTAATCTTCGTCGCAAGACCTGCCGCGTAGCGCGCGAAATCGACCCCACCAGCTACCTCTACGTAGCGGGCGATGGCGAGGGACTTGCCCTGCTCCAGCGTTTCAAGCTCTGCCAGGTTGTCCGCATCCCGCTCGATCAAGTCCGCGAACTTCAGCAAGATGCGCTCCCGCGACGTTGGTGCCATATAACGCCAGCGTCCGTCGTCGAACGCCTGGCGCGCGGAACGCACCGCAAGCTCCACATCCGCTCGGCTAGCCAAGGGAACCTCTGCAATCACGTCTTCGGTCGACGGATCGCGCACGCACCCGCTCCGAGTCCCTTCGCCCGGGGTTAGTTCCCCTTCGATAAAGTGACCATGCGCGCGCTGTAGGAATGCTCGATTGGCATCGGCAATCTTGAAGGAACCGTTGTAGGTCACCTGGGCTCTCCGATAATTGTTTGACCCTTGGATACCGCCACGGCCGACGTGATTCTTGTGCGCGCGTGCCAGATATTTTTACGGGGTGTTCATTGCGCTAGACGGCGGAAGCTGATTGTGTCGCGCCATGCGATCATCTGTTCGCCGCCGCCCACGGCATCGATCTGCCTTCAGCTGCATCGAAAGTTCGCAGCAATCCCGTCGACCGATCGTAAAGGCCGTCGCGGCCCAACCCTTCGCTACTGGGCTTCGGCGATATCGACGCGGGTTAGTTTGACCGGCGCGCTGTGGGGAGGCGGTTCGACGCCGTTCACAGCATGAGGCAAATATGGCGCTTCCAACATCGCGATATCCTCAACGCTGAGACGGACCTTAAGCGAGGCGATAGCCTCTGCCAAATGGGCCGCCTTGGTTGCTCCGATAATCGGCGCCGTGATCACGGGCTTCGACAGGAGCCAGGCGATTGCGACTTGACCACGGGGAACGCCATGCCTCTCCGCCACTTGAGCAACCGCATCGACGATCGCCCGGTCTTGCTGTTCCGCGTCCAGATACATCTGTTGCGCGAAGGCGTCATTTTGCGAGCGGTTGGTTTGCTCGTTCCAGTCCCGCGTCAGTCGCCCGCGTGCAAGGGGACTCCAGGGGATGACGCCGACACCCTGGTCCAGGCATTGCGGCAACATCTCGCGCTCTTCCTCACGGTAGAGGAGGTTATATTGCGGTTGCATCGAGATGAACCGGGTCCAGCCGTTGAGGTCCGCGATGTGCTGCAGCTTGGCGAAACGCCATGCCTCCATCGAAGAAGCGCCAATATACCGCGCCTTTCCGGCTTTAACGATATCGTGCAGCGCTTCCATCACCTCCTCAGGGGGCGTATTATGGTCGAGGCGATGAATCTGATAGAGATCGACATAGTCCATGCCCAGCCGCATCAGGGAGTCGTCGATCGATTGCATGAGCGCTTTGCGCGAAAGGAAGCCGGTATTGGGCGCATTGCGCCAGGGAAAGAAGGCCTTGGTGGCGACGACGATTTCGTCTCTGCGCGCCATCGCTCGCAGGGCTCGGCCCGTGATCTCTTCAGAGCTGCCGCCTGAATAGACGTTCGCCGTGTCAAAGAAATTGATCCCGGCATCGAGCGCTTGAGCAAAAAAAGGGCGGCTTTCCTCCTCGCCCAAAGACCAAGGCTGGAAACCGCGCCCAGGCTCACCATAGCTCATGCAGCCGAGGCAAAGACGAGACACGCTGAGGCCGCTGCGCCCGAGCTTGACATATTCCATCTTCGAGTCCTCCAGTTCGGTGGTTGATCCAAAGACGGCGGCGCGGCTTTCGCAAGCGCTATCGCCGTTGTCTGGGATCTCCGATTATCGGTCTGCGCCAGCATATCCGCGCAACCAGCAAGGTTCTTGCGCCCACCTGCCAGATAGTTTGGCGCGCCGAGTTTGTGCGAAGTGAACTGATGCCGTGGATGCCCCCTTTGGGGACGTCGTAAGATGCCGACCAGCGCCATGTGGGCGCCGTGGAAGGAGATGGCATATGGCAGACGTTCATATCCTGGCGATCGACCTGGCGAAGCGGAGCTTCCAGGTGTGCGCGACAGATCCGGGCGGGACGTGTGTGGATGCCCCCGGTTTTGCAAGGGGATTTTCAGACGATGTAACGGTGTGGCGCTTCAATCGGTCGTGTGTCAGGCCTCTGATCGCGGTCTGAACACCACGGGGCCGGTATGCAGTTCGAAGAATGGAGGCCACATCGGTTCAGAGAGCTTGGTTGGCTCGAGCCCCGGGACTGGTTTACCCCATTCCGAACATTGAAGTCCTTGCCGCATATCTCGTCGGTCGATCTCCTCGCGAGGGCTTGTCGCCCTCAGGCGTTTTCCGTGCCTTGCCAGAGCAAGCCGCAGGTCACGCCATCCGGTAGTTCTGCTCCTTCGTCATCATGGCCCAGATGATCCGGGCCATTTTGTTCGCCAGCGCGACCGCCGCTACCATGCGAGGTTTGCGCCCGACAACCCGCCCCAGCCAGGTGTCGGGGAATACGCCCTTGCGCACGATCCACCGTATCCGGCTCATGGCCCCGACGATGAGCAGCTTACGGACGTCGCTTTGACCCATCTTGCAAACCGCGCCGAGGCGGGTCTTGCCGCCGGTGGACCGCTGCCGAGGCACCAGCCCTAGCCACGCGGCGAAATTTCGCCCGCTGCTGAACGTTCGGAGGTCGGGGACAAATGCCATGATCGCGCCTGCGGTGACCGGGCCAACACCTGGCACGCCACAGAGGCGACGCATCTCCTCGCTGACCCGCGACGTGTCGTGAAGCGCACGTGTCAGTTGATCGATCTTCTCGGTGAGCAGCTCGATCTGGTCAAGGTAGAGCCGGGCGATGTCCGTCACGCTGGCCGGCACTGCGTCGCCCGCCTCGACGAGCGTCCCGGTAACAGCCTTCAGGTGTGCCGGGCCTTGCGGGAAGACTAGGCCGAACTCCGCCAGATGGCCACGCAATGCGTTGATCAGCTGCGTGCGCTGCCGGACGAAACATTGATGGGTCCGGAACGACACGGCCCTTGCCTGATGCTCGGCGCTCTTCACGGCTACGTGGTGAATGTTCGGGCGCAGAGCCGCCTCGGCGATCGCTGCAGCGTCGGCCGCGTCATTCTTTTGCCGTTTGACGAACGGCTTCACGTAGATCGGCGGGATCAGCCTCACGTCGTGCCCAAGACTCTGGGCAAACCTTCCCCAAAAATGGCTCGTGGCGCAGGCCTCCATGGCAACGATGCATGGTTGCTGCGCACCGAGCATCTGCTCGAGCTTCGATCGTGATACCGTTCGGTTGAATAGAACCGTCCCGCCCGGATCTGTCGCGCACACCTGGAAGCTCCGCTTCGCCAGGTCGATCGCCAGGATATGAACGTCTGCCATATGCCATCTCCTTCCACGGCGCCCACATGGCGCTGGTCGGCATCTTACGACGTCCCCAAAGGGGGCATCCACGGCATCAGTTCATTCCGTCCTGGCGCTCATAAATGCCGCTTGTGGATGACGAGGCCCGCCCACAGGTAACACGTAAGCGGGAGATTTTGCCTTCCATTCGCGAATTTATCGTCGCCAATCTCTCGAATCCGGACCTGTCTCCCGCAAGCATTGCGGAAGCTATCGGTATATCTGAGCGGCAGGTTCATCGAGCATTCAAAGGCAGTGACACGAGCGTGTCACGAACGATCAAGCGGCAGAGGCTTGATGGAGCCGCCGCGCAACTGAGAAGCCTGGGGGCCGATCGATCCATTACCGATGTCGCATTCGGTGTGGGGTTCAATGAGCTCGCCCATTTTAGCCGAGCGTTTCGAGAGCAATTTGGACAATCGCCAAGTGATTACCGTGATGCATGGATAGCCGGGACTGAAAAAGCCTGACGCCTCCTCACGCGATTCAAAACGTCCCAACCGCGATGCGTCATGGGGCGACGACGCGAACCGGGATGGACTTGGCGGCAGGAGTGCCGCTGACCCGGTCATAATAATCGAGCGGCAGCAACGGATTGAGTTCCGGATAATAGCCCGCGATAGCGCCGCGCGGCATCGGATAATCGATAACCGTGAGCGCATCGACCCGCCGTTTCAGCCCGTCATTGCTGATCGTCTCCAGGCTGACGTGTGCGCGCTCCTCGATTCCGCGCGCGATGCGATCCTCCTTGTTCATGAAGAGGATCATCCGGTCATTATACACGCCGCGATAACGGTCGTTGTAGCTGTAGATCGTCGTGTTGAACTGATCGTGGGAGCGCACCGTCGCCAGCCGCAGCATCGTCGGGTCATCTACTGGCGAATTCACTTCCAGGCCAGGTAGGAGCAGGAAATTGGCTTTCCCGTTCGGGGTACACCAGACCCGGCGGCGCGGCGGAATGTCCAAGTGGAAACCCATAGGCTCCTTAATTTTCTCGGAGAAATCCGCGTAGATCTCAGGATAAACCTCGGCGATTTTGTCCCGGATCAATCCGTATTTGTGGATATAGCTTTCCCAGGGGATCTTGCTGTCGGGAAGCGCTGCCATCGCCATCCGACACACGATCTCCACCTCGGTTCTGAGATCAGCGCTCGCCGGCTCGATCACGCCGCGCGAGGCGGTGACGTTCGACATCGAATCCTCAATCGTCACGAACTGTTCGCCCGCCGAGGTTTCGATCCGCTCCGAACGCGCTATGACGGGGAGGATAAGCGCGTCCTTGCCGTGAACGAGATGGCCGCGGTTGAGTTTCGTGGCGATCCCGACAGTCAGCTCCAGCTTGCGCATCGCCACGTAGGAACGATCGGTATCGGGAATGGCGCGGACAAAGTTACCACCCATACCGATGAACACCTTGGCCGTGCCGTTTTCCATGGCTTCCACGGACTCGACCGTATGATGTCCATGTTCGCGCGGCGGTTCGAAGCCGAACACGTCGCGGACGCGGTCGAGATAGGATTGAGACGGCTTCTCGTCGATGCCGACGGTGCGGTCGCCCTGGACATTGGAATGTCCGCGGATCGGCGAGATGCCGGCCCCCGGTTTCCCATAATTCCCTTTGAGCAACAGGATGTTCGCGACCTGCTGGACCAATTGCGACCCAAGCTGGTGTTGCGTCAGGCCCATGCCATAGCAGATGATCGTCGCGCGCGATCGGATGTAGATCTCGGCGCAGCGGCGGATCTGCGCTTCTTCCAGCCCCGAATGCTCGGTCAGGTCGGCCCATTGAAGGGACATGACCTCGTCGCGCACCTGCTCCATGCCGACGGTATGCGTCGCGATGAATTCGTGGTCGAGGATGGTCTCGCCGACGGCTTCCCGCTCGAAGATGACCTTCATCATCCCCTTCAGGAGCGCAAGGTCGCCGCCGATCTTGATGTGGACGAACTCGCTGGCGATCACCGTCGAACCGAACGTCGCCATCTGAACGACGTCCTGCGGCTCGGTGAAGCGGATCAAGGCTCGCTCCGGCATCGGATTGACGGCGACGATCGGCACCCCGCGCTTTCGCGCCTCGACCAGATGGGTCATCATGCGCGGGGCATTGGTCCCGGGGTTCTGCCCGATAACGAAGATCGCTTCGGTGTGCTCGAAATCCTCCAGGACGACCGTGCCTTTGCCGATGCCGATCGCTGGCGGGAGGCCGCGGCTCGTCGGTTCGTGGCACATGTTGGAACAGTCGGGAAAATTGTTGGTGCCGAACTGGCGCACGAAGATGGAATAGAGGAACGCTGCCTCGTTAGGGGTCCGCCCCGAGGTATAGAATTCTGCCTCATTCGGGTTGTCGAGGGCGCGCAAGTGCCGACCGATCAGAGCGAAAGCGTCATCCCAGGAGCACGGGACATATTTGTCGGTTGCAGCGTCGTAGCGCATCGGCTCGGTCAACCGGCCCTGCATCTCAAGCCAATAGTCCGATTTTTCCATGAGCTCAGCGACGGTGTGCTGCGCGAAGAAGTCGCGGGTCACCCGAAACTTTGTCGCCTCGTGCGCCAGTGCTTTCGCGCCATTCTCGCAAAATTCGAGCGTCTTCTTGCAGTCAGCGTCTGGAAACGCGCAACTCGGGCATTTGAAGCCGCCAGGCTGATTCATCGCGAGCAGCGCGCGCGACCCCTTGGTGACGACGCTCTGTTCCAACAGAACTTTTGCCGTTGCAGCGGCTGCGCCCCATCCACCGGCGGGATGGTCGTAGTTCTTGTAACGCGGATTTTTCTCAGTCATGTGCACTTCGTTCCAAGTCGCCTCGTGATCATGATCATCAGACTTTGATCCAGAGGCACGGATCCATCAGTTTGTCGCGGCGGTGGCATTGTCCGAGGACGATGTGTCGGGGCTCCTGCTCGGCGCTCTCAAAGGTCTGTCGGCGGCGCCGATTTGATTTTGCGGATCGCGCCCAGCCGTGGCGAAGGCGATGTTGTTCGACCTCGCATCTGTACGCCTTGGAGTGCCACCATTCCACCGTCAATCCGGGCTCTCATGCTCCTCGGAGCCGGATCGAGTGATGAGACGCGCGCTCCGTTGGCCGGTCCAAGCGATCCAGATCCAGCTCAACGCGACCATCAGGCGGTTCCGCACGCCAATGAGGAAGAAGATGTGCACGACACCCCATAGCCACCACGCTAAGCGCCCCCGCAGCCTCACCCAGCCGAAGTCGACAACGGCGGCACGCTTGCCGATCGTCGCAAGACTGCCGGCGTCATTGTAGAGGAATGGGGCTGGCGCGGTTTTACCTTCGAGCCGCGCGCGGATCACGTCCGCCACATAGCGCCCTTCCTGCTTTGCGGCTGGCGCGACACCCGGCACCATGCGACCGTCTTGCTCGACATGCGCCGTGTCGCCAATGACGAACACATCGGGTAAGCCCGGCGCGGTCAGATCAGGTTCGACCAGCACACGACCGACGCGATCCGAGGGCACCTGAAGCCACTCGGCGGCAGGTGAGGCCTGTACGCCCGCCGCCCACACCACTGTTTTTGTGGCGAGACGCTCATCTCCAACAGCGATGCCGTGCTCATCGCATGATGACACCGGCCGACCCAGCCACACCTCGACGTTCAACCTCTCAAGCGCCTGCCTGGCATACTCCGAGAGATGCTCCTTGAAGGTTGGGAGAATGCGCGGCCCCGCCTCGATCAGCACGACGCGGACATCCTGCATGCTGAAATTACGGAACTCGCCGCGCAGCGTGTCGTGCGCGAGTTCCGCAATGGTTCCGGCTAGCTCGACGCCTGTCGGTCCACCACCGACAATCGCGAAGGTCAGATATTTCCGCCGCTCATCCGGCTGCGCCATTCGCTCGGCTTCCTCGAAGGCATAAAGGATATTGCGGCGGATGTGAGTCGCGTCTTCGATCGTCTTGAGACCGGGAGCGAAAGGCTCCCAATCATCGTGTCCGAAATAAGCGTGCCGCGCGCCGGTTGCGATCACGAGTGTGTCGTAGTGGATCGTCGCCCCATAGCTGGTGAGGACCCACTTATGGCGGCTGTGGACGAGCACCACCTCGCCCAAGAGTGTCGTAACATTTTCTGCGCCACGGATAAGCGATCGTGTTGGCCAGGCTATGTTGGAAGGGGCAAGGGCCGTCTCGGCAACCTGATAGAGGAGCGGCTGGAACAAATGATAGTTCCGTCTGTCAAGCAGCGTAACCCGAACCCGCGCATGAGCTAGGCGCCGGGCGGTCTCGACGCCCGCAAATCCGGCGCCGACGATCACAACATGGTGCGTCTCGTCGCCGGTGCGGGCACGCGGGACTATTTCGAAATTCTCCTGTTCGCGCCCCGTCACGTCGCAGCCTTCCTTTTCTTGGAACCGGCACAAAACCGAGGGTGTTGGCGGCATCCGACGGTGTGCGGGATCAGTCTTCCGGAGCGATGACGATCCTCAGGCCATTGAGCTCGGGGCCAAGCGGTATCTGGCATGACAAGCGCGAATTCGATGACCGACTGCTGCTGCTGTCGAGAAGGTCATCTTCATCACCGCTGATTGGCGGCAAGGCCATTCCGGCCGTGGAGTCGACATAAACGTGGCAGGTTGCACAGGAGCAGCAACCTCCGCAAAGCGCGAGCAGTTCATCGAAGCCATTGTCGCGGATCGCTTCCATGAGCGACAGGCCTGCCTCGGCTTCTATCGACCGTTCGCCTCCAGCGCGGTCCACAACAACGATCTGTACCATCCTATTCTCCCCAATTTCTTCTGAAGCGCGAGTTCGAAAATGCAGTCCTTGAGGGCCACGCGTCGCCCGCGCATTGCTTCATTCAACAAGGCCGCGAGCCGCTAACCCGCATCCTCGGCCGTGCGCGCTGATCTTCAGGCTGCGCGTTCTGCGGCTTCAGCCAGGGCGAGATTACGGATGTGCCGTCGCATCGCTACGGCCGCCGTGTCGCTCTTCACCGAGATCTCATAGAGTTCCTCCGCCGGCGTTGCCGAAAGCACGCTCTGGACGTTGCCCAAGCCCCAGACATCCTCCGCAAAAGCTTCGAACATCCCCCGGTGAAGATCCTCGGTGACCTCGGCGTCGCCAAGCGCGAAGTTTCGGCCGTTGACGATAAAATAGTGCGTCGAGACATGATCGCGCGGTGTTGGGAGATGGGCCGTACTGATGAAGCATATGCGCCGCTGCTCGGCCGGTTCGGCCGTGTCGTAATAGCGCGCGACGAGCTGGTGCAGGGCAGGGGTCACGAATTCCGATCGGATCGATCTGCCGCCCGTCGTGATATCTCCGAAGGCCATCGGCCCGGCAAAGGGACCGGGAATACTCGCCGGCTCGACCGTGCGCGACAGCGCGAACACGCCCTCGCCGATTTCCGTGTTATAGGGGGCCATGGAGTAGCCCGGTGCGCCTGCGCCGAGTGTGTCGGCATGGAGAAACTCGATGTGCGTGAGATCGAGCAGATTCTCGTGAAGTCCAATGTAGCTCGCCGGAAGGTCGAGATATCCGATGTTGAGCGTCCATTCAGAGGATTCCATCCAGGACAAGGGAGGAATCGTGGAGGGATCGGCTTCCTCCGCCGCACCCATCCAAATCCACACCACCGGTCCGCGCTCAACCATCGGATAAGCGCGAACGCCTATGGTCGCCGGGCACTTCGTGAGGGAGGGAACTTCGACACAATCGCCGGTGCGATCGTAACGAAAACCGTGATAGCCGCAGACGATCGTATCATCGACGAGCTTGCTCTTCGACAAAGGGAAGGAGCGGTGCGCGCAGCGGTCATCGAGCGCGACGGGAACGCCATCGGAGGTGCGGTAAAGCACCAGCCGTCGGCCAAGGATCATCCGCTCCAGTAGTTCGTTCTTCAGCTCGGATGCCAAGGCCGCCACATACCAGCAGTTGAATACGAAAGGTGTTTCGAAGCTGGCCATTTGGGCACCCGCGGTTTGGGCCCGGCGGATCGTGTCTGCGGAAGGTAAAGTCATGTCGGTCCTCCGTCTAAATCGTCATGCTGCATCAGCCGCTGCGAGCGGCGCGTCGGGATAAAGGCCCTTTTGGCGGGCGAATAATCGGGTCAGCCCTAAGAGGGCATCGAGCGCGGGCGTCTCAAGGCCGAGACGCTGCGCGATTTCGCGCGGAGCCCCGATGAGCGCATCGATCTCCATCGGGCGCCCAGCTTCGGCGTCCTGGAGCATGGAGGTCTTGAAAGCGCCCCAGCTTCGGGTCACGACATTCCGGTCCTCACCGCGCTCTTCAATGACCAGCCCGATGCGCTCTCCGATCCGCTGCGCCTCGCTCATCACCGAGAGAATGAAGCGGTTCGCCAGCTCATCGTTGATGATGCGGTCGGAGGTTGATCCGGTGATCGCCGAGATCGGGTTGACGGTCATATTACCCCAGAGCTTGTACCAAAGCTCATATCGGATGCGTTCGCTTGGAACGGCGTCGATGCCCGCATCTTGCAGCAGCTTCGCTAACGCCGTCACGCGCTCCGTCATGACGCCACCAGGTTCGCCCAGGATCAGTTTGTTCCCGGTCACGATACGCACGCTGCCCGGTGCGTCGATCACCGCAGAGGTGTAGACGACCGCACCCAGGACCTGATTCAATGGAATGGCTTGTTGCAACGCGCCGAATGGGTCGATCGACTCTAGGGGCCTTGCGAGCGCAGGCTCGGCGCTGTCGAGAAGAAACCACCAAGGCACGCCATTCATCGCGGGAAGGACGATTGTGTCGGAATCGCACATGGCTCGGATAGCAGGCAGCACCGCGGCGAGTGCGGGGCCTTTGACGGCCAGAATCAAGAGATCCTGACGCCCGAGCTTGACTGGGTCGTCGCTCGCTTCAACTTTGGCATCGAGGGTGCCGCTGCTGTCCTTAAGGCGCCACGGTGACTGCGACAGCGCGCTGAGCGTTTCGCCACGGGCCAAAACGGACACCTCATGCCCTGCTGCGGCAAGTCTCACGCCCAGCCAGCCTCCTATGGCGCCCGCGCCGATGATCCCGATACGCATCAATATTCCTCTCAATAGCCTGCGGGCTTCGCTGCGCCGACTTGCGGCACGGACCCACCGAATCGGTCACGTAAATCGGCCGAACCGCGCGCAAGCAGTCCGACATCGGTGCCCACGGCAATGAAGCGCGCACCGCATTCCACAGCGGCGTCGAAAGCCAGGCTGGTAAGCGCGAGCGTGCCGGCCGCTTTCCCGGATTCGGCAATGCGCGTCAGTCCATCGCGGATGCGAGCAGCCATTTCCGGGTGATCGGTATTGCCCAGATGGCCATAAGCGGCGGACAGATCCGCAGGGCCAATGAAGACGGCGTCAATGCCATCGACGGTCAGAATTTCGTTGAGCGCCTCAAGCCCGGCTACGCTTTCGATCTGGACGATCAGACAGAGTTCCTTCTCGCCATTGGCGAGATAGTCCGGGATCGTCCCCCATCGGCCGGCGCGTGTGAGGCCAGCGGCGACGCCGCGAATGCCCTCGGGGCCATATTTTATCGCGCGAACCAGGGCTTTTGCTTGTTCCGCACTTTCGACAAAGGGGATCAAGAGCGTCTGAAAGCCGACGTCGAGATATTGCTTGATAACCCAAGCTTCACCGACGGGAACACGCGCCACGGCGTGAGCAGGATAGGGGGCCACTGCCTGGAGTTGCGCCTGCAACCCGGGCATGGTGTTGAGGCCGTGCTCGCCATCGAAGAGAAGCCAGTCGAAGCCCGCCGTCGCGCAGATTTCGGCCGTCACGGGCGAAGCGAGTGCTTGCCAGAGGCCGAGTTGCACATTGGGGCCGGCGAGAGCCGCCTTGAAACGATTTGGAACGAGCGCTGTCATGTGAACCGCGCCGCGATCGAGCCGAGGGGACCATAGTCCGCGTGAAAGGTGTCGCCGGCGGCGATAGGAATGGGCGACGTGAACGAGCCGCTGAGGATGATTTCGCCGGGCTCGAGAGCAACGCCGAACCGCGCGAGCTTCTGGGCGAGCCAGACGACACCCATGGCCGGGTGATTGAGCACGGCGGCGGCGACACCCGAATCCTCGATCAACGCGTTTCGATAGAGCAGTGCAGAGACCCAGCGCAGATCGATTGCATCGACCTTTACAGGCCTGCCACCGAGGATGATGGCCGCATTTGCGGCATTATCGGAAATCGTGTCGAAGACCTTGCGGGTTCTGCCGGTTTCGTCGGTTCGCTTGATCCGCGCATCGATAATCTCGAGCGCGGGGGTCACATAATCGACGGCGGCGAGCACGTCGCCGAGCGACACATTGCCTTCAAGTCGATGCTTGAGAATGAACGCAAGTTCGACTTCCACCTTGGGCTCGATCAGCCGGCCGAACGGCAGGTCCGAACCTTCGGCAAGCTGCATGTCGTCGAGCAGCGTTCCATAATCGGGTTCGGTGATGTTTGCTGCCCGCTGCATCGCGCGGCTGGTGAGCCCGATCTTGTGCCCGATGATCTTCCGACCACGCGCCAGTTTCATGTCGACCCAGGCTTTTTGGATCGCATAGGCATCCTCGATGGTCATATCGGGATGCTCAGCGCTGAAGTGGCCGATCTGGACGCGAGAGCGTTCGGACTCGTCAAGCCGCGAGGCAAGCTGCGCCGCTTTCGCGTCGTCGATCGAACGGAGTGCGGTATTATCCTGCGTTGACATAAGCGGTCTTCATGCTGGTGTAGAACTCGATGGCGGCGAAGCCCTGCTCGCGCGGGCCGTAAGATGAAGCCTTCCGGCCACCGAAGGGCACATGGTAGTCGACCCCCGCCGTCGGCAGATTGACCATCACCATCCCGGCCTGAGCCTTGCGGCGGAAATCGCTCGCGTGTTTCAGCGAAGTTGTGCAGATGCCCGCGGTCAGGCCGAACGGAACATCATTCGCGACGGCCAAGGCCTCACCATAGTCGCGAACGCGGATGACCGATGCGACCGGCCCGAACACCTCTTCCTGATTGATCCTCATCGCGGAATTGGTGTCCGTGAAAAGGGTCGGCTCCAGATAGAAGCCCTCTCGGTCGCGCGTCACCGTGCGACCGCCGGCGCGAAGCGTCGCGCCTTCTTTGCTTGCTATGTCGATATAGTCGGTGTCCGTCGCCAGCTGCTTTGCATCCACGACGGGGCCGATCGTCGTATCCGGCGCACGCGCGTCGCCAACGACCTGCCGCTCCATGGCCGCGACAAGGCCAGCGACGAAGCGATCGTGGATCGCGTCGGTAACGATCAACCGCGACGATGCCGTACAACGCTGTCCGGTGGCGAAAAACGCCCCATCGAGCGCGCATTGGATCGCGACGTCGAGATCGGCGTCATCCAGGACGACCAGGGCGTTCTTGCCCCCCATTTCCATCTGGATTTTGGCGTTCCTGTCGATCGCTTGCCGGGCGATATTGCGTCCGACGCCCGTGGAGCCGGTGAAGCTGATGGCATCGACCCCATCGCCGATGAGCACGTCACCGAGTTCGGATCCTCTGCCGTTTACGAGATTGAAGACGCCTGCAGGCACCCCGGCGCGGACGAGAATATCGGCAAGATGCCACGCACTCGCGCAGGTCAACTCCGCCGGCTTGAGGATGACGCTGTTGCCGAACGCCAGCGCAGGAGCCGTCTTCCACGCGGGAATCGCGATCGGGAAATTCCAAGGCGTGATAAGGGATACCACGCCAACCGGGTCGCGCGTGACCATGACATCGACCTTATCGCGCACCGATGGCAACGCATCGCCCCGAATACGGACGCATTCGCCGGCAAAGAAATTGAAGATATGCCCAGCGCGGGTGACTTCGCCCCGCGCTTCGCGAAGCGTCTTACCTTCCTCGCGGGCGAGAAGCTCGGCGAGTTCGTCGGCACGAGCGAGAATTTCGATCGACGCGCGCTGCAGAATGTCCGCGCGCGTCTGGACAGGCGTCTCTGCCCAAGCAGGTTGAGCGGCGCGAGCGGCAGCGACGGCTTCTTCCGCCTGGGCACGCGACGCGCGGTCGAATTCGCCGATGACGTCGCTAATGTCGGACGGGTTGACATTGGGGACCGGCTCACCGGAAGCCCAGGAGCCGCCGATCAGGTTGGCGTGGCGTCTCATACAAAGACCTTTCCAGGATTCATCAGATTTTCGGGGTCGAGCGCGCTTTTGATGCGCCGCATCAGGTCAAGTTCGACGGGAGATTTGTAGCGGGCGGCCTCGCCGGCGCGCAGCTGACCCAGCCCATGTTCGGCCGAGAAAGTTCCGCCGAGGTCCACGACAATGTCGTGAACGGCTTGGTTCATGGCGCTGAGCAAGCCGGCCAGTGCGGTTCCATCATCGCCATGAGGCGGCGAAAGATTATAATGAAGGTTGCCGTCACCAAGATGACCGAAGGTCACGAGGCGAGCGGTTGGGTCGAGGGCGTGCACCGCTTTGTCGGCAGCGTCGAGAAAGGACGGGATCGCGGAAATAGGCAAAGCAACGTCATGCTTTATCGCCTTGCCAGCGGCCGCCTGGGCTTCGGAAATTGCTTCGCGAAGTTCCCAGAGCGCGCGGCTTTGCGCGACGCTGGACGCAACGACGGCATCGCTGACCCACGATTTTTCAAATGCATTTGCTAGAATGGTTTCAAGCAACTCACGGGCGCGTTCCTCCGGGCCGAGGTCGCTGATTTCGAGCAGCACGTACCAGGGACTTTCGCCCTCGAAGGGCGAACGGCGACCGGGTAGATGCTCCACGACCATGTCGAGCGATGTCGACGATACCAGCTCAAACGCGGTAAGCATGCTCCCTAGAGCGTTGCGGGCGTCTTTGAGCAGTGCAACGGCGTCGGCCGGGCTACCCAACGCGGCAAAAGCTGCGACGCGAGCCGAAGGCTGGGGAAAAAGTCGAAGCACCGCGCCGGTAATGATCCCCAGCGTTCCTTCGGAGGCGATGAAGAGATCTCGCAGATCATAGCCGCTATTGTCCTTGCGCAGCCCGCGCAGACCGTCCCAGATTTCGCCCTGGGCGGTCACGACCTCCAGTCCGAGGCACAGTTCTCGGATATTCCCGTAGCGCAGGACGGCCGTGCCACCGGCATTCGTCGCGAGATTCCCACCGATTGTGCAGCTTCCTTCGGCCGCGAGGCTCAGCGGAAAGAAGCGGCCGGCTTCCGAGGCCGCGGTCTGGATCTCGGCAAGGATGCAGCCGGCGTCGACGGTGATGGTATCGTTGGCAAGATCAACCGAGCGCACGCGTTTCATGCGCGCCAAGGACAGCACGATGGAGTTGCCGCTGGCGTCGGGCGTCGCACCGCCGGAAAGGCCGGTGTTCCCGCCTTGGGGCACGATCGACACCCCATTAGCCGAACACCAGCGCACCGCGGCGGCCACGTCTTCGACATTCTCCGGTTGCAGGACGGCCCGCGCAGCGCCGGTCCATTGCCCGCGCCAATCCCGCAGGAACGGCTCCATGTCGGACGGATCCGTGAGAATCCGTCCGGCAAAGCTTGAGGATAGTTCGGTCAGCGCGTCCATCGGTCAACCCTTGGCTGCGGCCCTGTAATTGGCCTTCAGATCCTCGCGAACGCGTTCGTCGAACCCAAGAGCGACGCGGCGAACTTCGGGGGTGTCCATCGGCGGATGGCCAATTCCGATCGCGCGCGGCGCAGGCCCTGCGGAAACCGTGCTCTTAAGCCTGCCGATATTGGAGATTTCGACCTCGATGGTGTCGCCAGGATCGATCGATCGCGAATGTGCCGGCGTTCCCGTGCTGATGATGTCGCCCGGAAGCAGGGTGATGTAGCGGGCGAGGTCTGCGATCAGATAGTCGACGCCCCAGATGGTCTCTTCGCCGATATCCGCTTCCTGGACCAGCAGCCCGTTGCGATAGGTCCGCAAGGTCTCCTTGCGCGGATCAACACCCGTTACGATCCCGGGGCCGATCGGACAGAAGCCGTCCATGCCCTTGACGCGCAACATGGAGCCCTGATCGGTATCGCGAAAATCCTGGGCGCCCATGTCGAGGAGGGGGACGAAGCCGGCGATGCAATCCCAAGCCTCTTCGGGAAGGATGTTGCGCGTCACCTTGCCGATGACGGCCGCATACTCGCCTTCATAGTTGAGATATTTGATGCCTTCGGGCTTGATCAGCTGGCCGTTGTGCCCGTTCAGCGATGTGAACGGCTTGGTGAAGTAGGTCGGCGTTTCGGTCGGCGCGGGCTTATTGCGGGTCTCGATGCTACGCGACGAATAGCTGATGTGCACCGCGATGATCTTGGAGGGGGGAATGGCGCACGGCGGCAGATGCACCAGCTCCGTCGGGTCGACCCGTCGGCCATCGTCGAGGAGAAGCGTCGTGGCATCCTCCATCGTCCCCCAATAGGCGGTGCCTTCGACGATGACACGGCGGCGCTCGATGCGTGGTCCGTCCAATACACTCATTCTGCTGCCTCCGCTTGATGCTGGGGTTCGACGTCGAACCAGATGTGGATGTTGCCCGTGCCCCGGGCGTTCTCATATTCCGACAGGGTTTCACCCTTCGATTGGCAGGCGGCTCCGCCCAGCGCGCCGATCATCTGCAAATAGTGCCCGCCGAGTCCTTCCCACGGAATCTTGCGGTATTCGTTCGGGAAGCGAGCGATGATCTCGTCGTGACGCCCCTGCTCCAGAAGCGCGATCGCTTCGAGATCGCTCTTGTGATTGGCTTCGCTGGACAGATTATCAGGGTGGAAAATCCGCTCATGCTTCTGCTCGAACGAGATATCGGTGAACTTGTGGCTCAGTGCGCCGCTTGCGAGGAGGACGACGCGGCTGTTCGAGCGGCGGATCGCTTCGCCCACAACCTTCCCCATTTCGAGGAAGTCATCGGAGCTGCAATTCTGGCAATTGCTCACGGTCACGATCCGCTCTTTCGCCTTGAGCAGATTGACCACATTGATCGTAGCATAGTGGCGCGGCAGATCAGGCGCGTCGATCGCGAGGGCCGGAACCTTGGACTCTTCGGCGACCACCTGGACAAGCTTCGCCAGTTCGGGGGCGCCGCGATAGTCATATTTCTGCCCATGAAGATACCAGGGCATCTCGTCGGAAATATAGTCGCCGGCGTAGTGGGCGCCGGCATCGACGAGATGAAAGCCCGTCGTGAACCAGTGCGTGTCGAATATGACGAGCACATCCGGCTTCACGGCATCGATGTGGGCTTTCAGCCTCTCATACCCCGCAATAAGGTCGGAGTCCGATCCGGCGCCGACTTTCTTGCGGAAGTCTTCGGTCTGCATCAGACCCGGGTGATGGGAGACAAGTGCCGCCCCGACGATTTCGCCCATATTTGCGTCCTTCCTTATCGGTGACTGAAGCTGGGTTTGAAGGGCGCCGTCGGTAGAATGACGTCCTTGATGTCGCTGAAAAACTCGAAGCTCCAGTCGCCGCCTTCGCGGCCGATGCCCGAGTTGCGACAGCCGCCGAACGGCGCTTCAAGATCGCGAATGCCGAAGCTGTTCACCCAGATGAAACCGGTGCGAACATGTTCAGCAACCGACTTCGCATGTTCCGTTTCGCCGAAGCAGACGCCCCCCAGCCCATAAACCGAGTCATTCGCCATCCGGATCGCATCTTCGTCGTCCGAGAAGGTCTGGAGAACCAGTACCGGACCGAACACTTCTTCGCGGACGATCTCGGCATCCTCGCCGACATCGGTGAGCATCGTCGGCAGGAAGAACAATCCACCCTGGGGAGCTGCTTGCCCGCCCCACAGGACCGTGGCACCGGCCGCTACGGCCCGGTCGACATAGCCCTTGACGCGTTCCAGCTGCCGGGGATGGATAATCGGTCCCACTTCCGTGGCCGCCTCGCGAGGATCGCCGATCGAAAGTTCGCCGACGATTGCGCGCATCTTCTCGATGAAGGCGTCGCGAACCCGTTCGTGAACAAGGAATCGCGTGCCTGCTAGGCAAACCTGCGTTGCATTCCGATACATCAGCGCCCCGGTGGCGGCTGCGGCATCGAGATCGGCATCCTCGAGCACGATGAACGGGGATTTGCCCCCCAGCTCGAGGCTGCACGGCACGAGATTGCGCGCGGCAACTTCGGCGATGATCTTCGCGGTCGGAACGGAGCCCGTGAAGGAAATTCGGCGAACGCGGGGATCAGACACCAAGGAGGCACCGGTAACAGCACCGCTACCCTGGACCAGATTGAAGACGCCCGGCGGCAACCCAGCAGCCTCGGCGGCGTCGGCGAGAAGCGAACAGGTGAGCGGAGCCCATTCTGGCGGCTTGACGATCACCGTGTTGCCGGCGGCAAGAGCCGGTCCGATCTTCCACGTCGAAAGCATCAGCGGGGCATTCCACGGCGTGATGATCACCGCGACCCCGGCTGGATCGTGGCGAACGTAGTGGACGGCCTGCTTGGTATTGATGGTCTTATCTTGCAGCGTCAGCGCCGCTTCGGCGAAGAAAAGAATGTTCTGCATCGCCCGCGGCACAACGCCGTGCTGCATGCGGGACAGGAGAACGCCCGCATCGTTGGATTCGGCTAGGCAAAAGTCGTCTGCACGCTTGCCGATTTCTTCGGCGAAACGACGAAGATAGGGAAGACGGCCCTCGGCGCCGAGAGCCGCCCAGCTCGGAAATGCGCGCGTGGCCGCGGTCACGGCGCGATCGCAATCGGCGGCATCGCCCTGCGATATTTCGCCCAGATCGCGCTGATCGATCGGCGAAAAAATGCCGAATGTCTCGCGCCCGGATACACGCTCGCCGTCAATATAATGTCGCGTGTCGACAGCGACGCCGCTGACGGTCAGATGATGGCCCATGAATTGCTCCTTTCGTTGGCTCTTATGGGAATTCGGTGGTCAGATTAAGTGAATAGTTCTGGAAGACTTTTCACATTCTGTGTATAATAATCACCTATGGCATTGCCCCGATTTACCCCGCGCCAACTCGACGCTTGCATCGCTGCGGCTGAGCTCAACAGCTTCAGCCAGGCGGCAAAACGGCTGCATCTTTCGCCCTCGGCGATCAGCAACCTCATCACGGATCTCGAGCTTTCCTTGGGCTTCGCGCTTTTCGAGCGCACAACGCGAAAGGTTGTCTTGACGGCGGCAGGTCGCGAGTTCTTGCCTGCGGCGCTGGCCGTGCAGCGCCAAATTTCGCGGGCACAGGCCGCGGCGATCGAAATTCGCAACCACGCGACCGACATTGTCAGGGTCGCGGCTCCGATGGCGATCGCGGCGACGCTCCTTCCGCCACTCCTCGCCGAATATTGCGCTGTGCAGCCTCGTACATCGGTTCGCATCGTTGACGCGGCGGTCGAATGGCTGGGTGATCGTGTATCAATCGGGGAAGCCGATCTCGCGATCGGTCCGGTCCGGCACAGCCATTCCGATGTCGAACATGTCCTGCTGTTCGAAAGCGAATGGGTGCTTTGGCTTGCGCCTGACGATCCGCTTATCGGGATGCCGCAACTCGGTTGGGGGGATTTGTCGGGGCGGCGTGTCTTTGCGGCAGGCCGCGACCATGAAGACAGCATCAAGCCCCAGATCAGTATGGTCTTTGGCGATGAAGAGATGCCGGAAGTCGAGGTCGTCGAAAGCCTCGTGACGGCGCTGGGCATGGCCGCGGCGGGTCTGGGCGTGACCTTTTCGCCCAAATATGTCGAACCACTTGGCAGCAAGCTTGGTGTCATTGCACGCCCAGTTGAGGGGCCGTCTGCGGTCAGGCGCGTCGCTCTGTATAAATCGGCCATACGACCACAATCCGAACCTGCACGGGAATTGGAGGCGTTCCTGACGAAACGCCTCCACCCCCCACTCAACCCTTGATGCGGAACTGGACCGCGATCGACCGCGGACGGTCCGGAAAGGCATAAACGGCCGACGAGTTGGTCATCTGCTGACGGAAGCCAGCGGTCGCCTTGTCGGTCAAATTCTTGCCGATGAGGGCGATCTGCCAACGCTCGTCCTGCGGGCCGAAAGCGATCTGCAGATCGACCTTGGCAAAGCCGTCCTGCTGAAGCAGCGGGTCGGCGGTCGCGGACTCGAAGAATTTCGAGCTGAAGTAGAGCGACGGCGCGATCCTGAGCTGATAGTCGCCGATCGGCACGGCTGCGGTGACGCCGACGTTACCGCTCCATTCAGGGGCATAGGGACGGCGCTTGCCCGACAGATTCTGCGTGCAAGTCGTCGACTGGAAATTGCCAAGGACCGTACAGGCGCCCGCCGGATAGCTGCGATATTTCGCATCGAGATAGGCGACGTCGGCATTCAGGGTGAGCCAATCATTGGCGCGGTACTGGCCGCTCATTTCGATGCCCTGCGAGCGCGAGCTGGCCGCATTCTGAACGAGCGAGATGATCGTACCCGCGGTGCTGATAACGATCGTCGATTCCTGCAGATTCTTATAGTCGCTGCGGAAAAGGGCGGTGTTGAAGGTCAGCCGTCGATCGAGGAACTGCCCCTTGAGGCCGACTTCATAGGCATCGACCGTCTCAGGCTCGAAGGCGTTTGCAAGCGAGGCCGCGCTATATCCGCCTGCCTTGAACCCCTTGCTGTAGGTCGCATAGACCATGACGTCGGGCGCCACATCATATTGGATGCCGACCGATGGCATGAACTTGTCATCGACACGACGCGGCTTTGCGAATTGTCCCAGATCCGCGCCGAGAATGGCGGCGTAGACATTCTGGGTTGCCGCATCGAACGGCACGTAAGTCGCCGGGTTCGCGCCGGGCGACGCACCAAATTGGACATCGCGGACAGCCGTTTTACGGATGTTGGAGTAACGGGCACCCAGGTTGATGCGCAGATGCTCGACGGGCCGCCAGGTCAACGACGCGAAAGCCGACAAGGTCCGGTCTTCCTGCGTCAGGTTCGGTCGGCCGGTGACGGGCGTTGTCGCATTCGTCGTGCCGAGCGGATTGAACGCGCCGAACGGCAGGAAGAGGAAGCCGACATAGTTGTAATTTTCGAGGCGACCACCCGAATAATAGCCACCGAACATATAGTCGACGGGCCCGTCCGTGTCCGACTGGTAGCGCAGTTCCTGGCTGAACTGATGGTAGCGTTCGCCGAGCCAGATGGGCAGACCTTCGACGCCGCCGACGGCACTTGCCAAGGGGACCGGGATCGGTTGCGTCTTGGCGTTGACGGTCTGGTCGATATAGGCCGTAATTGCCGTGATCGATCCCGCACCGACGTCCAGCGAGTTCGTCCAGGCGACTTCCTTGAAATTGACATTCGCGAAGGTGTCGGGCGACACGCTGTCATAGCCTAGCGATCGGCGTGGCGTGCCGCCGGCAGCCAGATATTGCGAACAACTGCCCCCGGGACCTTCTACGATCGGCGCAGGAGCGGGGCAGGTTTCGAGAACGGCGGAATAGATGTTCTTGGTGCGCGACCGGAAATAGTCGAAGCGCAGATCGGAGCGAAACGCATCGGACGGTTCCCACGCGGCCGAGATTCGAGCCTGCTGAGTCCGATCGCGCGGACCCTTTTCGTTGAGATAGTTATTATCGATATATCCGTCCATTCCGGCGAGTCGGCCGGCGGCCCGGATCGCGAAGGTCGGCGCCAAGGGGATGTTTACGCCCGCCTCGACATTATATTCCCCGTCCTCGAAGGCATACAACGCGCTCGCATCATAGCCGAACTCGAATTTCGGCTTGCGCGTCGTGATGTTGAGCGCGCCGGCGATCGCGTTTGCGCCGAAGAAGGTTGTTTGCGGCCCCTTGAGGACCTCGACCTGCTCGATGTCGAACAGCGCGGCGCGCGACGAGAGCGAACGGCTGCGATAGACGCCGTCGACGAAGGTGGCCACCGACTGCTCGAAACCGGCATTCTGCCCCGAGCCAACACCACGGACGTTGATCTGGTTGACGAGAGAGCCCGTCGTGATCTTCACGTTCGGAAGGCGCGTTCCGACATCTTCGAGCGTTTTGAGGTTCTGGTTGTTAAGCGCATCGCCGCTGACTACCGATACGGCGACCGGAACGTCCTGGAGCCGCTGGCTGCGGCGTTGGGCGGTGACGATGATGTCGCCTTCGGTCGTTCCCGAAGCTGCCGTATCCGTAGATTCCTGACTGGCGGGCTGCGACTCCTGAGCGGCCGCCGTCGCAATGGACAGGGCACTCACGCCGATTGTTAGTGCGGCCTTCGAAAGTGCAAATCGCATCAGTCTCTCCCTCCGTTATTAGTTATACGCGCGCCAAGGCGCTCCATTGCGCTGCTGTAGCGCGTGTTGGGTCCGCCTAATTGAAAGTGTGAGCCAATCATTTGCGCGAGAGCGCCACCGGCGCGGTTTCGAAATGACCAGAATGGCGCGTTTAAGCCGCTTGCTGGTCCGGCAAGGCCTCTGCGAGGCAGGGATTTTTGGCAGTAAGGGTCAAGACGCGCCGTCGGCGTGGGAGCATTCAGTCAATATGACCTCTAAATCCTCTCCCTCGCACCTCCCCACAACCACGCGTTCCGTGATCCTTAAGCGTGCGGCCAAAGATCTGGATGACATTGTTGGCGCGCTCGCGATCGAGGAACGGCCTGTCCGAGAGGTAGGGCTGGATGAGGTGCTCTTGCGAGCGATCTACGTGTCGCTTGATCCCGCGCATGTCATGTGGGTGCGAATGATGGCGCCCTATATTCCAATCGGACCCGGCGACGCGATGACAGGCCAGGTCGTCGGCGAGGTCATGCATTCACGAGCCGATGGAATCGAGCCCGGTGACCTCGTTCTCGTGAGCGCCGAGATGTCGGAATATTCCGTCGTGCACAAAGACGGGATCGGAAACGGTGCCGGCAGAGGTGGAATCCTGTCAGTGCAGAAGGTGGACACCGCAGACGGCATTACCCCGGATCTGTACCTCAGTCTGTTGTCGCACACCGGCATGGCGGCGAGTTGCGGCATCAAACACGTCGCGAACGTCCAGCTTGGCCAAACGGTGCTGGTCTCCGCGGCCGCAGGCGCGACGGGCTCGGTTGCGGCGCAGCTTGCGAAGGTGATGGGCGCACGCGTGATTGGTATCGCCGGCGGCGCTGAAAAATGCGCTCTTCTCGAAGATTATTACGGTCTGGATGGAGCGGTTGATCACCGGGAGGATGTGGCGGCCCAGCTTACCGCGGTCGCACCGGAGGGCGTGGATACCTTCTTCGATAATGTCGGCGGCGCGTTGCTCGATACAGTGCTGCCGCAGATGAAGTTTCGCAGCCGCGTTATAATTTGCGGTGCCCTGTCGGACTACGGCAACGCGGCAGAGAAATCGTACCGCTTCGAGAACATCTCCACCCTTCTTCAGCGGAACGTGCAGTTGATTCCGTTCTGGCTCAGCGATTTCGAGGCGCATCGGACAAGCTATTTCGCCGAGTTGCGCGGCCTCTATTCACAAGGCCGGCTGAAGGTCAAACCATCGCATATCCTCGATGGAATTGAAGCCATCCCGGCAGCGTTTAAATTGCTCATGACGGGAGGGAATTCGGGTAAGTTGATGGCCGCCGTGGGGCCGCTCCCCGAGGCGCGCTGAATCCCACACCGATTTTTGGCAGGGGTTATCAAGACGCATCCGGCGCGCTTCGGCATTCAGGCGAAATGTCCTCGGAACCCTCGTCCTCAAAGTTCATCGTGGCGTTGGCCGCATTATGCTGTCTCGTCGACGGCTATGATCTGCAGTCCCTGGGGCTTGCGGTCCCGCTGATGGCGCAGGAACATGGCGTGGCTCCGGCGCAATATGGCCCGGCGTTGACAGCCACGGTGATTGGCATGATCATCGGCGCACTGGGCCTGACGCCACTCGGCGACCGTCTCGGGCCGCAGCGCATGCTGATCGCGTCCATGCTGCTCGTCTCCGCGGGTTCACTGCTCACCGCCGTGGTTGAATCGATTCCCGCACTGACTGCGACGCGTGTGCTGGTGGGTTGCGGAATAGGATGCGCCGTACCGGTTTCCGTGTCCCTCGTTTCCAATAATGTTGCGCCCAAGCATCGCACTCTTATCGTGACAGCAGTTGTGGTTTCCACCGGGCTGGGATCCTTCTTGGCGGGCATGGCGGCCCCGACGATCATTGGATTGGGGGGCTGGCGATCGATTTTCCTCGTGGGCGCGGTCATGCCGGCGTTGTGCGCGCTCATGCTTTGGCTGTCTCTTGCTGCGCCCAAACCCAGCGGCGCGGCAAGATCGCGATCGGCTACGCCCTTGTCGGCGGTGAGGGCGCTCTTCGACCAGGATCACCGCCGTACGTCCCTCCTGCTGTGGCTGATCATGCCTGCCAATCTGATCGTGACCTACGCGCTGACCGCTTGGCTCCCAACGCTACTGATCGGTGCGGGCTGGGAAAGCGCCCAGGCCCAGCGGGTTGCCGGCCTCCTTGCACTCGCGGGCATCGCTGGCGGCATTGTACTTGGCGCCCTTGCCGACAGGGGATTGATGAAGTTGGCGTTCGTGAGCGCACATTTTGTCGCGGCCGCGGCGTTCGCATGGATCGGCCTCGGCGGGAGCAATCACTGGTTGCTGGCAATTCTCGTCATCGGCTTCACATCTTATGGTGGATCCTTGATGCTCGGGTCCGTCACGCCTCAGCTTTACGCCGATGCCTCGAGGTCCACCGGCACGGGCTGGGCAAGCGGGATCGGTCGCATCGGAGCCGTTCTCGGTCCCTTGCTCGTAACCCTCGCCCTCAATGCGCATCTCCACCCGTCCGAGATACTTCAGCTGCTCTTGTGGCCCAGTCTTTGGTGCGCCGGCGTTGCCCTATTCCTGCCCAACCTCGCTAAGCGCGGGGAGCAGGCCGGATATGGTTCACGCCCCTGATATTCCGATCTTGGAGAATTACTTATGGAACAGCTTCAACGGTCCGTCCTCCTCCTGCCGGGCACGCTTGGCCTCGACGAGACGCGGGCCACCATTCGCGACACGAACGCCGACATGATCTGCCTCGATCTGGAAGACACGGTTGTCGCCAGCGAGAAGCAGGCGGCGCGCGAGGCTATTGTCGGGCTGCTGTCGGAGGACATCTGGGGTCGATCGCGGCGGGCGCTTCGGATCAATCCGCTCAGTGAGGCCGCGGCGGCTCTCGATGTCGAATATGTGATCGGGCACGTTCCCAATGGTGTCGATTCACTGTTCCTGTCGAAGGCGGAGACCGTCGACGAGCTGCGCGAGCTTGATGTCATGATCGAGCGCGCCCGTGGAACGAGCGCGACTCTTCAGCCGATCGGCTATGTCGTCGGAATTGAAAGCGCGGGCGCGATGACCCGGGTTGATGAGCTGGCGACGGCGTCGCCCAATGTCTCGACACTTGGCCTTGCTGTCGGAGATCTCAGCATCTCGCTTGGCATGGGGCTGGGCGCCTATCTACGCGATCGAAATGCATATCCCGGCGACATGTATCACTTTCATCGCTCGCGTCTCGTCCTGTCGGCGAAGACGCACGGCCTAAAGACGCTGGATTTTCCGTGGCCAATTGTGCCCGATCTTGCGACGCTTGAGGATGAAGCACGGCGTGGCATGATGCTGGGGATGGACGGCAAGCTGGCTCTGGCGGCGCAGCAAGTCCCGGTGATCCACCAGGCCTATGCGCCGCCGGTCGAGGAAGTGGAGCGTTTCAAGCGCCTCATCGCGGCCTATGAGCGGGCGGCAGCGGAAGGACAGGGTGCGACATCGCTCGACGGAGAATTCATTGATCCCGTTACGCTGGGTCTTGCGCGGCGCGTGCTCGCCCGCGCCCAAGCTCCGATTTGATCTTGGAGGGGTTAGCTCTTGTATGTGACTTGCTTGCGGTACTCGCGAGGCGGGACCCCAAAAGCATCCCGGAATACGCGGCTGAAATGTGCAGAGTCGTTGAATCCGCGCGCATAGGCGATTTCCGTGATCGACCTGTCATACAAGGAGGGATCGCGGAAATCGGCCGCACACCGCTCCACGCGGGCCTGCCTGATCCACTGCGAAAGCGAGGGACCAGAAGAAAAGAGGCGATGAAGCTGACGTTCGGAGATGGCAGTCGCGCGGGCGATCATTTTCGGAGAGAGGTCCCCTTCGCTCAGATTGTTAAGAATGAAGTTTCGGACATGGCGCAACCGCCGGGAAGCATAGCGCTGAGATGCCGGCTTGGGGTCGTCGACATTGCGCCAGCCTTGCGACAGCAAGCCTATCACGGCATTGGCAAGGACCTCGCCCGAACCCTCGTCCACGCCATCGCCTGGCGTGAATGCCGCGGTGATGATCGACTGAAGCAGAAAATCGTTAGGCGTCGGCAGCTTCCGGCCAACCCGCTTTTCCCATCCAGACATCTCGGCAGACAGCCGGTCTTTGGGGACATGGACGCAGATCTGCGAAGTATGACCCGCCATGCTCATCTCGAAAGGGGCTGCCGAATCAATCAGCACGGCGTCGCCAGGCGCGAGATCCACAGAGTTGTCGTCATGGATGAGCTTCGAGCGTCCCGCCGTCTGCAGTACGAGGTAACAATGACCGGTCTCGTCCGCCATGACTTCAGTGCGCGCGCGACACACGCGTTCGACGCTCTGCGAAATCTTCGCGCACGCCAGTGCTCCGATCCGCGCGGTCTCGATAGTGCCATTCGGTGCGTTCGAACCGAAATGAGTCGTAAATTGCCCGCACGTGGCGTGCACGATATCACGCCAGGCATTTTGGCGATTGGGCAGCGTAAAGTCGCTCGCAGCGAAGTACATGCTATCTCCTCTCCGATCGGATCTTGGGTCTGACCTGCCCGGTCGTTCGATATGCGCTTCCGAACTTAGCAATGCTAAGGTAGCGGCTTTGAGGATCATGATCAAGAGAGGGTTTGAGTGAACCGTAACGACATCATCGAGGCTGGATTGCGGCTTGTGCGCGAGGAAGGCCTAGGGAAATTCACGACCCGGCGGCTTGCCGATGCGCTTCAGGTCCAGGGTCCCGCCTTGTACCATCACTACCGGAGCAAGGAGCAATTGCTCGGTGATATGGCCAATCGCATCATCGAATCGACCATCGACAGCATGCCCTCGGGACTCGATTGGGCAGTGTGGAATGCGTCCTTTGCAAAACGTAACCGCAACGCGATGCTAAGCTATCGCGATGGCGCGCTCTTGCTCATCAAGGCGTGGCCCACGGACACCATGCGACGTCGAACCATTCCACGCCTTGAAGCGCCGATGCTTGGCGCGGGGTTCCCGGAGCAGGTGGCGAGGGAAGTCAGCTTTTCCATTGCCAGCTTCACGATCGGCTGGGTGCTGAACGAACAGAACGAACAGATCAGGGAGTTCATCGTCGAGCGAATGGACCCGGACCAGGCCTTCGAAAACGCCCTCGAAATGCTACTCGATGGAGCCAGGATAAGGCTTTCACGTCAAACATCATCATGAGGCGATGCCAAGTTTCTGGCGCGACCAAACAAGCATAGCGGTCAGGAGGAAGGCAATAGGGCGGCGAGGAGAGCCGCATGCAGATCAATCGAGTCGGAACGGAACGCTATACGGTCGGCGAGGGGCCGCTTTGGGATGTGGACCGCGGCGAACTGCTGCTCGTGGATATCGTCGGCCAGAGCATCACCATTTACGATGGCGCCCATCGTATCGTTGCGAATTACAAAGTGCCGCAGCCTGTCGTCGCCGCTACCCGTGCGGTTGACGGCGCGCTTCTCGTCCTGCTTGCCGATGGATATTATCGCCTCGACGAACAGAGTGGGACGTGTTTGCCGTTGAGCGACTTTCGTGTTCCTGCGGGTGGCACCTTGAACGATGGCAAGGTCGACCGCGCGGGGCGGCTCATTGCCGTCAGCGCCGATCGAGGAATGAAGGATCCGCTCGGAGGCATTTATTCGCTGGGTTACGATGGCGCAGTAGAACAGCGCGACGAGGGCTTTATCCTTTCCAATGGCCCGTGCTGGAGCCCCGATGGAAAATTCTTCTATTTGGCCGATAGCATAAAGCGGAAAATCTTCTGCTACGACTATGGTTCGGACGGTCGGCTCAGCGACAAGCGCGTCTTTGCCGATACCTCTGATCTGGGCATGCCGGACGGTGCCACCGTCGATGCCGAAGGATATCTCTGGATGGCGATGTGCGGCGAAGGGACCATCGTCCGCTTCGCTCCAGATGGATCCGTTGATCGGACGCTGGAGCTGCCGACCAAATGGTCGGCAAGCGTCACGTTCGGTGGCCAGGGTCTCGATCGCCTCTATGTCAGCACGCTCGATCCTGCGGTGGTGGGCGGAAGGGGCGACGCCTTGTGCGGCGCGCTCTTCGTGATCGACGGACTTGGGGTGCGGGGCCTCCCGGAATCGCGGGCCGCATTCTCGACCCTCCATCACGTTTCTGACATTCTCTGAGGTTTGCCATCGATGAGTTGGGATTATATTGTCATTGGATCGGGCTCGAGCGGAGCCGTCGTCGCCAACCGATTGAGCGGCAAGGGGGGCGGGCGCGTCCTTCTGCTCGAAGCAGGGCGGCGGCATCGCGATTTGCGCTTCACCGTTCCACTCGCGGGCTTTTCGATGCGCATGCATCCCAAGTCCTCGTGGCGCTTTGAGTCCGAACCCGAGCCTGCGCTGGATGGTCGACGATTGGAAATCCCGAGGGGCAAGGGCCTGGGCGGTAGCTCGCTGATCAACGGGGCGGTCTATAACCGAGGCAATCCCAGCGACTTCGATCGCTGGGCGGCGCTCGGATCGCCGGGCTGGGACTATAATTCCGTCCTGCCCTATTTCAGGCGGGTCGAAAATCATTGGAAGGGGGACAATGCCGTTCATGGCAGCCAGGGTGAGATGGCCGTCCGGCAACCCCAAGTTCCAAATCCCTTCACCGGCCGCGCGTTCGAGGCCGCTCGGCAAATGGGTTTTTCGGTAACCGACGACATCGCCGCTGATGATCCCGAGGGCTTCCACATCCCCGACTTCAATGTCGATGATCGCGGCCG
Source organism: Sphingobium lactosutens DS20 (assembly GCF_000445105.1). GTDB lineage: Bacteria > Pseudomonadota > Alphaproteobacteria > Sphingomonadales > Sphingomonadaceae > Sphingobium > Sphingobium lactosutens. Next base: position 173,430 of record NZ_ATDP01000107.1, on the reverse strand, counting down.
CCGGATGACGACGGCGCGTGCGTTTCTCGATCCCATCCGAGGGCGGAAGCAACTCACCATCGAAACCGGTGCCCAGGTCACGCGCATCATCGTGGAGAATGGCCGCGCTACCGGCGTCGAGTATATCAAGAATGGCGCGCCTGTGATCGCGCGCGCGTCGAGCGAGATCATCATCTCGAGCGGCACTTTCGGCTCACCCCATTTGTTGCTTCTGTCGGGGATCGGGCCGGCGGACGAATTGCGGGCGCATGGCGTTGACGTGGTTCACGATCTCCCGGGTGTTGGGCGCAATCTTCACGATCAGCCAGCCTGCATATTCGAGGCGCTGACCAAAGAACCTCGGGCTTTCCACCGCACGTTCCGCGCGGATCGCTTTGCCGCGCAGATCGTTCGCTGGAGCTTGGGTCTTAAGAACGAACTCGCGACGATGCCCGTCATCGCGGCTGCCAACATGCGTACCAGCCAGAGTAGCAGCGCCCCCGATATGCGCTTCATGATCAGCGCGCTGTCGATCAGGAATTCAGTCTGGTTTCCGCTTATCCGAAAGGGGGCGGGGCATTATATGATGGCCCTCTATGGTGTCCCGCATCCGCGCAGTCGGGGCTCGGTGACCCTGCATTCGGCCGATCCGCTGGCCCCGCCGCGCATCCTCTACAATCTGCTCACGGACGAGCATGACCTGTCCGAATTGCGGCGTGGTCATCGCCTGATGCGCGAGTTCCTCGGCCAGCCGGCGCTGTCGACTGTCGTCGGCGACATCACCCTGCCGCCCGTCCGGCTCGACACCGACGAAGCCATCGACGCTTTTCACCGGCGCGCGGCCCAAACGACGCAGCATCCGATGGGAACCTGCAAGATGGGATTGGACGATCTGGCCGTCGTTGATCCTGCCTGCCGCGTGCGGGGGATCGATGGCCTGCGCGTCATCGACCTCTCGGTGGTGCCGGTCCAGAGTTCAGGCAATCCCAATGCCACGGCTGTGATGCTCGGCGACAAGGCGTCGCAAATGATCCTGGACGACAGATAAGCCGTCAAAAGCGTGCCTCATAGAAATAGAGCTAACATCATGACCAAAGTCCAACAGTCTCCGCAGGACATCTTACGGTACGCGCAGAGCGCCGAAGGCAAGCGCGATCCGCACCTCGCTTACGACGCACTGCGCGAGGCCGCGCCCATATGGCGCGATGAGGACACCGGGTTCATCTACGTCTCGAGCTACGCAGCCTGTGACCAGATTCTCCGGTCCCGGAGTTTCGGCGCGGCGGGACTGTTGCAGCAGGAACCGCGATTCGACCGCAGCCCTTCGTTGCAGTTCCTGGCCGACACGCTCTCGAACATCGATCCGCCCCATCACACGCGGCTCCGTTCGGGCATCCAGAAGAGCTTTTCCGTTCCCGTGCTCAAGCGCAGCGAGGCGCTGCTCGCTGAGGTTGTGGCAGAACGCGTCGAAGCGCTTCGTGATCGCACGGACTTTGATGTTCTCGGGGATTATGCGCTCACCATTCCGAACACCGTCATCTGCGAGTTGCTTGGCGTCCCGCGCGACGATCATGTGCGTTTTGCCGGCTGGCTCGCAGACCAGTTTCGTCTGCTAGGGCCGGTCCCGCCTTCTGACGAGTTGCTCGACGAAGTCGACGTTTCGACGGCTTCGCTCCTGGACTATATGGGTGCCTTGATCGAGGAGCGGCGCCGCGACCCGCGCGCTGACATCATCAGCGAGCTCATTGCTGCCCAGCGCGACGCTGAAGAGCCGATGTCCGTGCGCGAGATGACAGTCACCACTTCTGTCTTGCTTGCCGGCGGAAGCGACACGACGAAGACGGCCATCGTCATCGGAACACGGCTTTTGTTGGAGAATCCGGACCAGCTTGCCGACTATCTTGCTGACCCTGCTGCAGCGCGTCCGGCATTCGAAGAAGTTCTGCGACTTGGCGGATCGGTGGTTCTCGGAAATCTGCGCCGGGCCGTCGAAGACGTCGACCTGCAGGGCCATCGCATCGCAGCGGGCGAGATCGTCGTGCCCGTCATCGCGGCTGCCAATGTCGATCCGGCCAAATTTCCGGATCCTCTCTGGTTCAACATCCGGCGCAGCCCGAATCCCCATATCGCCTTTGGCGGTGGCGTTCATGTGTGCGTCGGGAACATGATGGCACGCATGGTGGGGCCCGTCGCCATTTCGGCGCTGGTGGCAGCCTATCCCGATATGCGGATGCTCGACGATGGTCGTGACGTCGATACCGGATTGCCGGCCCTTCGTGGAATGAACAGCTTGCGGGTGACGAAAAAAGCCGGCTGATGCTTGCGGGGGACCGCCGCTCCGCCGGCGAACGCATTGGGGGCGCCCGCGCTGGCATTGTTATGGGCGTCGTGAGGGACCGTTCCCGCCCGTTATGCTACGAGAGACCGTCGGCGGCGCGAGGTGTTAACTGGCGCTCAAGGCAGTTTGGGTGCGCCGGCCTGAGCGATCATGCGTTCGCCATCGACCACGATCGGTGAAGCAAGGCCGGGTACGCCGGCTTGCTCGATCGCAAGTCCGCGGGCGATCACTTGCGGATCTGCGAAGACGTCGGCAAGGTCGTTGACCGGTCCGCAGGGGATATGAAGGACCTCAAGCGCTTCTGCGAGATCGTGCATCGTCCAGCCCCGCGTCGCTGCCTCAATGGCCGAAACGACCTCCGTACGATGTTCCACACGCCCGGCATTCGTCGAAAATCGTGGGTCTCGCGATAGCGCGGCGAGGCCTAACGTGTGGCAAAGCTGCTCGAATTGCCGATCATTGCCGACGGCGATGATTAACTCTCCGTCCGATGTCTTGAACAGCTGATATGGGACCAGGTTTGGGTGCCCGTTGCCGAGCCGGCGTGGTGCAGTGCCGCTCGCAAAATAGTTCAGTGCCTGGTTGGCGAGCACCGCCACCTGACAGTCGAGCAGCGCGAGATCGAGGTGAGCGCCTACACCGCGCAGATCCCGCTCACGCAGCGCGGCGAGAATGGCAACGGTCGCATACATGCCCGTGAAGATATCGGCATAAGCCACCCCAGCCTTCTGGGGTTCACCATCCGGTTCCCCGGTGAGCGACATCGCTCCGCCCATCGCCTGGATAATGAAGTCATAGCCTGCTCGCGGCGCGTAGGGGCCGGTCTGCCCAAAGCCGGTAACCGAACAGGTGATCAGGCGCGGGTTCACCGCGAGAAGGCTTGCGTGATCGAGGCCATAGCGGGTGAGCGAGCCGACCTTGAAATTCTCGATCACAATATCCGCGTTGCGAACCAGTTCGCGTACTTCCGCCTGGCCGTCGGCATTCGTGAAGTCGATCGCTACGCTACGCTTGCCGCGATTGCAGGCATGAAAATAGGCCGCTCCCCGCGGGGCACCCTCGGAGTCCGTAATGAAGGGCGGCCCCCAGCCACGCGTGTCGTCGCCGCAACCGGGACGTTCGACCTTTATGACTTCCGCGCCGAGATCCGCGAGCAGCTGTCCTGCCCAGGGACCGGCGAGGATACGGGCGAGTTCGACGACGCGAACTCCTTCCAACGGGCGGCGCACGATCAAAAAGCCGGGATGCCGGTGATCGCACGGCCGAGGATCAAGCCGTGAATGTCGTGCGTACCTTCATATGTGTTCACTGTTTCGAGATTCTGGGAATGCCGAATGACCTGGAATTCCGCTGAAATGCCATTGCCACCGAGCATGTCGCGCGCGGTCCGCGAAACGTGGAGCGCCTTGCCGCAGTTGTTGCGCTTGATGAGCGAGATCGCATCCGGCTGCAGGATACCTGCTTCCATTGCGCGGCCGACAGCCAACGCGCCGCGGAGGCCGAGCGCGATTTCGGTCGCCATGTCGGCGAGCTTGAGCTGGACGATCTGCTTGCTTGCGAGCGGCACGCCAAATTGCTTGCGCTCGAGGGTATAGTTCCGGGCGGCGGCGTAGCACGCCTCGGCGGCTCCCATCGCGCCCCAGGCAATTCCGTAACGTGCGCGGTTGAGGCAGCCAAACGGCCCTTTGAGCCCTTCCACGTTTGGCAGCAACGCCGATTCGGGAACGTCGCAATCATCGAGAACGATTTCGCCGGTGATCGAGGCGCGCAGGCTGAGCTTGCCCTCGATTTTCGGGGTCGAGAAACCCTTGGTTCCGCGTTCGACGATAAAGCCGCGAATAGCATCTCCATGCGCGGCGGACTTTGCCCAGACGACCGCGAGATCGGCGATGGGTGAATTGGTGATCCACATCTTCGCGCCGGTCAGACGATATCCGCCGTCAATCGGAACAGCACGCGTCCGCATCGAACCGGGATCAGAACCGGCGTCAGGCTCGGTCAGCCCGAAGCAGCCGATCATTTCGCCAGTGGCGAGCCGCGGCAGGAAAGCGCGACGCTGTTCTTCGCTGCCATAGGCGTCGATCGGATGCATCACGAGGCTCGACTGCACGGACATGGCGGAGCGGTAGCCTGAGTCCACCCTCTCGATTTCGCGAGCGACAAGGCCATAGGCCACATAGCCCAATCCGCCGCCGCCAAGTTCGCTGTCGATCGTCATCCCCAACAGACCCATTTCACCCATCTCGCGCATGATCTCGGGATCAAATTGCTCATCGAGATAGGCCCTTGTGACGCGTGGCGTCAGGCGTTCTGCCGCGAAGGCGCGCGCGCTCTCCGCAATCATCCGCTCGTCTTCTGCGAGTGCGGAGTCCAGTGAGAGCGGATCGCTCCAGTCGAGAGATTGAATATCCATGGCTTGGAACCTCGTAAGAAAACTCGTTTGCGCTGACGTAGCGGCGAGAAGCGTGGCGTGCTGGAGGCATCCTGCCAAAAAATTGACTGAGAGCGCGTCTGGCAGAGAAATTTCTGGCAGCGAGACACAAGAAGCGAGGCCACTGCGAGGATAAGTCTAGGTCAGCTGGCGCGACGACGCGGGCGCTTGCTTGCCTTTTGTGGGAGAATTTTCCCCTTCGCCGTCCGCGCCTTTGAACAATTCCCCAAGACTGATCAGTTGAGCCTGATTGCGCGGGGAATGAGCGATGGGTTGAGAGAGCATGTTTCTGCGGAACAGTTGGTATGTGTTCGGATGGGTGTCCGCCGTCAGCGCCAATGGCACAGATTGAGGTTGTGATTTAAGGAGGATTTGGGCTTCGTCGTAGTGACGAAGGAACGAAGATGAAGCCCAAATCCTCCTTGAAAAAATCGGCGCCGAAGGCCCCAGCTGAGCGGGTGGTGAAGGACATACGGCGTGCGACGCGCCGGCACTTCTCTGCAGAGGACAAAATCAGGATCGTGCTGGAGGGGCTGCGCGGCGAAGACAGTATCGCCGAGCTGTGCCGCAAGGAAGGCATCGCCCAGAGCCTGTATTACACCTGGTCGAAGGAGTTCATGGAAGCGGGCAAGCGTCGTCTGGCCGGCGATACCGCCCGAGCTGCGACCACCGGCGAGGTGCACGACCTGCGCCGCGAAACCCGTGCCCTGAAGGAATGCGTGGCCGACCTGACGCTGGAAAACCGTCTGCTCAAAAAAAGCATGATCGCGGATGGGGGCGACGAAGAATGAGGTATCCCGCATCTGAGAAGCTCGAGATCATCAGGATCGTCGAGCAGTCGCATCTGCCCGCCAAGCGGACGCTGGACCAGCTCGGCATCCCCCGCCGGACCTTCTATCGATGGTATGACCGCTACCTCGAAGGCGGGCCGGAGGCGCTGGAGGATCGGCCATCGGCGCCGAGCCGGGTGTGTAATCGCATCGGCAACGATATCCAGCAGCAGATCGTCGAGATGGCGCTGGACCAGTCCGAGCTATCGCCCCGCGAGTTGGCTGTGCGCTTTACCGACGAGAAGCGCTACTTCGTGTCGGAATCGACGGTTTACCGGCTTCTGAAAGCCCATGACCTGATCACCAGCCCGGCCTTCATCGTGATCAAGGCGGCCGATGCGTTCCACACCAAGACGACGCGGCCGAACGAGATGTGGCAGACCGACTTCACCTACTTCAAAATCATCGGTTGGGGCTGGGTGTATCTGTCGACCGTGCTCGACGACTTCTCCCGCTATGTCATCGCCTGGAAGCTTTGCACCACCATGCGCGCCGGGGACGTCACCGACACGCTGGAACTGGCGCTTGAAGCCTCGGGCTGTTCGTCAGCCAGGGTCGTGCAAAAGCCCAGGCTGCTCAGCGATAATGGTCCGAGCTACATCGCCGAGGAGCTGGCCCAATGGATCGGTGCCAACGGTATGAGCCATGTCCGCGGCGCCCCGATGCATCCCCAGACCCAAGGCAAGATCGAGCGCTGGCACCAGACCCTCAAGAACCGGATCCTGCTGGAAAATTACTTCCTGCCCGGCGATCTGGAGACCCGGATCGAGGCCTTCATCGACCACTATAATCACCGCCGATATCACGAAAGCCTCGGCAATGTGACGCCCGCCGACACCTACTTCGGCAGGGCTGACGCCATCATCCAACAGCGCGAAAGGATCAAACGGAAGACCATCGAACACCGACGCTTGCAGCACCGCAAGCTCGCCGCTTAATATCAACCCCAGGACGAGGCCCGCGCTCCGCTAATCTACGCCGCGATCTGCGCCAAATGTTCTGACGACAGACATTCGGATGGGCACATGAACTCCAGGAGGCCGATGGAATTCTCGGCCGGGTAATGCTTGAAGAGCCAGTCGTCGTCTGGCGCGACGAAGAAGGCGCGCTCCATGCAATGGAGGATCGCTGTCCTCACCGGCGTGCGCCGCTCTCCAAGGGCCGCGTTGAAGGAACGGCAATCCGGTGCATGTATCGTGGGATGCTCTTTTCGAGCGGAGGCACCTGCCTCCAGGTGCCGGGAATGGACAATCCCCCGGCGCGCTGCGTGAGAACCTATCCGGTGCTCGAAAAAGACGCCTGGCTATGGATTTGGATGGGCGACAAGGAAAAGGCGGACGCGGCACTCATTCCCAATGCGTTCGGCTTCGCGCCTGACAGACCGATGCGCACTGGGCACATGGATTATGATGCCCACTATCAGCTGATCCACGACAATCTGTGCGATCTATCGCATGTCGATTTCGTCCATGCGACAACGCTGCGGCCGATCAGCGGCGCCCATTGGTCCGAGACAGCACCTCGGATTACCTCGGCTGATCGGGGGATCCGTCTGGAGCGCTGGTTCGAGTCTGCGGATTCTCCCGATGGTTCGGCGGTCGTTGACACCTGGAACTCTTACGAGTTTGCGGTTCCGGGCGTCTTCATCATGCGGAGTGGCCGCTTCCCGCCGGGAACGGCAGCGAAGTGCAATTACGCGGCACCCACCGGCGTCGTCCCGATAAACGAGACGGTTGAGCAGCAGGCTGTCACACCGATTTCGGATCGAAGGACCGCCTATTTCTTCGGGACTGCTGTTGTCGGCGACAACGCTCCGTTGACGCCTGACGTCAATCGCAGGATCGAGGTCGTGAAGGCCGCGTTCACTGAGGACCGGGAGATGATCGAGGCGCAGCAGCGCATTTGGGATCTAACGCCCGCCGGCGACGAGATGCTCTTCTTGCCGCAAGACAAGGGCCCGTTCCTGATGCGGAAGCTGCTCGCACGCCTCATAGCCAGCGAGGCGGCAGCTTCCGCAGCCAATTGACTTGCCAGTCGCCTTACTCGCGACTGCCGTGCGATTTGAGCGGAACATTGGTGTCCGCCAAAAGGCTCGGACTGATCTCCATTCGGCCGGTCACCAGCGCTTTTCCCTGGACATAGTCCCGGACCATGTTGACGCAGTCGAGCGCGATGACGCGACCGTTTCGCAAATAGATGAGCGAGAAGGACTTTTCGCTCGGCTCTCCACGCATCACGATGTCGTCGTAGCCCATCGTCAGGCCGACCGTCTGGAGTTTCAGATCGTACTGGTTCGACCAGAACCAGGGCACGGCATCATAGGCCTCCGGCGACCCGGTGAGAAACTTCGCCACCGTCGTGGCCTGATCGGTTGCATTCTGTACCGATTCAAGCCGGATCATAGCGCCTTCGGCATATGGATTGTCGTGCGCCGCGCAATCCCCGATCGCAAAAACGTCCGGCAGGCTGGTCCGGCAGTACTCGTCGACATAGACGCCATTCGGACAATCGGCGCCAGCGGCACGCAGCGGTTCGATGGATGGAATGATGCCGATACCAACAATCACCATATCGGCTGGAAGAGGTTCGCCGTCAGCAAGCCGGACCGCGCGTACTGCGTCATCGCCTTCGAGACATTCGACCTGCGAGGAAAGGCGCACGTCGATGCCATGTTCCCGATGCTCCGTTTCAAAGAAGCGGGACAGCGGCTCGCAAGCGACGCGGGCGAGGACGCGATCCATCGCCTCTACGACGGTGACGCTCTTGCCGAGCTTGCTCAGAACCGCGGCGGCCTCGAGGCCAATGTACCCGCCGCCGATCACGACGATGCGCTCGGCATTCGGGAGTTCCGCCATGATGCGGTCTACGTCGGCGCGGGTTCTGACGCTATGCACGCCGGCGAGGTCGTGCCCATCGCAGGTTAGGGAGCGCGGTGCGCCTCCGGCGGCCCAAATCAGATGACGATAACGGATGCTAATCCCGTCGGAGAGCACCGCTTCATGGTCTTGCGGCCGGATTTCGGTGACGCGACGCCCCGGAAGCAGGGCGATGTCCCGATCCACCCAGAACTGCTCCGGACGGATCAGGATGCGCTCGAAGCCTCGGACGCCGGCGATAGTCCTTCGACAGGGGAGGGCGCTCATAGGGAGCATGGGGCTCATCACCGAGGAGAGCGATACTACCCTCGAACTTCTGCTGGCGCAGTGCAAAGGCAAGCTGGGCGCCCGCATGGCCTGCGCCGACGATCAGAACATCATATTCGAGCATATTACGCCCCCATCAGCGGACCCGCGCGAGGGCATCGCGCCGGGTATGAAAATTGGAATCCCGCTCATACCGGTCTGTCGAACTCAACGATCGTCTCGCTCGCCTTGCACCTGACTTACCTTATGCCTCGCTCAGGCGCGGCTAAGGCGCTCCGCATGCCAGCGGAGATGTTCGGTCATGAATGTCGAAATGAAATAATAGCTGTGGTCGTATCCCGGGTGGATGTTGAGCGTCAGTGCGATCCCCGCCGCGTCGCACGCTGCGGCCAGAAGATCAGGTTTCAGCTGCTCTGCAAGAAAGGGATCAGCGGCACCCTGATCGACGAGGATCTCACCAACGCGAGCGCCGCTCTTGATGAGGGCCACTGCGTCGTGGCTATCCCAAGTCGCGGTATCCTGGCCGAGATAGCCTCGCAGGGCCTTCTGGCCCCAAGGAACCTGGGTCGGAGCAACGATCGGAGAAAAGGCGGAAACGGATCGAAACCGGTCGGGATGGCGAAGTGCCACGGTTAGCGCGCCATGGCCGCCCATGGAGTGTCCCATAATCGACTGGCGCCCCATATCCGCGGGAAAATTGTCCGCAATGAGAGCGGGAAGCTCCTCGGTAATGTAGGTCCACATCCGATAGTTCGTATTGAACGGCGTTTCGGTCGCATCGACATAGAAGCCCGCGCCGAGACCGAAATCATAGGCACCGTTGACATCGTCGGGCACACCGTCGCCACGCGGCGAGGTATCGGGTGCGACGAGCATCAGGCCGAGTTCCGCGCAAGCACGACGGAACTCGCCCTTTTCAGTCACATTGGCATGGGTGCAGGTCAGCCCCGACAGATACCAGACCACCGGCAGCTTCGCCCCCTCCGCATGCGGTGGAACGAAGACCGAGAACGTCATCTCGGTAGCGGTCGATGTGGAGGCGTGCTTGTAAACCCCCTCGACGCCGCCAAAGGCGATATTGGCGCTGACCTGCTCCATTGTCAGTTGCCGTCGGTGAAGGTGTAGGAGCAGATCTTGTTGCCCGCCGGATCGCGCAGATAGGCGGCATAGGCGCCGGGCAGATGACCGCGCGCGCCGGGAGCGCCTTCATCGGTGCCGCCCGCAGCGAGGCCAGCTGCATGGAAGGCATCGACATCAGCGGTCGTCGCGGCGGCGAAACCGACGGTCACGCCATTGCTCGACGGTGCTTCGCCATTGCCCGGGGTGAGGATAAGAAGGGCGGGCTTGTCCTTGCCATAGAGCACGACGCTTTCGCCGAACGGGCCCATGTTCTTCACGCCGAGCGGCGCGAGGGCGGCATCGTAGAAGCTAACCGAAGCCGCGAGATCGCTCGCACCCAGGCAGGTATGCGAAAACACGCCATCACCAGAAATAACCGCCATGATATTCTCCTTTGTTAAAACAATGGTGTCAGAACACGACGGCGCTCTGGATGCGTCCGCGTGCTTAACGTCGATCCCTCGTCGATTTCCCCGAGGGTGAGGATTTGCGGATCGACGGATCGATCCAAACCTGGCGCTCACGCTCCGCTTGATGATCTCCGGCAGGTCGATGCGACGGCCAGCGCGAGTGAACGCGATGGCTGCGGTTGCCGATCGAACATGAGTAGGAAGTGGCGCGCGGTGACGTGCTTCACGGCCTCCGAAGTGCCGCGGGTATCACCAGCAGTCATTGTAATCGCGGCCCTTACAGAATTCGAAAACCTCGCGGAGAGTGTAAGGCTTTCGCCACGTAATCATCTCCACATGATGGGATTGGATCGCGTAATATTGTCCGGCAAACCCAATGTCCTGCCCTACCATCTCTTCACTGCACCAATTTTGCGCATAGTCGTGGGTCGGCATGTTGGGGTCGAAGGTGCGCGGCACGCCCATTGCGTCAAACTGGCGATAGCGTTCCTCAGGCGACACCGGGATATATTCGATCGTAACGCCGAACACGTCGGCCGCAATGGCCGCAATCTCGCGATAGCCTAGCAGTTCTGACCCGGTGATCTCGTAGGTCGCGCGATCATGCAATTTCGTGTCGAGCAGGCACCGGACTGCGCATGCGGTGATATCGCGCTTGGAAACCGGCGAAAGCTTGCCTTCGCCGGCGGCCTGATACCATTTTCCCGTTGCAAGGACAGGCGGAGCGGCCAGCGTGGGAAAGACCTCCGCATAGGTCTGGTTGCGCAGGATCGTATAGCCGAGGCCGCTGTTACGCAGATCCTCTTCGGTGACGATATGGTCGGATACCGATGGAACCGGATTGCGCGGGTGGATGCCGCCGCAAGAGGTGTAGACGATATGCCGGATGCCCACTGCCTTGGCGGCTTCGATCGCATTCCGGTGTTCGGGAACGCGTTTTGCAACGTCGAGGCTGCTAATCATCATCAGCACTTCACTTCCGGTGAAGGCCGCTTGAAGCGCTTCTCTGTCGCGATAATCGCCATATGCGACCCGCACGCCCGCGGCGGCGCGTTCCGCAAGTTTTTCGGGGCTGCGGGTAACCAGCGTAAGATCGGCAGGCGCAATCTGCTCGAGAAGGTCCGCGGTTATCCGGCGTCCAAGATCACCTGACGCACCACTCACAACGATTTTCGCCATTTCGCTCCTCCCAAAAACGCGCGCGTGCTGCACCTTGCGGATCGTTTGATCCGCAAGGTCGGCTGCTCAGCCCCCGGTCATTCTCAATAGACGACCACGCTCCGGATGCTCTCGCCCGCGTGCATCAGGTCGAAGCCCTTGTTGATCTCTTCCAGCGTCAGGACGTGGGTGATCATCGGGTCGATCTCGATCTTGCCGTTCATGTACCAGTCGACGATCTTCGGCACGTCTGTCCGGCCCTTCGCACCGCCGAACGCGGTGCCCCGCCAGTTTCGGCCGGTGACGAGCTGGAACGGACGCGTGCTGATTTCCTTGCCGGCCTCGGCGACGCCGATGATGATGCTTTCGCCCCAGCCGCGATGACAGCATTCCAGCGCGGTGCGCATCACTTCGGTGTTGCCGGTGGCGTCGAAGCTGTAGTCGGCGCCACCATCGGTGAGCTGAAGCACCTCCGCGATCACCTCGTCGCGGCTCTTGCCCTTGCCGTTGATGAAATGGGTCATGCCGAACCTGCGACCCCATTCCTCGCGGTCGGGATTGATGTCGACGCCGACGATCACGTCCGCGCCCACCATCTTGGCGCCCTGGATCACGTTGAGGCCGATGCCGCCCAGGCCGAAGATCACGACCTTCTCGCCTACCTGCACCTTCGCCGTGTTCACGACCGCGCCGACGCCGGTGGTGACGCCGCAGCCGACATAGCAGCTCGTCTTGAACGGCGCGTCCTCGCGAATCTTCGCCACCGCGATTTCGGGCAGCACGGTGAAGTTGGAGAAGGTCGAGCAGCCCATATAATGGAAGATCGGCTGGCCCTTGTACGAAAAGCGCGTGGTGCCGTCGGGCATCAGGCCCTTGCCCTGCGTGGCGCGGATCGCGGTGCAGAGGTTGGTCTTGCCGCTGAGGCATGATTTACACTGGCGGCATTCGGGCGTGTAGAGCGGGATGACATGGTCGCCGGGAACGACCGAGGTGACGCCGGCGCCCACCTCGCGGACGATGCCCGCGCCTTCATGACCCAGGATCGAGGGAAAGATGCCCTCACTGTCGAAGCCGTCGAGCGTATAGGCGTCGGTGTGGCAGATGCCCGTCGCCATGATCTCGACCAGAACCTCGCCGGCCTTGGGGCCTTCCAGATCGACTTCGACGATCTCCAGCGGCTTCTTGGCTTCGAATGCGACGGCAGCGCGGGTCTTCATCTCATGCTCCCCTAAAGATTTTGAGTTGACCTGCTCTAGCATTATGCCAATGGTGTTTTAATACAGATATTCCGCAATACACTATGTCTTGAGAGGGATAATATGTCGTCGTGGGATGGGATCGATGAGTTCATTGCAGTGGCCACTGCTGGCTCGTTCACGCGCGGTGCGCAGGCGATCAAGATGTCGCCGACGCATGTGAGTCGGTCCGTCCTCGCACTTGAGCAGCGGGTGCAAACGCAGCTTTTCAACCGCACCACGCGGACGGTCCGGCTTACGGATTCGGGGCGGGTGTTTTTCGAGCATTGCAGCCGAATCGCCCAGGAGCGGGACGAAGCCATCGCCCTCATCGGCGAGCAAGGCGAGCCACAGGGACAGTTGAGAGTCACCTGTTCGACAGCAATGGGAGAGCGTTTCGTCGCGCCCATCATCCGGCGCTTCGCCATGCGTCATCCCAAGCTGAGCGTGGTCATCGACCTCACCAACCGAATCGTCGACCTTGTTGCGGAGGGATATGATCTCGCGATACGGACCGGCCATGTCGCGGACAGCCGGTTGATCGCGACTCAGGTTGCCACCCGGACGCTCTATACATGTGCCGCCCCAAGCTATCTGGCGCGGGCCGGCAGACCGACGTCCGTCGAAGACTTCGCTCAACATCAGTGCATCGCCGGCACCAATCCCGTTTGGCAATTCAAACGCGATGGTCGCGAGATCATCCATCAGCCCCAAGGGCCGTTTCAGTGCAACAACGGCTATGCGGTGATGGAAGCCTGCATCGCGGGGATGGGCATCTGCCAATTACCCGATTTCTATATCCTGCCCTATCTCAAGCAGGGAATGGTGGAGCTGCTTGTCGAGGACTATCGGCCTGCCGATGAGCCGGTCTGGGCCGTCACCCCGCAGCGGCGCCACCTTCTTCCGAAAATCCAATCGGTAGTCGATTGCCTCCAGCGTGAGCTTTCGGCCGCGATCACCAGCTCGGTGTCGCATGATCCGGCGAATCCGCGCTGAAAGAGGGCTGTCGAAGGATGAGGCCGATTGGATTGCACCACCGCCGCGGCACTCGCCGGAGACCCCACCACCTGAGAGGAAAGGTCAATGAGCAGGACGGATAGCCCGGCGAGGGATTCTCGCGGAGGACCTACGTGCTGGCCCCCGTGCCCGTTGAGCTTGCCTGTGCGATAGCCGATGTCCGGGCAGAAATCATTTCGAGGGAAGAATGAAACGACGGGTGGCTCATTTGAAAAGCTGTCCGAGAGGCAGCGCATTTACCTTCGGCATGTCTTTCAGCATCGCGCGTCCGATGAGATCGCACATCTCGAAGGCGTCAGTGCGCGTGCCGTCGACAAGCAGCTGCTTTTGGCCAAGGACACGCTCGGCGCTACCAGTCGTTTCGAAGCGGCACGGATGTTTGCGGAGTTCGAGGCTGGGGTAGAAAGATTCTACCCTGCAAGCGTTGCACCTTCCCGCCCCGAGTTTTGGCCGCTTCCATGGCCTTTGCCGACCAGCGCGAAGGCGAACAGCACGCTGACATGGAAGCAGGTTCTGGCTTGGGGCGCGATCATCGCAATCGCCGCCCCGATCGCCCTGACCGTTGCCGCTATGGTGATCGTCGCCTTCTCGTTGGTGATCGGCATCAACCCGCAATGAGTGGCGGTGTTTCGCCACGGGAGTAGCTTATGGAAAATCTGGTAAAAACGAGCAGGGTCATCGCCGCCGAGTTGCGGCAGGCGGAGCGCTCGATCAATCTTGCGACGCGCGATACGGCCCAGTTCTTGTTGACCACGCTCGACGCGACCGAGGCGCATGAGCTGTCGCCGGCGATGTCGCATCGCACCGTTAAGGCGACGATCGGCGCGCTGACAGCTCTGGCGGAGAGCCAGAGCCAGATGGCGATTCGCGCGCATACGAGCGCCGAATCTGTCGGTCGCGACCTGGGGCTCGATGTGACCGCCTGGGGCGGCAGCGCGCCGAAGCCCAGCATAGGGATGCTTGAGGAAAGCATGGCGGCCTGACGCCTATGAGCATGAGCTGGGTGCTCGCATTGACGTACAATGCCGTTCTGCTGAGTGTAGGCGGATATGCATGGGTGCGGGGCGGGCGTCCCGAGCGCATCGGCGCGGCGATCAACATCGCCGCGTCGTTCGCGACTGGAGCATTGCAGCTCATCGATCGGCGCCATTATGCACCGGCGGAAGCGATCGTACTCGGAATCGATGTCGTGGTCGCGATCAGTTTCTATTGGCTCGCGATCCGCACCACCAGATTCTGGCCAATCTGGGCGTTCGGGTTCGCGCTCGCCAACCTGATCATGACCGTCGCGGCCCTGCTGCTGCCGGGTGTTTCGCTTTTCGCCTATCATTCGGGCCTAAGCGCTTATGCGTACCTCGCGCTTGGGGCTCTGCTTCTGGGGGCCTGGCGGATGCCGCCTGGCGCCGACGACGTGCTGAAGAATGGCTCACGCCGAGCCTGGTTCGCCAAGGAAAAATTGCGCGAACACAGTCAGCTCAATTCGAATGTGTAACCAGGTGCTGATCCGCCCTGCAACGTGAAAATTGCGCTTGCGGATCGGCCGTAGGGAAAGGCGGGCCGAGAGCCTCGCGGGTTGGAAACGCGCTCGAGGCCGTAGCAGTGGAGCATGTATTTTGAACTAATTGAGTCGCTTGGAGAGCTGATCTTGGCCGCAAACTCGGTCGACGAACTGCATGAGTTGCTGGCGAAGACGACGCACGATCTAGGTTTCGATCGCTTCGCACTGTCGCTTGAGATCGGCTGCGGAAGCGCGTTCGGCACATCCGTCCTGATTCATGATTATCCAGCGAGCTGGGCCGATATGTATATCGGGTTCAATCTTGCTGAGACCGATCCGATCCGCCGGGCCGCGGAACGGAGTTTGCTCGGCTTCAAATGGCAGCGGATCCGTCACCTCATTCCGGTTACGGATTTCGAGCGACGAACATTCGAGGCGGGCCACAAATACGGCATCGTTGACGGCTACACTGTGCCGCGTCACATGCCTGGCGAAATTACGGGTTCCTGCAGCTTTGTGATCGGGACAGACAGAAATTTGCCCGAAGCGATGCTGCCTGGCGCCGAACTCCTCGGTGCGATCGCGCTCGCCAGCGCGCGCAATGTGTCCGGATATGAGGAGCGGAGCGAGCCGCCAAAACTCACCGACCGCCAGCGGGACTGCGTGTTGTGGGCGGCGCGAGGCAAGACCGATTGGGAGATATCCAGGATTCTCGGCATCAGTCGCGACACCGTCGTGCAACATCTCCGCGAGGCGCGTGACCGATATGACGCGGACAAACGGGCTTCGCTCATCCTGTGTGCGCTCTTCGACGGACTGATCAGCTTCGCCGATATTTTTCGCTGGCGCGAGCGGCGAAAACGAAGGCGGTGACGAGCAAGCCCATCCCCCTTTCTTGTTATGGGCAGGCGGTCGGCGCCGGTGCTCTCCTGTGCGCGGGAATGACCCGCACAGGAGAGCGTCATGTTACAGGAAAATGGAGATTGCCTCGCGGTCGACGAAAGCGCGGCGCTGCGCGCGATGTATCGGGCACGCAAGGAGGTGTTTGTCGATCTCCTCAAATGGGATCTGCCGGTCCTTGCCGGCGAATTCGAGATCGATCAGTTTGACGATGTCGACGCCGAATATCTGATCCTGCTTGGGCGAAGCATGGAGCATCGCGCCTCGGCCCGCCTGCTTCGCACCGACCGTCCGCACCTGCTGGGCGATCTCTATGCGCACCTTTGCGCGGGACCGGTGCCCGCCGGCCCGACCATCCGCGAGATCACGCGCTTCTGTCTCGATCGCGACCAACGTGCTGGCGAGCGCCGCGCGGCGCGCAACCAACTTGTCACTGCTCTTGCCGACTATGCGCTGGCCACCGGGATCACCGCCTATACCGGCGTGGCGGAAGTCGAATGGTTCAAGCAGATCAGGCGGTTCGGGTGGAGATGCGAGGCTCTGGGCCAACCGATGCGGCACGGCGGGCGCTTCCTCACCGCGCTTCATATTCTGATCGAGGCCGATACGCCCGAAAGACTGCGGGCTGGTGGAATCGGAGCAGATGCGGACCATGCGCTGGTGCGGACGCGGATCGGGGGAGAGACGCAATGAACGCGCACACCCCGTCCCAGCGGTCGCCTGAAGCGTGGGCGCGCCAACTTCTCCAGGATGGCTATTGCATCATCCCGGATGCCTTGCCGGAGTTGGTTGTCACAGCCCTCAACGCTGATCTCGATCCCGTGTTCGCCGTGACACCGCTGTGTCAGGGCCTTTTCTATGGGGAGCGGACCAAGCGTTTCGGGAGCTTGCTCAAGCATTCGACGCACATGTCAGCGCTGGTGATGAACGCGACGATCATTGATGCGGTCGAAACCGTGCTGGGAGATGCATGCGACCGGATCCAGCTCAACGTCGCCCAGGCGATTGAAATCCAACCCGGCGAAGCACGGCAACTCCCGCACCGCGATCATGATATGTGGCAGGGGGCGAAGGGCGGCCACGAATATCTCGTCAACGTGATCTGGCCGCTGACGCCGTTTACTCGAGAGAATGGCGCAACACTGATCTATCCCCATAGCCACGGCGCGGCTGGGATGGCGCGAACCGATCTCGGCGAGCCCGTGGCGGCTGAGTGTGGTCCGGGATCGGCGATCTGCTTTCTCGGCTCGACCGCTCACGGCGCCGGCGCCAATCTTACCAATCTTCCGCGGCGCGGGATTGTGGTGGGCTACTGCCTCGGCTGGCTCAAGCCCTATGAGAATCAATGGCTCGCCTATCCGCCGGAGATTGCGCGAGCCTTTTCACCCGAACTTTCCGCGCTGGTGGGCTATGCCCAGCACCGTCCCAACCTTGGCAACTATGAAGGGCAATGTCCCTCGATCCTGCTGCGCAATGAGGTGCCCCGCCACATCGGGGCGATCGATGCGTTGCGTCCCGATCAGGAGGCGATGATTGCCACCTATGTTGATGAGATAGCGAGGACATGATGAGCCCGGCTCATGTCCTTGAGCCGACCTATGATGCGCTGCGGCGGCGGTTACTGACCGGCGCTTCGCCATCAGGGCAGCGGCTTGAAGCCGTTCGGCTTGCCGACGAATTTGGCGTCAGCATCACGCCAGTGCGCGATGCGCTCAATCGATTGGTTGGCGAGCGATTGGTGCATTCCACGCCCGGAGACGGCTTCCATGTGCCGCGGTTCGACGAAACCGAATTCCGCACGCTGCTCCAGTGGCACCATATGCTGCTGTTCGCGGCACTGAGTCATAGGCGCGGGCCGCTTCCCCGGATCGAGGTGCCGCAGGACCATGACGGTATCGGTGAGCGGACGGCATTGCTGTTCGGGGCAATTGCCGCGACCGCCGGCAATAGTGAGCTGGATTGGGCGATGAGCAATGCGGCCGCCCGTCTCGGGTCGTTTCGTCGATACGAAGGCGCGGCGCTCGGTGACGTGGAACATGAGCTTGACGCAATCGAGCAACTCGCGGGCGGTGCGCTGCGGGGAACCGTGCGCCGCGCGATCGACCATTATCATCGGCGGCGTGCTGACCGCGCCGCCGTCATCGCCCGCCTGGCCCGAGAGGGGCCTTCGGCAACGTAAGACGGGTCAGGCGCGCGCAATCGGGCATGATTTGAGGACGTTGTCGTTATCAACTATTGCCTTGCCGCAACGGTCGCGCCATTCTGTCGCTCGCGGCTCAATATTCTGGCATTCGGTCGCGAGGGGATCACCCGCCAGGCATCAAGAACGCCGGTCCATAAGGCCCGGCGGCCGAACCGGTCCAGGGGGCTTCCACCAAAGAACCCGACGGCGGCGCAGCACTGGGACAGGAAGACGTCGGCAGGAGCCGGCGCTGTTTGTCGTGCCAGTCCGGATCGCGCCGATGTCATCGTCAATCACGCCAGTCCCCGTTGTGCGACATCCGTTGTCGGTGTCATCGGCCTGCCATCATGGCCCTGTGAGCGATGGCGCAGCGGTTCCGAATAGCGACGCTGACGCAGGGCCGACGCTTGAAGAAGCGTTTCGCAGCGAACGACGGCGGCTTCTTCGATATCTTGGTCGTCGGGCCGGGCCGGACCAGGCGCCGGATCTCGTCCAAGAGGTGTTCACGCGCGCCGCCGGTAGCCGCCAGGCGGGCGTACTCGCAAATCCCGCCGCCTTTCTGACGCGGATCGCACGCAATCTGCTGATTGATCGGGCGCGCCGCCGGCACGCGAACAACGTCATCCTGTTTCCGCTCGACGAAGCGCGCGACGAGGTGGTCCAACCTGAGCAGGACATGGCGATCCAAGCGTCTGACCTTCAGCGGGCCTATGAGCAGGCGATTGATCGCTTGCCAGAAAAAACGCGCCGCGTATTCCTCATGAGCAGGGTCGAGAATCTGACCTACCGGCAGATCAGCAAGGAACTTGGGATCACTGTGGCGACCGTAGAATATCATATGATGCGCGCGATCGCCTTCGTCGCAACCCTGATGGAAGCCCATCGATGACGGACGAGCCGTGGCCCGACGGGATCGAACCGTCAAAGGCCGTGAAAGAGGCCTCGGCCTGGACTGTCCGGTTTCTCGATGATGCGTCGGAAACCGACCTGACGGCGCTGAAAGCGTGGTTCGGCACAAGCCGGGAGAATCGCGAGGCTTTTGCGACGGTGATGTTCAGCACGCCGATGTCGGACGACATTCGTGCGCGGGTCGAGCGGACGCTCGGGCAATCCTTCCCCAGCTCCCATCGGCGGCCGGCTCATATCATCCCGATCGAAGCGGCGCGGACCGCCGAGCCGGGAGGCATGGGCCGCCCGCAGGACGCCGTGCGATCCGGATCCCGCCGGGCATGGCGGATAGGTGTTGCGGCTGCGGCCTCCGCCGCCGTGTTGGCCTTTGCCGTCGGCGTCGCGCCGACCTTGAACAGTCTGTCCCTTTTCTCACCGGCGAAAGCGGAAGTCTTTCAAACCGGGCATGGCGATATTCGCTCGTTCGACCTGGCGGATGGATCGAACATGACACTCGACACTGATAGCCGCGTAAAGATCATCATGGATCGTGCTCGCCGTCATGCGCTGATCGAGGAGGGGAGGGCGCGCTTTGTTGTCAAGGCCGACGACCGGCCGTTTACGATCGAGGCCGGCACCGGAAAGGTGGTGACATCAAAGGGTACGCTCGACGTTGCCGTGGATCGCGACCGCCATGTGGACCTTCAACTTCGCGCCGGTGTGGCGGATTTGCGCGATGGCAACGAAGGAAAAGACAGCGTCGCGCGGATGCTGACGATCGATCAGCCCGTCACCTATCCGCCGGGCGCGTTCGAGCCCAGGCCGGTTGCGGCGCCGATAGCCGATACCCGCAACTGGACCGAGGGCTGGGTGGACTATCGCACGATTCCGCTGGCGGGCCTGATCAGCGAGGCGAACCGTTACGCGAAGACGCCGCTCGTCATCGACGATCCGGTGCTTGCCGCGCGCGGGGTCACTGGCCGCTTCAAACTCACGGACACCGATGCCTTTGTGAAGCGGATCGCGGAGCTGTTCGCCTTGAAGGTTTCGAAGAGACCTGACGGGATTCACCTGAGCAGAAGATAAAATTCCTTCCGCGCCGCTAAGGTCTCGATCAAGCGCCGCGTCGAATTCCTTACCAGCAAGCGAGCCGATCGAGCTGCTCGCGACCTGGGAGGATGAACAGTGGGGAAACGACGGTATGTGATCGCGGCGCTGCTTGCCGGCACGGTGGGGATGATTGTGCCTTCCCAGGTCTGGGCGCAGGACGGGCAAGCCTATCCGTTCGACATGCCATCGCAGGATCTGGGGGACGCGCTGCGGAGTATCGCTGCGCGTGCCGGATGGGAATTATACGCGCAAACCGACGACCTGAACGGCAAGGCGGCGCCAGCGCTGCGAGGATCGCTCACCGCGCGCGAGGCGATCGAACGGCTGCTGAAGGGCACGAATCTCGAGGCGAGGTTCGATAGGGGGGCTGTCATCATCCGGGGGCGAGCGACCGCGCGCGCCGCGTTGAGCACGCCCCCGGATGGCGACGATATCGTTGTGACGGGGACACGTATCCGGAGGAGCGAGCCGGTAAATAGCGTCGTTACGGCCAGTCGCTCGGAAATCGAAAAAAGTGGGCAATCCAATCTCGGCGAGTTCATCAGGAGCCTGCCGCAGAATTTCGGGGGTGGTCAGAATCCTGGTATCGTCGGGGGCGGTGTCCAGGGCGGCAGCGAGAATGTCGGCGCGACCTCCGCGCTCAACCTTCGTGGCCTTGGACCCGACGCAACGCTGACCCTCATCAACGGTCATCGCGTCGCTTATGATGGCGCTGCACAAGGCGTCGACATCTCCGCGATACCCTTGGCCGCACTGGAGCGGATCGAGATCGTGCCGGACGGCGCGTCTGCGCTTTACGGGTCGGATGCGGTTGGCGGGGTTGCCAATGTCATTCTGCGGAAGGATTTCGAAGGGGCGGTCACCTCGGCACGGATCGGGGGCGCGACCGATGGCGGTGCTTTTACCGAGCAATATGATCTTGTCACCGGTTCGAAATGGGAATCGGGCGGTTTCATGCTAGCGGGCGGCTTCAACCGTTCGACGGCCGTCACGGCAGCGCAGCGCTCCTACACACAAGCGCTCGATGGCTCGTCAACGCTGATCCCGTATCAGAAGCAATATAGCGCGGTCTTCAATGGGCATCAGACGCTTTCGCCGAATTTCGAATTTGGACTTGATGCGCAATATAGTCGTCGTGAGAGCAGCTTCGCCAACCCCACGACAGCCACGTCCGACGCGCGGACGAACGGGAATATCTACTTCCCAAGGGTGACGAGCTATTCGATCAGCCCGGTGATCAACGCCTTGGTGGGGGCGGATTGGAAGGTCAGTCTTACCGGCATCTATGGCCGCAGCCTGACCAACGCCCCAGGGAACGCCTATGCGGCGGGCACGCTCGCATCCACATCGAATGTTTTTTACGATAATCGGCTGTACACTGTTGAGCTTCGCGGCGACGGGACAATTTTCTCGCTTCCCGGCGGCAATGTCGGCCTAGCTGTGGGCGGCGGCTATCGCGGCTTTTCGTTGAGATCAAAGTCGGCGATCGCATTCGGCGCGACCACGATCAACCTTCTCAACATCAATCATCGAGAGAATGTCGAATATGCCTTCGGCGAAATCTCCGTCCCGATTTTCGGGCAGGGGAATCGGCAGCCGTTTTTTGATATGCTGCAGCTTTCCGCTGCGGTGCGCTACGAGCGATACGAAGGCCTCGCCGATGTCGCATCGCCGAAACTTGGGGTGGTTTACCGACCGACACCATCGGTGACGATCAAGGGGAGCTGGGGGAAATCCTTCAAGGCGCCCACCTTTTACCAGCGATACAAAGTCTATCAGGCACTGTTGATCGGCGCGGCGGACCTCGGTCAGGACGGGGTGATCGGCGACAAGGTTTTGCTCTATCTCGCTGGCGGCAATCCTGATCTGAAACCGGAGCGCGCTTCGACATGGACGGTATCGGCTGCCTTCGCGCCCACGAGCGTTCCCGGACTGCGGTTCGAGGCGAATTACTACAACATCAAATATCGCAATCGGGTCGTGAATCCGCTGACCTCGACGGTCGGCCTTTTCAGCAGTTCGACTTATTCGAGCCTCATCACCTATTTCCCATCCGCCGCATTGCTCGATCAGTTGATCGTGCCCGCTGCCGGAGCCTTCGGTCTCCAGAATTTCACTGGCCAGCCTTATGATCCTGCGACGGTCTATGCGGTGGTTGACGCTCGCGCGCAGAACACTGCCTATCAGGCGATCCAGGGGATAGACCTCTCCGCGCGATATGCGTTCGACCTCGCTGCGGGCGGTGCGCTCGATCTCAATGCCGCCGGAAGCTACATCGATAGCAATCGTCGCCTGCTTGCGGGGCAACCAACGACACCGACCGCCGGCGTAATCTTCTATCCGCCGCATTGGCGCGCGCGCGGCGGCGCGACGTTCGAGCAGGGCAATGTGACGATCTCGGGGTTCCTCAACTATGTTGGTGGCGTAACCGACAACCGGCAGCAGCCCCACCTTCGGATCAGTTCATTCGTATCGACCGACCTTGTTGCCAAGGTGTCGGGAACGGATGGCATCTTTCGGGGTGCCGACCTGACGCTTGCGGTCTCCAACCTTTTTAACCGGAAACCGGAGACAATCCGGACCTCATCGCTGATCGACCCGCCCTATGATTCCACGAACTACCCGGCGCTCGGTCGGGTGATCAGCGCCACCATCACGAAGCGCTGGTAGATCATGCGGCTGAGGGCGGGCTCTATCCTCTGCGTCGGCTTGTGGGCGCTGGTCCCGCACACGGCGATGGCTTTGGATTCATGCTCAAGACTGGATTGGTCGAAGGTCGAAGTTCCAGCCGGTCGCGCGGCCGTGACGCCGCGCGACCTTGTAACCCTTCGTGATATCGGATCGCTGGGCGACGCTGTTCCCGAACAGCATATATTTGCGATCTCGCCGGATCAGCGATCTGTCGCCTTTCAGGTTCGGCAGGGCGACCCCGACCGCAACAGCTTCTGCCTCGGCATGGTGGTTATGCGAATAGGTAGCGGCGCTGTGCCGCTTTTCGTGGATCGCGGCGGTGACTTGATTCGGGAAGAGATGGATGCGACGGTCGAGCCGCGACGCAGCACTGGCGTGCCAGCGATTATCACGCCGCAATGGTCGCCCGACGGAAATGCGATCTATTTTCTCAAGCGCGATAATGGTGTTGTCCAGGTTTGGCGGGCCGACGCCATGGGCAACGGCAGTCGCCCCGTCACCGCATTCGATCAGGATGTGCAGGAATTCGCGCTCGACGGCATGGGTTCGCTGACTGCCAGCGTCCGATCAGGGGTTGTGGAAGCAAGGGCTGCAAGCGATCACGAAGCGTTGACGGGCTATCATTTTGACGATCGGTTCATGCCGTTCTTGTCCGACCGTCCGAAAATCCCGCGCTCGCCGCCGTTCACACGCTACCAAGTTGATCTGCGCTCGGGGCAGCGCACCGCCATCGCGGGAGGCGGTGGCCTGCCTATCTCGACCATCGGTGCAGGATCGCAGAACCCGAGGGCGTTAGGTGTGGGCTGTTCGGTCGACCGCCGGGAAATCACGACGGGTGTTCCGCCACAGACCCGTCTCGAAATCCGGTGTGCGAATGGCCCCGTCTCGTTCTGCAGCGCCGCTGCTTGCACAAACACGAGCGGTCCGGTCTGGATGCCGGATCGGTCCTCGGTTCGCTTCCTGCGACGTGAGGGCTGGGCCGACACGATTATGGCGACATATGAGTGGAAGCCTGCGACCCAGACGGTGCGTAAGTTATTCGAGACAAGTGACTTTCTGATCGATTGTCAGCCGTTGCGAAAAACGCATCTTGCCTGTCTGCGCGAGACTTCGGTGACGTCGCGTCGGTTAGTGGTGATCGATACGGATACAGGGACCATGACAACAATCGTCGATCCTAATCCGGAGTTTGAGCGGCTTACATTAGGGCGGGTTGAGCGCATTCCGCTCAAAAGTGACGCAGGACTTGAAGCTTTCGGTGATGTCGTGTTCCCGGAAGGATATCGCGCCGGCCATCGATATCCCGCGGTCGTCGTTCAGTATCAGTCGCGCGGCTTTCTTCGTGGCGGGACCGGCGACGAATTCCCTATCCAGGCCTTCGCCAATCGCGGCTTTGCCGTTCTGAGCGTTCAGCGACCGCAGCCCGTTGGTGCGCGCGCGCGTCCACGGGACTATGTGGAAGTCGACCGGATCGGTCTTCAAGATTTTGCCGATCGCCGAAGCGTGCTGTCAGTGGTGGAAAACGGGGTTCGCACGCTGATCGACCGCGGAATCGCCGATCCCGCCAAAATAGGTATCACCGGGCTAAGCGATGGGTCATCGACCGTGCAGTTTGCCGCGTTGAACAGCCGCCTTTTCGCAGCCGGCATCGCTAGTGGCTGTTGCTGGGAGCCGGGGCAGACTGCGATTCTAGGGCCGGCTATGGCCGATGTTTATCGACGCATCGGATGGCCTGGGGTCAGTGCCGTGGACGATGCTTTCTGGGCGCGGATGTCGATCGCCAAAAATGCCAGGCGGGTTGCGTTTCCGATCCTGTTCGAAACGTCGGACGAGGAGTTCCGGGTAGCACTGGAGAGCTACACGGCGCTCAAGGAGGTCGGAAAACCCGCCGATCTGTTTATATTCCCCGATGAGCATCACATCAAATGGCAGCCTGCGCACAAGCTCGCTGCATATGAGCGCAGCATAGACTGGTTCGAGTTCTGGCTTCGCGGCGCAATGCCGGAAGATCCGCGTCGCAAGGCGGAAGCCGCACGGTGGGCAGCCATGTCCAGTATACAATAGCACGGGCGCTCAGGTCTGACGGCTCGCTGGTGAACCGGCGCTCCAGCCCTCGGCCCAAGCTTCGGTATCGAGCAGCAACAGGATGCGGGGGTAATCATCTCCTCTTGCGATCTGCTGTTCCTTAAGCGCCGCATCCAGTTTTTCGCGATCAAGGATATTACGTTGGGCCAGCTCTCCATCGAGCAACCGTTCGCGGATGCGGCTGAGGTGGTGTCGAATGATCGCGTGCGCGAATCCGTCGGGACCGTTTTTGACGCTGCGTGTCAGGGTTTCCGTTGGGAGATCTGCCGCAAAAGAGCGGCGCGCATAAGCTCGATCGACACCTCCTGCACAAGCGGTCCAGCTCGGCATGGCGAGGCACGCCTCGATGATCGGCAGCGACAGGAGCGGGTGCAGCGTGCTCGTCGGCCATCGTCGATCGTGCACATCCATGTAATGTTGGGTACGGATCAGAAACGCGATGTGCGCGGCCTTGCCGGGAAGCGAGTCTGTCGGTCCTTCGAGCCACGGGTGGCTCAAGCGTGAGGTTGCCGCGGCCGCGATCGCATCCTTCGAGAGGAAGCGTTCATCAGGCACCCACAAATATTTCTGCGTTCCGCTGCGTGGAACCTTTGCTGCCTCGCGAATGACGCGGAAGGCATTTGCGCCGGTGAGCCGGCAAATATCGGACAGCGTTGAGAAAAGATGAAGCCCGATGCCTTGGGCAAGATAGCGATCGACCAGTGGCCGTGCTGACTTCGTGAACTGAAATATATTGTCGCCGCCTACGCCGGTGAAAAATGCCTCGGTGCCCAAGCGGTGGGCGACGTCCAGCATTGCCGCATCATAAGCCTGAAGCTGGGCGCGTCCGCCGGGGCGAGGACAATGGGCATAGCTGGATCGCTCGATATCGACCCGATCGAGC
Organism: Sphingobium lactosutens DS20; assembly: GCF_000445105.1. Lineage (GTDB taxonomy): Bacteria > Pseudomonadota > Alphaproteobacteria > Sphingomonadales > Sphingomonadaceae > Sphingobium > Sphingobium lactosutens. The sequence continues at coordinate 147,533 of NZ_ATDP01000107.1, read as the reverse complement.
GAATAACATTCTTCCGCAAGCGTTATGCCGAGCCGATCGCACAAGGCACGGGCATAAAGGGCTTCGTCACCTTGGGCATCGCGGGTGGAAATGGTGATCCCGTGCAATTCCGTCGACCGGCGCAGCCCGGCGGCGGCGATAGAGGAATCGAGGCCACCGGAGACGCCGATCAGTGCGCGATCGAAGCGCGATCCCCACGCGTGTAGGCAGGATATGATCAGGCGGCGAAGCTGCTCGTCGTCGAGCGGCCTAGAATTGACATGGGTCCAGGGTGTCCACACCATACTGGCCCGTGCGCCATCCTCAGCACATTCGACTGCCATTCCAGGAAGGAGCTGACGGACGCCAAGGAGCGAGGTTCGTTCCTCGGGGAGTTCGTTGGCGTAGAGCGCGCGGCCCAGTCCTTCCCAATCGACCGATGGCGCGATGATACCGGCCTCGACCAGCACCGATACGTCGGAGGCGAAATACCAATCACCGTCGTAACGGGCATAATAAGCCGGCAGGAGCCCCGAGGGATCGCGCGTCACCGTGATACTGCTCGCGCCCAAGATGACCGCGACAAACGCGCCCCAAAGCGACGTCAGAACGGCGTGAACGTCCGCATCCATGGCGATCGTTTCTCCGTTCGCGGAGACCGGAAATTGCGAGAAGCGGTCCCTGCGGAAGATACTTCCGACGACCAATCCATTGCCGTCGGCAAAGCGACTCCAGCATTCTTCCTGGTTGCAAGCCAGCACGGTCCGCTGATCGGAATAGAGGATCGAAAGCCCGCTTTTGGCAAGAAAGTCAGGCGAAAATGCGCGTGTCGAATTTGGAGTCTGCCCGATGCGGAGGAGATAGCGCAACGCCATCAGAGTGCCAGGATCGGCGTGAATAGCCGAACCCTCTCGAGCCGATCGTTGAGAAGACGCGGACCATCCTGAATCCAGCAGTGGGCAGCGAAAGGATCGAGCTTCACGCCAATGACAAGCGACGCGTCATGGCCGTGTTTCATCGCGATCATTCGAAAGGCCAGCGCCCGTGCGAGGCACTGATCGTCTTCCCCGAACCATGGCGTGAGAGTGCGGAAAGACCCGTAAAGCTGACAAGCTTCTAGGGGCTCGCCGCCGCTGCGATGTGTCTTTTGTCGGCGCCGCTCCGCCTGGATGATCCTGGAGAAGCTCCAGCGGCGCAAACGAAACCGCATCCGGCTCTGCGCGACCGCAGCCGACAGTAGGAATCTGCGCGGATTGCCGGGTTTCAGATCTTGAGCGGGTGAACAGACACGAGGCTGGCTCGGGAAGGATTCGGTAAAAGGCCCCGTAAGAACCCCAACTTGGGCTAGACGCTCGCGGGCTTCATCTTTCAATCCAACCGGTTGACTGAGACCATCCAAGAATGCCTGATTGAGCTTCGACGGGAGGCAGAAATAGCGATCACCATCAATGTCTAGAAATACCGCGCGATTATCGATGACACAGAATGCCAAAGGAGTGGATTCTTGGGGGCTTTCCATGGGTTTGTCCGGGGACTGGCGCGCGTATCGGAAATACACGCGCCAGAACCGTCAGTCGTCGGAAATGCCGGCGAGCGGCTGCAGCGTCGAGATGCCGTCGATGACGCGAAGGCCGTTGCCTTTCGTCTCGACGCTGGCGATGCCCAGCTCGATGGCTTCGTCTTCGAGCATTTCATTGTGTTCGGTCATGGTGACCTCCTTCAGCAAGACGCGACTCCATTGTCGCCTGTGAAGGCTAAGTCAGTGATTTGTACTGATCTATTTTATAATCGGATTATAATCGATCGTCCGGAAGAGCCTTCTTAAAGGCAGGCTTCGCGAGCGAACAAGCCCCAGAAATTCTCGGAGTACGAGAGTAATCGCGTGGTTAAGTAAGAAGAGTGACCGAGCAGTGAAAACGTGCGTTGGAAGCACGCGCCGGCGCCTTTAGCGGGGGCCTGGACATGCGCGCCGGCCACCCGGTCACCGCTCAAGATCACTCCCGAGCGAAAAGAAATGTGAGCCTGCCCCTATCGGCACGCAAGCAAAAATCTCAACCAATCTGGATATTAGGTCGCGTTGACAAAATGCTTGAGCCATAGCCGTGCTGCGGCGAGGTTGAGGAAGCTGAGGTAGGATAGCGCGGTTTTCTCGAAGCGTGTTGCGATGCGGCGCTGTTGTTTGAGGAAGCCGAACATGCGCTCGACGCGGTTGCGATCGCGATAGCGTCGATAGTCAGGATGCTGTGGTGCCTTGCGGTTCGACCGCGGCGGGATGACCGGCAGGATGTTATTCAGGAGCAGGTCTTCGCGGAAGCGGTCGCCATCGTAGCCCTTGTCGGCGAGCAAGGCCGCAGGCTTTGGCACCGGCATGGCCATCAGGCTATCGACACCGCCGTAATCGGAAGCCTCGCCGCCCGTCAGGTGGAAGCCGAGAGGGAGGCCTTGATTGTCGCAGCGGGCGTGGACTTTGCACGTAAAGCCGCCGCGTGATCGACCAAAAGCCTGCGCACAAGCCCCCCTTTTCCGCCCACGGCCGAGACATGGCCGCGAACCGTGGTGCTGTCGATCATGTGCTGCCAGTCGTCGGTCAGACCCAGATCGACCAGAGTTTGCAGCATGGCATCCCAGACGCTCTGCTCGGCCCAACGGCGGAAGCGGACGTAGACCGAGTTCCACTTCCCATAGCGTTCATGCATGTCCCGCCAGGGGCAGCCAACCCGCAAGACGTGCAGCATTCCGTTGAGGTAGCGCCGGTTGTCTCCGGCAGGGCGCGCGTGCCTGCCTCGCTCAGGCGGCAACAGCGGCCCGATCAATTCCCATTCCGCGTCGCTCAGGTCCCCGCGATCCATGCCTGCCTTCCAAAAGAAAGCCTTGAATCAGACGGAAGCTGATTTGGGAATCCCTTTTGTCAACGCGACCTAGCTGGAGTTTCGCGATTTCCGGGCAAAGCCGCGATCGGTTGCCATGAAGCGCGCCAGCATCGGCGCGATGAGCCGCTCGACGGTCAAGGGCTGTGCCAAGCCGGTCTCCTCTGCATGGGCCTTTGCATAAGCCAGAAGATCACGGTGGACCGAGCCGGGAAGCTCGACCTGGACCTTGACGGGTTTGTCATCGTCGATGGGGCCGAGCCGCAACTTCGTCATGGTCGTTTCTCCATTCGGTCAAGCACGAGATCTCGGGTGAGGAACACCCGGATCGGATAGCCGGACCGGATTGTCAGGGTCGGTGGCACATTCATCTCGCGCTGCACGAGCTGGCGCCCGGTCTGATTGACGGTATCCTGTGTGCCGGAGCGCAACGCTCGGGTCAGGCTGTCGTCGCTCCCCGTCGCCAGTTCTGCGCCAACCCCGAGCAAGGTCGAGATGGCAGCGGCGCGGAGCATGTTGCCCCAATGATAGTTGGTGCGGTCCTGCAAGCCCGCCATGCCGGCACCATCGGCACCGGGCTGACGATCGAGGAGAATCGAACGGCCATTCGGGAAGATGATCCTGTCCCATGCGAGCAGCACGCGGTTTTGGCCTGCCGAGACCTCGCTGTCATATTCGCCGATCAGCCGGGAGCCTTGAGGGATCAGCAGGATGCGGCCGGTCGGACTGTCATAGACATTCTGCGTAACCTGCGCGCTGATCTGGCCCGGCAAGTCCGACCGGATGCCGGTGATGAGCGCCGCCGGAATGATGCTCCCGGCTTGCAGAATGTTGGCCGAGCTGGGCGACAGAATTCGCTCGGGGCTTTCGGTCGAGCGATTGGCCCTGACCTGAAGGAACGACCTCTGTGGATGGCTCCCGCGTTGCAAGCATAAAGTGATGATCTGACGTTCCGTCGGGTGCAGTCGTCTGTCCGGCCTGTTGATGCAGTCGGTGTAGACTGCTGGCCCTGATGGTGTCCGCGAACAAGGTCCGATCGGCTTTGCAGGCTATCATGCCTATGACGTTCCTTGGGTTGTCCTTGTTCCCGGTCCGACCGGTTTTGCCATCACATCCTTCGCTCTCACAACTTCGTGAAGCTGATCTCCGCAGCTAAGCTCTTAATCTATGCCGCAGCCAGCATCGGCGCATGCCCGCGTTCGAAGACGCCGCCGCGCGCCATGACTGCCCATGCGATCCGCGCCATCTTGTTGGCGATGGCGACCGAGGCGACACGCGCGGGCTTCCTGGCGAGCAACGCGACGAAGCGCGGATCGACCGTGCTGGGTTTCTGCTTGGCGTATCGGACGAGCGCGGTTGCGCCGACAACCAGGAGCTGCCGCAGATACCGGTCGCCCATCTTGGTAATGCGCCCCAAGCGTTCCTTGCCGCCACTCGAACTCTGTCGCGGGGTCAGCCCTAGCCAGGCGGCAAACTGTCGCCCTGACGAGAACTGGCTTGGATCGGTCACCGACGCGGCGAGTGCAGTCGCACCGATCGGTCCGATACCAGGGATCGTTGCCAGGCGTCGAGCCCGCTCGTCGCTGCGCTGCAGAGCGGCGAGACGCAGGTCGAGCTTGCGCAATTGGATGTGAAGCTGGAGCAGTTGCCCTGCCAGCATTGCGACGACGTTCGCCGCTTCGGGCGGCAAGTCGAGCGTGGACTCCCCGTCGACAATCTCCCGCGCCATATGCAGTGCCTTCACGATCCCTACTGGGATGGCGGTGCCCAGCTCGGCAAGCACGCTGCGCATCATGTTGACCAGCTGCGTGCGCTGTTTGATCAACAGCTGGCGCACTCGGTGCAGCGACAATGCCGCCTGCTGCTCGCGCGACTTGATGGGCACGAACCGCATCGTCTGACGTGTAACCGCTTCGCAGATCGCCTCAGCATCGGCGGCGTCGTTCTTTCCGCGCTTTACGTAAGGCTTCACGTAAGCCGCCGGCATCAGCCGAACCTCATGACCCAGCTTGGTCAGTTCGCGCGCCCAGTGATGCGACGTCCCGCAAGCCTCGGCGCCTACCAGGCACGGCGGCAGCTTCTCGAAGAACTGCAGCATCTGCGATCGTCGCAGCGCCTTGCGAATGATGACCTCACCGGTCGCGCTGATACCGTGAACCTGAAAAACGTTCTTGGCCAAATCGAGGCCGATCGTGCTAATCTCCATGGCGGGTGGCTCCTTCTCGGGTTGCATGACAGCAAACCCATCTTGGCACTTCGATGCCGTGAGCGGGAGCCATCCACCTCATCCGCTTCGCTGATTGCCCCGCCATGTTGGCGGCTGCGGCCGACGATGTCGTGTCGCTCGTCGCGAACTGGTTCGAACCATCTGCCATCAAGCCCGGCTGCGCCAAAGTGTTTTCCGGGTTCGCGGTTGCGGTGTCCCCGCCGCCCAGAAAGAGGCGGCTGGTGCGCGCGGTATCCCGCTCCTGCGCCAGACGTTGGCGAGCCTGCTCCGCAGCGGCGATGCGAGGATCGGGCTGACCCGCTTGGGTCCCCAATGGCGGGACCGGGACCGCCTGGCCATTCTGCTGTGCCGAAAGGATGGGTCGGCCGAGATCGCCGGGTAACGGTTGTCCCAGCTTTGGCACCTTCGAATAGTCGGACGGGGCCGAGGTGACGATTTCGGATTTGGTGCGGCCGTCGCCGCTGTAGACATTCTGCGCCGAGGCGGCGGGTTGCTTCTGCTGGAGCGCATAGATCAGCGATCCGCCAATCCCGAGTCCGGCGACAATGCCGATTGACGCCAGCATTTTGCGCGACAGGCGCATGACGCGCGGTGGCGGGGTGCGCAAACGAAACGCCAGCGGGTCGCTCTGAGGCTCCGGCGCCGTCTCGGTCGGAGGCGCCATCTCCGGGCCGGTCGACGGCGCGGAGTTGCTCTCTGCCGCGCTCATGACCGCCCCCGCTGGCGACGGCCGGCGCCTTCGCGGATGATTCGTACCCGCTGCGCGTTTTTCTTCGTTCCCAGCCGCAGTTCGGCGGTCCCAAATAGCCGGTCGACCACCATATACCGGCCTTGGACCCGATAGTTGATCAGCTCGGCGCTGCCGTCGCTGCCGAGCGCGAACAGCGGGGGCATATCGGTCGTGCCGATGCCATCGGGAAACTCGATAAAGGCTTGCTGGCCGTCATCGAATGCCCGCACCGGGCGCCATGCGGGTTGATCGCCGTCAATCCGATAGCGAAAATCGAGCGCGGCAGGGTCAATGTCACCCGCAACCGGCATTGCCCTCACCGCCTCCGCGTTGGCGGCGCGCAGCGCGATCAACTGATCCTGCGGATAGGTCCAGGAAACCGCCGCCATATAGGTAGCCGACGTCGCACGCAGTTCGAGATGATAGGTCCGGCGATCGGTGTTGATGACGAGATTGGTGAGGAGGTCGGGACGCGTCGGCTTCACCAGAATATGAACGCGCCTTGCTGCACCGACCCCGCTCACGGTATCGCCGATAATCCAGCGCACCGTGTCGCCGGCAGCGACCGGACCGGGGCCGACGAGTTCCTCGCCTTCCTGAAGCATGATGTCGGTCACCTGGCCGGGGGCGGCGTAGACCTGATAGAGCGCGCCATCGGCCCACGCATATTGCTGGATCGCGTTCATCCAAGAACTTCGTTCGGGCTGGACCCTGGCAGCGGCGTTGGCCCGGGTGACGCCCTCCTTCGGATCGGACGGCGCGGCTCCGGATCGCACTTGGCGGAAGGGCTTCAACTGCCCTGGAAGCGGGAGCGGAACCGGCACGGCGACGATCTCAACGGGGCGCGGCGGTTGCGCGCCCGGAGTTTCGGCCGTCGCGGCTTGCGTGGGGGTTATGCTGAGCAAGGGCGCGGCTGCGAGGCAAGCGAGCAGAGGCCGGCACTGCCCGGCTATTGCGTATTTTGTCATTGGCTGAGTTCCTTCGACCAGTTGAGGGCATCGACGAAGACGCCGAGGGGGTTTCGGCGCAGCCCGTCCGGCGTGCGCGGCGTTTGGATCACCACGGTCAGGATCGCTGACCAGCGCGAGGTCTCTGCAAGCGAGCCGTCCTGATAGCGCCGCTCGGTCCAGGCGACGCGGAAGCTGTCCTTGGATGCGCGGATCACGCTGGAAACATCGACCGCGACCTGGACCTTGCCGACGTTGGCGAACGGATCGTTGGCGCGCGCATAGTCGTTGAGCGCGACCGCGCCCCTGTCGGTGGTGAAGTCATAAGCCTGCAGCCAATCCTGCTTGAGCACGATCGGATCGGCGGGAATCGCCCGGACATTCTCGATTAAGCGCGCGAGGTGAAACGCGATCTGCGGATCGGTCGGCTGATAGCCGGCGTCGGCCGGCGCTACCGCCTGCGCTTGGCCAAGCTTGTCCACCTGGACGACCCATGGGATGATCGTGCCGCGCGCCGACTGCCAGACCAGCCCGCCAGCGAGGCCGCCCGAGAGGGCCAGGCAGCCGAAAAAGGCCAGTCGCCAATTCTTCGCCTGGACGCGGGCCGAACCGATGCGATCATCCCAGACCTGCGCGGCGCGTTGATAGGGGGTGACGGGCTCAGGGCGCTGCCCATAGCGGGTCGAGGGACGTCGAAACATGCGTCAATCCTTTTGCGAGATGTCGGGACCGGCACCGCCGCCATGGCTGTCACCGGCTTTGAGCGTGTGGCTGGCGATCGATGCGCCCTGCGTTACGGTCTGGCGGCGCTTCATCGCCTTGGCCCAGGCCGGCGGGCCGTCGTCGGCGGACGCCGTGGAGGCAGGCGCCGCGCTGTTGCTTGCACCCGCCTGACCCGCGGCAAAGCTTTGCCGAAGCGAGGCGGCCGCTTTCCGCAGTGGTGACACCGCGGCATGGCCAGCGCTCTTGCCGATATTGCCGAGGCCCCCGGCAACGGCCGCCCCGCCGCTCTTACCGGCCGCGCCAGCGCTGTAGGCGGCGGATGCGCCGCCTGCGGCGCGAGCACTGCCCGAGGCTGCACCGCCGAGTGCGCCCGCCGCCGCGCCGCCTGCAAGCCCTACGGCCGCGACGCCTCCAGCTACCGTTGCGCCTGCGGCCAGCGCCGTTCCGGCAGCGGCGCCCGCGCCGAGCTGCGGGCCGCCGGTGACGATGCCATTGGCGATGCCGGGACCGAAGATGCCGAGCCCGAGCAAGGTGAGCGCCGCAAGCGCGATCGTCATGGCCTGTTGGATGTCGGGGGCTTCCCCGAGATTGGCGTTGGTGAACTGGCTGAACAAAGTCGTGCCAATGCCGGTGATCACGGCCAGCACCAGCACCTTGATTCCTGACGAGACGATATGGCCGAGCACGCGCTCAGCCATGAAGGCAGTGCGGCCGAAAAAGGCGAACGGCAGCAGCACGAAGCCGGCCAATGTCACCAGTTTGAACTCGATGATCGTGATGAAGATTTGCACCGCGAGGACGAAGAAAGCGAGAACGACGATGACCCAGGCGAGAAGCAGAATGAGAATCTGCGCGAAATTCACGAACACCCCGATTGGGCCAGCAAGATTGTAGACCGCATCTGTCAGCGGCTTGCCGGCATCGAGCCCGGTCGCGGCGATCGTGCCCGGCTTCATGAAATCGCCGAGCGCCAGTGCCCCGCCGCTGGCCTTGAGTCCGAGCCCGGCAAAGCTATCGAACAATAGGGTCGCGAGGTTCGAGAAATTGCCGATGATGAAGGCGAAGACGCCAATATAGAGCGTCTTCTTGATGAGGCGCTGGAGCACATCCTCATCCGCGCCCCAGGCCCAGAACAGCCCCGCGATGGTGACGTCGATCGCGATCAGGGTCGAAGACAGAAACCCGACCTCGCCGCCGAGCAGACCAAAGCCGCTGTCGATATATTGACCATAGACCTGCAGGAAGCCGTCGATCACGCCGGTGTCGTTCATCGTTTTTCATCCCGGAAGAAGCGGCGGCGCTCCGCCTCCCATGCCGCCTCGCAGCCTGCGTCGGGCATGGTGAGCGTGCGGCAGCGCGCCAGTTGGTCGCTTGCGATCGCCGGCGCCGACCGGCTGGGTGTCTCGGCAATGTTGCTTGGCGTGGGCTGCCGGGCCGCCATACCCGCTATCGCCGCGAGCATGAGGCCGGCGAGACAACCGACCCCGGCGATTTTCGCCGCGCTGGTCATTGCCGGAAGAAGCGGCGGAGACGCTCGCGCGCTTCGGCTTCCTCAGCGGCATTGCGGGCCGCATCGAGGGCTTGCGCCCGGCCTTGGGCTGCGACCGCAGCGGTCAGATCGGCAAGCTGCTGCGATTGCAGCGCGAGGAGCTGATTGCCGGCCTGCGTCGCCTGAAGCGCGCCGCTCGCCGACTGGCTGGCCGAGACCAACGTGTCGATCGAGCCGCGCGCACCGTCGATATTGCCGACGACGCCGGCCTGAACCTGAAGGGCATCCTGATAGGCGCCAACGCTGTCCTGCCAGCGCGCATTGGCATTGGCGACCATCTGGCCCTGCGATGCAGTCAGGTTCGCGCCATTATAGCGCTGGGTGAACGCCTGCTGGATGTCCTGCACGCTATAGGCGATGCGCTGCGCCTGGGAGAGCAGCTGCCGGGTCTGGTTGACCTGGCTCTGCAGTGTGGACAAGGTCGACACCGGCAGGCTGGCGAGGTTTTTTCCCTCGTTGATCAGCGATTGCGCCTGGTTCTGGATTTGGCGGATCTGATTGTTGATCTGCTCGAGCGTTCGCGCCGCGGTCAGCACATTCTGCGCATAGTTGGTCGGGTCATAGACGATCCCCCCGAGACCGAATTGCGCGAAGGCCGGTGCAGGCAGCACTGCAATGGCAAGCGTGCACAGGGTGAGGGCTCCGGCGAGCAGCCGGTGCCGGGCAGACAGTTTCATCAGGGGTTCTCCTTTCGGGCTTGGGTGATGGGGAAATCGGCCGATGCGGTCGGCGCGGCGGTGATGAGATCCGCCGCCCAGCCCAGGCCGCGATGTCGGAGCCACGCGGCTGCGAAGCCGCCCTGGCCTTGTTCAGCTACCAATTCGGTGATGTGGCGCTGGTCGGTCTTCGAGGAGGCCGCGGCGAACGCGAGCGCGACTTCGCCCAGGCCGAGATCCACGAGCCGGTTGCCTCGCCGCGACTGGCAATAATAATCCCGCTTGGGGGTCGCGCGCGCGAGGATCTCGATTTGCCGTGCGTTGAGCCCAAATCTTTCATAGACGCGCGTGATCTGCGGCTCGCTAGCTCGCTCGTTGGGCAGGAAGATGCGGGTTGGGCAGCTTTCGATGATCGCGGGCGCGATCGCCGACGTCTCGATATCGGCGAGGCTCTGCGTCGCGAAGATGACGCTCGCATTTTTCTTGCGCAACGTCTTTAACCATTCGCGCAACTGCGCGGCGAAGGCGGGACTGTCGAGCGCGAGCCAGCCTTCGTCGATGATGATGAGTGTCGGCCGGCCGTCGAGCCGGCCTTCGATGCGGTGGAACAGATAAGCGAGCACGGCGGGCGCGGCGGCCGAGCCGACCAGCCCCTCCGTCTCGAACGCCTGAACTGAAGCTGCTCCAAGATGTTCATGTTCGGCGTCGAGCAGCCGGCCCCAGGCACCGCCGACGCAATAGGGCGCGAGCGCCTGCTTCAGGAACTGGTTCTGGAGCAGGACGGCGAGGCCGGTAAGCGTGCGTTCGGGCGCCGGTGCGGAGGCGAGGGAGGTCAGCGCCGTCCAGAGCTGCTCCTTGCTGGCGGGATCGATGGCGATGCCTTCACCGGTCAAGATCGCGGCGACCCAATCGGCCGCCCAGGCGCGTTCGGCGGTCTCGTCGATCCGGGCGAGGGGCTGGAGCGCAACGCCGAGATCAGCCGCATCATCGCCCAGCGTGTCCCCGAGATTCTCCCAGTCGCCGCCCATGCCGAGCGTGGCGGCGCGGATCGAACCGCCGAAGTCGAAAGCAAAGATCTGGCTTTCGGGATAGCGCCGGAATTGGAGCGCCATCAGGCCAAGCAGCACCGATTTACCCGCGCCCGTTGGGCCGACGACGAGCGTGTGCCCGACATCGCCGACATGAAGGGAAAAGCGGAATGGGGTCGAACCTTCGGTCCTTGCATGGAACAAGGCGGGCTGGCCGAAATGTTCGTCCCGTTCCGCCCCCGCCCACACGGCGGATAGGGGGATCATGTGGGCGAGATTGAGAGTGGAGACCGGCGGTTGCCGGACATTGGCATAAACCTGCCCCGGCAGGCTGCCGAGCCAGGCTTCGATCGCGTTCAGGCCTTCTGCAATACAGGTGAAGTCGCGGCCTTGAATGACCTTCTCGATCTGGCGCAGCTTCTCGGCCGCGAGCGCGGGATCCTTGTCCCACACCGTCACCGTCGCGGTGACATAAGCAATTCCCGCTGCGTCAGCCCCCAATTCCTGCAATGCGAGATCGGCGTCGGCCGCCTTGTTGGCGGCATCGCTGTCCGTCAGCACCGACGCCTCGTTGGTCATCACTTCCTTCAGGATCGCGGCGACCGACTTGCGCTTGGAGAACCATTGGCGCCGGATTTTCGACAGCAGTTTGGTCGCGTCGGTCTTGTCGAGCATGATTGCGCGGGTCGACCAGCGATAGGAGAAGGCGAGCGCGTTGAGATCGTCGAGCAGGCCCGGGAACGTCACGCTCGGCAGACCGGTGATGGTGAGCGTGCGCAGATGATGATCGCCGAGCCGTGGTTCGAGCCCGCCGGTCAGCGGTTCGTCGGCGAGGACAGCATCGAGATAGGTCGGCACCTCCGGCAAACGGACGCGCTGGCGCCGCGTCGAAATGGTGCTGTAAAGATAGCTCAGCGTCTCGCCGTCATTGAGCCAGACGCTCTCGGGCATGAAGCCTTCGACCAGGTGGAGCAGCCGGTCGGTGCGGTCAATGAAGGTCTTGAGCAGTTCACCGGCATCGACGCCATCGCGCGACCGGCCCTCAAAGAGCCAGCTTTCCGCACGCGCGGCATCTTCGGCCGGCGGCATCCAGAGAAGGGTCAGATAATAGCGGCTCTCGAAATGGGCGCCTTCCTCGCGAAACTGTTCTCGCCGCTCGAGATCGACCAGCTCGGAGATGGCGTCTGGAAAACTGGACTCGGGATAATCGAGTGCGGGCAGGCGCTGCGCCTCGACGAACACCGCCCAGCCCGATCCCAAGCGGCGGAGCGCGTTGTTGAGCCGCCCCGTCACCGCCACCAGTTCGGATGGCGTCGAACTGTCGAGATCGGGACCGCGGAAGCGCGCCGTGCGCTGGAACGAGCCGTCCTTGTTGAGCACGACGCCGGGCGCCACCAGCGCGACCCATGGCAGGAAGTCGGCGAGGTGCGCTGCGTGATCGCGATATTCGCGCAATGACATCATGGCCGCACCCAGGTCGGATATTTGAGGTGGCGGCGTGCGACATCGACGAATTGCGGATCGCGCCGGGCGGCCCAGACCCCGAGCGCATGGCCGATCGCCCAGATGGCGAGGCCCGCGATCCAGAGTCGCAGTCCCAGACCGACCGCTCCTGCGAGCGTCCCGGTCAGGATGGCAAGCGAGCGCGGCGCCCCGCCGAGCAGGATCGGCTCGCTCAGCGCGCGATGCACGGGCGCGAAATAGCCGGCGGGGAGGAGATCGGCCTCGCCCATCAGATCAGCGCCCCGCCGCTGAAGCTGAAAAAGGAGAGGAAGAAGGACGAAGCGGCGAAGGCGATCGACAGGCCGAACACGATCTGGATCAGCCGGCGGAAGCCACCCGAAGTTTCGCCGAAGGCGAGGCTCAGGCCCGTGACGATGATGATGATCACCGCGATGATCTTGGCGACAGGCCCTTCGATCGACTGGAGGATCGAGTTGAGCGGGCTCTCCCACGGCATCGAGGAACCTGAGGCCCAGGCCGGGCCGGCGAATAGCGACAGGCTGATTGCGATGGCGGCGCTGCCCTGGAGCAGGCGTCGGATAGGACTCCGCGAAATTGCGATCATGAGAGGTCTCCGTGGTTCGGGTCGAGAAGGAAGATCAGGCGGTAATCGCCGGTCGCGGGATCGAGCCCGTCGACGCGCGCCAGCTCGGAGAGGCGGCGGCCGGCGCCATCGCGCACCAGCACGGCGATCAGGTTGATGGTCTCGGCGATGAGCGCCCGCGGCACCGTCACCACCGCTTCCTGGATCAGTTGCTCCATGCGCCGGAGCGCGCCGATCGCGCTGCCGGCATGGATCGTGCCGACGCCGCCGGGATGGCCGGTGCCCCAGGCCTTCAAAAGGTCGAGCGCCTCGGCGCCGCGGACCTCGCCGATCGGTATCCGGTCAGGACGCAGGCGCAGCGAAGAGCGGACGAGATCGGAAAGCGATGCGATGCCGTCCTTGGTGCGCATCGCGACGAGGTTGGGCGCCGTGCATTGCAGTTCGCGCGTGTCCTCGATCAGCACCACGCGATCCTCGGTCTTGGCGATTTCGGCGAGCAGCGCGTTGGTGAGCGTGGTCTTGCCGGTGCCGGTGCCACCCGCGACGAGAATGTTTGCGCGAGACGCGACGCCTTCGCGCAGCATTGCGGCCTGCAGCCGCGACATGATGCCGACATCGGCATAATCGTCGAGGGTGAACACCGCGACCGCGGGCTTGCGGATCGCGAAGGCGGGCGCGGTCACGACCGGAGGGAGCAGCCCCTCGAAGCGCTCGCCGGTTTCCGGTAGCTCGGCTGAAACGCGGGGAGCTTGGGCATGGACCTCGGTGCCGACATGATGGGCAACGAGACGAATGATCCGCTCACCGTCGGCGGGGGGCAGGGTCGCGCCGCTGTCGGAAATACCTTCGCCGAGCCGGTCGACCCATAGCCGCCCGTCGGGATTGAGCATCACTTCGATGATCTGGGGGTCGGCGAGCCACGCGGCGATCGACGCACCCATCGCGGTGCGGAGCATCTTCGCGCCGCGAACCAAGGCTTCAGATCGGTAAGGCTCGCTGGCCATGACATCCCCGTTTCCAGCACCGGACCAGGACGGTCAGCGCGACGGGGAGGAGTAAGAGACGCAGGAAATGGTCAGCGGCAACAGCTATTTACGCGAATCGCAGTGGCGCGAAGAAAGACAGGCGTTGGCGTAGCAAAGGAGCGTAAGGCCCGGCGAAATCACCTGCCCGACGCCGCTCGTAGGCGGCGAATCAACTGCCCGCTTGAGCCTCTGAGTTCGACTGACCGTGCGGCTGCGATCGCCCTGTCCGCTTGCGTTCGACGTCGGCCTTGAGGTGATCGAGGCGCTCGATGCAGATCGTGTGGACGGCGGCGCCAAGTTCCTCGATATGCCCGGCCAGCCATTCGAGCTGCTCGACGGAAATGCGATAGTGCTTCGAGTAGCGCGCCTTGACGTAGGCTTCCTTCAATTTCTCGAACAGGGCCTGCTCCGGCTTGGTCTGCCGAGGCCAGGCATCGAAGAGACGGCGATCGAGCCGCTCGGCCTGCGTCCGAAGGAAGCCGATATTGTGGACGTGCGGGGTGTAGAAGGTCACGACCAGAAGGACGCAATGGTATAGCCGTTCCGTGGTCTGGTGGAGGTCGAACGCGGCGTCCTTGAGATGGCCCATCTCCATATGGAATCTTGCGCCCTTGAAACGCTTCATCGCGCTCGGGAACCACTCCTCATAATATTCCTGCGCCATGGCGAGCGCCTGGCCCGCTGTCTTGGGCTTCGGCTTGTGAAGCTCGCTATCGTCGAACTCGTAGAGCGCGAGGCCGTCGCGCGCGACGTCCATGAAGAAATAGCGCCCGTGCGCGAGACCGTCATTCACCTCCTGCAACGTATGGACGATGAAGTTGACCGGGGTGCGCAGCGTCTTCGTGATCCCCAGTTCGCGGTTCAGCCGATCTTCCAGCGCCAGCCAATAGTCGACGCGATCGGTCAGGCGCTTGTCGTTGACGATTATCAGCAGATCAAAATCGGACTGATAGCCCTTTGCGGTGTGCGGCTCATCAACCCAGCCACCACGCGCATAGCTTCCATACAGGACAATCTTGTCGATCCGGCCCCGCTTCTTCCACTGATGCTTCGCAAGCGCGAGCGCATTTTCGAATTCCTCGAAGATGATTTGCACCACCCGTTCGAGTTCGCGTTGCTTGTGCGCGGGAAGATGGTCGAGGCCTGTTCGCATTGGGAACATCCTAGCAACCGGGATTGCCCGATGCACGTCCGGATTTGCAGCGATTTCGGTCTATTCGAGCAATAAGGCGAGGTTTCGGAGACTGGACTCCATGCCGCTGCGATGATCCTCCTCGCTGATACTTGCCGGCACATTCTCGGCCGTGACCGTCACCTTGGTGCCGCCGGTGACCGGCGCGAGGATCGTGGTGAGCGTCATCGTGCCGGCATTGGCAGGATCATCGCTTTCGAACGCAGCCTCCTCGACTATCCGATCGTCGGGGATCAGTTCGGCAAAGCGCACGCGCACAATGTCGCTATTTGCGGTCGATTTGCCCTTGCCGCCCCCATCCGCACAGGTCAGCTCCATCCGATAACCGCCGCCGGGGCGCGCTGAGAATTCATGGAGCCGTGCCTCCATTCCATGGGGTGGCCGCCATTTGACCAGCACTTCCGGGTCGATATGGGCGCGAAAGATTGCGCGGGGCGTCGCGATGATGATGCGCGAGGCGCTGTGAATCTCTCTGCTCATGATCGGATGGTCGTAGCCAAGGCGCGCGCCGTAGCCAACCTAGCAGTGTCATGTGACGCAGGCTCTGATGGGCGCCTGCTACGCAGTTAGCAGCATCATTTGCGAAAGAAGCGCCGAAGACGCTCTTTTGCGTCCGCCTCCTGCACCGCCAGATCGGCATTGTTGCATTCGTCGCCGCGGGTCGCACCTTCCTTGCATCCCGCAACAATCTGGCGCGCCTCGTCGAGGTGGGCGTCAAAATACTGCTTGCTGCGCGGTTCCTGTTTGGCGCAGCCGGCCACCGCCAAAATAGCGGCGAGCGCCGCAGCAAAGGCCCGGATCTTCGGCATAAGAAACTCCTCCCGCCAGTGGAAACATGCGAGCCGGAAACGGCAAGCGACCAATCCCTATCAGCCCTTTCAGGGCTTCGCCCTCACACAAAAGGGGGAGGGCCGCGCGCATCGATCCGCCGGGCGGCGTTGACTTCTCCGATCACTCGCTGGCCGAAACGTCGCGCGAAATTTCGCTCCCCAGACGCGGACCGGATTCCATCCGGCGCGTGAGCGATTCCACAAAGCGCTCCCACCGTTCCTTGCCCATTGCCTGCGCCGCGCGCTGGGCGGTGTCTGGCAGCGGGACCGTGCTGTTCAGCCAGAAGCGGATGAACAGAGCGAGGGTTTCGTTGGAGAGGTCGAGATGCCAGGCAAGGCGATCGAGCTGGCGGGTTAGCCGGTCGAGCCTCCGCGTCACGGCTGCTTCGAGCCGCTCGGCGCCGTCAGGTGACAGATAGGAGGCGAGCGCCACCTCGACGATCGCCGCGCGCGATACCTGCCGCGCGCGCGCGGTTGCATCGAGCTGCCGCATCAACTCGGCGGGCAGACGGAAGCTGTGCTTTTCCCGCGACGCGCTCACAGGTCGATTCCGTCATCGGGATCGAGCGACGCATTACGGGCATTGCGCGCCATGCTCCGGTCGATCTGCCGCCGATCGCGGGCAGCGTCGTCGCCCGGATCGTCATTGTCGAAATCGAACTCCTTCTCCGGCGCCTTTGCCGGCGGGGCGATCTCCTCATGCTCACCGAGGTCGGGTTCGCGGCGGATGCCTGCGTTGGCGGTGTCGCTTTCGGAACCGCCCGCGGGTTCTGATCCGTTCTCGGCCGATGGGCCTTCGGTTTTTGGGGCGGGCGTGGATTCGGGCGGCGATGGCGCGGCTATCGGAGCGAGCGCCGTCCAGTCATCTTTCGGGCGCCGGGCAGCCTCAAGTGGTTTTGATGCCGGCGGCGGGAGGATGCGGGCCATGAAGCGCGGGTCGGCATAGTAGCGTGCCTTGGCCGCCCGGATCGGCGGGATGCCCGCGACCATCACGATCTCTTCATGCTCGGGAAGCTGCATGATTTCGCCAACGGTCAGCAATTGACGCGCGGACTCCTGCCGGGAGACCATCAGATGGCCGAGCCAGGGGCTGAGGCGATGGCCGGCATAATTCTTCATCGAGCGCATCTCGGTGGTGGTGCCCAGCCCGTCCGAAATACGCTTGGCGGTGCGGTCGTCGTTGGTAGCAAAGGTCACGCGCACATGGCAGTTGTCGAGGATCGCGTTGTTCGGCCCATACGCCTTCTCGATCTGGTTGAGGCTCTGGGCGATTAAGAAGCTCTTGATGCCGTATCCTGCCATAAAGGCGAGCGCGCTTTCGAAGAAGTCGAGCCGGCCGAGGGCCGGGAACTCGTCAAGCATGATGAGCAGCCGATGTTGCTTGCCCTTCGCCGTCAACTCCTCGGTCAGCCGCCGCCCGATCTGGTTGAGGATCAGCCGGATGAGCGGCTTGGTCCGGCTGATGTCGGAAGGCGGCACGACCAGATAGAGTGAGACCGGCCCTGCGCTGTCGACCAGATCCCGGATGCGCCAGTCGCAGGCGCGCGTCACCTGAGCGATTACGGGATCGCGGTAGAGGCCGAGGAACGACATGGCGGTCGACAGCACGCCCGATCGCTCATTGTCCGATTTGTTGAGCAGCTCGCGCGCGGCCGACGCGACGACGGGATGGACGCCGGCTTCGCCCAGATGCGGCGTGGTCATCATCGCGCGGAGCGTCGTTTCGATCGGCCGTTTGGGATCGGAGAGGAAGGCCGCGACGCCGGCCAACGTCTTGTTCTCCTCGGCATAAAGGACGTGAAGGATCGCGCCGACCAGCAGCGCATGGCTGGTTTTTTCCCAATGGTTGCGCTTTTCTAGGCTCCCTTCGGGGTCGACCAGCACGTCGGCGACGTTCTGGACGTCGCGCACCTCCCATTCGCCTTTGCGCACCTCGAGCAACGGATTGTAGGCGGCGGACAAGGCATTGGTCGGATCGAAGAGCAGCACGCGACCGTGCCGCGCGCGAAAGCCCGCGGTGAGTTGCCAGTTCTCGCCCTTGATGTCGTGGACGATCGCCGAGCCGGGCCAGGTGAGCAAGGTCGGGAGGACCAGGCCCACACCCTTGCCGCTCCGGGTCGGGGCAAAGCAGAGGACATGCTCCGGGCCGTCATGGCGAAGATAGCGCGGACCATGGCAGCCGAGCACCACGCCGTCCTCGCTGAACAGGCGCGCGCGCGTGATCTCCTTTTCGCTAGCCCAGCGTGCCGAACCGAAGGTCTCCGCCCGTTTCGCCTCGCGCGCGCGCCAGACCGACATGGCGATCGCAACGATCACCGAGAGGATCCCACCCGATGCCGCGATATAGCCGCCTGTCACAAAAACAGCGGGCGCATAGGCATCGAAGCTGAACCACCACCAGAAGAAGGCCGGCGGATAATAGACGGGATAGCCGGCGACCTGGAACCAGGGGTTTCCGAGTTCGGGCTGATAGGCGAGAGCCTGGGCGGTCCATTGAGTCGCTGTCCAGATCGCGGCCAGCACGATCATGAAGACGGCGATGACCTGCGCCCAAAGAATCCGGGTAGCGTTCATGGGTCGACCTTTCTGGAAGCGAATGAGAGAGCTTCCCGCGTGCGCGATGCGGAGCATCCGTTGGCGGGATGAAGCGGACGCGGGCTCACAGCCCGAGACCCCGGCCACGACCGAGCGCCCAATCAACGCTGCCGCCACGCCCCATCGTGCCGTTGATATGCTGGCCGAGATGCTGGTCGAGCGCGGGGCGCCAGGGCACGAGGTGGAAGCCGAGCCCATCGTCGATCATCGCGAACCGCCCCGACGCCAACGTCACCCGCTCGCGATAGACGCCGCTCACATAGTCGCCTTCGGCCGATGGCCGGTGGGCAAGGCCGGTACGCGCGGCAATCGCATCGGTTTCGTGAGCCATTTCCCGCGCGCGCAGCGTCTCGATCAGGTCACGCTCGAAGCGGAAGCCCTTGCCTTGGCGCCGCGCGAGGCCGGCGGATTCGAGTTCGCGCGACCGCGCGTCCATCGCATCGCGGATCTCGATGCCGAACCCGTTGCCGGTCGCGACAGGCTCACGCGCGACGAGCTGGCGATCGAGCCAGGTGGCGCCGGGTGCGGTGATCTGCTCGCGCAGCGGAAGATCCGAGCGGGTCGCGAGCGAGAGCCGGTCCTTACCCTTGCCGTCCTGCCAGCGTCGCACCTCGACGATCGCGCCTGGCCGGGCGTCGCCGGTCATGTCGAGATCGTCGAAGCGGATATGATGCGTGCGCCCGTCCGCGCCGTCGATCACGGCATAGGCGGAGCCCGCCAGTTCGTCGTGGAGGCCGCGATCGACAAGCCGGCCAACAATCGGCCCGTTTGGTGCCGCGTCGTGAAGCGCGAAGGCGTCGAGGTCAGGTGCGCGTCCGCTATCGCTCATCGCACGGTGCATCGTCTTGATGATGTCGGTGCGGATGGCGAGATCGCGAAGCGTCTGTTCCGTGCCGGCGCGGATACGCCAGATCCCCGGCGCCGTTTCTTCCGCGAGCCCCAACCGTTCCAGCTTGTCGGCGCGACCGCACAAGAGGCGGCGGGTGTCGTCGTCATCCGCACCGCCCGGCCGCAGGTCGACCGTGCCAGCGACCTCATCGGTTCTGTCGCGGAGGCGCTGGTCGAGGCTGGTCCAGCGGTCGGCTTCGACCTCGCGTACGAGCGCAGCGCGGATGTCGCGCTCGCTGCGCGGGCCGAGTTCCAGCGTGACGCGCTCCTCGGCGCGGGCCCGCACCCCTTCGCGGGTATAGTCGCGGTCGATGACGAGATCGCTCCCATCGTCGGCCCGCCCGCGCACCAGCACATGGATATGGGGATTGTCGGTGTTCCAATGATCGACCGCCACCCAGTCAAGCTCGATGCCGAGATCGCGGGCCATGTCCTGCATCAGCTCGCGCGTGTAGGCGTGGAGGTCGTCCATCTGGCTCGCGTCCTCAGGCGAGACGATGAAGCGGAAATGATGGCGATCGTCGGCGCAGCGCTCGGCAAAGGCATCACCGTCGGCGCGGTCCGATCGGGCGTCGAACAGGCTGGCGTCGCGTCCGTCCTTGGTCACGCCGTCGCGCTTCAGATAGGAAAGGTGCCGGCCAAGCGGCGCGGCGCGGAACCGGGCGCCCTGATGTCGTACCACGCGCGCCATCACCACCACGCGCCTGGCGTTCGCCGGGCGGTGGATCCTGAGCATGGCATTGCGACCGCGGCCGCGCGCGCCCTGTCCGCGGCGTCCGGATTTGCGGCCGCTGCTGCGGGCCAGCGAGCGGGTATAGCCGGATCGTCCCGCCGCTCGTTTGACCTGAGCCGCGAGGCTCTTGGCCTTGCGCCCCGAGCCGGCTCCCCGGTCGCTGCTCCTTCCCGGCCGCACCCGGAAATTATCGTCGTCCCGGCTCATCATGAGGCCGATCGGGAGCGTGTCCGACACGCGCGACACGCAATATCGCGACTATGACCGTCCGCTGTCGGACAGCGTGCGCGGCGGTCGGACGAAGAAACCAAGCCTGCACAACCACATAAGTGTCGATGTCCGACACGCCTTTTATCTTGCGATGACCTGCCTTCATCCTCCCAGCCAGCTCGTCCCCTACGCCGAGCTAGCGTCCCGCCCGCCACAACACGCCAAATGACGCCAGCACCGCTCATCGCGCGACCTGACCGGAAAGCGGGACGAACAGCGCGTTCGAGCCAGCAGGCGAAGCGGCGGAGCGAGGCGCCGGTGCCGTCATCGCGATGCGCGTCGGCGGCGCGTCCTGTGCAGCGGCAGTGCGCTCGGAAGCCCCATCACTGCGCGCCGTGAACAGCATCGCGCTGCGCCAATCCGGTAGGACGGCAGCAGGTCGAGCGGACGAAGTGACGCTCGATACGCCCATTGCCGGTGCGATGCGTGCGACATAGGCGACGGTCTCGGGGGGTAGCGATCGCCCGCCCGCCCGCCAGTCGTCGACGCGCCGTGGTCCCGCATTATAGGCGGCGAGCATCGAGGTCAGATCGCCATAGCGATCGAACATCGCGCGCAGATAGGCGGCACCGGCCAGGATGTTCGCGCGGACCTCGAATGCATCAGTGCCAAGCCCATGTCGGGCAGTCAGTCCGCGCCATGTCGCCGGCATGATCTGCATCAGCCCCATCGCTCCGGCGGGCGATAAAGCGCGCGGATTGCCGGCGCTTTCGGCCCGCATCACCGCCCAGATCAGATCCTCTGGGAGGCCGAACCGGGCGGACGCCTCGCCGACATGAGCGGCGTAGGGATGGAGGGCAGAGGCACGCGGCGCGACATTCTGGGCGCTGCACGCGACCGGAAAGGCGGCAGTCGCGTAGCCTGCGATCAGCAGGGAAAATGCAAAGCGGATTGCGCGGCGACGGAGATGACGAGACATAGCTCATTCCCCCCGCTTGCTGCGCGCCGGTCGCGACCAGAGCAGGACATGGGCATCCGCTTCGCCGCGCGCCGGCACGAGATTGGCGCGCAAAGGGCGAGCGAGCGTCGGGCAATCGATCTGCAGCGCGATGAAGCTGCCGCCGCCGTCGCGTTCATGAGTCCAACCCGAACCGATCTCCGGCCCATCCCCATTGTCGTCGAGATGGACGCGCCAGTCCGGCGCTTTCTCCTTGCCGGGCTGCGCCGGCACCAGTCGCAGCGGAACATCGAGCGCGAGAGTTTGAAGACGGCCGGCATAGCCGGAACCGACCTCACGAAAGCGACCTATTTGCATGACGAGTCTCCTTTGCAGTGAGCGGGGGAAGCAGGCGCGGCGCGCAGACCGCGCCAGCGGAGCGGCTGGCCGGGCGCATCGCGCGTGAGGATCGGGGAGGCTCGGCCGAGCAATCCGCTGGCTGGGATCGGTCCGAAATAGCGGCCGTCCATGCTGTCCGGCGCGCTGGCGAGCAGGAACAGTTCGCGTTTCCCGACGATCCGGCAGCCCTGCCATGTCGGCAGGGCGCGGCCGAGACGATCGCGCGACCGCGCCACGACCTTTTGCAGGCCGTCGACCGTCACGATGCTTCCGCGACGGCAGATGCGCGCGCCGGGACCAGCGGCGATCTGCTTCAGGAGCGGCACGTCGACCGGGAGATAATGGCGCTCGGCAAGGAAGCGGGCGAGATGCGCTGGCGGTCGGATTGCGACAAGGTCGCCGACGGCTGGCTGTTCGACCGCAACGACGCGGTAGAGGCCGATCGGCTCGCTGGCGCTTGCGTTCCAGATGAGCCGAGGATGCGGCGCGAGCACGGCAATGACGATGAACAGGCCACCGAAGACGCCGGCAACGATTGGCGTCAGGAGCGCATAGCCGATGCGGATCATGACTCGATCGCCTTGCGCTTGAGCCACGCCGCATGGCGTTCTGCGGTATAGGGGCGGGGGCGCTCGCCGATGCTCAGCCGGTTGTGGACGTGGCGCCAATGGTCGGGGGCGGCATCACACGGATCGACGCCGACGGCCTCCACCGCATCGATCGCAGCCAGCACGGCGCGGACCTTCGCCCAGCCCTGGATTGACAGATAGAGTTCGCCGCCAGGCCGCACGAACGGCACGGTCGTATAGGCCTCGCCCGATCGCACGGCGCGCAGGATATCGATCCGCGAATGGACCGTGCCATAGTCGTTCGCCACCCAGCGGGCGAACGCGAACACAGCGTCGGGCCTGAACGAAACCACGCGCGTCTTGCGGGTCATGATCCGCTCGGCCGCGACGCGCCCGAAGCGAATCCAGTGTTCGAGACGCTTCTCGATCCAGATCAGTTCGACGTCGGTCATCGCGTCGCGCGGCGACGGCGTGTGGCGGGGCATCGCCGCCGCGCCGGTGGGCGGGTGGTTCATGGTGTATCTCCGGAAGGGGGGATGGATTTGGGCAGCGGGCTACCCAGCGGCAGCGCAGCAGCGATCCGCGCGTTGGCGCGAGCGGCCATCTGGGCGTCGATCTCGCAGCCGATATAGCGGCGACCCGTCGCGCGGGCGGCTTCACCGGCGACGCCTGAACCGGCGAACCAGTCGCCGATCAGGCCGCCGGGCGGACAGCTCGTTCGGATCAGGATTTCGATCAGGCCGAGCGGCTTCTCGGTCGGATGGATCGCGCGACCATGACAATTGCGCGCGAAGATGACCGAGCGCATCAGGCGCGGGCCGCCATCTTCGCTGACATAATATCCGCGCTCAATCTGACCCGTATGGGGCGGCCGCATTTTGCGCCGCACCGTCCGCGCGGCCGCGTCGGGCGTGGTCTGGACGTCGTTGTAAATGCCGTCCCAGCGCGCATCCGAATGATAGAATTGAACTATCAGCTCGTGGACACGCTTGAAACGATTGGCGTGGAAGGCGCTGCCGTTCTGCTTTTCCCACACAACTTCCTGCGCATAGCGAAAGCCCGCGGCGCGCAGCTCGGCCGCGATCGTCAGGAAGCTGCGTAGCGACCCGAACAACCAGAGCGAGCCGGATTGGCGCAGGCTTTGTTGCGCAAGCGCGAGCCAGCCTTCGACGCGGCGATCCCAGCCGAGCGCCGTGTCGCCATAGGGCGGATCGGCGAGGATCATGTCGAACGGCGCATGATCGGGCATGATGGCGCGGCAGTCGCCGATCAGCACCGTCATGGCACCCTCCGGCGGCGCGCTGTCCGAAACGCGACCGCGATATCCACAGGCGCGCGGTGCGTTAGCAAGAATCCGAAGGATTCTTCTCTATTAGCATGGTTAGAGGGAGCCGGAATCGCTGTTTTATTTCTGGAGGTTACGAGGAGTTTGGGTTCCCGATAGGACGACTCCGCGGTTCCTGATCGGACGACTCTGGCGGTTCCTGATAGGACGAGCGTCATCGTCGCTTATCCACGCGCCTTGATCCGGACGCGGCGCATGGCGGCGTCGAACGGATCGACCGGCAGAGGAGCGAAGGCCAGGCGTTCGCGGCCATGATCCGAGCCGATCGCAAGGCGATATCCGGGCAAAGGCTGGCGGCGCACGATGTCGCGCAGTTCGAAGGCAAAGCGCTTCAATGGCGAGAGCGCGCCTGATTTCAGATGGAGATGCGCGACATCGAAGCTCCAGCCGCCTTGTTGACGGCCACCATGCTTGCGCACGATCCGGTACAGCCAGCGCTCCAGCCCGCCGGTCAGGTCGAAATAAGCGCGGTCGATCGTCAGGACGAGCGCACGGTCGAGCACGCCCGCATAGAACCAATCAGGCAGGATGAGTTGGATGCCGAGCGCGCGACCGGTATCGTCGGTCAGTTCCTGCCATTCATTGATCCATGAGAAGCGGTGACGCCGGCGCTGGTGATGCTGGCGGATCGAGGTTGCGACCGTGGTCGATTGGAGCCGATCGAGCGCGGCCTTGAGGCGTTCGTAATTGTCGCGGCCGGTGCCGCGTCCGACGAAGGTCAGGATTTCGTGCGGCGTCGTCGCCAGGAGCCGCGAGGTCGGGCGCCGCGCATCGCGCGCCTCGACGAGCTGACTCGCGGCCCAGATCAGGATGTCCGCATCCCAGATTGTGGCCATGCCATGTTCGGGCACCGCCTCGACCGAAATCCAGGTCTCGCCCATGCGGAACTCGATCGGCGCGGTGCGCCGCGACTTGGCGAGGCTGAAGAAAGGCCAGGCCATCAGATCCTGCGCATCGCGGGGCGCGACGTCGCCCGGGACCGACCGGAACAGGTCGAGCTGGAGGCGCTCGCCATCCGCGCGATGGATATTGGCGGGTGCCATCAGCTCAGCGCCGAATCGGGCTGGCGGAGCGTTTCGCCGGAAGGCAGGCGCCTGGTCCCGGATCGGAGGTCGAGTTGCGAAGACCCTGTGCGACCCAGGCGTCGAGCGCTTCGACCGAATAGACCACGCGGCCGCCCAGCTTATGAAAGGCAGGACCGGTGCCGTAGCAGCGATGCTTCTCCAGCGTGCGCGGGCTAAGCCCGAGCCGAAGCGCAGCATCGGGCGTCTTCAGAAAGCGGGTTGCAGTCGTGTCCGCCGATTCGGGCATGATCGTCCTCCATCGCGTCGGCGGCGGCAGAAGGCGGCCGCGGACAGCATGGAGGGACATTGGCGAATAAGGATCGGCGCGGTGGAGCGGCTGTTTTTAGCGTCCGATTTTTGTCGCACCTGATCTCAGCCGCGTAGCAAGGTGCGATAGCCACCATCGCGCAACGCAAACGCTTCCTCCATCAGACGCTGGGTGCGGCGGCGTTCCGACGACGTTTTCCAATCGGTGCCGCGACCGACACCCATGTCGACGTACAGGAGTGCGCGCGCGATGTCGTAGGTGGTGGCCTCGGGATATTCCCGGTCCTTCGCCATGTCGATGATATCGAGGAGCAGCGATAGTCGGTGCCGCTGGAAGGCGGTGGGCATGAAGCCGCGCGGCAACTTCGCGGGTGGCGCGCCGGCAAGGCGCCGATCGAGTCGCCGGACGGCGGCGAGGCGCAGATCGAGGCTCGCATCCTTCGCGATCACATAGGCAAGCGGGCGCCCGGGCGACGTGTCGCGCAGCCACAGACGATGCAGGCCGTCGGTGTCTGCAAGGACGAGGTGGCGGCCGTTCGAAAGGTGGCGGTCGACGAGGATCAGCGGCCAATCGTCGAGAGTGACCGAGGTGGCGATGCCCAAATCAGGATCGGCCGTGTCGAGGACCACCGTTGTGGGCGATAGGGCGGCAAGCCAGATGGCCGGTTCAACCGCAGCCGATCGATCCGGGGCACATGGGAAAGTCCAACCCCCAGAACCGGGCCATCGTCTCGCGCCCGGGAGTTGCTCGATCGCCTTCGGGGCCGCGCATGACCATCTCATATTGCGATCGATATGTCGGATTGCGACGCAGAAACTCTTGCGCGAAACCGGCGAAATCGAGAGCCTGGCGCTCGGTATCGAGTTTTCTTGGCATGACCTGCACCCGCGAACCCGTTGGAAGGGAAGCGAATTTGGCGCGTCGCCAGGGTTGGCGGCATTCCCGAAATGGGGGATAGGCCTCCCCCAAAAGGGGGAGTCCTCATCGGTGTCGCCCGCGATAAACTCGGATTGTGTCCGGAGGCTGCCGGCCTTCTTCGTCTTCCGCGCGAACCGTGAAGATCGCTGTCGTTGGGGTTTCCGCCTCCGTAGCGCACCCGTCCGGTCTGGAATGGCCCGCCCGGCGAACCAGGCGGGCCGACCGGCTTCAATCGCGGTCGCGGCGTGCCGGGCGGGTCCAGACGAGATCGTGTTCACCATTCTCGCCGTCGAAGAGCTGGGCGAAGATGGGAGCGACGAAGCTCGGATCGTCGAGTTTCAGCGAGAGATAATGGCGGTCATCGTTGGTCCGCTTGCTCCAGCCAGCGCCGATTTCGACGGAGTCGCCGATATAGACGCGGTGGCTGGGGGCGTTGCCGCTGGCTTGTTCATCGGCGACGATGCGAACCGACTGGGCCTGAAGCGTGAGGGTGGTGATCTGGCCCCGGAGTTCGCCCGAAACCTTCTTGAAGCTGCCGATCTTTGCCATGATGCCGTTCCTTCTCAGTCGAGCCGCGCCATTGCGGCCTCGATGCGCTGGTCAGGCCGGCAGGCGACCGGCGCTGCAGCCGAAGGCCCGCAGCAAAGCGGAGGACGGCTTGGGCGGGGCTTTCTTGGTGCGCGAGGAACGGCGGCACGCCGGGGGAAGAAAGTTTGGGCCAAGCCGTTGCGGCAAGCCGGGAGAGCGTCAGCGTCCCTGACGGCAAATAAGCGCATCGACACGAGGCCGTTTTGGCAGCGGATGACGAAGGGGCAGTGTTGGCGATGACCACTGCGGCAGGTTTCGGCGATTCCGGGTGGGCTCTTTTCCGATCAACCCGTCAGGGCCGGATACGTCCATCGCCTACATCCTGGTGAATCCCCCCATCCCACCGGAGCCTCAGCGCCCAGTCGTGCAATGACGCGGCCGATAAGGGCTAGGAAGAGGTCGACGTCCCGGCTGTGCTTTGTGAGGCCGGTCCCGCGACCGCTTCGCCTGCGAGCCGCATCCAGGCGGTGCCGGCGATCATGACTGCGCCGACCCAGCTCAGCAGCGACAAGATGATACCCGGGTCAATAGCCAGTCCAGCGATGCCATAGACGGCATGGTAGCCCGCAATCCCGGCGGGCACCACGAACAGGAGTGCGATGCCGAGCCGAATCAACGGTGAGCGGACATAGGCGAACAGTAACTGACCCGCGACCAGCACCGCGACGCCGCTGACGAATCCGCCAAGGATCGCGGCGGGATAGCCATGGCCGTGATCGTGCATCCAGAATGCGAGGGAAATCCCGGTCGCCACTGGCAGCGCATAGACCGCGAGACTGAAGAGAAGCCAGAGCATGTAGAGGCCGGCAAACAGGCCGAGAACGAGGAAGATAGTCATAGAGCGTCCTTCCAAGACGAATGATCGTCGGACGCGCCCGCCACCACCTCCACAGCGCTATCGTGCGTGAGCAGGATAACGCCGCTTCGTGCGGCGCGAAACACGAAAATGTTTCGCCGAAAGAGCGAGTTCGTCGCTTCGATCACGATGGGAACGGATCATATTCCTGCACCACCTGGGCAGGATTGCCGTCGAATTCTTCCCAAGGCATCACGGCGTAGCCTTTGTCGGTCCGGATGAGGACGATGACGGTCATCAGCGTGCGCGCGAGATTCCAGGCGAGCGATTGGGCGGTCCTGAGTGGCATGACATCAACTCCTGTCGGAAGGAGCGGAGGCCATCCCCGCTCGACAGGTGCTCCGGCGGACGGGGCCTGGCCGCAATCACCGCGCCGGCTTGCCCAAGCGGCCGCACGCGCAGCGTAGCGGACCCTTTACGGGTTGATTGAAGGAGGCCGGGTTTCGGCCATAGGGATCAGCGCCTCACTAGAGCGGGTGTGGCCTTCCGATCCTGGGAGAGGTTGACTGCCGTGTCGCCGCCCGATCGATCGCCTGGAATCTCGCCTCGGCGGATCGATCTCCATATCCTGTCTGGATTGGCGCCGGCCATGTCGGGAGATTGAACAAGCGCAGGGATATGACGATCGGAAGGGTCGTATGTGAACCTTGCAAAACCGGAGCGAGCGGTGCCCGCCCCGGTACAAAAGAGTATTCAGCGTAGCGGCCAGCCGCAGCGTTCAGCCAGCGATGGCCGCGACGGGATAGCGGCTTCCCGCGCCATATCGGCGATGACCCCGTCGGTCAGGCCATCAAGCGTATAGCCCTTAGCGCCCGCGGCTGCGACCAGCCCCGCAAGATCGGGATATTCCTCAAGCCGGGTGCCGAGCCATAGACCCGGATCGTCTGACTTTGGATCCTCAAACGCCTGAAGAAAATAGGTGCGCATCGGCGGATCGTAACCGATGGTCGCGTCGGTGTCGGTCGCATCTGCCGAGCGGACGGTGACCGGATGACGGCTCATGAGCCTCTCCTCGATTTCCAAGAGGGTAAAAAAGTGGCCCCGCCCGAGGGCGGGGCCGATGCCGGCGAGTCAGGCCGGCGGGTTCCAGATCGCGACCTTCTTCGAAGGATCGTCGCCCGGAGCATTGGCGATATTGGCGTAGATGGTGCCAAATTCGGGGGCGGACAGCGACAGCGAGGTGTATTCGGCGCCGGTGTTCTGCGAGAAGCGGTCCCAGCCGGCACCCAGCTCGAAGCCATTCTTGCGGCTGACGACCCGCCAGTCGGGCTCGTTTTCCTTGGTCTTGCGACCGTTGCGGATGATCGAGATCGGCGCCGTGACGGTGAGGGTCGCGAGCGTGCCCTCCATGCTGCCGTCGGACTTCACGGTGAGGTTAGCGATAGTGGCCATGTTCAAACTCCTTCGGATGATCGGGGACCATCCCCGATGGCGGCCAAAGGAGAGCCCGGATGCCGACGTCACCGCAGCGCACGCGGAGGGGAACCCCTTCACGGGGTTGACGGCATGAGGCGGCCGAGGATCGTATTCAGGCGACAGAAAAGGGGTTGGTCACAGGTCAGCCGGAGACGTTGCGTCACATGGCTTCTGGCCCTCCGTGAACTATGGCACATGGGCGGCCCCGCCATCCTCGCCAGAAGTGCCACCCTCGATTTTCACGTCCGCATGCCAAGCGGATGCCGGTGGGATGTCCTCAGCCGTTGATCGGCAATGGGGAGTGTCGGCGCGATATCCTCACAGGCCGGAGCCAAATGCCTGCTTGTGACGACACTCGTGAGATTGCCCATCCGCACTTCCCCGCATTCGGCGGCGATCCGTTCGGCAATCGCGTTACCCCGGCTACCTGCTGCGTGGCGCGGTCGATCGAGGGCGATTACACTGGCAGAATGGAACCTGTCGATGAAGCCAAAGCGTTTCACATGGCGCGCGAGCTGATCGCGGAGCATGGCGATGATGTCGCTGCCGTTCTCCAGGCCAAGATCGATGACCTGATGGCGGCCCGCGACCTCGACGAGCTGGCTCTCTGGTTTATCGTCAGGAATGCCGTCACGATCACACTGGAGTCCGATTCCACGCTGCATTAGCGCGCAAAATCTGAAGTAGATTTGTCGGTGACGGGACCGTCATTCGGGATGCAAAGTCAATGACGACAGCAGCTTCGCAAGCGCGTCGCGACGCTCCGCCATTCTGCCGGCAAGATCGCGCAGGATGATCCCCTGATAGGAGGTGCTAGCCGTCGAAACATCGAATGGCATTTCGCTGGCATGGATGATGCGCCCAATTTCCCCAAATATGCGGGGATCGGATTGCGGAAATTGCTGAAGCGCGCGCAATTTCGAACGCAACCCCTCGATGTCGTCCCGTTGTGACGACAGATCTTGTCCACCAAGATTGACCAAATTCGAGCCAGAGATAGCGACTGCTTCGATCTCTCCAGATAGTCGGATCACTTCGGCAATCAGATGCGCCTTGCGCTCATGCTCTTCATTCCGTGCCAATTTCCGGAGCCTGTGCGCGTTGCGCTCCTGGCCGAAGGCTATCCACAGGGCCGCAACGACGGCGCTAGTGCTCGCAATCGCCGAAGCCCAATCGGCCGCATTTCCCCAATCGATAGCCAAAGGACAGAACATCAATCCCTCCCCTCCAGGATGGTTTTCCAGGCCAATCCCGTGTTTCCCGGGAAAAGGTCGTCGACGGGCGTCATGTCATAGGTAAAGCCTGCCCCGACGCGGGCAAAGTTCGATGCCTGAATCCCTACCCAGAGCAGGGCCAGATTCTTGTCCGCGGTGCAAAGCTGAATGGCTTCGTCGGGGAAACAGCTGAGCATCGCGATGAACAGTTCGATGGCCCGGAGGTCAGCGAGCGCATTATAGGCATCGGCTTCGGTATAGCCGTTCCGGAATTTCAACAGGCGTTTGGCCGGGCTCTTGCCATTGGGAACGGCAACGGCGCTGAGGGCTGTCAGCACGGTGATGGATTGCCGCGGCACACCGTGAAGGTCGGCGGCTGCAATAATGTCATTCCATCGGGCTTCGACATTGGCCCGCGCAACCGGCGACACCAGCAATGGCGCGAGGTGACATAGAAAACGCTGCTTGTTCTCCAGGGAGGCACGGGAATCCTCGATGAGACCAAGCGCGCCCTTCAGATGCTCCGGACCAACGGTGATCTCGGCCTTGGGCAGCGCCACGCGCAATTTGGCCGCCACCTCCTGCATCTGCCCCTCAGCTTCGGTCGGAGTGGGAGTGGACCGGCGATTGCCCTCCATCACGAAGAGTAGAGGATTGATGCGGATGGGCTGGTCAGCGAACAAGTCTAGGAAATCCCGTTGTTCGCGGCGCCGTCGTCCGTTTTCGAACCTGCCAACGATCTGGGTGACGACGTTCCGATCGACCAGCATCGTGGTATTCCGTCGGGTGACGGCAAAGGCCGATGGCAGCCACCCGCCTTTGACAAGACCGATCGCGCAGGAGGTGAAAGGGCTGTCGAGAGTTGTCGCGATGTTGATGACTTGGCCCGGCACCCTCCCTTCAACCGTCGATTCGACTAGCGTGCCATTACGGCAGTTAAGCGGGATGGTGATGGGTTGATCGAGGCGGGCATCGCGCAAGGCTGCAAAGTCGAGCGGCTGCACTTCAGCATTGGCAAATGCGATCGTGCGTGGCGGTCCGCCGTCCGGTCCTTCAAGTTCGGTCAAGACGAACATCGGGTCGCCTTCTTGCGGATCGCTCAATGGCGATGCTCCGGAACCCGTCGTCAACGGGATGATATCCGTCGGCGTCTGACGATGATGTCCCGTGCCTTGAGTTCATCAGCTAGCGCCGCGACGCGAAGGAGATCGACCGGCGGGGACGCCTGCAACCGGACAAAGGCGCGATCAAAAATGGCCGCGCAGGGCACGCCGGTCAGGCGTGAATCAAAGATGATCCCGTCCACCGCCGTTCGCCGGTGCAGCGCTTCGGCGAAGGCTTGCCCAGCGACATGCGCGCGGCTGCCTTTCGCATCGGTATCGATCCCCATGTCATAAGCTCCGCCTCCCGACAGGTCGACCAGCATGAGCGGCGCAGTCGTGCTGATAGTGGTGGCTGCGAGGCTTTCGAGATAGGGCCGGTAGAGGTAGCGCCGCTGCTTGCCGACAAAACGGTCACGGATCACCGCCTCTGCAAGCACTGTCGGAAAATCCTGGGCTGCATAGAGGACGCGAAACAATTGGCCGGGGCTGGAAAAGCGGCTCGAGCCGAAGCCGGCATCGCAGGGCGTCGCGCGATGCCGGTCCGAAATGATGCGCGGCCAGTCAGCGAGGTCGACGGGCCCGGTGCGCGCTGCAATGCGCCGGAGATCGAGTTTCACTGATAATCCAGCGCGCCTTCGGCCGCGCGCGCGACCTCATCGATCTTGCCTTTGCGCAACCGCTCGATTGGCGCGGCGTCGCCGGTATGGCGATTGGGCGTCACCAGCCATTCCCAGGCCGTATCATCATCGCTGAAATGCGCGCGGACTCGGTCCAGACCTTCAAGCGGGGCTAGGCGCTCGAACTGGCGGACCGGATAGACATAATTCCGCACACCCTTGCGGAATGCCAGAATCTTATGCGCGCGACGCCAGTTATCGAGCGAGGTGCGGGCGACGCCGAGCCGTTCGGCCATATCCCCTGCGCCAAGCACTTCGGTCTCGGCCCACTGATCGCCCTCGTCCTCGACGGTCACCGCATCGAGCCGGGCCAGCCCCTCGGCTTTCGAAAGCAATGTCCCGAGACCGCCGCCGGCCAGTTTGCGCGCTTCGCCGGTTTCCTCCAGCACACGCCGAACCAGCCGTTCGGGATCGGGTCTGGAGCGTTGCAGGGCATTGGCGAATTTGAGCAGCGTCGACGCGCTCAGCGTATCGAAGAACGATACTACCGCCTCGCGCGCATCCCGCCGTGTCTTGATCTGAGTCTGAACCATGGGCGTTTCCTTCATGCCCAATATAGAAAACTTGTCCAATTTGTCCATAGGCAAGCTTTGGGTCGCCGATCACTCCCGCTTGCGGAAATCCCAGACGCTGATGCCCATCTTGCGAGCCTTGTCGGCGATATTGTCCTGGATGCCGGTGCCGGGGAAGACGATCACGCCCTTGGGGCAGGTTTCCAGAATTGCGTCGTTACGCTTGAACGGCGCTGCCCGGCCATGCCGATCCCAATCGGGCTTGCGCGGATCCTGCGGCACATCATGGTCGCGCGCCCAACAGGCGCCGATGCGCTCGCCGCCCGTGTTCGTCGCGCCATGAACGAGGATCATATCGGGGATTTGGGCGCGGACCTTGTCGAGGACATCGCAGACCAGCCGGTGATTATTATAGTTGGGACCAGCGCTGACCGCGATGCGGATGCCATCGGGATTGAGGACGCGGGCGTCCTGATAGGCGCGCCGGTCGAGCGCCTTGCGACTGTCGAGCACCGCCGAGGTTAGCGCCTTGCGGTTCACCATCGGACCGGATCGCGGCAGCCAGGGTTTGCGCAAGTGGGTGCGGAACTGGTCGGCGCCGGCGTCGCGAAGCAATTCCATCGTATCGCGGCGTTCGATCATGGTGATGCCTTCAGCGATCTTGCGTTCCAGCTCGACAGATTTGACCTCGCTGCCGTCCTGCTGGCGCTGGAGCCGCTTCTGCGCTTGCTCATTATCGTCGAGATCGCGCTCGATCCGTTCGCCCGCACGTTGGAAGACATTGACGATGTTCCAGGCGAGATCCTCAAGATCGGGTTCGATCCGGGTGTCGGACAAGCAGGATACAAGCGCGTCGAAGATGTCAGCGATGGCGCCTTCGGCGATACGGCCGTCGGGAAGCGGCCGCTGATCGGGTTCGTCTTCGAACGGCCGGTAGCCGTAGAGCTGCATTTCCTGAAGGACATAAGCGGTGGAACCGGGCTGGGGCTCATCCTGTTCGGGCTGGTCGAGGTCGATCGCCATGGTGGGTCTCCGTTCAGAGCCGCGCCTCTCGCGGCCTTCGTGGCGACGGCTGGCGGCGGGCGGGACGGGGCCGCACCGCGCCCAAGGGCGCGGCCGGAGCGCAGCGGAGGATGGCGGGGCAAGGCTATTTTGCTTCGCGATGCAAAGGGCCGTCAGGCCCGGCGGAAAATAGCCGCCGGACACGCGATTGTTGCCCCGGACCGTTTGCCGCAGTCGCCCTCTCAAGAAGGCCGAGCGCGCGGCGTCTCTACGGACGGACATCGCCATGCGATCGACCGGCGCAGTTCAGGGTGGTGCCAGGTTCCCCGCCTTCAGGTCGAGATCAGGAAGCGCGCGGCGTCAACGGCCCGGAGCTGCGCCCCGATCATGCTGGCCAGACGGTTGCGTCCGAAGGCGGTAAGATCGCTGTTGAAATCATCGAGCCTCGGCTCCAGCGACACGACCTCGATCCCCTTGGCAAGCGCACGCTCGGTCAAGGTCGCCAACGCACCGGCTCCAGCGGGATCGTCGTCGCGCGCGACATAGAGACGGCGAAGTGCGGCCGGAAACAGGATGGCGGCGAGATGCGCGGCGGACGTTCCGGCGATCGCAGGGGTCGTGGGCATGACCTGCCGCAGCGACAGGAGGGTCTCGATGCCCTCGCCGGCGATCATCACCGCGCCGACGCCGCCGAACCTGATGCCGTTGCCGAGAAGGTGTCCCATGGCGCGGCGGGGATAGGCAACCGGCGCCTTGGCCGAACCGTCGCGCATCAGCCAGGTCCGGTGGACGCCGGTGACACTGCCATCGAGATCGGTCACAGCCGCGATCATCGCCGGCCAAGCGGGGCGGACATCGGGTCCGTCTTCGTCCGATGGCCGATACCAGCAATGGGGATGGAAGCGCAGGGCTTCGCAGCCGGCGAGGTTGATGATGCCGCGAGCGGCAAGATGGGTCGCGGCGATCGTGCCGGCGATCGGCTTCGATGCCGCGAGGAGACGCCGCGCCGCCTCCGGCGTTCCGGTGGGCGCCTTGCTGCGCCGGATCGGCCGCTCCGGACTTGACGGCGGCTGTGGCAAACTGAGGAAGCGCCGTGCTTCATCGAGGGTCTCGCGCAGGGTGCGGTGATCGCAGGACGCGGCGATGACATCGAGAAGATCGCCATGGTCACCGCTCTGGGCATCGGTCCATTTGCCGGCCTGGCCGCGCCCATCGCGGGACGCGACCAGGCGAACATAGAGGCTGCGACCCGGCGAGTTGCGGACGTCGCCGACCAGCCAGTATCGCCCCTCCCGCCGTCCGTTAGACAGATAATGTCGGCAGACGGCTTCGGCGTGATCGGCGAGCGTGGTGGCGATCTGGCTGGCGGGACTTTGCATGAAGGGGCTCCTCAGGCGGCCTTGCGCGCCGAGACCCGTTGGAGCGGAAACCGCTCGAGCAGACGTCCCAGCACCTCGGCACCGACAGCCCCTGTCGGTACGTAGAGGCGAAGTTTCCACGAGACGATCTCGGAGATCAACCCCATCGCCTTCAGGCGCTCGACGCCGAGGTCGCTGAAGCCGGTGAGTTCGATCCGCCAGTCGCTCATGGCGCGGACGCGCTTGAGCGATTGCCCGTCGGTCAGATGCAACACGCTGTCGCCCGCAAGCAGCATCGCGAATGCTTCTTCGCCTGACAATTGCACCGGTCCATTGTCGTTAGCGATGCTCGCGGCCCAGGCGGGCGACACGCGGCGACCGATAATGCGTTCGCCTTCGTCGGTCTGGAGTCGATAGACGCGGGTCGACTCGTCGGGGAGCTGCCGCCAGATCGGCAGCAGCAATCCCGACACCATATAGAGGGTCGAGCTTTCATATTCAGGCAAGCCGGCAAGCTCGGCGGTCCAGGCCGCACTGAATGCAGTGCGATCGGCGGGCTGCCACTCGCTTACCGCCATCGCCTTCGCCCGGACCACGGCATCGGTCAGCGGCCAGGCCAGGCGAATGCGCGGATGCACTTCGCCCTCCTCGTCGGTCACGCTCCGCGCCCGGCGCTGGATCGCCGCGCGGCCGGTCTTCGTGTTGACCAGCATCTTCGCGCCGCGATCGTCGACTTGGCGCAAGGCGTCGTCGAGCGACAGGGGCACAAGCCGATCCTTGCGCTCGATCGTCAGCAACGCGGTCTGCGCGCCGGTGCCGGGATGGGTATAGATCGGCGTGCGGCCGGTGACGCGGAAGCTCGCCGCCTGGAGCGTTTCGAGGCCGAGTTCGAAATTGCCGCTGGCGATCGCGCCCTCGATTCGGGCGCGGAGCAGGCCTTCGAAGACCTCGAACAGTAGATCCTGCATCGCGATGGTGAGCGCCAGCATCCGATTGAGGAAGGTGGTGATGCCGGGCAGCTCGTCGCGCAGGCCTCCGTCGCTATCGAGCAGCGACAGGCCCGTCGCCGCCTCGAAATCGGTGAGCGAGCAGCCGTCGACCTTGCCGCGTGCGAGCAGGCGATAGAGCTGGATCAACGCATCGTGGGCGTAATGGGATTCGAGATTGTCCTCGGGTCGGAACATATTCTGGCTGCCGGCTTGGCGCTGACCGCGGGTAATCGCGCCCAGCGAGTCGAGGCGGCGCGCGATGGTCGAGATGAAGCGTTTCTGCCCTTTCACATTGGTCGTGACCGGCCGGTAGCGCGGCGGCTGCTTCTGGTTGGTGCGGTGATCGCGGCCGAAGCCCTGAATCGCGGCATCGGCCTTGAACCCGAATTCGAGGCCATAGTGGATGCGCAGCCGCTGGTTCCGGCAGGCGAGATCGGCATGATAGCTGCGCCCCGTCCCGCCGGCCTCGGAAAAGATCAGAATCGGCTTCAAATCGTCCATGAACGCCTGGGTCTCGGCGAGGCTCGCGGACACCGGCCGGTTCTCGACCGCGAAGCGCACCGAGCCATCATCATTGCGCTTGGGCACGATACGCCGCGACCGCCCGGTGACCTCGGCCACCTTGTCCGTCCCGAAATGCTGGATGATCTGGTCGAGCGCGCCCGGCACCGGCGGCAGAGCGGCGAGCCGCTCGATCATCGCCTCACGGCGGCGCACCGCTTCGCGATTGACGACAGGATTGCCGTCATCGTCGCGGACCGGACGCGATGAGAGATTGCCTTCGCTGTCGGTGAACGGCTCGTGGAGCTGCACCGGAAAGCTGTGCTCAAGATAATCGAGAACATATTCTTTGCAGTCGCAGTTTATGTCGAGCGTGGCGGCGGGAGGCGCAGGTTTTCTTCGGTTTTCCATGATTTCACTCCAGATAATTGCCTGAAAAGGTTGAATGCTGGGGCCGTTAGGATTGTCGGCACCGCTGGAATGGTGCAGGTTGTAGAGAATCCCGGAGGCAGTCGTTCGTCGCTTTCAATCGAGGTCCCGATGCAAGGCTGTCCGCCATGGAGATCTGCCATGCCGAGCAAACTGCCCAAGCGCTCCATTACCGTTTTTCTCGCAGGGATTTTTCTGGGCTTGCCCGGCGTCGCGGGCGCAGTGACATTGACGTCATTGAAGGGCATGGATCTCGAAGGAAGCTATGGCTCGTATGCGCCGCGTGGCGATTGCTCTCGAGGGGCGAGCCTTGAGATCAACGAAACCGGTTTTACTTTCAAAGCGTCTGGTCAGACTGTAAAAAGCACCCGGTTTGAGTACGCGGCTTCGTTTCTTGGCCCGACCTATGAAGGCATTAGCGCGGTCTTTTTTCCTTTTCCTGTCAATGCCAACGATTTCGGACGCGTGATCTTGACGGTCAATGACGACGAAAAGCGAGGCGTAGTCCGCCTTGAAGCAGACGTCGCGCCTGGACAGCGCCTGGATCCGTTCAAGTCAGCGCTCGTGTCGCAATCCCCACTGCTCTTATGCAAGGGGTCTGGGCCAGCATCTGCTGCTTCAAAAGCACCGCTGCAAGCAAGGCCAGTTTTGGGAAAACCGACGCCGCTAGCCTGGACCAATCTTGCCAGTTCCATAGGGAAATTCCAAAGTGATTCCGATCCCAACGGAATAGATCTTTTGACAAGTGGTCCGATAGCTGACGCGATACGTTCGCGTTTGGGCCGCAAAATGGACCTGCTGGCCAGCAATCTTTCGGCGATATCCGGTCTCCAACGACAAGGGTCTCTCTATTGGGTTACGGGAAATGCGCCGCATCAAGGCGGTGTAGAGCAAGCCTATGTTCTGCTTGATGCAAATCGCCGTGCCGTTCAAATTGGCCTTTGGGAGAAGGGAAAGTTGACGGTCTATGCGCCTCAAGGAGGCCGCTTGCCCGTGCCCCAGGACATTGCTCGCCTGCTTATGGACAGCCCACCTGAGGACGCAGTGCCGCTGCCTGGGACTGCTTGGGAGGTCGTGCCGGTCCAAGGTCGCGCCCCAATGGCCTATGTCGATGTAGCTGCTTCGCCAAACATCAAGTCGTTTAGCCTGTTTTGTGAAGGCAACCGCCCCATGATGGCCATGCTCCTTAACAAGCCCGCGACGGTGCAGCGCGTTACGGTTACATGGAATTTTGCTGGTCGATTAATTGACATTCCGACCGGCCGCGCGAACGCTCAGAGCACGTTTTGGCAGGCCAACCTCACTGGTTCCCAACTCATTCCGATGCTTCTCCGTCAAAACGGTTCGGTTATGCTACGCATCAACGGCCGCCTCGAAGGCGAAGCTTTGTTGGCGGGAGCGCCACTGGCGCTTCGGACTGCGATGCGGACCTGTGTCAAATTTTGACATGACCTCCTGCACGTATTTCCTGAAGCATTGATAGTAGATCGTCGCTTTGCGGCTTGAAGCGCCCGGGCCTGATGGCAGGGGCGCCGTGCGCCGCGAGAATTTGCAGCTTTTCCTCGGGATCGGCGCGCAAATAGGTCTCGGTGCTCTGGATGCTGGCGTGCCCGAGCCATAATGCGACCTTGCGAATGTCCCCGGTCGCCGCGAGCGTGTGCATTGCGCAGGAATGGCGCAGCACGTGCGGTGTTACGCGCTTTCCAAGGATCGACGGCTGCTTCTCTGCCGCGGCCTTGACGTGCTCCGCCAAACGGAACGCAAATCCGTCGCGGGTCATGGGTTGCCCGCTGGCATTGAGGAATATCTCGGCAGCTTGCGCATCGGGGCGGATCGCAAGCCACGCGCGCAATGCGAACTGAGTCTCCTTCCAGAGCGGGAGGACCCGTTCACGCCGACCCTTGCCCATGATGTGCACGGTGGACAGGGAGCGGTCCGGGAAATCGCGCAGTTGTAGCGTTACGAGTTCCGACACCCTCAGCCCGCCAGCATAGGCCAGATGCAGCATTGCACGATCGCGGGTGCCAAGGCGTGTCCGGGGATCTGGGGCGTCGAGCAAAGCCTTGATCTCTGCCCGGTCGAGGTAGTCGATCAGCGCCTTGTCGGTCTTCTTGGTAGGGATCGATCTGACGCGAAGGGCCTGATCTAGGCAGGCCGGAATACGATACTCGATGTAGCGGAAGAAGGACCGGATCGCGGCGAGCCTGCCATTGCGAGTCCGAACACAGCTGCCGCGACCGTTCTCGACATGGTCAAGGAAGGCCATTATCATGTCGGTGCCGAGATCCTCGATCTCGAGATCGGTCGGCCGACGCTTCAGCCGATCGGCAGCGAACTGGACCAGGAGGACGAAGCAGTTGGCGTAGGTCTTCACCGTGTGCGGACTAACAGCACGTTCGCGTGGCAGATGTTCACGCAGGTAGGTCGAGAGATGCGGAGCGAGAGCCGTCATGCCGCTTCTCCTCGGTAAAGTTGCTCGCTGGCGGCAGCGATATCGCGCAGCAGCACCGGAGTGGCCTCGAGATACCAATAAGTGTTGGCGACCGACGCGTGCCCCAGATAGACGCTGAGTCCGGCCATGTGGTGTGCGATGGCTTCCCTTTCCGGCGGGCATGACTCCAGCGAGCGGACAGCGAAGGTGTGCCGCAGATCGTGGAGCCGCATGCCCGCTGTTCCAGTAGGTCCGCGATATCCGAGCAGTCGGGCCAGCCTGACGAACACGATGTGCGCGCGCACTTTATGGGGGGCTCTTCCGCGGATGGTCACGAACAGGTCATTGCCCGTGGCGCCGAGCCTTGCCCGGGTGGCGAGATATGCTTCGAGCGCCTGACGGGTCGATGGCTGCAAGGCAATCAGCCGCTGCTTGCCGAACTTGCCGTTGCGGACGATCAAGCCATCCTCGACCAGATCGTTGCATTGTAATGCGAGGGCCTCAGAAATCCGGAGACCTGTCGCCGCCAGCAAGCCGAACAAATAATGGTACGTGTATGGGCTGATCGTGTCTTGGGACGCAACGTCCAACGCCGCGGTCATGATCGCCCGGACCTGTTCCGGTTCGATGATGGTCGGTGTCGGGCGTGGCCGCTTGCCCCGACCGAAGACACCGGCAGGCGGCACCTCGTAAACTGGATCATCGGCTTGGATAAAGCGGCTGAAGTTGCGAACGGTATCAAACCTCCGGCGGGCCACATTCTGCGAACTCGCCGTGTGGCACCAGTCGTAGATCCGCTGGACTTGGATGTGCCGGTCGCCGAATCCTCCGGCGTAGGCGGCGTACAGGCGCAGCATGCGTTCCTGTTCAGAGAACTTCAGCCCGAGGCTGCGATGCAGCGCCACGTATCTGGAAATGTGGATGTTCAGCATGACTGTTCTCCCGGCCAGGGCTGCGCGATCTTCATGAGCATCGGCAGATCGACCTTGGCGTAGATGGCAGTGGTCTCGGGCGAGCTGTGACGCAGGATGGTCCCGACGGACTCCAGGCCTGCGCCCGCGCGCAGCAGGTTGGTGGCAAGCGAATGCCGGAATATGTGCGACCCGGTCGGCACTCCTTCGATCCCACCGCGGTCGCGCGTACGAGCGACGATGCCCGCGATCTCAGCGGACGAGCGGAATGGCCGAAACGGTGCTTGTGCACGCAGGAACAGATGCTCTTCGGCGGCCTTCGGGCGGGCTGCCGCAAGATATGCCAGGATCGCGTCGCCAACATCCTGCGGCAATGGCAGGCGGTCCGGGCGACGCGTCTTGCCCTTGACCGTCAGGTGGCCGGATCGCCAGTCGATGTCGTCGAGACGCATGTTCTGAATATCGGCAGCCCGCAGGCCGAGCCTGGCGAGCAGGAGAATGATGGCCTTGTCCCGGACTTCCACCGGACGATCTGTCGGACAGGCCGCAATGATCCTCTCGATCGTTGCCGGGTCGACGTGGCGCGGCAGCGTCGAAAGGCGGTAGCGCTGTACTGATGGAACTGCATGCAACAATGCCGGCCGGCACTCGCCACGCACGACCAGAAACCGGATGTAGCTCCTCATTATCGTGACGAGCAGCGATGCCGACCCCGGCGTCTCCTTGCTTCGTCGTTGGAATGCGCTCCTGAGTCCGGCGGCATCCCATTGCGAAGGCTCGCCCAGCATTGGCATGAGCCGTCTGATAT
The DNA here is from genome assembly GCF_000445105.1 of Sphingobium lactosutens DS20. Taxonomy (GTDB): domain Bacteria; phylum Pseudomonadota; class Alphaproteobacteria; order Sphingomonadales; family Sphingomonadaceae; genus Sphingobium; species Sphingobium lactosutens. The sequence goes on along the minus strand of NZ_ATDP01000107.1, from coordinate 107,012 downwards.
CGGTCCGGTAGCGCCGGATCGTCTCGTCCGTGGCGCCGCGGTGTTGCTTGAGCCATGCCAAGTAAGCCGACATGTGCGGGTCATCGTCCGCCACCGGTTCAACCGATGGGATGGCGCCCCGGCCTCGCAGGAACTCGACGAAGTGCCGTGCGCATCGCCGCCGCCGCTTGGTGCCCGTTGCGACCAGCTTGCCCCGCTTGCGCCAGACCGGGCATCGGCAATCATGCGCTGCATAGTGGTCGATGATCGTGTCATCGATATCGATCCATTGGCGCCGCGCCATGCGAAGCCAGGCCACGAAATGCTCGGCCTCGGACCGATAGGCCTGTGCCGGTCCCTCGGCAAGTTGCAGGCGATCGATCGCATCGGAATAGTCGGCGAGGTGCCGTGGCAGATCGTCGATCCCGTCGTCGACTTCGACGTAGCCTTGATCTTCCAGGAAGCGGACGAAGCGTCTGACTCGCGCTGCAATGTCCGCCTTATATACTGGCTGCTGCGCCGAATACCGGTGACACCGGCACCGATGCTTCTCGAACCGCCGGACAGCCCGATCGTCAATCGTGCGGATGGCGATCCTATGCAGGCCCAGCCAATGCAGGAAATGGCGGACCGCCGCGCCATACAGAACCGCACAGCCTGACTTCTCGTCGAGCGACAGAGAGGAGAGGAATGTGGTGAGAAGGGTGCCGTGACTGGGCGGGTCTTCGACCCGGAGCGGGGCCGCTCGAAACGGCAATGATGATCTTGATCGCATGTTGGTTCCTTCGACTTGTTGAGGTCGAAGGAACTGTAATTATCTGGAGTGAATTCATGGAAAACCGAAGGAAACCTGCGCCTCCCGCCGCCACGCTCGACATAAACTGCGACTGCAAAGAATATGTTTAATGTTGAGCTCAACATTACAGGAACTCAGGGGGCGTTATATCCACGGACACGTCATCCCATTCGTCGGTCGGGATGTCGGCGAGGCGGCGCGCCTGCAGCGCCTCGCCGGTCGAGACGATCTGGATCACCGCGGCGTCGCCGGCCGCGAGATCCTGTCCGATGCTTGCGATGACGCTTGGCGTCTGCATGGCCGTGATGAGGTGATTGAAGAAGCGCTGCTTCGCCTGTTCGAAGGCCGAGCGCGCCGCGGCCTTGGCCTGACGGTTGAGTGTTCCGTGGCTCGCGCTGGTGATGCCGGCGGCCGCCATCGCGGCGTCGAGATTGTTATGGATGACCTGAAAGGCGCCGGCATAGCTGTCGTAGATGCGGACCTGCTCCGGCGTCAGCGCGTGTTCGAGCACCTCATATTCGACGCCATCGAACGACAGCGACCGCGCGGCATAGAGACCGAGGGCCTTTAGGTCGCGCGCCAGCACCTCCATCGCCGCGACCCCGCCATTCTCGATCGCGGTGACGAACGCTGCTCGGGTTTCGAACGGGAAGTCCTCGCCGCCCCAGAGGCCCAGACGCTGGGCATAAGCGAGGTTCTGGACGGTGGTGGCCCCGGTCGCGGAGACGTAGACGATCCGCGCATCGGGCAAGGCGTGCTGGAGGCGAAGCCCGGCACGGCCCTGCTGCGAGGGCGCGACGTCACCGCGTTCGCTTTTGCCGCCGGCGGCATTGGCCATGGCGTGCGCCTCGTCGAACACGATCACGCCGTCAAAGTCTCGCCCGAGCCAGTCGACGATCTGTTCGACGCGGGATTTCTTGCCGCCGCGTTCCTGCGATCGCAGCGTGGCGTAGGTCGTGAACAGCACGCCCTCGTCGAGCCGGATATCGGTGCCCTGCCGGAACCGCGACAGCGGGGTCACCAGCAATCGTTCCTGTCCGAGCGCCGACCAATCGCGCTGAGCATCCTCGAGAAGCTTGTCGGATTTGCTGATCCAGACGGCGCGTCGACGTCCTTTCAGCCAATTGTCGAGCATGATGCCGGCGACCTGTCGACCCTTTCCAGCACCCGTACCATCCCCCAGAAACCACCCCCGCCGGAAGCGAATAGCGTCTTCAGCATCCTCGGCCGCGGCGGAGACGATTTCCCAGGTCGGATCGACCTTCCATGCGCCGGACAGATGGCCCGAATGGGCTTCACCGGCATAGATAACAGATTCGATCTGGGCGTCGGACAAGATGCCGAGCGTGATGAGCTGCGGCGGCAGATGCGGCCGGTAGGACGGTTTGGGCGATGCGACCGACGCCATCGCGGCGGATTGCACCAAAGGCGTCGGGTGCGGATTGGCGCCGGCAAGGACGATCGACTGGAGCGCATAGGGTTCGTAGATGCTGTCGCCCAGCCGTTCGGCGGGCGGCGTCCAATCCATCGTCTCATAGGCCAGTTCGACCGCCTCCGGTTCGGGCGCTGGCGGTGTCGGCGCGGGTGCGATCGTCCGGGCATTCGCGCGCATCGCCGACGCCGACGCGGTAACCGGCAAGACTGCGGCCGGCGCTGGCGTGGTCGGGCAACGTGGCGGCACTTGGCTCAGCACCCATTCGAGCAGGGTTGACGTGTCGGGCGCCTTACCCGCGCTGAGCGGGAACTGACCGGGATCGTCGGCCGGGATCTTGTCGATCACGGTCAGGCGTGTCGCGATGGTCGTGCCATGCTTGGCATAGACGCTGCCGTCGATCGCCGCGGTGAACAGGATGCGGCCTTGCTCCTGAAGGCGGGTGAACGCCCCGCGCCATTCCGGCGCTGATGGTGCGCAGTTGGAGCCAGTGATCGCGACCAGGCGGCCGCGGGACTCAAGCCGGGCGAGCGCCGAGGCGATATGCCGAAGCGCCGCATCCTTCATGGCATGATCGACATGAGCGACCGCCGAGAAGGGCGGGTTTATCAGCACGACAGTCGGGCGGATCGTCTGCGGAAGCCGGTCGTCGATCGAGGCTGCATCATGACAGGACAAGGGGACGGCCGGGAACAGGTGGCCGAGCAGTTCGGCGCGGACCTCCGCCAGCTCATTGAGCGCGAGATCCGCCCCGATGAGTTCTGCATGGATCGCCAGCATCCCCGTGCCGGCGGAGGGTTCAAGCACATGATCAGCGGGACGGATGGCGGCAGCGATCGACGAGACGAAGGCGAGTCCCGGCGGCGTCGAGAATTGCTGAAGCGCCTGACCCGCTTCCGATCGCCTCGTATGTGTCGGCAAGAGCGCGGCGATGCGTTCAATCAGCGCTAGGGAACTGGCCGGCGACCGCGCCAGGATCGTGCGCCCATATTTGCGCAAGAACAGGATCACCGCCGCCTCGCAGGCGTCATAGCCGGTCTTCCAGTCCCAGGCGCCTTCGGCATCCGAGCCCTCAAAGGCTTGGCTCATGGCGGCGCGCAGTTCATGGGCGTCTATCCGGCGGCCTGCTTCGAGCGTGGGGACAAGCCGCGTGGCGGCTGCCAACAGGGCGCCCGCGCGATCGGCAAAACTGGACGCGACTGGAGCAGGCGCGGCGCGAAGCGCCGCGTCGGACTGGATATGGGTCATGAGGAAACGTCTCCGGGAGAGCAGGGGCAGCCGGCCCGCCGGACGCTCTCTCTGGCCCGGCCGGGCTCACGCCTTCCGGCCAAGCCTTTCCCTCTCACCCGGGATCGATATCCGGATCAGCATCGACGCCCCGAGCCTTTCGTCAGGCATGGCCAGGACTCCGGTCGTCGAGCATGAAAAAGCCCGTCCCGACGTGCGGAACGGGCTGAGGTCAGGCGGCAAGCGGGAGATGCCGTTCGAGATCGATCACGAAACCGTGTCGACCGATGATGTATTCGTCATTCGCGACGAGAAATTGCCGTCGCTCGTCACGGTCGCGACGGCCACCGAGGGCCGCAACCGTTTCAACAAAGCCTGGATGGCGATCGGACCTGGTAGCCGCGATCACCACCCAGTCGTCAGCGTGCTCTCGCTCGAAACGCTGCCGATCACGGGTGAAGGATTCCTCCGCAGTCAGGCTGCGACCATGGACGGCTTCCCAGGCGTCAGGCTCCCAGTCGCGCAATGTGCGATCGGCCTGTGCCTTCTCCTGATCAGTGAAGAGGGCGGGATAGCCGATGGCGACCCGCGCCCAGTCGCCGTCTTCCTCATACCATCCGCCCTTGATCCGGAGCGCGGGATGCAGAGCGGCGTTGCGCACGCGGTCGAGCTTGAACCCGCCGTGCGAAGCCGTCGAGTGAAGGACGACGCCATCGGCATAGATCGTCGCGCCCTGCGACATGCCCCAAGGCGTCGAGATTCGTATCCGCGTTTCCCGGCGACCCAACGCGGCGCGCTGGATGAGATGGACCGCGACCGCCTCGACATAGGCGCGGAAGGCGGCCTCGTCGGCGACCACGCCTTCGCTGCCGAAGACATCGGCTTTGGTCCATTCGTCGATCGGTCTCGACAGGCGCCATCCCGATGCGAGACGGATCCCGTCTCCCGCCGGTATGGCGATATAGCCCATATCGCCGACCCGGGCCGCGAGCAGGCCATCGGCGGTCCTGCCATAACCGGCCAGAATCGCGCTCATGCCGCCCTCCCGTCGCCGGATATACGGGAGGGTGTGAAATCGGGACCATAGTTACGCGATCGCTTGAAGTCCGGATCATCGGCCTCATCCACGAGGTACTCGGTGACTTCCTCGGCATAATCGGCACCGATCACCGCCGTATGGACAGGGCTCAACCGCACGGCATGCCCGTGACCGAATACCACCGCATCGGCCGCCTGCATCGCCGCGCGATGATTTTCGGCATCGACCGCGACCTTGATCCGGATGGTCGTATAGACATGCACGAAATGGCGCCGGACCGTCATGCCGCCCTCCCCAGATAGGAGGGCGGCATGACCGGATCGGGATCGTCGACGATCTCGAACCGGGCGTCGGTGTAGCGGTTGCGAGCGAGCCAATCCTGGGCCGAAGCTATATCGGGCGCGAGGAAACGCAGTTCGTCGCGCGCGACAGAGCTTGTCAGCACGCGCACCATGCCGGGCTTTGGCATCTCGACGATCTCGAAATGAAGCGTGCTCTCGACCGAATAATGTCTGCGCACGACGACGGCGATGATGCCCTGGCTACCATAATTGCCTAGGCGTAGGCAGAAGCCAGCCGGCGATTGCCGGGTCGAGCGAACCTCCTGGGCGGTGCGTTCCACGAGGCGGCCGATGCCATTGTCGTGGTTCCACGCTTTGAGCTTGCGGGTGAAGCGCTGGGGCGGACGCGGCTCGCCATTGGAATAGCGGATCAGGCTGCCAAGCGGCGCGGTATCGTAGATCAACTGTGCGGACATATTCATGTCTCCTTGAAAACGCGAAAGCCCGGCGCGATGGCCGGGCATCAGCGGGGTTGAAGAGGAAGAAGGATCAGGCGCTGCGTTGCCCGGCGATCGCGATGGCGGCGCGGGCAGCGATTGCGGCTATGGCTTCGTGTTGCACGGCTAGGTCCGTCGCTTCGACGGCTTTGAGACACGCCATGCGGATATCCTCGCCGGTGACGGCCGAGGGATCGGCGCCAGCGGGGGAACCGACCTCCGCCATGGTGATGATCTCCTGGCGGACATCGGCTTCATCGAGGCGGAGCAGCACATGGCTGCCATGGCCGGGCGCGCAGCCCAGTTCGCCATATTCGCACCTGTCGAGCAGTCGGTATTCCATTTCGCTGGTCGAACTGGAGAGAATGTGGTCAGCGGTCACGACGGTCACCCCGCCGCCGAACCCATCGGGCCGCATCTTTGAGCAGGTCCAGCCGGATGTGATGGTGACGTGGTCGAGCTGGTCGCACCGCCTGACGATCGCCTGAAAGATCGTAGCATCGCCAAGATCGGACAGGTCGATTTCGATTTCGACCTCCTCGGGGCCGGCGGCATCGAGTTTGTCGCGTGCCATCCCGGCGATGCTCCCCGGAGCGATGATTTCCATCCGCGAGCATCGCCCGAAGCTCGGTGATATCGAGCCAGACAATGCCGGACGGCCCTTCGCTGGCGAAGAAGTAGATCGATGCGTCGCCCAACTCATGCTCGTATATGCCGGTTAACAAGGCGAGTTCGAGTGGGGTGATGGCATCGACCGGGATATCCGGCTGAACGACGGTCTGCGAATAATAGTCAGCCATGTGATGTCTCCAAAAAACGCAAAACCCGGCGTGGCGGCCGGGTATTCGTGAGAGTGAATCTGGAAGTCGGAGAGGTCGGCGCTATCAGGGCGGGGCAGGGTCTCCTCCCGCTTCGTCGAGCACCGAAACGCGCGGCGTCCAAGTGCCGAGGAGCGCGTCGCCCTCGAGAAAGCCCTCACCCATCAGTCGTGAACGGATCGCGAGTTCGGTATCTTGCACTGCCAGGTCGAACAGTTCGCGGTCGTCGACCGGCGAGCCGTCCCAGTCTTCGAGGTCGAATTCGAGAATGGCCTGAACCTTCATACGGCCTCCATTTCACTGTGCGTCGGGATCGCGAACGGATCGACGTCGCGGTGGATCGGCTGGGCGCGCCCCATCCATGGCTCGGGGCGGATGCAGCGGACCCAGTCGGCAAAGCTCGGAATGAAGCCGAGATCTTCGCGGACATGCTGCTCGCCGACGAACCGGACTGGCACGACCCGTCCCGTTGATATGGTGATCGTCGTCCCAAAGAAGCGTTCGAGCATGAAGATGCCCTCAGCATGATGGCGCAGCGCCCGATGCCGAAAGTCCGCGATGATCAGCTTCGACGGCTCGTCGAACCATTGATGCAGCGGGAGATAATCCTCCGGCGCACCGCCCCATTTGCGCACCGATGAAAGGGCATGGTGATAGCAATGTCCCATCATCGCCTCCTCACCAGCTATGCTGATGGAATTCGGACGACATGAACCGCTCATTATAGTCGAGCGTGATCGTCCCGGCGGTCACATCGAAGGTGAACTCGCCATAGGCGCCATCCGAATTCTCCCAGCCCTCATGCTTGTCGCGGAGAAGGTCATAGGCGAGCGTCTCCAGCGCTTCGTGGGTGCTGAGCTTGCGCGGTGTCGACTGTTTCGCGCCATACGGGAAATCGAGAATCTCGACCTTGCCTTTTGGGAGGTCGACCTGGGTCTCTCCTTCATAGGGCTGGATGTCCTCGATCTGGCCGCTGTCGCCCTCGCCGTCGAATGTAACGACAACGCGCGTAATCGAGGTCGAGGCGAGGTGGGCAAACAGTCGCTGCTTATTGTCGGGGACCAGCTTCGCGGCAGCTGTTTCCCAAGCTTCGTAATTGCGCATCACCTCGGCCATATCGAGAGGCGAACGGTCTGTGTCCGTCATTGTGGATCTCCGGAAACAGGAAAGCCCGGCGCGACGGCCGGGCTTTCGAGGAATTGAGGATTAGTGAAGTGCGGCCGCGCATCATTCGTGCAGGCCGCCCGAGGCGATGTCGGCGATCCAGTCGGCCGCCTCATCGAATGCGCCGTCATCGTCCGCGACGAGGCGCGCGAGCGCCACGGCTCCGTCGCGGCCAAGTTCGCCCACACGCTGCAAGGCAGCGAGCAATGCCGGCGCGGGTTGCTCGGGGCCAGCGGTTGAAAGGTCGGTGAAGTTCATGATCGATTTCCTGAAATGGAGGGAGTGAAAGCGAGGCGGCCGAGGGCCGCCCCGCCCGCAGGTCATTCGGCGGCGACCGCGAAATCGCCGTCCTCGTCGGTGCCGATGTCCTCGTCGTCATCGAGGAAGGCCGGGAGCGATTGCGCTTCTTCGCCGGGCTCGCTCCCATCGGCCGCCAGATCATCCGGCAGGAGCGGCGTGCGCATCGGTTCGGGCAGCCAGTCCGAATCCTCCAGCAGGCGCTCGGCCTCGCGGGCCATATCCGCCTTTTTGAGATGGTCGATCATCTCGGCGAACTTCGACCCCTTCGCCTCTGCGACGTCGGCGATGATCCGCGGCTTGGTGACGCTGGTGAAATAGCCGGGGACCGTCGCCCGCCAGCCCGCGCCGATCAGGTCGAGGCCGACCGCGCGCGCGAGGACGTGGCTGTGCGCGATCCGCCGTTCGACGCTGTGCTTCGAGATGCGGCCATTGTCATATTTGGGCACCACCTCCTGCTGGGCGTTGATCGCAACCGACGCACAATGGGCGAACAGCGCAGCCTGCTCCGCGCCATCGAACTGAAGCAGCGCGTCCCACACATCCTTGTCGGAATCGGGCAGGCGATCGGCCCAACGCATGTGACGTTCGGCGAGCGCCTTGGCCGGCGCGCTGTCGCGAAGACTCGCGGGGGCAAGCCCGAACGACACCTTGCGCAGCGATACTTCGAGACAGGATTCCCGGCTCGCATGATAGAAACAGTCGAGCACAAAGGCGTGGAGGACCGTCGCAAAGGCCGTGGACGGATTTTGCGCGAACGCATCCTGGAGCGCGAGCGTGCGCCACGCGGTGAGTTCGGCGACGAGCCGGTCGGGCAGCGGCTTCACCACCTCGCCATCCTCATCATCATCGTCACCCGATGCGGTGCCGATCGGCACGACATTGGAGCCGGTGGAGCCTTCGACGTCTTCGTCTTCCCCGCCCGTGCCGACATTGTCGCCATCGGGGGCTTCCGCCGCGCCGACCGATTCGACCTCCGCTTCGGGTTCATCCTCGGGGCGGACATAGCCGCGCTCAATGCACAGCGAGCCGTCGCGTTCGATCGACACGAAGACCCCCGCGCGCACCATTTCCTCGGAATCGAAGGTCTTCGGACGATCGACAATCGCCCCGATCTCTTCGTCGAGTGCGGTCAGCCGGGCATGGACCTCATCGGGGACGTCGGCTGCATCCATCCATTCGCTTTCGAGGGCGTCGGCTTCGGCCTGGAGCTTTTCCACGGTCTCGGCTTCTTCCGGCGTCATCGGCGTCTCGACACCATCGAGTTCACGCATGCCGCTGGTGACGCCCCAGGGCATGTCGACGGCGGTCGCTACCCATTTCCAGCCTTCCGCGCCGATCCTTTCGCCCTCGGCCTGGAGCTTTTCAGCGACGAGCCGGTCGAGCAAGGCAGGATCGGTGAGCCAGCCGCCATCGTCGGGCTGGAACAGGTCGCGCATCGCCTCGGTGCCGCCGGCGGCGACATAGGCATCGGTGCCGATGAAGCGGACCCGCTTGTCGGCGACGCGCACCGCATCCTCGGTCAGCCGGTCGCGGATGAACTGCGCCGATTTGTTGTAGCTATGGGAAAGCAGTTCCCACACCTGTTCCTGGCGGGCGTGGTCCTCCGAAACCGAAAAGGCCATGAGTTGTTCGAGCGTCATGCCGTCCTCGGCATAGATTTCGCGCAGCGCGGCGAAACCTTGGCCAGCCGGAGGCGCTGGTTCACGACCGCCGGGGTGACGAGGAAATGCGCAGCGATCGATTCCACGCCTTCGCCCTTGTCGACCATCGCCTGCATGCCCGTGAACTGGTCGAGGGGATGCAGCGGTTCGCGGAACGTGTTTTCCGCATAGCTGTCCTCTTCGGCCAGGACATCGTCATTGGCGGCTTTGACCACGCAAGGGATCGGCGCGTTCTTCGCGAGGCGCTTCTGCTTGACGAGCAATTCAAGCGCGCGAAATCGCCGCCCGCCGGCCGGCACCTCGAACTGGCCGGTCTCCGCCCCCTCGCTGTCGAGAATGGGCCGGACATTGAGGCTCTGGAGGAGGGTACGGCGGACGATATCCTCCGCCAGCTCGCCGATCGAGACGCCGGCCTTCACCCGGCGCACGTTGGACTGGGAGAGCGACAGCCGGTCGAATGGAATGTCCCGCGAGCCCGCGAGGACGATCTTCTGGGGCGCTTTGGCCATGGGTTTTCTCCGTGACAGGCCGCCGCGAGACTCTCTCCCGGCTTCAAGCCCGTCACGAAAATCCGGCCCGCCTTTCCCTCTGGCGGGGCCGCCCTTTGGGCGGCGGCGCCCGCACGCTGGCGACATTCGTCGCAGGATCGTGGTGCAGGGCATCAACGGACTTGCCACGATGTTCTATTTTTGTTCCAATCCTCGCATGGAACGAATCGAACGAGACGAGCTATCCGCCATCCTGCTGTCGGCGCCAGGCTGGGCGCGCGTCGGCCTGACGATGCCGGATGCGCATATGCGCGAGCGCGCCGCCGACACGCTCGCGGCGACGATCATCGAGAAATTGCAGGGTGTGCCTGCGCCTGATGTCAATCAGCTCCGATTGCCGCTTTAGCGAGATTCAGGGTCGTCGCGCGGCGTCGTCATGATCGGCGGGATATGCTATTCTGCCGGGATGGGCGACGATCTCGATGATATCCTTGCGCAGGCGGAATGCCCGCGATGCGGGCGGGAATTCAGCATCCGCTATCGCACGCTTCGGCTCGAGCGGACCGTCGACTGCCCCGGCTGCGGCGAAACGATCCGGCCGATCGATGATACCCCGATCGGATTGGTCCAGAAGCTGATCGACGAAGCGCAAGGCCGCACCTAACGATATTCGTCGGGAAGATCTTTTTCCCATCCCTGCCAGACGATGTGATCACCCTCATAGATCCTGACAAACCCGTGTCCGCGCGTAAGCGGCTCCCGTGGCTTGGCTGAGAAATTGAGGCAGCCGAACGTGTCTGTCGTCGCGGAAAAGGCGAGCGGCTTGCCCGGCCGCATCAACACGCGGTCGCAGAAGCCGGTCGGGCGTTTGACACGCCGCCGAGAAATGCCGAGCTGAAACGCTTCGTAAGCGCGGACCTCCCAGTCCGAAGGCGGCGACCAATGCCGGCAATATTTGCAGTGACGCGGAACCGGCGGCCCCTCGTCCTCATCGAGGGGTGGGCCGCCATTATGGCCAAGTGGCGAGGACGGATCGGTCATCGACCGCGGCCAGCTTCGAGCCAACTGCGGAGCCGCTGACGCATCACGCCGATCCCGGCATTGATTTCGGTGACCTCGGCGTCGGGGGTGAGGCAGCGCATTTCGCGGAAGCCTTCCAGGAATGCCCGCATCACCTTGATGTAGAGTCCCCCGCCGACCAGCGCGACATTGGTGAAGGGCCGCGTGCCATGATAGGCGAGGCTGGCGATCTCGCAGCCGGGATGCGAGCCGTAAGTGTCAGGTTTGCCGGGAGACGGCGGGCGTGGCCAGCGCGTCGTCATCCCGCCCGCAATCAAGCGTTCGGCGAGATCGGAGGTCAGACGGGCGTCATAGTCCTCGATCGGGCTGTCACCCGCGCGAAAGCCGTAGCGGGCGGACAGGAAGCAGACACGGGCCAACCGGCGATCGGGATCGACCGCGCGCCAAGTCTGCCAAAGCGGCCCATCATAGCGTTCCCAGGCGGGCATCCAGCCGGGATCGTGGCGCTTGGTCGCCGAGCAGGCGAGAATGAGCAGGCGATGCGAGAAGCCCCCCTCGCGCGTCTGCGGCACATCGACCCGCACGACCTTGACCGGGCGACGCTCGGCCTCCGAGGCAAGACGGCCGATCAGGGTGATATCAGCGTTGGTGCAGACGCCGCGCACGCGGATGGTTACATCACCCTCGTCGAGCATGGACGGCACGGCATCGAGGAACAGGATCCCATTCCCGAGATTGCCGCAATATTGCCGCGCCTCAATCGCCGGTAATCCCGGCGCTGGCTCGACCATTCGCTGGCCGACGCGCTTGAAGGCATCGGCAAACCTTTGCGGATCAGGCGTTGTCCGCGCCTTGACCCGCGCATGGAACTTCCACGGCGGCCGGTCGGGATTGACACGGCCGACACGAATCTGATGCAGCAGATCGGCGAAGCTGTAGGGATCGGCCGGATAGGGACAGTCACGCCAGATCCGGCGAATCGTCCGGCGCGTTGTTTCCGGGAATGCAAACAGACGCGCCCTCGCTCGGCGCCAGACAGAGGCTCGCTCGTCCCGAAGCCGCTGTTGCTGATCGGGCCTCCACTCGGCGCGGCGGGCCATTTCCTCGTCGACGCTATGCTGGCCGGCGGCGATCATGTCGGCGAAAAGCGGCAGCTTCTCGCGCTCGCGGCGCCGCTTGGCGGCAAAGGCGGAGCGCTTGCGCGCGGTCTCCACATAGGCGGTCGGCTTGGGCCATTTGGCGAAACGCATCACCGGCCTCCTTTTAAAGAGGCGGCCGCCTTGTGCAGCAGACGGTCCGCAAGAACCAGCGAGCCGGCCCGGCGCGCGGCTTCGGCATAAACCGACAAGGGAAAGGCACCTTCGAACAGGATGTCGCGTTCGATGCCGAGGCCGAGAGGCAAACGGATCGCCTCCATCTCGTCGAGCGCGAAGCTGCCCAACTCCGGGCAGCCAAAGCCCAAGTCGGCCAGTCCGAACATGACCCCGTCCGAATCGATCTCGGTGGCGAGCCAGGTGGCTTGGCCGACGGGGTTGAAGAAGCGGACGACGGGGATCGGATCGGGCTCACGCTCGCCCGTGGCCAACGCCACTCGGCGAGCATGGTCATTGGCGCACAGGGCTTCGCGGATTTCGGGGGTGAGGAGCATCATGCCGCGATCCTCCCCTCGATCGCCATCGCCCCATCAGGGTCCGGCTGCGAATCGTCGTCATTGGCGGCGATGGCGGATTGCGGCCGGAAGGCGAGCAGATAGTCGGCGGCTTTGGAGGCTGCGCTCGCGGCGCGCAGGATCGCGCGATTGTCCTCGCGGATGATCTCCAGCCAGGATCCGAGATAATCGGCGTGTCGGACGGTTGGCACGATGCCGAGCGCGGCACAGACGAAAGCGCCGGTCAGTTCGGCGCACAACTCTTCCTTGCCGTATGCGACCGAGCCGAACGCGCCGGTCTGATCGCGATTCAGTCGGGAAGCGCCGCCTGCCCAATGACCGAGTTCGTGAAAAGCCGTTCTGTGCCAGTTGGTCGGGTCGAAGAAATCATCCGGCCGCGGCACCTGCACATAATCGTGCGTCGGCGAATAGAAGGCCGATGGACCACCGATGCGGAAGTCGGCGCCGGTCGCCTCGATCAGCGCCTCGGCATGAGGCAGGATCAGCCCCTCCGGGATCGGCGGCGGCGGTTCGCAGATATGTGCGGGAAGCCCATCGCATTGCTCGACCGAGAAGACGGTGAAGTGCTTGAGGAAGGGGATGCCGCCCGATGGCTCGCGGCCCTCTATATTGGCGCGGCGGCGTTCCACCTTTGGCACGAACCGGCGTGTGTAGATCACGGCAATACCGTGCTCGCCCTTGCGGACCGACCCGCCCAGCGCGATCGCCTGTCTGAAGGTCAGAAAGGCTTGGCTCGCATAGCCGCGCGAGATCACGGCGTCCCAGAGCGTGAGAATATTGACGCCGCTATACCTTCGCTCGCTGACGGCGTTGTACGGCATGCCGATGCCGGCCTTCGCAGCGCCCCAGGGCTGGACCCAAGGGACACGGCCGGCCTCGAGTTCGGCGATGATCCGGTCGGTGATCTGCTGGTAGAGATTTGCCCGCTCGCTTGTGGGGCGGTTCTTGCTTTGCTGTGCCATGACCTGTCTCCGCGACGGGCCGGCGGCGAGCCTTTCTCTCCGCGCTCAGCCCATCACGGCCGAACCGGCTGTCCTCTCACTTTGGCGGGGCGTTGCGGGGCGGCAGCCCCGCACGAAGGGGTCCGGGGAGACGCGACAGCGGCTCGCCGGTAGGGGAAGACGTTCCCCTGCCTGGGGATATTTGGTCGGGGGTGCCCGCATACTGAAACCCAGACGAACTATCGTGGCGGAAGTCATGGAACGCATGGACGACGGCGAAGATAACGGGCGAGTGGCTTGGCCTGTCGTCGCTAGTCCGCACCTGGAGTGCGCAGGAATCGCCTACAGCAACATGCGTTCCGCGAAGTCCGCCGGGATGTGCGGAACACCCAGCGTTTCGAGCAGACGCGTGCTCATCACCAGGTTGATGCCGGTCGCTTGCATGGGGTTGCCTGCATCAATCATCCGGTGGAACACCGCGCGGAGCGGCTCGTCGATGCGAGCCTTGCGCGCCTTGCCATCCCGCGCGAAACGCATCGCGCAACCGGCAAGGATATCGGCCGCCTGGAGGCAGGGTTCGATCTTCCCCGTCGCGAAGACGAGATTTCCACGCCCTCGCAGGCGATAGTCGGCGAATGGAACGATCGGCAGAGCGGTCTCGGCCGCGAGCTGCTCCATAAGCGTCTTGGAGTCCTCGAGAACCTTCGCGTACTGCATCTGCTCGTCATGAACGAGCCGGGCGCCGTCGAGGCTGACAGGCCGGGACTGATTGAGGCGGGCGTAGATATTGGTGAGGCACTGAAGGTTGGGCAGCATCCAGACCTTCTTGCCGGTGGTGGACTCGTCGGCAATCGGCAGAAAGTCCTCGGCCTTCGCCGACGATTCCCGCACGCGGTCCCGCGCGAACATCGTCAGAACCTGAGCGGTTCGGGCGATCTCGGCGTCGGAGAGATCCAGCCAGTCCCAGAGTAGATCGATGACGCCCGCCACGGATGTCATCGAGAGCGTCTCGCAGGCGTTGATGTAGGCCAGCAACACCGCATCGGAATCCTCGTCCGAGAGGAATTCCGCGATCATATTGCGGCTCGCCATGTCGATATTGTCGAGACCGTAAGAGCCGCAAAGCAGGTGGTTGACGATGTGGGCCGCAATGAAGAACCGCTTGTCCACCAGCTCCACGAAGAGCGGCCATCGATGCCGGCCAAGGAAGGAGATCAATTCACCGGCGATCGGCGTCAGCTTCTTTCCCAACTTGGTCGATTTCAGTTCGCTTTCACCACAGGCGTAATGCACGCGCAGCCTATCCAGCTCGGCCGCCAACAGCGCGGAATCTCCCGCGCCGACGCAGGCCAGTGCGAAGAACGGCTGGCCGGCGAAAGCGAGTTCCTTCGCAGAAGCGAGATCGCCACCATGACCGCTTTCATCGAGGAAATAGCGATCGACGGGGATGCTCGACGCAGGATGGATGCCGCCGTCGATCATTGGCGGTGACAATGCTTGTATTTCCGGCCTGACTGGCACCGGCACCGCTCGTTTCGGCCGATTTTGGCCCCACGCTCGCGAGGCGGCGACGCTCGATACGAATAATCCGTCAAGGAGCACCATCCTCCCGGTGGACCGCCCGCAAAAACTCTTCGCGTGTCAGGGCGCAAAGGGCAAACTCGCCACGCTTCAATGGGCTTCCGAGTCGGGCGGCCACGCCAGGGCCGGCGAGGTAGAAGATGTACGGACCCGCATGGAAGAAGACGTGGGCAGCAGCGCGCTTCCACTTTTCAATGAACTGCTTGTTCGGTCCCATCCACCGCATGATCGCGAATTCCTTGCCGTCGAGATGGACGACCCGCGATTTGAAATCGAGCGACATGCCGAAATAGATTCCCAGGAACGAGCTTTCGCTATGGATGTGAACCAGCCAGAACATCCGATGCCCGCGCCGATAGAAGGCCTCCCGCGCATTGCGCTCGTCCTCGCTGATCGAGGAGTGCTGCAGTTCCAGCACGGTTGCCCTGGGCGTGCCGCTCCCGACCAGTGCGCCCGCGCGATGAAGCTCACCTGTCATCGGATCGCGCAAAGCGATCTCGCGGCAGGACATATCGAAGAGTTCTTTCCAGCCGAGGTGCCAAGGTCCCTCAGGCTCGCCCCAGGGATCGCAGTCGCCCGCCTTGTGCCGCCAGTGGGGCGTGTTCTCAACAGGCATGACGGCGGTGAGCAGGCCGCCGCAGTCGCGGCAGGTCGTGCGTTCTCCCTTCGCGGCGGGTGCACGTTTCTGGTCGCCGACCCAGGCATAGAGCATAGCTACCGTTCCTCGTTACGCATCGGCCGTCGGCCAGCGCAGTTTCCCGCGACCGACACGCAACGTCTCCACCAACCTGGTGTCGCCGGGCAATCGGCCTGAAAAGAGGCTGGGCTTGGGATCGACCGCCGGCTTCTTGAAGACGGCAACCTGCTGGTAATCGGGCGTCGTCAGCCAGGTCCGCCCGTCACCCTCATCGGTGACGATCCGATAGAGACCGGCGGGCGGTGCAGCTGCGACGTCCAGCAAGCGCTTATAGTTTTCGACCGACCACTTCTGGATGCCGCCACTGAGGGCTTCGGTTCGGAAGCGCGCCCATAGCGCAGCGGTGTCGGGCGTGGGCCAGCCGCCGGCGTCCGTGTAGGCCGTGATGTCGTCGGATTCGAGCCAGGCACGCATCTCGGCGGGCGTGACGAAGACCGGCTTGGCATCCTCGATCGCCGCCATGGCCGCGCGCCGTGACGGTAGGCCCGCGCGGATCAGCATCGACATCATGAATTGCGGGACGCCGGTTTCGACCGCCGCCGCGGCACCGCCCGCCACCGTGTCTGGCGACCACCCGAGAGACATGCGGCGAGTGCGGACAGCCTCCAGAGCCCAAACCAAACGGTAGGTGAAGGCCTCTTCGACCGCCCGCATGTTCTGGGGCCCGATCTTGGCCACATCCTCGCCCGACACCCAACTATGCAGGATTGCCTTCCAATTCGCAGGCAGCGCGTTGTTCTTGCTGGGGATGAACGGACGCATGAACAAAAGCCGCTCTCCAAGGCCGCCAAGGGTCTCGACTAGTTCATCAATATCGCCGCTCAGTGCCGCTACGTCTGCGCGGTCGAGGAGTTCGGCCAACACGTCAGCCATGGCATCAATTGCAAGGCCTGCTTCCAGTCCAACACCCATGGCGAAATGACCGCGCCGGGCCGGCGCGGTGGTCGTCTTCCAGATGAGATCAGCTCGCGCCTCGATTACTCGCTTGTGCAGAGGAGCTACGTCTTCGTCCTCGCGGGCGATCTGACGAGCCCAGAGCGATCCTCTGAGGGCCTCGTCCAAAAGCTTCGGCAAATCGGCCCTATCAGAATCGAGCGCTTCAATGAGACCAAACACAGTCGCGTCTAGACGTTCGACTATCTGCGACAGAGGCTCCTCTTCGATGGTCTCTTCCGCATCGTCATCATCATCATCTTCTTCTTCGTCGTCATGAGCGACATCGCCATCATTCTGTCTTGCAGCAGCCAAGCGCTCGGCCAGAGATGCTTCCTCCTCCGACGACCTCCAAGCTTCGCGCGCATTAGCGAGATATTCCCAGGCATCGTCGCGATCCAGAACACCTTCGCGGGACAGCCGCTCAAGAATCTCGGCGACGATCTGGATGAGGCCGCTTTTCAGCGTGCGAGCTTTGGCGGAGGCAACCAGCTTGCCCCATTCTTTTTTTCGCCAGTTAATATTGTCGAACATGACGTGGACAATGAGTCCCTCGACGTCGACGAAGGCGCGTCCGGCTCGGCCGGCAACGTTCGCAAACTCTTCGCCTTTGATCTTCTCGCCGGCACGATACAACGCAGGCACCAAGAGCACGGCGGCGTTGAGATTGAGACCCTGCGAGAGCGTCGGCGACGCGACTATGACTTTCAGGACGCCCTCAGACAGCAGGGCTTCCAGCTCGCGCAAAAACGGGCTCGGCAGCCGACCATGGTGGATGGCAACGCCCTGCTTGAGGCAGGCGACAGCGGGATGGTCCTCACCCAGCCATTCATTGCCGACCTCCAGAGCGCGGGCGATCGACGCCTTATCCTCCAGCAGCGATTCCAGATAGCCGCGCTTGCAGAGGTCCACGACCTTTTTACCGTAGCTCTCGACCCAGTTCGCCTGCGTGGAGAAGATTAAGGTCCGCTTGCCCTGGCTGGCGAACTCCCATGCCGCGAACAAGGCGAGGTGCGAGTTCTTGCGCGGATAGGGCTTCTTCTCCCTCCCGAGCGCCGGTTTCTCCACGACGAATTTGTCGAGGAACGGACCATCTTCATCCAGGTCGAGCCGGAGCAGCGCGTCCTTGCCGCGCCACGTCAGCGCACCAAACCGCTGCCGTGTAGGACGCCAGTCAGAGCGCACAGGCTCGCCCGGCTCGTCTGAGCGAATCCAGGCGGTGAGATCATCCAATTCGTCGCCGCTGGGCAGGATGGCAGAAAGACACACAATCCGGCGGTCGCCCGCGTCCCCGCGTCGGAGCAGACGCTGAACCAGCGTCTCGTAGCGAATCTCGCGCTCGCTAGGACCGATCATGTGGCCTTCATCGAGGACGATCAGGCCCACGTCATCAATCAGAGAGGGGTCGCTTCTCAGCGCGAAATCGAGCTTCTCGGGCGTCGCGATGATGATCTCACGGGTGCGCAGCGCGTCTTCATCGCCAGCCGAGAGGCCGCTGGCGCCATAAAGCGAGGAGACGCTGAACCCGAGGGGCGCGAAGGTCTTTCTGAAGGATCGCTCTGTCTGGGCGGAAAGGGCGCGCAGCGGTGTGACGATCAGCACCCGGCGCGCCGACGACAAGGTCATCAGCGCGGCGATCTCGGCCACGCGCGTCTTACCGGCGCTGGTCGGCAAGGCGACGACCAGATCGTCGGTGACGTCCGTGGAACGCTGGGCGGCTTCGCGCTGCGATGGCCATAACTCCACCTCGGACGTCTTGCGCGCGTAGAGCGACGAGATGAACAGCCGGCGCAGGTCCGGGTATTTTTCCTCCGTCCCTTCCGGCGGCTCGGTCGGCAGATTCTCGTGCAGCGAATGCCGCCAGAGGTCATCGATCAGGTGACGGCAGAGGTTCGATATCCACCAAAGTGGAACATTCTCCGCGTTGTCTGCCAGACTGACCGCAGTGGCGAGCAATGCCCGCGCAGTCTCGATCGGCTCGGACTCGCCCGTCTCGAGCGCGAAGTCAAAATGCGCCAGAGCCCGGCAGATCGTCGTGTTGAGGATAGTCGACAGCGCCTCGTCGATGTCGGGGTCTTCGCCTGTCAGCGTTCCGGCGATCTGCTCGTCGCCGTGCGCCTCATCGTCCAGCCACACGCGAACAAAGCCGCGCAGCTGGCCGAGATCGCGCAGGATCAGGTGCCGGATCGCCGTTTCGCCTGGCGAAGCATTGAGATCGTCCGCAGTCTCGTTGAAGAGCGAATAGGCGACGGCCGAAAAGCCGGCCAGGTGGTAGGCCGCAGCGGCAAGCGTGCGGCGGAAACCGCGGTCGGGCGACTCCAGATCGCCGTTGCGCACGAGGGCTTCGAAGGCGTTGGCGGCACGCTCGAACGCCTTGCTGGTCAGTTCGGAAGCGCCAGCCTGAGCGCGCAGGGCCATCGCGCCCCGAAGCAGGGCAAAGCCATGCTCGGCAAGGTCGGTTTCGATCGTCGCGCCGAGGGGCGGCGCATTAGCGGGCAACACGCCATCCTCGCGCATCAGCGACCATGCGGCGCCCCGATAGAGCAGGCGCCCGAGGATGCCGTCGACGGTTGCGGTCGCTAGGAACGCGGTCAGTTCGTCAATCGTCTCCAAGGTCTTCCGCCTCCTGATACATGGCTGCGATGAAGTCCTGGTGGTCCTCGACGTGGATGTTCACGACGTAATGGTCCCGGTTGGTCCCGGTGGCGTCGAGGTCATCCTTCAGCGAAGCGTGAGGGCCGTTGCCCGACACGGTGAAGAGCATGTGGTCGATGCGATCGGCGCGGAGGGTTTTCAGGCCCACTTCGTCGCGAAGGCTGCGACCCAGCTCATTGTCGTCCGGATCGTTGCTCTCAAGCAGGCGATTGGCGACGAACAGCAGGGAATCGGGCGTGCAGCGGCCGTTGTCGCGGTTGAGCACCTTGCGGGCGCTCGTGACCGTGGTCTTGCCGAGCACCTTGTTGCTCTTGGCTTCGCCTTTCAGGAGCCAGAGCTTCTCGCCGGCCCCATCGTAACCGGCGCCAATGAAGTCGTCGCCGCGCATGGCCATGTTACGGCCGTCCTTGTAGCGGAGGCGGCGCACAGGGACGCGCAGGCCGATCTCCTCTTCGACCAGCTCGGTCGCGAGAATTTCACCGAGATCGCCGGAGCGGCCCTTGGGCGTCTGCGGCATCGCCTCGCTGAGAATCTTGGCGGCGACGTTGTAGCCGAGCCGCTCCACGTCCTCGGCGATGCGTTGGAGCCGGTCGTAGTGTGAGCGGATGGTCTCGGCGAGATCATCGCGAATTTCATCGCGGCCGCCGTCCTTCTCGACATAGGTCCAGTAGCGCTTGCGCTTGTCCTTCTCCCTGGTGGCGTCACACCAATTTTTGTATAGCCCCACGCTTTCCCCAACTCCCCCTATCGTGCCGCATCGTTCGCGCGTTCGGCGATGTCTGCGCATCGCTCGATCAGCGCCTCAAACGGCTCGGCATCTTCGAGCAGCAGCCCGTCTTCGACCATGCGCGCATAGTCTGTGGCCAATGCCGCGCGCGCTTCACCACTCGGGGCGAGCAGCAGCTTGCCGCCCACGGCGGCTTCATAGTCGATGGCCTCGCCATCGGCCGCTTTCTCCGCGAAGAACATGCTCTTGTGGCGAGCAACCGCGCCGGCGAGGTCGCGATCGGACATCGCGGCGACAGCGATCCCCGCATCATCAAGCCGAACGACATCGTGCCAGTGGCGGGCGAAGCGTTCGCCGCGTAGCCGTTCCTGCAGGCAGAAGACGTGCATCGCCGTCGCCTTCTCCCAGAAGGTCCGCTCAGCACGCATCACCCGCGGCCGCGCCATTGGAAATTCGACGCCTTCGATCAGCCCGGCCGCGTCGCACACGACATCGCGCGGGCTGGCCGGCTCTCCCGTCGAGCGGGCGCCGAACTCCAGCATCACGCTTGGAGCCACATAGCCCGACCCCGACGACGTCGCTTCGTAGTCAACGAACAATTTGTCGCCCTCGACCCTGAGCGTCGCTGGCAGCGATTGCGCCTCGATCGCGCCGGCAAGGAGAGGTCGGACCGTTCCGTCGACCCACTCGGGCAGGCGGTGCCGGACGGCCTTCGACCACCGCTTCTCCTCGCTGCGGTTTTTCGGCAGGGCCTCGCCGTTCTCGCCCACCAGATCGGGAGCGATGGCGCGAATGTCGTAGGTGAGATCCACATCCTCGGAAAAGCGCCGGATGACGTGATACGCCTTCGACAGCGACGTGCCGCCCTTGAACACGAGGTGCTCGCCAAGATCGGACCCGAACAGCGTTGCGAGGGTCCAGACGACCCACACATCCTTTTCCAGCAGATGGAGCGGGCGCCCGGATCGATCGGCGGCGACGGCCAGGGCCTCGCGCCGATCGTCCGCCGACAATGTGAGGAACGCCTCAGCCATGCGCGACCTTGCCGACCGATCTGGCGAGCCAGCTCGGGAGCTGGGGTGCTGCCGCGACAAGTTCGCCGAATGTCGAAGACGGCAGCTTGCGTTTCAATGTCTCCAAGGCCGCTTCCGCCTTCTCCGGTCCCAGCCAGGCAAGCGCGCGCACGGCCTGTCCGGCGGGCCGATCCGCCAGCGCCAACTGCCAGCGCGGAGCGTGCCGCAGCTCGACGACCTGCTGGCCGAGATTCATCGTCCGGCTACGGCCGGATGTCAGATAGACCGACCGGACCGGCACCTGGGTTGTGAGCCCGAGCGCATTGGCGGCGGCAGCGCCGTTCGACACGATGACTTCGCCGCGCTGAACCGCGAGGGCTTCGACGGCCTTCTCGACGGAGGGCGCCCGAACGCCGAACCGGCTTGAAACCGGGCGCAGATAGACGCCGCGCCCGGCGCGCATCAGCCGGCCGCGTTCAACCAGTCGCGACAATGCCTGGTCCACTGCGGCGCGATTGCCGAGATGGAGCAGGCTCTTCGCCGCGATCGGAGCGCCCTCGGGCAAGCCCTCGGCATGCGCCAGAATCTGTTCGGTCAGTCGCTGCACGATAATTCTCCTGTCAGAAATATACGCGGTTTTCTGACAATTTTCAACCTGACTACGACAGGGTCTGGACCGGGGCGCCCCAGCGGGGGAAAGGCCTCAAAAAGCTGCGCCGCCGAGCTGGCCGCCAGCGAATGCCTGCGGTCTGGGACACGACCGAATCAATGGCCCGCTAATTGGAATTATGTGTCCACGATCTGCGAGGCCGTGAGGGGAAGCCTTCCCATTTGGTAGGGGGTGCCCGCATACTGAAACCCAGATGAACTATCGTGGCCGAGGCTGCGGAATGCGCACACTCGACAGCGAGGACAGCGGACCGCGGCTTGTGGCCCGGCCTTGATCTGGTCTCTATCAATCCTTGGTGAGTTTTGAACCCAAGATTTTTAAAGGAAATCAATGGCTTCTGCCGTCATCGCACTCAAAGGTGGTGAGTTTTTGTGATCGGCGACGCGGTAGAATGGAAAGGCTTTATCCTCTCAACCGCTTGATTTTCTTGGAGATTTTTGGCGCACCCAAGAGGATTCGAACCTCTGGCCTCTGCCTTCGGAGGGCAGCGCTCTATCCAGCTGAGCTATGGGTGCGTAGGGCTTAGAGCCGTAGGATTTGCGCCGAAAAAGGTCAATCCGCGATCAGAATCGGCAGTCCGCGCGCGGTGAGTTTCTGGTGAGTTTTTTTATCCGTCCTTTCTTATGCCTTCCTAAACCCCCGGAAATCCTGTATAAAATCACTGCTCTCGCGTCGGACGTGAGCCTTCGGAGGGCAACGCTCTATCCAGCTGAGCTATGGGTGCGCGACGCAGGTCAGGAGGGGCGCTTAGCAAAGGCTGGCGCGCTGTGCCAGTGTCAAATCACCGTGCCGTCAGCTTATTTTGCAGGCTTTTCCATCGGCTGAAACTTCCCCAGCCCGCAACTTGGCCCCGGTTGCAGGCCAGGGCCGACATTCCAGAGCACGGTGATGATATCGACCGAGCAGAGCTGCGATATGCTGGTGCTGTAGGAAAAGCGTTTTTCGAAGCCAAGGCTGGGGCAGCTGTTGGGTAGCGTGTTGCGGTAGATTTTGCGGTTGTTCACCTGAAAGTCGATCGTGTGGTCGTCGCGCACCGTTGATGAGCGGATCGACCGGATATTGATGCAGTCGACCGGCTCGCCCTTGGCGACATAGGGGTCCGGATTATCCTTAGCGATCGCCGGTTGGGCGAGGGCGACAATGGCAAAAGCCGATAACAGGTGGATCGGGGTGGGGACGGCCATTCTCTCTCTCCTCATCTCACACCGAATCAACTGCGTGGAGCAGGGGCTTCCGTCATGTCTTGGCAGGAGACTCCTGAACGGCACGAGAACGGGCGGGCTTGCTGCCGGTTCCCGTGGGGGTGCCAGGCGGCGGCGTCTTGGGCTTGTACCGGCACAGGTCCGACACGATACAGCGCCAGCATTCCGGCCGCCGCGCCTTGCACACATAGCGACCATGCAGGATCAGCCAGTGATGCGCGTCGCGGCGGAAGGGGGCGGGAACGCGCTTGTCGAGCTTCTGCTCGACGGCCAGCACAGTTTTCCCCGGAGCAAGGCCGGTGCGGTTACCGACGCGGAAAATATGCGTGTCGACGGCAAAGGCTTCCTGGCCAAAGGCCGTGTTCACGACGACATTGGCGGTTTTCCGCCCGACACCGGGCAGGGTCGTCAGCGTATCGCGATCCTGCGGCACCTGGCCGTCGAAATCGCGGACCAATATCTCCGACAGTGCGATGACGTTCTTTGCCTTCGCGTTGAACAGACCGATCGTCTTGATATGCTGCTTAAGGCCGTCTTCGCCGAGGTCGAGCATTTGCTGGGGCGTATGGACATCCCGGAATAGCGCGCGGGTCGCCTTGTTGACGCCAACGTCCGTGGCCTGCGCGGACAGCACCACCGCGACCAGCAGCTGGAAATCATTGCCATATTCCAGCTCGGTCTGCGGCGCGGGATTGGCTTCGGCAAGGCGGCTGAAAAAGTCGAAGATCTGCGCCTTGTTCATTCAGAGGCCCAGCACGGCCTTCATGTCGTAGCGTCCGGCAGGCTGGCCGGCGAGCCAGAGCGCGCCCTTCACCGCCCCACGCGCGAAGATGGCGCGATTTTCCGCACGATGGCCAATTTCGATCCGCTCCCCTTCGGTTGCGAAGATGACCTGATGGTCGCCGGCCACCGACCCGCCACGCAGCGCGGCAAAGCCGATAGCCCCCGCTTGGCGCGCGCCCGTGATCCCGTCGCGTCCGCGTTCGCTATGATCCGCCAGGTCAATGCCGCGACCGCGCGCGGCGGCTTCGCCCAGAAGCAGCGCGGTGCCCGACGGGGCATCGACCTTGTGGCGATGGTGCATCTCGACAATTTCAATGTCCCAGTCGTCACCCAGGCCCGCCGCCGCCTGTTCCACCAACGCTGCAAGCAGGTTGACGCCAAGCGATGTATTGCCGGTCTGGAGCACGGGGATAATCGCCGCTGCCTCGTCGATCAGGGCGTGGTGGACCGCCTCCAGCCCGGTCGTGCCGATTAGAATGGGCTTGCGCGCCGCGATGCAGGCGTCGAGATGGGCGGAGAGGGCGCCGGGCGCTGAAAAGTCGATGAGAATGTCTGATCGTTCGGCCAAGGCGAGCGGATCATCCGTCATGGCGATGCCCGGCGCGATATCGCCCTCCGCCACCCGGTCTGTTCCCCCGGCCAGAAATAGCCCTGCGTCCATGGCGGCGGCGGCGATCGCGCGACCCATCCGGCCGCCTGCTCCGAAAATTCCGATGCTTGTCATGCCGCTTGCCTTAGTCGGCGAAGCGGCGTGGAGTCGAGAGGATGGTTGAGCATCAGGCCGGAAGATGATGCGCCCTCATCGCTCGTTCAGTCGCGGCATCAGTTCGACGAAGTTGCAGGGGCGAAAACGGCTATCGAGCTGGCTGGCGAGGATGCCGTCCCAAGCGTCCTTCACCGCTCCGGTCGAGCCGGGCAGGGCGAAGATATAGGTGCCGCGCGCAACGCAGGCGGTGGCGCGCGACTGGATGGTGGAGGTGCCGATTGTCTGGAAGCTCAGCCAGCGAAACAGTTCGCCAAAACCGGGTATTTCCTTGTCCTGCACCTGCTGCACGGCCTCGGGCGTCACGTCGCGGCCGGTCACGCCGGTGCCGCCGGTAGTGAGGATCACGTCGACCTGAGGGTCGTCGATCCAGGCGTGCAGCCGGGCGACGATGGCGGCCTTGTCATCGCGTTCGATGTGACGGGCGGCGAGGATATGTCCCGCCTTTTCCAGTCGCTCCACCAGCGTATTGCCCGATCGATCCTCCGCCAGCCCGCGCGTGTCGGAGACGGTCAGGACGGCGATGCGGACAGGCAGGAACGGCCGGCTTTCGTCGATCGGCATCAGTCCGCGCCGCCGCCGATGCTGCCCTGTCCGTCGGCCTTGCTGAGACGCACAAGCTTCATGCCCTTGGCGGTGGGGAAGGTGGGCCACAGACCTTGCGCCATGCCGGTCAGGCATTCGGCCGCGCCCTTGGCCTGGATCTGGTACATCCAGTAATTGCGCATCACGATGTTCACATAAGCGCGGGTTTCATAATAGGGGAGCGATTCCATGAACAGCAGCGGATCGCCCTTGTCATGGACCTGGCTGTTCCAGCGCTCGACCGGCTGGGGTCCCGCATTATAGGCCGCCATCACCTTAGGCAGCAGCCCGCCGGTCGCGCTCATGTCGCGCAGGCTTTCCAGATAGCGCTGGCCAAATTCCATGTTGGTGGACGGGATGAACAGTTGATCGGCCGACGCCAGCCCCATGTCGCTGCCGGTGCCGGGACGAACCTGCATCAGGCCGCGCGCCCCGGCGCTGCTGACGACATTGGTGCGGAAACCCGATTCCTGGAGCGTATGCGCGTAGATGAGCGAGGGGTCGACACGCCAGCCACCATCGGGCCGCCAGTCGGGTGCGGGGAAGCGGGCAAAGCTGTCGGGCTGCGTGCCGGCCGGGCCGTTATGTGCCAGCCATAGCTGCGTCGCGGGCAGGTTGAGCGCGCT
Source organism: Sphingobium lactosutens DS20 (assembly GCF_000445105.1). Classification (GTDB taxonomy): domain Bacteria; phylum Pseudomonadota; class Alphaproteobacteria; order Sphingomonadales; family Sphingomonadaceae; genus Sphingobium; species Sphingobium lactosutens. The sequence goes on along the minus strand of NZ_ATDP01000107.1, from coordinate 81,465 downwards.
GGCGAGGCGCAGCAAGGCGTCATATTGCGCCGCGCCGCCCAGCTTCGCCTGATAGCGCAGCAATTCGTCAGCTTCATCCTGCTGACCGATCGCCGCGAGGGCGATAGCGGCGCGGGCGTTGGGGCTGTCTTTCAGCTTCTGCCATTCGTTGCTGCCGAAACGCGCGGCAAGCGGCGCGCCACCCAGTGGCATGCCGAGCGATTCGCGCGCAAGAAGGCCGTAAAAGGTTTCATCGGAGCGCGCGGCGAGTTTCAGGTAATTTTCGACCTTGTCCGCTTCGCCGCAGACCATGTAGGCGCGCGACGCCCAATAGGCGCCGGCGGCGCGCATGTCGCTATTGCCGGCCAGCGCGGCGACATTGGCGAAGGCGGGGGCCGCGGCGCGGCAGTCATTCTGACGCCAGGCGGCAAGGCCGGTCGTCCAGTGTGCCTGCACCGTCCAGTCGCCGCCGGTCCGCGTTTCGAGCGCGCGGGCCGCCATGCGGCGGGCGTTGCTGTCGTCATTTTCGATATAATAGGCCCAGGCGACGCGCTGCCGCACTTCGGTCAGACCCTCCGGGGATAGGCCCGCCTCGCCGGTCGCCAGCAGGCCTTCGGCGCCAATCGGATCGTCGGCGTTGATGAAACCCTGAATTTTGCCGGTCAGCGCCTGCGCCAGCATGTCGGTCTTGACCGCCGCAACATATTGGCGGCGGGGGGCAGAGCCGAGCCAGACCATCTTCTGAATCTGGGGGAGCGCAGGCAGGATGGTCGCGCCCCGCTTTTGCGCCAGCCGAGACAGTTGATCGGCCTTGGGCAGCCAAGCCGCCTTGTTGATGAGGTCCAGCAGGTCGAACAGTTCGACGCGCGGGGAATTGCGGGCCAGATAGAGTTCGGACAAGGCGACCGGGCGAACAGCGTCCTGCGGATCAAGCGCGAGGATCATCGCTTTCGCTTCGGCCCAGCGTTCGGCGTGCAGCGCATTGAAGATCGCGCTGTAGCGAGCCTTGTCGCCATCGCGCAGGTCTAAGGGCGACGCCGTCGCGCCAATGGCCCGCATGTCCGGCAGTACCTCCGCCGTTTCGGCGCGCGCAGGCGCGGACATGATCCCCGCAGCGGCAAGCATGGCAAGGCAGGACAGGCGGGTCGCGGCTCGAATCACGGGCGATTTTCCTCGATCAGGCTTTGCAGGGCGCGCCAACATTCCGCCTTGGCCGCAGGCTGGCTCAGCAGCAGGCGCGGGTGGAATGTGGCGACGGCGGGCACGATGCCGCCATCATGATTAAAGTTGCGTAAACTATCCGGCCCAGCCTCACCGCTGGCCGGCATCAGCGCACGGACCGTCCGATCGCCAAGCAGCAGCAAGCGGCGGGGCCTGGCGAGATGGACATGGGTGCGCATGCGATTGGCTGCGGCTGCGAGGTCGGACGCCTCCACTATGCCGCCGGGCGGACGACGGAAGAAGAGCGACGCGACATAGATCTGGCTTCGATCCAGCCCGATGGCGCGCAACATCGCGTCGCATAATGTCCCGGCGCGATCGGCCAGCAGAGTACCGGCCTCCAGATCGGCAGGATCGGGCATATCGGTGACAATCATTAGCGGCGCGTCGATCTGGCCGGCCGGGGAAATCACGCGGCCCGGCCAACGCTGTTCGGGATGCGCCGATTCGGCCTGGAGCCAGTGGTGGAACGATTCCAGGTCTTCGGGCTTTTTGCTCGTAACGATGGACGCTGAAGCTGGTGTCCCATGCTCGGAAACCGGCGCAATCGCGGGACGCAGCCAATTAACCGGCTCTTCCGCTACGGCGCTGTCCACGCCGGCCGATTGCCACCAGGTCAGATAGGCCTGGGCGGCAATGTCGCCATGATCCTGCAATAATCCCCGCATCGCATTCATCTAGGGCCAGAGGTTGACGAGGGGGTCAAGCTGCTTCATCGCCATGGATGACAAACTGGTGGACTAACGCGGTGATCGGACAGCCGGGGTGCAGCCCGCCGGTCGCGCCATGGAGGGATGAATGAGCGAACGGGAATCGATGGCCTATGACATCGTGATCGTGGGTGGTGGGCCTGCCGGGCTGTCCGCCGCGATCCGGTTGAAGCAGTTGGCCAACGAGGCTGGCCAGGACCTGGCGGTCTGCGTGCTGGAAAAAGGGTCCGAGATCGGCGCGCATATCCTGTCCGGTGCGGTGATCGATCCCAAGGCGCTGGACGAACTTCTGCCGGACTGGCGCGAACAGGGGTGCAGTCTGGCCGACACGCCTGTGACCGACAATCGGCACTGGTTCCTGACGAAAAACGGCAAAATCACCATGCCGCATCTCATGACGCCGGGCTGGATGCACAATAAGGGCACCTATACCGGTTCGCTCGGCAATCTGTGCCGCTGGCTCGCGGAACAGGCCGAGGGGCTGGGCGTCGAAATCTTCCCCGGCTTCGCCGCCGCCGAAATCCTGTATCACGAAGATGGCAGTGTGAAGGGCGTGGCGACCGGCGACATGGGGATCGACCGGGAAGGCAATCGCAAGCCCGATTATCAACCCGGCCTTGAGCTTCACGCCAAATATACCTTCTTTGCCGAAGGCGCACGCGGCCATCTGACCAAGATCGTGAAGCGCCAGTTCGCGCTGGATGCGGAATGCGAGCCGCAGGTTTACGGTCTTGGCATGAAGGAATTGTGGGACATTGATCCCGACAAGCATCAGCCGGGCTTGGTCATCCACAGCCAGGGTTGGCCCCTTACCGATGCCTATGGCGGTGGGTTCCTGTATCATCAGGCCAATGGGCAGGTGGCGCTGGGCTTCGTCGTCGGGCTGGGCTATCGCAATCCGCATCTCTATCCGTTCGAGGAGTTCCAGCGCTGGAAGCAGCATCCGGAAATCCGCCAGTTCCTGGAGGGTGGCCGCCGCGTCTCCTACGGCGCGCGCGTCATCAACGAAGGCGGCTGGCAGTCCATTCCGACGCTCGCCTTTCCTGGCGGCGCGCTGATCGGCTGCTCCGCCGGTTTCGTCAACGTGCCCCGGATCAAGGGGACGCACACCGCGATGAAATCAGGCATGCTGGCGGCCGAAACCGCATTCGAGGCGATCCGGCAGGATCGCGCCAGCGATGTTCTGGCCGCTTATGACGATCGGGTGCGGTCCAGCTGGATCGCCACCGAATTGCAGCTGGTCAAGAATGCCGAACCGTTGCTGGCCAAGTTCGGCAATACGATCGGCACCCTGCTAGCGGGCATCGACATGTGGATGCGCACGCTCAAGATCGGCCTGCCCTTCACGATGAAGCACAAGCCGGATCATACGAAAATCTGGCGCAAGGAGCAGTGCGCGACCATCGCCTATCCCAAACCCGATGGTGTCATCAGCTTTGACCGGCTGTCATCGGTGTTCCTGAGCAACACCAATCATGAGGAGGATCAGCCGGTTCACCTCCAGCTCAAGGATCCCGCGATCCCCATCAGCTATAATCTGCCCCTCTATGACGAGCCGGCGCAGCGTTATTGCCCGGCGGGCGTCTACGAAGTGGTAGGTGAGGAAGAGGGCGGCCCCCGCTTCCAGATCAACGCGCAGAATTGCGTCCACTGCAAGACTTGCGATATCAAGGACCCGACACAGAATATCAACTGGGTCGTGCCGGAAGGCGGCGGAGGACCGAATTATCCCAATATGTAAGCGCCTCATCCCCCTGTTGCTGCTGGCTACGCCGGTGCCTGCCGGCGCGGCCGTCGATCCCGACAGTGCGCTCCATGCCTATGCGCAGGCGAGGCTGGCCGATGGGGATGGCGCCTTGCAGGCGGCGGTGGCCAATTATCGGGCGGCGATGACGCTGGACCCTGATAGCATCGCCATCGCCCGCCGATCCTTTGCGCAGGCGCTGGAAAGCGGGGATCAGGCGTTGGCGGTGCGCGCCGCGACCATGCTGGATGCCGAAGGGATATTGCCGCGCGACGGGACTTTGCTTTGGATCGGGGAAGCGCTGGAGAAACGGGACTGGGCCGCGGCCGCGCGCGCCACCGACCGGCTGGAGCAGGAGGGGAATTTCGCCTTTCTGGCGCCCATGATCCGCAGCTGGATCGCCCAGGGCGAAGGTCGGACAGCGCCAGCCGTCATTTCCGATGCGGACCCGTTCGCCAATCTCGCCCGGCGCTATGTCGACGAGCATGTCGCGCTGCAGGCGATTGCGCGCGGTGATTTGGAAACAGCGATGCCGGCGGCCCGGCGCGCCCTGGCCTTGCGGGGCGGGAGCGACGGCGCGGCGCTGCGGCTCACTTTTGCAGGTCAGCTGGCCGCGCGCGGTTTTCGCGACGAAGCGCTGACGATGCTGCCGGACGGATCGGCCGATTTCGCCGCCGCGCGCTCTGATCTGAAGCGCGGGAAATATCCGAAGGGCAAGCGGGCGATGCTGTCCCCCGCGCAGGGCTATGCGCGGCTGGTCTCGCGCCTGGCGGCGGATATTGCGACGGATGAGGCGGGCGTGGCGCTGGGCATGCGTCTGGCCCGCATCGCGACCTTTGCCGATCCTACCAGTGCGGAGGGGCACATCATCGCTGCCCGCTTGCTCACCGCCGCAGGCTATCCGGCCTTTGGCGTGGCGGAGGCCTGCAAGGCGGCCGAGGACAAATGGTATGGGCCGCTGGGCGAGGCGGAACTGATCGTCGCCCTGGCGGAAGCGGGCGACCGCGCGGACGCGATCAGCTTGGCGCGCAGCCGGGCAGAACAGGCCGGCGCGGATGCGGCGCGGCAAGTGCAACTTGGTCGATTGCTGGCGGACGAAAAGGATTTTGCCGGAGCGGCCGCCGCCTTCCGCGCCGCGCAAGCGGGCTATACCGACGAAACCATGCCATGGTCGTTGCTGCTGTTCGAAGGCAGCGCGCTGGAACAGGGCGAGCAGTGGGATGCCGCGCGCGCGGTGCTGGAACGGGCAGCAAAGCTTGCCCCCAACGAACCGGTCATCCTCAACTATCTTGGCTATGCGCAGATTGAGCGACGGCAGAATGTCGATCAGGCGCTGGCGTTGCTCCAACGGGCCAGCGCCCTGAAGCCGCAGGACGCTTCCATCATCGATTCGCTGGGCTGGGCGCAATATGTGACCGGGAATGTGAAAGCGGCCGTTCCGGTGCTGGAGCGCGCTGCGGCCGGGGCGCCGGACGATCCCACCGTCAATGAACATCTGGGCGACGCCTTGTGGAGTGCCGGGAGGCGCTACGAAGCGCGCTATGCCTGGAATGCGGCGGCTATCTTTGCCGAAGGCGACGTGGCCGAACGCTTGGCCGCCAAGAGCCGTGAAGGACTGAAGCCTGAATATGCCGCTCCCTGATCTGGAGGCGCCGGCCGATCTGCTGGTCGAAACCGCTTATGCCAAGGTCAACCTCGCCCTGCATGTGCGGGCGCGGCGGGACGATGGCTATCATGCATTCGAAAGCCTGTTCGTCTTTGCCGAGCATGGCGATCGGCTGGAGGGGCAGGCGGATGCCGACGGCGCGATCGACCTGGTGATTGACGGACCATTCGCTGCCGGGCTGGATACCGGATCGGGCAATCTGGTCATGCGCGCCGCCAAGGCCTTGCAGGATTATCTGGGCACGGAACGGGGCGCGCGATTGCGGCTGACGAAGAGGCTTCCGGTCGCGTCGGGCATTGGCGGCGGATCGGCCGATGCTGCCGCGACGCTGCGTCTGCTGGCGCGGCTGTGGGACGCGCGGATCGATGCGGGTGAATTGGCGGGGCTGGCTCTGGATCTGGGATCGGATGTTCCCGCCTGCGTTCCCAGCGTGACCCAGATGGTGAGCGGGCGCGGCGAGCATCTGGCGCGGCATGGCGTTGCGGGATTGGAAGGGCTGCCGATGCTGCTGGTCAACCCCGGCGTAGCGGTGTCCACCGCCGCCGTCTTTTCGGGATGGGACGGGCAGGATCATGGCCCGCTATCTGCCGACAGCCTCGACCAGCTGATTGGGGCAGGGCGCAATGATCTGGAAAGGCCGGCGATGGCGCTGGCACCCGCCATTGCCGATATTTTGGCGGCCTTGAGGGGGCGGGCCGGGTTGAAAGTCGCGCGGATGTCGGGGTCGGGGGCGACCTGCTTTGCCCTATTTGATGATGACGCGGCCATGGGCCGGGCGGCCGATGCGATCCGCGCCGAACGGCCCGACTGGTGGACAATGGAAACACGGATAAGGAGCGCATGACGCAAGCCTTCACCCGCATCGACGGCGGGTCGCTCGACCTGCTGATCGTCGCCGATCATGCCTCCGCGCATGTGCCGGATGATATCGACCTAGGCATTGAGCCGGCGCTGCTGGGCAAACATATCGCCATCGACATCGGCGTGGCGGAAGTCAGCACCTTGCTGGCTGGGCAATTGGGCTGCACCACGTTGCTGGCCGGCGTGTCGCGGCTGGTGATCGACTTGAACCGTGAAGAGGATGCCCCAGGCCTGTTGCCGGTCATGAGCGATGGCCATGCCATTCCGGGCAATCGGAATGCTGACCTCGCCGAACGGATGATCCGTTTCTACCATCCCTATCATCATGCCATCGGCGTTTTGCTGGCCGGCATGACGTCGCCCTTCATCCTGTCGCTGCATAGCTTCACGCCGACGCTGGAGAGCGATCCGGCACAGAAGCGTCCTTGGGACATCGGCATATTATATAATGAGGATGATCGCGCCGCCCGCATCGCAATCCCGATGTTGGAGGAGGCTGGGCTGATCGTTGGCGACCAGCTGCCTTATTCGGGGCGATTGCTGAACGCGACGATGAACCGCCATGCCGAAGCCAATGGCATTCCCTATCTGGGGATCGAGATGCGGCAGGATCTGGTGGCCGACGCTGCGGGTCAGGAGCGACTTGCGGCGCTGATCGGGCCGGTGCTGTTCCAATGTCGGAGTCGGCTGGTATGAGGGGGGCTTGGCCAAGCCTGATGCTGATCGCCCTGCTTTCGGCCTGCGGAAGTGGAGAGCGGACCCCGGCGGAGCAGGAAGCCGCCATGGCGCAGGGCGATGACACGCCAGTATGCAGTATAGGAGGGTCGCAGGACTGGTCGCCTGATTGTACGCTCCAGCGCGACGGTGACCTGCTGACGATCCGTCACCCCGATGGCGGGTTTCGTCGTTTCCGGGTCCTGTCGGACGGACGCGGATTGGAAGAGGCCGACGGCGCGGAAAAGGTGCAGCTACACATCATAGGCGGGCGTATGATCGAAGCCAGTATCGGCGATGATCGCTACCGCCTGCCGGCAAAGGTTGCCGGACAGGCCCGGTGAGCGTGGACGCCATCCTGACGGCGGCGCAAATGCGCGCGGCCGAACAGGCGGCCTTCGACGCGGGGGTGGAACCCTATGCGTTGATGGAAAGGGCCGGGCGAACCGCTGCGGACATCATATGGCGGGCGGGCCATCGCCGGGACCTGCTGATACTATGCGGGCCGGGCAATAATGGCGGAGACGGCTTTGTCATTGCGCGGGTGATGCGCGAACGCGGCGTTCCTGTCCGCGTGGCGGCGTTGGGCGAAAGCCGGACAGACTCTGCCCAGAGAGCGAAAGCCGCCTGGGACGGGCCGGTCGAGGACATGATGACCGCAGCGCCGGCCACGCAGATTGTGGACGCGCTGTTCGGCACGGGCCTAAGCCGGGGGCTGGACGACGCGGTGGCGGACAGGCTGTGCGCATTAGTGAATAGCGCAGCGGCGTCTTACGCGGTCGACCTGCCCAGCGGTGTGGAAAGTGACGGAGGCGCGGTGCTGTCGACCGTGCCCAGCTTCGGCGTCACCATCGCCTTGGGGGCATGGAAGCCGGCGCATCTGCTCCAACCAGCGTCGGAACTGTGCGGGCGACTGATCCTGGCACCGCTCGATATCCCGCTCACGAGCGATGTGCAGCGGCTGTCCGCGCCACATCTGACCATGCCCGCAGTCGACGCGCATAAATATAGCCGGGGCCTGGTGGCCGTTGTCGGCGGCGGCATGGCCGGCGCGAGCCTGCTGGCGAGCGAGGCGGCGGCGCGATCCGGCGCGGGAGTGGTGCGGCGTTTGGCGGCGGACATACCGGGTGGGGGCACTCATGCGATCATCCATCGGAAAGTGATGCACGCGGACGCTCTGGCTGGCGAACTGGACGACCAGCGGATCGTCGCGCTGTTAGTGGGCCCTGGCCTCGGCCTTGATGCAGATGCGCGGGCGCGTCTGGGTGTGGCGCTGGACAGCGGACATCCTTTGGTACTGGATGCGGACGCTCTGACATTGCTCGGCAAGGACGACACGCTGTCCATACCCTCCGGAGCCATCCTCACGCCGCATGAAGGCGAGTTCGAGCGACTGTTCGGGAAACTGCCAGACAGCAAGATCGACCGCGCCCGCGCGGCGGCAAAAGCATCGGGGGCGGTCATCGTCTATAAGGGCGCAGATAGCGTCGTGGCCGCACCGGACGGGCGCGTGGCGGTCGAGGGGCGTGCATCGAGCTGGCTGTCGACGGCCGGGACCGGTGATGTGCTGGCGGGGCTGGCGGCGGGACGGCTGGCGGTGACATGCGATCCATTTCGCGCTGCCTGCGAGGCGGTATGGCTGCATGCCGACGCGGCGTGGCGATGTCGCCCGGCCTTTGTCGCGGATGATTTGCTTGGCGCGCTGCCAGCCGCTATCGCCGCGCGATTGTGACCGATAGCAAGACAGACAGCGAAGCCGACAGCATCATCCGCATTGCCGCGCGCGGCGATGGCGTCACCGGCGATGGCCGGCATGTGCCGCTGGCCGCGCCGGGGGACCGTGTGATGGCCGATGGAACCGTCGTCTTCGGCGTCCATCATGCCGAGCCGCCCTGCGTTCACTTCCCTGCCTGCGGGGGATGCCAGCTTCAGCATCTGGACGATCAGAGCTATGCCGACTTCGTGACCGCGCGTGCGGTCGGCGCCTTGGCGGGCCAGGGCGTGACGGCGGTCACGGTGCTGCCGCCACATCTGTCGCCCCCCATGACCCGGCGGCGCGCATCGCTGCGCGCGGCGCGTACGGGCAAGCGCGTGACGATCGGCTTTGCCGAGGAGGGCAGCCATCGGCTGATCGACCTTCGGATGTGCGCGGTGCTCGACCCAAAGCTGTTTGCCTTGATAGAGCCGCTGCGATCCCTGCTGGCGCTGATCCTGCCGGACAAGCGAGCGGCGCATGTGAAAATGTCGGTGATCGACCAGGGCGTCGACCTGTTGCTGGAGGGTGTGCGGGTCGAGGGATTGGCAGCGGATGAGGGGCTGGGGGATTTTGCGCGGACGCACGGTCTGGCGCGGCTGACGATTGATGAGGGCGACGGACCACAGACGCGATGGGAGCCTGATGCAGCCACGATCAGCTTCGGTGGCGTGCCAGTTGGCTTTCCGCCCTTTTCCTTTCTCCAGGCCACGCCGGATGGGGAGGCGGCTCTGGTCGGCCCGGTGGGCGCGGCGCTGCCGCCGACGGGGGCGATCGCGGACCTGTTCTGTGGGCTGGGCACTTTTGCGCTGGCGCTGGGAGAGGGCAGGCCCGTCTATGCGGCGGAGGCTGCGCGCGACGTGATCCTTCAGCTCAAGATGGCGGCAGGTCGGGCGCAGCTGCGGCTGGCCGCCGATCATCGCGACCTGTTCCGGCGGCCCCTGACGCCGGAGGAACTGAACCGCTTTGCCGCCGTCATTCTCGATCCCCCGCGCGCGGGCGCGCGGGAACAGGTGTTGCAACTGGCGCAGGCGGACGTGCCGACGATCGCCTATATATCCTGCAATCCCGCCAGCTTTGCCCGTGATGCCGCGCATCTGACGGCAGCGGGATATCAGCTGGAAAGCGTCAAGCCCGTCGGCCAGTTCCGCTGGTCCACCCATGTCGAACTGGTTGGCATCTTCCGCAAATGAGAAAGGCCCCCGCTACCGTTCGGCAGCGGGGGCCTTTTGACTAGCTGCTTAGAGCGAAGATCCCAGCTTCACCACATTGGCGCGGCGGCGGGGCAGCGGATGCTCCGTATAGAGGCTCGCCATCGGCTCATCCTCGACTTCGATCGTCGATTCCGAGGTGAAACCGTTGAAGCCGGTGCGCATGGCCGCGCCATAGGCGCCGAGCATCCCGATTTCGATATAGTCGCCGGCCTTGACGTCCGACGGCAGCATGAAGGGACCGACCATATGGTCCATATCGTCGCAGGTCGGACCGTAGAAGGAGAAGCCTTCGAGCGATTCGAGGCTCGCTTCCTCACGCAGCAGTTCCACCGGGAAACGCCAGCCGATATGCGCGGCGTCGAACAGCGCGCCATAGGCACCGTCGTTGATATAAAGCTCAGTGCCCCGCCGCCGTTCGACGCGCACGACGACCGAGCTATATTCGGCCGACAGCGCGCGGCCGGGTTCGCACCACAATTCCGCCGAATAGCTGATCGGCAGGCTTTCGAAACCGCGATGGATTGCATCGAAATAGCGTTCCAACGACACCGGCTCCATGCCGGGATACACCGACGGAAAACCACCACCGACGTCGATGATGTCGACGGTGACGGCCGCATCGACGATCGCCGCGCGCACGCGTTCGATGGCGTCGCTATAGGCCTGCGGGCTCATGGCCTGGCTGCCGACATGGAAGCAGATGCCGAGCGCGTCGGCGGCCTGGCGGGTGGCCATCAGCAATTCGCGGGTTTCGCCCAGTTCTGCGCCGAATTTGGACGCCAGGCTGAGTTCGGCATGTTCCGACGACACGCGCAGACGCACGCACAATTCCAGATCGGTGGCGTTGCCGGTCGCGCGCATGATCTTGTCCAACTCGTCGATCGTGTCGAGCGAAAAGGTGCGCACGCCATGGACGTGATAGGCCTCGGCAACGGCTTCCTCTGCCTTGACGGGATGCATGAAGCAGAGCTTCGCGCCATCCTGTCCGGCGAGCGCTTCGGCAACCAGACGCACTTCGGCAATCGAGGCCACGTCGAAATGCGTGATGCCCGATGCAAACAAGGTGCGGATCAGTTCGGGAGACGGATTGGCCTTCACCGCATAGAGCGAGCGACCCGGGAACTTCTCGGCAAAGAAGCGGGCGGCCCGAGCAGCGGCTTCGGGGCGAATCAGCGTTACCGGTGCTGCCGGTTTGAGGGTGGTCGCTACCCCCAGCGCGCTAGGATGCTTGTGCAATTCAAGGGACCTCCAGTGTAGTCGTTGGCAGTAAAAAAGCTGCCTTGCGGTGGAAGTCCCATGGGGCAGCGGACGGCCGATATATGCGGCGGGGTCCCCCCTGTAAAGCGCGGGTAGAAATTTTGTTGCGAGCCCCGCCGTCAGTCGTGCCTCAGGAGAGACGAGCCTTGAAATCAGCGTATGAAAAAGACCGGATTTCCTTGAGTTCGTCCGTGTCGCTGTTCCACAGCCAGATGGATGGCAGCGGCACGCCGTTGAAGGTGTTGGTCTTCACCATCGAATAATGCGCCTGATCCAGGAAGGCGATGCGCGCGCCCGGTTCCGCGCCGCCGGGGACTCGATAATCGCCGATGATATCGCCCGCCAGGCAAGAGGGACCGCCCAGCCGTGTCACAGGGCCATCCTCCGCTTCATGCAGCATGGCGGGGCGGTAAGGAGCCTCGATCACGTCGGGCATGTGGCAGGTGGCGCTGATATCGGTGATGGCGACGGGCATGCCATTATGGATGACATCCAATATTTCGCCGACGAGGATACCGGCGTCCAGCGCCATCGCTTCGCCAGGCTCGATATAGAGTTCCAGCCCGGTTTTCTCCCTGATGGTCTGGAGAAAGGCAATGAGGTCGTCGATCTGATAATCGGCGCGGGTGACATGATGGCCGCCGCCGAAGTTCAACCATTTGAGGCTCGAAATGTGCGGCATGACGCGCGCTTCGATCGCCGCCCAAGTGCGCTGGAGCGGGAGGAAATCCTGTTCGCACAGATTGTGAATATGGAGGCCATCCACGCCGTCGAGATGCTCCGGCCGCAATTGATCGACCGGAAAGCCGAGGCGGCTGTGCGGCTGCGACGGGTCATATTTAGGCACTTCGCCTTCGGCATGGAGCGGGTTGAGCCGCAGGCCGATGTCGAAGTTCACACCGTCCTTGCGCGCCGCGTCGATGATCGGCCTCATGCGCGCGATCTGGCCGGGGCTGTTGAAGATGACATGATCGGAAATGCGCAGGATTTCGGCGAGATCGTCGGGTTTGTAGGCGGCGCAATAGGTGGCGACTTCGCCCCTATACTCCTCACGGCCAAGGCGCGCTTCATAGAGGCCGGAGGCGCAGACGCCATCGAGATATTCGCCGATGACGGGGCCGAGCGACCACATGGAGAAGGCCTTGAGCGCGCCCAGCACCCTGATGCCGGCGCGGTCGCCAATGTCGCGCAGGACCGACAGGTTGCGGCGTATCGCGGCCTCGTCCACCACGAAGGCGGGCGAGGGGACGCGATAGAGGTCAAAGCGGGCAAAGGCGGCGGGATCGCCGGCGCGGGTTTCCATAACAAAAGCTCCGTCACCCCAGTGAAGGCTGGGGTCTCAGGCGAGAGGGCACGGCGACGCCGCATGCGATCCCAGCCTTCGCTGGGATGACGATCCCTTGTGGGGGGCGTTAGAAGGCCAGCGGCGCGTCCAGTTCCTTCACCTGCCAGGGCAGGCCGTGCTTGTTCAGCATGTCCATGAAGGGATCGGGATCGAACTGTTCGATGTTGAACACGCCTTCTCCGCGCCAGGCGCCCGTCAGCATCATGGCCGCGCCGATCATCGCAGGGACGCCCGTCGTGTAGCTGACCGCCTGGTTGCCTGTTTCGGCATAGGCGTCCTCATGATCGCAGACATTATAGACATAGACGGTCTTTTCCTGCCCGTCCTTCTGGCCGGTCGCGATGTCGCCGATGTTGGTCTTGCCCTTGGTGGTGGAACCCAGGCTCGACGGTTCGGGCAGCACGGCTTTGAGGAACTGGAGCGGGATGATTTCCTGGCCATTGTAGATGACCGGGTCGATCCGGGTCATGCCGACATTCTGGAGCACTTCGAGATGCTTCAAATAGGCGTCGCCGAAGGTCATCCAGAAGCGGATGCGCTTGATCTCGGGATAATGGGTGGCGAGGCTTTCCAGTTCCTCATGATACATGAGGTACATGTTCTTTTCGCCGACCTGATCGAAGTCGAAGACCTGCTTGTGGCTTAAGGCCGGGCCTTCCACCCATTCGCCATTGTTCCAATGGCGCGAGGGCGCGGTCACTTCGCGGATGTTGATTTCCGGGTTGAAGTTGGTGGCGAAATGCTGGCCATGGTCGCCGCCGTTGCAGTCGAGAATGTCGAGCGTGTCGATCCGGTCGAGCAGATGCTTCTTGATGTAGCTGGCAAAGACGCTGGTGACGCCGGGGTCGAAACCCGAACCCAGCAGCGCCATGATGCCCGCTTCCTTGAACCGGTCCTGATAGGCCCATTGCCAGCTATATTCGAACTTGGCGGTGTCGCGCGGCTCGTAATTGGCGGTGTCGAGATAGTCGGTCTTCGTCGCGAGGCACGCGTCCATGATCGCCAGATCCTGATAGGGCAGGGCCAGGTTCACGACCAGTTTGGGCTGAACCTTTTCAATGAGCGCGATGGTTTCGTCCACATTGTCCGCATCGACCTGCGCCACGTCGATGGTGATGCCGGTGCGGGCCTTCACCGATTCGGCGACCTTCTCGCACGAAATCAGCCGACGGCTGGCGAGCGTGATATGGCTGAAAATGTCGGGGTTCATCGCCATCTTGTGAACCGCGACAGAGCCGACGCCGCCCGCGCCAATGACCAGAACCTTGCTCAATTGTTTCTCCCTATGCCTGCTGCGCGTGCTCGCGCGAAAGCGCCCATATAGGGTGCGGCCATGACAGCGCAAAGTCAGATGCGCGTGAACGCATCTGGCGGCCTGTCCTTTGGGGCAGTCGCGCATCTTCCCGACGGCTGGCGCGTAATGGGCGCATCCCCCCGAAAGGCGGGGAGTGACAAAGGAAGGATGACGAAATGAAAGTGTCCACCCTAACGATTGCGCTGGCCGGCGCGCTGCTCTCCGTCAGTGGCGGGGCGATGGCCCAGGCCGCGACCGACCCCATGGTCGGCGGCGCGGCGATGTCGCCGAGCAAGGATATCATCGACAATGCGGTCAATTCCAAGGATCACACGACGCTGGTCGCCGCGGTGAAGGCCGCAGGCCTGGTCGATACGCTGAAAGGTCCCGGTCCCTTCACCGTATTCGCGCCGACCAACGCCGCCTTTGCCAAATTGCCTGCGGGCACGGTCGACACCTTGCTGAAGCCGGAGAACAAGGCCGACCTCACCAAGATCCTGACCTATCATGTGGTGCCCGGTAAACTGAATGCCGCCGACCTGATCGCGCAGGCGAAGGCTAATGGCGGCAAGGCAATGCTGACCACGGTCGAAGGCGAGCCTCTGACCGCGTGGGTCGACGGCGACTCCGTATATTTGCAGGACGCCAAGGGCGGGAAGGCGATGGTCACCATTGCGGACGTCAACCAGTCGAACGGCGTCATTCATGTCATCGATACGGTATTGATGCCCTGATCCTGTCGATGAGGTGAGGGAGCGGCTGGCCCGACTGCACGCGGGCCGGCCGCTTTTTCATACGACCAGTTTTTTCAATCCCTCGACTGTGTCTGCCTCATGCGCGGGCTTGTCCTTGCGGATGCGGGCGATGCGGGGGAAACGCATGGCAAGGCCGGATTTGTGGCGCTTGCTGTCGTGGATGGAATCGAAAGCAACCTCCAGCACCAGCGTCTTTTCCACTTCCCGCACCGGCCCGAAGCGGTTGACCGTATTCTGGCGCACGAAACGGTCGAGCCATTTCAGTTCCTCGTCGGTGAAGCCGCTATAGGCCTTGCCCACGGGCAGCAATTCACCGTCGGGCGTCCAGCATCCAAAGGTGTAATCCGAGTAGAAGGATGAACGTTTCCCGTGGCCGCGCTGCGCATACATCATGACGCAGTCGGCGGTCAGCGGGTCGCGCTTCCATTTATACCAGAGCGCGGCCTTTCGCCCGGCGACATAGGGGCTGTCGCGGCGTTTCAGCATCACGCCTTCAATCGCGGCGTCGCGGGCTCCGGCGCGGATGTCGGCGAGGGTGGCAAAATCGTCCGCGTCGATCACCTGCGACAGGTCGAAGCGCTGCGGGTCGAGCGTCGGCACAAAAGCCTCCAGCCTGGCGCGGCGCTGATGCCAAGGCAGGGCGCGCAAATCCTGATCGCCCTCGATCAACAGGTCGTAGAGGCGGACGAAGGCAGGATAGTCCTCCATCATCTTGGTAGTGACGGCCTTGCGCCCCAGACGCTGCTGGAGCGCGTTGAAGCTGGCGGCCTCGCCCCCCTGGAACTCGCCCTTTACGAGCAATTCGCCATCCAGCACGGCATGGCCCGTGAAGGCAGCGGCGATTTCGGGGAAGCTGCCGCTGATGTCATCGCTCGCGCGGCTGTAGAGGCGGGTTTCGGTCCCCGTGCCGACAATCTGGATGCGAATGCCGTCCCATTTCCATTCGGCGGCATAGTCGGTGAGGTCCACGCTGTCGGCCTCCAGCGGGTGAGCAAGCATGAAGGGGCGGAAATAGGGTGTGCCTTCGGGGTCCGGGCGGCCGCTGCGTCCCTCCGCCCAGTCGAACAGTGCGGCGTAAGGCGGGGAGAGGGCGTGCCAGACCTGCTCGACATCATCGACGTCGAGGTTGAAGGCCTGGGCAAAGCCGGTCTTGGCCAGACGGGCGGAAATGCCGACGCGCAGCCCCCCGGTCGCCAGCTTCAGCAGCGCGAACCGGCCAGAAGAATCGAGATGATCCATCATCTGCGCCAGCGCGTCGGGAGCGGCGGCGCGGGTCACATTCTGGAGACGACCGATGACGGCGGAGAGGCTGAGCGATCCGTCATCCAGTTCAGCCGGCTGATCGGTGCGCTTGGGCCAGAGTAGGGCCACGGTTTCGGCAAGGTCGCCGACATAGTCGCGGCTCATTTCGTAGAGGATGGGATCGGTGCGGGCGCGGATCATCTCACCGATGGCGGAGGATTTGACTGCCTTGAGATCAAGGCTGCCAGTGAGCGCGGCCAGTGCCCAGCCACGGTCGGGATCGGGCGCGTCGCGCATATAGGCGGCGATCAAGCCAAGCTTTCCGTTGCGTGACCGGGTGTAGACGAGGCCGTCGAGCAGCTGGGAAAAGGCGCGCATCAGCCAGCCCCATTCGTTTCGAGCATGGTCGGGCAATCATATCCAAGCGACATCTGCTTCTCGACGTCGCTCGAAGCGAACGGATGTTGGGCACGGAATTGCATCACCCTTCATCCTCATCTTCGCGGCCTACCAGCGCGAGGGCGCGGGCGCGGATTTGGTGGGTCATGCACCAGTGCAGCAGCGCCTCTTCCCGACCATGGGTGATCCAGGTTTCGGTGGGCGCGACTTCGCGGATCGTGTCGGTCAGCTCGTCCCAGTCGGCATGGTCGGAAATGACGAGGGGAAGCTCGACATTCTTCTGCCGGGCGCGCTGGCGCACGCGCATCCAGCCTGAGGCCATGGCGGTGATCGGATCGGGCAGGCGGCGGCTCCAGCGATCGTTGAGCGCGGAAGGGGGCGAGAGGATGATGTGGCCGCGCATATCCTTGGCCGCGACGCCGGTGGCGGGGCGCAGTTCGCCAAGGTCCACGCCAAAATCCTGATAGAGCGCGCACATGCGTTCCAGCGCGCCATGGATATAGATGGCGTCATGATGGCCCCGGCCACGCAATTCGCTGATGACCCGCTGCGCCTTCCCCAGGGCATAGGCGCCGACGAGGACGCAACGATCGGGATTGGCGTGGAGCGCGGCGAGCAGGCGGTCCATCTCGCTGCCGGTGTCGGGATGGCGAAAGACCGGCAGGCCGAACGTCGCTTCGGTGACAAAAATGTCGCAGGGGACGGGTTCGAATGGCAGGCAGGTGGGGTCGGGGCGGCGTTTATAGTCGCCGGTCACGACCACGCGTTCGCCGGCATGTTCCAACAGGATCTGCGCTGATCCCAGCACATGGCCGGCGGGCACATAGCGGATGCGCACGCCGCCCAGCCGCACCTCTTCGCCATAATCCACCGCCGTGCCGCTGGCCGTGCCATAGCGCAAGCCCATAATCGCCAGCGTTTCGCGCGTCGCCCAGACATGTCCGTGCCCGCCGCGCGCATGATCGGCGTGGCCGTGCGTCACCAAGGCGCGCTCCTGCGGCAGGGACGGGTCGATCCACGCATCGGCGGGGCGGACATAAATGCCGGTCGGGTGCGGTTCGATCCAATGCGCCATGGGGCAAGAAGATGGGAAGGGGCATGGCGGTTCCGCAAGGCCAGGCGGAAAAGGCGAGTCATCGCGCGGTAACGCGCGCGTCACCGCGTCGACACGCCATTGCCCTATCGCGCGCGGATAGGAACGCGCAGCGGGGAGTCGCGATCATGGCCTTTTCAGCCCACCGGACCATTACCAAGGCGGTGCACCGGCATCGCCATTTGTCGAAGCAGGGCCTGCTGGAGCGCGCCTTCACCTTTGCCTTTCGCGGACTGGTCTATGCCCAGATATGGGAAGACCCGGCGGTCGACATGGAGGCGCTGGCGATCCAGCCCGACAGCCATGTGGTGACGATCGCGTCGGGCGGCTGCAACGTGCTATCCTATCTGACCGCAGACCCGGCAAAGATCACGGCGGTGGATTTGAACACCGCGCATATCGCGCTCAACCGGCTGAAACTGGTGGCGGCGCGGACCCTGCCTGATCATGCGACTTTCCACCGCTTTTTCGCGCAGGCCGACGATCGCGCCAATATTGCGGCCTATCGCGACCTTGTAGCGCCGCATCTGGACGAGGCGACCCGGCGCTATTGGGAGGGACGCGACCTGATCGGGCGGCGGCGCATCGGCGGGTTCGCGCGTGGGATATACAAACATGGCCTGCTGGGCCGCTTCATCGGCGCGGCGCACCTGCTGGCGCGCTTGCATGGCGTCAACCCCAGGCGGATGCTGAATGCGCGGTCGCGTGAGGAACAGCTGGAGATTTTCGAGCGCGAATTGGCGCCGATCTTCGACAGGGGCTTTGTGCGTTGGCTGACCAGCCAGCCGGCATCGCTGTTCGGCCTCGGCATCCCGCCCGCGCAGTTCGAGGCGCTGGCCGGTGACGCGCGCATGGATGCCGTGTTGAAAGCGCGGCTGAAGAAACTGGCCTGCGACTTTGATCTGAAAGACAATTATTTTGCGGTGCAGGCTTTCGGGCGCGGCTATGCAGGGGGTGAGGGGCCATTGCCGCCCTATCTTCAGGCGGGAAACCATGAGGCGGTGCGGGCGCGGGTCGGGCGCGTGGACGTGCGGCATGTCAATTTCACCGACTTCCTTGCAAGCCAGCCGGCTGCGTCCTGCGACCGCTATATCCTGCTCGATGCGCAGGACTGGATGAACGATGCGCAATTGAATGCGCTCTGGGCGCAGATTACGCGAACGGCGAAGCCGGGCGCTCGGGTTCTGTTCCGCACCGCGGGTGAGCCGAGCATCCTGCCGGGCCGTGTCAGCGACGACATCCTAGGGCGCTGGCAGTATCGCGCCGACGCCTCGCGCGATTACACAGCGCGTGATCGTTCGGCCATCTATGGCGGTGTTCATCTCTATGTGCTGAGGGATGATGTGTGAGCGACCATCGGGGGCTGATGGACGGGGTCTATCGCTACCAGCGGCATATTTATGACCTGACGCGCAAATATTATCTGCTGGGCCGGGACGGGCTGATCGCTGATCTCGACGTGCCTGACGGCGGGGCGGTGCTGGAGATTGGCTGCGGCACCGGGCGCAATCTGATCGCGGCGGGAAAGGCCTGGCCACGCGCCGCTCTGCATGGCGTCGACATATCGGAGGCGATGCTGGAGACGGCGCGCGCAGCCGTCACAAAGGCCGGCATGGCAAAGCGCGTGATCCTGGTGCAAGGCGACGCCTGCGGTTTCGATGCAAAGGCGCTGTTCGGGCGCGCGACCTTCGACCGGGTGTTCATCAGCTATGCCCTCTCCATGATCCCGGACTGGGAAGCGGCATTGGCCCAGGCGGCGCATTGCGTGGCGCCGGGCGGCCGGCTGGAGATCGTCGATTTCGGGCAGCAGGAGCACCTGCCGGAGCTTTGGAGGCGCGCGCTGTGCGGCTGGCTGGGGGCGTTCCATGTGTCGCCGCGCGCGGGCCTCCAAGCGGCGGTCGAGCGGCTGGCGCAGGATGTCGGCGGCGTGGCGCAGAGCCGGGCGCTCTATCGCGGCTATGCGGTGCGCGGCGGGTTGATCAGGGCTGAGGCATAAAATGCCGTGCCGACGCGGCGTTACTGGGCGTCGATTGTCAGGTTCGTGTACAAAAATTCGCCCGTAGAGCAGATGAGACGAACAACCGGCGCATCCACATCCAAAGCCATCGTCTGCTGCTGGCCAGCAAATTGCGCCACCACGGATTTACCGTCATAGGCCAGGCTGAAAGGCCGTGCATCTTGCGTGTCTGCTAGGGGGAAGAGATCGTGCGAAACCTCGCTGCCGGCTTTGCGTTCATCCCAGTTCGCAAAATGAAGGACTGCGTTCTTGTCCTTTGTCTTCACGCCCAATTTTCCGGCAGGCAGGGCCGCTAGGCTGAAGCCCGCCTGGTTTTGGCTGCTTGCGCCTAGCTTTTCTGGCGCTTCCATAATCGCCAGACGTGTAAGTGGTACATATTCCTCAGATGCCGCTATGGCTTTCACCTTTACCTGACCACGCACAATGAAGGGGCCTTTAGGTGCTGGCAGCACCAGTTCGGAGAAATGGTCGGCGGCGGTATCGCAGTCGTAGGTGATGCCATTTGGAGCCGCCATTGCCGGCGCCGACGTCATCATGGCGAATGACGCCATGATGACAAATGTGATGCCAATCGTCCTAGAACTGCGAATCCTCATCATCTTTTCCCCCTGCGATCAAGCAGGTAGGCGCGAAAAAGAAACGATCGTCAATGCCTGGAGCCGTATTTAAGCCGCCTGGCGCTCCAGCAGTTCCAGGTCCAGCCGGTCCCAGATTTCCACGAGCGCCGCCACCAGGTCGCGCATCATCTCTTCGGTATGCGCAGGGCCGGGGGTGAAGCGCAGCCGTTCGGTGCCGCGGGGGACGGTGGGATAATTGATGGGCTGGACGTAAGCGCCATATTCGGCGAGCAATATGTCGCTGATCCGCTTGGCCTTGACCGGATCGCCGACCATCAGCGGCACGATATGGGTGACGGACGGCATGACCGGCAGGCCAGCGTCGCCCATCAGTCGCTTGAGGAGAGCGGCCGACGCCTGCTGCCCCTCGCGCTCCGCACTGGAGCCTTTCAAGTGCCGCACGCTGGCCAGCACGCCCGCAACCAGCACCGGCGACAGGGAAGTGGTGAAGATGAAGCCGGGCGCATAGCTGCGGATCACGTCGACGATCATCTGGTCGGCCGCGATATAGCCGCCCATGACGCCGAATGCCTTGCCCAGCGTGCCTTCGATGATGGTGACGCGGTCGGCGACGTCATCACGTTCCGAAATACCGCCGCCGCGCGCGCCATACATGCCCACGGCATGGACTTCGTCGAGATAGGTGAGCGCGTTATATTCGTCGGCCAGATCGCAGATGGCGGCGATGGGGGCGATGTCCCCGTCCATCGAATAAACGCTTTCGAACGCGATCAGCTTGGGTGTGTCGGCATCCTCGGCCGCCAGCAGTTCGCGCAGATGATCGACGTCATTGTGGCGGAACACGCGCTTTTCGCAGCCCGAGTTGCGGATGCCCGCGATCATCGAGGCGTGGTTGAGTTCGTCGGAAAAGATGATGCAGCCGGGCAGCAGCTTGGCGAGCGTGGAGAGCGTCGCTTCGTTCGAGACATAGCCCGAGGTGAAGAGGAGCGCGCCTTCCTTGCCATGCAGGTCGGCGAGTTCGGCTTCCAGATCGACATGATAATGCGTGTTGCCGCCAATGTTGCGGGTGCCGCCCGATCCCGCGCCAACGTCGTGCAGCGCTTCTTCCATCGCTGCGACGACCTTGGGATGCTGGCCCATGGCAAGATAGTCGTTGGAGCACCACACGGTGATCGGCTTCGGGCCATTATGACCGTGGAAGCAGCGCGCGTTGGGGAAAGCGCCCTTGTTTCGCAAGATGTCGATGAAGACGCGATAGCGGCCTTCGCTGTGGAGCCGATCGATCGCCTGCGAAAAGATGTGCTTGTAATTCACTACGCTTCTTCCCGTTCGTTCGCGCGCATATTGTCGTTCTGAGCGCGCCCTTCCTCTGCCCTTGAGGTCGCATTTACCCGCGTGGTTCGTCCATTACCAGCGATAACCATTCTCAGCCTTAGGGGGAAATAGCTATCACACTGATCGGAAGCGCGGCATTGGACAAATGGCCTACCCCGTCAGAGCTGCTCGGTTTGGTCGAGGCCATAGCGGGCCAAAGCCGGGCGCAACCTTTGCTGCTGATCGTCAAGGCGGGTGAAGACGGCGGTTCCGTGGGCTGGCGCTGCGGGCCAGTCCTGCCCTTGGGTCAGGAAGGCGATGCGGCGGGCGATGCCGTCGCCGCCATGGACGAAGCCCATGGGATGGGGCGCGGCGGCGGCAAGCTCTGCCTCCACCAGCGGGAAATGGGTGCAGGCAAGGACGACCATGTCCATGCGCTCGCCGCCCGGCTGGGTCGTAAGCCCCGCAAGCGCCGCGCGGGCGACCTGCGGATCGAGCGGTTCGCCGCGCAGCTTTGCTTCGGCCAGCTGCACCAGCGCAGCTGATCCATGGCGCAGGACGGTGCAGTCGGCGCCATGTTCGGCGGCGAGCCGGTCGACATAAGGCTGGCGCACCGTCGCGTCGGTGCCGAGCACGCCGAAGACGCGGCTTTTCGACAAGAGCGCGGCGGGCTTGATCGCCGGGACCGTGCCAACGACCGGTATGTCGAGCGCCGCGCGAACGGCCGCAAGCGCGATGGTCGAGGCGGTATTGCAGGCGATGACGGCCAGGCGGGGGCGATAGCGCTCGACCAGGCGGCCGAGCAAGGCGGGCACGCGTGCGGCGATTTCCGCCTCGCTCTTGGTGCCATAGGGAAAGCCGGCGCTGTCGGCAGCATAGATGATGGGTGCGGTGGGCAGCATGTCCCGGACGGGGGCTAGGATCGAAAGACCGCCCACGCCGGAATCAAAGAAGAGAATGGGAGCTTCGGGGGCGACCGTCATGCCCGCTTCTGTTGCGGGCCGGCGCTGGCCTGTCAACGCCCCCGCGCCATGTCAGCGGGTGACGGCGAGTCCGCCGGCCAGGACCACGGCGTCCTCGATCGCGCCAGTCGGCACCTGGCCATAGGCGCGCATCGCTTTCTTGCGGAGGGCTAGGCCCGCATAGGCACTGGCGATGGCGGCGGTGACGGCTGTGGCAGCGCCCAGCGCGCCTTTGCCGCGCGGCGCGAGGACGGCGCCGGCAAAGGCCGACGTCATGACGCGCACCGCCAAGCCGCGCTTGACCGTGCGGTCGGGCGCGCTTTCCGTCTTGTCGCCGGCCATTTCGAGGCCCGCGAGCGCGACCGCGCCCGATGCGATCAGCGGATTGGAAAGCAGCGCGGTCGCACGCGGCGCATTGGGCAGCAACCCGTCGCGCGCCGCGCCCGCCAGCACGGCCAGCGGGGTGAGCGAGCGCTGGCCGGCAACAAGGCCGATGAGGGCGGATCGAAGCATAGGGGCAGTCTCCATCATGTCGGGCAGGACTGGCATAAGCGTCTGAACGATCAAAAGGATGCTTGTGACGAGAGGCTTCATCAGGACGCGGCGCAGCTTCGCCATTGCTCCGTGCGGCTGTCACGCTATGGTCGCGGGCACCTTCTACCGGCGATGTTCATGACACCTTATTGGCTGCTCCCCTCCCTTGTCCTCATTCTCGGCTATCTGCTTGGCTCCATCCCCTTTGGCCTGCTGCTGACGCGCATCACCGGCGCGGGCGACCTGCGGCAGATCGGGTCGGGGAATATCGGCGCGACCAATGTCCTGCGCACCGGGCGCAAGGGACTGGCGGCCGCGACCTTGCTGCTCGATTTGCTGAAGGGCGTTGCGGCGGTGCTGGTCGGCGCGGCGATTGTCGACGGGGGCGGGCCGATGGCGGGCGCGATGGCGTTCATCGGCCATTGCTATCCGGTCTGGCTGCGTTTTGCCGGGGGCAAGGGCGTGGCGACGATGATGGGGGTCGTGACCGCGCTTTACTGGCCTGCGGGCATCGTTTTCGCGCTGGTGTGGCTGGGCCTGTTGTTCGGCACGCGCTGGTCGTCGGTGGGCGGCATGTCGGCGGGGATCAGCGCGCCGGTTGCGATGTGGGCGTTCGGGCGAATGGACCTGGTCCCCGTCGCCCTGGCCATGGCGCTGATCCTGCTGTGGCGCCATCGCGCCAATATTGCGCGGCTGATGAAGGGCGAAGAACCCAAGGTCGGCACATCCAAGTCGGCTTCGCCTGAATGAGCGAGCGGGAGCGGTTCGAGCGGTTGCGACTGATCCGCTCGCCGCGAATCGGGCCGGTCAGCTATCGGCAATTGCTCGCGCGCTTCGGCAGCGCGGGGGAGGCGGTGCGCGCCATCCCCATGCTGGCGGAGCGAGGCGGCGGCCGCGCGAGCGTCGCGGACGCGGGGGCCGTGGAGCACGAGATCGCGGCAACGCGCGCGCTGGGCGGCCGCTATCTGTTGATGGGAGACGCCGACTATCCCGTCTTGCTCGACCAGATGGAGGGCGCGCCGCCGGCGCTGATCGTGCGCGGGGACGCGGCGCTGGCCGCGCGGCCCTGCGTCGCCATCGTGGGCGCGCGCAATGCATCGGCGGCGGCTTGCCGCTTCGCGCGCAGCCTGGCGCAGGACCTGGGGCAGCGGGAGGCGGTGGTCGTATCGGGGCTGGCGCGCGGGATCGATACCGAAGCGCATCGCGGGTCGGTCGACAGCGGGACGATCGGCGTCATCGCCTGCGGCATCGACATGGTGTTCCCGCCCGAAAATGCGGCATTGCAGGAGGAGGTGGCGCAGCGCGGCCTGCTTGTGACCGAGCATCCGCCCGGCGTTCAGCCGCTTGCCCGGCATTTCCCGGCGCGCAACCGGATCATCGCGGGCCTGGCGCTGGGGACCGTGGTGGTGGAGGCCGCGCCCAAGTCCGGGTCGCTCATCACCGCGCGGCTGGCGGGTGAAGCCGGGCGGGAGGTGATGGCGGTGCCGGGATCGCCCATCGATCCGCGTGCGCAGGGGTGCAATTTGCTGATGCAAGCATCAACAGTTGCACGACGCACAATTCACCGACTTTACAGATTAATTCCTGAGACGCCGGATCAAACGTTTCCACTGATCCTCGTTGCTCATCCAGTCCGGGTTATCTGGTCTGCGAGGCGAGGGAGCAAATCGTTCAGGATGGCTCCGACAGCGCGAGCAGCGCAAATGCGATCCGACTGTTTCCATTGCGGTGTTCCAACAATGGGCGAGGAACCATCGGTTGAGTTTATCGGCATCGAGAACTCCTGAGTGACCGCATTTGCAGATGATGAAAAGGTTGGCTTGTCGTCTCGCGTAGTCGCCTAGATTGCGCAGCGTCGTGTTTGCACCCACGTCAAAGCGGGAAGGTCATCTGCCGAGCATCGGGCATGGTTGGCTGGCGGTCCCAAGCGGCAAGTATGCTCTGCGCTAGTTCAAGTGCGGCGTTCTCTCGCAGCCTTTCGTTCGGTGCAGTCAGTGCCACTCTCGCCCAACCGGGCGCGCTTAATAGGCTCTGCGCGAGCCAGAGAGAATCAGGCTGGTTCATGCGAACAGGGTATGGAACAAAAGAAGAACAGTGCAACCGTTTTTATGCGGTGGCTCAGAACGCGGGAATTTAGGCATAAAAGGCAATGTCGCATTGAATGGACCTAGCGGTGAGGCTACGTGCATTGGATTGGATAAGCGTGGAATGGGAGTGAAGTGGTGGGGGTTTATGTCAATCAAAAGTGTGGTGGTTGTAAAAAAAGTCTGACATCCGGTTATGTTAGAGAGTATTCTGGTATCGGTCAGCCATTTGTAAAATGCCATCGTTGTGGCATTTTAAATAACAACTCTGATCGTGTTACTGAATGGGATTTAAAATCTGGATTTGGAAAGGCATGGTTTGTATTTTCACATTTCATGTCTGTATTATTTTATTATGGTGGCGGTGCTTTTTTGATAGGTGCGGTGCTGCTTGGGGCAGATGTGATTGACGGTGTAGGTCTTTATGCTCTGTTGGCTGTACTACCTGTTTTTGGCCTGATCAGGTTTAGCTTTCAGCTGTGCGGAGCCATAGAAGCATCGAGAGTTAGAATGCGCGATGTTGATTACGTTGCTCAACTCCGCCATCTTGGGTACGCTCCATTAACTTGAAAGCGTCGGTTGCTCATACGAAAACCCGGCGACCATCTGGGCCACCGGGTTTCCAACGTTATCCGAACCCTTTCGCGAGGACGTGATATTTATGCGTCGGTCGCTTCCTTGTCGGCTGCGCGGGCCTTCTCGACCAGTTCGACTGCCGTGTTGAGCAGCGCAATGACCTTATCCAGCGCCGGGTCGATGTTGACGGTCACGAACTCCTCGCGCTTGGTTGTCAGGCTATACACCTTGTCGAGCATGATCGCGGCTTCGCCAATCGCCTTGTCGGCTTCAAAAAAGTAGTTGGGCTTGCCCTTCTGGTTCTCGCCCTCTGGAATGCGATAAACATCGCCGTTTGCATCTGTGGACATATTTGCCTCTCCTTGATCCCGTTTGTTCTACTTATCAGTCCAGTCTCACGCCGATGGACGCCAGCAGACTGTCAGCGGTCATCTGCGCGGTTTCCGTAGCAGTGGCCGTCCACTCAAATAGGCCGTCGTGGCTGGTGAAGATCGGTTCGACCAAGTGGACCGCCGCTTTCGGGCCAGCGGCGCAAAAGTGCTTTGGATTGATGTTCTGATAGAGGTTCTTCGTCTCCTTGATCTTCGCGCTGGGCGAGATCACCGCGCCCTCAAACGTTTCGATCACGCAGTCTTGGTCCACATGAGCCAGATGGGTCATTGAGGAATAGCCATCGACTGCGCGCCAGTGGTCCAACTCAAATGCAAAGACGGTCGCCAAGCGGGCATAACGGCCTTCATTGATCGCTTCGGTGAGGGGCAGGATGATTGCGACTGTAGGGGCGCCATAGCGGTCGCTGCTATCGAAGACGCAATGCGCGTAGCCGAGCCTTTCGGCGGCCTCATGCAACTCCCTGCGTTTCTGTGGTCGATCTTTGGTGTGATATTCTAGCTTGATGGTGCGTGTTTCGCGCCAATTGTCGCTGGTGTTCTCGCTGCCCTTCTTTCCGACATAGCTGCCGAAGCCCCATGCCTTGGGTTCGGTTGGGCGATCCTTCATCAACGTTACTGCGCCAAATAGGTATCCCGCAATGTCGTAGGTCTGACCTCCGTTATCGTGATGTGAAGTCGGGTTCCAGTCTGCGTGATAGGTATCGACTAGGCTGTATCCCACACGAGTTCTGTCAAAGCGGGTAAGGTATTGCTGGATCATGTTGCTCTCCTAAAAGCGGTTCGCAGCAGTTTTCTGCCGTCAATATATTTACGCAGAAAGCGTCAAAACCGGCTTCATAAGGAAAGCAGTGTCAAAGGATGGTCCGTTGATAGAAGTCGATAACTATCAGCATGACAAAGCTATCTAGTTACTTCTCGCTGGCCGAAATGACCACGACGTCAACGGGCCTGAACAACACTCCAAACAATCAACAGCTTGCCATTCTGACCAACACGGCTCAGGCCATGGATGCAGTCAGGAAGCTGCTAGGAAGCTCAATCCGCGTGAATAGCGGGTTCCGCAGCGCAGCGGTTAATCGCAAAGTTGGTGGTTCTCCAACGTCTGCCCATGCGCTGGGATACGCTGTTGATTTCGTCTGTCCTGCGTTCGGTGATCCCATGGCGATCTGCCGCGCAATCGTCGCGTCGGGCATCAAGTTCGATCAGCTTATCATGGAGAAAAACCGCTGGGTTCATATCAGCTTCGACCCGCGTATGCGCCAGCAAGTCCTAAGCTGGTGGGGCGGGGCGTATAAGTCGGGCCTAGTGGGCAAGTGAGGCATAAATACAATTAACGAACAGGACGCTCCATCGGGGCTGCTCAGTCTTGTAAGTTGACTCCTAAAAGAGAAGCCCCAGCCGCCTAAATCGGCTGGGGCTTTTTGCTCATGCAGCCTTCTTCATCGGCTGGTGTTTCTGGCCATATGTGCAAAACCTATGGGCTGTGCAGACTTTGCAGTTTGGCTTTGCGTCGCAGATCGTGAATGGGCGGCCCTCTTCCTCGCTTGGGTCCATTCCCATCTTGCAGAACAAAAGGTCAATTTCGCGCATCGGGATTTCCGTTTCCCGCGACATATCGTTCAGCAAGTCTTGCAACTCCCATGTGAACGCGTCGTCCTGACCAAGCGCCGAGGCGATCTCAGAATCTATCCTAAGCGGAATAGGCTTACGGTTTAGCTTGTCGCCGCTGTGCGTCATTAGGCCAAGGCGCACGATAGTGCGGATCAGCATCTTATCCGGCTTCACAACCGGCAGGCCCAAATCCATCATCAGGTGAAACCGTGTCACCGGACCGTAGCCAAGTTCAGCTTTCAGCTTGCGATGAATGGCGCGAAGATCGTCTGGCGAAAAACTCCGATGCAACTTCGGCACCAGAATATCGACTAGGGGCCGCTGATTGTTCAGACGTTGCCGATTGAACAGGTTTGTAGCCGCTGCAATGATAGCTGGCAGTTTCGACTTTTTGGTGTTCGAATAAGCTGTCGGATCGTTGAGGTATTTTTGCGCCTGTGCGCTTTTGATCCAACCCGGCTGTGCCAGTTCCCGATAGTCGGATAGGTATTGCCTTGCTTTGTCCAAGCTGTCGCTGTTCGGCGGCGATACGAACGCAAAGTATGGATGCACGTTGATGGATTGCCAGACCTCATCATCGGTCGCCTCTTCGTTAAACCGTAAATCGCGCGCCCACTGCAATAGCTTGTCGAACTCTGCCCGGTTCGCAGAATGGCGAGCGGCGTCATGAGGCTGATTGGTGGGAACCGTGGAAACGTCGCGGAGGCCATTGCGGATTTCCTCCAGCAATGGCTTCCAGTCCGAGCGAGCAATCAGCATTATGCAGCCTCCAACGGAACGCGGAAGCGGCTGCGGGCTTCGCCAGAGCGAGTCGGGATCGTTACGGTCAGCTTGTCAGTATCCAGTGTTATTACGAACTCTGCGCAGGCATCGTCGGTCTGTCCGTCCATGAAACAGCCGTCTGCATCGACCTCATAGGCGACCATCGCCTTCGCCAGTCGGAGCATGTCAGCATAGGCAAGATCGCGGATTTCCGGTTCAAGAGCATGTGTTGTCGTGCCGATCACCACGTCATCGGCCGAACCGATGCAGCGCAAATGAAACTCGCCGTTAGCGTCTTCCATTTCCATCAACTCAGGGAGCGATACAGCCTGCTTTGCCCCGCGTGTTGGGGCGGTCTTCGTTGTCTCCGCATCTATATACGCCATCAGCGCCTTAGCTCCATCCTGCGTGACGCTGAACGTTTTTGCAGTTGCGGCGAGGCGGTCTGCCACACGGAATGAGTGTGACGGCGGTAGCTGCGTAAGGGTGATTGGGAACGAGAGGTCATCGGCACTCAGCGCCGTGCCTTGCAGATTCCAGTTATGATGCTCAGCAAATGCAGAATGGAATAGCTCAGCGGCACAGTCGAACCCGTAGCCCGCCTCTTTTTCCTTCACCGCCGAATAAAGTATGAAATACTCATCGAGCGGCAATGCGCCGATGTGGCCAGCGATTTCCACGACGGCGGTGGCTTCGTCGCGAGCGGCGGACACAGATAGCACTTCGCAAATCGGCTCGATGCCGCGCAGTGTGTTCCTTATCGCGATGCTACGGACATGAGCCTGCTGCTTGGGGGCGGTGGCAAGGAAGATCGCGTCGATTGCTCGCCAAAGCTGCCCAAGCGGCAGGGTGGACAGCAGGCGGCGGCGAGCAGGGCCAGCAGGGTCAAACGGCGTGATTGCTGCCTCCAGCTTGGCAATCTCATGCGTTTCATGCGCGAGAACGTTTACCGCTTGCGCCTGACCATCGACAACGCGGGCGAGGACGATAGCGAAGCCATCCGGCAAGCCGGCGATGTTGAAATCAGCAAGCGATGGAAGGTGGTTGAGGTAGTCCTTTGCACGATCCAGACGGCTGGCGCGTTCCCGTTCATTGTTTGTGTGGGCCGTTCCGCTGAAGAACTTGACCGCTTCCTTGAGGCGGCCCTTCAATCCGCCTTCCTCATCAATCCACTGTCCGAAGTCGGATACGGGAACGCAGGTTTGGCGAGCGAAGGCCAGCACCTTTGCGCGCTGGCTGCGAAGCGACGGGCTGGACGTCACGAACGCGAGCTGGGTCAGCGCCACATACGGATTGCGCCGCTTTACTGCGTTGATCTTCACGTCGTTCGATTTGAGGAAGAGCAGATAGGTATCTTCATCGGGCGCCGTGGTCGAACCCAGCACGTTTTCACCGAACTCATAGAGGGCAGAAAGCGCGTCGTTCAGTTTGTATCCGGCAACATCTTCCGCACTTTCGGAAGCAATTGCAGCATTCCGCACCTTTTTAAACTGGGCGTTAAGGCTTGCGGTCGGATTAGCTTCGGCAATTGCCGAAGGGTCGGTTTGTGCGTTCACAGATTCCCCCGATGGTTCATGCAGATTTTTTAGCCGCTAAAGAGTTTCCGAAATGCAAATGACCCGATCTGAATGGCTTGCGAGAGATCGGGCCTTGTTTTTTCCGGCCATCAGCACTGCGCTAATCAGTGAAGCAAAGCGCGGTGCGTTCGCGCATATTGACCCTGCTGTTCTGTCCCCTGATGACCTCGACTATCTCAATCCGACAGCGCCATGGCACTATCCGTTCACGCTGTTCAGCGCAGGACAGGTCAATCCCAAGACGCTTGCCGTGCCGAAGCCCGACATGGTGATGGCGCGGGATCGCCACGCCACAATTGTCCTTGGTGATAGCGGCGGCTACCAGATTGCCAGTGGCGCAGCAGGCTTTGAATATACCGACGACACGCCCGCACTCATGCTGAATTGGCTTGAAAATATGGCCGACTGGTCGATGGGCTTGGACTTCCCAACCGGCACCGACAATTCTGGCCGCATCGACAGTTGGGTGGACGAATTAAAAGGCGAGGGCATTGATTTGGCCTCCGCCGCCCGCGCTACTGGTCTGAGCGAAGGCTTCCACGCCTGCCTGACGATGACGTGTCAGAATAATGATCGCTTCGTGCAGTTGCGCGTCCCCGGCAAAACCCGGCTCCTTAATGTTCTGCAAGGCCGGAACCATACTGAGAGCAAACATTGGTATGAGGCTGTAAAACACTATCCGTTTCAGGGCTGGGCATTCGCATCTGCGCATCAAAGCTGCCCAAGCATGATCGTTGCTCGCCTGCTCGACATGCACAATGACGGCATCCTTGAAAATGTCGGATGGCTCCATGTTCTCGGCACGGCCAAGTTGGAAATGGGCTGCGTGTTGACGGCGATCCAGCAGGAAGTGCGCAAGCTGGGCTATCCGCAATTCCAAATCAGCTATGACGCAGCGAGCGCCACGACGGCAGCGGTCAATGGTCAGCTTATTCTTGGCCACACGATTTCTGCGCACGGATGGGCAACGCAGACGGTTGCAGTATCGGAACTCCTGTCGCGCTTTGGACGAGGCACGCGCCCACTTGCGGACGTGATGGATGAGGTATTGCAGGAGCGCGTCGAAGGGGATCAGCGGCGGCGCGGATTGGCGGACACCTATATTGCTCGCAATCTATCGCTGGTGGATCTCGACCCGAACGGCAAGGGCCACATGACCGTCCATGCCCTTGGGATTTTGCACAATACGCAGGCGCTGGTTCTCGCCCATACTGAGGTGCAGGACAACTTCTATGAAGAGACCCCGCTGATCTACGATCCAACGTTAAGCCCGGTGTCGGTCAGTTCAAAGGTCGAGGGTGTCAGGCAGTTGTTCGCGATGCCGAATGGCGCAGCAACGGCGAAGGTATGGGGACGCAATTGGATGGATAAGTGGCAAGCGCCGGTGCGTTCTCGCGCTGCATGAGCAGTCATAGAAGCCCAACGCGATAGCGGCGTGTTCATGTAGCCCCAAGCGCATGGACATATCAGGATGGAGCGGATTTGCGCTATATGACCGCGTCAGCCCGTTTCCCTAAGTCGCCCATTTCTCTCTGCCCGAACGGCGAGTTCCGAGGCGAAGCCGAGCCAGACAAAAGCGGAGCGTTGGCCGTCCGCAGGACAATGGGCGTCGCAGACAATGGGTGAGC
The DNA here is from genome assembly GCF_000445105.1 of Sphingobium lactosutens DS20. Taxonomy (GTDB): domain Bacteria; phylum Pseudomonadota; class Alphaproteobacteria; order Sphingomonadales; family Sphingomonadaceae; genus Sphingobium; species Sphingobium lactosutens. The sequence continues at coordinate 50,183 of NZ_ATDP01000107.1, read as the reverse complement.
GAAGCACCCGCTCAACGAGCTATTCAGGAACTGCAAAGCCGGGTTCGACGGACTTCTGAGCGAACGCGAAGAAGTGCGGAGAAACCGCGCGATGCGGTAGTGTCGGATGTGATTTAGTTGGGAGGTGGAAAGGACGCTATATACTCCTACGGAGTAGATAGTGTTACTTCACTTCTCAGTTAAGTCATGTCCGATATGCCCTTATTATATAGAGGGGTTACTTCACTTCTCTGCCATCCAGAGCATCCAATCCACTAGGACTTACATCACTTCAAGAGATTGCTCAGCAGTCAAAATCAATAGTGACAGCAGAAGTCCATTGGCAGCATAGTGAGATTGTAGCGAGGAAGGCAGGGCATACGCCAATCCCGTTTGATGCCGGTTTTGAAGCCCATCCGATAAATAGATCGAACGCAGAGCATCACACAAAGCGTTTTTAGAGTTTTCCGGTTACGTCTGCACAGAGCAAGGCGATCGGTGAGAACCCTGGGGTTGGTGATGCTCCCTCAGGGTTCTTTTTTGAATGGAGCATCACAAATGAAAGTCATCACACCATCAGACGTTCGCCCCGATGTTCTCGCCTACCTTGAAGGCTGGTACAACAAGGCCAAAAAGCGTCAGGAAGGCTATGGAAAGACCTTCCTACTGTCATTCGGTGAATTCCTGAACCTATGGGGCCGTCGTCGCCTCCGCACACTGGAAGAGTGGGCAGACAACGAAATCCTTTACTATCGCAATCGCAAGTCCACCAAGGACGACCCGAACCTGAACGGATATGTCCTAAGCCCGATTAGCTTTGCTGCCACACAGGAGGACATTCGCACCGCCCAGAACATGCAAATCTGCACTCGCGGAAAATCGCTGTTCGATTGCCGTATGAAGAAGGGCGATAAGCATTCCGACATGAGCAAGGCGCGGATCAGCGACAGCACCAAGGGCAAGCCGAAGTCAGATGAACACCGCGCTAAGATCGCGGCAAGCTGCAAAGGCGTGTCGAAAGGACCAATGGACGAGGCTGGTAAGCTGGCCCGCTCAGAAGGCGCAAAGGCATATTGGGCGCGGAAAAGGGCAGAGAAAGCTGGCTCAGATAATCTGCCTGCCTAACATAAAAAATGAGATTGTCCCTGCCGGTCTGAGATCGGCAATTCTGCCGGTTAAGGGACAAAAAGTGAAAAACACAACGATGACGGTAATCAAAGGGGCTTTGGAGCGAACTGGCCTGAACTGGTCAATTGAAGCCGGTAAGCGCCATCACCTTGTTCGCATCGAAGGACAACTGATTGCGATACTGAAGAATGGGCGAGAACCATCGCGTGGTAGGGGACTAGGGTTAAAACCCAATCAGCCTCTTGAAAGTATGTGCATAGGTTGATTCAATGGGCTTCCACAATGGAGGGAGGCCCTGTCGATGTCGCGCTCGCTGTTCTGGTTGTCGGACGAAGCCTGGCTGGCGATCGAACCGCACTTGCCAAAGAACCAGCCTGGAGCACGGCGCGTCGATGATCGGCGGGTAATTTCGGGCATCTTCCACGTGCTGAAGTCTGGTTGCCGCTGGTGCGATTGCCCGGCGGACTACGGGCCTTCGACAACGATCTACAACCGCTTCAACCGCTGGTCGCGGCGGGGCTTCTGGACGAAGTTGCTCGACACGCTGACTGAAGCGGGCGCGGTCACGAAGAGTACCGCGATCGACAGCACCTACATCAAGGCCCAGCGCTCGGCGTTCGGGGGAAAAGGGGGCGCCAGACGCAGGCGATCGGGCGTTCTCGCGGTGGCTGGACAACCAAGGTCCATGCCCTGACCGATGTGCTCGGTCGCCCCTACGCGCTGATGCTTACCGCCGGCAATGTCAGCGACGTGAAGGCCGCCCCGGCGCTGCTCGAACGCGCGGGCCGCATGCGCTACCTGCTTGGTGATAAGGGCTACGATGCCAACAGCTTGCGCAAGGCCCTGCGAGACAACGGCACCAGCCCGGTCATCCCCGGCAGGCGTAACCGCAAGCGTGCCATTCGCTACGATCAGCAACGCTATCGAGGCCGACATCTCATCGAGAACGCCTTCTGCCGCATCAAGGATTTCCGCCGCGTCGCCACACGCTACGACAAACTCGCCGACAACTTCCTGTCAGGCGTAGCCCTTGTCACCGCGCTGGCCTTCTGGCTCTGATTGAGTCTCAACCCTAAAAAATGTGATGGCGGCAATCAAGCGAGCGCCGCGCCTTCACGCTGCGGGCATGTCCATGACGATGAAAACAACGATGCAATTCTAAGTGATATATAAAGCCCGGTCGATTTGACCGGGCTTTTCCTTATTCGGCGGCCTTGCTGCGCTTTCGCTTTTGGTAGAACTCGTCGCCGAAGCGATACACCCACCAGCAGATCGACAAGATGGCGGCCCACTCGTTGAGGGTGAACATCGCACCGAACGCCATCGCGCCATTCACAACGTCGCCAGCGAATTTGATTGGATTGTCGATCATCACAGGTTCCCCGCGAACGCTTCGTAGGTAGCGACGATCAGGGTAGCGGCAACGCCGCTCTTGACCCTGTGCTTCACGACGGTTGCAACGATGGCCTGTGTGGCTGGGTTCTTCGCCAACCAAACGACCGACCTACCCAAAAAGCCGAATACCCCGGCCACCATTTTCTTTGTTTTGGCCTTCACGGCGACACCCCCATTCTTATGTTTTTGCTGGCCCTTAAACAGCCGGGCCAGTTAGCTTGAAGCAGTCAATCGTCATGATCGACGGCAGAGACGGATTGCTTGCGATATTGAAGCCGAAGCCAATCCTATCGGGGCGATTGTTCAGAAAGTCGGTGATGCCGGTCTGGCCCACTTGGAGCCAGTTTTTGCCATCATGACTGCAATAGTAGGTCAGCGTCGAACCCACGCAGGAGGCGCGGTAGAATGTCGGCTGCAACGAGAAGTTGTGCATATCCAGACCACCGCCGTAGCTGGTCATACTGTTGAAATGGATGACGCCGAACGGCGCATATTCGTTGTTCTGGCCACACACCGTTAGGCGACCGCCGACGCTATCCATGAGGAACAGGCCAGCCTTCTGATAGCTGCTGTCGTTCATCGTGATAGGCGCGTGGATCATTACGTCCCAATCCAGCGCCTTGTTGGTCAGCGTCCTGTAGCCGATGCGGCTAACGTCACCGCCAGCCGGGGCAGGACCGCTTTTCACCATCAAGCCAACGTCGGCATCGTCTGCGACGGTAAGCTGGTTCGCGTCACCGCTGGAGAAAGTGAATTGGCTCACTAGGGGCGGATCGAAATACCATGGCTTGCCCGATCCACCGCCGCCAGTTCCGGCAGGGCCAGCAGGACCGACCGGCCCCTGTGGTCCTGATCTGCCCCCCGCTGAGTGGCCCAGAGACTATGATAGTCTGGACCGCGAAAGGGACATTGAATGCCGAGCAAGAAGCACAAGCCGGAAGAGATCATCGGCAAGCTGCGTGAAATTGAGATCGTGCTGGCGCAGGGGGCTTCGACCGCCGAAGCCTGCCGTCGGATCGGGGTCAGTGAGCAGACCTATTATCGCTGGCGCAAGGAATATGGCGGGCTGAAGACCGACCAGGCACGGCGGATGAAGGATCTGGAGAAGGAAAACCAACGGCTGCGCCGGGCGATCTCGGACCTGACGCTGGACAAGCTGATATTGCAGGAAGCTGCACGGGGAAACTTCTGAGCCCCGCGCGGCGACGGCGCTGCATCGATCATATACGACGGGATCTGCCAGTCCGGCTATCCGAGCGACGGATATGCCGGGTTCTAGGGCAGCATCGATCGACACAGCGTAAAGTGCCGCGTGGGGCGGATGACGAACAGGCGCTGACGGAGGACATCATCGCCTTGGCAAAGCAATATGGTCGTTACGGCTACCGCCGGGTCACGGCGTTGCTGTGCCATGCGGGGTGGACGGTGAACCATAAACGGGTCGAGCGGATATGGCGGCGCGAAGGGCTCAAGGTGCCGCAGCGCCAGCCCAAACGCGGGCGTCTATGGCTCAACGACGGATCATGCATCCGCCTGCGGCCTGAGTATCCTGGGCATGTGTGGGCCTATGACTTCGTCGAGGGGCGCACGCATGACGGCCGCAAGTTCCGCATCCTGACGATCATCGACGAGGCCAGCAGGGAATGTCTGGCGCTTATCGTTGCGCGACAGCTCAAACATGAGGATGTGCTGGCGGCCTTGGCGGACCTGTTCATCTCGCGCGGCCCGCCTGCACATATACGGTCAGATAATGGCGCCGAATTTATCGCCAATGCCGTCCAGCAATGGCTGCGGCAGATCGGCGTGAAGACGCTCTACATCGCGCCGGGATCGCCATGGGAGAATGGCTATAATGAAAGCTTCAATGGGTCGCTGCGCGACGAACTGCTCAATGGTGAAATCTTCTACAGCCTCGCCGAGGCCAGGGTGCTGATCGAAGCCTGGCGGCGGCATTACAACACCGTCCGCCCGCACAGCAGTCTTGGCTATCGGCCACCGGCACCAGAAACGGCGACACCGCCATATCGGCCTCCGGTTCCGCTTCGCTCCACCTCCGTCCGGATATGGCGGCGATGAGCTTAATGCACTAACAAACCAATCGGTCCACTCGGTGGGGGCAGATCAGTCCAGTGTCGCCGGTATCGCCCTTATCGCCTTTGTCACCCTTCGGACCAGTTGCACCGGCTGCGCCATCAGCACCAGCAGCGCCAACATTGCCGGTGTCGCCTTTCGGACCTTGTGCGCCGGTCGCGCCAGCAGCGCCGTCGGCGCCCCTCACGACACCCGCGTCAATCACGCTGCCATCGGTCAAATTGACGAGCAGATGGCCGTTGCCGTCGATGCTCACACTTGTGATCCCGATGCCATCTTGACCGGGAGTGCCTTCGCCGCCGCTACCCGCTGGAAGAAATGCCTCCCAGACAGAGCCGTTGCTCATTTCCAGTTTGATGGTCAGGTCTTCGACATAGAAGTCCGCAACATCGGTGCCAGCAGGGCCGGGAACGCCGGGAGTGCCAGCAGCACCCGTATCCCCCTTGTCGCCTTTCGGACCCGGCACCGTAGAAGCGGCACCAGCAGGGCCAACAGGACCGACCGGGCCAGTATCGCCGGTATCGCCCTTTGGTCCCTGTGGACCCGCAACAGTGGAAGCAGCACCGGCAGGGCCGGTCGCGCCAGTGTCACCCTTCTGACCTTGCGGGCCGTTCAGGCCGGTATCGCCGCGATCACCTTTGTCGCCCTTCGCTCCGGTCGCGCCGGTTGCCCCAGCAGGACCAGTAGGGCCGGGGACTGTAGATGCTGCGCCGGTCGCACCAGTTTCGCCACGCTCACCACGCGGACCAGTTGCGCCGGTTGCACCGGGCAAGCCCTGTAGTCCTCGCTCGCCAATGTCTCCCTTGTCGCCTTTCGGACCAACAGCGCCGGTCGCACCAGCGGGGCCAGTAGCACCAACATTGCCGGTGTCGCCCTTGTCACCTTTGTCACCCTTAGGACCGGCTGTGCCAGTTGGACCGGCGGGGCCAGCGTCACCGGACGGACCAGCAGGACCAGTATCGCCCTGATCGCCTTTGGGACCGGGAATGGGAATTACGCCAAGATCAATGGCGACCGTGCTGGTGATAACTTCATCTGATAGATCGGTTGTTCCGATTTCTGTTGTCATTAGGACTCCCTGACCGCTGTTACGGTTCCTTTTCTGAGAGTTGTCATAAGCTGGTTGGACGACCACGAAACTGAGATGTGGTAGTCGAACTGCGTGTCTTCCCTAACGAAACTCATTTGTTCGTTTAAGATGACAACTGTCAGGGCTTTGATTTCGTCGTTCCAAGTTAAGCCGTTGCCCAAGGTCAGTAGCAGCTTGGATCGCTCATTTGTGCTGATGCTTAGGACCGCCTCTTGAACGGTGAAATCAACCGGATCGCCACTTTCCTTCACGACAACGCCGATCACGTCTTTGTAGGCGATATTCGACCTACTAAGCGTAGGAATATAGCTGATCTCAATATCGACAATGTCTGCCAAAGCGGACCTCCTATCCGAACCATTTTGTTCGGATATTTAGTTGGAGGACCGTTCCAGCAGACTTGTGTTAGGGCTTGTGTGGTGTGCCGTTTGTGGCTTGCAGATAGTAATACCAGTCCGGGTCTTGTCCTGCATTCACTTTAGCTGTCGCGCCGTCGATTTTGGTCTGACGATAAGTGGCGGAAGTTGCCTCTGCTTGGCGGATTTCAGGAGTATCCTCACCTATGTTAAGCAGCAGGGAAGCGCCGACTAGAAGCTGATCCATCGCCTGACCGTCGCGACCATTATCACTGCCATTGTTGTTCCAAGTATCCCAGCTACGCGAAGCATTTGCGCCCTGAGCAGCAGCTACCGCTGCATGGGTCTTCGGCAAGTTCGCAGGATTATTACCTGCGGCAGCGACCATTTGCGGGGTCCAGATTGAAAGCTGGTATTCGATGCCAATCGCATTCACCAACATACCGCCGTTGATCCTGCCGGTGATGCGCTTGACGTGCATCGCAATTAGCCAATTCAGGATAGCTGCTGCCTTTGGCGAAGCTGCACGAATTGCAGCGTTGAAGCCCAAGAAGTGACCAGCTTGAAGAGCAGACAACCAGTATCCGATGAAGAAGTCGTGCTGGTAGATGCCTAGCTCGTCGTTCCACATGCAAGGGCCAAAGTCCTTTGCGGCAGCAAAGACAGCATTGTTGCCACCACCGCTGATGTTCGATGGCGGCTTTAGGAAACCGGGTTCGCTATCGTAATAGGTGTCGTAGAACGTTTCAAAATCGAAGACTACGAAGTCCATAATCTCAGCGCGGCTATAGAGCCTGTGTGAGTTTGCCGAAGCAGTCTTCCAAGCCAATGCAGCGTGCATGAACCTCCAAGCAGCGTCACGCGATCCAAACTGACTTGCATCGCCCAAACGGTTGTTGATGATCTCGTTGCCGTAGAGCCTTGTCTGGTCGAAGAACTTGTGTCCAAGCATCGCAAACAACGGCGACTGCCACATCATCGAACCCCAGTGTGGGAACTGGTGCGCGTGGGCCGCGTCGATTTGGTTGGTGCCGAAATATGGCTTGTCGGCTGCTGCGCCCTTCGCAGGAACGTTTACGCGAAGTGGGTTGTATGAAGACGCAACCTCATACGAGCGACCGCCCTGAATGTAATATGCTTGTTCAGGTGGAGTGCTTTGTTCACCGCCGCCATAATAGTGGTTACGCAAAGTGATATTGCGGCGGGCGTCACCTTTGAACAGCGGCGCGATGCTACCGTTTTCCCAGCAGTGATATGGATCAGCCGCATAGCCATTGAGGTAGGCATAGGCGATTTGCTTCCATCCCCTGCCGTCATGTGGTCGGGTTGAAGTTACCTCACGCGCATATCGGGCAACTGGCTCAGGGATAATCTGACGATCACAACGCACACCGCCAGGACCAGTGATAGGCGAACGCCCCATCTGGTTCCAAGGATCATCCTTCAGCCAGACATTTGCATTCGGTGCCATGCCGTTTTCGTCATAGCCGAACTTCCAAGGGCTTTGCGTGTTCTGACCAGCGGTGATGATCTCATTATAGGTGGTCTGTTCCCACGACATTTTGCGGCAGTTTGCGAAGCCGTTCAGCTGCTCGCCGGTGCCAGTCCTCATGTCGCCGCCGTTGACCGATGCGCCGCCCTCAGAACCGAACGGAACGGGCATGTCGTAAGTCGGGACATTGGCCCAAATATCGGCCTGACTGTATGCTGGTGGCTCTGCGTGGGAACGCCAGATGATGGACGAACGCACGGTGCCTTTCGGATACCAGCGATTAGCCGAAGTGACGATTGGATTAGCTCGACCGTCAAGTGACCCGCCCCACGAAACAGGTGTGTTTGTGGTGTTGAGTGGCTGACCGTTTGGCTGCTCGATGCGACCGAGCAAGGTGCCTGCATTGTCGTAGATCAGCCATTTGTGCGGAACCATGTAGCTGTTCTTGCCCGATGGATCACCGAACGGCGCGTAGGGCATTGTCGCTGCATCCCATTCATAGCCGAACTGGAATTCAACAAAGGTGCCGATGCGATTACCAACGCAGTGGTAGTTGATACCGCCGATGCTTGGCACTGGACCCTTAGGACCGACTTCGGTCCATGGAGCCTGCTTGCCATAGAGCCAGCTATCTTCAAATCGAACGTTCTGATTAATCGGCCTTGTCATGACCAATTCGTTCGGGTGAGCGACACCTTCGCCGGATGACCAATCCTCAAGAACGGCTTTGTATGCTCGACCGGCAGGCAGAACCATGTCGCCAACTACGACTTCCATATTGAAAGCTGACTGGCCAGCGGTCTGGTAGCTGACAGTTACGGGAGCCTGAGCAGTCGAGAAACTGGTAGCATCAACGACGAGGTTTTGCAGATCGGCAGCACTAATCGAACCAGCCGGAACCGGGTCATAGCTGCGCTGCACATCGGGCTTGCCGAACGAAACGCTGAGCGCTTCCACTTCCAAACTGTCCACGGAATCTGAGGTGTTACCGATGGAGGCGTTGCATTCCAGCATCATCTTTGGCGATATGCGTAGCTTCGCCTCGAGAGGCTTTTCAGCACCAATCTGGACGCCATCGACGTAGAACTTCACCACGCCACCAGCGCCGCCGACGTTATCGACATATTCGACCTCGTAGGTCTTTACGATGTTAGGGCCGATTGCGAACGCCGGGTCTTGGTCGCTCTTGATCGACGGTGGCGAGGAACCGCGACCGCATGTAACGATCATCGTGTTGCCGTCCCAATGTGGACGAAGTTCAAAGCGGCCCTCGTTCCATTCATACATGGATGCGAGGATCGGATAGCCATCGCCAACGCTGCCTCGGAAGCCGATCTTGATGCTCGGCGGTGCCTGTGTCGTCGTGTCGTCGGTGGTGGATTTGAACGTCAGGCCAAGTGCGTCGGTTGTAAGGAAAATGTGCCTCATCAACTTCAAGCGACCGTTGACCATTTCGCTGTTGTCGCCGGTCGCACCACCGTTCTCAGAAATGTAAACGCGCTTGTTCAGCACCGCCGTTGGCGAGACTGCGTTGCCAGTGTTGGGGAAAGGCGAACCGGCAGAAGTGATCGCCCAGTTGCTGCTGACCGGCACCGTAATGTCGGTGCGGCGCTCAATGCGCAGTGGGAAGCTGCTAGGCGCAGTAAGGGTGAAGTTCGCAGTCGAACCCGCGAGATAGATGCCCAGAGGAAAGATCGTGCCGGGATCGCCGTAAACTACACCTGCGCCAGAAAGATCCAATTCCTCGTCGCTGCCCGGTGGTGGTGGCGTCGGTGCATTTGACAGGCCGAATGTGACGACCGTTGAGCCGTCAGATCGTGGATAAGCATAGATGCCCATGCCTGCTGTCGTGCTGTTGGCCGGGATAATGACTTCACCTTTCTGGGTGAGGTTCAACGGCGCTGCGCTATTCATAAGTTGGGTCAGCAGGAAAATACCTGACCCGCCAACCGGCAGGCCGGTGATCTTGGAATAATCCAGAATTGCAGGAATGCTGACTGTGCCGTCGGCGCCGTGGAGGCTCGCAAGCCATTCCTGTTCGGTGCCGACATAGCCATTCTTGACCGCAATCTCATAGGCATTGTCGCCGCTTTCAAGCGCGCCAAGTTCAAGGATCGCGTTGAACGATTCCAGCGCGGAGGTGACTGCCTTGGTCGCGGTCATGTTGTTGGGATAGACCGGGACGAACGTGTAGGTCAGACCGGAAGCGGAAGCGCCGGGGTAAGGGTGCAACAGCGTGAGAGTGCTGCGGCTGTCCACGCTCTTTACGGGATAATCCAGACCGCTGATGTTGAGCGTAAGGCCGGGGTAATTGGTCAGCCAGTTCGTGCCGTTGCCCGTTACCTGCGTAGAGCCGTTGGTGACAGCAACGGTGCCGGTCGTATCAAATTCATATTCCATGTCTGGATCGCTCCCGCATATCAGTTTCGCTGATATTTATGCGGGCGGTCGCAGAGACTTATTCCTTCGGAATGTCATCCTTGATAGCGCGCTGACGCTCTAGCCAAGCCTCGAAACCATTGTGATACATGAAGTCTAGCTGCTCTTCGGTAGTGCCGTAGGCAGCTTTGCGCTGGTCGATGTAGCCCTTCCTAATATCAATTCTCATAAAACCTCCGGTCCTGTTGGAACTGCGACATACTGCGCGATGAAACATGGGTGATCGAAATGTAGCCAGACCGCATCAATAACATTGGCATCGAACTCGATTTCGCCATCTTCGACATGATACAACTCGCCATCATGAGCGACGTTGGTTCCAGCCGGGATATTGCTCACGCGGTTGTATCCGACATTCAGCGCGAACGGCACTCGTTCCCTGATTGTGCGCGTCTCAAGGTCAAGGAATATAGCGTTGGCCCTCACATCGTCTGGAACTTCTACCGCGATGATAGTCGGATCGGGAAATTCCTGTTGCTGTGAGGCGAGGGTTAGCAACTTGCCGCCCTGTGTGAAGTATGCGTATTTCATTATCGCTTCATCCCGATTAGTTCCATGCTGATGTCTCGAATGTATTGCGAACGAGCAACTGAGCGTGGTGTGAATGTGCCGGAGATAACACGACACAGGACGCGCACTTGAGAGCCTGTTACAATTGCACTAATGTCGCCACCTGTTCGGCTGTAGGTATCTCCGTTGTCAGTGGTGATTCCGAAGGTCTTTTCCTTCGCCATCACAAAGCCAGAACCGTAGTCCAGCCAAAGCTGGATTTTACAGCTTGCGTCATATGCTGATGTTGCATCGATGGTGAAATCAACGTCCACGCGGCCTGAACCCCAGACAGCATCACCGATGGTCATAAAGCCCGTTGTTAGGAAGTCGGCGGAGCCGTTCGCGGCGACGAACGTGTCAACGCCATCAGCCCCCTGATTGGCGGAGATTGCGCCACCGGCCACCTTGAGGGTGTTGATCGACGCATCGTTAATCTGAGCGCCGTTAATCACCGCATTGCCCATAATTGCATTGTTCACGCGCAGGGCATTGCCGTCCAATGTCAGCAACGGCAACTTTCCACCCGGCGTCCAGACGCTCAAGGCATCGGTCACGAAGGCGGTATCGACATAGCCATTCTGATTGATGATCCCCAAGCCGCCGACCACCTTCACGCCATTCACTTCGGTCTGGACCTTGAACGTCACTTGGCTGCTCATCAGGCCGTTGATGTCGCTGATAAGCTGGACGTTCTGTTCGTAGCTCGCGCCGTTCAGCGGGTTCAGCTTCGTATTAATGGCGTTGATTTGCTCTGCCCTCGCGCCGTTATCATCGACCTGCGTTTTCGCATTGGCCTTGATGATCGACATGACGCTGTTGCCGGTCGCCTCATCAAAGATGCTGGCGCTCAACGTTTCGACGCTTTCAGCGACAACCTCGTCAGCGTCGATATATGCGCGCTCGATAGACTGGATTGCAGCTTCGCGGGCCTCTGTCTCGTCCTCGATTTTGACGCCCAATTCCTCGATGCGCTCGGCCAACGCGGTGTCGCCACCCTCATCAATGACGATGCGTTCCAGTTCGCTGATCTTACCTTCCGCATCTTCTACGCGGGCTTCAAATTCCTCTAGGCTCTCGCTGATCGCGGTATCGGCATCGACCCACAGTTTGCGTTCTGCGGTGAAAGCCGCACTGACTTCCTCGCCATAGTTGGCAATCGCAAGGGTAATGTCCTCCACGGCGGCGAAGTCCAATCCCGCGATGGTGCGATCCACCTCAAGGAACCCGGCTTCGATAACCCCGTCCTGACCGTCAATGCGGCTGGTAAGCTGGGTAATGCTCTCCGCGACCAGATTGCCGTTCTCGTCAATGCGGGTGCCGATTGCCTGAATGGCGACATGGTTGTCCTTGTGAAGCGCGGCAGACGCTTTCAACTGCGCTGCGCCGTAGTCCAGATGAAGCGCGGATAGGTCTTCCAGTTCGGATCGGACAGCGCCGATAACGAGACTGCGGAAATCCTTGCGGATGCCGTTTAGATCGTCCTGAACATCATCGACCTTCTCACCCACGCCAACGACAGCTTCCTCAAGGGCGTCCTTCAATGCGGAGGAAATCTCATCATCGCTATGGACTGAGAAGCAGCGGCGGCCACCAACGCGGACCTTATGAACGCGGGTCGATGTGGCAGGCATGGAAATGCTGGTGACAATCGGCCAGGTCGTCCCATGCTGTTGCAGCATGATAGGTGCCTTGGTCGGAACGTTGCGTCCTAAATGCCAGATGCCGAACTCATCGGCATATACATAGGCAAGCAGATGGGACGCGGCTTCGCGCAGGAAATCGCCTACGCTCTGCGCGGGATCGCTGCCATCTTCGGGCTTGTCCCTGCTGTCGAGATAATTGCCCCATGTGTGTGGAAAATCGCGGTCGAGGTCGTCGGCGCTGTCCACGTCGATCATAGCAAGCGGAACGCCTGCCACCTTGTTGAGCAGGTAAACGGCAATCGCGCCGAAGCTGGTCAGCGAGCGCAGGCCGTCCATCGCGCCGATCACGTCAGCGGTCATTTTCCCGATAGGTTCACCACCAAGGCGATACATGCCAACGATAGGAGCCTTCGCCCATGTGCCGGGTGGTAGCTGCTCGGCGGTGAGGCCGATCAACTGTTCGTAGCTGGTGACAGTGTATTTGGCCGCTCCAAGCGTCAGGGCATTCTCATAGACCGCTTCAACATCTTCGGTCGGCCCATAGCCGTGATACTGATAGACCATATAAACGGGGTCGATCAGCGGCGGTTCGATGTTCTCGACGGAGCCGATGGTGAAGGGCTTTAGCTGGCCCTTGTATTCCTCCTGTCCCTCTGCTGCGCCTGTGCCAGCATAGGAGAGGGTCATGATTTCCTTCTTCAACTCAGCATCAGGGCCGAGCAGTGGAAGGAGGGCTACATTCGTGCCGTCGCTGGACAGTGAGCCGGTGCGACCGGCCGGGATTTGCTCGTAAGTGGATAGGGGGGCGCCATACTCGCCGCGCAACAGCTTGCAGGCATAGCCGTCGAAATCGTAGCCGCGCCATTCCGCATTGCGGTGGTCTGCGCTGATCGCAATGGCGAGGTTTCCATAGGATCGCTGCAATTCACCGGGGATACCATCTTCATTGAATGATGCGCTTTGCTGGGGGCCAGCGACGATGCAGGGAATGTATTCGTGGTCGTTGTCGAACACGACCGGGCCTTGCCCACGCGAACACATATACAGAGTTGTAAGACGGTTCTCGCGTGGGTCAAAAGCTGCTACTTCTGCGACATATACTCTGCGCACTTCATCACCCCATATCCTGTCGGATATTTAGTGAGAAGGAGCAGCTGAATTTGTTGCGGAGTTCACCTCTTGGCTGCGCGAACGAGCCTGTAGCGCCGAATTCGTTCGCGCCGATGAAATGCTAGGACATATTTCGAGAGAGTAAAAATGTAACTGAATCCGCGCAGGAGTATGAGATGACCGGCGGTAATGAACAAAGCAGCCTGCCACTTCTCAGGCTGCTGCCCAAATAGCGAGGGGGAAATCAGACTACTGAGAGCCTGAGCATACATCAGAATTGATGCTCCAGTTGTGAATATGGCCATTCGCAAAATCGCCGCGATCATCACGCTAGGGTGGTGATACGATATCAGGGCGACAGTCATTGTGGTGAACGTCAGACGGCGTTGAGCAGCCTTCAAATTCTGCGTTGACCACAGCCAAACGAACCGACAGCCTATCCATCCCCATTTCATCACAACCCAAATCACGGTGATGACCGCCGCTACGTTAGCAATGGCGACAAGGTAAGGATTGCTCGATGCAAAAGTCACGAGTGATTGGAACGACATGAATGACATAAATGCCATTCACCTTCGCGCCGCAAGACTTTTTCAGAATTGCCACTTCGTGTTACGAGCGCAGGCCGTGAACCTCGACTTCAACGTCCCACCAGTTATGATAGGGGTTCGGGAACTTCCACGATTTCATGCGCCCATAAACGGTCCAGTGCTGCGCGGTATCTAGGTTGTCGGGTTCGGGCGCATATAGGACAGGCTTTGCCGATCCCGCCTGCATGAGCAGAGCGTCCAGCCGATTGAATGTAGCTTCGTCCATGCCGCCGAGCGTGGACTTTACACCGGGACGGCTGGGATATTCGTCCACGTCCTCATAGTTCGGGCCGGTGGTGATGGCGCTGTCATTGAGGACCAGCTTTTCCCAGCCGTAGTTAATGCCGGTAGGGATTTCAAAACGCTGGCCCATCACAATGCGCGCAGCTTTCACCTGACCGTCAGGATGGCCGGGAGAGTCAAAATCGAAACGCCAGTAGAGCGATTGCACCGGCTGGCCGAGGTCCAAGATGCTCTTCGTCGTATAGGGTTCCAGCTTCAATCCCTCATAGGCCGGGACCAGCCCGCTATCATAGACAGGGTTGGTGAGTAGCGCCGCAACAGTGGCAGCAGCACGAACGCGATAGGTATCTGTGGCGCGCTGGTTACTATGGAGGATGGCAATCGTATCGACGGGAGCGGCGCAACGCATCACGACATACACATCAGCCAGCCCGACCGAACGCCATTCCATATCCATGTTGTCGTTTGTCAGGTTGGTTGGCGGTGTCGCAGCAATCTGGAAGTTGGTAGTCTCGAAAGCGACCGGGGCGCTCATCAGCAAAAATGGGTTCTCGATCACTTCATTGGCCCCTTTATCGTTATCATTGTGATGTTGCGGTCATGGTCTTCCGCGTAGCCAATCAGGATCAGCTTATCGGTCTGCTTCACTGGCCAGTCAGGGAAGTTGCATGAGAATGTCGGCGGCGAACCGATGAAATCCGAACCCTTGATAATGCCCACGCCCTGCAATGTGATGCTGTACGCCTGCCCGACATGCTTGAGGTCAGATAGCAATTCGACAGCGATTACACTCGCGGCGGCAAGGTTCAGATTGGTTTCTAGCTTGATCGTTCGGGCATTGGGCTGGATCGCCAAGACTTCTGCGTCCTGCTCTTCCTCCCAACGATATTCCTCTTTTACGAACGCACCGCGATTTGCATCAATGGCCATAGAAGTCCTCCCCGCTATTTACACGGTTCCGGCTTGCTTGCCGTTGACTGCTGCACCGCCATTCCAGACGGTCGCAATGTCCTGACTGTTGCGGATCAACTCGATAAGCTGCTCCGTCAGAGCATTGCCCTTTGCCTGCTGCTTGACCTGTTCAGCAATCATCTGCGTCTGAGTATCGACGGCCTCCACAACGTTGGTGGAGTTCTGCGCATAGACACCTTCCACATACTTGCTCGCGGCATCGGTCGCATCAAGCAGGCGGTTCCTGATGTTCTGCGACTGCGCG
The DNA here is from genome assembly GCF_000445105.1 of Sphingobium lactosutens DS20. Taxonomy (GTDB): domain Bacteria; phylum Pseudomonadota; class Alphaproteobacteria; order Sphingomonadales; family Sphingomonadaceae; genus Sphingobium; species Sphingobium lactosutens. The sequence continues at coordinate 34,859 of NZ_ATDP01000107.1, read as the reverse complement.
GTAGCGGTGCCGTAAATGTCCTTCGACATATCCCAGATGGTTTTGCCAAGGTCTGTCATTGCAGCTGTATCGACGGACTTGCCCGATGCCAGTGCCTCTTCATACTTCTGGAATTCGGCCAGCTTGCTATCGAGACGGCTCTTTGTGGTCAGGCCGCTGCCTTCGCCCATGAGAGTGTCGCGGAAGCTCTTGAGGTCGGATAGCTGATCCTTGAGCATGTTTTCGCGCTGGACCATGTAATAGCGATCAACGTTCGCCAGTTCGGCGGCGGTCGCCTTATTGGCCACCATTTCGTCGCGCAGCTTCTGGAATTCCGCGTTCAGTTCCTTGAGGGGCGCCCCGATAGGATCATCAATGCGAGCCAGTTCCTTGACGATGTTCTCATATTTCGTCGCAAGTGTGACAGCGCGGTCTAGGTCTTCCGCGGCGCTCAGGACGCGCTTGGAGAACTCGGACACGCCCGTAAGGACGCCCTGCTTCAAGGCCGTCTGGATGGCGTAGGAAATAGCTTCCTCTTCACCGTCCTTGCCGAAGTCCTTAATGTCGGTGCGACCGCTGCCGCCCTTCAGCTTGCCGGTTCGGCCAATGTCGCTGACGCGCCATTTGCCCTTATACTGGCCGATGGAGATATTCGGATTGCCCGACAGCGAGCCGCCAAGTTGTTCGGCAATGCTGTTCAGGCCGCTGATGACATTGCCAGCCGCGCCGGATGCCGCTGCCTTATAGGCCGACTTATTGCCGGTCGTGTCGCTGGTCAGGTATCCGTCATCGCCAAGGGTGATGTTGGAAGTGCCATAACGCTTCTTCTTGAACAGGCCGCCCATCAGACCGCCACCGATGGAGCCGATGATCGAGCCGATAGGACCGCCGACGACGGAGCCGAGTGCGCCGCCGATGGATGCACCAGTCTTACTGCTGCCGATGCCGAGCGCCTTCATCACGCCGTCGGCCATCTGCCCCATTTGCATACCGGACGCAGCCGCGCCCAGCGTATTGCCGATTGCGCCGGCGACACTGCCCGGACCCTTGCCGGTGAATATCTTCTTCATGTCGCCCTTGAAGCCGTCGAAGCCGGTGCTGAGGCTTTGCAGCGGGTTGAGCAGGGCGGACTTCTGACCGTTGCGGCCGAGAATGCTGTCTAGGGTGTTTTGCGATGCCTTCGCGGCGGCCTGGCCAATGCCGGTCAGGGTGCCGTCGCTGTTCTTGCCCAGCATGTCGATGATGCTGCCGATAGGACCAAGGCCCGCGAAATTGCCACGCGCAGCATCGGCCAGACCGGAAAGAAGTTGCCCGAATTTGGAAATAGCTTTCCCGAATGTGCCGGTAAGCTGCGACCCCAAAGTGTCGATGGACTGGCCCAGCTCGTATTCAAAGCGGGTGGCAACCTCTGCTGTCGCACGGTTCAGGCCGTCTAGCGAACGACGATACTGCTCTTCGGAAATGCCGCCGTCCGCGATGGACTTGGAGCGGAGAAGATCAAGCTGCTTCCGGTCGGCGGCAATCTGCTCCAGTTCCAAATCACGGGCATTGGCAGGGCTGTAATCGCGCAGCAGGGCTTCGCGGCTCTTGATGAGCCTGTTCTGCTTTTCGATTTCAAACGTTTCACCAGCGCGGGCTTTCACCAGCTTTAGCTGGGTCTGGTATTCATCGCCGGTCAGATCGACCTTTTCCTCAAGTGCGCGGCGTTCCCATTCCCACGCAGCTTCGGCAATGGATGCCTCCTTGTCCGTCATGGACAAGCGGCGCTTCTGGTAGTCGAGTTCGGCCTTGCTGTTGTCGTTGGCCGCCTTCATGTCGGTGAGCAGGCGAGCAGCGCGGGTCTGTTCTGTCAGGCTCTTGATGCGGTCGCGATCACCGTCGCTGATCTTTTTGCCGAGAATTTCCTGTAGTTCATATTCCTTCGACAAGGCTTCTGCCTCGATTGGCATGGCCTTCGCGATGGTTAGGTTTTGCTCCATCGTGAGGAACAGCTTGTCGTAGGCTTCCTTCTGGCGCTCAGCTTCCTTTGCTGCGCGCTCTGCCTCTCGTTCGGCTTCCGACTTACCACCGCGACCCTTCTTCTTGCCGCCGCTACCTTCGCCAAGTTCAAGGGTGCCGCCACCGATACCAGCTTGGGCGCGAAGGCGCTGATCCTGCGCGACCTTTTCAAGCGGCGTTTCGGCAATGCGCTTCAAGCTGCTGTCGATGTTGCCCATCGACGTTTTCAGGTCTTTCATGCGGGCGTCGATTTCAGCATCAGGAGTGCCGACGCCGACCAGTTCGCCGAGTTCGCCGCCGATGGTCTTACCGGCCTGCTTGAGATTGCCCCAAATGCTGCCCTGCGGTTTGAAGAATTCCTTGCGGCGGCCCTCGCGGCTGGATGCGTAGAGGTCGCTCCATTGCGTGGACAGTTCTACGCGCTTGGATTCGAGCGCAGCGATGTTGGCCGTGCGCTGGGCAGCGGCAAGCTCATATAGCTTCTGGGCGGCGTTCCCCACAGCGCCAGCGAAGTTGTCGATTTTCGGGGTCGCACTGTCGGCTTGCGTTCCGACGCCCTTCACGGTGCCAGAAGCATCGTCCGCTGTGAAACTCATGTCCTTAATCAGCTTGTCGGTATCGGCTACGACGCTGTTCGTGTTCGACAGGATCGTGGCCGTGTTCGCGGCATTGGAAGCAAAGAAACCGAACGCGACGGTCAGGGCGGTAATGGCCGCACCGATCGGGCCGCCGAAGATCGCCAGCAGGCCAGCACCAGCAGCGCGAAGGCCGGTCAGCGCAATTGTGGCAGTCCCAGCAATCGGCGCAATGCGCGCCAGCGCCATCGCACCAGCAATCGCACCCAGATTGGCATTACGGAATGCGACCAGCGCGCCAACTGCCTGAACAGCGAGGGTCTGCGCGAACAGGCCGATCTTAGCCGCAACGACACCACCAAGGATCAGACCCAGCGTGGACGCATTATCGGATGCGAAGCGCAGGGCAGAGGCGAGGGCGGTGCCAGCCGTCTGCATCGCAGAAGTGATGCGCGACATATTGCCGGTGGCATCGGTTGCGAAATTATAGAGGGATTGGCTGAACTGTCCCCCCTTATCGAACGCACCGAAGGCATCAATGGCCGCGTTTTTCACGGCGGTCATCGCATCACTAAACGTTGGCGGGATGCGTTTGAATTCCTCGTCCAGCTTCGCGGTGTAAGCGGGATCGGACAAAGCCTTGAACAGCAGTTCACTGGTCAGCTTGCCTTCGCTTGCCAGCTTTTTCAGTTCGCCGCGTGGCTTGCCCACCGCATCAGCAATAAGCTGCATGAGGCGCGGAGCATTTTCCGACAGAGAGCGGAATTCGTCACCATTGAGCCTGCCGGATGCGAGAGCCTGACCAAGCTGTAGAACGGTGGATGATGTTTCGCCGGTTGTAGCACCGCTGATCTTGAGGGACTTTGATCTGCCCCCCGCTGAGTGGCCCAGAGACTATGATAGTCTGGACCGCGAAAGGGACATTGAATGCCGAGCAAGAAGCACAAGCCGGAAGAGATCATCGGCAAGCTGCGTGAAATTGAGATCGTGCTGGCGCAGGGGGCTTCGACCGCCGAAGCCTGCCGTCGGATCGGGGTCAGTGAGCAGACCTATTATCGCTGGCGCAAGGAATATGGCGGGCTGAAGACCGACCAGGCACGGCGGATGAAGGATCTGGAGAAGGAAAACCAACGGCTGCGCCGGGCGATCTCGGACCTGACGCTGGACAAGCTGATATTGCAGGAAGCTGCACGGGGAAACTTCTGAGCCCCGCGCGGCGACGGCGCTGCATCGATCATATACGACGGGATCTGCCAGTCCGGCTATCCGAGCGACGGATATGCCGGGTTCTAGGGCAGCATCGATCGACACAGCGTAAAGTGCCGCGTGGGGCGGATGACGAACAGGCGCTGACGGAGGACATCATCGCCTTGGCAAAGCAATATGGTCGTTACGGCTACCGCCGGGTCACGGCGTTGCTGTGCCATGCGGGGTGGACGGTGAACCATAAACGGGTCGAGCGGATATGGCGGCGCGAAGGGCTCAAGGTGCCGCAGCGCCAGCCCAAACGCGGGCGTCTATGGCTCAACGACGGATCATGCATCCGCCTGCGGCCTGAGTATCCTGGGCATGTGTGGGCCTATGACTTCGTCGAGGGGCGCACGCATGACGGCCGCAAGTTCCGCATCCTGACGATCATCGACGAGGCCAGCAGGGAATGTCTGGCGCTTATCGTTGCGCGACAGCTCAAACATGAGGATGTGCTGGCGGCCTTGGCGGACCTGTTCATCTCGCGCGGCCCGCCTGCACATATACGGTCAGATAATGGCGCCGAATTTATCGCCAATGCCGTCCAGCAATGGCTGCGGCAGATCGGCGTGAAGACGCTCTACATCGCGCCGGGATCGCCATGGGAGAATGGCTATAATGAAAGCTTCAATGGGTCGCTGCGCGACGAACTGCTCAATGGTGAAATCTTCTACAGCCTCGCCGAGGCCAGGGTGCTGATCGAAGCCTGGCGGCGGCATTACAACACCGTCCGCCCGCACAGCAGTCTTGGCTATCGGCCACCGGCACCAGAAACGGCGACACCGCCATATCGGCCTCCGGTTCCGCTTCGCTCCACCTCCGTCCGGATATGGCGGCGATGAGCTTAATGCACTAACAAACCAATCGGTCCACTCGGTGGGGGCAGATCAGGGGGCGGTATTCAGGGATGCAGTCGGCGGGCGCGGTGGCAATTAGGCCGCTTTTTCCCTCGATCATCGTTTCACGAACATGCTGCACGGTAGGGCCGACAAGGATGCCGTAGCCGCCCGGATAGAGGTATTTGGCCAGTAGGTTCGTATTGGCGGCGGCAGCATGGGTTTTGCCCGCGCCGCGTCCCATTCGGAAAAACAGGATACGCCAGCGATCCATGGGCATCGTTTGATGCTCTTCCAGCGTGAACGCCGGATCCTGCATCACCGATATGATTGCCTCGCGGAAATCATCATCAATGGTGGCCATCCACTCCCAGAAGCCATCGTATCCGAGGTGAAGGGTCTGCTCGCGCACAAAGGTGATAAGGTTTAGGTAGTCGTGCAGCTCATTCGCCATCGGACACCTTGCGCTTGGCTTCGGCGGCCAAAATGTCCTGCTGCATCTTGCGGGCGCTCATTAGCGCCGTCGTCATCTTGCGGTCGCGCTCATGACGGCGATGGGCTTCCGCTAATGCGGCCTGCTGCTCGTCAAACGCCTGTTTGTGGATGCGCTGCCAAATCTGGGCGCGCTGGTAATCCGACATATGCCCGTAGAGGGCCAGGTAACATTGCTGATCGAGGGTAGAGCCGACGAGGCCGGCGAAATCCTCACGCGACATTCCGCCGTGCGCCTTTTTCAGCAGCGTGGCCGTCCTCGCGATGGGATCGGCTACAATCGCATCCGCATTGCGTAGTCGGAACGCGGGGACAGTCTCACCTTCGCGGGCAGCGTCAATGATGCGTGATGCTTCGTCTTGTGTGCCAACTATGCTGACGCCGGGATCGCGCGTGTACGGGGGCAGGGAGACGCTTCGTTCCTGCTGACCCCAATGCTTATCAACCTGCTTCTGAGTTGGCGGTGGCGGTGTTTTGTTCTGTGCCATCCGCTATTTACTTTAGCGGCTAAAAAACTGCGTCGTTGGACTGGCGTAACGAACGCGGCATCCCATATTCCGAAAACAACAGAGGGAGTTGCTGCATGAACCCGTTCAAGGATTTCCCGCATTCTGATTTTGAAGTTGTGACGCCGGAAGGGGAGGTCCGCGAATCTGGCAGCGGCATTTTCACTGGCGACACCGTTGTGGTGTTCAACGAGAAGCTACAGGTCTTCGCAAACGACGAAATTCGCCGTCGCCTTCCCAACGGTAGTGACGAGGCTTTCACCGTTGTAGACCCAGTTTTCTATCAGAAGATGATGGGTCTGGAAGCGCACTTCCAGATCAAAGTCCGCCGCAAAGGCACGTTCCCGCATCATACGGGTGGCCACTTCAATATCACCGTTAGCGGCGAGAATGCCCGCGTGAACATCGGCTCCACCGATAATTCCACCAACGTTGTGAACAACTCTGGCGTGTTCGCTGACCTCATCAATGCGATTGAGGGTGGGGTGGAGAATGTCGAGCAGAAGGCCGTGCTGGTTGAAGCCGTCAAGGACATGGAGAAGGCAAAGGGAACTGGCGGCTTTGCTGCATCCTATGCGAAGTTCATGGGACTGGCAGCGGACCACATTGGCGTCGTAACGCCTTTCCTTGCACCTCTCGCGAGCATGATCGGCGGCTAACGCAGTTTTAGCGATAGCTTAATGTAGGATAGGTATCTGAGTGGCATGAAAGATCGAATTCAGCCAGTCGTCTCCCGCCTCGTGGACCTGTCCTACAATCCATTCGTGCGCCGTTGGGCGTTGCGGATCGGTGGAACGCTTGCAGGATTGTGGCTGCTGGTCACGGTGCTGGGATTAGAATTTCTGACCAGCACGACATTCTACCCAGAAACCGAAGGCGTAATGCTGCTTTCATACTACTCTCCCGGCACACCGGCGAGGCAAGTATGTCGATACTGGTCAGGGACAGGTTATCGCGACGTTGAATTCACCGTGCTATTTGATCCGTGTCCGGTTTATCGCTGGAAGCGGCAGTTTGCGGATTAAAGGATAAAGCCTTGAAACTCAGCTTCGTCATGGCTTGCATTTCCGTGCTTTCTGCATCGTCGGGCGCAGCCCAAGCAGAAACTCTGTATCTGGACTGTCAGCAGATTTCCAAGCCAAAGCATGGTCCAGTTGACCTGTATGCCAAACCTCCTGCTACTCAGGATCAGGTGATTAGAGACATATGGGAAGCAGGGTTTTCAGGGTTCGTGGTCGATCCACCAACGACATGGGTGGTCGATTTAGAGGCTAACACCATCACGTCGCCCGACAATTCTCCGACTTACAAAATCACAGGCAAGGCGGCAGCAGAAATTACCGGATCGTTTGTCAGCGAAAGCCGCAATGTCTCGTTGTGGGGGCTTAATCGGATCAGCGGCACGGTGGTTGTGACGCACACTTTGCAAGCCGCGCAGCAGAAGGAATGGCAGGCGAAGCACGGTAAGCCATTTCCGATTATGTGGATGTGGAGCCAAAAGTGCAAAGCATCCGATAGACCCGCAATGTAAGGTCTGGACTCGTTTTTGACGGTCGTGTGTTGAGTGGGCTTACCCCTGCGAACTACTCTCATCTGCTACCGTCTGTAAGCTACTCCCTCAGGGTGTCGCATCACGATCCTGTCAACCTACCTTTGCTCTTGACTGCATCTTTTCATGTTCAGTGGGCTGTATCATGTGACTGATACCTCCACTATCGCACGGTAGCACCACAACACCAAAGGGCAACACCTGAACAGGACTGGTATGGTTTTGGTGTATTATCCATACCTCATGGAAGATACCTGAAAATATATTTCCACAAGTGTGAAGATATTTCTTTGTATCTAGACAGGGTGGACATACAAACAAATAGTCGGAGTGCGGATGGGTGGACGATGCCCAAGGATGGACCCGACAGCACGATGCACCGCAATCCAGAGTTCGCATCCTCGATAGGCATGGTGCGGACACGGTGCCATCCAGAGTGTGGATAGGGTAGATCACCAGAGTAGCAGCAGATTTTCTGGTAGATTTCTGGATTAAGGTGTGGCCCCAATCTAATCCCACGGCTTGCTCATACTGTCAGCCATAAACGGCTTTCACACTTGTGATAGCGGCTTTCGCTTTGTCTTTCTTTGCTCGCTCTATGCGGCTCTGCATTTCCAATTGCGTCCGATAATCCGGTGGCTTACGCCTTCCGAATAGGGGGAATGGTATGTCCGTTAAGTGGTATCGTCGCAAGTGGGCCTGGGGTGTTGCTGCTCTGGCTGGTGTGTTCGCTGTAACGGAAGCTGGCTTAGTCCTATCGGGTGAGCGGGTGCTGATCGGCTCGACTATTGTGCATCCACGGCAGACCCTTGTTCTCCCCGGCTATGGCAATGTTGGCAGTAAGGCTCAGTCCTCGCTTGTGTGCCGCTACTTCACTGGCAGAGGGATCGCTACGGACGTTATCCGATATTCCGCTACTAACAGGGCGGGTCGTGATGAATGTCCGTTCTATGCCGTGCGCCGTAATGGGGAAGCGGGTGGTTCTGCTGCCGATTGGGTGTCTGGTATCGGCTCTCTGCTGGCGGTCATTGCTGCTTTGTTCGGCTACTTCCTTGTTGAGAAAAAGCACCGCAAGGATGATCGCGAGAAGCTACAGGGGCAGATATATCAGATAGGGTTCAAACTATCGACTATGGCCAGTGAAGTCCGCACGACTTTGCGCGACTTAAACCAGAAGAGCTTGCCGATTGATGAGTTGCTTGCGGAAGATGATCCGTTCGTGATTTGTGGCACTCAGGCGGGGGTGATTGGTTATGATAGGACCATGGTTCGCGAGTTATCCGACGCGGAACAGAACTTGCTGATGCTGCTTAGGGAAGAGGATTTTCTGATGAATTTCGGGGAATGTGTTGCCCGAAATGAGTCCGTTAGAAGTTCGTTCGTGGAATATGGCAGACGGCGTGACGATGTTCTTGCACGGCTACCTTCGCCGGATCAGGCAAGCGGGCAGGTAGGTTCCATTGGACTGACGGAAGCGCAACGACTGGCGATATTCCCGTATGTGGTTCCCACGGCTATGGCGATGCGTCAGGCTCGCTATCTGGCGAAACTAAACGTCGATATGGTTGTGCAGCTTTGCGAGGATTTTATGCCCATGATGAAGCGGCATTATCCTAAGATGCACGTCCATAAGATCGAGTTGCTGGAATTGCCGCCCGGTAGTCCTGCTGGGCTTTAATAGCCCCTGACATTCCATAGTTCGCGACGGAGTTCCCTCACTTTTGCGCGGGCATCTTTTCGGGTGGCGCGTAGGTCTTTGTTCTCGACCTGGAGGCGCTTCATGGCCTTGGTCAGCTTCTTGTTCGTCGTGTGGACGTCGGCAATGTCGTTGCGGAGTGCAGCCACTGCATCGCCCAATATGACCATGCCGTTCGCTAGGGCGGTTAGCTGCTGCGGGATTGTCTCTGTCAGCCTCACGCGGTCGATCGCTACATTGGTGTCATGATCGGCGCGGTATTTCCTCACGACATGCAGGGAAATGCCCATCGCTGCGCTGATCTTGCTGTTGCTCGAGCCTTGTGCAGCTAGTTCAGCAAACGTTGCACGGCTTTCATCTGTGATTACGGTTTTGCGGGCCATAAGTATCCTCAGGTTTTCTGCTACTTATGTGAACTCTTAGGCTGCCCTTTGCACTCGATGGCTGCATATCCTGATGGAAGGAGATGCAGGTATGTTTGAGAACTTCCGTCCGTGGTCATTTGCAGAAGTTGCAGTTATATTCTCGTTTGCGGTGGCGTGTTGTATCGCGTCCGGTGGTGTCTAACTGCACTCCTCGCGGCAGCTAATGGAAAAGCCCCGGAAGCAATTCCGGGGCTTTTTCCGTCTGGGTTCAGTCGGGGAAGCCACGACTAGCGGAAGGGGCGTCTGGCTATCACAGTGAGCGTGTATGGCGCTCATTGAAGCAATCGTAACGCAGCTTGTCATGACTGTTCGCTGGTCAATGCGGGTTAGCCTACCTATCTTAGCGGTGGACGCCGAAGAGGGGGTTGGAATGTCGTTGGCCGATGATTTGTTTGAGGTAATTGCCGAATTCGAGAAAATCGCTTCTTATGGTGAGAGCGACGAATACAAGAAGCCAGTCAAGCAACGCATTTCGGTCCTTGAGGACGTTGGCAAAGCGCATTCCGGTTCGTGGCTTGGTTATCATGCCCGTGTCTATCAGAAGGATTTCAAGCCGGTGCTTGGAGCCAGTTTCGACAGAACTTGGGGCTTCGGTGATCGAATGCTTGGCGAGACACGCGGCGAATGGTTGGAATACGACCCGGACGGATTGAAGCGGCATATATTGCAGGCATCAAACGATGCTGCGTTTGTGTCGATTAAGGCGAAAGCAAAAGAATATAAGGTCAAATATGAGGAGAGCAAAGCTGCCGCGCTTTCAATCATGGCCACTTACCTATCGTCGCATGACGACGAATATCTGAAAAAGATCTCTGAAACTGTCGAAAATCTGGGTTATGTGAGTGCTGCTGAATTTGTGCAGTATTACGCGCCGAAGCAGGTTCAATCGGCTGATCGCGTAGCTCTTAACGAGGGTGTCACAACGCCCATCCATGTCACGATAGCTTGCGAATTAAGCGCGCTATCTTCGATCTTCAACGCAACACCGAAGATGATCCAACAGCTAAAGCAGGCAGCTTCCCACATGGAACGAAAGCTGAAATCGGCGAAGAAGCAAGAGCGGGTCGGAACCAACGTGTTTATCGGACACGGTCGTTCCTTGCTGTGGCGCGAGTTGAAGGATTTCGTGAAGGATAGGCTCGGCCTGCCCTTTGACGAGTTCAACCGTGTCCCGGTAGCTGGTGTCACGAATACCGCGCGACTGATCGAAATGCTGGACGCTGCCGCAATCGCATTCCTTGTGATGACCGCCGAAGATGAGACAAACGAAGGCAAGATGCAGGCGCGTATGAACGTCATCCATGAGGTCGGACTGTTTCAGGGGCGCCTAGGTTTCACGAAAGCCATCATCATGCTTGAGGATGGGTGCGAAGAGTTCAGCAACGTCCAAGGGCTGGGCCAAATCCGTTTTCCGAAAGGCAACATCAAAGCGGCGTTTGAAGAAGTCCGCGAGGTACTGGAGCGTGAAGGGCTGGTTGAACAGGGGTGACGGTCATGCTTCACCTCCGAAGGTCAGCTTAAACAGCGTTGCGATCCTTGGCTGGTCCGTGATGAGCGTCACTGCGCGACCGTCGAGGACAACCGCCATGCCGTGGAAATCGGCAAACTCGATAATGGCTTCCTGATCTTCTTCCGGTGGGCGGCCCTTGAACACGAACAATGTTGTGTCGTGCATCAGGCGTTCTTCAAGCGTGAAGGATTGGCAATTCATAACCTCGTCATAGATCGAGGCGGGGACCCGCATTGACCGTGAAAATGGACGGAGAGTTGGTGTTGCTCATGCTGCACCTCCTAGCTTCCATTCTAGGAAGTCCACGACCATCTGCGCCGTTTCCTCAAGGGAGTGGCCTGTCTGGATCAGGTGGAGCGCATTGTCGGCCCCCTCTTCCACGGCGAGCCAGTAGGCGACTTTCTCAGCTTTATATTCTGGCGGTAGCAGAGGATTGGCCGCGTAGTGCTGCCAGCGGATCGCAGCCGCGCTCTTCACGGTGTGCCAGTCTTTGTTCGTATAGCTATTCATTGCTCATCCCCTCCTGATGAATGCGAGGGGAGTGCCGACGATGCACAGGATCATCAGCAGCGTCTTGTTCATCGAGAAGCCCCAGAATGCGAGGGCCATGCTTACCAGCGCGTAGTTGAACAGCACGAAGCCCGCAAAGATGGCGAGAAGTAGAAGGGCCATGAGAATGATGGCGGCGATACCAGCGATATAGTTCATTGCTTCACCTGCAATTGTTGTTTTTCGTCGCAGGTATTTACCGCCCACAGGTCGTCGCGTTCTGGTCGGGGAGGTCCGGTTTAGGTTGCCCTGCATTCACTCTGGAAACAGGAAAGTGAGGCAACAACGGAGATCGGAAATGCGCGCTACTATCCTCAACGATAAGCAGTTTGATAAGCTGTTCGACTTTGCAGCACAGATGAACCGTCCCGCAATGTATCGGCTGATGTTGCTGCTGACGAAGAAGTTGGGCTTGCGACCGATGGAACTTGCGGGTCTGGAAACCAACTGGTTCATCAACGATGAACTTCGCATTCCGCTAGGTCACTCCAAGCGCAAACAGGGTCGTTCAATTCCCGTCGATGCTGAAATCCTCACTGCTCTGCACGACCACATGCAGGGAGAGCGGGGCAGGGTGTTCCGCAACGGTGCTGGTGACGTGTTTACCGCAAACGGTATTTCCGAAGCTATGCGCCGCATTTATCGGATGGCTGGTGTGCAAGGTAGCTGCTATAGCGGTCGCCGATCGATGGCTACCAGAATGGTCGATAACAATGTCAACATTGTAGTTGTTAGCAAGGTGCTTGGGCATAGCAGTATTGCGACCACACAACACTATGTCGGCGTCACCGATGCGATGATGCGCAAAGCGTTGTTCGCTTAACTTCAAATTAGCAGTTGCCCTGTTTGGTAACTGGCTATTGATAGGAAAACAGCAGCACAGGGCTGCAAAGCAGGAGTATGTAGAATGTCGTTCGATTGGAAAAAGGCAGTCAAGTCGGTCAACGAGTATGCGGACTTCGCTAAGGGCGGTGGCCCGCGTGTCCCCAAGTCGGCATCGGAAGTCGTTGCAGCGGCAATCGACAAGCAGATCGAATTGTTCAAGGCTCCCCGTTCGGAAGGCCGTCGCTGGTTCGAGGTGAAGGGCGATAACGTTGCTTTCACGATCCGCTACGCCAACAGCCCGCTCAAGCTGGTGGGTGAGGAAACGAAGGTCGTCGTTCCGAAGGGCCAGTTCGTTGAGGTGCTGACCGCGATCAAGGCGGACGTGGAGAAGGGCAGCTTCAAGTCGCAGCTGGACGAGAAGGAAGCGCAGGTGCGCCAGCGTTCGGCCTCGATGGCAAAGACCAAAGCTGCCGGAAAGTAAACAGCACTACCCAGCAAAAGCCCCGGTCTGTATGGCCGGGGTTTCTTTTTGAGTGAGCGACGCGATTGGCCAGTTCCGAAGCACTTGAGGCGCTTTTCGTAGGCAATCCCGATTTCGAGGAAATCGAGAAATCGTTGGACGTGTTCTGCCCGTTTGAGGCCATCGGCATGGTGCGGCAGGAGATACGACACGCTCACTTCCTCGCGCATTGTCTTGACCCCCAGCGGCCACATGGCTTCGGGTCGGAGTGTCTACGTGCGCTTATGCGCTCCGCTGCCGTTGCATACCGCCGCGTCGATGAGGGAGTAGAGGGGCAGATTACGCCGCTCGATGTTCATGTGATGGACCTTGAGCAATCACAGGTGCGTCGGGAGTGGCGCAGCATTGACCTGCTCGTCGTGGTCAAAGAGGAAAAGCTGGTCGTCGCGATTGAGCTCAAAATCGACGCATCAGAGCATAGTGGCCAGTTGAAGCGGTATCGGGAGACTGTCTCTCAGGAATGGCCTGTCGCGGATGGCTGGCGCCACCTGTTCCTGTTTCTGACCAAGGCTGGTGATGAAGCAAGTGAGGAAGCTGGGCAGGACTGGCTTGCGCTCGACTTAGAGGCGGTCGCTGCCGAACTGGACGGCGTAGTGGAAAAGCAGACAGGCTCAGCGGAAGCGCGGGCGCTGCTGGCATCATATCTGGCGATGCTTCGGAGGCACCATTTGACGAACGAACGTTTGAAGGAAGTGGCTGAAAAGCTGTGGAGCCAGCACCGTGAGGCGCTGGAATTCCTTATGGAGCATAAGCCGGATCAGAACGATGGTGTTTTTGGATCGCTGCATAGCCAGCGGCAGGAACTGGCCGAAATGATGTCTGAGGCTTCCGGCCTACGCATTGTTCTCGATGACTGCTCGCCAAGCATCATTCGGTTTGCCGTCACCGATTGGGACCGGATGATGAATTTCAGGACCGCAGTGAAATGGACCACCAGCAATCGGGCCATGCTGGTCGAGGTTCAGCCCAGCAACGACAAAAAGACCATTCGCATCCGTGTGGTGCTTGGTCCTGCTGACCACAGCCTGCGCCAGACATTTTACGAGGAATTGGCCTCGAAGGGCGTTCGTCTCTCCAACCGCAGGGCTATCACGCAGAATTACACGCGCCTTGCTACCGAGACAGTCGCTCAGGGATTGGACGACGATAACAAGGATGTGGAAGCAACAGTGGCGCAGGCCATCGAAGCCATCAAGCGGTATGCGGCCGACACGCTGACCGCCTACGACAAGGCTTTGGTGTCGTTGAAGGAAATGGACATTTTCGGGGACTTCGACCGCGACCAGAAATGAAGAAGCCGGATAGCATGGCTCTACCCGGCTTCCCCTAGCAATCAGCTACGCGACGAAAAACAGATTGCTCCGTATTTACGCCGTGATGCGTCCTGCGCTGCGCGCTTTGGCAGCATATTCGGACAGCGTATGCTTGGCCGTCCAGTGCAAGTCCTGCTCGACGCGCAAGCCGCCCGGTCCCTGAACGCTATAGACTTCATCCATGCTGATGTAGCCGAGTTCCGGGGTTCCGAACCCTAGATCGGACAGGCCGAAAGCAAGGCCGTCATCGTCAAGTTCGGTCAATAGCCAGGTCGCTGCTGCCCACGGCAGGAACAGCTTACAGACCGGCTCAAAATCCCTCTCGCGGGTGGTGCCTTTGAGGGGCGCTTGCTCCTTGTGATTTTCGGCAAGGCGTTGGGCCGCATCCGGCGTAAAAACTGCCAACCATTCCATTGTGCCAATCTCCTATGATGTTTCGGCACAAGGCTACCGAACACCATAGGCAAATCAGGGCAAGGCTAGACCGCGCTGGGCTGGCCGAACTGCTTGAGGCTGAACAGGTGCAGTTCGATTTCTGCTTCATCCCAGCTTGCAATGTTTTCCTTCTCGCCCGCCGTCTCACTGAACGGGAGCCGGAATGTCCGATCGGTGCGCGGGTTGTAGGCCCAAAGCAGGCCGTAATGCGCAGGGCCGTTTGGCGGCCATTTGTAAAATGCAAAGCTGATGTATTCCTGCCCGACTGCGCGCTCCCTGAGCCACACAAGCGCAGCCTCGCTAACCCGGTTCTCTAGCGCCTTCGCTGGTCGGACAGTCCTCAGGGTGCTGCTGGTCAGGATCGTCTCTTGTAGATGCTCCGGCAACCCGTCCAGCAAGCGTATCTCTATGCGTCTGCCCATATGTCCTCCGGTCGTTCCGACCTACTCGTTTAGCCGTTGCCGTGGAAAGTCAAGAAGTGGCTGAAAAGCCCCGGCAATTGCTCGCCGGGGCCGTATTTTAACGTTTCTTTAAGTTAGTTGTCGGGCAGCGCCTTCTTCCACCACGTCCCGTTAAACTCGAAAGCGTCGGGGTCTTCTTCGTTGCTTTCGATCAGCAGCCAAACGCTGGTGTCGCCTGCAAACACGGCAGTTTTCTTTCCCCCGATGGTGTGTTCGTTTTCAAATTCGGGGTGCTTCTTGATGTTCATTTGTTGGCCACTCCTTGTTTGTTGCCAACACTCTATCAATAGCCGCATGAAACTCTGGGCAACCGGAGATTTCTCAATCGACACGTTTTCTGGAGTTGTGCCGAGTGGTTCGATCACACTTGTGAAAAGATATGATTTTGAGAGCAGTCTTTGCTCGCCCTTCGCTCGGACTGGAAACAGGACAATGGGGAAGGAGAAACGTTATGCAGATCGACCTAAACGCCCTTGCTAACTTCGTAGATACGCTGGACTGCAATCCCGATTATGAAGACGATCAGTTCGCTTTCAGCTTTGATGATGCGCGTGTCTATTGTGAGCGTCACAAGTCGCATTTCCGGCTCGAAATCGGTTCGGCCATTTTTGAACTGCCGCGCTGCTAATGCGCCACGCTCATCCCGGCTCCATGCAAAAGCGCAAGGGCAGGATACCAGCAAAGCGCATTGCGTTCGGCCATAACCCGCTTGCGCTTCAACTCCGTCTGCTCAGGCAAGCAGCCAAACAACAGTCATAGGGCGCGTAGGAAGCCCATCCTGATACGACGAAGCCCCTAGCTATACGCTGGGGGCTTTTTCGTTGTGGCGCTCTCAGAGACGCTTACAGGTGCTTATTCAGCAGCCTCCTGATCCGGGTGCCATTCGCGCTCGCCGTCTGGGCCTTCATGAACCACAACAGTTGTGCGGCCCTCGTAGTCGATGTGGATCATCACATCGCTGTTTTTGAGGGTTACGTCGGTCCCTGCGCTGGAGTTGCAATACATCTGGTCGATCAGGCGGGTGAGGCTCTGATGCGTCTGGACGCGGGCTAGGTAGCGTTCGTCCTTGTCCTCGCTTTGCAGCGCGGTTCGGGCCGCTAGGAGAAGGTCAGTATCTTCCTCAGGACGGAGCGCGCCACGCGCAAGGTCTAGCTGCCTGTCCAGCGCCTCAAGCTGCAATGTGTCGGCCTCAACCTCTTCCTCAAGCTGGGCAACGCGCTGGGCGAGGGACTTGCTGAACACCTCAAGCAGATTGTCGGAGCCGCGCTGCACCTGTTCCCGCTTGGTGTCGATGGACCGGGACAGTTCAGCAATTGCGACGGTCAGCTTGGCCTCTTCATCGCTTGGCTTGAATGTGGTGTCCTTCATCGCAAGATCGAACAAGCAATCGAGGATGGACTTCTCAAGCGTCTCGTAGCGGATGCGGGTTTTGTTGGTGCATGTGTGGCCGCGACGTGCGCTGTTGCAGCGGTAATAGCTGCGGTCGGTCTTTGCGACATATTCGAGTGCGCGACCATCAAGCCTGCTTTTGTGGCCAGTGCGGCGGCCTGCCTTCTGCTGGCTTTCAAAATACATTGCACCCCCGCACGTGGCGCACTTTGCGATGCCCGACAGCAGGTTGTTCATGGTCTTGGTTGCTTGGCCGCCCCACTTCACACGCTGGGCGCGGATTTGTTGAACGCGGTGGAATTTGTCGGCTGTGACGATCTGCGGATAGAAGTTCTGCACGACGATGCCCTTGGTCATTTCGTGCAGTGCTGAGCGTGGACGGCTCATCGGTTCAAATTCGCCGATGACGCTCCGATTGGTCAGGATTTTGTGCAAGTAGGCAGTGTTCCAGCCTGCACCGCGATCCTTCACACCGTAGGCCCAAGACTGCTCCCTTCGCTCGTTCAAACGTTGGACGATCCAAGGCAGGCCTCGACCGCTGATATACCAATCATAAATCTCATTCACGACACCGGCGCGGTATTCGATAACCTCCATCTGCATGGTGTCATCGTTGCGTTGCAGCCAAGCGGGGAGGATTTTGGTCATTGCACGGCGGTCGCCGTTGATTGCAGCCTCGATCTTGTTGGACCAACTGGCGCGGGTACGGATGCTTTTCTTCTCGCTTTCCTCGCGGGCAAGTTCGGCTTTGAGGATCACCGACATGACTTTCATCATGTCGATTCGCTTGCCAGCTTCGTAAATCTGATTGTCGTGCCATGTGGCCACCGTGACGCCGTTGGTCGTCAGCAAGCGCAGCAGATCAATCGCTTCTTCGTAGCCCTGCCGGGTTAGCCGGTCGAGGTTCTCGACAGCAAGGACGGCACCATTGTCGAAGTGGCCGTTTCGGGCTTTCTGCTCGAATTCATATAGCAGCGAGCCTTCGGAGCGGTTAGCACCGTGGAATGCAGATTTGCCTTCATCGACAATCTCACGATGCTCGGCGTGTTCCCAGCCCATGCGCTCGATGAACGCTCGGCCCTCATTGATCTGGCGCTTGAGTGAGTGGCCCTTGCTTTGTTCCATCGTGGAAAAGCGGGCGTAAATCCATGCAGGCTGCGTCATATTTCCTCCGTAACGACGATCCGTTAACGGGTTGTGCAACTGTTTATAGAGTTATCCGCGATGGTGCGACGCTGATCCAGAATGGCGCGGACGTGATGGAGGCGATTGGCGGTTTCGATCCGCGCATGGTGCGGCAGGAGAGTTTCGACTTCGTCGGCGAACCGGTGTCGAGCGATGTGGCGGAGCAGGAACGCGCGGTGGTTATCGGTTTGCTGGGCCCGTCTGCGGTGCCGGTGGACGAGCTGATCCGTCTCTCGGGCCTGTCGCCCGCCGTGGTGCAGACGGTGCTGCTGGAACTGGAGCTTGCCGGTTCTCTGGAGCGCCATGCGGGCGGCCGGGTGAGCCTGCGCTGAAAGAGGCTGGCCTTGTGTCGCGCCCGTGCCTACATCAGCGGCGCTTGACGGGGGGCGTCATCCCTTTCCACACTCGCGCGTATACGTGAGAGATTTCTAACCGGGGCATCCATGCAGCTTGTCATCGTCGAATCGCCGGCCAAAGCGAAGACCATCGAGAAATATCTGGGCGGCGATTTCCATGTCCTCGCCAGCTATGGCCATATCCGCGATCTGCCGCCCAAGGACGGGTCGGTGGATCCCGACAACGGCTTTGCGATGTCGTGGGAAAATTACGGCGACAAGGGCAAGCAGCTGAAAGCCATCGCGGACGAGGCAAAGAAGGCCGACCGATTGATCCTCGCGACTGACCCTGATCGCGAGGGAGAAGCGATCAGCTGGCATGTGCAGGAAGTGCTGCGCGCCAAGAAGGCGCTGCCGCAGAAGGTGGACCGGGTGACGTTCAACGCCATCACCAAGGCGGCGGTGACGGAGGCGATGGCGCAGCCGCGCGCGCTGGACGAGGATCTGATCGACGCCTATCGCGCGCGCCGGGCGCTCGACTATCTGGTGGGTTTCACTTTGTCGCCGGTGCTGTGGCGAAAGCTGCCGGGCGCCAAGTCGGCCGGGCGCGTGCAATCGGTCGCGTTGCGCCTGGTGGTGGAGCGCGAGCGCGAGATCGAGAGCTTCACCCCGCAGGAATATTGGTCGGTCGCAGCCGAGATGGAGCAGGGTGGGCAGGGCTTTACCGCGCGGCTCGTCCGCTGGAAGGGCGAGAAGATCGACCGGCTGACCATCGGCAAGGAAGGCGACGCCATGGCCGCCAAGGCCGATGTGGAGGCCGGGCGCTTCACCGTTGAGAAGGTCGAGACTAAGCCGCTCACCCGCAATCCCCCGCCGCCCTTCACCACGTCGACCCTGCAACAGGAAGCCGCGCGCAAGCTGGGCTTTTCGGCCAGCCACACGATGCGGATCGCGCAGCAACTCTATGAGGATGGCGCGATCACCTATATGCGGACCGACGGCGTGCAGATGGACGGCAGCGCCATTTCCGCTGCGCGCAAGGCGATCGCGGACCGCTATGATGGCGGCTACCTGCCCGAAAAGCCGCGCCAATATCAGACCAAGGCCAAGAATGCGCAGGAAGCGCATGAGGCGATCCGCCCGACCGAGTTTGGTCGCGACAAGGCCGGCTCTGGCGATCATGCGCGGCTCTACGACCTGATCTTCAAGCGTGCGCTGGCGAGCCAGATGGCAAGCGCGCGGTTGGAGCGCACGACGATCGACATGGTCGATGGCAGCGGCAGCCATACGCTGCGCGCGACCGGGCAGGTGGTGATTTTCCCGGGTTTCCTGGCGCTTTATGAAGAAGGGCGGGACGACAGCGAGGATGATGATTCAAAACTGTTGCCGCGCCTGAGCGAGGGCGATGCGCCCGCCAAGAAGCAGGTGGTCGCCGAACAGCATTTCACCCAGCCCCCGCCGCGCTATTCCGAAGCATCGCTGGTTAAGCGGCTGGAGGAACTGGGGATCGGGCGCCCGTCCACCTATGCCTCGACCTTGCAGGTGCTCAAGGACCGCGACTATGTCCGGGTCGAGAAGAACCGGTTTTTCGCCGAGGAAAGCGGGCGGCTGGTCACGGCCTTTCTGGAGCGGTTTTTCGAGCGCTACGTCTCCTACGACTTCACCGCGGGACTGGAGGACGAGCTGGATGATATTTCCGGCGGGCGGGCGCAGTGGCAGGCGGTGCTCGAAGCCTTCTGGCGCGATTTCAAGCCCAAGACCGCCGAAGTGATGGAGCAGAAACCGTCCGACATCACGGCGGAACTCGACAAGTTTCTGGAGCCGATGCTCTTCCCGCCCAAGGCCGACGGCAGCAACCCGCGCGCCTGCCCCATGTGCGGCGACGGGCAACTGGCGCTGCGCGGCGGGCGGTTCGGGGCGTTCATCGCCTGTTCCAACTATCCCGACTGCAAATATACCCGCAAATTCGGCCAGCCCGGCGGCAAGGATGGCCAGGATACCGGGCCGGAAGTGCTGGGCCAGCATCCCGAAACCGGGCAGGACATCACGCGCAAGTCCGGACGCTTTGGCCCCTATATCGAAATGGGCGAGGGGAAGGAGGCCAAGCGCGGGTCGATCCCCAAGGATCTGCCCGATGGCGAATTGACGCTGGACTGGGCGGTCAAGCTGCTCAGCCTGCCGCGCGAGGTGGGGCTGCATCCTGAAACCGGCAAGCCCATCGTTGCTAATATCGGCCGCTTTGGTCCCTATTTGCTGCACGACGGCAAATATGGCCGCCTGTCCAGCACCGCTGAGATTTTCGAAGTGGGCATGAACAGCGCGGTGGTAAAGCTGGCCGAAGCGGCGACGCGGGGCGGCCGGGGCGCTGCGCGCGAGCCGTTGAAAGTGCTGGGCGCGCATCCGCGCACCGAAGCGGAGATCAAGGTGATGGAAGGGCGCTATGGTCCCTATGTCACCGACGGCACGACCAACGCGACCTTGCCCAAGACGGTGACGCCCGAAGCATTGACTTTGGAGGAAGCCGCGCAACTGATCGACGCCAAGGCAGCATCCGCGCCGGCGAAGAAGGGCAAGAAGAAAGCCGCGCCCAAGAAGGCAGCAGCGAAGAAGGATAGCGCGCCCAAGAAACCTGCCGCCAAGAAGGCATCGGCGAAGAAGACTGCGGCAACGGGCTGATTATCAAGGCTGTTAAGGTTGCTTCATTCCGGATCGATAACGACTTGCAACCCATCGTTCTTTCATGGAGGATGCACGCGGGTCGTGCGGATTCGGGGGGAAGAAGCACATGCAGTTTCGGCAATTTTCTGGCGGGATGATCCTGTGTCTGGGGTCGCTGCTAATGACCGCGTGCGCGGGAGCGGGCGGCGCCCGGGTCGAGCCCGTGACGATGGCGGTCTATCCCGACAGCGATAGCTGCCACACGGTACGGGAGCCTGACGTGCACAGGGGCAGGCCCAGACCAACAGCGGCTGATTCCCGTCCCGGTGCCATCGACCTGTCCTGTTTCACATTTCCTGACGCCACCGATCCACGGCCTACGGCCTATAATGCGGCCGTAGGAGATGAGATTGCGCGAAATCGCCTGGCTGCGATCTTGCTGAAACAGGCGGATGACGTTTGCACGTCGGAAAAGGCGTTGTTGCTCAAGCGTCAGGCCGAAGTGAATGGCTGGATGAGCATCTTTACCACAGGCTTGGCTACCACATCGACGATCGTAACAGGGGAACTCGCAAAATCAATTCTCTCCGGTGGCGCTGCGATTATCAGCGGTAGCCGCGACCATGTGAACACCCATGTCTATCGCAACCAGATTATCCAGACGATCACCAAGGCCATCGACACCGAACGGGTCCGGTTGCTTGAGATCATCACCCCGCATTTGAAGCAGACCTCTGCGACTTATCCTGTCGACGAGATGATCCGGGAGGTGAACGCCTATCATCAGGCCTGTTCCTTTGGCACCGGGCTCCAGATCGTGATGGAGTCGGTCGAAAAGCGCGAGGCGTTCGACAAGATGGCGCGGGTGCAGAGCATCGACGACCAGATCCGTACGTTGGCGGATGAACGAGGGCGCAGTATTGCACCGGCTGACGCTGATGCGCGGATGCAAATATTGCGTGATGAACGCATCCGGTTGGCAACCGGTGTTACCATCGATTAGCCGGCTTTTGGTCTTATCCCGCCAAGGCACCGCGAGGTTGGCGACCTTGGTCGGGTATAAGTCCAAGACCGACCCACCCCCTGAAGCAGTAGCTACCAAAATTGTAGCTTAGGTGGATGCACAATAATCTGGCGTAACGTTATTCCACCCAGTCCAGACCGATGTCGCGGTAGATGAAGCGGTCGTCTTCCCAATCTTCCTTCACCTTGACGTGAAGGTAGAGATGGACCTTCACGCCCAGCAGCGTGGCCAGTTCGGCACGGGCTTTTGAGCCGATTTCCTTGAGCCGTTGGCCACCCTTGCCAAGGACGATGGCGCGCTGGGTCGGGCGGGCGACGAGGATCTGCTGGTGGATTTCGACCGATCCGTCCTCACGCTCCTTATATTGTTCGGTATCGACGGCGGCGGCGTAGGGGAGTTCGGCGTGCAGCTGGTGATACAGCTGCTCGCGGGTGATTTCGGCCGCCAGCATCCGGTCGGTGGCGTCGGAAACCTGGTCTTCGGGGAAATGCCATGGACCCTGGGGCATGGCGTCGGCAAAGGCGGTCTTGAGCTGCGCCAGGCCGTCGCCGGTCTGGGCGGAGATGAAGAATGTCTCCTCGAACCCCACCCGTTCATACAGCTTCTGGGTATGGACCAGCAGCTTTTCCTTGATGGCGATATCGACCTTGTTGAGGATCAGCCATTTGCGCTCGGGGCGATGGACGAGCGCCTCTATGATCGGCTCCATCTTGGGGCCAAGGCCCGCCTTGCCATCGACGACAAGCGCGATGAGGTCCGCGCCCTGCGCGCCGCCCCAGGCGGCCTGCACCATCGCCCGGTCGAGCCGCCGGCGCGGCGCGAAGATGCCGGGCGTGTCGACCAGCACGACCTGCGCGTCGCCTTCGATCGCGACGCCCATGACGCGGGTGCGGGTGGTCTGCGCCTTGGGACTGGTGATCGCCACCTTCTGCCCCACCAGGGCATTCACCAGCGTGGATTTGCCCGCATTGGGCGCGCCGACGATGGCGACAACGCCGCAGCGCTGGCTATTGTCCGAAACTTCCAACAAATATCCTCCGTTCGCTTACCGCATTCCCGTCATCCCCGCGAAAGCCGCGATCCCGCTTCTTCCTGCCCGCGTTGCAGAAGAAAAGCGGGATCCCGGGTCAAGCCCGGGATGACGAGGATGTTGTAAGTGTTTTCTATCTTGAGAGGAAGCTGGACCTATCCCGCCAATTTCTCCAGCAGCGCCTTGGCCGCCGCCGTTTCCGCTTCCTGCTTGGACGCGCCGGTCGCGCTGGCTTCGCCTGCGCCCTTGATCGCGACGGTGACGGTGAAGCGCAGGGCATGTTGGGGGCCGGAGCGATCGGTCATCTGATATTCGGGGGGCTTGCGCCGATTGGCGGCGGCCCATTCCTGGAGCGCGGACTTGGGGTGGCGCGGCGCGCTGGTCTGGGTATCGACGCGGTCGCCCCACAGGCGGCGGACGAGCGTACGCGCTTCTTCCAGCCCGCCTTCCAGATAGAGCGCGCCGATCAGCGCCTCCATCACGTCGCCCAGCACATTGTCGCTGTCGGCGGCGCCATCGTCGCGCGCCTGCTTGCCCAGGATCAGATGTTTGGGGACGCCGGCGGCGCGGGCGATGTCGGCGCAGGTTTCGCCGGACACCAGCGCGTTATACCGGCGCGACAGCTTGCCTTCGGGTTCATCGGCGAAGCGGTCGAACACCCATTCGCCGATCAACAGGCCCAATATGCGGTCGCCCAGAAATTCCAGCCGCTCATAATTGACCGGCTTGGCGCTGCCATGGGTGAGCGCCTGTTCGAACGTCGCCCGGTTGCGCGGCGCGCGGCCGATCAGGTCCTTCAGCCAACTGTCCGTATCAGGTCTGGGCGGCGATGCGGTCAAAAGCCTTCCCCGATGCGGCTCCAGCGTGCGGCGGACACCCAAGTCCAGGGGAGCAACCAGTTGGCGCTGCCATCGGTCGAGAATACCGAAACCAGAGCCTTGCCCACCAGATTCTTTTCCGGGACCAAGCCGATGCCGCCGCCTTCGACCGCGGGGAAGCGGCTGTCGGCGCTGCGGTCGCGATTGTCGCCCATCATGAACAGATGGCCTTCGGGCACCAGCACCGCGTCGCGATCATCGGCCGCGCCATCGGGCAGCAGGTCGAGCACATTATAGCTTTTGCCGCCGGGCAGCGTTTCGCGATATTGCGGATAGCGGCATTGCCGCCCGCCGCCCGGCGCGGCTTCCTCAAAATCCGGGCGATAGCAGGGCGAGGGGCTGCCTTCCTTTTCCGAGGCGTCGATCATGTTCGGGGTCACGGGAATGACGAAGTCGGCGACCTTCTGCTTGGGAATGGCCTGACCGTTCAAATACACCGTGCCGCCGCGCACCGCGACGATGTCGCCGGGCAGGCCGATCACCCGCTTGATATAGTCATTCTTTTGCGTCGGTGGCGCCTTGAACACGGCGACGTCTCCGCGTTCTGGCGTCGAGGCGAAGATGCGGCCGGGGATCAGCGGCACGCTGAACGGCAGCGAATAGCGCGAATAGCCATAGGGCCATTTGGCGACCAATAGATAATCGCCGATCAGCAGGCGGGGCTGCATCGATTCCGACGGGATGTTGAAGGGTGAGACGATGAAGCTGCGCAGGATGAAGACGAACAGGCCCAGCTTGACGAGAAACCAGAGGAAGTCCCGTGTTTCGGATTTGGCGGTCATGGATGCTGGTCTTTTCCTTCGCTCTGGCCTGCAATAGGGCCGTGGCGGCTTTTGCGGCGTCGTAAAGGCCGCGTCAAGCACACCCGATGGTGCATTGCACGGCGCGCCGGTCTAGAACGGCACAGAATCGACCGGTGCAGCGTCGATGTCGACCAACGTCACGAAAAAGGATATCCCAGCATGACCAGCCCCGCCCTGCACGGTCCCATGGCGGCCATTGCCGCGCTGCCCCAAGCCGACCTCAAGACGATCTTTACCACAGAGCCGGATCGGCTGTCGTCGCTGGTGCTCAACCAGGGGCCGTTGCGGTTCGACTGGTCCAAGACGCACCTGACCGGCGACCTGATCGACGCATTTCTGACGCTGGCGCAGGAACAGGGTTTTGCCGCGCAGCGCGACGCGCTGTTCGCCGGTGAGGCGGTGAACAACACCGAAGGCCGCGCCGCCGAGCATCCCGCCGAACGCGGCGAGGGCAAGGCCGACAGCGTCGCGCGGGCCAAGGCGCTGCACGCGCGCATGCGCGCGCTGATCGACGCGATCGAGGCGGGCGCGCTGGGCGAGATCCGCCATATCCTGCATATCGGCATTGGCGGATCGGCGCTGGGGCCGGACCTTATCATCGACGCGCTGGACGGCGATGGCATCCGCTACGACGTGGCGATCGTGTCCAATGTCGACGGCACCGCGCTGGAGCGGGCGATGGACAGTTTCGACCCCGCCTATACGCTGATCGCGATCGCCTCCAAGACGTTCACGACGACCGAGACGATGCTGAACGCGGCGAGCGCGATCAATTGGATGGTCGAGGCGGGTGTCGAGGACCCCTATGGTCGGGTGATCGCGCTGACCGCTTCGCCGGACAAGGCGATCGAATGGGGCGTCGATGAAACGCGCATCCTGCCTTTTTCCGAAAGTGTGGGCGGGCGTTACTCGCTTTGGTCCTCGATCGGCTTTCCCGCCGCCCTGTCGCTGGGCTGGGACGCGTTCGAGAGCCTGCTGGAAGGCGCCGCGGCGATGGACCGGCATTTCCGCCTGTCCGACCCGCGCGAAAATGCACCGCTGATCGCTGCCTTCGCCGACCAATATTATGCGCGGGTGATGGGTTGCCAGACCCGCGCGCTGTTCGCTTATGACGAGCGGCTGAAGCTGCTGCCTTCCTACCTTCAGCAGCTGGAGATGGAGAGCAACGGCAAGAGCGTGACCCGCGACGGCCAGCCCGTCGACGGGCCGACCGCGCCGATCACCTGGGGCGGGGTGGGGACCGACGCGCAGCATGCCGTGTTCCAGCTGTTGCATCAGGGGACGATCATCGCGCCGGTCGAATTCATCGCCTCGATCGAGCCGGGCCATACGCTCGACCCGGCGCATCACCGCGCGCTGCTGGTCAACTGCTTTGCGCAGGGCGCGGCGCTGATGCGCGGCAAGGAGAATGCGGACGATCCGGCGCGCGCCTATCCCGGCGGCCGGCCGTCGACGACGATCCTGATGGAGGATGTGACGCCGGAGGCGCTGGGCGCGCTGATCGCCTTTTACGAGCATCGCACCTTCGCCAATGCTGTGCTGATGGGGATCAATCCGTTCGACCAGTTCGGCGTCGAGCTGGGCAAGGAGATCGCCAAGTCGATCGAGGCCGATGGCCCGAGCGGATTTGATCCGTCGACCATGGCGCTGATCGACCTGGCTTTGGGAGCGGAGTGATATGGGGTCCGTTCGTGCTGAGTAGAGGCTGAGCCTGTCGAAGCCTCGTATCGAAGCATTGTGCTTCGATACGCCATTTCGATAGGCTCAATAGCTACTCAGGACGAACGGCGCAGAGACGAATCAATGTTTGTAACTCGCCGCCGCAGCCGCCATATCGCGCGCACCATCAGCGGAGACCGGCATGAGCGACTATGATTTCGACCTATTTGTCATTGGCGCGGGATCGGGCGGGGTGCGGGCGTCGCGAGTGGCGGCGGCGCACGGCGCCAAGGTCGCGGTGGCCGAGGAGTTCCGGGTCGGGGGCACCTGCGTCATTCGCGGCTGCGTGCCTAAGAAATTGCTGATCTATGGCGCCCATTTCGCCGAGGACCTGAAGGATGCGCGGCGCTTCGGCTGGAATGTGCCCGATTGCGGTTTTGAATGGACGACGCTGCGCGACAATGTGCTGGCCGATGTCGACCGGCTGGAGGGGCTCTACAAGAATACGCTCGACAATCATCAGGTCGAGTTGATCGGGGAGCGCGCGACGATCACCGGGCCGCACAGCGTCAAGCTGGCGAGCGGGCGGGAGGTGACGGCGAAGGTCATATTGGTCGCGACCGGCGCCTGGCCGATCATTCCGGAGGTCGAGGGCGCGGAGCATGGCATCACCAGCAACGAGGTGTTCCACCTGGACGAATGCCCCGGCCGCATCGTCATCGTGGGTGGCGGCTATATCGCCAATGAATTTGCCGGCATCTTCCACCAGTTCGGCAGCCATGTGACGATGGTCAATCGCGGCAATACCCTGCTGCGCGGCTATGATGAGACGGTGCGCGACAGGCTGCTCCAGATTTCGACGATGAAGGGGATCAATTTTCGCTTCAACGCGACGATGGAGAAGATCGATAAGAATGAGGACGGGACGCTGTGCGTGCGGTTCGAAAGCGGCGATCCGGTTGCGGCCGACCTGGTGCTGTTCGCGACCGGGCGGCGGCCTCACACCGAAGGGCTGGGACTGGAGACGGCGGGCGTCGAGCTGGACGAAAAGGGCGCGATCAAGGTCGACGACTATAGCCAGACGAGTTGCGAGAGCATCTATGCGGTGGGTGACGTGACCGACCGGTTGCAGCTGACCCCGGTGGCGATCCGTGAAGGCCACGCCTTTGCCGATACGGTGTTCGGCGGCAACCGGCGCAAGGTCGATTATGGCTGCGTGCCATCGGCAGTGTTCAGCCATCCCCCGCTGGCGGGCGTGGGCATGACCGAGGCGGAGGCCCGCAACAAGCTGGGCACGGTCAAAATCTATACGTCCGATTTCCGGCCGATGAAGAATGTTCTGGCCAATCGCGACGAGCGGGCGCTCTACAAGATGATCGTGGACGCAACGACCGACCGGGTCGTGGGCTTGCACATGATCGGGCCGGATGCGCCGGAAATTTTGCAGGCGGCGGCGGTCGCGGTGAAGGCTGGCCTTACCAAGCAGGATTTCGACGATACCGTCGCACTGCACCCCAGCATGGCAGAAGAACTGGTGCTGCTGAAATAAGCGGCGATCAACCGGTTGCGGCGAAGGTCACGACCAGCGCGTCGCGCCAGGCGGGCTGGTCGGGATCGAGCGGGTGGATTTCGGTGACGCCGTGCAGGATGCGGTGATCGTCGATCAGCATCGTGTCGCCCGGATCGGTCAGGGTGAATTCGCCGAGCGGCGTGCCATCCGGCGCGCCGATGCGGGTGACGCCTTCGCGCACGTTGCGTCGTTCGATCAGCATCACCATCACCCGGTCGACGCCGTCGCGATGCATGCCTTCGGGCGTGGGGCGGCCCTGCTGCGCGACGCTGGCTTCGATCCGGAACTGGTGCAGTTCGACATGCCAGTTGCCCGATCCCGCTGGATCGAAGCTGTCGGCGCAGAAGGGCAGGATCGCCTGGGCGACGGGATTGGCGATGGTCATGGGGTCGACCGGATCGAACCAGCGCTGCACGTCGCCATTTAGCGGGTTATAGTCGCGGCTCTGCCAATGGGGCTGATGTGGCTGGCGGGTGAAGCTGCCGCCCCGCAGCGCGAAGGTGGCATGGCGGCGGCGGCGATAGCGACCGCCATCGGCCATGAAGCGATCCGGACCCAGATCCTGCCAGCCGGCGGCAAAGGCCGCCCAATCAGCGGGCGTGATGGCGAGCCGATCGATCATCGCGGCGCCGGGCAGACGGGCATAGCCGTTAGTGGCCAGGGCTGCGTCGATGCGGGAAAGGCTGTCCGTGTCGCTCATTCTGATCCTTCATAGGCGAAGGGAGGGAACGAGCGACAGGGCCATTTGCCGCCAGCAGGATCGCCAGCGATTTGGGGGCGTCAGGCGATGGTCGGGATCATGCCGCCCTCGACCCGGAGCGCGGCGCCATTGGTGGCGGCGGCGAGCGGGCTGGCGAGATAGGCGACCATGGCGGCGACCTCGTCCGCTTCGATCAGCCGCTTGATGAGCGAGAGCGGGCGCATGCGGGTGAAGAACTCCGCTTCGCGATCGGCCTGCGGCGCGTCCTTGTTTTCCACGACCGACTGAATGAAGTCGACGATGCCCTCCGACCGGGTCGGGCCGGGCAGGACGCTGTTGACGGTGACGCCGGTGCCGCGCGTATGTTCAGCGAGGCCGCGCGAGATGGCAAGCTGGGCCGACTTGGTCATGCCGTAATGGATCATCTCGGCCGGGGGCAGCAGACCGCTTTCCGAGGCGATGAAGAGGATACGGCCCCAATTGGCGGCGATCATCTGCGGGAAATAATGACGGGCGAGGCGTGCGCCGCTGACCACATTGACTTCGAAGAGATGATGCCAGTCCGCGTCGCTGATGTCGGCAAACTCCTTCGCCTCGTAGATGCCAAGATTGTTGACGAGGATGTCGGTGGTCGGAACGGCGGCGATCAGCGCGGCGGCGCCATCGGCCGTCGCAGGGTCGGCGAGGACGGGGTTGACGTCGCCGCCGATCTGCGCGGCGGCGGCGTCCAGCTTGGCCTGGGTGCGGCCGGTGATGGTGACGGCCACTCCTTCGTCCGCCAGTCTCTTGGCGATGGCAAGGCCGATGCCGGCGGTCGATCCGGTGACGATGGCGCTTTTGCCCAAGAGCTTCAAATCCATGGTGAAATCCTTTGAACCTGACAATGATGTGGACATAAGTAAGCACTCGCGCAATTGATGATTAGAGCGCACGTCATCACTTCAGAAGTGAATCGAAATCATGGATAATCGGTCGGGTGATATCGAGACGTTCCTGATGGTCGCGACCGAAGGCAGCTTCGCCAATGCGGCCAAGGCGTTGCGGCTGACCCCATCGGCGGTCAGCCGGTCGATCGCGCGGCTGGAACAGAGGCTGGGCGTGACGCTGGTGCGGCGCACGACCCGGGCGCTGGCGCTGACGCGGGAGGGCATCGCCTATCGCGACCGCATGATGGTGCTGCTGACCGACATGATGGAGCTGGAGACGGGCTTGGGCGACGAACGCGGCGCGCCGCGCGGGGTGCTGCGGGTCAATGCTTCCCCGTCCTTCGGCGTCGAATGGCTGATCCCGATACTACCCGATTTCCGCGCGCGCTATCCCGCCGTGCGCATCGACCTGACGCTGTCGGACGCGATCGTCGATCTGGTCGAGGAACGGGCCGACGTCGCCATTCGTATCGGGCCGCTGCGCGACACTCGTTTGCGAGCGAAGAAGCTGGGGCATAGCCGCATGGTGCTGGTCGCCAGCCCGGACTATCTGGCGCGGCGGGGCACGCCTGCGACGCCGGACGATCTGGCGGGGCATGACTGTCTGCGTTTCAGCTTTCGCCGCTCGGTCGACAGCTGGCCCTTTCGCATCGGTCGCCGCGTCGTGCAGCGGCCGGTGGAAGGCGCCTGTTTCGGCAATTCGGGCGAGGTGGTGCGGCAGATGGCGGTGGCGGGGTGCGGCATATCCCGGCACGGCTATTTCCATGTCGCCCGTGACCTGAAAGACGGGCGACTGGTCGAGATATTGGCGGACTATGCGGCCGGGGATGGCGAGGATATTCACGCCCTTTATGCCGCGGAGGACCGGACGGCGGCGCGGGTGCGGGCGTTCCTGGATTTTCTGGAGGGAATAGAGTTGCCCGGCTGACGGGTCAGCGAGCGGCCGCGTCCTGCGCCAGAAGATTGAGCGCGCGGGTCATGAGCGCCACGAAGCCGGGTTCGTCCACGCGCGCGGCCGGGTTGTTCCAGCTGGCGCTCAGCGCATACCAGCCGCCATCCTGCGCCTCACCAAGAAAGTTCATGGCGATGACGCCCGGTTCGCTGCCGCCCTTATAGCCCAGATAGCGCCAGCGTTTCGCGTCGGCTGGCGCGATGCCCGGATTGACCGCCAGGATCGGCAGCGCGTCGCCGCCACTGCTCCGCAGCCGGTCCAGCAGGGCGATGCTGTCGGTGGGCGAAGCGAACCATTCGATGCTGTCGATCGCGACCGGCCTTTCCGCGACACTACCAATGTCGACGCTGGCGGCGGTGAGGCGCGCGGCGGCGTCGCGCAGCAGGGCGCGGCGGGCGTCAGGCGTCGCGGCGGCATAGCGGGCGCGCAGGTCGGCGGCGGCCGGCATTTTGAGCGCGAAGGCCTCGGCGGTGGTGAGCAGCGGCAAAGTGCTGGCCGGATCGGCATGGCCGCTGGCCGTGACCATGGCGTCCACTGTGTCGCGGCCAAGCGCCAGGAGCAATGTGTCGGCCGCGCTATTGTCGCTTTCGGCGATCATCGCGGTGGCGAGGCTGTGCAGCGTCATCGGCGCGGCGTCGGGCCAGCGCATCAGGCGGCCGGAGAAGCTTTTGGGGCCGAGCGGGATGACGTCGCTCCAGCGGCGCTCTCCAGCGGCAATGGTGCGGGCGAGTTCGGCGAGGATATAGAGCTTGAAGCTGGAGCCGGTCGCCATCTGCGTCGTCGCATTGCGGGAGCGGATTACCTGGGGGCCGGCGTTGGTCAGCCGGGCGATGGAAAGCGCCGTTTGGCCGGGCAGGGCGGTAAGATCAGCCATCACCTTGTCGAAATTGTCGTCGGCGGTGCGCGCGCCAACGATCTGAAGCCCGATGACGCGGCCGGGCGGCTGGGGCGCGACCACCAGGGTGAAGCCGACCGTCGCGCGCTCGTAACGAATTTCGACCTGGCCGGCGGTGGCGCTTTCGGTGCGGACCGCGCCCAGCGCGACCGGCTTGCCGTGCCGGGCGCGCAGCTCAGCGGCGATGGCGCGCCAGCGATCCACCGGCACGGCGTCTAGGAAGAGCGGGGCGAAAAATTCGGTTTCATTGCCGGGCGTCGCTAGGATGTCGAGAAGCTGTTGCGCGCGCGCCTGATAGGTGGGGGAGGGAGCGGCAGAGGCCGGGGTGGCGAAGCAGAGAATGAGGAGCGCGAGGATTTGCGCGGTTGCGCGGGTGAGGAAGCCGGGAGGTTGGGGAGAGGTTGGGTGCTGGGCTCCTGCCTCCGCAGGAGCACGGAGTTGGGCGTGGGGAGTGCCCGCCCGAAAGCCGGGCACGGCGCGCGCGTTCATGTTTTGCTGGCAGCGCCCGGAGCGAACGGCGCCGACCATCGTCACGCGTCGATCGCTTCTTCGTCCAGTGCGGCGGCGTTTTCCTGGATGAAGGCGAAGCGGTGGGCCGGATTGGTGCCCATCAGCCGGTCGACCAGATCGCGCACCTGCTGCCTGTCCTCGACATCGTCGGGCAGGGTGATGCGGATGAGGCTGCGCGTCTTGGGGTCCATGGTGGTTTCGCGCAGCTGCATCGGGTTCATTTCGCCCAGCCCCTTGAAGCGGCTGACGTCGACCTTCTTGCCCTTGAATTCCTTGGCGAGAAGCTGTTCGCGATGCGCGTCATCCTTGGCATAGAGGCTCTTGCCGCCGGCGGTGAGGCGATAGAGCGGCGGCTGGGCAAGGAAGAGATGGCCGCGCCGCACCAGTTCGGGCATTTCCTGGAAGAAGAAGGTCATCAGCAGCGTCGCGATATGCGCGCCATCGACATCGGCGTCGGTCATGATGACGACGCGTTCATAGCGCAGATGATCGGGATTGCAGTCCTTGCGCGTGCCGCAGCCTAACGCCAGGATCATGTCGGCAATCTCCTGATTGGCCAGGATCTTGGCGGTGTTGGCCGACGCGACGTTCAATATCTTGCCGCGCAGGGGCAGGATCGCCTGCGTCTTGCGGTCGCGCGCCTGCTTGGCCGAACCGCCGGCGCTGTCGCCTTCGACCAGAAAGATTTCAGCGCCTTCCGGGTCGTCGTTCGAACAATCCGTGAGCTTGCCGGGCAGGCGCAGCTTGCGGCTGTTGGTCGCGGTCTTGCGCTTGACCTCCTTCTCCTGCTTGCGGCGCAAGCGCTCGTCCATGCGGTCGAGCACATAGGACAGCAGCGCCTTGCCCCGATCCATATGGTCGGTCAGATAATGGTCGAAATGATCGCGCACGGCATTTTCGACAAGGCGCGCGGCGTCCGGGCTGGTGAGACGATCCTTGGTCTGGCTTTGAAACTGGGGATCGCGGATGAAGACCGAGAGCATGATTTCCGATGACGTCATGATGTCGTCGGCGGTGATGTCCTTCGCCTTTTTCAGCCCGATCAGGTCGCCAAAGGCGCGGATGCCCTTGACAAGTGCGGCGCGCAGGCCTGCTTCATGGGTGCCGCCATCGGGCGTGGGAATGGTGTTGCAATACCAGCTATAGCTGCCGTCCGACCAGAGCGGCCAGGCGACCGCCCATTCGACCCGGCCAGCGTCGCTTGGAAAATCCTGATTGCCTGAAAAGAAGACGCTGGTGGCGCATTCGCGGTCGCCAACCTGTTCCTTCAGATGATCGGCGAGGCCGCCGGGAAATTGGAAGACGGCCTCTGGCGGCGTGTCGTCGCTGATGAGTTCGGGCGCGCATTTCCAGCGAATTTCGACCCCGGCGAAGAGATAGGCTTTGGACCGGGCGAGACGGTAAAGGCGGGCGGGCTTGAACTTCTGTTCGCCAAAGATCGCGGTGTCGGGCGTGAAGGCGACCGATGTGCCGCGGCGGTTGGGCGCGCCGCCGACCTTTTCCAGTGGCCCCTGCGGCAATCCCTGGGAAAAGCTTTGGCGGAACAACTCCTTGTTGCGGGCGACTTCGACCACGGTCGAGGTGGAAAGCGCGTTGACGACCGAGATGCCGACACCATGAAGGCCGCCGGAGGTGGCATAGGCCTTCCCCTCAAACTTGCCGCCCGAATGAAGCGTGGTGAGGATGACCTCCAGCGCGGACTTGTCCGGGAATTTGGGGTGCGGATCGACCGGGATGCCCCGACCATTGTCGGTGATGGTAAGCCGGTTGCCCGGCTCCAGCGTCACTTCGATGCGGGTGGCGTGGCCGGCGACCGCCTCGTCCATGCTGTTGTCGAGCACTTCGCTGGCAAGATGGTGCAGCGCGCGCTCATCGGTGCCGCCGATATACATGCCCGGCCGGCGACGGACCGGCTCCAGCCCCTCCAATACCTCTATTGTCGAAGCATCATAATCGGTGGTCGTGGCGGGGGCGGCGGCAAACAGGTCATCGGACATGGCACCAAGCTATAGGCAGGCGGGGCGCGGGCGCAAGCGGATCGACATGGTGCGGCGCAGCAACATAATGTTACGATAAGCCGTGAAACCAATATAGATCATGAACCGTTTGCTCTCCCGAACAGGGGACTTGTCCCAGGCGAGGAGATAAATTTCATGAAAATCAAGATGCTGGCGCCGGTTGGCGCCGTGATGGCGCTCGGCCTGTCGATGCCGGCCATGGCGCAGGATGGCGGCGCGGTGGATTGGACCGGCCCCTATGTGGGCGGGTCGTTCGGCTATAATTGGCAGAAGAGCGATGGCGAAGAGCATCTGCGGTTCGACACGGATGGCGACGGCGACTATAATGACGTGGTGACGACGACGACCGGCGCCAACGCCTTTTCGCCCGGCACCTGCGGCGGCGCGGCGCGGGGCCGTACGCCGGCATCGGGTTGCAACGATGACAAGGACGCGATTGGCTGGATGGGGCATGTCGGCTACGACATGCAGTTTGGCAACTTCGTCGCGGGTGTCGTTGCCGAAGCGGGCAAGGCCTATGTCGACGACAAGGTGACGGAGTTCTCGACCACGCCGGCCTTCTACACGATGCGGCGCAAGATCGACTGGAACGGCAATCTGCGCGCGCGCCTGGGCTATACGACGCCGAGCGGCATCATGCCTTATATCACCGGTGGTCTGGCCTATGCGAAGGTGAAGAATAATTTCACCACCAGCAATGGCGCCAACAGCTTCACCGAGGATAATCGCAGTGAGGACGGCTGGGGCTGGACCATGGGTGGCGGTGTCGAAGCGAAGGTTTCGAAAAACTTCTCGATCGGCGCGCGCTATTTGTGGACCCGCTACAATGTCGATGACTATCGCGTCGATGTAGGCGCCGGCAGTGCGCCTGCGACCAATCCCTTCCTGATCACGCCATCGGGCGGCACCAGCATCAACCGTGGTGACAAGTTCGACACGCAAAGCGTGATGGTGACGACCAGCTTCCGTTTCTGACGGCAGGCTTACAAGACACAAAAAGGGGCCGGTTCCATGGCGGAACCGGCCCCTTTTTTGATGAGTGCTTCAGGCCGTTGGGCGTCAGCGCACGCGCGGGCCGCCAAAGGGCATGGGCGGCGGGGGGCGGCGCGTGCCGCGGGGCAACTGGGCCTGATAGGCACGGCCGCAATGTTCGACGCAATAGGGGAAGCCGGGATTGACCGCTTCGCCGCAGAAATGGAAGTCCGGCTCGCCCGGATGGCCCATCGGCCATTTGCAGATCCTTTCGGTGAGGTCGAGCAGGCTGGTCTTGTCCGCGATTTCGGGGCTGGGCTTGGCCGGCACCAGGCGGCGCGGCGGCGCGGGCGGGATCGGCGCCTGCTGGTCTCCCGGACCCTGACGCAGGAAGCCGCCGGGGCCAACGGAAATGATGCGCGGCTGCGGCGCGGGCGT
>NZ_ATDP01000106.1 GCF_000445105.1 Sphingobium lactosutens DS20 | reverse complement strand
TGGTGGACGCACTAGGGCTCGAACCTAGGACCCGCTGATTAAGAGTCAGCTGCTCTACCAACTGAGCTATGCGTCCACACTGGCCTGTCTGTTTTCCGCCCCAGCCGTGAGGAGGGATGGCTGCACCGGCCGATGCAGTGGTGGACAGGGCTGGATTCGAACCAGCGTACGGGAAACCCGGGCAGATTTACAGTCTGCTGCCTTTAACCACTCGGCCACCTGTCCAGTGCCCTGCGCGTCGAAGAAAGCCTTCCTCGCCGCGCTGGAGGCGGCCTAATGGCGAATGGAGGCTTGCCTGTCAATGGCCTGATGTGAAAAGAGCGGAGCCATGAAAAAGACGCATCGTTCCGCCAAGCCCAAGGGCGCCTTCCCTCGATTCTATGGCCGCCACGCCGTGACGGCGGCGCTCGCCAACCCCAACCGCACCGTACGCAAGATATGGGGCACGCGCGAGGCGCTGGGCGCGCTCGACCTGCCGCCGGTGCTGCCCATCGTCTATTCCGACGTCGCCGACATGGGGCGGATGGTGCCGTCCGACGCGCCGCATCAGGGGATCGTGGCGGAGGTCGAGCCGCTGGACGATGTCTGGCTGGGCGATGTGCTGGAACAGGGGCAGGACGACAAAAGGCCGATCTTGGTACTGGATCAGGTGACGGACCCCCATAATGTCGGCGCCATCCTGCGGTCGGCGGCTGCGTTCGACGCGCTGTGCATCGTGACGCAGGACCGGCATGCGCCACCCGAATCCGGCGTGCTGGCGCGCGCGGCGTCGGGCGCTCTGGAAATTGTGCCCTGGGTGCGGGTAGTGAACCTGGCCCGCGCGCTGGATGAGATCGCCGAAGCGGGCTATTGGCGCATCGGCCTGGACGGCGAAGCGGACACGACGATCGGCGAGGCGATCGGCCAGTCGCGCGTGGCGCTGGTACTGGGAGCCGAGGGCGAAGGGCTGCGCCACAACAGCATCGCCCATTGCGACATCATCGCCAAGCTGCCGATCAGCCCGCGCATGGAGAGCCTGAACGTATCCAATGCGGCGGCGATCGCGCTCTATGCGGCGACCAATCGTCAGGACGGGTAGAGGGGAAAGAGATGCGGGGGCTCGCGCGGATCGCCGGAGCGTTGGCGGGACTGCTGACGCTGTCGGCATGCCTGGTGACGCCGGGGCAATTTGAATCCAGCCTCGACATCCGCGCCGACCGCCGCTTCGCCTTTGCCTATAAGGGCGAGATATTGGCGTCGGACACGAGCCCGGCGGGATGGACCGGAGTCGATCCGGACGCGGATATGCAGGACGGCGAGGCGGCCGAACCCACGTTCTTGCCAGTCGCGGCACAGGCGGAAGAGGATTTCAGCGCGAACGGCGCAGACGATGACGATGCGCAAATGCAGGCGATTGCCGCGGCCTTGTCACGCGAAAAGGGATTCCGCTCTGCCCGCTATCTGGGCGATCACACGTTCGCGATCGACTATGCGACGAGCGGGCGGCTGGACCATGCCTTCCTCTTCCCGTTCAACATCGACGCGCAGATCATATTACCCTTCGTCGCGGTGGAATTGCGCGGTGACGACAAGGTGCGGGTGAAAGCGCCGGGCTTTGCCGCCGACTTTGACAAGAGCCAGGGGCCAGGCGGCCTGGGCGGCGCGGGTGACAAGGCGGCAAAGGCGCTGAACGGACGCTTCATCCTGACAACCGATGCGCAGATCATCAGCCAGAATCAGGAAGAGGGCGCGCAGGACACGCCAGGGGGCCAGCGCATCGTCTGGACGGTTACGCCGCTGAGCAGCGACGCGCCGATGGCGACGCTGCGCCTGGCCCCCTGAAATCTGATCAGTCTTCCGGCGCGATGGTGACGCGCAGGCCGTCCAGTTCGTCGCTCAATACGACCTGGCAGGACAGGCGGCTGGCATCGGTGCGATGGTCGGAACTGTCGAGCAGATCATTTTCGTCCTCGCTCATCGCCGGCAGCGCGTCGGCAAAGGCGGGATCGACATAGACATGGCAGGTCGCGCATGAACAGCAACCGCCGCACAGCGCCAGCAATTCGTCAAAGCCATTGTCGCGGATGACCTCCATCACCGACAGGCCCTTGTCGCCATCGACAGCCTGTTCCTCACCCGCACGGTTGACCACGATCAGTTTCGGCATCTATCCAATCCCCTAGAATTTTCTTCGCCGCTGTGGCGGAGGGACGCCGCGAAATCAAGGGCTCGCTGGACGCAGAGATGGTGACGACGGCAGAACAGATGCGCGAAAGCCTGGACGCGATCGCGGCGGTGGAGCCTGGCTTTGCAGCGGCGATCGCGCGGGTGGGCTATCCTGCGCCCCGCGTCCGGGCGCCGGGCTATGAGACATTGCTGCGAACGATCGTGGGGCAGCAGGTGAGCGTGGCGTCGGCGGCCGCCGTCTGGCGCAAGCTGGAGGCGGAACTGGGCGAAGGCTGTGCGCCGCAAGCGCTGCTGGCGCGCGACTTCGACGCGCTGCGGGCTTGCGGCCTGTCGCGGCAGAAACAGGGCTATGCCCGCAGCCTGGCGGAATTGGTGGTGTCGGGCGGCATTGACCTGCATGCCCTGCCCGCCGATGATGAGGAGGCGATCGCGCAGCTGGTTCAGATCAAGGGCATTGGCCGCTGGTCGGCGGAAATCTATTTGCTGTTCGCCGAAGGCCGCCCCGACATCTGGCCGGCGGGCGACCTGGCCGTGCAGATCGAGATCGGGCGCATTCTGGGCCTGCCCGATCGGCCGAGCGAAGCGTTGACCCGACAGGTTGCTGAAGGCTGGCGCCCGCATCGCGGCGCGGCCGCCATCATGGCCTGGCACCATTATAATAACGGCATTGATATGTTAAGCAGTTGAATTGAGCTAATTTATATTTTCTTATGCATAAGCAAGCACATCGCTTCGAGCGCCTGCATATTCCGCCGCTGAGTAATTTTGTCATCTCGCCGACCAGCGAAGTGATTTATGGCTGAATTGCAACCTTTGCTAAAACCCGCCACTTGTCCTCTCGAAATTCGTTAAAATCACGCGCAACTATGTAGCGATGGGCGGCATCTAAAGAATCCTGATAGATTGCCATGTTAGACCTGTAGCTCCTCTGGCGATTTTCAGGCCATTGATCCATACCCTCACACTCTTTTGCGAACCTCCATATTGCGGCCTTATTTACCAACCACTCGTCAGGAGAGATATTTCTAAGATTGGTTGGAATAATACCTCGCTCATTTGCCATGAACGGCATTAGAGGATTAATTTTCTCAACAAATTCAGCAAGCAATTTTTCCAAATTATGGTCATTCATTCTGTAAAATTTCCTTCTCTCAGATAGGAATTATAACGCGATCGAAATTTTATTTGACTATGCCGCTTGCCCTATATTGTAGCCTATCCGTGATGTTGGCCGTGTGCGTTGAATCGCAAGCCTATCGAGCCAAATTTGGCACCGCTTGATATGGCTAATTGGATCGCGAACTGGCGCGTAAACGACGCCGCCCATGGCGCTCGTAATCGGCTCCCCTCTAAACATCACATCAATGGCGCCCGCGATGCTTAATGTGTCGAGCGGTATCCGCCATTGCTCCGGCCCGAAGAACACCTCATGCGCCTTTGCATGTGCTGTGACGAAAGCCTGCACATTATGGTACATCAGGAGATAGCTGCCATCGACATCAAGGCCAGATCGGTCACGCTGCCCCGCAATCTTGGCTTTACCGACACACAAATCAGCCATGCCGATCCTGTTTCCGGTAGCGGTGCGGGCTGCGATCATCTCACGCCCGAGGCGATCAGTTTTCCTGTGAAGCTTGGAAGTACAGAAATCGCTGACCGATAACGGCAAGTCATTGCTCCCGACTGTGGCAATGCCAGCAGTGCGGATCGTCCAGCCGTAAGCGTCCAGCGTCTGCCCAATAATCATTCCATTATTGGCGGCGTTGATGAACGGGCTGGCGCTGTCGAAGCTGATCTGGAAATCGGGATAGCCCCAGTGTTCCCGGACGCACCGCTGCACCTTGGTCAGCAGGCAACCGATGTCGAGGGTCGAGACGCCCAGAACGTGGACCCACGCACATTTTTGCAGTTGGCCGTCGATGTGAAGATCATAGAGACGGCGCAGCAATAAGCTGAAATGATTCTGGTGTGCACCCGCAAACGCGATGCCTTCAAACGGATAATGTTTGACTGCCTCATACCACGCCTTGCTCTCGGCTTCGTTTCGTCCTTGTAGCACGTTGAGCAGGCCGGTAGCCCCTGCCGTGCGCTCAGCCACAAACTGGTCGTTGTTGATTTGGGTCTGGAGCAGACAGGCATTGAAATCGAGGGACTGGCCATTGGCCTTGCACATCGCTGAGAGATCATGCCCCTCCGCAATCAGACGTTCGACATGGGGCTTCATGAAACCGGGACCGATGCCGCCGGTTGGAAAGTCCATAACCATGGACCAGTCGGCCACGCCCTCCATCCATTTCAGCATCCGGCGTGCCGTTGTGTCCTTCTCGAATTCAATGGTGCCACGAGACACCTGAAAGCCGCCGCTGTCACCCAGGACGATAGTTTCATTGCGATCTCGCTGAGCCACCATACAGGCCTTGGGCAGCTTATTGGGCGTGCGGATTACCTGCCCCGCGCTGTAGAGTGCGAAAGGGTAGGCAAAATAGCGATTCGATGGATCGAGGAAATCAAGATCGGCAGGGATCAGGCCACCAACCTTGCGCTTGAAGGCCCCGTTCCTCGCGAAATTAGCATAGTTGGCACTGATCGCGGGTAGATAGATTGCGCGGTTCTGGGCCAACAGGTCAGCTTTGGTCAGCATGGGTGACGTCTCCTTCGATGGCCTGCCATGCCCGTGCGCAGATTTAAAAATCGTAAGCGTAACGACTGCAACCCTTTGAAAAGATTTTAGCCGGTAGAGATTCTGAGGACATCATCCGAGGACCACATGCCGCTTGTATTGAAAAGCAACTCACCCGACGCGCAGTTTGACGAACTGCAAGACGCCTTCGCTGCAATCCGGCAAAAGGCGCAGGACTATGAGCAGCATGAGAAAGGCACGGTTGCCAAACTGTATGCCACGTTGGCCGATCTTTATGATTTCGGGGAGATGGCGCGCGCCATATTCGACGGGAAAGATCGGCCGTTAACGCAACAGTTTATCGAGCATCGCAACGGCAAATGGAATAAACCCGCACAGGGCAATCCCTATATCGCCTTGTTACCCTATACGTTCACGGACCTGTCCGCCTCGCTCAAATCCCAATATGCCCAAGTATTACACCACGCGCACCAGATGAAGGTGTCCGTGGAAGATTTTCGGCAGTGGCTGATGGACAAAGGCATAAAAGCGCGGCTGGAAGAAGCGGCGGAATTCGCCAACAGCACGGCCCGACAGATCAACGCCAGCGCCAAGCAATCGCGGCTGGAGCGAGCTGGATCAGTGCTGACGAGCGGGCCGCGCTCCCCATCTGTCGCCATGCCCGAGGCGACGCAGCATAAAGGCTTTGCCACTGTGCTGGTGGAAATTGACGGCAGCAATAATGCGTCGATCCTGCGGCTGCTCGACACGGACAGCAGCAAGATTGATCCGCTGTTGTTGAAACTGGTGCCGACGCAAGCCACCCAGCAGGAGAAATCGGCAGAGCGACCGCTGGGCCGCCTGCATCGCGCCATCGACCTCATCTTGGGGCTAACCGATGCTCAAGGCCTCAGCGACTACTATTTGCGGATTGTCAATCGCATGGAGCGTGGAAAAGCAACCT
This sequence comes from Sphingobium lactosutens DS20, assembly GCF_000445105.1. Lineage (GTDB taxonomy): Bacteria > Pseudomonadota > Alphaproteobacteria > Sphingomonadales > Sphingomonadaceae > Sphingobium > Sphingobium lactosutens. The sequence continues at coordinate 275,130 of NZ_ATDP01000106.1, read as the reverse complement.
GCCATGTCGATGCGGTTTCCACAGCCTATAGCTTTATGTGGGCGGGGATGGTGCTGGAAGGGCATCTTCCAACCCTTCCCATCGATCATGCGGTTGCGCTTGGCCTCGTCGAAGCACAGGATTTGCAGGCTAACTTCGGCCGATTTGATGGCTGGAGTATTGCCAAGAACAGCGGCGACACAGAAGCTTACACCCTGACTGCAACGACGCCCACGCATAAGGTCATTTCCCTTGCTCCGCTTTCAGCGGACAAGACGTTCCGCATGGGCGCGCCGATCATGAAGGGCCAGCATGGCGTTTCTCTCAACCATGCCGTTCTCCCCAATATTCTGGCCTTTATCGATTTATGGCGAGCTGACACGAAACGGCTAAACGCGCAGCGCAAAGTGCTGCGGAATCCGCCCCGCCGATTGGCGATGAATCTGAATGGAAAGGCGCTGCAAATCGTTAGGGAAGATGCCCCTAACATTGCAGCCGATTTCCTGAGCACTACGCGAAAGACCGAATTTGTCGAACCTCGTTGGCTTGCCATCACCGATGTCGAGCGCATTTGTCGAACGCTCAGCAGCTGCGAGTGCGATGCCACGGGCTGGTTTCTGAACAGCGATGTCGCGGATGCAACCATTCAGTTCAATGTCGCTTTCCCGGCAGATGGCGACAAGCATGACATGCTGATGACACTCCTGCCCATGGTCATCAGCAACGGCATGCATTATGCGCAAGTATGCAAGGAAATATGACATGCAGCAGATGAACGGTTTGCTGCACAGGCAGGGCGCGGAACTCGTAGGCAAGGAACTGGCACGCTGGCTTCCAAAGCTCAGGCACATATACACCGCAAACCATAAGCTCAGCGCTAAATTTCCTGGAACTGCGCCTGAAAAGAACATCGCCTTTCGCAAGGAAATGCATGAAAAATGGCGCAACGCTTCGGCTAAACGTGATATGGCTGAACGAATTGCGCTTGCGAAACATTATGTTAGCGATTGGGGTGGCGTAAAATCAAATAACCCTGAAACCCTCGAACGATATTCTGGCATGCGCTCTCGCGATCTCATCGGTCTTGGCATGCAGGGCGTTTCTTCGTGGTCTAAGATCATATCCATCCACAGTCCCCGTACGTATCCGATTTACGACGCGCGGGTAGCGCTGTCGCTCAATGCCATTCAGGCTGTGATACTTGGAGAAATACGGGTTTGGTTCCGCATCCCGTCGACCCAAATCAAAACGATTCCGGTTGAAGCTGCGCGGCTACAGAACCTCTGCATCGGCGCGTCCAGCATCCCGCGCAAGGACGCATATAAGGCATATTTGGCGTATCTCAATCAAATGGGGCTGAGCAATCGCCGTCAGCGGACAGAAATGTTGCTATTTGCAGCATCGCCAACTCTCGTTGATTTGCTGGCCGCAATACCAACCGCCTCATTCAACAGCGCAACGTTGCAAGCCCTCCTGCCCACACTTCGGCAGACCTTAAAAGTTTAGCGGCTAAATTTTCCTGAGATGAATAATGACGCGGCGCGGCCACATTAAATATCATGAGGTGAGGCGGGGGGATAAATCCCCGCGCTAAATAATCTGAACGGTGGGTGCATTCGCTGTTCGAGCGTCGATCCATCGTTCCTGTTTTCCTGAATCTGGACCTGCTTGGCGACATGCACCCCGCCGAGCAGGTTCATTCATATTGGGAGAACAGAACATAATGACAAAGAAATCCTACACGCCCCGTTGGCTTGATCTGCGCGATGAGGTCGCGAAAAGCATCGGCCTGCTCAATGGCCATGTTTCCGACCGCCAGACCATCAACGTCCTGAACAGCGTAACCCGCACATTGATGAATAAGCAGGCATTGCCCGAGCGCCTGAGAAAGACCTTCATCGACAATATCCGGCATCGCACCCGGCACACCAGCTTTACCTATGACGGCGAAATCAGGCTGACGGACAATCAGATAAAATATGCTCGACACAAAGGCAGGGACCAGATGATCTCGTTGCCGACGCCCGAAACAATTTCACCCGCATTTCAACCCGAGGATGAAAAGGATGAATTGCTGACCGCATTTCAACGCCATTTTATCCATATTTCATCCCACATCCAACCTGATTTCACCCTACTTTCATCCATTTTAGGGCTGAGAGCCGTAGAATTGCTGGAGTTCTGGTGGCGCAATGAAATGAAATCAAATGAAATAAATCATGATAGAACCATGACTTTTCCTTCGCATGACATGAGGCTCGCAGGCTCGCCAGATGTCCATGATTTCGCCAATGACGACCGTGAGCCTGCGGCGCTGCCAGGACATGCCATGATAGCCCATGAGCCTGCGGCTGCTGGCTTTGCCCAAGCCAGGACAATCATAGAGAAAGATGGTGGTGATGAGGAAGTGACGCAGGAGGTGGCAACGCCGGTCATCGCCCTGCCCCGCAAAAAGCGCCGCCCTGAAATCGCGATCAGCTATTTCCACAATGACCTGGCCAAAGCGCCCAGCGCGATGTTCGAGTTTGGCGACGAAAAGTTTAGCCTATTGTTCGCGACCGCCGACAGCGCGGAAGAACGCCTGCGTTCGGTTTCAAACGCAGAATGGATTGGCTGGCTGGAACAGTCTGGCGGTAGCGAAATCCGGGAGGCGAGCAGAAAAGCGTCTGCTGCCGGGCACCTGTCACGATATGTGATGTCGCCCCTATACGCCGCCGCCGACAAATATGGCTACAAGGCCCCGGTCGTAGAAAATTGCGTCGTAGTGCTGGGTTGGGAGGCCGATACGCCGGTCAAAGCAATGTTGGTTGCAGGACACGAAGTGTACCCGATTGACCTGGAACGCTGCTCATACGGCGAAGGCAGGAAGCCATTGTTTAAGGGGCGTGCTGCGCTTCCAGTGCAACAGGACGCAGCTATGGCGGCCTGATTACCCTATGAAGCGCGCTGAGGGCGGTAGTATCGGGCAACTGCGCTTTAGATGCCATCCCTTCAGCGACCCGCGCAGGGGCGCACAGGCACAAATAGACTAAAGCCTCCCAAGACATTGTTCCGACTGCGGAAAAGCGTCTTGGGAGACTTGCTCTTCCCTCCAAAAGACACAATCGCAGCAGGGTCTTGAACCACCCGAAGGAGGAGCCATGCTTGTCGGCTATGCCCGCGTATCCACAACCCATCAATCGCTCGACGTGCAGATGGAGCAACTTGCTGCCCATGGCGTCGAGAAAATCTTTCAAGAGCAGATAAGCGGCAAATCGGCATCGAACCGGCCACAGTTGAAAGCCGCCCTCGATTTTTGCCGGGAAGGCGATACCTTCCTTGTCACCCGGCTCGACCGCTTTGCCCGATCCGCGCAAGACCTGCACAATATCGTCGCTACCCTGACAGCGAAAGGCGTCGGGTTCCGCTGCTTGCAACAAGGCGGCCTCGATACGACCACTAGCCATGGCAAGCTCATGCTGGGCATCTTGGCCGCTGTCGCGGAATTTGAACTCGACATCAGGCAGGAGCGACAGCGCGAAGGGATCGAGAAAGCCAAGGCGCGCGGCGTTTATCGCGGCGGTAAACAACGGTTTGATCCGGCGATTGTCCAGAATCTTTATAATGAAGGCATGAAACCCCGCACCATTGCACGTAAAATTCAATGTAGCGCAGCTACAGTTTATAGAATTATGGGCAGCAATTCTTCAAAATAAGCGGCGGCGATATCAGAATTATTTTTGCTTATTTTTTCTGAATTTTAACGCCAATCTCCAGTCGCTCTTTGGACAGACGACATTATCGCTTGCCTTATCAGAAACAAGGCAAGGAGATACAATGTCGATCCTCAAATCCCTCAGGCTTACCACCGCCAGCCCGGTCCATGCCAGCGGATCGCAGCATGGCTTTCGTGTGAAGCTGCTGCGTTATCTGGAAGAGCAGAAGGCGCTGGCCGAAGCTGAGATCGCCGGGACGACCTTTACCGCGACCAAGAAGGTTACGCGCAGCAATATGGAAGGCGAGAAAATTCGCGTCGATGCGCCGCGCACCGTTCGCAAGGGCTGGTTCACCGATGCGACCGGCAAGATGTTCTTCCAGTTGCGCTATGGCAGCAAGCCGCTGGAATTCGCCAAGGGCATGAACGCCGTCGCGGTCGAAAATCTGGCCGAGGTGCCCGGCATCATCGCGTCGATCATCGAAGCTATCAACGCAGGCGAACTCGACCCGCAGCTGACAACCGCCATTGCGGAGCGCAAGGCCAACTTCAAACCCAAGGCCAAGAAGGCTGGCGCGTGATCGATGATGTCGAGAGGCGGGCGACTATTGCCCGCCTCAATGACCATCTTCGCTGCACAGGCGAAGATGGCTGGATACTACTGTCCGCTGGCGTAGCCGGGCTGCCGATAGCGACCAAGGATGCCGTCATTTCGGCTATCCGTCATTTCGCGGATTTCAACGATGACAATGATCCGCATGGCGAGCACGATTGCGCGCTGCTGACGGTGGGAAACATTCAGATCATCTGGAAAATCGACTATTATCCGCGCGACCGCAGCGCCGAAGATGCTGATCCGGCCGACCCCTCGACGATCAAGCGCGTTATGACGATTATGCTGGGGGAGGAATACTAACGATGTGGCGCTACGAGGTCATCGACATATCGGAACAGCAATATCGACGCCTGCGCCTACTCATTCACATCAAGGCGGCGGAGGCGCACTTGATAGTCAGGTCGCGCCATCCGTGGCCCCTTATCGTTCCCAGCAACGCGCGCGAACATGCCGCGATCATTCGTGCCGACGCTATTAATTAAACGCGCTTACTATTCGCTGGCGTGAGCCAGAAGGCCCGCAAAGGTCAGGCTTTCGGTAACATGCGTGTCAGCCAGCAGGACGTAGAGCCACAGCTTGCCATCGCCGTCCGCCGCGAACTCGTTGGCGTTTTTGACCCATGCTTTCGCCGCCCGCTGCTTTTCCAGAACAACCGGATCGGATAGCTCGCGCTCGGCCTTGACCTCGACGATCAGCTTGCAATCGTCGCATTCCACCACGAAATCCGGCTCGTAGCGCCGTCCACGATCATACTCGATGTCGAACTGCCCGCTGGCGGGCCGCAGCCATTTCAGCACCATCGGCATCCGGTCGCTGTCGATCATCGCGGCAAAACGCCGCTCCGGGTCGCTGTCGAATTTCTGGAACTGATACGGACATTTCTTCGACCCGTAGAACAGATAGCTCGGCGTAGATGACAGCGGAGTAGCCGCCTCGGTGAGCGGCAGCCGTTTGGTCAGGCTCACGCCAAGCTGCTGGGGTTTCAGCGCCTTGAAGGAGCGGACCCGCCGTGCGCGATATTCCACCGGCGTTTCCCGGTAATGGTCGCGCATCTGCCCGAAGATGATAGCCGCAATCTTCTTGCCTTGCTCCAGTGCGACCGCTTCCACTTCCTCTTCGGTCGCCAGATAGCTCCGTAGCCGCTCGACCGCCTGCCCGGCCAACTTATAGAGTAGGTCTGCCTGACTGTCATAATCCACCTCCGGGAAGTCCATGAGGTGGCGGATGATGTAATTTTCCACACGGGTTTCGCGTGGGCCATCTTGCGACCGGGCCAGTTCGCGCTGTGTGTCCGTGCGAAGATTGCGGATCAAGATGGTGTCGGAACTTGCCTGAAACCGGATGGCTTCAAGATTGGCGAGGTCGAAATCGTCGAACCAGAAATTTACCTCCCGGCTGGGAAGGACGACAATCTCAGGGATTTCAATGCTGTTGTCGGCGATGGCAATGGCGATCTGAGCCACCAGTTGCTCAACATCGGCTTCTGGCAGGATCGTTTCAAAGCTGCCCTGCGCCGCCTGTGTGGCCTGTCGCACGTCACGGGCAATCTGCGCCTGAACTTCGGGTTTGCGAAGATCGGCAAGGCCGCCCGACAAGGAGCGTTCATATTTGTCACGGATGAATTGCATGGTCGTGTCCGCACAGGCCACCTGTTCAGGCGTGGGCGGCACATAAGCGGCGCGTTCCTCGGCCACCTGCCCCGGAAGATCGAGCTGCCAGCCGGTGAAGATCGCCTCGGCGGCGGTCGGCACGGAAACGACCTCTCGGTGTTCGGGCGTGATGTCGCCGCCTTCGCCGATCGTGAGCGTTTTCATGGCGATGACGGAATCGGGCTTGCGGGCCTCGCGGATCACCTCGTCGAACCGATCGTGCGCGATGATGGTCAGCGTATCGACCATCTCGTTCCCCGTCCGTGCGCCATAGGGCAGGCGAAGGCCGCGCCCCAAGGTCTGCTCGGTCAGGATTTCCGACGCCGACGCGCGCAGCGGCACGATCGTATAGAGGTTGGTGACGTCCCAGCCTTCTTTCAGCTTGTTGACGTGGATTACGATGTCCGTCTGCGCGTCATGCTCCAGGCTGACGAGCCGCGCCATCGCCTCGTTGCTTTCCTCGCCGGTCTGGTTCGAGTGGACCTCGATCACCCGTCCGCGATAGGCCGCGTTGAAGAAATCGTCGCTTGCCAGATAGCTGTGCAGGTCTTTCGCGTGGCTGGTGTCGCGCGCGACCACGAGCATGAAGGGATGGACCGACTGGCGGCCAGATTGGCGGGCATAAAGCTCCAGCTCCACTTTGACCTGTTCGTGATAAGTGACGCCATCTTCCAACATGATCCGTTCGAGCTGGGCATCGTCGTAATCGGCGCGGCGGAAATTCTCGCGTGTGGCGACCGCTGGCTCCTTCACATAGCCATCGGCCATCGCCTGACCGAGACCATATTGGTAAATGACGTTGCGGAAGTCCTTCGGGCTGGCCCCCACGGTTTTGGGTGTGGCGGTCAATTCCAGCCCCAGCTTGGGCTTGAGGTCATAGACCGCGTTCGCGGCTGCCTTGGCGCGATAGCGGTGCGCCTCGTCCATCAGCATCACAAGGTCGTCGAGGCCAGCCAGATAATCGAAATAGCTTTCGCCCAGCGTCTCGCGGAAGCTGCGGATGCGGCCCTTTTCCTTGTTGATCTTGTCGACGTTGAAAATGTTGATGATGGCGTCGCCGATGAGCTGGCTGCCCCGGATGCCGCGCCCTTCATCCCATGTATCGCCGGTAACGATGATCGGCGGCGTTTGCGCGAACTCGGCCACGCCCCGGAACACATATTTGGGTGACGACTGGCGCGAGAAATCCTCGACCAGCTTGTCGTAGATCGTTGTGTTGGGGGCAAGCAGGAAGAAGTTTTTCGACCGGCCTGTCAGATACAGATAGGTGATGAACGCGCCCATCAGGCGGGTTTTACCCACGCCCGTCGCCAGCACGAAGCAGAGCGAGGGGAAGGCCCGCTCGAAGATTTCGACAGAGGGAAAGGAGGCGGCAATATCTGCCAGCAACGCCTGAGTATCCACCTCTCCGCGCCAGTCAATGCGGTCGGCGATGTCGGCAAGGATCGTCAGCGCCTCCTCTTGCGGTTTTCGCAAGGAGAGCCGCTGCGCGACCTGACGGCGGATACGTTGGTTGGGCGTCAACATGATAGGGTTTGCCTCAGCCATCGGCGCGGTCTCCCGTCGCGAGATCGAAGAGCGGCCCGGCGCTTTCCGCCTTTTCCGCTTCGGCCTCGGGCAAGGCGGCTATGTTCAGCGAATAATCGTCGCGACCCCATTCGCATTTTGTGAGTATGGTCGAAGGTATCTTGCGGCAAGTGAGGTTGGGGAAGGCATCAAGATTGCCGCTGAACGCGCGCCCGCAGACCATTAGCGTGCGATGCTGCCCGACTTCCTCGGACAGCAGCCGCAACGCCTCATGCGTCAGGCTTTGCGTGGTGACATAGAGGAAGTCCGTTTCGCTGGACTGGCCATGCCGCCAATACTCCGCTTCGTCATGCGATGGCTCATAGGTGAAGCCTAGGTGTTTACACATTGCCTCCGCCAGCATCGTCGCATTATATTCGCGGGCGATCACCCAATTGCCCCAGCGGTCCTTTTCGAGCAGCGATGAGGCAAGGGTGTAATAGCGGAAGCCGCCACCACCTTGCCAATCAACGGCCTTCGAAATGCCGCCTTGGTCGGTGCCGTCGATCACCCTTTTCAGGCGCGGAACGATGTGCGTGTCGGCATGGTCGCCAATCTCGACCATAATCCAGCGGCGGCCCATCTTTTGCGCGACAGCGCCCGTTGTGCCGGAACCCGCGAAGGAATCGAGAACCAAGTCTCCTTCATTCGTGGCGAGATGTAATATTTTTTGAAGCAAAGCTTCCGGCTTCTTACCGTTAGGAAACTGCACACCACCTTCTTTGGTAAGATTATTGAGAGGAAATCCTTCCCAGAAGGTTCCAACCTTTTCAAGCTTCACCACTCGGTTGTGTTTTTTAACAGCCACGTCGGACAGCCATGCAATCAAGTCGCAGTTGACGCCCTTATAATATAACGTCGTAAGCTTTCCTTTGTTTTTTCCAGATCGAGGAAAGTATTCAATACTAAAAAAATCACCTGAACCGGACACGGCTTCCATTACACGTGTGCGAATTGAACTTTGAGCATTAGTATCTCGAAAAATCTTTTCGAAGTATTTTTCATAGCACTCCCGCTCTGTCAGACCATCTCTCTTCATTATCGCGCTTATTGGTTCAATCTCGACGTTATCATGACGAAATATTTTAATCGTCTCGCCAGAGCCATCTTTAATTTCACGGACGAAACTTCGCTGTCCAAAATTTTGGATAACGCGCGTGTATTTCCAACTCTTTCCTTCGCCCCTCATGACTTCTATTAAATCAAACAGATCTTCTTCCTCATAAAGATCGTTGAATTTATTAAATCCACCATCCGTATCGCCATTTTTGCAATAAACTAAAGCGTATTCTATATTTTTCTTTAGTTTTTTGTCCTCACCGCCTCCCGATGCTCCTGAAGTTAACTTCATTTTCAAGCTGACTTGATTAATAAAATTTGCACGACCAAAAATCTCGTCGCACAACACTTTGAGATAATGCGCCTCATTGTCATCAATGGTGATCCACAGTGTGCCGTTCTCAGACAGCAAGCCGCGAATTATCTCCAGTCGATCGCGCATTAGAGACAGCCAAAGCGAATGTTCCAGCCCGTCATCATAATGTGTGAAGGCCGACCCCGTATTATAGGGCGGATCTATGAATACGCACTTCACCTTGCCCGCATAATCCGCTTCCAGCGATTTGAGGGCGAGCAGATTGTCGCCCTTGATGAGTATATTTTCGAACAGATCACCCTCGCGGCGGGCGGCGGCATGATAGCTCTTGTCGGGATGCTCGATCAGGATGCGCGGCTCCAGCTTGGGGCGCTCTTCCTTGCCGGGCCAGGTGAGTTCGAGTTTGGTCTTCTTGGTTGTCATGTCGAGGTCGTTAGCCCGTTTTCCAAATCATGTCGCGCCTGTGATTGCATCGGCAAGCCAATTCGTTTCGCCTTCCCAATGACGGCATTACGACGGACCCCGCCAAGCTGTTTTGCAATTTCTGCCGCTGGTACGCCCTGTATCCATAGCCTCCGCAGCAACTCAACGCGCTCGGCTGACCATGCTCCTGTCGAGATTGTCGGCGGATCGGCGGGCATCTGCTCACGACCTCGTGAGGAGGCTTCCGGCAGTTGCCCCTCCGTCCGCGCGATCAAACGCTCCAATGCGGTAATACGGCGTGACAATTTGACACGATCATTGTGATTTCTCAGATATTTGCGCGATCCCGCGAAGAATTTTCGGCCTTCTTCCTCAAGCTCTGCAAGCATGTGCGCCAGCATGTCGCGTTCCACACGAAGCTTTCCCGATTTCGAGTGGGGACCCGATTTCGAGTGGGGAGGTGGATTGACTGCCAATTTCGCGGGTTCGGGTGGCGGCTTAGGCGCACCGGAGTTTGGCTTGACCGCCGATAAGGCCAGCTTGCGGAGGGCTGGCGATGCCTTGGGAAGGTCGTTCAACGGACGGGACGCCAAGGCGCTGTTTTCCGCAAGCTTCGCTGCCTGGGCCTCCTCGTCACGTTTTCTGGCCGCTGCGCGTGCCATCTCAGCGGCCCGCGCACGTTCGGCCTCCTCCCGTGCCCGTCGCCGTGCCAGTTCGGCTAACTGTTCGCGGTGGAGCCGGAACAGACTGATCCCACCGGAACCGCCAGTTTCTCGCAAGGGGTTCTGGCGACGCATCGCCCCAACCGCACGCCATTGGACGACAAATTTTGGTTCGACCTCGATCAAAATATCGGTGCGTTGCCATAGAGCCTCTTCGGCAGCATCGGCTTGGCGGCGCAGTTCTGCCCGCCGCCGGGTCATATGCGACATGGCCTGATCGTTCGCGGCCTCAAGCTCCGCGATGATCGCGCCGAGTGTGGATCGCGCCTCTATCGAGATTTCGGGCATCCGCCGTCGCCGTCGCAGATCGGCAATTTGGCGTTCTACCTCTCGGCTGCCAACGGCAAACCTTGCTTCCAGCGTCTCAATATTCCGCTGAACGCGGTCATAAAGACCGGCGAGTTCAGAATTCATCTCGCGCTGCCAGCGGGCATAAAATGCCCCTTCCTCCTCACATAGTAGGTCATCGAGCGCCGTGGGCGGTTCGTCATAGCAATGCCCACGGTCGCGCCACCGGCAGTCGGTGAGATGCGCGGCGCGCCATGCCGGGATTTCATTGCCATATTCATCACAGGCCGCGATCAACGTCGCGGCGAGAATATCATATTCGCTCTGGATCGTTACGCGGGCGTTAATGAGCCAGCCGGATTGGTCACGAAAAGCCGCAATGTGTGTCCACGGCCCTTCGTAGGAAGTCAGATCGAGTTCGACATGGCGTGGAGCCTGACTGAACCCGTCCAGCATCGCGTCACGCTACCGTCCAGCGCAGCGTGAACATCTCCTCCAGCCGGGGCTGCTGATCCAGCAAGGCGGAGAATTCATCGAGCTTGTCGTTGATGTCCTTGCTTACCTGCTTCTTGGTGTCGAATTGGCTCATTTTCAGTTCGTCGCGCGCCGTTTCCTTCTTGCGGATGTCGCGCATGACAGAAACCTTCTCCTCCATACTGAGATGGGGCGAAAGCTTCTGGCGCTGCAATTCCTTCAGCTCGGCGTCTAGCGTCGCTATCTGCGCCTCAATCTCGATTTCCATGTCGCGGGCGTAGCGGCCCAAGCGTTCTTCTTCCTCGATCAGCCATTTATAATTCTCCTCCTTCACACGCTCGGAGAAATGGCCGAATTCAAATTCTTGGAGCTGGGCCAGCCGGTCATGGGGGATGGCGCCATCGGCCTGCCCCAGCGATTGAGCGGGAGCCATCATCATCTTATCGCAGACCAGCGGCTTCACCATCTCGCCGCCATCGGTTTCTGCGATGACAATCACCTCTTCGCGTTCGGCTCCCGGCGTCGGCATAATGGCCCTAAACGCGCGTAACCATCCTGACTGCCCGGATAGGTCGGTCACGCCGCCAAGCTGTCCGGCATAGGCATAAGCGGCGGGATCGAACCGAACTGCCTCCGCGCCGTCGCCGACCGTGCGGGCTTTCGCCTGTTCGATCAAATCATGCCCCAAGCCCTCGTTGACGCGAAAGAACTGCCAATCATTTTCGTCCGCCAAGGGCCATTTCGTGGTCCATTGCTTGCCATTCCAGCCGAAGCATTCGCTGTCCGGGGTCAGGAATTGCGCTTCGGGCAGCTCGGCCTTGGCGACCATCAACAGGCGTTGCTTGAACTCCGGCAATATCTGCGCCAGCGCCTCATTGCGGCGGTGGAGCTTGGCGATGACATCGGCGTCCATGTTTTCGAGAACCTTGGCGCGGGCGGCCGCGAGATCGGTGTCGATGCTGTCCTGAATGCGCGCCGTCAATTCGTCGAATTCACGGTCGGCTTCCTCCGCGCTGCGGCAGCTCTGGACGATCCGTAGCACTTCCTTTTCGAAATCGATACCATCGGTCAGGATGCCCAGCACCTCGTCACTGGACCCGAAAACGCCCTCGAACAAATGCAGCTTCTGCTCCAGCAATTGGTGGATGCGCGCTTCGGCTCGGTTCTTCATGTTCAGCATGTTGACGACCATCACGTCAACCAACTGTCCATATCGGTGGCATCGACCGATGCGCTGCTCAACGCGCTGCGGATTCCACGGTAGATCATAATTGATGAGCAGCGAGCAGAATTGGAGGTTGATGCCTTCCGCGCCACTTTCGGTGGCTATGAGGATCGCTTTGTCGTCGCTTTTGAAAGCCTCGACAATCGCGGCCTTCATATCCGCCGTTTTTGATCCTGATATGCGGTCGGTGCCCGCGTGGCGCCCCTTCCAAGCACTATAAATTGCCCTGCTCTCATCGTCATTGTTCGAGCCGTTCATGAGAACGATCTGACCCGCGTAACCGTTTTCAGTGAGCAACTGGCTTAGATACTTCTGGGTGCGGACGCTTTCGGTGAAAATCACTGCTTTACGCCTGCCTCCCTTGGCCTCAATTTGGTCGAGCACTTCGGGCAGATTGCGGATCAGCTTTTCGCCCTTTGCATTGACGCCGATGTCTTGTGCGAGGTTGCGCATCGCCTCGACCAGTCCGATTTCGTTGGCGAGCTGAACCGGGTCCACGAAATCATCGACATGGCCATCGCTGCCATCGTCGCCGTTCAAGGTTTCCTGTTCCTCCTCGAATGCGTCCTCAAAATCGTCCGTCATGTCCGGGGAGGCGGCTTGCTTTCGGCGGAGCCGTTCCAGCAGCGTATCAAGATACCGGGCAACAGCAAAAGTCGAAGAGCCAAGACTTTTGCGTGCCTGCAATACAACGAGCGCGTTGCTCCTGCCGCCGTAAGCGATAGTGCCAGGGTCTTGCAGATATTCCGACAGCATCTCGTAAAGCGTGGTTTCCTGATCGTATGGCTCGAACTGGAACGTCACAGCGTTTCGTTGCCGAAAATTGATATGGCCGGCTTCCTGAACCTGACGACGCAGAGTGCGATGGCAAATTGGGTTCAAGCGTTCGCGCAACATTTCTTGCGATGCTGGCGTCGCTGCGGCACCGGCATATTGTGCACGGAAGGCATTTTCCCCGCCGAAATGCGCGTCATCAATCATCGAGACTATGCCGAACAATTCCATCAGCGAGTTTTGAAGCGGTGTTGCCGTCAACAATATCTTGAAGGAGCCATCCGTTGCTCGTTTCAGCGCCTTTGCCCCCTGAGCCGTGTTGTTACGATGGACGTTGCGCAGGCGATGGGCTTCATCAAATACCACCAAGTCCCAGCGAACAGCCCTAATTTCATCCGCCTTGCGGGCTGCAAATTCATATGAGCTGATGATAATGCCGTCGCCAATCTCGAAGGGCCGCGATTTTCCATTTTTCCGCAAATCATTGTAGGTTTTTGCTTCGAGGATGTGGCTGCGTAGCGAAAATTTTTCAAACAGTTCCTGTTGCCATTGCTTGCGAAGTGACGCTGGAACCACCAGCAGGATGCGTTGCTTCTGTTCGGCCCATTTTTGGGACATGACAAGGCCGGCTTCGATCGTTTTCCCCAGACCCACTTCATCGGCCAGAAGCACACCCTTGGCATAGGGAGCCTTCAGCGCGAATAGGGCAGCATTGACTTGATGCGGATTCATTTCCACACGAGCGGAGGTCAGCGACCGCGTGAAAGCGTCCTCAGCCGTTCCAGCGACAGTCAAACGATGGGCGTGATAATGCGCTTGGACCGGTAGATACTCAGACATAAACCCCCAACGAACTTTTCTCCGCTGAGCCGATAATGCTCAAACGATCAGCCTATAGATAGAGAGGGTTAACCGAATTGATAGGTGGCTTGAAGAGAAGTCGCGAGGTTTGCGTGAATGCAGGCCTGTTAGCTCTAGGCGATCAAGATCGAGCGCTAAGTATTAGGGTTGAGACTCAATCAGAGCCAGAAGGCCAGCGCGGTGACAAGGGCTACGCCTGACAGGAAGTTGTCGGCGAGTTTGTCGTAGCGTGTGGCGACGCGGCGGAAATCCTTGATGCGGCAGAAGGCGTTCTCGATGAGATGTCGGCCTCGATAGCGTTGCTGATCGTAGCGAATGGCACGCTTGCGGTTACGCCTGCCGGGGATGACCGGGCTGGTGCCGTTGTCTCGCAGGGCCTTGCGCAAGCTGTTGGCATCGTAGCCCTTATCACCAAGCAGGTAGCGCATGCGGCCCGCGCGTTCGAGCAGCGCCGGGGCGGCCTTCACGTCGCTGACATTGCCGGCGGTAAGCATCAGCGCGTAGGGGCGACCGAGCACATCGGTCAGGGCATGGACCTTGGTTGTCCAGCCACCGCGAGAACGCCCGATCGCCTGCGTCTGGCGCCCCCTTTTCCCCCGAACGCCGAGCGCTGGGCCTTGATGTAGGTGCTGTCGATCGCGGTACTCTTCGTGACCGCGCCCGCTTCAGTCAGCGTGTCGAGCAACTTCGTCCAGAAGCCCCGCCGCGACCAGCGGTTGAAGCGGTTGTAGATCGTTGTCGAAGGCCCGTAGTCCGCCGGGCAATCGCACCAGCGGCAACCAGACTTCAGCACGTGGAAGATGCCCGAAATTACCCGCCGATCATCGACGCGCCGTGCTCCAGGCTGGTTCTTTGGCAAGTGCGGTTCGATCGCCAGCCAGGCTTCGTCCGACAACCAGAACAGCGAGCGCGACATCGACAGGGCCTCCCTCCATTGTGGAAGCCCATTGAATCAACCTATGCACATACTTTCAAGAGGCTGATTGGGTTTTAACCCTAAGGCCGGCAAGATATCGCCCGTTCCCAAAAATCTCCCGGTACGGTCGCGGGTTTCGTTTCGCGCAGGATCGTACCAGCCGACCAGATAGCCGGTTCGGTCCCTGCCGCTGATCCTGTTTCCCGATACCTCGCGCCATCCGCGCAACGCACCTGTCCGATCCCGGTATTCCTGTCGCATGCCCATGCCTCCATCGTTGAGGCTATCGGATCAAACGCCATCGGTGTGCCGCGTCAACCACGTCAACGTCAGCTTCGCAAGTTTAACGGCTAAACTTTTCTCGCCCCTGTAAGGGGCCTCACACTCCCGACGGCGGCAGCGGCATAGCGCGTCACAGGTTCAAGGATCGACCTTCTGTGGCCCTTTGCAGGGAAGATTTGACGCAAATTCTATGCATCCGTCCGAGCTTCCCATTGGTCCAGCATCATTCGATGAGGCACATCAGCTCCGATCGTCGCAGCGACGGTTTGCGTCCTCCCATCTGGATCGAGCAACATGGCTTTCGCGTCCACTTCAGCAACCTTGTCACCATGCTTGTCGAGCTTGATTGCTGCCAGACCTCCAAGAAGGATCACCGTCGCTTCCATGTTGATGGGATTCATCACTATGGAAGTCACCAGCGAGCGGAGCAGTTGGTTCATATGCGATCGGCTGTCGTCATCGACCATCTTGCTCCGCAACGCTGCCGCCCGTTTGAGCAATTCCGTTGGTGCTGGCCTATTTGCCGCCTCCCGCTCTTGCTTCCGCAGGTGAGCAAGATCGTCTTCTCCGACACTGATTTCCCGCTCAAGAGACAATATGCCGCGCTCCATGGCTGCGCTGCCGGTACGTGAGTAGCTATCAACCAGCTTTTCGAGCCGCCCTTTCCTCTCCTGCAAAGATAGTTCGAGATTTGTTATCGCGCCCGCTGCACGACCCGGCCCCGCCTGCTCCGGCACGGCAATGTGAAGAACATTGTCCAGCACACCCCGCTCCAGATTCGGATAATGATAGGTCGTCCGCGCATCGCAACCGGAATTTTGATGCCTGTTTCGACATATCAACCGCCGGGCACTTTTTGTGTTTGTGCCAAGAAAGAGCGGACCAAAGCAGGCACCGCATACGACCATGCCAGCCAAAATGTTGATGCGCCGGTTTCGCGCGCTGGGACTGGCACTTGCACGGCGCTGTAAGGCAGCCTGCGCCGCTTGCCATGTCGGTTCGTCAATGATCGCAGGATAGCATTTGGTCCAATCTCCCGCAGGAACGCGCTTGCCGTTCTGATCCTTGGTTTGCGGCAGATATTCGCCCAGCACGTTCCGAGCGCGAATAAGCTGGCTGATATTTGGTGCAGCCCAACTTCCAGCGGTCCAGCGCGATTTAGGATCAGCATTCAGTCGCCGCGCTACGCCCATCAGCGACACTCCTTCGATGCACCAACGAAATATCGACCTGATCCATTCAGCCCGTTCTTCGATTATCCGGTAATGGCCATCAACCACTTCCATCCAGCCGGGCATAATGCGCGGGTCCGCCAAGCCATCCTTGGTTGCCCCGCGCTCGCGCGTGGCTGCCCATGCGCTCTTGATGCGCTTGCTCTTTTTGTCACTTTCATCGAACGCCAGACCGGCTCGAATGAAGGCTTCCAGCAAATCGGTCCAGCTCGACCGAACGCTCTCATTGTCCCATTTGCGCCCGGTGGAAGTTTCGAAGATCGTGACGCCTGCGCCGGTGAGGCTGGTAATGAGGTTGAGTGTCTGGATGGGTTGCTGGCGGCTCAGCCGGTCCAGCTGCTCGACCAACAAGACCCATCCATCCAGTTGGCCGAGGCGCGAACGCTCTTCTATTTCCGCCAGCTTGCCACCAGCATCACGATTGCGGCCATGATAGGCGGATCGACCATCCTCGATTAACGTTTCGCGGATAATCCAACCACGATGTTTCGCGGCGTCCTCGCCCAGCCGCAATTGCCGCCTATGGCTGTCACCTTTGTTCTGCTCTTGGCTTGACCATCGGATGTAGAGGAGCGCATCCACTGAAAAGTCCTTTCTTTTCAGCGAGTGCTATCGTTAAAACCTTAACGCAATGCTCTTATAGCACTGGCACCATTATAACACCGAGGTATTGTAGACCCATGACCCTGCCCCACGCCCGTTACATCGTCCTGCAACATGAGGGCGTCTGGAAGATCAACCTCGACAATAAATATTATGGCCCCTTCCCCAGCCGGGCGCAGGCCGTCGACAGCGCGAGCGGGACGGCGCGCAAGGCGGCGGACGCAGGCTATCCCGCATCGGTGCTGGTGATGACGGGCACGGATTTTGAAACAGTGTGGACCAATGTGGAATCGTGAAAGGAATATTCAGCCTGTTCGTCGATTCTTGAGAAGACGGCGGAACCTTCCCTAAAGTCGCGCTGTTTTCTCGCTCCAAGAGGGCCGGGTTGGAAAGATGGACAAGAAAGTTCTTATTGTCGAAGACGAGATATTCGTCGCGCTGGAGATCGAGCAGATCGTGGAAGATGCCGGCTTTGGCGTGGGCGCTATCGCAGCCGACCGCGCAGCTGCTCTAGCCGCTGCGCAGGATTGCGACATCGCGCTCGTCGACCTCAATCTGCGCGACGGGCCGACCGGCCCGCAGATCGGCATGGAACTGGCGAGCCAACATAGCATCCGTGTGATCTACGTGACGGCAAACCCCGCACAGATCGGCGAGGCGGCCGTGGCGGCGCTGGGCGTCATTACCAAGCCGTTCCGCCCACAGAGTATTACGGCGGCGCTAAAACTTGCGGCAGCCGAACAGCCAGAAATATTGGCAGCGGAAATTGCCGGCTTTACGCCTTTTCCGCCACCCGGCTCATGGAACGGGATGGAATCAAGAGGGTAAGGCATAGGCCGTCCGAGCGCCAGTCGCGCTCAAGCCGGCCGCCCAGCTGTCGTTCGACGCTGAGCGTCATCAACCGACTGCCGAATCCTTCCGTATTGGCAGGCGCCGTGACCGGGCCGCCCTGCTCGCGCCATTCGAGCCGAACATCATCCCCTTCCCGACTGACGTGCAGATGCACGCGCCCGTCGGCCACCGACAAGGCGCCGTATTTGGCGGCGTTCGTCGCCAGTTCGTGGAAAAGGAGCGCGAGCGGCGTCGCCGAACGGTCGTCAATTGCAGGATCATCGCCCGACAGCAGGATGCGCGACCCGTCGACGTTGCGATAGGGCGCGAAAATCTGATCCAGCACGCCCCACAGATGACCCTGCCCCTGCCCCGCGCGCGGCGCGGATTCGGCGCTGTGCGGGCGCACAAAATCATGCGCGCGCCCGAGCGCCAGGATGCGATCGCGCAAATCATCGGCAACGGGCCGGATGGCCGGGTGTTCGCGCGCCGACAGACCGACAAGGCCGGCAATCACCGAAAAGATATTCTTGATCCGATGGGACAATTCATGCGCGATCAGTTCGCGCTCTTCCATCATCAACTTTTGTTCGTGAATATCGGTGCAGGTGCCGATCCAGCGAATAATCTGCCCTTTGGAATCGCGGATCGGCAGGGCGCGGCCCAGGGTCCAGCGATATTGCCCGCTATGATGACGCAGCCGATATTCGATCTCATAGGGCTGGCCGGTTTCCAGGCTGTTGCGCCAGCGGCCCCACGCCGCCTCCTGATCGTCAGGGTGAAACATGCCGTTCCAGGCGGCGCCATCCGTCGACCCGACTGGAACGCCGGTATATTCATACCAGCGCGCGTTGTAATAATCATGATAGCCGTCGGGAAGCGTAGACCAGACCATTTGCGGCATGGTGTCCGCAAGCGTCCGGAACATGCGGTCGCTGTCGGCCACGGCGGCCGCGTCCAGACGCTGCTTGGCGATCATGTCGCGATCGCGACGGCGCCCCTCCAGTTCCATCATCACCTGACGCGCCAGCAGTTCGAGCCCTTCGCGCTGAAGCGGCGTCAGATCCGCCCGCGGCGATGTGTCAATGACGCACAGGGCACCCAGCGGTTCGCCATCACGACCGATCAGCGGCGCGCCGGCGTAGAAGCGGATATGCGGATGGCCGGTGACGAGCGCATTGTCCGCAAATCGCGGGTCCGATGTGGCGTCGGGCACTATGAAAACTTGCGCGCCCAGCATGGCATGCGCGCAAAAGGACACATCGCGTGGCGTTTCCTTCGCGTCCAGCCCGACCCGGGCCAGAAAGCGCTGGCGCACATCTTCAACGATGCTGACCAGAGAGATGGGGGCATCGCACAGGCGCGCGGCAAAGGCCGTGATATCGTCCAGTGTCCGGAAGCCGCCGGCATCCAGATCATAGAGCGCAAGAAGTGCCCCGCGATCGGTCGCGAGCCCTGTGTCGTCAGCCATCGCCGACGCGTTCGATATCCGCGCCCACGGCCGAAAGCTTCTCCTCCAACCGCTCATAACCGCGATCGAGATGATAGACACGGTTGACGCGCGTTTCGCCCTGCGCCGCGAGGCCCGCAAGGATGAGGCTCATCGAGGCGCGCAGGTCGGTTGCCATGACGGGCGCGCCGACCAATTGCGCCACGCCGCGCACCACCGCCGTACGGCCATTGACTGCAATGTCCGCGCCCATGCGCGCCAGTTCGGGCACATGCATGTAGCGATTTTCAAAGATCGTCTCAGTCAGCACCGATGCGCCGTCGGCCAGCGTCAGCATCGCCATAAACTGCGCCTGCATGTCGGTCGGGAAGGCAGGAAATGGCGCGGTCGAAAGCGTCAGGGGCCGCAGCTTGCCATCGGAGGAAATGCGGATGCCCTGCTTGTGCGCGTCCACCTGAACCCCGGCGTCGCGTAGTGCCGCCAAAATGGCGTGCATGTCGTCGGCATTGGCGCCGATCAGGTCGAGCGATCCACCCGTGAGGGCAACGGCGCAGGCATAGCTGCCCGCCTCGATCCGGTCCGGCATGACGCTATAGGTTGCGCCATGGAGGCGGGGCCGCCCATGGATCACCAGCCGGTCGCTGCCAATGCCTTCGATCTCCGCTCCCATGGCGACAAGCAGATTGCAGAGATCGACGATCTCCGGCTCGCGGGCGGCGTTTTCCAATGTGCAGGTGCCTTTGGCGAGCACGGCCGCCATGACGGCGTTTTCCGTTGCACCGACCGATACCACGGGGAAGGTATACATGCCCCCAGGAAGACCGCCATCGGGCGCGCTGGCGCGGACATAGCCGGCGGCCAGCTCGATCTTTGCACCCAGCGCCTCAAGTGCCTTCAGATGCAGGTCGATCGGCCGGTTGCCGATCGCGCAGCCGCCCGGCAGCGACACCCGCGCTTCGCCGGCGCGCGCGAGCAGCGGGCCCAGGACGAGGATCGACGCGCGCATCTTGCGCACGATATCATAAGGGGCTTCGGTCGACGTGACCCGGCCTGCGCGGAGCGTCATGACGCGTCCGAAATCCTCGGGCCGCGCGCCTTCGATCATGGTCGAAACGCCAAGCTGGTTGAGCAGATGGCCAAAACTGTCGACGTCGGCGAGACGCGGCAGGTTGCGCAAAGTCAGCGGCTCGTCCGTCAGCAGCGCGCAGGGGAGCAGCGTCAGTGCGGCATTTTTCGCGCCGGAAATGGGAAGGCGGCCGTTCAACGCGTTACCGCCGCGAATATCAATGCGGTCCATCCCGCAGGGTTAATAGCGGCAAACGGGCCGCGCGCAAGGCGGCTGAGGCGGTCCGTTCAACCCGTTTATCGGGTTGCGTAAGGAAATTTTGCCGAGCGGTCGAGAATTGATCGAGTTTAGTGCAGAAGCTGGAAATGCAGCCAAATAGCGGCCGAGGCGTTTTGCCATCGTAACGACTATTTTTTACAAGAAGGTATGTTGGTGCCAGATAGCTGTTTTGCAGAACAGTTGACGCGCCATTTGCGCTTGACCGACGCGGAACAGGCGGCATTGGCAAGGCTGGAGGAGAATCCGCGCAAGGTGAAGCGCGGAGCGATCATCCAGCGGGTCAACGATCCGATTACGGAGCTATTCGTTTTGCGCGAAGGGCGGGTGATGAGTTTCGTCATCCTGCCCGACGGCAGCCGGCAGATTTTGCGCGTCTATTTTCCAGGCGACTTCATCGGTTCGGCCAGCACAATCTATACGCGGGCACCCGAATCCTTGGTAGCGGTGTCCGATTCGGTGATCTGCCCGTTCGACAAACATGCGTTGCGGCGTTTGCTGGAAGAACATCCGCGGGTGGCGGCGCTCCTTTTTCTGCTTTCCAATGCCGAGCGGGTATCGATGACCGATCGGCTGGCGTCCTTGGGCCGCACGTCCGCCAAGGCGCGGGTCGCCGCCTTCCTGCTTGATATGTTTCATCGGCTGCGGGCCACTGACGACAGCATTGAGGACAGTTTCGATCTTCGGCTAACGCAGGAGGAGATTGGCGATTCCATCGGCCTGACGTCCGTGCATGTGAACCGCATGATCCGGCAGATGGAGCAGGAAGGCTTGATCAGCCGCACCAATGGCCGTTTCCGGTTGCTGGACATGGAGCGGCTGGAGGATATTGGGCATTATACCAATCGGCACAAGGATATGGACCTGGACTGGCTGCCGGTCGGCTGACGAAGGCGGGACGCTCTCAGGCGAGCAATTCGACATCCCAGTAGAGCCAGTCGTGCCAGCTTTCATGCAGATAGCCCGGCGGAAAGCCGCGGCCATGTTCCTGTAGCTGCCAGCTGGTCGGGCGGATCGGCTGAACATGCAATTGCATATGCGCCTCCTTGGGCGTGCGACCACCCTTTTTCAGATTGCACGGCGAACAGGCCGTGGCCACATTTTCCCAAGTCGTCCGCCCGCCTGCGCGGCGGGGCACGACATGATCGAAGGTGAGGTCGCTGGTCGATCCGCAATATTGGCAGGCGAACTTGTCGCGCAGGAACAGGTTGAACCGGGTGAAGGCGGGATGTTCGGAAGGCTTTACATATTGTTTGAGCGCGATGACCGACGGGATCTTCATCTGAAAGCTGGGACTATGCACCTCCCGCTCATAGGAGGAGACGATATCGACCCGCTCCAGAAACACGGCCTTGATCGCCGTCTGCCATGGCCAGAGGCTCAATGGATAATAGCTGAGCGGCGTGTAGTCCGCGTTCAAAACCAGCGCCGGACAATTTTCCGGATGTCGTATCAGGTCGGGATGGTACATGGAAAAACGTCTACCCCCTTGCCGAAGCCGCTGATCCATCAGCAACATGACGCGCACATGACAGCATTAACGAATATTGTTCGTCAAGAGCCAGTATGACGCCGCCCGTCGCACCACAGCATATGGTGACGCGCTTTGCGCCGAGCCCGACGGGGCGGCTGCACGTCGGCCATGGCTGGTCCGCGCTGATGGCGATGGACCTCGCGCGATCTTCAGGCGGAACGATGCGCCTGCGGATCGAGGATATTGACGGCACGCGCAGCCGGCCCGAGCATGTCACCGGCATTATTAAGGACCTGCGTTGGCTGGGCGTGGAATGGGATGGCGACATCCTGTTCCAGTCGCAACGGATAGGGATATATGAGGCAGCGCTCGACCGGTTGCGCGCCATGGGCCTTCTCTATCCCTGTTTCTGCACGCGCGCGGATATTCAGGCCAGCCTGACCGCGCCGCACGGGCCGGAAGGCGCGGTCTATCCCGGCACCTGCCGCGCGCTGAGCGCCGATGTTCGGGCGCGCAGGATCGCGGCGGGCGACGCCCATGCGTGGCGGATCGACATGGCTCGCGCGGCAGCGCGCGCGGGACCACTCAACTGGCGGTCCTTCGACGAGAATGCCAGCAGTGCCGTCTCTGCCGATCCGGGCGTTCATGGCGATGTCGTGCTGGCGCGCAAGGATGCGCCGGCCAGCTATCATCTGTCCTGCACGCTGGACGATGCGGCGATGGGCGTGACGCATGTCCTGCGCGGCGACGACTTGCGCAGCGTCACGGATATTCACCGCTTAATCCAGGCTTTGCTCGACCTGCCCTCCCCGGCCTACCGTCACCACCCGCTTCTGATGGACGCGCAGGGTCAGCGCCTGGCCAAGCGCAGCGGATCGCTATCGCTGGCGCAATTGCGGGTGCAGGGTGTCGATTCAAGCATTCTGGCCGCAGACCTGCGCGCCGGGCGCTTTCCGGTTGGCATCAGCTACGGAAAGGCATAGGCTGCGCCCATGAACACCGTCCTTGTCATCGCCCTCATCCTTGCCATGATCGCGACGCTGGTCGCTCTGATCCGGGGCGTCATCGCCTTCCTCCAGACCACCAAGGAGGATCTCAACGCGCCGGAGGGCAGCGGCCCAAGCCCGGCCCGCCTCAAGCAGAACCGGATGATGATCAACCGCGTCCTCTTTCAGGCGGGCGCGATCATCATCGTTGCCATCCTGCTGATGGCCAAGGGGCATGGCTGAAGACAGCAGTCGCACGCCATGGTGAAGCTGAACAAAATCTACACGCGCACGGGCGATGGCGGCACCACCGGGCTGGCGGATGGATCGCGGTTGCCCAAATATGCCCCTCGCATGCAAGCCGTGGGCGATGTCGACGAGGCCAACAGCGCGATCGGCCTTGCTATCGTCGCCATGGGCGACCGGGCCGAAACGCGATGGCTGACCACGATACAGAATGACCTGTTCGACCTGGGCGCGGATTTGGCGACGCCCATTCCGGAAGGTGAGGACGAACCTTGGGCGCTGCGAATCGTGGCGAGCCAGGTCGCGCGACTGGAGGCGGAGATCGACGTCATGAACGCCGAACTGGCGCCGCTCGACAGTTTCGTGCTGCCGGGCGGATCGGCCGCTGCCGCCGCTGTCCATCTAGCGCGCGCGATCACCCGCCGGGCCGAACGCAGCGCCATGGCGGCCGCCGCCGACGTCGCGCTCAACCCGCAGGCGCTGGCCTATCTCAATCGCCTGTCCGATCTGCTGTTCGTGCTGGCGCGGCGGTTGAACGACAATGGCGCTCGCGACGTCAAATGGGTGCCGGGCGCATCGCGCTGATCCGAGGCAAATCCGCCGGACTCGGACACGCAACGGATTGACGCATTCCGCGCAATTAACCCTTTTTCTTCAATAAGCCTTCAGAATCCGCAAGGATTTCTCCCGAGGTTATTTCAACGGGATCGCTCATGCATTTCTATCTCGCCACGTCGTTCATTTTCCCGCGCTCGCTACGATTGCGCCTCTTCGCCATCTGCTTTGTCGCCACACACCTGCCCTTGCTTTGCTATATCGGGTGGGGCGCAGCTACCGCGCGGTTGGCGCTGGCCGAAGTAGTTACGCTGACGTTGGCGACAGTCGCGGGCACCGGGCTCGCCCTTTACGGCATCGGCGCGCTGCTAAGCCCGATACAGACGCTGGCCGAAGCCCTGAACGCGCGGCCCGACGACAGCAGATCGCTGCCGCAGGTGGGCGACGTAATCGCCAGTCTCTACGCGGGTGTGCAGCGGGCCGCCGCGACGACGCAGGCTCATATGAACGATCTGGCGATCGCCGCCCATGAAGACCCGCTGACCGGCGTCGCCAACCGGCGCGGATTCCTGGCCCAGATAGAGGCGCTGCCGACGGCGCAGCGCAAGGGCTGCATCGCCCTCATCGACATAGACTTCTTCAAACAGGTCAATGACATAAAGGGACATGACGAGGGCGATCGGGTGCTAGCGGCCTTTGCCGGACGCCTGGCGTCGCAGGTGCGGCGCGCCGACCTGGTGGCGCGATGGGGTGGTGAGGAGTTTGCGATCTTCTTCCGCGATGGTGCCGAGGATGAAGCCAGTTGGGCGCTGGCGCGCATCGCCCAGCAGATGCGCCGCGAGCCGATCGGGCGGGTCAATGGCCGCATCATCAGCTTTTCCGCAGGTTTGAGCCGCTGGACCGGAGGCCCGATCGAGGAAGCGCTGGCGGCGGCCGATGCGGCTCTTTACGATGCCAAACAGTCCGGCCGCGACCGCGTGTGTCGCGCCCCGGTGGCGATTTCGGCGACCTGCCCCTAAAGGAAGGGGAACCGTTAGGCTTTCCACGCGCTTTCCTTAATTGGAGCTGCATAAGCGATTGGAAGGGGCGCGAATGGCCAGAAGCTGGAGCGATGCACGCCAGAATGATCTGGCGACGCGATATCGCGACGTTCGACAGCTGACGCAAGCGATCGCCGCGCCGCTGTCCGATGCCGACGCGACGGTGCAGTCCATGCCGGACGCGTCGCCCGCAAAATGGCATCTGGCGCATGTTACATGGTTCTTCGAAACATTCGTGCTGCGCGACCACGCGCCTCGTTATCGCCCGTTCGACCCGCGCTACGCCTATCTGTTCAACAGCTATTATGACGCGGAAGGCCCGCGTCATGCTCGCCCGATGCGCGGCATGCTGACCCGTCCTGCGCTCAGCGACATCATGGCCTATCGCGCGCATGTCGACGCGGAAATGGACGCAGTGCTGCCCCATCTCTCCCCGCCCGCCCAGCAGTTGGTGACATTGGGCCTGCATCATGAGCAGCAGCATCAGGAATTGATGCTGACGGACCTTCTCCATCTTTTTTCGCTCAATCCGCTGGAACCGGCGCTGTTCGAACCGCGCAGCGCGCAAGCGGTCGACCTGCCCGGGCCGTTGCACTGGATCGAAGGGCGTGAAGGGTTGACGGAAATCGGCGACGATGGCCGCGCCGGCTTCGCCTTCGATTGCGAAGGGCCGCGCCACCGCGCCTTGCTCCACCCCCATGCCTTGGCGCACCGCCCAATCACCAATGGCGAATGGATCGCCTTCATCGAGGATGGCGGCTACGCAACCCCTTCGCTGTGGCTTTCGGACGGCTGGGCGTGGGTGCAGCAAGAGGGCGTTCAGGCGCCGCTTTACTGGAAGCCGGGTGAACAGGGGTGGAGCCGCTTCGGACTCGATGGCCGCCAGCCGGTCAATCCGGCAGCGCCTGTGACGCATATCAGCCTGTATGAAGCCGACGCCTATGCCAGCTGGGCGGGCGCACGCCTGCCCACCGAAGCCGAATGGGAAAGTGCTGCTCAGAATATCGCGCCAGGCGGCGGCAATCAGTTCGACGGGTCCACATGCCCTCGCCCCTATCCGGCAGCGCCCACCGATACGCTCAAACAGATGTTCGGCGATGTGTGGGAATGGACCGGCAGCGCCTATCGCCCGCATCCCGGTTTTCGGGCAGCGGACGGGGCCGTAGGCGAATATAATGGCAAGTTCATGTCCGGCCAGTTCGTGCTGAAGGGCGGCAGTTGCGCCACCCCGCGTGGCCATATGCGGGCCAGCTACCGCAATTTCTTCTACCCCCACCAACGCTGGCAGTTCACCGGGCTGCGGCTGGCAAAGGATTTGTGACGATGCTGCTGACCGAGGATGCCCCTGCCAGAACGCAACGGATAGACCCGGCCTTTCGCCGCGATATATTGGAGGGGCTGGCGCAGGAACCGAAAGCCACGCCGCCCATCTGGTTCTATGACCGGCGCGGCTCCGAACTGTTCGAGCAGATCACGGACTTGCCCGAATATTATCCGACCCGCACCGAAACTGCTTTGCTTAAGGCGCATGGCCCGGACGTGGCGCGCGCAGCGGGCGCGGGTCGCGCGGTGGTGGAATTTGGCGCGGGCAGTTCACGCAAGACCCCCCATCTGTTGCGCGCGATTGATCCGGCAGCCTATGTGCCCATCGATATCAGCGGCGATTTTTTGCACGACAGCAGCGCCGAACTGGCGCGCGCCTTCCCGCATTTGCCGGTCCTGCCGGTGGTGGGCGATTTCAATCAGCCGCTCGACCTGCCGGAAGAAATAAGCGGCATGCCGCGCCTGGGGTTCTTCCCCGGCTCCACAATCGGCAATATGGACCCGGGGGCCGCAGTCGATCTGCTGCGCGCGATGCGTCGGCTGCTGGGAGACGATGCCATGCTGCTGATCGGCATGGACCGGATCAAGGACCGCGATCGCCTGATCGCGGCCTATGACGATGCGCAGGGCGTGACCGCGGCCTTCAACCTCAACCTGATTGAGCGGATCAACCGCGAATTGGAAGGCGACATGCCAGTTGACGGCTTTGCCCATCGCGCGGTCTGGAACGACGAGAAAGCCAGGATCGAAATGCATCTCGAAGCCCTGCGCGCCCTGGATTTCCAAGTTGCCGGCGCGCGCTTTCACATGGACCGGGGCGAAACCATCCACACGGAAAGCAGCCACAAATATGGGACGCGCGATGAGCGAATTCTGCTGCGCGCGGGCGGCTGGGACCCGGTGGAAGAATGGACCGACGCCGAGGGCCTGTTCGGGTTGGTGCTGGCGCAGGCGGCCTGACCTCTCGGCCAGTTCCCATCAATCCGTCGCGCGGAGCAGGTCGCGCAAATCGGTCAGGCTCGGCAGTACATGCGTGCAGGCCAGCGTCAATTCCTCGGTCGCGGGCAGCAGGTCGGGCACCATGACAGTGGCGATCCCGGCCGCCGTAGCGGAACGAACGCCGGCATGGCTATCCTCTACGGCAACGCAATCAGCCGGATCGAGGCCCAAGCGCTTGGCCGCCAGCAGATAGGGCTCGGGATCGGGCTTTGGCCGCTCCACGTCGCTACGCGTAACGATGATATCGAAATAGTCGATTAGACCGCTGCGTTCCAGCCGCTGCTGCGCGAACGGTGCGGCGGTGGACGTGGCGAGCGCCATGGGGATGCCGACGCGCGCCAGATGACCGAGCAACAGGTCCGCACCGGGACGCAGCGGAATGCCCGCATCCACCGCCGCTTCGAACAGCGCGTCACTGTCGGCATAAAATTGTGCCAGCGGGAAGTCCGGGCCGAGGCGCTGCGCTAGCATCCGCTCATTTTCGTCCCGATGGATGCCCACCATGGAGAGGAGCAGGTCGTCCGCCAGCGGCCAGCCGAGCGCATCACCGGTATCGACAAAGGCGCGCCGATGGGCGGCCTCCGTGTCGATCAGCGTGCCGTCCATATCGAAAATGACGGCCCGGATCGGATCGGGAAGGCTCAACGAAGCTGCGGGCGCGGTCAGGATTTCAGAAGCCATGCCTGCCATATAGGCACGGCCCATGGCGCTGCCATTGCAAAGAGCGGCGGAGTGATTGTCAATCGCTGACCCGCGCCGACCAGGTCCTGATCCAATGCCAGGCGCCGCGGCATTCGCCCATGCTGGTCGCTTCGGTCAGGCGGAAGCGCGATCCGTCCCAGACATAGGTTTCGCTGCCGCCGCAATCGCCAATGCCCCGCCCCTTGGCAAAGCTGGACAATTCCGACTTTTCCGGCACCCAACCGGCGTTGACCAGCATCGGCTTGGCCTCTTCCTCGCTCCAACCGGGCTTGTAGTCGAAGGGCGCGAAGTGGAAGGCGCGACGCCCGGCGATGCCGGTGGCGATCACCGGAATGGTCGTGAAATTATAGGCGCCGCTGCCGCAGGGCACAAGGATCAGCGTCTCCGTTTTGGACAGGCGATAAAGTTGGGGCGGCTCGGCTTCGCGCATGTCTTCGGTGCAGCCTGTGAATGTCCCAAGAGCGGTTCGTTCCTCCCGCCACAGAGCGACAGGCGCGCCACCGGCGGGGACCGGCGCGCGCTTGATGACAGGGGCGGGCGGCGCCGCACGCACGGCCAAAGGACCAAGCGGCCCCGTCGCCACGAGCGCAGTGCTGGTCCCGGCCCGGCCCTGCCGCGCATCCATATAGCGCAGCGCCGCGCCCGACCCGGCAAGCGACGGGCGGCCCAGAAGGCGGTTGCCGGCACGCAATTCCATCTGGTTGCCCCGCGCCATGGCGATCACCAACGCAGCCGCTTGCGGCCCGCGAACCGTCGCATCGCCATTGCGGGTGCGCGCCGTGGCGAGGCGGCGGCCATCGACGATGAAACTGACGTCGCCATCGCCCTTGGCATCCCGACTGACCCAGACCTCGGCTTCAGCGTCCGGTCCAGCATCGCGCGAGACACCGACCATGACGGGATTGTCCGGCCACTCGCCGCCTTCGGGCAGCAAGGCAACGGCTTCGCAGCGGTTGCGATTATCGCACCCGATCGTCCAATCCTTGTAGGTTTCCAAGGTGCCGGGCGTCGGCGCTTGCGCCGCGCTCATGCCCGTCCAGCTCAGGGCCGCCAGCGCGGCCGCAAGAAAAGTCTTTGCCCCCATGGCGTTAACCATAGCCTATTTCAGGCGAAAGAAACAGGGTTTCTGTTACGCTTTCGTCCCGATCGGTCTTAGAGGCTCAGCATCAGGCCCGCCAGCGCCGCGCTCATCAGATTGGCGAGGCTCCCCGCGACCAGCGCCTTGATGCCCAGCTTGGCGATCATCGGCCGCTGGTTGGGAGTAAGATTGCCTGTCACCGCCATCTGGATCGCGATCGAGCTGAAATTGGCGAAGCCGCACAGCGCAAAGGTGACGATGGCGATGGTGGTGGGCGACAGCGCGCCCTGAACCTGGCCCAGATTGATATAGGCGACAAATTCGTTGAGCACGACCTTGGTCCCGAACAGGCCGCCCGCCACCTGCGCTTCGGTCCAAGGGATGTTGAGCAGATACATGACCGGGGAAAAAACATAACCCAGCAGCATCTGGAAGCTGAGATCAGGATAGCCGAACAGCGCGCCGATGCCGCCCAATATGCCGTTGGCGAGCGCCACCAATGCGACGAAGGCCAGCACCATGGCGCCGACCGCGACAGCGAGCTTGACGCCAGTCTGCGCCCCTTGCGCGGCGGCCATGATGATGTTGGCGGGCCTTTCCTCATCATGGGTGGCGGGCGGCATGGGCTCGCCCGGGGTCGTTTCGCTCATCAACGCGGCCGGGCCGGCGCCGCTCATCCGCGCGTCGGGCAGCGGAAGGTCGCGATGCGCCTCCAGCGGCAGTTCCGGTTCCCGCTCGGGCTCGTCGGGCATGATGATCTTTGCCATCAGCAAGCCGCCGGGCGCGGCCATGAAGCTGGCAGCGAGCAGATAGTCGATGCGGATGCCCATGGAGGCATAGGCGGCCAGGATGGTGCCGGCGACGCCCGCCATGCCGCTGGTCATGACCGCGAACAATTGGGCGGGGTTGAGCGCGGCGAGATAAGGGCGGATGACCAGCGGGCTTTCGCTTTGCCCGACGAAGATATTGGCGGCCGCGCACAGGCTTTCGACCTTGGACACGCCCGTCACTTTCTCGATCGCGCCGCCAACCCAGCGGACGACGAACTGCATGATGCCCAGATAATAGAGGATCGACACGAGGCTGGCGAAGAAGATGATGACGGGCAGCGCGGCTATTGCAAAGCTCGCCCCGCCGACATCCGGCCGGGCGAGCGGCCCGAAAATGAAATCGGTGCCCGCCTGCGCATAGCCGAGCAGGTTGGACACGCCCCGCGACATGCCCGCGATGATGGCGCGGCCGGCCGGCACGTACAGCACCAGCAGCGCGATGCCCGCCTGCAACAGGAACGCCGCGCCGACAACGCGCGGGCGGATGGCGCGGCGGTTGGACGAGAGGGCAAAGGCGATGGCGAGGATGAGGACGATGCCGGCAAGGCCGATGAGAAGATGCATGAAGCGCTTTCGCGGGAATAGGGCAAACGCGGGCGACTATATGGAGAGCGACGCGCCGAAGCCAGCCTTTTGGAATGCTACAAAGACGCTACATCGGGCAATCGGCTGGAGACACGCCATCCCTATCCTGCGGCCTGGGCCTGAACAGGCGGATCGAGGAACGGGACAAAGGTCGGGACGATGCACGAACATGATTTGGATCATGACCACGGGTTACTGCATGATCTGGAGCGGATACAGACGCTGGCGCGGGAGAATATCGGCCGACGGCGGACATTACGCCTGCTATTTTCCGCGAGCGGGGCGGCGCTGATCGGAGCATGCGGCGGATCGGGATCATCGAGCGGATCGACCACGACGACGACGGCGACACCTACCCCAACGCCAACGCCAACGCCCACACCAACTCCCACGTCCAGCGACACCTGCGTTGCCGATCCGGAAGAAACCAACGGCCCCTATCCGGCTGACGGATCCAACAGCAGCAACGGGACGCTGGTCAATGTCCTGGACGATAGCGGCATCCAGCGCAGCGACATCCGGTCCAGTTTCGGATCGTCGAGCGGCACGGCGCAAGGCGTGACGATGACGCTGACCATCACAGTGGTCGATGTCAATAATGGGTGCGCGGCGCTGGAAGGCTATGCCGTTTACATCTGGCACTGCACCCGCGACGGTCTCTATTCGCTCTACACCGTGCCGAATGAAAATTACCTGCGCGGCGTGGGTGTCACGGACGCCAATGGACAGGTGACATTCACCAGCATTTTTCCGGGCTGCTATGCCGGGCGCTACCCGCATATCCATTTCGAGGTCTATCCCAGCCTGGCGCGGGCGACAAGCTACAGCAACCGGTTACTTTGTTCGCAGTTCGCGATGCCGCAAGCGGCCTGCGACACGGTCTATGCCAGCAGCGGCTATTCCAGCAGTGCAAGCAATTTTGCCAGCACCACCACCAGCAATGACAATGTGTTCGGCGACAATAGCAGCGCACAAGTCACGGCCATGACGCCGGTCATGACTGGCGACCTTACAAACGGCTACACCGGCACAGTGACGGTCGGGCTTGCGATCTGAGGGGCAAGGGAATGATTTTGCAGGCTGACAGGATAGCAGATATGCTGCCCCCCATCATGGACAGTTCGCGCATTCTGGTAATCGACGATGATGGGGATATTCGGTCCCTGCTGTCGGATTTTCTGGAACAGCACGGTTTTGACGTGACAGCGGTTGCGGACGGACAGGCGATGGACCGTGAACTGGCGATCGGCACCTTCGACCTGGCGGTGCTGGACGTGATGATGCCAGGGGAAGACGGGCTTTCCATCCTGCGGCGTTTGAGCGCGCGCGGTGGCCTTCCCATCATCATGCTGTCTGCGATCGGAAACGATGTCGACCGTATCGTGGGACTGGAAATGGGCGCGGAGGACTATTTGTCCAAACCGTGCAACCCGCGCGAATTGCTGGCGCGGATTCGCACGGTCCTGCGCCGCCACCGACGGCAGGAGGAAGGGAGTGCCAACGCCTCAACGCGCAAGCTGCGCTTTGTGGGATGGCAAATCGACATGGGCGCCCGGCTGCTCACTGACCCGGACAATGTCGTAGTGACGCTGACCGATGGCGAATTCCGGCTGTTGCGCGCTTTTATCGAACATCCGCGCAGGGTGTTGAGCCGGGATCAGCTGCTCGATTATTCGGCGGGCAGTGACGCCGAAAGCTATGACCGGGCAATCGACGTACAGGTCAGCCGTTTGCGCCGCAAACTGGAGCGCGGCGCGCGACGCCCCGGCATCGGCGATCTGGTCCGCACCGTGCGCAACGAAGGCTATATGTTCACCGCCGAGGTGCTGCCCGCGTGACTGATCGCGCCGAGCGGTTCAACCCATCGATCCTGACCCGTATCGTCGTATTGGTGGCGGCGGCGTTGCTGTTGGCGCTGGCAGCGATGATGCTGGTCACTTTTCGAGGACCCCCGCCGCATGCGCGGCCGATGTTGCTCGGCGAAGCGGCCCAGTTGCTGCGGGGCGCTGGCGTGAGCGAGGCGCCAGGCTCTGCGTGGAGCGTCACGCGCTACATATCGGATCGCGCGCCGAGCCCCGAGGCCGACCAGCAAATCGATCTGCGTGCAGGCGCGCAGGTGGCCGATCTGGTCGGCGTGCCGGCCCGCGACATTCGCCTGATCCGCGAAAAACCACCCGAAGCCATGCGGGGCATGCCCCTGCCCGATCAACAGCAGCCGCTCCATCGCGCCTTCACCCTGGCACAGCGCAACGGCGCGCAGTGGCACGTCATTCAAGCCTGGCAAGGCGCCAACCTGCCTTGGTATGCAGTCACCCTGTCGCTGATGGCTGGCATTTTTCTGCTGCTGCTGGCGCCCGCTTATTGGGTTGCGCGGCGGATCACCCTACCCATCCGCAGGCTGGCCGAGGGCGCTGCGACCGAGCGGCCCGAACAGGCTCAACCCCTGCCGCTCACCGGCCCCCCCGAAGTGCGCGCGGTCGGCGCGGCCTATAATCATATGCGCGCCCGCATCGCCGATTATCTGAACGAGCGCACCGCCATGCTGGTCGCGATCGCCCATGACCTGCGAACGCCGATGACGCGGCTGTCCTTCCGGCTGGAACAGCTGCCCGACGGGCCACGCGCCAAGGCGCAGGCCGATGTCGAGGAGATGCGAGCGATGGTGACGACGCTGCTGGACTTCATGCGGCAGGGCTCCGAACCGATCAAGCGGGTGCGGATCGATTTGTCCGCGATCGTGGATACACTGGCCGACGACCTGGCGGATATGGGGCAGGATGTGAGCGTGCGGCGTAGCGCGCGCGCCGTTATCTTCGGCGACGCTGGCGCGCTTCGCCGGTGCATCGCCAATCTGGTTGAAAACGCGGTTCGCTATGGCGGCAGCGCCGTCATCGACGTCGATGTGGCCAGCGGCCGCGCGTCCATCAGCGTCGAAGATCAAGGCCCCGGCGTCCCCGACACCATCATCGATCGGCTCTGCGAGCCCTTTTATCGGGGCGAAGCCTCTCGAAACAGGGAAACGGGCGGCGTCGGCCTTGGCCTCTCGATCGCGCGGACGATTGCCGAAAGTCACGGCGGACGGCTGGCCTTCACCAATCGCGCGGAAGGCGGCCTATGCGTGAAACTGACGTTGCCGCTTGCCCGCTAGGACATCAGGCGGCCGCCCCCTCCTCCGCGCCGAAGGCAATCGACAACCAGGACGTCATCGCGTCCACCGCGAGCGGCGTCAGGCGCATGACGCGGCGGCGTTGACCACGAGGCGAGAGGTCATGCTCAGCCAAAAGGCCGCGCCGTTCCAATATGCCGACATGGTTGAGCATGACGTTCATCGACAGTCGCAGCGTTTCGGTGAGTTGTTCCAGCGTCATCGTGCGGTCTTCCAGCTCCGCCTGGAACAATGTCAACAGCAGGTCCCAGGCCGGATCGGCAAACAGGCCCTGGCCAAAGAGCATGGATCGCGCCCGCCGCGCTTCGATATATCGGGCGAGCATGGTAAAGCCGTCGCCATCCTGCCCTTCCAGCACGGGCGGCTCTTCCTGCAGAGCATGAAAGCGGGTGAGGCAGCGTTGCAGGGCGACCACCAGGTCGACGGCCTGCTGGCTGGGCATCGCGCGTTCAGGTGGCATATGCGCGGTCATGACGGGCCTTCCGATCGAGTTCGATGCCGATGATGGTGAAGAGAAGCAGCGGGATGACCCAGACAGTGCTGAGCCCGGCGTAGATGCGGTCGGAAAAATTGCCGAGAAGCAGTGTCACACAGTGCGTAAGTACCGTCAGGAACTGGCTGGCTGCGGCCCAGATCGGCCAGTAGCAGGTCGCCCGAAGCATCAACCATATCAAGCCGACCAACAGCAACAGATCGACCATGGCCAACCAGAATTGCGTGGCATGCCAGGATCCGGCCAACTGCGCCGGAATGGTGAGCACCACGCTAGAAAGGAACAATCCGACAAACCATCGCCCTTCCCGGCCACCAAATATGGCTGCGAAGAGGCAGGCCATCAGGGTCAGGAGCCAGAAGGAAGCCGCCAGCATTCGAATCTCCGTTTGTGAGAGGGGTCAAACATCCGGTCGAAGGCCAGCGACTTCCGCCCGGTCAGGCGACCAGGGTCAGGTGATGCGCGGTTTCGCGCTTGTCTTCTTCCTGCTCGAGTCCAATCGGGCAACCGACCGAGGTGACGGGAATGGCGCTATGTTCAAGGCAGCGCGTGAGGAGCGCGGTAGCGCGGATCATATCTCCGCGACCTTCGATAATCTTCGTCGCGCTGTCGTGAATCTGCTTGAGGATGCGTTGGCTTTCGCTCGCGGTGAGGCCAGAGCCCTGAGAAGCGGCGACGAAGGCGGTGGTCAATTGGGCGGCATCGACAAGAGCTGTATCCAGCGCGGCGAAGGCCTGACGGGTCTGGGCGGCGACAGCCTGTGTCTTGACGGGGTCGAGGTTCAGCACAAGTCTTCTCCTTCGCACACGCCAAGTGAAGCGGTGCGTTCTATCAGCAGGGCATTTCAGGAAAGATCAGGCCAACAGCCGGAATGCTCCGGCGAGCAACAGCAGCAAAGCGACGACGCCGACGCCGGTCAGAATAGCGGCCCGGACCATCGCCAATATGCGGCCATCGATACTCAGTTCATTGGTCGATCCCCCTAGCGGCGGGCCGAAGGCGAGGATGCGTTGCAAGAGCGTCTGGCGCTGCTGCTCATCATCCGATCCGTCCGGCTGAGCCATGGATGACGCAGGTTCGGGATCGGAGGCAAGCGGTTGCGATTGATATATCAATGGCTGATATGTGCCGTTCTGGGGCGGTAGTTGTTCGGTCGAAACGAACAGGCGCGCCGCTTCCTTGCGGGAAGGGACACCGAATTTGCGCAGGGTGATGCGCACACGCTGGTCGACCGTATGTTCGGACACATGCAGCTGGCGCGCGATTTCCTTGGAGTTGAAGCCCTGCGCCACAAGCCGCAGGCACTGCTTTTCTCCTTCGCTCAAGGCTGGCAGGGTCTCCGCCACTCCGTCTATCCTCCTGCGTGCGACCATGGTGTCCAACGATCAATTGCGATCATAGCACCCATCTCGCACCTTGCTTGCAAAACCATCGGTTACGATTCGGTTCGCTGTAGGACGCAAAGATGACATGACAGGGCGAGCCGACGCAAATGCGGGCCGCCAGGCATCACGCGACCTGTCCCATTTTGAGTCGTGCCCCAAAAGCGAAGGGGCCGGCGCCTCGCGGCACCGGCCCCCCGAACAATCTTTGGGCTGATCAGGCCGCCGCCTTCGCCCGGCTCATGCGCTTGCGCTCATTGGGATCCAAGTAGCGCTTGCGCAGGCGGATGGTCTTGGGCGTCACCTCGACCATTTCATCATCGTCGATATAGGCGATGGCCTGTTCCAGCGTCATCTTCTTGGGCGGGGTCAGGCGGATCGAATCATCCTTGCCGCTGGCGCGGAAGTTGGTCAGCGCCTTGGACTTCATCGGATTGACCTCAAGGTCTTCGGGCTTGGCGTTCTCGCCGATGATCATGCCTTCATACAGCGCTTCGCCCACGCCCACGAACAGGATGCCGCGTTCCTCCAGCGGACCCAGGGCATAGGCATTGGCTTCGCCCGCGCCGTTCGAGATGAGGACGCCATTCTTGCGCCCTTCGATCTTGCCCTTGTGCGGGCCATATTTTTCGAACAGCCGGTTCATGATGCCCGTACCACGCGTGTCGGACAGGAATTCGCCATGATAGCCGATGAGGCCACGCGAGGGCGCCGAGAAGGTGATGCGGGTCTTGCCGCCGCCCGAGGGCCGCATGTCGGTCATCTCGGCCTTGCGGATGTTCATCTTGTCGACCACCGTGCCGGAAAATTCGTCATCCACGTCGATGACGACGGTTTCATAAGGCTCGGTCTTGTTGCCATTTTCGTCTTCGCCGAACAGCACGCGGGGACGGCTGATGCCCAGTTCGAACCCTTCACGCCGCATGGTTTCGATAAGAACGCCCAACTGAAGCTCGCCGCGGCCGGCGACTTCGAAACTGTCCTTGTCCTCCGATTCTGTGACCTTGATGGCGACGTTGGACTCCGCCTCGCGAGCAAGGCGGTCGCGGATCATGCGGCTTGTCACCTTGCTGCCTTCACGGCCCGCCATGGGCGAGTCATTGACGGCAAAGCGCATCGACAGCGTCGGCGGATCGATCGGCTGCGCCTTGATCGGCTCGCTGACCTGCGGGTCGGCGATGGTGTTGGCGACGGTCGCGACGGTGAGGCCGGCAAGGCTGATGATGTCGCCCGCCTTCGCCTCGTCCACTGGCACGCGGTCAAGGCCGCGGAAGGACAGGATCTTGGACGCGCGGCCGGTCTCGATCACATTGCCGTCGGCATCGAGCGCGTGGATCGGCTGGTTGACCTTGAGCGTGCCGGACTGGACCCGGCCGGTCAGGATACGACCCAGGAAATTGTCGCGATCGAGCAGGGTCACAAGGAAACTGAACGGCGCGTTTTCGTCCAGGGCGGGCGGCGGGACATGATCCACGATCTTCTGGAACATCGGCTCCAGCGTACCCTCGCGGCGCTGCGGGTCTTCGCTGGCATAGCCGTTGCGGCCCGACGCGTAGAGGACCGGGAAGTCGAGCTGCTCGTCATTGGCGTCCAGCGTCACGAACAGGTCGAACACTTCGTCCAGCACTTCCTGAATGCGCTCGTCCGGGCGATCGACCTTGTTGACGACGACGATGGGCTTCAAGCCCAGCGCGAGCGCCTTGCCGGTCACGAACTTGGTCTGCGGCATCGCGCCTTCCGACGAATCGACCAGCAGGATGACGCCGTCGACCATCGAGAGGATGCGCTCCACCTCACCGCCGAAATCGGCGTGGCCGGGCGTGTCGACGATGTTGATGCGGATGCCGTTCCATTCGACCGAAGTGGGCTTGGCCAGAATGGTGATGCCGCGTTCCTTTTCCAGGTCGTTGGAATCCATCGCGCGCTCCTCGACGCGCTGATTGTCGCGGAAAGTGCCGGACTGGCGGAAAAGCTGGTCGACGAGGGTGGTCTTGCCATGGTCGACGTGCGCGATGATGGCGATATTACGCTGGGACATGAACGGCCTTTGGGATCGGGTTTCCCGGTTCGGCACCACGCCGGGACGGGACTATCGGGCGCGCCCCTACAGGAAATGCCGCGCTGCGGCAAGGGCGGGCCGAGGGGGCACAGCTATGTGACAAAATAACCTGGACAGTTGCACGCCCGTATAACTGCCCTATGGAGGCAATACAGGATCGCACCATGAAAGGACGAATTGCCCATGCGGCTGCCCATTTCCCTGACGCTTGTTTCCCTGATCGCGCTGAACGCCCCTGCCTTGGCGCAAAAAGATGCGCCCGACGCCCAGAAGCAGCATGCCGAAAAGGTCGCGGAGGAAGTCGCGGCCAACTGGGCCAGCGCGCCGGTCGAGGAAGTGACGCAGAGCAGCAAGGGCACGGCGCGCGTGGATGGCAAGAGCATCGCCTATACCCAGACGGCAGGCACGCTCACCATTCGCGATGAGCAGGGCAAGCCGATGGGGAGCATGTTCTACACCGCCTATACCGCAGCGGGAAAGAACCGCCCCGTCACCTTCTTCTATAATGGTGGGCCGGGGTCTTCGTCGCTGTGGCTGCGCATGGGCAGCTTCGCGCCGATGCATGTGCGCACCACCGACCCGCAGGCAGTCAAGCCCGCGCCCTTCGACGTCGGTCCCAATAATGACAGCCTGATCGGCAGCACCGACATGGTGTTCCTGGACGCGATCGGCGCGGGCTATTCGCGACCGATCGGCGACGCCAAGGGCTCGGACTTTTACGGCGTGGATCAGGATGTCGATGCCTTTGCCAAGGCGATCATCCGCTACACGACCAAGAATGGTCGCTGGGGCGACCCCAAATATATTTTCGGCGAAAGCTATGGGACGACCCGGTCGGGGGCATTGGCCTATCAGCTGGAGGATCGCGGGCTGGCGCTGAACGGCGTGGTGCTGCTGTCGTCGATCATGAATTATGGCGTCCGCCAGTCGGGCTTCGACACGATCCATATCGGCTATCTGCCAAGCTATGCCGCCACCGCCTGGTATCACAACAAGTTGCCCGGCGGCCGCCCCGCCAGCCTGGAGGCCTTTGTCGAAGAAGCGCGGCAATTTGCGAACGGTCCCTATGCCACCGCGCTGCTGAAAGGGTCCGACATCACGCCGCAGGAGACGGACGAGATGGCGCGCCAGCTCAACCGCTATACCGGCTTGTCGGTCGACTACCTCAAGCGTGCGAACCTGCGCGTCAACCTGTCGCGTTTCCGCAAGGAATTGCTGCGCGATGAACATGCGACGCTGGGCCGGTTCGACAGCCGCTATACCGGCATCGATGCCGACACCGCTGGCGAGGAACCGGAATATGATCCGTCGAGCACCGGCATCACTGGGCTCTATGTCGGCAGCTTCCTGGATCAGGTGACGCGCCAGATCGGCTACAAGACGGACTTGTCCTATCGTCTGAGCGCGCGTGAAGGTGGCGACTTCAAATGGGATTGGAGCCATCAGCCGCCCGAAGGGGGCAAGCAGAATGTCGCCGACGTGACCGCCGACCTGTCGGCCGCGATGCGCACCAATCCGCATCTGCGCGTGCTGTCGCTCAATGGCTATTATGACATGGCGACGCCCTTCTTTTCGACCGAGCGGGACTTGAAGCACATGATGCTGGAGCCGCAGCTGCGCGGGAATTTGCAGTTCCGCTATTATCCGGCCGGCCATATGGTTTACCTCAACCCCGAGGCGCTGCACCAGATGCGGCTGGATATGGAGCGCTATTACGCCGAAGGCGCGCGCTGACGCGAAACCGGGCGGTGGTGATCCACCGCCCTTTTTTTAATGGTCGCTGGCGGCAAAAGCGCCGATCCCCGTTTCGGCGCGGACGCGCTGCGCTGGGTAGCCCGCCTTGTCGATCGCCGCGCGGGGCGAGCGGTCGACCAGTGAAATGAGCCAGATGGCGAGGAAGCCGGCCGGCACCGAGACGATCGCGGCCGAACTATAGGGGAAAGGCGCGTCCCCCAGGGCAAAGGTCGTCGTCCAGACCGCCGGCGACAGCAGCGTCAGCACGAAGGCCGTCAGCAACCCGATCGTCCCGCCCCACGCCGCGCCGCGCGTGGTGCAGCCGCTCCAGAGCAACGAGAGGATCAGCACCGGGAAATTGCCCGACGCGGCAAGCGCGAAGGCGAGGCTGACCATGAACGCCACATTCTGTTTTTCGAAAACGAGGCCGAGCAGCACGGCAAGCGCGCCGAGCGCCAGCGTCGTGATTCGCGACACGCGCAGTTCGTCGGCGGAACTGGCCTGCCCGTTGCGCAGAACAGTGGCGTAGAGGTCATGGCTGACGGCGGAGGCGGCCGAGAGCGTCAGGCCCGCGACCACGGCGAGGATGGTTGCGAAGGCGACCGCCGAGATGAAGCCGAGGAAAGCATTGCCCCCGATCGCATGGGCCAGATGGATCGCCGCCATGTTGCTTCCGCCGCGCAAGGCCCCTTGCCCGTCCAGATAGGCGGCGTTGGTCCCCACCAGCAGGATCGCGCCAAAACCGATGATGAAGGTCAGGATATAGAAATAGCCGATCCAGCCCGTTGCCCAGAGCACGGACTTGCGCGCCTCCTTTGCGTCCGGGACGGTGAAGAAGCGCATCAATATGTGCGGCAGGCCCGCCGTGCCAAGCATGAGGGCCAGGCCGAAGGAGATGGCCGATACAGGGTCCTTGATGAAGCCGCCGGGGGCCATGATGGCGCGGCCCTGCGCCGCTGCCTGGTCCGCGCTGACGCCGGTGGCGAGCGCAGCCTGCGTCTTCACCTCGACCGCGCGGGCGAAAAGGGTTTCCAGGCTGAAGCCCGCCTGCGCCAGCACCATCACCGCCATGAAGCTGGCGCCGCCCAGCAACAAGACAGCCTTGATGATCTGGACCCATGTGGTCGCCCGCATGCCGCCGAACAGGACATAGAGCATCATGAGGCCGCCGACGATCACGACGGCGGCGGCATAGGGCAGGCCGAACAGCAATTTGACGAGTTGGCCCGCGCCGACCATCTGCGCGACGAGATAGAAGCTGACGACCAGCAACGTGCTGACCGCCGCGAAACTGCGGACCGGGGGCTGGGCGAAGCGGTAGGAGGCGACGTCGGCAAAGGTGTAGCGACCAAGGTTGCGCAGCCGCTCCGCCATCAGGAACAGGAGGATCGGCCAGCCGACCAGAAAGCCGGTGGAGTAGATGAGGCCGTCATAGCCGTCGGCAAATATCTGCGCCGATATGCCGAGGAAGGAGGCGGCGGACATATAATCGCCCGCCATGGCGAGGCCGTTCTGGAAACCGGTGATGCCGCCACCGGCCGTATAGAAATCCGACGCGGTGCGCGTGCGCGCGGCCGCTGCCTTGGTGATCCAGAGCGTCAGGCCGACAAAGGCGACGAACATGGCGATCGCCACCCAGTTGATCGGCTGGCGCTGTGCCTCCCCCTCCAGCGCGGCGGCAAAGGCGGACGCGGGCAGCAGCAGCGCCAATGCGGCGATGAGCGCCCTCATGCGCCATGATCCCGAACTATGGCGGCCATTTGCGCATCATGATGACGATTGGCCTGCCGCACATACAGGCCGGTCAGCGCGATCGCGAGCAGGATGAGGCCAAGGCCAAGCGGAATGCCGAGCGAGGTGACGCCGGCGCCGACCGGCATGGCCAGCAGCGCGGGGTGAAAGGCAATCAGCAGCAGATAGCCGACGAAGGCGATGAAGATGATCGCCGAAAGCGTCCAGCCCAATCGCGAGCGGCGCGCCACCAGCGCTGCATAGCGTGGATCGGCCGCAACCGCAGCCGCCAGCCTGTCCTGTTCGTCCTGCATCGACGCGCTCCCCCTTCCCATCATGCGACGAGCATCGCCATATGGCGGCCATGCTAGCCCGGCGGCGGGCGATTGCAATGGCGGGGGCGCAGGCCTTATAGCAGGGGCTGGAAAAACTGCGCAGACTTGCGACCTACTGTTTTATGCACATATAACAGTTCATGCCGCCCTTGGGCTTATCAGGAGATGACATGGCTTCGACCGCGCCCACCGCTACCGCCGACCCGCTCAATCTGATGCCGCCCGATCCGGTGCCGGCAGTTGCGCCCGACAAGGCTGCGGGACTGGTGCCGATCGACGAGGAGAAGAAGTCCAAGCTGGACGAGAAGGTCGACGCCTTTGTCGAGGATCTGGTCGCGCAGGACGCCAATTCGCCCGAATTCGGCAAGCGCGTGGATCAGCTCACCAATATGGGGCGCAAGGAGATCGCCGAGGCCGCCGGGCACAGCAACCGCTTCCTGGACCGGCCGGTGCGCGCGATGGACAGCGACAGCAAGGTCGGGGCGGACCTGGCCGAATTGCGCCGCACGGTAGAGGATCTGGACCCCGGAAAGCGCGGCAGCTTGCTCGCGCCGAAAAAGCTGTTCGGCATCATCCCCTTCGGCAACAAGATGCGCGACTATTTCGACGGCTATAAAAGCGCGCAGGGTCACATCAACTCGATCCTGGGGAGCCTCGCCAGCGGCAAGGACACGCTGATCAAGGATAATGCCGCGATCGATGTCGAGCGGCAGAATATGTGGGCCACCATGGGTCGTCTGGAACAGATGATCCATATCAGCAAGACCATGGACGCGCGGCTGGAAGCCAAGGCGATGGAACTGGATTCGACCGATCCAGCCAAGGCCAAGGCGATCCGCGAAAGCGCGCTTTTCTACATCCGTCAACGCACGCAGGATCTGCTGACGCAGATGGCGGTGACGGTGCAGGGCTATCTGGCGCTGGATCTGGTCAAGAAGAACAATGTCGAGCTGGTGAAGGGCGTCGACCGCGCGAGCACGACGACCGTGGCGGCGCTGCGCACGGCCGTGACAGTGGCGCAGGCGCTGGTCGGGCAGAAACTGGTGCTGGAACAGATCACCGCGCTCAACACCACCACCGCCAACATGATCGACCGGACCGGCGAACTGCTGAAAAGCCAGACCGCGCAAATCCACGAACAGGCGGCATCGAGCACGATCCCGATCGAGACGCTGCAGCGCGCCTTCCAGAATATCTACGACACGATGGACAATATCGACACGTTCAAGATGAAAGCGCTGGAGAATATGAAGACGACGGTGAATACGCTGTCGAACGAGGTGGAGAAGTCCAAAGGCTATATCGCGCGGGCGCAGGGCCAGGCGCAGGCGGCGCAGGAAGCGCGGGTCGACAATCCGCTGCTGAGCGCGATCGAGGGATGATATCAATGTCTCTCCTGTTACCGTTCGGGCTGAGCCCGTCGAAGCCCTGCTCTTTCTTTCAAGACAGGACAGCCCTTCGACAAGCTCAGGGCGAACGGATGCCGGAGCCTTGTCTATGAGCCGATCCGACCGCGTGCTGGCGGATGCCGAAGCCGTGCTGCGCCGTCACAGCGAGCGCGGACGGAGCCTGTCGGCGCGGGCGCGCGAGCGCCGCAATGCGTCGATCATGCGGCGGCTGGGGCGGATTGGCGGCGCGATATTCGTCATCCTGATGGGCGCGATGATCGCCGGATGGTTCGTGCCGCTGGGCACCAATGGCGTGATGATCGTGCTGGGGCTGTTGCTGATCGCGACATTGTTTTTCGCGCTGCTGCCCGGCGACCGTCCGGTCAGTGCCGAGAAGCTGGGGCAGACTGAACTGCCCGCCCTCCCCCTCAAGACCGAAATCTGGCTGGAAACGCAGCGCAAGGCGCTTCCCGCGCCGGCCGTGACGCTGGTCGACAGCATCGGCGTGCGGCTGGAGACGCTGGCGCCTCAGCTGGAGCGGCTGAACGAGCAGGACCCGGCGGCGCTGGAAATCCGCCGCTTGCTGTCGGACCATCTGCCCGAGCTTGTCACCGGCTATCAATCCATCCCGGCGCCCATGCGAAGGGAGGAGCGCAACGGCCGCGTGCCGGAAAAGCAGCTGGTCGAAGGATTGACCGTGATCGACGCGGAAATCGCGCGCGTGACCGAGAGCCTGGCAAGTGGTGATCTGGACAAGCTGGCGACGCAGAATCGCTTTCTGGAATTGAAATATCAGGAAGCCAAGGATTTGGGGCGTTAGCGCCGTCCTGGCTTCATCATGATCCACCTGACCCTCATCATCGTCGATTTTCTGACCGGGCTGCTCGCGGCCGGGGCCTGGGCGCTAGCGTCCGCCGGGGGCGCCATCGCGGCGGTCGTGGGTGGCGGATTCCTGGGGCTGTCGATGGTACGGCGCTGGCGCCGGAAAAGCTGATCAGCTCTGGTGCAGGACTCGGTCCAGGACGGACGCCGGCAGCGCCGCCTCAAAATGGAGCCCGAACCGCTTGCCGCCTGACCAGACCACACGCCCAGCGACGCCCAGACAATCCGCGTCGATCAGCACCCGATCCCCCGCGCGAAACGGCATGTCGCTATGGCACAGCGCGCCGGTCGCCGACAGATCGAGCAAATGCCCGCGCATGGATGCGCCATCATGCCAGAGGGAAACGGGTTCGAATAATTTATGGCGTGGTGCACGTTCAGGACCGAAAGTCAGTCCCGCCCTGGGTTCACTCTGCGTCATGCATGACCTCCCGATGCGCACTGTAACGCATCGACAGGCACATGGGACCATCTTTTCAGCCTGACCTTTGCGTTAACCTTTAGGATGGCTGGTTGATCGCGCAAGGGACGATGGCGGACGGGTCCGGCCGGGCGACGATGCGGCGAAATCGCGCGAAATAGCCCCCGGCCGTCGGTTTGGGGATGAGTTCTTCCATACGGAAACCCATGGTCGCCAGTTCGCAGGCCAGCAGGCGCGGTGGCGTGCCGTGCTGATCGGTCGGCCGATCCGCATCGACGACGATCAGTTCGCCGTCGGGCTTCAACGCCGGACTGAGATGCCAGAGGAAGGCGTAAGGCTCTGCAATCTCATGATACATGTGAACCATCAGAATGCGATCGAAGCTGTTTTCGGGCAGGCGCGGGTCTTCGGGCGCGCCCAGCTTGACGCTGACATTGTCCCATTCCTCTCGCGTGATGCGCCGCGACAACGCCTCTATGACTTCAGGCAATATGTCTTCGGCCAGGACCCGGCCGGTGGGGCCGACCCGCTGGGCCAGGCGCACCGTATAATAGCCTTCGCCAGCACCGATGTCGGCGACGGTCATGCCGGGGCGGATGCCGGCCCGGTCCATGATATCCTCCGCCTCGTTGACGCGATCGCGCGCTTCCTCGCTGGACCAGCGGGTCGACACGATC
Source organism: Sphingobium lactosutens DS20 (assembly GCF_000445105.1). Taxonomy (GTDB): domain Bacteria; phylum Pseudomonadota; class Alphaproteobacteria; order Sphingomonadales; family Sphingomonadaceae; genus Sphingobium; species Sphingobium lactosutens. The sequence goes on along the minus strand of NZ_ATDP01000106.1, from coordinate 230,742 downwards.
GGCGCCACCGGCCGATCGGCACGCGGAAAATCACGGGCGGCGACAGGGCGCTGGGACGTATTGCCGCCGCTCAACTGATCGCAGGCGGACAGCAGGACAAGCACGCCCGCCAGTGCCGCCCGGATCATCAGTCGACATCCTCCACATCGACCTTCTCGCCCGTCACCTTCTGGCTGAGCGCGGCCGCCATGAAGGGATCAAGCGCACCGTCCAGGACATCGTCGGGCGAAGTCGAAGTGACGCCGGTACGCAGGTCCTTCACCAACTGATAGGGTTGGAGCACATAGGAGCGGATCTGGTGGCCCCAGCCGATTTCGGTCTTGGCCTGATAGTCGCTCGACGCCGCTTCCTCCCGCCGGCGCAGTTCGGCTTCATAGAGGCGCGCCTTGAGCATATTCATCGCGGTGGCGCGGTTCTTGTGCTGCGAACGGTCATTCTGCGACGCGACGATGATGCCTGAGGGAATGTGGGTGATGCGGACGGCGGAATCGGTGGTGTTGACGTGCTGCCCGCCCGCACCCGATGCGCGATAGGTGTCGATCTTGAGGTCGCTTTCCTTGACCTCGATATCGATGTCGTCGTCGATCACCGGATAGACCCAGACCGACGAGAAGCTGGTGTGGCGGCGCGCGCTGCTGTCATAGGGGCTGATGCGGACCAGGCGATGGACGCCGCTTTCGGTCTTGGCATAGCCATAGGCGTTTTCGCCCTTGAACAGGAAGGTCGCCGACTTGATGCCGGCCTGATCGCCGGCCTGATAATCGACCAGTTCGACCTTGTAGCCACGCCGTTCGGCCCAGCGCCGGTACATGCGGCTGAGCATTTCGGCCCAGTCCTGGCTTTCGGTCCCGCCAGCGCCGGCGTGGATTTCCAGATAAGTGTCGTAGCTGTCGGCCTCACCCGCCAGCAGCGCCTTGATCTTGTCTTCATCGGCCCGGTCGGCCAGCGCCTTGAGCGCCGCAACCGCCTCGTCCACCATCCCCTCATCGCCCTCGGCCTCGGCCATCTCGATGAGTTCGGCGGTGTCGGTCTTTTCGCCCTCAATCGCGCGGGTCGCGCCGATCGCGCTGTCGAGCCGGGTGCGCTCGCGCATCACCTCCTGCGCCTGCTTGGCATTGTCCCACAGGGTCGGGTCCTCGACGCGGGCGTTGAGTTCGTCCAGCCGGCGCAGCGCGCGGTCCCAGTCGAGCGACTGGCGCAGCAGGGCGAGCGCGGCATCGATACGGTCGATATATTGCTGCGCTTCGGCGCGCATGGTCATGTCTCCAATAGGCGGCGCGGGGCCGTGTGCGGCCGCTGTAGCGGGTTGCGGCCGTCTTGTCGAAAGCGGGTTACTTCGCGATGTGCAGGCTGTTCGTCAAGGGTCAGCCCTGCGTCACGCTTTCCAGCACGGCGGCGCGCAGTTCGGGCAGGCCCATGCCCTTTTCACTCGACGTGGCGATGATGTCGGGATGGGCGGCCGGGCGCTTGCGGATGGCGTCGGCGGTCTGCTGCGTTACGGCGGCGAGCGCGCTCGCCTTGATCTTGTCCGCCTTGGTAAGGACAATGCGATAGCTGACCGCCGCGGCATCGAGCATGTCGAGCATGTCGGTGTCGACATCCTTGATGCCGTGGCGGCTGTCGATCAGCACCAGCGTGCGCTTGAGCGCGGCGCGCCCACGCAGATAGTCGTTCACCAGGAAACGCCATTTCTTGACCATGTCCTTGGGCGCCTTGGCATAGCCATAGCCCGGCATGTCGACGAGGCGGAAACGCAGCGGATCGCCCACGTCGAAGAAGTTGAGTTCCTGAGTGCGACCAGGCGTATTGGACGTGCGCGCCAGGCCGTTGCGGTTGGTGAGCGCGTTCAGCAGCGAGGATTTACCCACGTTCGAACGGCCCGCGAAGGCGACTTCGTTCACCGCCATGTCGGGCAGGAATTTGAGGTCCGGCGCGGATTTGAGGAAGGCGATCGGCCCGGCAAAGAGCCTGCGCGCGTCTTCGATCAGGGCAGTGTTGTCTTGCTCGGTCACACTCATTCTCCGTTCGCGCTGAGTAGCCGCTGAGCTTGTCGAAGCGGCGTATCGAAGGGCCGAAGGTCGCGATGCTTCAATACGGACCTTCGACTTCGCTCAGTCCCCACTCAGCACGAACGGGACTTGAGAGGTATATTTACTTCGCCGGCACCGCTGCCGCTGGCACCGGATGCTTGCGATAGAGCCACCACTGCTGCGCCATCGACAGGCAGTTGTTGGTGATCCAGTAGACCAGAAGGCCCGCCGCGAAGGGCGCCATGATGAACATCATCATCCACGGCATGATGCCCATGATCTGCTGCTGCATCGGGTCCATCTGCGTTGGATTGAGCTTGAACTGGAAGTACATGCTGATGCCCAGCAGCAGGGCCAGCACGCCGATGCCCAGAAACGCGGGCGGCGTGAAGTCGAGCAGGCCGAAGAGGTTGAGGATATGCAGCGGATCGGGCGCGGACAGGTCCTTGATCCACAGGACGAAGGGCTGGTGGCGCATTTCGATCGTCAGCATCAGCACCTTGTAGAGCGCGAAGAAGATCGGAATCTGGATGAAGACGGGCAGGCAACCGGCGAGCGGATTGACCTTCTCCTGCTTGTACAGCTCCATCATCTTGAGCTGAAGCTGCTGCTTGTCGTCCTTATGCTTTTCCTGCAGCGCCTTCATCTTGGGCTGGAGCGCGCGCATCGCCGCCATGCTGGAAAATTGGCGCTGGGCGATCGGGAACATGATCGCACGCACGACAAACGTCAGGCAGATGATGGCGACGCCGAAATTGCCGATATGTTCAAACAGCCAGTGCAGCAGGCCGAAGATCGGCTTTTCAAACCAGTAGAACCAGCCCCAGTCGATCGCCCGGTCGAACAGCGGGACGCCCGCATCCTGATAGGCTTCGAGCGTCTTCACTTCCTTGGCGCCGACGAACAGGCGCTGCGTTTGCGTCACCGCCTTGCCGGGCGCGACCATAGTGGAGCCAAGCGCGACATCGGCCTGATATTGCGTGCCCGCGCCCTTGCGGAACTGGCCGGCAAAGTCGGCGTCGGCAGCCGGCACGAGAGCAGACAGCCAATATTTGTCGGTGAAGCCGATCCAGCCGCCCTTGGACTGGAAGCTCTGGACCGACGGCCCCTTGTCCAGATCCTTGTAATTGACGTCATAATTGGCTGCGCCGTTGAACACGCCCATAGGTCCGACATGGATCGTCCAAGTATCGGGGTCCTTGGGAATGCCGGTGCGGCTGATATAGGCATAGGGCTTGACGCCCACCGTGCCGGCGCCGGTGTTCGACACCTTCTGCGCGGCCGTGATCATATAATTGTCGTCGACCGACAGGCGGATTTCGAAGAGCTGCCCCGCGCCATTGTTCCAGCTGAGCGTCACCGGGCTGGTCGGCGTGAGCACGCTGCCCTGCGCGGTCCACAGCGTGTTGCGATCGGGCGCACGCAGCCCTTCGCCCTGCCAGCCGAAACCGGCAAAATAGGCGTCCTGCGTGCCCGACGGGCTGTAGAGGCGGACGTCCGGCGAATCCTTGGCGATCGTTTCCTTGTAGGTCGGCAGCACGATGTCGTCGATGCGCGCGCCTTTGAGGTTGATCGAGCCAGTCAGCTTGGGCGTGCGGATGGGAATGCGCGGGCTTTCCCTGAGCACCAGCGCGCGGTCGCGGATCGCGGCGGGACTGTCGGCGGCGGGGTCCGCATCGGGCCGGGCGACAGGGACCTGCTTGCCGCCCTCGATCTTCGTTGCGGGCGGATTGGCCGTGGGGAAGAAATAGTTGGAAAGATAAGGCCAGCCGAACAGGATCGCCGCGGTCAGCAGCACCGCCAGGATGATATTCTTCTTGTCGTCCACGCTTTTGCGCTCCGCCGTCTTGTGATCTGTCGTCTCAGGGAACCGGGTCGTGGCCCGACCCGCCCCATGGGTGGCATCGCATTAGCCGCTTGAACCCCAGCCAGCTACCCTTGATCGCGCCATATTTGCGCACCGCCTGAATCGCATATTCCGAACAGGAGGGCGCATAGCGGCACGTGGGCGGCAGGATGCGCGATGGCCCAAGCTGCCAGAAGCGCGCAATCAGGATGAGCAGGCGCGCGATCATCGGGACTTAGCCGGGGCTCTGGTTCCGGACGATTTCGCCTTGCGGCGGGACGGGTCGCGCGGCGCGTCGACCGGCCGCGTCATGATCTTGCCCAGCGCCTTTTCCAGTTCGCCGCGCAACAGGGCAAAGTCCCGCTCAATCCCCCCTTCCCGGGCGATCAACACATGATCGGCGCCGGCAATGCCAAGGGTAGGCAGCAATTCGCGCGCCAGAACGCGAAAACGGCGCTTCATCCGGTTGCGGATGACAGCGCCGCCAATCTTTTTCGTGACCGTGATGCCATAGCGCATCGCCGGATCACCGTCACCGCGTTCGCGCACCAGCAGGACAAAGCCCGGCATCGGCGCGCGTCGCCCGCGATTCGCCGCCAGAAAATCCGCGCGCCGGACCATGATGGCCGGCGCGGCGGGCTGATCCGGCGATGATGTCAGGCGCAGAGATTCTTGCGGCCGCGGGCGCGACGGGCGCGCATCACATTGCGGCCGCCGGGGGTCGCCATGCGGGCGCGGAAACCGTGACGGCGCTTCCGAACCAGATTGCTCGGCTGAAAGGTGCGCTTCATCGTTCATTCCTCAAAAACAACAAGAGAATCGGGTGTGACAAAAAAGGGCCGCTTACGCAGCGGCCGCCAGTCAGGGGGCGTCCGATAGGGAAAAGGGATGGGGAAGTCAATGGCGGGGCGGCACCGCATCTCTTCATTTCATGTTCCTGCTTTCGCAGAAACAGGATGCCGCTACTTGCCGCGCGCGCTCGCCACGCCCTCCTTGAGCGCGTCAAAGCCGACCGCACCGCTTAGCACCTGATCGCCGATGACGAAGGTAGGCGTGCCGGTCGCCTGCAATTTTTGGGCGAGCGCGATGTTCGACTGGATTTCCGAATCATATTTGCTCGACGCCATCGCCGCTTGCGCATCCGCCTTGCTGATGCCGGCCTTGGCCGCGGCCGCCAGGATGGTGTCGCGCGTCACGCGCCCGGCGGCATAGAGCGCCTTGTGATAGGGCATATACTGGCCGCGCTCGGCCGCCAGCAGCGATACCTTGGCCGCATCGCCGCTTTCTTCCGACAGGATCGGCAGTTCGCGATAGACGATCTTAACCTTCTTGTCGGACCCCACCAGCTTGCCAAGGTCGGGTAGCGAGGCGCGGCAATAGCCGCAGGCATAGTCGAAAAATTCCACCACGGTAACGTCGGCATTGGCCGCCCCCTCCCATGCGCCGGCATAGGGAGTTTCGAGCGCGCTGCGATTGGTGTCGATGACACTGGAAAGACGCTTGGATTGCAGCTTCTCGATCGCCTGCGGGATGATTTCGGGATGCTCCAGGATATAATCATGGACGATCTGTTCGATCGCAGCCTTGTCCGTGGCGCCGACGCTGGCGGGAGCCTGGACGGCGAGCGCGGCGCCGGCGGCGGCCGCGATGAAGGCGAAGGCGCCAAGGGTCATCTGGATGGTCCTGTTGGAAAGGGCGGCGCGAAAGCTCGGCCGGGTTTGATCTGTCATTGCTATCTTTTCTTCCGCTGCTGCTCGACCGCGGCACGCGACGTCATGGCGATATCCTGCGCGCGCAGATAGTCAACCGTGCCGGGCTGCAATCCCTGCACCGCAACGTCGGCGCTGCGCAGCGCCAGATTATGATCGCCCATCATCGCGTAGCGTTCCGCCGTGGCGAGCGCGGCGCGCGGCGTGTCGCCGCGCCGCTCATAAACGACGCCCAGCTGATACCAGGCGAAGGGATTTTCGCGGTCACGCTGTACCGCCACGCGCAACACCTGTTCGGCCTCCGCGAAATTGGCCGGGTCTTCGGTCGCGATGAGCGCATGGGACAGGAGGACGGAAATCAGCGGCTGATTGGTGATCTTCACCGCTTCGCGCAGCGGCGCGATGGCGTCGGCCGGCCGGCCGCTTTCCAGCAGGATCTGGCCCTTGAGTTCCAGGAAATAGGGATCATGCGGTTCCGCGGCGAGCAGCGCATCGGCCTCGGCCAGCGCCTTTTGCGGATAGGCGCTTTTGTGCCAGGCATAGGCGCGGGCATAATGGGCGGGCAGCGACTGGTCGCTTTCAGGATATTTGATGAGCGTCTGCTGCGGTTCGGACACGAAACCGATCAGTTTCGCCTTGATCCGTTCGAACCGCGCTTCCAGCTGTGGATCGACCGGCCTGTCCCAGGCGGGGTCGACTTCATAAACCTCCCGCAGGACGCTGATGCGCTCGCCCGATAGCGGGTGGGTGCGCCCGTAGCTATTGTCCTGCGGAATGGCGAGGCGATATTCCTGATTCTGCAGCTTCTTGAAAAACTCCAGGCTCCCGCGGCCGCTGATCCCGGCGGTGTGGAGATAGCGCGCGCCGGCAAGGTCGGCGGAGCTTTCCTGCGCACGGGAGAAAGCGAGAAACTTGCTCATCGCCGCCTGCTGGCCAAGGCCCATGATGCCCATGCCCGCTTCCGCGCCGCCTGCCGCGATCGCCGCCGCGCCAAGCACGAGGCTGAGCAGGGTGACGCTGGTCGCGTCCTTGATCCCCTCGCCCGAGCGGATGATGTGGCCGCCCTCGATATGGCCCAGTTCGTGCGCGACCACGCCTTGCAACTGGTTCACATTGTCCGCTTGGGCGATCAGGCCGCTATGCACCCAGACATATTGGCCGCCCGCGACGAAGGCGTTGATTTCCGGGTCGTTGATGACGAGAACTTGGACGTTCTTGGGCGTCATGCCCGCCGCCTTGACCAGCGGCGCGGACATGTCGGCCATGAAGGCTTCGGTCTCGGCGTCGCGCAAAATCTGCTGCGCGAGCGCCGGGCGCGACATCAGCGCAAACGACGCCAGCGCAAGGGCCAGGAACTGGAGCAAACGGGCCATGGATGCCAGCCCTTGCCATGGGCGTCCTGAACGCGCCGTGAAGCGCATTCCATGGAAAAGCGCCGCTGCGCACCGGTAAGGACCGGACGGGCAGCGGCGCTTCATCATTCAACCCTTCGCGTGCTTACTGACCGAAGGTGCGCTGCCACCAGCCGCGCCGGGGCGTGCCATCGGCATCCTCGCCGCCTGCGTCGTCGGCAGCGCCGGCTTCGGCTGGAACCGGGTCTGGCGAACCGGTCGGTTCGGACGGCGCGAAAGGCGCAGCGTCAACTGGGGCCTCCGGTGCGGCTTCGGCGGCTGGGTCTGCCGCTTCCGCTTCGGCAGCCACCACCTTCTTGCGACGCGTGCGCTTGGGCTTGGCGGGCGCGGCGTCCGCCTCGGCTGCTGGCGCATCTGCTTCAGCCGCCTCGCCCTCGCTCGCCACCGCCTTCTTGCGACGCGTGCGCTTGGGCTTGGCCGGTGCGGCGTCCGCTTCGGCTGCTGGCGCAGGCTCTTCGGTCGCGGCCGCGGCGACATCGGCCGGAGCCTCGGTCGCAGCCTCAGCCGTGTCAGCCTCCGCTTTCTTCCGGGCGCGCGGACGCCGACGCGTCTTGGGCGCGGGCTCGGCCGCTTCCTCGCTCACCGGCTCGGCGACAGGCGTTTCTACGGCAGCCGGCTCTTCAACCGGCGCCTCAGCATCGGCCGCAGCCGTTGCATCGTCCTGCTCGATCGCAGCGGTTTCGCCCGCTTCGCGCCGACGGCGGCCTCCGCGACGACCACGACGCCCGCGACGACGCGAGCCGCCTTCGTCACCGTAAGCGTTGCTTGCAGGCTCAGCGCCTTCGCGATCGTCGGCTTCTGCGCCTTCATCCGTATCGGTGTCGTCACCGGGCTCGGCGTCGCCAGCCTCGGCTTCGGACCCGGCATCGCGCGGCTCGTCGCGCTGGCCACCGCGGCGGCGGCGACGGCGACGGCGACGGCGGCCGCCTTCGCGATCCTCGTCCCCCCTATCGCCCCGCTCCTCCCGCTCGGCGCTGTCTTGGGCGTCCTCGACCTCTTCGATGTCGTCTTCGTCCTCTGGCAGGTCGATATCGTCATCATCCTCGACCAGCGGCGCATAGGTGACGACACGTTCCGGGCGCGGCCCGCTGGCTTCGACCGACATGCGCGCGCCTTCGATCTCGCCATCGGGCAGGATTTCGATACGCACGCCATAGCGCTGCTCGATCTCGTCGAGTTCGCGACGCTTGTTGTTGAGGACGTAGAAGGCCGCTTCCTGGCTGGCACGCAGGGTGATGAGGTTGCCGCGACCGCGCGCCGCTTCCTCTTCTAGCATACGAAGCGCGCTGAGGCCCGCCGACGACGCGGTGCGGACAAGGCCGGTGCCCTCGCAATGCGGGCATTGGCGCGTCGACGCTTCCAGCACGCCGGTGCGCAGACGCTGGCGGCTCATTTCCATAAGGCCAAAGCCTGAAATCCGGCCGACCTGAATGCGGGCGCGATCGTCCTTGAGCGCCTCCTTCATCGCCTTTTCGACCTTACGGATGTTGGAATTCATCTCCATGTCGATAAAGTCGATGACGACGAGGCCCGCCATGTCGCGCAGACGCAACTGGCGCGCGATTTCGCGCGCCGCTTCCAGATTGGTGGCGACGGCGGTCTGTTCGATGCCATGTTCGCGCGTCGACCGGCCAGAGTTGATGTCGATCGACACCAGCGCCTCGGTCGGGTTGATGACCAGATAGCCGCCCGATTTCAGCTGCACGACCGGATTGTACATCGCGGCCAGCTGATCTTCGACGCTAGCGCGCTGGAACAGCGATACCGCGTCGGCATATTGCTTCACGCGCCGGGCATGGCTCGGCATCAGCAGCTTCATGAAGTCCTTGGCGGCCTTGTAGCCATCCTCGCCCTCGACGATGACTTCCTCGATATCCTTGTTGTAGATGTCGCGGATGGCGCGCTTGATGAGGTCGCTGTCATTGTGGATCAGTTCGGGCGCAGACGCCTGGAGCGTCTTTTCGCGAATCTCGTCCCACAGCCGCGCGAGATAATCGAAGTCGCGTTTGATTTCCGGCTTGGTCCGCTGAAGCCCCGCCGTGCGGACGATGCACCCCATGGACGAGGGCAGGTTCATTTCCGCGATGATGGTCTTCAACCGCTTGCGATCGGCCGCGTTGCTGATCTTGCGGCTGATGCCGCCGCCATGCGACGTGTTGGGCATGAGCACGCAATAGCGGCCCGCCAGCGACAAATAGGTGGTCAGCGCCGCGCCCTTGTTGCCGCGCTCTTCCTTCACGACCTGCACCAGCAGCACCTGCCGGCGCTTGATGACGTCCTGAATCTTGTAGCGGCGACGCAGCGCCATGCGCTTGCGGCGCAGTTCGTCGGCGGCCTCATCGCCATTCTTCCCGCGCTTGCGGCGGCCACCCTTGGCGGCTTCAGGCGCTTCGTTCTCGGCGTCCGCCTCGGGCGCTTCCTCATCCTCATGATGATGGGTCGCCTCGACCAGTTCGACGCCGTCCTCACCCGCGTCCTCGTCATCCTCGATCTCGGCGCGCAATGCGGCCTCTTCCTCGGCATGGGCGCGCTCTTCCTGGAGCAGCGCCTCACGGTCCTCGCGCGGAATCTGATAATAATCGGGGTGGATTTCGCTGAAAGCCAGGAAGCCGTGGCGGTTGCCTCCATAATCGACGAAGGCGGCCTGAAGCGAAGGCTCCACGCGCGTCACCTTGGCCAGATAGATATTGCCTTTGAGCTGCTTGTGCTCGGCCGATTCGAAATCGAACTCCTCGATCCGGTTACCTTTGACGACCGCGACCCGGGTCTCTTCCCGGTGGCGCGCATCGATCAGCATACGCATTGTCATTTATAAGTCTCCGGCGTGCGCGGGCTGCGGCATGACGCCGCGCCGCCACGCGATAAGAAAAGAATATCTGCCTGCGCGCGCCATCGGGCGCGGCGCAGGCAGATATCCGGTTTTGAAGGAAAATCTGCGCGTCTGCTGCATCGGCAGGGCCGGATAAGGCGCCGGGCCGCACCATCCACGCCGCCATGCCCGTCACCGGGGCAAGCGTGGATGGAAATTCATGCCTCATGCAGCGTCAACCTGTTCTGTCTTACCCGCATAGCAGCGGGCGCTCGTTTCACCTGAAGACCGGTCGCAAAAACGACAATTCTTTCAGGAATGGGGATGGTTAGCAGTCAATAGCGCGGGCGGCAACGGCTGGTCGAAATATTATGTCCCGGCGCGCACCCGACGTTCGGACCATGGCCGGTCATGGTGAAAATGACGTTAACCAGCTCATTTTACCGGGTTAAAAGAGGGCGATGCTTAATCGGGTGTTCAGCGTGGGGACGCTGGACGGGTCAACGTCGATGATATTTGGCTGGACGGCCGACAGGCCTGCGGTGCACAAGCGGCGCATGTTGCAAAGCCTTGCCCTGGCAAGCATTCTTCTTTCCTCCCCCGGCCAGGCGGGCGGCATCGCCGGCGTCGATGTGCAGGGGGACCGGGTGGTGGTGCGTTTCGATGAGCGGGTGGAGGGCGCGTCCGCCTTCCTGCTCGACGGGCCGCAGCGCATTGCCCTTGATATCGATGGCGCGCAGACGGGCCGCTTTCCCTTTTCACCAGGCAATGGCACGGTCGCGGGCGTGCGGCAGGGGCAATTGAGCCCGGAGCGCGCGCGTGTCGTGCTGGACCTGGCAAGCCCGGCGACGCTGGCCGACGCGCGCATTGCACCGGACGGCAAATCGCTGAGCTTCGCGATCCAGGGCGTGAGCGACAGCCGCTTTCGCAGTGAATTGGGTCGCGGGCGCATGGCGTTCGATGCGCCGGCGGACATGGCCGCACGGCCGCAAAAGCGGTTGCATTCGATCACCGTGCCGATCCCACCCGCCGCGCGCGGCGTCGCCCTGCCGCCGGTGCAGGGCGTCAATGACGGCGCGCGGCCGCTGGTGGTGATCGATGCGGGCCATGGCGGCCATGATCCCGGCGCCATCAACAAGGACAATGGCAAACGCGAAAAGGACGTGACACTGGCGATCGCGCAGGCGATCCGCGACCAACTGGTCAGGGGCGGTCGGGTGCGCGTTGCGCTGACGCGGGACGATGATCGCTTTCTGGTGTTGCAGGAACGCTATGGCATCGCGCGCAAGATGGGTGCGGACCTCTTCATTTCGATCCATGCCGATGCGGCCGAAAATACCGATGCCCATGGCGCGACGGTCTACACCTTGTCGGAAACCGCGTCGGACCGGGAAGCCGCGCGTCTCGCCGCGCGCGAAAACAAGGCCGACATCATCAACGGCGTCAATCTGGGCGGCCAGTCGGGCGATGTGTCGTCAATCCTGATCGACCTGACGCAACGCGAATCGCTCAACATATCGTCCAGTTTCGCGCGGCTGCTCCAGCGTGAGGCTTCACCCTATGTGCCCTTCCGCAGCGCCTATCATCGCTTCGCTTCGCTGATGGTGCTCAAGGCCCCGGATACGCCGTCGATCCTGTTCGAAACCGGCTATATTAGCAATGAGTCGGACTCCGCCTTCCTGTCCTCGCGCGAGGGGCAGCAGAAGATCGCGCGCGGCGTTGCCAAGGCGATCGAGGTGCATTTCGCGCGCAAGCTGGCGATGAGCGGGGTTGCGGCGGGCGGCTGATGGCGCGGCCCGTCGAAACGCCACTGGCCTTGGCCGCGATTTGATCCTAGAGCCTCTTCCCCATGGAAGAGGCCCGTTCCGATACCGCCCCGACATCCTTCGCCTATCGCCTGCGCCGTGACGCGGGCGGCGTCATGGACCGGATACGTCCACTATGGGGCCGGAGGCTGTTTCGCTGGCTGACTATCCTGCTGGGCGGGTTTCTGCTGGCGATCTTCCTGTTCTGGCTGATTTTCGCGCGCGGCCTGCCCGATGCGGCGACCTTGCTGGAATATGAGCCGCCGCTCCCCACCATGGTGCGCGACATCAACGGGCAGCCGGTGCACAGCTATGCTCGAGAACGGCGGGTGCAGTTGCAATATAGCGATTATCCCCCGTTGCTGATCCGCGCCTATCTGGCGGCGGAGGACAAGACGTTTTTCGAGCATCATGGTGTCGATTTCCCCGGCTTTGCCGGCGCAGTCGCGGACTATGTCAGCAAGCTGGGGTCGGGCCAGCGCGCGCGCGGCGGGTCGACCATCACGCAGCAGGTGGCCAAGAACCTGCTGATCGGCGACGAATATTCGCCCACACGCAAGGTCAAGGAGATGATCCTGGCCTGGCGCATGGAAAATGTGCTGTCGAAACAGCAGATACTGGAGCTTTACCTCAACCAGATTTTCCTCGGTCGCAACGCCTATGGCGTGCAGGCGGCCTCGCGCGCTTATTTTGACAAGGATGTCGCTGACCTCAGCCTGCCTGAAATGGCCTATCTGGCGATCCTGCCCAAGGGGCCGGCCAATTACCGCCCCGAAAGCGAAACCGGTCACGCCCGCGCGATCGAGCGGCGCAACTGGGCGCTGGGCGAGATGGAGCGCAATGGCTGGATCACCGCCGCGCAGCGCGCGCAGGCGCAGGCGCAGCCTCTGGGCACCGTCACCGTGCGCGGTTCCAGCTTCGATGCGCGCGCGGGCGGCTATTATATGGAAGAGGTGCGCCGCCGCCTGATCGACCGGTTCGGCGAAAAGGCGGCGGACGGCCCCAACAGCGTCTATGCCGGCGGCCTGTGGGTGCGCAGCCCTTATGACCCGGTGGCGCAGGAACGCACCAAGGATGCGCTGCGAAACGGATTGCTGCGCTTCGGCGCGGGCCGCGGCTGGTCGGGTCCGGTCGGCCATATCGACCCCGATCGAGGCTGGGCGCGCGAACTGGCCGCCAGCTATGTCGGTGTCGATTATGAAGGCTGGCGCGTCGCCGTCGTCATCGATCGATCATCGTCTGAGGCGCAGATCGGCTTTTCCGACGGCAGCACCGGCACCCTGCCTGCGTCGATGGCGCAGACACCCTATCGCCGCACCGGTGGTCCCGCCTTTGCCGCGCTCAAGTCCGGCGACCTGATCGTCGTCGCAAAGAATGGCGCCGACTGGGCGCTGCGGACCATTCCCGAAGTGTCGGGCGGCATGGTGGTGCAGGAAGTGCATTCAGGCCGCATCCGCGCGATGCAGGGCGGGTTCGATTCGCGCCTCTCCTCCTATAACCGCGCGACCCAGGCCCAGCGCCAGCCCGGCTCCACGATCAAGCCCTTCGTCTACGCCGCCGCGCTGGACAATGGCATGACGCCCGCATCGATCATCGTCGATGGGCCGCTCTGCGTCTATCAGGGCGCGGGATTGGGGCAGAAATGCTTCCGCAACTTCTCAGGCGGCAGCGCCGGGCCGCAGACGATGCGCTGGGGTGTGGAACAGTCCCGCAACCTGATGACGGTGCGCGCCGCCAGCCAGACCGGCATGGACCGGGTCGTGCGCACGATCAAGGCGATGGGCATCGGCGATTATCAGCCCTACCTCTCCTTCGCGCTGGGTGCGGGCGAAACGACGGTGGAGCGGATGGTCAATGCCTATGCGACGCTGGCGAACCAGGGAAAACAAAATCCGTCCAAGGTCATGGACTATGTGCAGGACCGGCGCGGCAAGGTGATCTGGCCCGAACGCTGGCGCCCGTGCGACGGGTGCAACATGGCCAATTGGGACGGCAAGCCGATGCCGCGCTTTGGCTTTGAAGGGCGGCAGGTGATGAACCCGATGACCGCCTATCAGGTCGTGCATATCGCCGAGGGCGTGGTGCTGCGCGGCACCGCCACCGTGCTGGCCGATCTCAAGCGCCCGCTGTTTGGCAAGACCGGCACCACCAACGGCCCCACCAATGTCTGGTTCGTGGGCGGATCGCCCGATTTGGTGGCAGGTGTTTATGTCGGCTATGACAAGCCCCGGAGCCTGGGCGGATGGGCGCAGGGCGGCCGCATCGCCGCCCCGATCTGGAAGGCGGCGATGGCGCCGATCCTGGAAACCATGCCCAAGACGCCCTTCGTCGCACCGGCGGGCATCCGCATGGTCACGATCGACCGTCGTTCGGGCAAGCGCGTCTATGGCGTGTGGCCGACCAACGATCCCAAGCCCGCGGTAATCTGGGAAGCGTTCAAGCCCGAAACCGAGCCGCGCCGGTCGATCCGCAAGGAAGAGGCCGAGGCGCAGGCGAAGGCTGCCGATGCCAAGGCCGCGGCCGCCGTGGCGCGCGGGCGGCAGCGCACTGACGCCGACTTCCTGCAGGACCAGGGCGGGATTTACTGACGGGCGCCTTCGTGCGGTGGCGCCCGCTTCATTTGTACAGGATGGTGTCGGAACCGGACACCATCAACTGGGACAGTTCATATCCCGGCGGCGCATCCGTCAGGTCATGCTGGCGGCTGATGAGCGTCCATATGTCGCGCGAAAAGCCCGCGGCCTTGACGTCGCGATAGAACATATCGGCCGAATAGCGGTTCAGCGTCAGATATTCCTTCCACATATGGTTGAGGATCATGTCGGGATGAACGACGGTCTGCTCATGCGCCGTTCTTTCGATGATGGCGCGCATCGCTGCCTGGTCATGCGTCAGATGCGCGAAAGGCACAGGCACGAAGTCCGACAGATGACTACCGAAATAGGAATGAAACCAGGGAAAAACCTTGATGAAGGCGATGCCGCCTGTCTTGAGCACGCGCTTGATTTCGGCCAGCACGGCCGGGACATCGGCGACATGCTCCATCACGCCCCAGCAGAATATGATATCGAAATGCTCGTCCGGAAATGGCATGGATTTGCCGTCATAGACTGCGGCTGAAACGCGATCCCGATACTTAGCGGCGTCCGGGAAACCGCCATCGACCAGGGTCTTGAGGCTTTTGTCCGGATCCAGCTTGGTAATATCGAGACCGACAACCTCCTCTGCGCCGCGCGAGGCGAGGCCATAGGTCATCAGCATCTCGCCGCACCCCAGATCCAGGATGCGTTTCCCCTCGAGACTGCCGATGGCCGCCACGAATTCATCGACGACGCCGACATAATGGGTGCGGACCCATTCGTTCATGTCCGGCAGAAAACTGATATCGTCGTCGTTGCTCTTTGGCTGGCCGGAGACGGGCAGTTGCTCCGTTTTCGCTTCACCGCCCTTGAATTTGCGCGCAATATGCCGCCGTATTGATGATAGTCGCAAGTCGTCAGTTCCTTCGTGGCGCGCCAAAGACAGTCGGATACTCTAAATATGTCTCTGCCAGCCCCAGCATGATGAAGGATAGACCTTTTTTCGATCGGGATGGGATGATCGCTGATAGCCGCCCCCGCCGGATCGCCCGCGCCTTCCTGGCATTGGCCTATCTGATCGCAGGGGTGGCGCATTTGCGGACGCCGGGCGGGTTCATCGCGATCACGCCGGGTTGGGTGCCCTATCCCGCCACCGTTATCTGGCTGACTGGCATCGCCGAAATTGCCGGGTCGATAGGCCTCATGCTGCCGCCCTTTCGCCGCGCCGCGGGCATCGGGCTGGCGCTCTATGCGCTGTGCGTATGGCCGGCCAATATCCATCATGCGCTCAGCGACGTTCCGCTGGGCGGCGTGCACTTGAGTTGGTGGTATCATGGACCACGGCTGGCGCTGCAACCGGTCATCATCTGGTGGGCGCTGTGGGCGAGCGGCGTCATCGACTGGCCTTTTGCGCCGCGACGCTAAGGCGGTTGTCTTTGCCGCCCGCCCCCCTAGGGTGACGGCAAATCTGTGAACAAGCGGAGCGAGGCGGCGTGACCCGGCATATTCCCTGGATAGTGACAGCCATTATCGGCGTCGTGGCCCTGACCGTCGTGGCGATATCACGGGGGGAAAGCGTCAACGCGCTGTGGATCGTTGTCGCAGCGGTCAGCTGCTTCCTGGTCGCCTATCGCTATTATGCGCTGTTCATCGCCCGGCATGTCATGGGACTAGACCCTGCGCGACCGACGCCTGCCGTGCGCCGCGCGGACGGCCTGGATTATGTCGCGATCGACCGCAGCGTCCTGTTCGGCCATCATTTCGCGGCGATCGCGGGTGCAGGGCCACTGGTCGGACCCGTGCTCGCCGCGCAGATGGGCTATCTGCCCGGAACAGTGTGGATCATCTTCGGCGTGGTGCTGGCCGGGGCAGTGCAGGATTTCATGGTCCTGTTCATTTCCATGCGCCGCGACGGCAAGTCGCTGGGCGAACTCATCCGCATGGAAATGGGCCAGGTCGCCGGTACGATCGCCCTGTTCGGCGCGTTCATGATCATGGTCATCATCCTGGCGGTGCTGGCGCTGATCGTGGTCAAGGCGCTGGCCGAAAGCCCCTGGGGCATGTTCACCGTCGCGGCGACCGTGCCGCTCGCCATGGCGATGGGGGCCTATACGCGCTGGATCAGGCCGGGGCGGATCGGCGAGGTGTCGGTGCTGGGCCTCATCGGCCTGATCGCGGCGATTGTCTACGGGCAGGCCGTGGCGCAGTCCCCCATCTGGGGGCCGGCCTTCACCTTCACCCCGGTGCAGCTTTGCTGGATCCTGATCGGCTACGGCGCGGTGGCGTCGGTGCTCCCGGTCTGGCTGTTGCTCGCGCCGCGCGACTATCTGTCGACCTTTCTCAAGATCGGGGCGATCGCCGCGCTCGCCATCGGCATCGTCATCATGGCGCCGCCGCTCCAAATGCCGGCGCTGACGCGATTTGTCGCGGGCGACGGACCAGTCTGGGCCGGTAGCTTGTTCCCCTTCCTGTTCATCACCATCGCCTGCGGCGCGGTGTCGGGGTTCCATGCACTGATTTCCAGCGGGACCACGCCCAAGCTGATCGCCAGCGAAGCGCATGCGCCGCTGATCGGCTATGGCGCGATGCTGATGGAGGCATTCGTGGCGATCATGGCGCTGGTGGGCGCGTCGATCCTGGACCCGGGCATCTATTTCACGATGAACAGCCCGACGGCCCTGATCGGCACGGACGCGGCCAGCGCGTCCGCCGCCGTCACCGCCATGGGCTTTCCCATTTCAGCCGATAGCATCGCCCGGACGGCGCGGGATGTGGGCGAACATACTATCATCAGCCGCGCGGGCGGCGCGCCCACGCTGGCCGTCGCCATGGCGGAGATTTTCAGCCATGTCGTGGGCGGGCCTGCGATGAAGGCCTTTTGGTATCATTTCGCCATCCTCTTTGAGGCGCTGTTCATCCTGACCGCCGTCGATGCGGGCACGCGCGCGGGTCGTTTCATGCTGCAGGACCTGATCGCCCTTGTCGTCCCAGCCTTCAAGCAGAGCGAGAGCCACATGCCCGGCATCATCGCCACCGCCCTGTGCGTCGCGGCCTGGGGCTTTTTCCTCTATCAGGGCGTCACTGATCCGCTGGGCGGGGTGAATACGCTGTGGCCGGTGTTTGGCATTTCCAATCAGATGCTGGCGGCGATCGCGCTGATGCTGGGCACGGTCGTGCTGTTCCGCATGAAGCAGGACCGGTTCGCGTGGGTGACGATGCTGCCCACGGCCTGGCTGCTGATCTGCACCCTGTCGGCGGGCTGGCTCAAATTATTTTCCGCCGATCCCAAGGTCGGCTTCCTGGCGCACGCAGCCAAATTCAGCGAGGCGGCAGAGGCTGGCTCGCTGCTTGGCCCCGCAAAAACCATGGACGAAATGCAGCGCATCATCTTCAACGACCGGGTCGACGCCGCGCTGGTTGGCCTGTTCCTCGCGGTCGTTCTTGCCATTTTGTTTTTCGCCATCCGCAGTTGCACTGCCGCGCGCCGCAACGCCGTCCCTACGGCATGCGAGATTCCCACCAGTCTAGTTGCAGCGCAATGACGGATTTGTTCAGAAAGCTGCGCCAGGCGGCGCATATGATGGTTGGCATCCCCGACTATGACGCTTATTTGCGCCATATGGCCGATCATCATCCCGCCCAGCCGGTGATGGACCGCACCAGCTTTTTCCGTGATCGCCAACAGGCCCGCTATGGCGGCCGCAACGGCGGGCGTTGCTGCTGATCTTGCAATTATATTACAATATTTTGCAGTTTTACGCTCATAAAGTTTAATATCGTCGGCATTTTGCTATTGCTGTTTCCTGGCGCTCTGCTACGGGGCGGCCGTCTCTGGTGCCCGACAGCTTCAGAACATGCCCCCTGCCCACCCCTTGCGGCGGGGGGCATCCCCGATCATTTCCCAGCGTTGAACCCCGCGATCATGCCCGCCGTGATCGACAGGGCGATTTCCGCAGGCCCGATCGCGCCGATATCCAGACCCGCCGGGCCGTCGATCCGCGCCAGCGCATCCGCGTCAAACCCCTCGGCCGTCAACCGATCAAGCCGCGCCGCATGGCTGCGTCGCGATCCCAAAGCGGCGATATAGCCGGTCGGCGCGTTCAGCGCGGCGATCAACGCGGGATCGTCAATCTTGATGTCATGGCTCAGCGTCACGACCGCGGTCGATTCGCCCGGGTGGTGTGCGGCGATCGCCTCATCGGGCCAGCGGTCGTCCAACTCGGCGTTCGGGAAGCGCTCCGCCGTCAGGAAGCGGCCGCGTGGATCAATGACGATGGGCGTCACGCCGATCGCCTGCGCCAGGGGAACCAGCGACTGGGCGATCTGCACCGCGCCGACGATCAGCAACCGGCGCGGCGGATCATAGCGGTTGAGGAATGCGCCCTCCGCCTCCCCCTCGCGGGTTTGGCCAGTGGCAAGGTCGGTGGACAGTGTGACGGCCCGCCCCGCTTCGTTGGCCTTCGAGACCAGATCGAACAGGTGAGGTGGAAAGCCCGTTTCCGATATGGGCTGCACCAGCACGGCGATCTCGCCGCCACAGGGCAGCCCGACCTCCCACGCGTCACCATCGGCGACGCCATAGCGGTGCATATGGGCTGGCCGTCCAGCGATGACCTCTGCCGCGCGTTGCAGCACATCGGTTTCCACGCAACCGCCCGAAATGCTGCCTTCCAGCCGGCCGTCCTGATGCACCAGCATGTGGCTGCCGCGCGGGCGCGGGGCGGAACCCCAGGTGGAAATCACCGTGGCCAGCGCCATCGGCGCGCCCTGCCATTCGATTGCCTTGCGGATCACCGCGCCATTGTCGTTCAAAACATCATGCTCCCGGTTTGCGCCCATTGTCGCGCTACCGGCAAGCAATGGGGATGAAAGACGCCTAGTGCAAGCGGCGCCCCGTCCACACGACGCGCCCGACGATGTCGACCAGCGCCGGGTCGATATCTGTCCAGTCGGGATAATGCGCATTGTCGCTCAGCACGCTGAACCGGCCCCGCAGCGGTCCCATGGCGATGCGCTTCACCATCAGCACACCGTCCAGCCGGAGCACATAGACGCCGTCGCGCAACCGGTCGGCGTCATCATCATGATCCACCATGATGTCGTCACCGTCGCTCAGCGTCGGCGCCATCGATTCGCCATCGACGCGGATGATCGACACGCGCTGTGGCCGCACCCCCAGATGGCGCAGCCAGTGCGCATCGAAAGCCATCACGCCAGCCGCGCGTTCATCCTCATCCAACGTGCCGCCCCCGGCCGACGCGCCCAGCGCAAGTCGCGGAACGGAGACGACGGCGGGCAGGCCACGGTTGCGCGCAGGCGGCGGGGCGAGTGACGCAACGCCCCCCAGCATATCTTCCGAAACGCCGAAATAGCGCGCCAGCACGCGCCGGTCGTCCTCGTCCAATTTGCGCGGCGTGCCGCGTTTGATGAATTGCTGAATATAGGCGGCGTTGCGGCCGATCAGGCGGGACAGATCGGCATAATTGTCCCCTCGCTCGGCAATCAGCCGATCCAGCGTGGCGCGGGCATCCTGCGATTGGTCCATCATCTATCCATTATCGATAAGATTTTTCATAGACAAGTAGGAAAATAGGGGGAAGTAGATAGGAATATTCACATCGACTCGCATTGGGTGAGTCGCCTTCAACGGGGAGATACGGGCTAATGCTGCTGCCATTGATCGAAACTTTCCTGCGTCAAAATGACATGCCGCCTACGCGCTTTGGTCGCAGTAGCGCCCGCGATCCGCGGCTGGTGTTCGACCTGCGGCGCGGCCGCGAACCGGGAGCGCGACTGACGAAGCGCGTGGAACATTTCATGAACACTTATCGCAGGAGCCAAGGCCAATGACAAGCATGGATGCACATTTTGGCCGCGCCAATCTGCTCCGAAATAAAGCGATCGAGCGGCGCGGAACGGATCCCCTGCCGCTTCTGCTAGCGCAATTGCTGCTGCGGGCGGGCCGCCCGACGGTGGTCGACCGTGCAACCAGTCGCCCCTTGGGCCAGCGCCCTGTTCGAGGGGCGGCGGCATGCAATTCGCCTTCGCTTCAGCGGCCCCAAGGCGCAGGATCAGAAGGATCGATTGATCGCTGGCCTTGACGAAGCGGAATGGGCCTTGCCCGGCCATTTTGTCGCCGACATCACCGTCGATGCGCATGGTAATGTGGACGACGAACCATGGGTTCAGTTGTCGGCTTTGACCATCCGCGACTGGTAGGAACGTGGATCAGCGGCGGCGTGCGGCCATCGTGCGCAAGGTGCCAAGCGCCGCCCGCAATGCCTCGTCCGCATCGGGCGCCACGCTGTCGCGGACCGGCACGGCTGGCGCGACCGGCATGTCGGCCAGTACCGGCGCAGTGGTGGCGCGGCGGCGCGAGGCCAGCCCCCGTTCCAGTCGATCAGTCAGTTCGGCAACGGACAAGCCATGGGTAGGCAGCGGGGGCGGCGAAGGACGGACGACGTTAGCCGCCTCCTGCTCAACGCACCGTTCAGCCTCATCGCCTGCAATCTCTTCGACATCAGCCTCAAACGCCACCGGATCGGCGCTCGGCCCGCCTTTGTCGGCGGGGCGCGCAAAGGACGGTGTCGGCTGATCCGCTTCGCGCGCATGATCCGGCGACGGCCTGGCAACACCCTGCATCGGCACCACCGATTGCGATTCGGGTTCGGGCGCAACGATCAGGGGGCGCCGCTTGGCGTCAGGACGGGCGAAAATTTCCACGCCATCGAAATCCCGGCTGGCAAAGATCGGCGGACGCGGCGGTGCGTCGGGATGCGCATCGGCACGGCGAAGCGCCGGAGCGTCCGGGATTCTAATTGGTGCAGCGCGACCCCGCGCCAGGGCTGTCAGCTTGGAAAAGGCGAAACCCATCTGTCTTGCTC
Source organism: Sphingobium lactosutens DS20 (assembly GCF_000445105.1). Taxonomy (GTDB): domain Bacteria; phylum Pseudomonadota; class Alphaproteobacteria; order Sphingomonadales; family Sphingomonadaceae; genus Sphingobium; species Sphingobium lactosutens. The sequence continues at coordinate 209,668 of NZ_ATDP01000106.1, read as the reverse complement.
CCTGGGCGCTACGCTGTCGCCCGTCCATATCCTGTTCGTCATCCGCCCGGCGCGGATCGCGGACGCTTGCCGCCACTGCACCGGCTATCAACACACCTACAAACACCGCCATCGTCAGCCGGGCGGTCAAACCCAAAGGCGGGGCGGCGGCTGGCAAGGCTTCGCTCAGGCCACTCGACGCCACCAGCATTTCCAGCAGGCCGACCGGCGTAGCCAGCAAGGCCACGGCGGCCGCGACGCCCGCCAGCGCCGCCATGGCCGTTCCCCGTCTGGCGCTCGCCCTGTTCACCCTCTCGACCTTCGCTTCCGTTCACGCCGCCGCGCGACTCTCACGCGACCGTGCTAACAACAGTTGGTAAACAGGTTCGTAACGCAGTATGTTCGATGACCAGGTGCGTTCACGCTCGACATAGGCCCGCGCAACCTGGCGGCGCTCGTCCCATATCGTGCGATCGGCAAACAGCGTGGCAAGCGACCGCGCGATCGCCGCCGGATCGTCGGGCGCGAACAAGGCGCCCGTCACTCCATCCTCGATCAGTTCGCGATGACCGCCGACGTTCGATGCCGCCACCAGCCTGCCCTGCGCCATCGCCTCCAGCGGCTTGAGCGGGGTCACGAGATCGGTCAACCGCATCGCCTTGCGCGGATAGGCCAGCACATCGACCTGCGCATAATAATGTTCGACCTCATCATGCGGCACGCGACCGACGAAGACGATATGATCGGCAAAGGGCGACGCCATCGCCTGTGCCCGCAGCGCCTGCTCCATCGGTCCGCCCCCCACCAGCAGCAGCTTGGCCCGCGGCCGGGCGCGCACGAGTCGCGGCATGGCGGCGATCAGGTCGTCCAGCCCCTCATAATCATAGAAGCTGCCGATGAAACCGACCACGTCGGCTCCCGCCAGCCCCAGCTTCGCCGTCAATTCCGGATCGCGCGGCACCGGCGCGCCGAACTGATCCATGTCGACGCCATTGGGCGACACGATGATCTTGGCCGGATCAATGCCCCGCGCGACCAGATCGCCGCGCAGCCCTTCGCATATCACCGCGACCGCATCCGCCTCGCGCACGGCGCGGGTTTCCAGTTGCCGCGTCAGCCAATAACGGGGGCTGCCTTCGCGCCCCGTACCGTTGCCGACCGCCGCATCCTCCCAGAAAGCGCGGATTTCGTAGATCAGAGGAATGCCGTGCCGCCGCGCGACGCGCTGTGCGGCCATCGCGTTCAGCACCGGCGAATGGGCATGGATCACATCCGGCCGCCACCGCCGCACCAATGCCTCGATCGCGTCCGCATGCGCGGCGATATCGCGCCATTCACGCACAAGCGCATTGCCGGTCGCCGGCGGTCCGGCCGTGCGGTGAAAAATCAGACCGTCCACCATTTGCTCGTCCGGCCCGGCCGCGCTGTGCCGCCGCCCGGTAATGCCACGCACATCCCACCCCTTGCCAATCTGCGCACGCAGAATCGCCCGGGTCCGGAACGTATAGCCGCTGTGCATCGGCAGACTGTGGTCCAGCACATGAAGAATGCGAGTCATAGCCAGCCCTTTTTGCGGCAAAAGGTTTAACGCCCCGTCAACTCTGTCAGGCTAGGACATAAGTTCCGAAGCGATAGTCCAAGCGAGCCATGATAGACACTTTGTCCCTGCTGATCAGCCATGGCGTGATCCTGCTCGCTGCGTGGCGGCTGTTGCCGCGCGCCGGTCTGGATCGCGATCCGCCGGCGCAGGAGCCGCATGGCGATGCGTGACCTGTTCTTCATCGCGTTTCTCGGCCTGTTCGGGTTGATGGGACTACGGCGGCCGTTCCTGCTGGTCGCGGTCTATGCCTATATCGACATCGTTTCGCCGCAGCGACTTTCCTATTTCCTGCTCAATTCGATCCCGATTTCCGCGATCGCCTTTGCCATGATGGTGGGCGCGTGGCTGCTGGTCGATGACAAGAAGGATTGCCGCTTTTCCGCGCGACAGGGGCTGATGCTGCTGCTGCTCGCCTGGTGCGGCTATACCACGCTGACGGCCGATTTCCCGGTTGAAGCGCTGACCAAATGGAATTGGGTGTGGAAGGCGATCATCGCGGGCGTCTTCTTGCCGCTGGTGCTGCGCACAAGACTGCGAATCGAAGCGCTGGCGCTGTTCATGGTGCTGTGCGCCAGCACGATCATCATCAATGGCGGCATGAAGACGGCCCTGTCGGGCGGCGGCTATGGCGTGCTCAACCTGATGGTGGAAAACAACAGCGGTCTCTACGAAGGCAGCATCATATCCTGCGTTGCGATCTCGCTGATACCGCTGATCCTGTGGCTGTCGAAACATGGCACGGTCTTTCCGCCCGACTGGAAGGTGAAGACGTTTTGCTATTGCCTGTGCCTCGCCTGCCTGCTGATGCCTGTGGGCACCGAAGCGCGTACCGGCCTCGTCTGCATCGTCATACTGGCGGGGCTGATGCTGATGCGCTCGAAGCGCAAATTCGTTTACGGCCCACTGATGCTGCTGGCGGCACTCATCTCCATCCCCTTCCTGCCGGCCAGCTTCACCCAGCGGATGCAGACGATCGAGAATCACCAGGGCGACGAAAGCGCCTCCACGCGTGTCGCGGTCTGGATGTGGACGCTCGACTATGTGAAGGAGCATCCGGGCGGGGGCGGCTTCGACAATTACCTCCAGAACAGCTTCACCTATTTTGCCCAGAGCACCGTCACGGACGGCGGTGGCACGCGGGTCGAGCGCCGGCTGGTGACGGACCGGGGGCGCGCCTATCACAGTGCCTATTTCGAGCTGCTGGGCGAACAGGGCTATTTCGGCTTTGCCGTCTGGGCGCTGCTGCACCTCATCTGCTTCATTCGTACAGAGGCTATCCGCCGCGCCTATCGCAAGCGCGACGGCTCGGACGAGGCGTGGGTCGCGCCCTTTGCGCTGGCCCTGCAACAGGGACATATCATCTACATGATCGGATCGCTGTTCGTCGGCATCGCCTACCAGCCCTTCATCTTCATGATGCTGGCATTGCAGATCGGGCTCGATACCTATCTGACGCGCAAGCGCAAGACAGCCGCCAAACAGCAATTGGACAGGGCCATCGCCTTGGGCAATGGGGCCATCGCATGAAGAGGGAGATGGCGCCGCTCAATGTGACGCATGGACTGGTGCTAGGGCTGTTTTTGGCGCTGCCATGGCTGGGGCGGAGCGAATGGCTGCCATGGGGCGCGGAGGCGCTGTTCCTGATCGGAGGGTTCCAGTTGCGGCTGGCGGATCGGCGATGGAACGCGCGGAACGGCGCGCTGGACTGGATCAGTCATATCCGCATGGCGCCGGCGCGGCTGATGCCCTGGGGCGCCATGGTGATCGTCGCGATCATCGCGCACCGGCCGCAGGATGCGCAAGCGATAGGCCTTGCAGCAATTGTCAGCGAGCTGCTGCTCTATCCGGCATCCGTTCGCCTGATGCGCCAGACGACCCGTCCCGTGACCGCAGCTTTTCTGTTGATGCTGGTGGGGGCGCTCGGCGTTATCGATACCGGCGATGCCCGCTTGGCCTTCGCATTCATGGCGGGGATTGCGACCGGCATTCTCTGGCTTCGAGGGCCGGACGGCGACATCCGCATGACCGTTTCGGCCGTCATAAGCGTCGCCTTCGCTATCGGATCGACAATCGCGTTTCCTCAGATACTGCCCTTTGCATTACCGTTGATCGCCGTCGGCGCCACAATGGCTTTGGCGCATCTGTCGACGCTGCGCCGCCGCCCCATGCCCTGGCAATGGGACGGCGCCGTCAGCAGCCGGTTCAGGCGGGCACCGCGGCCGCTTGCGTCACCGCCTTCTTGAAGGCGTCGACAAAGGCGGGGATGTCATCCGGATTGCGGCTGGTGATGAGATTGCCGTCAACGACCACCTCCTGATCGACCACCCGCGCACCCGCATTGGCCAGATCGGTGCGCACCGACGGCCAGGATGTGACGGTCTTGCCATCCACGCAATCGGCCTCGACCAGCAGCCAGGGACCATGGCAGATGGCGGCGACCGGCTTGCTCGAAGCCACGAAGTCGCGCACGATGCGCACGGCGCGTTCGTTGGTCCGCAGCGTGTCGGGATTGGCGACACCGCCGGGCAGTATCAGACCGTCATAATCCTCGATCTTCACGGACTCCAAAGTTATGTCGGGCGTGATCGTGTCGCCCTTTTCATCATGCTGCATGCCCTGGATCGGATCGGTGGCGGGCGACGCGAGCGTGACTTTCGCGCCGGCGTCGATCAGCTTCTGGCGTGGCTGGAACAGTTCTGACTGTTCGAACCCGTCGGTGGCGACGATGAGGATGCGGCTCTGCTCAATGGCTGGCATGAAATATTCCTTCGCTTGGGGGTGAGGCCCTTTCAACGGGTGAGCAGCGACGGAGTTGCGGAACGAAGCGATGAACGGCGGGTTTTGCGGCACGAGAAGGAAAATATGGCCCAGCCCGCACTCGTCCACACCAACGACACCAGCCCCGGCATCACGCGACGCGCGCTCAAACGCGGATGGGCCTATTATGATGGCGACGGGCAGCGGATTACCGACCGTGACGAGATCGATCGGCTGAACGCCATCGCTTTGCCCCCCGCCTACCGTGACTGCTGGTTCTGCGCGTCGCCCTACGGCCATATCCAGGCGACCGGATATGACGACAAGGGACGCAAGCAATATCGCTATCATCCCGATTTTCGCGCTGCGCAGGAAGCGGCCAAATATGCCGGTTGCCCGGACTTCGGCCGCGCCTTGCCCAAGCTGCGCGCCCGGCTGGACAGCGACTTGTCGAAGCGCGGCCTGCGCAAGGACCGCACACTGGCCGCCGTCGTCCGCCTGCTCGACCTTGCCAAGCTGCGCGTGGGCAATGAACATTATGCCACCACGAACAAAAGTTTCGGGGCCACCACCCTGCGGCGACGGCATTTCGACATCAGCGGACGCAAGATCATGCTGCGCTATCGCGCCAAATCGGGCAAGGAGCGGGAACTGGCGGTGACGGACACCCGGCTGCTGCGCTTTGTGCGGCAGGTGCAGGATCTGCCCGGCCAGCATCTTTTCCAATATCTCGACGAAGATGGCGACGCGCGTCCGATCAATTCGTCCGACGTCAACGCCTATATTGCCGAGGCCATGGGCGCGCCCTTTACGGCCAAGCATTTCCGCACCTGGGGCGCGTCGGTCATCGCGTTCGAACAGTTGGCGACCGGCCCGGTATCGCTCAAGGCGATGATCGCCCCGGTCGCGCAGGCGCTTGGCAACACGCCGGCGATCAGCCGCAAATCCTATATTCATCCCGCCCTCATTGCCCTCTGCAAGGATGGACAGGAAGAGTGGCGCGACACGGTCCGATTGCCGCGCAGGACGCGCTATCTTTCGCGGATGGAGCGGGGCCTGATCGCCTTCCTGGACGACATCGCCGATTGCACGCCTCTGGCTGCGGCGGCTTGAACCCGACCGGGTTCATGCTCTACCCCCCGGTGCAGAAGCGGCGGGCCGGTAGTCCGCCTTGCCCCCCCTTAGACAACAGACAGGACAGGCATGGCCGACACAAAAGACCCCGCCCTCCCAACAAAACCCCTTCGCGCGCCGGACATTCAGGCGATGTGGAGGGACACGTCAGATTGGTTGTCCGCTCATTATATTCAGATCCTGATTGCGATCGGCGCCGGGATCGTCATCTATCTGCTGCTCGCCACATTGAAGGGAGTGGGCAAGCGGTACAAGGGCACGCGCGGCGACACGATCGGCTATACCAATGTGCTCGGCCGCACGGTCGCCAAGACCACGCACTTCTTCATGGTGATGGTGTCCGCCCGCCTGGTGGTGGGCTATGCCGACGCGCCGCCCGCCTTGTATCGCACCGTCATATTCCTGTTCACCATCGCCACCGTGTTGCAGGGCGCGATCTGGGCGCGCGAAGTCATATTGGGCCTGATCGAACGGCGCACACTGGCGGAGGATGGCCAGGGCGAAACACTGGCCAACGCGATGGGCCTGATCCGCGTGCTGGTGACGGTGGCCCTGTTCGCGGTCGCAGCCATCATGGTGCTCGACAATCTGGGCGTCAACGTCACCGGCCTGGTTGCGGGCCTTGGCATCGGCGGCATCGCCATCGGCCTTGCCGCGCAGGGTATTTTCTCAGACCTGTTCGCCGCGCTGTCGATCATTTTCGACAAGCCATTTCGTCGGGGCGAATCCATTTCCTATGACACGACCACCGCGACGGTGGAGAAGATCGGCCTGAAATCCACCCGCCTGCGCGCGTTGACGGGCGAGAAGAAGGTGATTTCCAACGCCAATCTGCTGCAAAAGGAAATCACCAGCTACCATACGCTGGACCATCGCCGGCTGAAATTCGCCATTGGCGTCATCTATCAGACACCCCCGGACGTCGCGGAACAGATTCCTGATATCCTCAAAGGCATCGTCGACGACCTGGGCGGCACGTTCGTCCGGTCGGGTTTTGTCGGGTTCGGCGCGTCCAGCCTCGACTTTGAACTGGAGTTCGAGGTCTATCTGCCGGGATGGGACGACATCTACAAAATCCGCCACAATATCGGCCTCGCCATCCTGCGCCAGTTCAACGAGCGCGGCATCGAATTTGCCTATCCGACGCAGACGACCTTCACGGCCGCGCCCGACGGCCGGATGATCATGCCCTATGCCGAAGTGCAGCCCGTCAAGCGGGTCGACGTCGAAGGGTGACGGCGGACTGGCGCGCGGGCGACTCCATTCGTCGGCGCGCGCTTGTCGTGATCGGGCCGCTCACCTAGCGGCCTCAACCATGAAGATCATGCCGCTCCTGCTCGCCGCCGCCGCTTTCGCCGCGCCTCAAGCCGCATTCGCCCAAGGGCTAGGTGCCGAGATCAACTATGGGCGCGCTGACGGCCATTGGGGCACCGAAATCGGCGCGGGCTATGCCTTTGGCATGGCGGGCTTCAGCCTGACGCCCGGCGGCGGCGTTTACCTGCGCGATGGCGATACCAAGCTTTATGGGCGCGTGGAGGCGGCCTACACCATTCCCCTGTCGGCAAGGATCGGCGCTGGCGCGCGAATCAGCGGCAATGACATCCGCCCTTACGCAACGGTCGCCATGCCATTGCTGCCCAAGGTAAGGGCGAAGGCCAATGTCGGGCCGAAATATTATGCCCTGGGCCTGACGCTGGGCTATTGAAAGACGACCGCTAAGACATTGTCACAGGCCGGTTATTGTGCCGTAATTGCGTGCCGGGTCATCGTGCACCCTATGCGCGCGCCGCATGAACGGGCATAGAGTCGCCGCCTTGCCCGCATCAGGAGATGATTGTCCGTGACGTCCCGTGAGCTTACCGGTTTCCTGCCCCTGGACGACAGGCATGGGACGGACGCGCAATGGTCGCGCCGGCTGTCCGATATGGCGTGGCGCATCGGTTTCGGGGCGATCGGCTGGCCGTGGCTGCTCGCCAGCCTGTCGGGCGGTCGCAAGGCGGACAAGCGGGCCTTGCTTGACGATCTGGGTCTTGCCCATGACGCCTTGCCGCATCTGGGAAGCTGGAAGGCGGATGTCGGCTTTCTGCGGCATATCGTCCGGGAAATTGCCCGGCTGCGTCCGGCCCATGTGGTGGAACTCGGCGCGGGCGCGTCATCGCTGGTGGCTGCGCGCGCTTTGCAACTGCATGGCGGCGGGCAATTGCACAGTTTCGACCAGCATGGTGGTTTCGTCGATGCGACGCGGCAATGGCTGAGCGACCATGGCCTGTCGGTCGACATTCGCCACGCCCCGCTGACGCAGGACAGCGGCGACTGGCCGGGGCGGTGGTATGCGCTGGACGGGGTGCCGGAACAGATCGACCTCATCATCATCGACGGTCCGCCCTGGAGCGTGCATCCACTCGTGCGCGGCGCGGCGGACAGCCTGTTCGCACGATTGTCGCCCCAGGGCGTGGTGTTGCTAGACGATGCGGCGCGACCCGGCGAGCGGATGGTCGCACGTCGGTGGCGGCAACGCTGGCCCCATATCGACTTTCGGTTGGTGAAGGACGGGACCAAGGGCACACTGGTCGGCCGTCGGCGCGACATCTCCGTGCCGGTCGCCAATGATAATGACCGCGGCCGGACCTGGCGTCATATCCAGCGCGCCGCGGGGATTGCGGCGTTGATCGGGGCGGGATGGATCGCGCGCGGCGAACTGGGCGAATTTCCGCAGGTTGCGCAAGCGAGCAGTTTCCTTGACGAAGCGGCCGCTTCTCGCCGCGCGGGACTGCTGCGTCAGGCGATGGCGTCGCAGGTGGAAAGCGCCACCCTCAATCCCCAGGAAATCGAAGCCGCGACGGGCATCGTCCTGCCCGACCTTCCACGCGACTGGCGCATCACCGACGTGCAACTATTTCCCACGTCCGACAGCCCCGCCATCGCCATGTCACTGGAAACGCCGCGCGGCGAACATCTGTCCTTCTTTGCCGACCGTGCCGAGACGCCGGCCGAGGCCAAGCCTCTGATCGAGCGCCGCGCCGCCGACGTCGTTGCCTATTGGGAGGTCGGCACCATGGCCTATGCCCTGACCGGACAGGCCGCACCGGCGCGGATCATGGAGCTGGCCGGGTCCGTCGCGCCAGCGGGCTGAAGGAGCCATTGAGGGCGACAAGGCAGGCTGCTAAGCGCCCGTCATGGCGGATGACAGCAGCACTCCCAACACGCGGCCGGCGCTTGGCAATCTGGCGATGCTCTGGCGGTTCGCCCGCCGCTATCCCGGCAGGATCGCGGGCGCGCTGATCGCCCTTATCGTGTCGTCGGCGGCGACCCTCGCCATTCCCAACGGCTTTCGCCTGGTCATCGACAAGGGCTTCATGGGCGGCGGCGATATTGGCCGCTGGTTCGAATATCTGTTGATGATCGTGGTGGTGCTGGCGCTCGCCAGCGCGCTACGCTTCTATTTCGTATCGTGGCTGGGCGAGCGCGTGGTGGCCGACATACGCTGCGCGACGCAGGCCAATCTGCTGCGGCAGGCGCCTCGTTTCTTCGAGGAAAACCGCCCGTCGGAAATCGCGTCGCGGATGACGGCGGATACCGCAATTGTGGAGCAGGTCGTCGGCTCCACCGTCTCGGTAGCGCTGCGCAACATGGTGACGGCGATCGGCGGTCTGGTCTATCTGTTTGCGCTGGCCCCCAAGCTGGCCGGACTGTTGCTTCTGGGCATTCCGATCGTCCTGCTGGTGCTGATCGGCCTTGCGCGCAAAGTCCGCGCCTTGTCGCGCGCCAGCCAGGATCGGCTCGCCGACATCGGCAGTGCCGCGACCGAGGTGCTAGGCGCGATGAAGATCGTCCAGGCCTTTGGTCAGGAAGAGCGGGAGGCAGCACGGTTTCGCGCCGCCGTCGAGCGTGGCTTTGCGACGGCACGGCAACGCATCCGGCTGCGGGCGATGATGACGGCCGTCGCATTTGCGCTGATCTTCGGGGCGATTACCGGCGTCATGTGGCTGGGCGCGATCGACGTGGCTGCCGGGCGACTGTCTGGGGGCAGCATCGCCGCCTTCGTTCTGACCGGCGGGCTGGTCGCCGGCGCGTTCGGTTCATTATCGGAAAGCTGGGGCGACTTGCTGCGCGGCGCGGGCGCGGCGAGCCGGCTGGGCGAACTCATGACGGCGTTGCCCGACATCAGCCCCCCTGCCCGCACCCACATGCTTCCCGCCATGGAGCGGGGCGCGCGCCTGACCTTCGATCAGGTTCGGTTTCATTACCCGACGCGGCCCGATCAGGCAGCGCTAAACGGGATCGATCTCGACATAAATCCGGGGGAGACGGTGGCGGTGGTTGGCCCTTCGGGCGCAGGCAAATCGACCCTGTTCCAGCTGGCGCTGCGCTTTTACGATCCCGATGCAGGGACCGTCCGTTTAAACGACGTTGCCCTGCCGGATCTCGACCCGGCACAACTCCGTGCGATGATGGCGATGGTGCCGCAGGACAGCGTCATATTTGCCGCATCCGCGCGCGACAATCTGCGCTATGGGCGCTGGGACGCAAGCGACGCGCAAATATGGGATGCGGCGCGGGCAGCCAATGCGGACGCCTTCCTGCGGGATCTACCACAAGGGCTGGACAGTTTCCTGGGCGAAGGCGGGGCGCGCCTGTCCGGTGGCCAGCGCCAGCGGATCGCCATTGCGCGCGCCCTGCTGCGCGATGCGCCCATCCTGCTGCTGGACGAGGCGACATCGGCGCTGGATGCCGAATCCGAACGACTGGTGCAGGACGCGCTGGCGAGGTTGATGCAGGGGCGTACGACTATCGTGATCGCCCACCGACTGGCGACGGTGCGCGCGGCCGATCGGATTATCGTGCTGGATGAGGGGCGCATCGTCGAACAAGGCGATCATGCGACACTGATCGCGCGTGACGGCCTTTATGCCCGCCTGGCGCGGTTGCAGTTTCAGGATGGCGTCGGCGATTGAATGATGGCGGTCAGGCGTCCGCCTGCCGCCGGCCGATCTGCACCACATGATCCAGTATCGCCGGGTGTAATGGCCGCTCAAAGCTGCAGCCTGATTCATGGCCGCGTGTCCACAAAACGCGCGCACGCCGCCCTTCAAAGCCCGGTAACATGAGCCACAGGTCGTCGCCGGGGCGTAATTTCATAAAGCTTTGCAGCCGGAAGCCCGTGATCGACAGGTCCGCGATATGACTGCTGAACCAAGTCTCGCCAGGACGACGGACCTTGATGCCGATCTGGACGGCCCGTCGATCGGCATTGCGGCGTTTGCGATCCTGTTCAAATTGCGGTTCGGCGCTCATGATCAGTCCTTTGCGAGACAATCGCGCAAATGAGTAAGCAAAATATTAAACCGCTACGCAGGCGCAACGGCTTAGTGCGCTGACGAAAAAAAGGGCCGCCATTGGCGACCCTTGATCCGTGCAATAATTCACAGGCAATTTCAGACAATAAGCGCGAAGGGGAAGTCCTCGTAAATGCGCGTCAGGTCTAAAAAACAGCCTTCAGAAATTGCCATATTGTTCGTTGCCGACGAAACCCAGCTTGGTGACGCCTGCGCGCTTGATTTCCGCAAGCACCGAATCAACGACCACATAACGGGTCTGCGCATCCGGCTGGAACTGAAGTTCCGGTTCGACCGGCAGGCGCAGCGACTGCTGCAGATACTGACGCAGGGTCAGCAGGTCGATCGGCGAACCGTTCCAGGTGATGACGCCACCGGCGTCGATCGCGACCTTGTTCTTGACCGGGTCAATCACGCTGTCAGACGGCGGCGCATTTTGCGGCAGGTCGATCTTCACCGCGTGGGTCTGGATCGGAATGGTGATGATGAACATGATGAGCAGAACGAGCATGACGTCGATCAACGGCGTCGTGTTCATTTCCACCATCGGTTCGCCATCTTCGGAGCCGGCACTCATTGCCATGGGGATTTCTCCTTCTTCAACCGATCAGAGGCGGACGGTGCCCGAACCGGGTTCCGGTTCGGAGATGAAGCCCACGCGGGGGAAACCGGCGCGCTGCATCGTGTAGATGGTGCCGCCAATGCACCGATAGGGTGTATTGATGTCGCCGCGGATATGCACTTCTGGCAGATCTTCGGGCTTCAGATTTTCAACGCCACCCGCCTTCTTGATGTCCGCCTCAAGCTTGGCGACGGCGCGGTCGAGCAGTTCGCTCGACGTCACCGGCGTCATGCCCCAGAAAACCGCACAGCTGCCGTCGGCGGCCTGCGTGATCGACAGGGAGACATTTTCCGGCTTCGTCGTGGTCGGCTCGAACTCAACCTTGGGAAGCTGCAGCTCAACCGTCTGGACGACGACCGGGACCGCGATGAGAAAGATGATGAGCAACACCAGCATGACGTCGACGAGCGGCGTCGTGTTGATGTCGGACATCGGCTTGTCGTCACCGCCGTCGGAGCCAACACTCATTGCCATTGATATTATCCTAACCTTGGTGTCGATGGCCGCCCATCAGTCTGGGTGACGGAGTTGGGAGCCATGGTCGGCGGGGAACCGGGCGGTCGCAGCCGCCACCCGATTCCCGCAACCGTCGTCTTGAGACCGATCAGGCCTTGGTCGGCGCGGCGGCCGGCTTGGCGACCGGAGCGCCCGGAGCGGGAGCAACGGTCGGCTTCACGGCGCCGTCCGAAACCAGATAAGCCAGCAGGTCGACGGTAAAGCCGTTCAGCTGCTCGGCGATCGCCTTGTTGCGGCGCTGCAGGAAGTTGTAAGCAAGCACCGCGGGAACGGCGACGGCCAGACCCAGAGCGGTCATGATCAGCGCTTCACCGACCGGGCCGGCAACGGCGTCGATCGAAGCCTGACCGGCAGCGCCGATCTTGATGAGCGCGCGGTAGATGCCGATAACGGTACCGAACAGACCGATGAACGGCGAGGTCGAACCGACGGTTGCGAGGAACGCCAGGCCGCCATTCAGCGACGAGTTGATCGCGCCTTCCGAACGGGCGAGCGAGCCGTGCAGCCAGTCATGCGCTTCGACCGGATCCTTCAGCTTGCCATGCTCTTCCTGCGCCTTGATGCCGTCGTCGACGATCTGCTTGTAGGCGGAGTTCTTTTCGAGCTTGGCCGAGGCTTCGCGCAGCGAGGCCGAACGCCAGAAGGTCGCGCGGATCTTCTTGCCCTGGTTGATCACCTTCTGCTGTTCGATCAGCTTGGTGAACAGAATGTAGAAAGTGCCGACCGACATGCCGCACAGGATGATGAATACGGTCCAGGCGATGGTGCCGCCCTGTTCAAGGGCTTCCATCAGGCCATACGGATTTTCGGCCTGGGGAGCCGCAGCTGCGAGATACATCAACATGTTCAAGACTTCCCTCTCAATGAGATCAAGCGGGGGAAAGGCGGCGCCGGGCGCGCGCCTTGCCCATTTGGATTATTCAGGCAGACGCCATTGGATACGCGTCGAAAATGTCGATGCGATCTTGTTTCCGCCGGTGTCTTCGGCAGGATTGAAGCGAGCGCGGCGGCTCACGACCCTGCATGCCGTTTCATCAAGCTCGGGCGAGCCGCTGGACGACGTCACGGTGCAATCGGTGACCCTGCCATCAGCGCCGACCTGAAGGCGAATGCCAGTCGTGCCCTGCTTTTCTTCACGCAGAGCGCGCGAAGGATAATCATCTGGACCTGCCCAAGTGCCCGGGTTGCCACGGGGCGAAACGCCCTTTGCAACAGCAGGCGGCGGCGGCGGTGCCGGCGGCGGTGGCGGCGGAGCAGCGACCGGAACCGGGTTGAACACCGGGGGCGGCGTCCGCACGGTCTGGATCGGCGGCGCAGGCGCCGGGGTCCGAACGATTGGCGGCGGGGCAACGACCGGCGGCGGCTCGACCGGCTGGTCTGGCGGCGGCGGCGGCGGTTCCTCGTCAGGTGGCGGGGGCTCCTCCTTCACGTCGATCACGTTCAGCTGTTCCGCCGCCTTTTTGACATATTTCATGCCAAGACCGGTGACGAAGGCATAGCCGAGAACAGCGTGAATCAGGGCGACGATGACGATCGATATCGTGCGACTCGATCCTTGCGAGTGGTCAGCATAGGCCATTCGGCAACGACACTCCTTAACTCATCTTACCAGTGGTTTATACAAATCAGCCAAAAACGACCCAAGCTGTCCGGGCTTATCCCGGCCACCTTTGGCCCCTGTCCGTTCATTTGCTACCGAGCGAACTCCTATCGCGACGCATCGTGGCACGCAAACGCTTTATCGTTATCTTCATTTGCGTTTACCATTTCCTATCAGAAACACTTGCCTGTGACATTCGCGCCACGGGCTGAAAATACAGGACGAAGCAGTAGATGAAACCCGCCACTTACCGTTGCAGCCTGATGCTGGCCTGCCTCATTTCCGCCGCACCTTCCGGGATTTCTCCGACATTTGCACAGCACACTCCGATGGTAACGTCATCATCGGAGGCGTCAATACGCGATGTCGGGGGTCTGACTTACGCGGACGTGGTGGACCTTGCCGAACAGGCGCCGCTGGTCGCCCATGTGCGGATTCGCAACAGCATCGCGCTAAAGCCGGATCGGGCAACGGGCGTGCGGCAGGGGCATCGGCGCGTCTATATCGAAGCGGAAACCCTTGGCCTGATTCGCGGCGAAGGCGGCATCAGCCCTAGCGTCACCTATCTCTATGACGCCCCGCTCGACGGGCGTGGCAAGCTGCCCAAGCTCAAGAAGGACGAGGTAATCATCTTCGCCCGCGCCGGGGGAAAGCCCGGTGAAGTCCAGTTGGTGACGCCCGACGCCCAGCTTCCGGCGACACCCCAGGCTGTCGCGCGCATTCGAACGATCCTGTCCGCACTGGTAGCCCCCGATGCGCCGCCGCGTATCCTGGGCCCCGGCGAGGCTTTCCATGTCGCGGGGACCATCGCCGGAGAAGGCGAGACGCAGATATTCCTGCGGACGGAGACAGGCGATCCTGTGTCGCTTTCCATCCTGCGACGGCCGGGACAGGCGCCGCGCTGGGCCGTGGCGCTGGGCGAGATCGTGGACGAGGCCGCCCGCCCGCCCGAGGAGGGCAGCCTGCTCTGGTATCGCCTCGCCTGCGGATTGCCCCCTGTCCTGCCGCCCCAGTCGGTCCGCACCCTCTCGCCCCCCGATGCCCAGGCCGCGCGCGCGGATTATCAGTTGGTGATTGCCGCGCTCGGCTCCTGCCGCAGGAACCGCAGCGTCGGATAGGGGCGCTTTTCCTTGGACAGGCGGGCAGACATGGCTATCAGCGCGGCATTGGGAACCAGAAGGAAAGCCGCCGCCATGACCAATCTGCACCGCCACGCCCCGTTGCGCGTCGCGCTCGTCGGCCTCGGGACGGTGGGTGGCGGCGTTATCCGGCTGCTGGAAACAAATGGCGACCTGATCGCGCGCCGCGCGGGCTGTCCGATCCAGATCGTTGCCATATCCGCGCGCGACCGAAGCAAGGATCGCGGCGTTGATCTATCACCCTATGAGTGGGTGGATGACATGACCACGCTGGCGGCGCGCGACGATGTCGATGTCGTGGTGGAATTGATCGGCGGCGCGGATGGCCCGGCGCTGACCCTGGCGCGCCAGTGCCTCAACGCAGGCAAGCCGTTCGTGACCGCCAACAAGGCGATGCTGGCGCATCATGGCCTGGACCTTGCCCGGCTGGCCGAAACGGGCGGTATCGCGCTCAAATATGAAGCCGCGGTCGCGGGCGGCATTCCGGTCATCAAGGGCATGCGCGAAGGCGCGGCAGCCAATGAGATCAGCCGCGTCTACGGCATTTTGAACGGAACCTGCAATTACATCCTGACCACGATGGAAAAGGAGGGGCGCAGTTTCGACGATGTGCTCAAGGAAGCGCAGGACCTTGGCTTTGCAGAGGCCGATCCCGGCATCGACATTGATGGGGTGGACGCCGCGCACAAGTTGTCGATCCTGGCCAGCCTGGCGTTCGGCACCGAACTGGATTTCGATGCGGTGGCCACTACGGGCATCCGCCACGTCATCGCCGCCGACATCGCAGAAGCCGCCGCGCTGGGCTATCGCATTCGCCTGGTCGGCATGGCGCAGAACGCGCCGGACGATGGCCCGGATGGCGGCCTGTTTCAGCGCGTCCATCCCATGCTGGTGCCGCTCGATCATCCGCTCGCCCATGTCGACGGATCGCTGAACGCGGTAGTGGCGGAGGGTAATTTCGTCGGCCGCCTTTTCTTCCAGGGACGTGGGGCTGGCGATGGTCCCACCGCATCGGCCGTCGTCGCGGACCTGATCGACGTGGCGCGCGACGAATATGGCGACGCCTTCGCCATGCCGGTCGCCGCGCTGGCCCCCCATAAGACGGCCAATGCCGGCGCGCGCGTGGGCCGCGCCTATCTGCGGTTCCGGGTCAAGGATCGTCCCGGCGTGCTGGCGGAAATCGCGGCGGCGACGCGCGACGCGGGCGTGTCGATCGAAAGCATGATCCAGCGCGGCGCCAATCAGGAAGATGGCGTGCTGGTGGCGATCGTCACCCATGCGGGCGCGGAACAATGTGTACGCGACACGCTGGAGCGATTGAGCGGATCGGACAGCCTGCTCGAAGAGCCGATGGTGATGCATATATTGGACTAAGCGCAGGTCAGCGCGGCGTCGCGCTGCGGAACCTTTCGGGCAAGGGCGGCGGCGACGCGAGATCCGCATCGGGATCAATAAGGAGCGTTGCACCCTTGCCGAGCACGTCGATGACCTTGATCGCGTTCAACCCGCCAGCACAGCCCGCTCCCTGCCCGCCGACCACGCCGCACGCTCCCTGCCGCACCGGCGCGGCCGATGCGCGCGGTGCGTCGCCAGCAACGATGCGGCCCTCGTCAGTCTCCCTGGGTAATGGCAAGCGCTGACGCGCGTTGCGCTCTGCGCGATTGCCGCACACCACGATGCCACCGCCGCTGCGATCGCAGGGTTTAACCACCTGCGTCTTGGCGCGATAGGCTGCCATTGGATCGGGATCGTCCTGCGCCTGCCCCCTGCCCGGCGACAGCAGCATCAAAGTGAAAAGAAGAGCCGCTGGGCGCATGCGATCACAGGATCATCCGATCATGGCCGAATGATGGCCATGCTCGACAAGGCGGCAGCGAGCGCCTATCGGCGGGGCAATAGAAAAGAGAAGAGGATGTGATGGAACAGGCAGGCGCGAACCTGGACCGGGTATTGGTGCTGGAGATGGTCCGCGTGACCGAAGCTGCGGCGATCGCAGCGTCCCGGCTGATCGGGCGCGGCGACGAAAAGGCCGCCGACGCCGCCGCAGTCGAAGCCATGCGCCTGGCTTTCAACGATCTCTACATGGATGGCACCGTCGTGATCGGCGAAGGCGAGCGAGACGAAGCGCCGATGCTCTATATTGGCGAGAAGGTCGGCAGCGCGATCGGCAAGGGACCACGGATCGACATTGCGCTGGACCCGCTGGAGGGCACCACCATCACTGCCAAGGCGGGGCCCAATGCGCTTGCCGTGCTGGCCATCGCAGAGGAAGGCGGGCTGCTCAACGCGCCGGACGTCTATATGGACAAGCTGGCCGTGGGTCCGGGCTATCCCGACGGGGTCATCGACCTGGATCGGTCCGTCCGCGACAATGTTTCGGCGGTGGCGACGGCCAAGGGCGTCGAGCCCCATGAGATCATCGTGTGCGTGCTCGATCGCCCGCGTCATGAAAAGCTGATCACCGAATTACGCGCGATCGGGTGCGGCATCATGCTGATCCCCGATGGCGACGTGGCTGGCGTCATCGCGACGACCGACCCGGAAACCACGATAGACATCTATATGGGATCAGGCGGTGCGCCCGAGGGTGTGCTTGCCTGCGCCGCGCTGCGCTGTGTCGGGGGCCAGTTCAAGGGCCGCCTGCTCTTCCGCAACGACGATGAACGGCAACGCGCGCGCAAGTGGGGCATCACCGATTTTGACAAAATCTACGATCTCAAGGATCTGGCCAAGGGCGATTGCATCTTTGCCGCGACGGGCGTGACCGACGGGTCGCTGCTCGACGGGGTCAAGCGGCTCCCCGGCGGCAAGCTGACGACGGAGAGCGTGGTGATGCGCGCCAGTACCGGCACCGTGCGCTGGGTAAAGGGCGAACATCGCACGCGCGGGCCGTCAGAAAAAGGCTGAACCAGCGCCCATTGTGCCGATGAGCGTCTAGTGGCTGGCCCGGTGATTGAGATCATGGCCAAGCGCCAGGATGCCGACGCCGATCAATGTGTAGACGCTTTCCTGCAACCCATGATCCATCGTCAGCGCGCCCGTCATGACGCCGAGGCCCAGCGATCCGACAGCGGCCGGCATCATGAAGCCATGAACGATCGCCCCATGCCCCAATGCAATCGCGCCGAGCGCTATGGCGATCACCAGACCGGCCTCATGAAAGATCGGGCTTTCGAAAATCCCGCCGGCCGACGCAAGCAACCCAAGCACGACGGCGGTCGCGAAACAATGGGCGACGCACAGGCCCGATACCGCGATCGCGAGGCGATCGAGTCGTCCGGAGACGAGGGCTTGGCGGAGGCTTTGCGACATGGTCCCGGCTACATAGGCCAGCCCGGATCAAGTTACAACATATCATTGCGAATTAAACGAGGTTGCCAATATTGGGCTAGGCAGCCAGGCGAAGGCAATTGCGGCCACTATGTTTCGCGTCATACAGGGCGCGGTCCGCGGCCTCCAGCATCGCCGATCGTGTCGACCCGCCATTCAGCTGCACCAATCCGGCGCTGAAGGTCACGGCGATTGTGTCGGCCTGGTCGTTGACGCTGATCGGCGCCGCAAGCCGCTGGCGCAGCCGGTCGCACAATTGACTGGCATCGCGCCGGTCGCAATCGGCGAGCAGGATCGCGAACTCTTCGCCCCCCAGGCGCCCGATGCTGTCCCCGTCCCGCAATTCGGGCAGGATGCGCTGCACGAAACCGGTCAGGACACGGTCGCCCCCGCCATGGCCGTAGCGATCATTGACCGACTTGAAATGATCTAGGTCGATCAGCAGCAGGCAGGACCGCGCGCCGTCCGCGGCGCGCAGCATTTCAGCGTCCAGCTTGTCCAGAAAGGCGCGTCGGCTGTCCGCGCCGGTCAGCGCGTCATGCGCAGCCACCTGTTGCAGCGCGCGCTGGCGGGCTTTGTGCCGGGATATGTCGCGGATCATGCTGACGACGCCAACCGGCTGGCCGCGCTCGTCCACGACCGCTCGGCTGACCATTTCGCAACAATCCAGATCGCTCAACGCCGTCAGCGGACGGAATTCCGCCTGCTGGACACTGCCGGGCTGCGCCAGCGCCTGCGCATGGATTGTCCGCACGGCTTCCCGGTCCTGCGCATCGGCGAGTTCGGTCACGCTCTGCCCCACCAAAAGCGCGGGGGCGCAACCAATCATGTCCTGCGCCGATGGAGACGCATATTCGACCGTGCCAGCCAGACTGATATTCAGCACGACATCGCCGCTATGTTCGGCGATGGCGCGAAAGCGCGACTCGCTTTCCTGCAACATCTGGAACAAACGGCGACGCCCGTTCAGTTCGGCCGCGACAGGCATCGACAGCAGGAAACTGAGCGCCAGATAGAATTGAAACGCCAGCACCCGCTCGCCCGTCGACAGCGGAATCAGCATCAGTGGGCCGGTGTCCGACATCGTCGCCACCCCGCCGATCACCGCCAGGATGACGATGGACGCAGCCGCTCCGATATGCCCCACGCGAAAGGCGATCAGCACCAGCGGCAGCATCGGCGCGAACAGCATGGGATAACGCGCCCAGTAAAAGACATGCACCGTCACCAGCGTGAACAGGGCAAGCAGGATGATCGCCTCGATCTTAACCGCCTTGGGCGTATCGCGCAGCCAGCGCGACCATTCGCCCTGAAGCAACAATATGACGACCGGCGTGCAGGTCAGGCCGCCCAGCGCATGACCCGAATACCATTGCAGCCAGGATGCACTGAAGCCGACCGGCGTGGTCGCCGACGCGACCGCCGCAGCGGCCACACCCGTGACGATGTCCGCCACTCCGCACAGCGCGAGGATGAACACGACCAAGGGCTTGAAGGACCCCGTGACGACATCCTCCTTAAGCAAAGATCGGCAGATCACCGCCACGATCAGCGATTCGCTGACGTTGATCAGGGCCATCGGCGCCGCTGCGACAGGGCCGATGCCGAACAAGGCAGTCGCGATGGCGCTTGCAATGGCGCAGGCAACGACCGCCCTTGGCCAATAGGATGTGCGGGTGGTCAGCAATTCCGCCATGAGGAACGCATTGGCGATCCAGATGAAAGCCAGCCCCCCTTCGAAGCGTGAAATCGACACGGTGAAGCTCGCCGCCGCGAAATAGACGCAGCCGGTGATGACGGGCGCAAAAGGCGATTGGGGGCTACGAAGAGAAAACCGCGACATGGTGCGCGGAACGATAGGGCGGCATCCTTAATTTTTCGCTCACGATGCCGTCTTCGCCGCCTGTAAAAGCGCGCCCCAAGTCGCAAGTCTCCCCGCTCGCAACTGCGCGTCCATGCCGGGTTGAAACAGCCGCCGGTCGGGCATGATGGCCGCCGCGTCCTCCAATGTGACGTGCAGCCCCGCCCCGACCGCCGCCAACATCGCGGCGCCCCGTGCGGTGGTTTCGACATCGGCGGGACGCTCGACAGGCAGGTTCAGCATGTCGGCCAGATCCTGCGCGATCCAGTCATTGGCGCTCATGCCCCCATCAATGCGCAAATCCGTCCATGGCGCATCGTCGGCGGCGAAGGCCGTGGCCAGATCGTGCAACTGATGCGCCAACGATTCGAGCGCGGCCCGCACGATGTGCGCGCGGGTCGTGCCTTGGGTCAGGCCAGCGATCACCCCACGCGCATCGGGCCGCCAGTGTGGCGCGCCAAGGCCCGACAAGGCGGGCAACATGGACACGCCGCCATTATCCGGGACGGAGCGGGCCAAGGCATCGGTTTCTTCCGCTGTTCGGATCAGCCCCAATTCGTCCCGCAGCCATTTGATGAGGCTGCCCGCAACGAAAATCGACCCTTCGAGCGCATAGCGGCGCTGACCGCCCAGCTGGCACAAGATGGTGCCGAGCAGCCGGTTTTCCGATCGGGGCGGGACCGTACCGGTCGGCGTCAGCATGAAGGCGCCGGTGCCCAGCGTCGCCTTGGCCTGTCCCGGCGACAGGCAGCCTTGCCCGATCGTTGCTGACTGCTGATCGCCGGCGAGGCCGCAGATCGGAATCGATCCGCCGAGCAGGGCAAGGCTGGTGGCGCCGAAATGACCGGCATTGTCGACGATGGCGGGAAGCGCTGCGATCGCCACGCCAAAGAGGTCGCATAATTCCCGATCCCAGCTTGCGCCATCAAGCGCCAGCAATTGCGTGCGGCTGGCGTTGCTCGCGTCGCTGATATGCAGGCCGCCGGTCAGGTTCCAGACCAGCCAGCTTTCGACCGTGCCGAACGCCAGAGCATCCCCGGCCTGCGCGACCGCTGGTTCATGATCCATCAGCCAGCGCATCTTGGTGGCGGAAAAATAAGGGTCGATGACCAAGCCTGTCCGTCTCTGGACCATCTCTTCATGCCCCGCCTCCCGCAAAGCCTGGCATTGGTCGGCAGTGCGACGATCCTGCCAGACGATTGCCGGGGCGAGCGGCCGGCCGTTGCGCTTGTCCCAGGCGATGACCGTTTCCCGCTGGTTGGTGATGCCGATGGCGGCAATGCGGTCCGCGCCCCCCGCCCTGGCCACCATGTCGCGTGCGCATGCTAGGCTTAGCGCCCATATTTCGGCGGCATCCTGCTCGACCCAGCCGGGCCGGGGAAAGGATTGGCTCAGCGCGCGCTGCGCCGTCGCGATGCGGTTGCCATCGGGAGTGTAGAGCATCGCGCGGGTCGATGTGGTGCCCGCATCCAGCACCAGCAATCCGGCCTCCGTCATCGCCTCTCCCTTATCCAGCGTTCCAGCCCGGCCACCTGATCCGGCGTAAAGCACAGGCCGAGCTTGGTGCGCCGCCAGAGCATATCTTCAGTCGTGCGCGCCCACTCCCGCTCAATCTGCCATACCGCCTCCGCCTCGGTAAAGCCGACGCCGAAAGCGACGCCAAGATCGGTCCATTCGCGCGCCCTCCCGAGCCAGGTCCAGGCGTCGGTTCCATAAGCGCGACCAATGCGGTCGACGCTGGCGGCGTCGAGAAACGGATAATCCTGCGCCAGCCTGTCCAGCAGCGCGGGCAATCCCATCATCGCGAAATCACCGCCGGGCAATGGCGCATCCGCGGTCCAGTCGCCACCACGGAGCATGGGGAGCAGCGGCTGGAGTCTCTCGACAGCCTCGGCCGCCAGATGCCGGTAGGTGGTGATCTTTCCACCCAGCACATGCAGCGCCGGGGCCTTGCCCTCCCCGCCTTCGTCAAGCTCCAGCTGATAGCCCCGCGTTGCCGCTTCCGGCCGATCGGAGCCATCGTCGATCAGCGGCCGGACGCCGGCATAGCTCCACACCACCTCGCCCGGTGTGACTGGTCGGGCGAAATAGCGGCTGGCGGCGTCACAAAGATAGGCAACCTCCTGCGCGCTTGCCGCGATCCTGTCGTTTTCGCTGTCATGATCCTGGTCGGTCGTGCCGATCAACGTGAAATCGCGCTCATAGGGGATGGCGAAGAAAATGCGGCGGTCGGGCAATTGGAAGAAATAGGCAAAATTATGATCGAACAGACGAGGCACGACGATATGCGACCCGCGCACCAGCCGCATTCTTCGGCCTGCCAGCCCTTCCTCCGCGCCCGGCAGAGCCAGAACCGATGGGCCGGTGGCGTTGACGATCGCGCGCGCATGAAAGGTCAGCGCTACGCCATCCGCCGTTCGCGCATCGATCGCCCACAGACCCTCCTCCCGCTTCAGCCCGACGACTTGAGTCCAAGTCCGGACGGACGCGCCACGATCCGCAGCGTCGCGCGCGTTGAGCAGCACCAGCCGGGCATCATCGACCCAGCCGTCGGAATAGCAATAGCCACTGGAAAAACCCGGTTTCAGTGGCTCCCCGGCGACATGGCGGCGCAGGTCGATACTTTGCGTCGCCGGCAAGGCCCGCCGCCCGCCAAGATGATCATAGACGAACAGACCCAGGCGCAGCAGCCAGCGCGGGCGCAGGCCTGGGGTCCAGGGAAGGACAAACCGCATCGGATGAATGATGTGCGGCGCGATCCGCCAAAGTCGTTCCCGCTCGGCCAGCGCCTCGCGGACCAGGCCGAATTCGCGATGTTCCAGATAACGCAGCCCGCCATGGATCAGCTTGGTGGAGGCGGACGAGGTGCCCTGCGCCAGATCGCCCTGCTCCAGCAGTAGCACCTTCGCGCCCCGGCCCGCCGCATCGCGCGCGATGCCGCAGCCATTCACCCCACCGCCGATCACGGCAAGGTCATAGGGGGTAACGGTTTGGCTCTCCTGCGTCACACCGCTGGGTGTAGGCAGACGCGACGGGCGTGGAAAGAGCGGAGCGTCAGTACCCCGTCAGCCCAAGATGCAGGCAATGCCGAAAGCGGTTCAGGCCTTTTCCAGCGTGCACTGGAGCGGATGCTGGTTTTGACGGGCGAAATCCATCACCTGGTTCACCTTAGTTTCGGCAACCTCATAGCTGAAGATGCCGCAAATGCCGACGCCGCGTTGATGGACATGCAGCATGACGCGCGTGGCTTCCTCCATGTCCATGCGAAAGAAGCTTTGAAGGACATGCACCACAAATTCCATCGGGGTGTAATCATCGTTGAGCATCAGCACCTTGTAGAGCGACGGCTTCTTGGTGCGGGTGCGCGTACGGGTGGCGATGCCGACATTGGGTCCGCCGGGGCCCTCGCCCTGATCGTCCTGGTCCCGGCCCGCCATGTTCACGGGCCATGATGCGGTGATGAGACTGTTCATGATGCGCAAGGATATGGCGATTCGCCTCGATATGGCAAGGGGGCGACGGGGCGTTTGCCGATCTACCCTCCCCCCAAAAAGACTAGGGCGCCCCCTTCCCTATGGAAGAGGACGCCCTCGATCTGATATTTTCAGGCGGATCGCGCCGATCAGGCGGCGATCGACTTCACCTTGTCGGTGACCAGCGACATGCGCGCGGTCAGCGGCTGGGCGACGTCGCCGGCCAGCTTCATCATCGCTTCGCTGTTCTTCGCAGCTTCCTTGGTGAAGTCATCGAAGCTGCTGGAGAAAAGCTGGCTCTGCAGCTGGAAAAATTCGGTCGGCGTCTTGGCGGTGGCCAGGCTCTTGAACGAAGCGGTCGCCTTTTCGAAATTCTTGCGGGTGAAATCGACGGCTTCCTGGCCCATCATTTCCATGCCCTTGGCGGCGATCTTGCCGGATTCGACCATGGCTTCCATATTGCCCTTGGCCATATCGCTCATTTCCTCGACCGCCTTGGTCGACTTTTCGACATGGGCCTTGGCCTTGTCGTTGAAGTCCGCATAAGCGGTTTCAAACTTCGCCTTGGCATCTTCGGCGAACTTCTTTCCGGTTTCCATAACGTCGTTCATCATCTTGGTTCCTTCTGTCGCGGGCAGCGGATCGGTGGTGGCGGTTGCGGCCATTTCTGTCGGGCTCTTGATCATGGTGGAGGCGGGCGCGGTTGGCGGCGGCGGGGGTGCAGGAGGCGGCGCAGGCTTTGGCGCAGGTTCCGACTGCGGATTGGTTTCAACCGGCTTGAGCGCACCTTCCGGCGCCTCCTTGGCCATTTTGCGCGGCGCCGGCTTCTTACGCGCCGGTTCCGCGCCGATCGCGGCTTCTGCCGCCATCAAGGCTTCGGCAGCCGACATAGTGGTCGACCCGGCTTTCGCGCGCGCTGTAGTCCTCGGTCCCTTGGGGGTATCGGCCATGACCATCCTCCGTTTGTTGCACTGCACAATAGAGAATGAAGTCGGGCTTTGCAAGGCTTATTGTGCGGTGCAGCAAAATTGGATCAACGGTTCGTCGCATTTTTGACGAAAGATGATCCGACGTTACGAAATGCTGGCGCTCAGCGCGATTTCACGTAGCGACCCGGTGCATCCTCAATTGGCTTAAAAGGACCCTTGCCGGGTATGCGCGCGCCCTTGGCCGGCACCATCCTTGAATGGATCTCGCCCAGCCAGGCGCGCCAGTCCGGCCACCAGCTACCCTTGGTCTCGACCGCCTTTTCCAAAAATTGCGCAAGTGTGGGCTGGGCCTCCTCGCACGCCCAATATTGATATTTGCCAGTCGCCGGGGGATTGACCACGCCCGCGATATGACCAGATCCGGCCAGCAGAAAACGCATCGGGCCGCCAAAATGCTCGGTCAGCTTCCACACGCTTTCCAGCGGCGCGATATGATCCTCCTTGCCCGCCTGAACATAGGCCGGGGTGCGGATGGCGCGCAGGTCGATCGGCGTGCCCGCGACGCTGATGGCGCCGGGTGTGACCAGCAAATTGTCGCGATACAGCTGTGTCAGATAATCCTTGTGCCAGCGCGCGGGCAGGTTGGTGGTGTCGCCATTCCAATAGAGCAGGTCGAACGGCGGATAATCCATGCCCAGCAGATAATTGTTGACGACATAGTTCCAGATGAGATCGCGCCCGCGCAACAGGTTGAATGTCGCCGCCATGTAGCGCCCGTCGAGAAAGCCTTGCGCCGACAATTGGTCGACCAGTTTCATCTGCTCATCATCGACGAACAGGCTGAGATCGCCGGCCTGGCTGAAATCCACCTGCGCCGTGAAGAAGGTCGCGCTTGCCACCTTGTCCGCTTCGCCCCTTGCGGCGAGCAGCGCCAGCGTCGCGGCCAGCGTCGTGCCCGCCACGCAATAGCCGATCGTATGCACGCTCTCCACGGCCAGCAGGTCGCGCACGGTATCGATCGCGTCGATCTGGCCGCCCAGGATATAATCGTCCCAGATCAGGTCCTTCATCGACGCGTCGGCCGATTTCCAGGACACGAGGAACACGCTGATCCCCTGATCCACCGCCCATTTGACGAAACTTTTTTCGGGCGAAAGGTCGAGAATATAGAAGCGGTTGATCCATGGCGGGAAGATGATGAGCGGGGTTTCCAGCACCTCTTCAGTCGAAGGCGCATAATGGATCAGCTGGTAGAGCGGGGTTTCATGGATCACCTTGCCCGGCGTCGCGGCGATATTGCGGCCGAGCTCGAACTTCGTGCCGTCGGTGTGCGTGAGCTGTCCCTTCTCCATGTCGGCCAGCATATGCTTAAGGCCGGTGAGCAGATTTTCGCCGCCGCTTTCGATCGTCTTGCGCATGACCTGTGGATTGGTGAGCGGGAAATTGCTGGGCGCCATGGCGTCGAGCAGACCGGTCGTGGCAAAGCGCAGCTTGGCCTTTTGCTTGGGATCGACGCCGTCGACCGCATCGGCCATCTTCATCAGATAATCGGACAGCAGCAGATAGCTTTGGCGAATGAGGTCATAGAAGGGATGCTCGGTCCAGGCCGGGTCGGAAAAGCGCCGGTCCTTGGCGGCGGCCGGACTGGTCTCCGGCGCGGGATCGGGCCGTTCGCGCAGCCGGCCGCCGGCATCCAGAAAACGCTGCCACAGCGCCAGGCCTTCGTCCGCGAAGCTGGTCTGGATGCGTGCGACCAGCGCTGGATCGAACGGCAGCGCATGGCCGGTCGATCCTGCCGCCTGCTCCAGCATCAATTGCTGGGCACGGCCCAGCACCTGCGTCCATTGCTGCATCTCTTCGAGGGTCGGCAGGCGGGGCTCCATGACGTTGCTTTTTTCCATGGCCACCATCCTCTTCCTGGCATTGCACGCGTCGCGGCTTTCGCTGGCATGTCCCGATCCGGCCGGTTATAGCCCGATTATGACACGCCAGAGGCGCGTCACGCACTATTCCCTACAGGATGCTTTCAGGAAAGCCCCAATAATGTCCGAAGAATTCTACCGCATGAAGCGCCTGCCGCCCTATGTCATCGCAGAAGTCAATGCGATGCGGGCCGCGGCGCGCGCGGCGGGGGAGGATATTATCGACCTTGGCATGGGCAATCCTGACCTGCCGCCGCCCGATCATGTCATCGACAAGCTGGTCGAAGTGGCGCGCAAGCCAAGCGCCCATGGCTATAGCCAGTCGCGCGGCATCCCTGGCCTTCGCAAGGCGCAGGCCAATTATTACGGCCGGCGCTTTGGCGTCGACATCGACCCGGAAACCGAGGTCGTCGTCACCATGGGATCGAAGGAGGGGCTGGCGAGCCTCGCCACCGCGATCACCGAGCCAGGCGACGTCGTGCTGGCCCCCAATCCCAGTTATCCGATCCATACCTTCGGCTTCATCATCGCGGGCGCGACGATCCGCTCGGTGCCCACGACGCCGGACGAAAATTATTTCCGGTCGCTCGACCGCGCCATGGCCTTCACCGTGCCGCGCCCCTCGATCCTGGTGGTCAATTACCCCTCCAACCCGACGGCGGAGACGGTGGACCTCGCCTTTTACGAGCGCCTTGTCGCTTGGGCCAAGGAGAACAAGGTCTGGATCCTGTCCGACCTTGCCTATTCCGAGCTTTATTATGACGGCAATCCCACGCCGTCGATCCTGCAAGTGCCCGGCGCGAAGGACGTGGCGATCGAGTTTACATCGCTGTCCAAGACCTATTCCATGGCCGGATGGCGCATGGGCTTTGCCGTGGGCAACGCCAAGCTGATTGCGGCGATGACGCGGGTGAAATCCTATCTCGACTATGGCGCCTTCACGCCCATCCAGGCGGCCGCCTGCGCCGCGCTCAACGGCCCGCAGGATATTGTCGAGAAGAACCGCCTGCTCTACCACAAGCGCCGCGACGTGCTGGTTGAAAGCTTCGGCCGCGCCGGATGGGACATTCCCGCCGCGCGCGCGTCGATGTTCTGCTGGGCGCCCTTGCCGCCGGCGCTGAAGGACATGGGGAGCCTGGAATTTTCCAAGCAGCTGCTTACCCACGCCAAGGTCGCGGTTGCGCCGGGCGTGGGCTATGGCGAGGACGGCGAGGGTTTCGTGCGCATTGCAATGGTGGAAAATGAACAGCGACTGCGACAGGCGGCGCGCAACATCAAAGCCTATCTGAAGTCGATGGGAATCAACACGCCGTCGTCGAAAGGCGCGGCCTGACCCGAGGCGGTGGAGTGACGGCATGAGCGGCATGATCCTGCTTCCCCAGGTCAGCCAGGTGGCGGCAACCATCCAACTGGCGGTCGCGCCGGTGTTCATGCTGGCGGGCCTGGGCGCGTTCCTCAATGTCTGCGCCGGGCGGCTGGCGCGGGTGATCGACCGGGCGCGCAAGGTCGAACAAAGCGTGCTGGTGACACGCGGAGGTGAACATGACCGACTGGTCGCGGAAATCCGCGTGCTCGACAAGCGGATGAGCGTGGTCAACGGCGCGATCTTCCTGTCGGTGGCGTCTGGCTGCGCCATTTGTCTGGTTGTCATGCTGCTGTTCGCCGCAGAACTGTTCAACGCGCATCTGGGCACCGCGATCGCGCTGATCTTCATCTTCGCGATGCTGCTTCAGACCGCCGCCTTTGCCACCTTCATCCAGGAAATAAGGCTCGCGTCTCGCACCATTCACATCCGCAACGAAGTGCTGTTCCACCAGGTCGAGGATGAGGATGATAGCGAGGCCCCGACCGGCGCATGACGAAATTTACCGTCAACGATCGCCCGGTCCAATATCGCATGGACCCCGACACGCCGTTGCTATGGGCGCTGCGCGACGCATCGAACCTCACCGGCACGAAATATGGGTGCGGCACGGGCGACTGCGGCGCCTGCACGGTCGATATTGACGGGGAAGCGGTGCGATCCTGCCAGATCAGCATCGCCAATGCCGAAGGACGGTTCGTCACCACCATCGAGGCGCTGTCACCCGATCGCGGCCACCCGCTGCAACAGGCCTTTGCCGCCGACAATGTGTCGCAATGCGGCTATTGCGTGCCGGGCGTCATCATGGCGGCTTCGGTCCTGCTGCGGCGAAACAGCAATCCGACCGACGAGCAGATCGACACTGCGATCACCAATATCTGCCGCTGCGGCATCTATCCCCGGCTGCGGGGCGCGATCAAGCGCGCGGGCCGGATCATGCGGGGGGAGGAACGGATCGCCGCAGCCCCGCCGCCGGGCATCACGCCGGAGGAAGCAGCGCGCACCGTGCCAGCGCTGGGTCGATCGGCCAGTCCGGCCAAGCAGCAGCCTTAGCCCGTCGCCGGGCCGCGCGGCAGATCAATCCCGCTTGCCGATCACCGGCTCCAGCGCCTGCGCCAGCGTCGCGCCCGAATAGGGTTTCTTGACCAGCGTCACATGCTGAAAACGTGGCGGCAATTCCAGCCCGTCGCCATAGCCGGTGGCAAAGATGAAGGGCACGCCCCTCTCCACCAGAAGGTCCGCAATGGCCAGGCTGTTCTCATGGCCCAGGTTGAAGTCCAGCACGGCCAGATCGACGGGCTGGAGCGCAATCGCTTCGCGCGCGCGTCCGACGCTGGCGGCGGTGAAGACTTCCGCGCCCAGGTCGCGCAGCGCATCCTCGCCATCCATGGCGATGATCATATTATCCTCGACCAGCAGCACATGGCGATTGCGCAGCAAACCCGGTGTGGCGGCGACAATCGGCGCCGCGCGATCGCGCCCGACACTGTCGGGCAGCACCGACACGACATGGCGCGAGGGGATGCAGAAATGCGCCTCTATCCCCGCGAGCCGGTAATTGATTTCGGCATTCCCGCCCAGATCATAGGGGATGGACCGCTCGATCACGGTCGAGCCGAACCCGCGCCGGGTTGGCGCGACGACGGGCGGACCGCCGCTTTCGGTCCAGTCGATCAGCAGGCTGCCATCTTCGTCCACTCGCCAGTCGATCGCAACGATGCCGCCATCGGACAGCGCGCCATATTTGGCGGCGTTGGTCAGCATTTCGTGGATGACGAGCGCCAGGACGGTGAAGCATCCGGGCGTCAGGAGCACATTGGGACCTGTCAGCCGCACGCGATCGCTGCGTTCGGCCAGATAGGCGCCGGCTTCCACCTCAATAAGGTCGATCAGCCGCGCCGGGCTCCAGCGATCGGCGGTGATTTGGTCGTGGGCGCGGGCCAATGCGTGCACGCGGCTTTCCAATGTGCCGATAAAATCGTCGACCGACTGAGCACTCTCGCGCGTCTGGGAGATCAGCCCGCGAATGAGCGACAGGATGTTTCGGACGCGGTGATTGAGTTCGGCGATCAGCAATTCCTGCTTTTCGTTTGCCCGCTGCCGTTCGGCGTCGGCCGAATCGGACAGGCGCAGGATCACCTCCAAAAGCGCGGTGCGCATCGCTTCGGCCACCCGCAATTCGGCAGGAGCGAACGGCCGCGCCGTGCCCTTTACCAGTTCCGACCATTCCTCGAAACTCTTGCGCGGCGTCAGACGCGGGCCGTTGGGGCCATATTCGATATGCTTGTCCTGTTTGCCCGCCCACCGCACGGATCGCAGCTGTTCGGCGCGAAACAGCACGACATAGTCGCGCGGCCGCCGCGAAATCGGAATGGCGAGCAGCCCCGCAGCCCGGTCGGCATGACGGGCCGCATCGGGAATGAGGCGCGTCAGATTGTCGGTGGTGAATATCTGGCTGGCCGCCGTCCGGTTGAGCATCGACACGATCGCGGCGAAGGCTGTCTCATCCGGCGTCAGACCCGACAGGCTGATATGCCCGTCGATATAGACGCCCACGCCATCGGCGGGGATGGTGTCGAACATGATGTCGCCCAGCCAGCGCGCGTTGGACAATAGTTCATGATCCTGCGCCACCGCCGACAGCAGCCGGTCGGCCACCTGCCGCGCCATCCCTTCATAATGCGCCGTTTCCGCGCGCTCGCGGCTTTCGAGCATCATCGAGAATATCTGGCCGAACAGTTCAGCGGCGCTGCGCTGAGCAAAGGTCGGCAGCCGCGGCGCATAATGATGGCAGGCGAACAGCCCCCAAAGCTTGCCACCGACGATGATGGAAGTCGACAGCGACGCGCCGACGCCCATGTTGCGCAGATATTCGATATGGATGGGCGACACTGCGCGCGTCAGGCACAGCGACATGTCGAGCGCCGCGCCATGAGGGTCGAGCGCCGGCATGACCGGCACCGGATCCGCCTGCACATCGGCGATAATGCGGAAGATATTGCGCAAATAGAGGGCACGCGCCTGCGCCGGGATGTCGGAGGCGGGATAATGGAGGCCAAAGAAGCTTTCGATACCCGGCCGCAAGGCTTCTGCGACCACTTCGCCATCACCGCCATCGGCGAAGCGATAGACCATGACGCGGTCGAAACCGGTCAAGGCGCGCACCTGCCGCGCGCCATCGCGCAGGAAGGCGGACATGGTTTCGGCTTGCGCCAGACGCGACACCATGGAGCGGACGGTGCTGCTCGCCTCCATTTCGTCATGGCTGGCCGGTTCCGCTTCGACGATGACCGACTGGCCGGAAAAATGAACGGCCACGTCAAATTCGGGCCCGTCCTTGATCAGCGGAATGGAAAAGAGCCGCTCGACCGAGTCCGGCCCGCGCAACAGGGTGATGCGGTTGCGCAGCGCGTGGATGGCATCGGTTTCGAATATGTCCGCGATCGGGCGGCCCAGCATTTCGTCGGGCGACAGGCCGATAAATTGCGCGCTGTTGGCCGACACTCGCGCCACCAACCAATCGGCCGTCAGCGCGATGAGAAAACCGAACGGCTGCACCGCGCCCAGAATATGGATCGGCTCACGGTCGCAATTGCCCAGATCGACCGCGAAGTCGGGACCGGTCGCCTTGTCGCCAGGATCGCCTTCAGCCATGCGCCACCGCCTTCTGCGCTGTCGCGCCTTCGGCAAAAAGGGCGAAGGCGGCGAGCGCGCCCTGCACGGCATCGTTCAGCCAGCCTTCGCCGCCCTCCGCCGCAGCACCGTCAAGCGCGCGCTGGAAGGCCAACCAGTCGCCCTTGCCATGGGTCGCGGACAGATAGGCGCTGGGCAGCCCGGCCCCTACCCGACGCGCAAGGAACGCGCCGCCCAATCGCGACCCTTCCAGCGCATAGAGCAAGCCCCAGCGATAGCCGTCACTTGGTTCAGCCGTCAGGCTGAGCGGTTGCGGCTGCGTAACGCCCAAGGCCGCAAGGTCCTGCGCCAGCAACGGCATACGCGCCTGATCCGGACGCGCGACCGGCTCCAGCGCCGACAGGGCGCGGCTGTGCGCACTTAAAAAATCGGCATAATCATCAGGCTGATCGAGGGAAAAACCGGCGAACAGAGAATCGACCCGGTCGTGGCTCGCCATCGTCGCGTCTCGCAAGGCCTGACGGGTGCGGCCAGCATCGGGGGATTTCGTCACTCGGCAGTCCTAAGGGGGATGGGAAACAATGTCTTTAATCTGAATCAGGCACAGCAAAGCCGTGCAGGCCGTTTCGACACACTAGCCCTTCGTTTTAAGCGTTACCTGCCCCAAAAGCCATATTGGGGAGCGAGATTCTTTCATATTGCTGACATCAAGGTTCAGCCGTCGCTCACTGTATCCCGGATATAGACCGATCATCAGGGGCAAAGTGTCCCTTTAGAAGAAAGTGCTGGACCCATGTTCAAGAAGATCATGCTGGCAGGATTGATGAGCGCCACGGTGCTGGGCGGCATTGCGCCCGCTTATGCGCAGGAGCGTGCCCCACGTGGCGAACGGGGTGTTCGCAATGAGGATGGCGCCGCCATGTCGCGGGGAAATCGCATGAGCCAGCCGCGCGGCGACGCAAACCGCGCGCCCAGAGCGCAACCGCGGGCCGAACAGCCGCGTCAGATGGCGCCGGTCAGGCCCGACAATCGCCTGCGCGGCGACGCCGCCCGTGCCGTCGATCAGGCGCGCGAGCGGCGCGATCAGTGGCAGGCCGGGCGTGCCGAACGCCGCGCGGACCTCGACAACCGGCGCGAGGATCGTCGGGACTGGCGTTCGGATCAACGGGATCAACGTCGCGACGACCGGCAGGACTGGCGCGCGGATCGTCGCGATGACCGGCAGGATCGCCGTGACGATCGCCGCGACTGGCGCTCCGACCGACGCGATGATCGGGCCGATTGGCGCAGTGATCGCCGCGACGCTCGACCAGGTGACTCTCGTCCGGGTGACTGGCGCTGGACGGGCGGGCGTGAGCGCGTCGACGTGCGCCGTTACGACAATCGCACGCGGTGGACCAACCAGCGCCGCTGGGACAATGGCTGGCGTCAGGACCGTCGTTACGACTGGCGCAGCTATCGCAACCGCTATGGCGATCGCTACCGGGTCGGTCGCTATTATGCGCCGCGCGGGTGGTCCTATGGCTATCGGTCTTTCTCAGTCGGTTTTTTCCTGAACGATCTGCTCTACGCCAATAATTACTGGATCAACGATCCCTACGCCTATCGTCTGCCACCAGCATATGGCTCGCTGCGCTGGATCCGCTATTATGACGATGCGCTGCTGGTCGATATTCGCGACGGCTATGTCGTTGATGTCATTCGCGACTTCTTCTGGTGAGGCTCTGTTGGTGTGAACATACGGCTTCCTGAACTGGCCTTCAGGAGTCCCTGACCCCGGCGCGGTGACGCGTCGGGGTCTTTTCATGGCCCGCCTCCCTGTGGCAGGGAAAAGGCATGACCGCCTCATTTAACGCAGACCCCGCCGATGATGGCGGTATCGCTTCCCCAACGCGTGCAGCCATAGGCGATGCCGTGCGTGCACGGCTGGAACGCAATCCGATGGTGAGCCGTATCGAAACGCCGCATCTCGACATATTCGGCCGACAGGATTTTCTCAGCCAAGACGAATGCGCGGGGCTGCGCAGCCTGATCGACGCCCATGCGCAGCCCTCGACGCTGTTTTCCGGCAGCGCCAATGCCGACTATCGCACCAGCCACAGCGGTAACTTGTCGCCATGGGACCCGCTGGTCGAAACCATCACCGCGCGGATCTGCGCCCTCACGGGCCTGCCCGCCGCCCATGGCGAAACCTTGCAGGGCCAGCGCTACACCCAGGGCCAGGAATATAAGGTCCATTGCGACTATTTCCCGGTCGCGGCGGATTATTGGCAGAGGATGCGTGGCACCGGGGGGCAACGGACTTGGACGGCGATGATCTATCTGTCCGCGGTGGACGCCGGGGGAGAAACCCATTTTCCGCAATGCGAATTCATGGTGCCGCCGGTCGAGGGCATGATCCTGATCTGGAACAATATGGACAGGGACGGCGCCCCCAATCGCTTCAGCCTGCACGCCGCCCGGCCCGTGGAGCGCGGGACCAAATATGTCGTCACCAAATGGTTTCGCGAGCGGCCATGGCGCTGATCGCCTGATACATATTGCGACATAAATGACTGGAATCTGACGGCACCATTCCCGATCCGTTCAGCCGCGCGGGGCCATATCTCTCCTTACTGGCGCAGGAACCGGCAAGCCAAGCCAAGGGTTCGACGCCAAGCTGAATGGGAGACCAAAGATGCGTAAACTGATTCTATTGGGCCTGCTGGCCGCCACCGTCGCCCCCAGTGTCGCTTCGGCCCAGTCCTATGGCGAAGCGCGCCGCAGCGAGCGGCAATTGCGCGAGGAAAAGCGCGATCTGCGCCAGGCGCAGCGTTATGGCGATCGCCGCGACGTGCGCGAACAGCGCCGCGACGTGCGCGAAGCCCGTCGCGAAGTGCGCGAGGACTGGCGCGACTATCGCCGCAGCCATCGCAACGTCTATCGCGGCGGCAACTGGCGCGCGCCCTTCCGCTACACCGCCTGGAACACCGGCGCGCGGCTGCGTCCGGCTTATTACAGCTCACGCTATTATATCGCCGACCCCTATCGCTATCGCCTGCCCCGCCCGGGCGCGAACCTGCGCTGGGTCCGCCACTATAACGACGTGCTGCTGGTGAACGTCCGCACCGGACGGGTGATGCAGGTGCATCGCGGCTTCTTCTGGTAAGCCGGCAGACCAATAGCAAAGCGGCCCCGCTCCATATGGAGCGGGGCCGCTTTGCTGCGCATATTATTCAGATTGGCATCATTCCGCCCTTGGCCGCGCCGCCCGTTGCCGGGCGCACGCGGCCGATAATGCGCGCGAAGCGCATCATCAGTCCGAAAGGGGGGTGGACCACAGGGGCAAACGCCGTTTTGCGGCCATTGTTCCCCCATGTTGCCGGATCAGGCGGCCAGCGCCTCCGCGATCAGCTTGCGGCTGTTTTCGATGCCGTAAAGGGCGATGAAACTGCCCATGCGCGGCCCCTGATCCGCGCCCAGCAGCGTCTGATACAGCGCCTTGAACCAGTCACGCAGTTCGGCAAATCCGAATGCGTCGTCCTTACCGATAGCGTAGACGATATTCTGGATGTCTTCCGCAGATGCGTCGGCGGGCAGCGCCGCCAATTCCTCGTCGAGCCGCTTGAGCGCCACCGCCTCATGCGCTTCGGGCGCGCGGCGCCGGAGCGTCGGCGCAACGAAATCGCGATGATAGGCGAGTGCATGACCGATCAGCGCATCGAGTTCGGGATAGGTATCGACGCTGGCGCCCGGCACATAATTTTGCAGATAGCCCCAGACCTGTTCGCGGCTCGCATCGCCCATGACGCCGACCAGGTTCAGCAGCAGGCCAAAGGTTACGGGCAGCTCGCCCTGCGGCAGCTTGCCGTCATGGATATGATGCACCGGGTTGCCGAGTTGCTGATCGATCGTCTGGCGCGGATAATTGCCGCGGAACTGCCAATATTCGTCCACAGCGCGCGGGATCACGCCCATGTGCAGCTGCTTGGCCTTTTTGGGTTCGCGATAAGCGTAGAAGGCAAGGCTTTCCTGCGGGCCATAGGTCAGCCATTGCTCAAGGCTGAGGCCATTGCCCTTTGACTTGGAAATCTTCTCGCCCTTTTCGTCGAGGAACATCTCGTAGTTGAAGCCTTCGGGCGGGCGTCCGCCGAGCGCGCGACAAATCTTGGACGATTGCGTGACAGAATCGATCAGGTCCTTGCCCGCCATTTCATAGTCGACGCCCAGCGCATACCAGCGCATCGCCCAGTCGACCTTCCATTGCAGCTTGGCGCCGCCCGACAGGATAGACTGTTCGATCGTCTCGCCATCATCCTCGAAGCGCACCAGGCCCGCTTCTGCGTCGATCACCTCGACGGGCACCTGAAGGACGATGCCGCTCCTGGGGCTGATCGGCAGGACGGGCGAATAGGTCGCCTGCCGCTCCTTGCGCAGCGTCGGCAACATGATGTCCATGATCGCCTGGTAGCGCCGCAGCACCTGCCGCAGCGCGCCGTCGAAAGCGCCCGCGCGATATTGCTCGGTCGCCGACACGAACTCGTAATCGAAACCGAAGCGGTCGAGAAATTCCCGCAGCATCGCATTATTATGATGGGCGAAACTTTCGAACTTTTCGAACGGATCGGGCACCTGCGTCAGCGGCTTTCCCAGATGCGCATTGAGCATCGCCTGGTTGGGCACATTGTCGGGCACCTTGCGCAGCCCGTCCATGTCGTCACTGAACGCCACCAGGCGCGTCGGAATATCCGACAGCGCGTGATAGGCATTGCGCACCATCGTCGTGCGCAGCACTTCGTTAAATGTGCCGATATGCGGCAGACCCGATGGACCATAGCCGGTTTCGAACAGGATATGCCCTTTGTCCGGCGCGCCATTGGGATAGCGCTTCAGCAGCTTGCGCGCTTCTTCATAGGGCCAGGCCTTGGACGCCTGAGCGGCGATACGGAGCGGATCGGGCATAGTCATGATGGACAGCCCCTAGTCCCGACGGCAAGGAAAGAAAACGCCTTTTGATGACAAAGGTCGACAGGAAGCATGCGCCGCTTTGCGTCGTCGATGTACAATATGCTATAGTTGCGCGAAGTGGAGGCGATATGCACGTACAACGCGGCCATCAACGCGTGTCTGTCGAGATACCTGTTATCGTGACGACCGTTCTGGATTGTCAGGACGGAGTGGTCATCGATCTGAGTGAGGGCGGCGCGCAGGTGTCGGGATGTTCCCTGCCTGCGGGGACATCCTGCCAGCTGGATCTGGATGGTCATATCACCTTCGGACTGGTGCGCTGGTCCGAAGAGGATCGCATGGGCATCCGTTTCCCTTATCCGCTTGTCGAAGGCCCCTTGTTCGACAAGCTGATGCTGGCGCGCGCGGCGCGCACCGAGGCGATGAGCGTGCCGCCGCGCGTGCAGGGCGTCGGTTTTGGCCGCCGCATGGGCTGAAACAGGTTTTCCTTTTGTTCCCGCTGCTCTAAGCCAGCGGGGTGATTGATCCCGCCTCCCTGCCAGCGCTCCACGCCAGCCATGGCGGCATCTGGCTTCGCGAAGACGGCCGCACCATGGGCCTTGCCAAGGGGCAGGCCATCGCCCGCGCGGCCGAAACACCGGTTCTACTGCTCAATGCCCCGTTGACCGGCCAGCGACTGGGCTATCCTGAACTCAATGGCCTTGACCTGCTGGAGCTTTGGGCCTTCCTCCACCCCGCCCGCTTCCTGGTGCCAACGCCCAAGGGGCTGGCGGCGGCGCTGAATCTGCCCGCGCCGGCGCAGGAAGGCGAGATCCCCGGCTTGCTGCAACAGGCCGCGACGCTGCTGCTGGAACGGCTGGAGGCATCCGACTGGCCGGAGCGGGAAGGCGGCTGGACCGCGGCGCAGGCGCTGCATCGGCTGCGCTGGCCCTGGTCGCCACTGGTTGTGCCGCGCATCCCGCGCCCCAAGGATGCGGATCGCTGGCTTTTTTCCAAATTGCCCGAATGGGAGGAGGCGCAGCCCCGCCCTGCCCCGCGCACCATCACCCTGAACGAGAATCAGGTGCTGGCCCGGCTCGACGCGCTGACCGGCGCTGCGGCCGAGCCACGCCCCGGCCAGCGCGCCTATGCCGCCGCCGCCAGCGCAGCCTTCACCCCCAAACGCCATCGCGATCAGCCCAATATGCTGCTGGCCGAAGCGGGCACGGGCATCGGCAAGACCCTGGGCTATCTCGCGCCCGCGTCGCTATGGGCCAGCGAAGCGCAGGGGACGGTATGGGTGTCGACCTATACCAAGGCGCTGCAACGCCAGCTTGATCGCGAATCCCTGCGGCTGTTTCCCGATCCGGCACTGGCGGCGAGGCGCGTCGTCGTCCGCAAGGGACGCGAAAATTATCTCTGCCTCCTCAATCTGGAGGATGCGTTGCAAGGCGGCTTTGCCGGGCGCGCGGCGATCTTGGCGCAACTGGTGGCGCGATGGGCGGCGTTTACCAAGGATGGCGACATGGTGGGCGGCGATCTTCCCGGCTGGCTGCCGACGCTGTTCCGCCGCAACGGCTCCACCGCGCTCACCGACCGGCGCGGCGAGTGCATTTATGCCGGCTGTCCGCACTATCGCAAATGCTTCATCGAGCGCTCGGCCCGGGCGAGCGCGGACGCGGACATCGTCATCGCCAATCATGCGCTGGTCATGATCAACGCCGCGCGCGGGCGCGAAACGGGACAGCGGCCGCAGCGCATCGTCTTCGACGAAGGCCATCATCTGTTCGACGCAGCCGATTCGACCTTTTCGGTGGCGCTGTCGGGCCAGGAAGCGATCGAGCTGCGCCGGTGGATCATGGGGCCTGAGGGCGGATCGCGTGGCCGCAGGCGGGGCCTTGCCGCGCGCCTGTCCGATCTTGCCAGCTATGATGAGGAAGGCGGTCAGGCGATCCGCGCCGCCATCGACGCGGCGCAGGCGCTGCCCGCCGATGACTGGTTGAAACGGGTGGTGGCGGGCGAGCCATTCGGGCCATTGGAGGCGCTGCTCGCGGCGGTGCGCGGCACCGTCTACACCCGCGCCGCCGATGCAGGCGAAGCGGACGCCGGCTACGGGCTGGAAACCGAACTGGCCGAACCCGACGGCGTATTGGTGGAAGCGGCGCAGGAAGCGGCGCTGGCGCTCGATGCGCTGATCAAGCCGCTGGTGCGCCTCGCCCGCCGGCTGGAAGCGGTCATCGAGGATGCGCCGGACTGGCTGGATGGCGCGGCGCGGGCGCGGGTCGAAGGCGCGATCGCATCGCTGGGCTGGCGGCGCGACCTGATCGCCGCCTGGCTGGCGCTGCTGGCACGGATCGGCGGCCCGGCCGATCCCGACTTTGTCGACTGGATGACCGTCGACCGGGTCG
The DNA here is from genome assembly GCF_000445105.1 of Sphingobium lactosutens DS20. GTDB lineage: Bacteria > Pseudomonadota > Alphaproteobacteria > Sphingomonadales > Sphingomonadaceae > Sphingobium > Sphingobium lactosutens. The sequence continues at coordinate 171,140 of NZ_ATDP01000106.1, read as the reverse complement.
AAGGGCGCGAATATGATATCGGCATCCACCGCCATTGGCTGGACCCGACCCGCCCCCTCGCCGAAACCGTGCTGAAACCCGCGCAGGGCGTGCTCATCACCTCGGCCACGCTCAAGGGCGGGGGTGAATGGGACAATGCCGAAGCCCGCGCCGGCGCGATCCACTTGCCCCATGGCGCGCAACGGTTCGAGGCAAGCAGCCCGTTCGACTATCCCGAACGGGCCGAAGTGCTGATCGTCACCGACATCAAGCGCGGCGATATTGCGGGCCTGTCGGGCGCCTATGGCCGGTTGATCGAGGCGGCGGGCGGTGGGACGCTGGGCCTGTTCACGGCCATTCGCCGGCTGCGCGCGGTCCATGCCCGCATCGCCGACCGGCTCGCCCGCGCGGGCCTGCCGCTCTACGCCCAGCATGTCGATCCGATGGACACCGGCACGCTGGTCGACATTTTTCGTGACGACCCGCGTGCGTCGCTGCTGGGCACGGACGCCTTGCGGGACGGGGTCGATGTGCCGGGCCATTCGCTGCGGCTGGTGGTGATGGAGGGCGTGCCATGGTCCAAGCCCACGGTGCTGCATGCCGCGCGACGGCTGGCGGGCGGGGGCAGCGCCTATGACGATCGGCTGATCCGCGCCCGGCTGGCGCAGGCCTTTGGCCGCCTGATCCGCCGGGCCGAAGATCGGGGCAGCTTCGTCATTCTGTCCGCCGCCATGCCCAGCCGCCTGCTCTCCGCCTTTCCGCCCGGAACACCCGTGCGCCGGCTGACCCTGGACGAAGCGATTATCGCCGTCAGCCGATCGGCCCGAAGCGAAAGCCTTGGCGAACGCGCCGCCATCGGGCATCAGGGGCACGAATCCGGCTTGCCCCGACAGGAGTGATAATGAAGCGGCTGACCCTGTTGCGCCACGCAAAGTCCGATTGGGACGATCCGGTCGCGCGCGATTTCGATCGCCCGCTCAACGAGCGTGGCGAAAAGGCCGCACGACTGATGGGGCAGTTCGCCGCCCGCCAGTCGATGCGTTTCGACCTGCTGGTAGCCTCCCCCGCGGAACGCGTGGTGCAGACGCTGGACGCTTTTTTCACCGGCTATGGCGAAACGCTGGAGGCGCGCTGGGACCGGCGCATCTATCTGGCCTCGTCCGCGACGCTGTTCGATGTGGTCCGCGACCTGCCGGAGACGGTCGAGGCCGCGCTCATGTCAGGTCACAATCCCGGCTTTGAGGAACTGATCCTCGATCTGGTGCCCGACGATGGTGACAGCGCGCTACGCGATGATGTGGAGGTCAAATTCCCCACCGCCAGCCTGGCCGTCATGGAACTGGCGATCGACCGCTGGACCGATGCGCGGCCCGGCGTCGCCACGCTCAAGAGCTTCACGCGGCCGCGGGACCTTGATCCTGCGCTGGGGCCAGAGACACGCTGAGCCAGCGCGCCGGTCGGTCAGACACCAAGCGCCCGCGCCAGCATGGCGCGCACCATTTCCAACTGGCTGAGCAGGGTTTCGGGTGCAACATCATTTGGCGGAGGCGGCGGCGTGCGCCCCTCCCCCTCGCTTAGCGCCTTTTGCGCGCCCTTGACCGTGAAGCCCTCGACGCTCAACAGATGATGGATGCGCCGTGCCAGTTGCACGTCGTCGGGTCGGTAATAGCGGCGGTTGCCCGCGCGTTGCAGCGGCCGTAACGCGGGGAAACGCGTTTCCCAATAGCGCAGGATATGTTGGGGCACGTCGAGTTCAGCGGACAACTCGCTGATCGTCAGAAATGCCCCCTCCGCCTTTTCCATGCCGGCAATGGTGCACCCAACCACGCAGGGGCGTCAACTGCAACCGACGGCGTCTGGCAGGGAAAAGCGGCGGATAATCCTGCGCTTGTCAGGCGACGCGGTCGCGCATGGTCTGACTGGCGCGGAACGTCAGCACCCGGCGCGGCTCGATCGGCACTTCGACACCGGTCTTGGGATTGCGGCCCATGCGCTGGGTCTTGTCCCGCAGCACGAACGTGCCAAAGCTGGAAATCTTCACATTTTCGCCGCGCTCCAGCGCGTCAGACATATGGTCCAGGATGGATTCGACCAACGCCGCCGCTTCCGCGCGCGACAATCCGACATGGCGATTGAGGCTTTCCGCCAGATCCGCCCGCGTCAATGTGCTTGTTTCGCCCATATTGGTCCCCTCTCGACCGATTGCATCAGTCACCCCCCGATGACCAGCGGCAAATTTGACCGATTCCCGCTGATTCGGCAAGCCGCACCAATGGTCATAGGCGAAGGACGCAGGCACCCCAGGTAAAGCCGCCGCCCATGGCTTCCAGCACGACAAGGTCACCCGCCTTGATCCGCCCGTCGCGCATAGCCAGGTCAAGCGCCAGCGGAACCGACGCGGCCGATGTATTGGCGTGCCGATCGACCGTCACGATCACACGCTCGGCAGGCAGCTTGAGCTTGCGGGCGGTCGCATCGAGAATGCGGGCATTGGCCTGATGCGGCACCAGCCAGTCGATGTCGCTTGCGGCCAGGCCAGCCATGCTCATGACTTCGTTCAGCACCGACGCCAGATTGACCACGGCATGGCGGAACACTTCCTGCCCCTTCATGCGCAGCTTGCCGACCGTGCCAGTGGTCGACGGGCCGCCATCGACGTAGAGAAGCTGGTTGTGCCGGCCATCGGCATGCAGTTTCGATGCCAGGATGCCGCGCGCGGAACGGGGATCAGTGGTGGCGCTTTCCTCCGCCCCCAGCACGATCGCGCCCGCGCCGTCGCCGAACAGGACGCAGGTCGTACGGTCTTCCCAGTCGAGAATCCGGCTGAAGGTTTCCGATCCGATCACCAGTGCGCGCTGGGCCGCGCCGGACCGGATCATGCTGTCAGCGACGGTGACGGCGTAAAGAAAGCCCGAACACACCGCCGCGACGTCGAAGGCGACACAATCATCAATGCCCAGCGCTGCCTGCACCTTGGTCGCGGTGGCGGGAAAGGTCTGGTCGGGCGTCGCAGTCGCCAGGATGATGAGGTCGACGTCCTGCGCGGCGAGGCCAGCAGCGTCGAGCGCGGCCTTGGCGGCGTCAGTCGCCAGCGTGGCGGTGGTTTCCCCCTCGCCCGCTATATGGCGCATGCGGATGCCCGTGCGCTCGACAATCCACTCGTCGCTGGTGTCCACCGTCTCGGTCAGTTCGGCATTGGTGACGACACGCTTGGGCAGGGCGGAACCTGTCCCCAGGAGAATGGAACGACGGATCACTTGACGGGCTGCTCCAGCTTCGATGCGACGGCGCCCAGTCCTTCGACGCCCGCCATATCGGCGGCGATGCGGCGGGTGATATCTTCTTCCAGCAGGCGCGCCGCGACATGGACGGCATTGGCGACGCCCTTTTCGTCCGCGCTGCCATGGCTTTTCACCACGACGCCGTTGAGGCCCAGGAACACCGCGCCGTTATGATTATTCGGGTCCAGATGATGCTTGAGCATATACATGGCCGGCTTTGAAATCAGGAAGCCGATCTTGGACCGGATCGAGCTGGTAAAGGCCTTGCGCAGCACATCGGTCACGAAGCGGGCCGTGCCTTCAGCCGTCTTGAGCGCGACATTGCCGGAAAAACCGTCGCACACGATCACGTCGCTGTCACCGCGCGCGATCTTGTCGCCTTCGGTGAAGCCGTCGAACTGGAGCGAGAGGTCATTGGCGGCGCGCAGCACGGCGGCGGCATCGCGAATTTCGTCGGTGCCCTTCAGCTCCTCGGTGCCGATGTTGAGCAGGCGCACTCGGGGCCGGTCAAGGTCGAAGGCGATCCGGGCATAGGCTGCGCCCATCACCGCGAACTGGACGAGGTTGCGCGCATCACATTCGGTGTTCGCGCCCAGATCCAGCATGATGGCGTCATTGTCGCCCAGCGTGGGCAGCATTGCCGCCAGCGCTGGCCGGTCGACGCCGGGCATGGTGCGCAGCGCCAGCTTCGCCATCGCCATCAGCGCGCCGGTATTGCCGGCGGACACTGCCGCGCCGGCCTCGCCCGCCTTCACTGCGGCGATCGCCATCGCCATGGAGCTGGTCTTTTTGCGAACAGCGACGCTTGGCTTGTCCGACCCATCCACGACGCTGTCGCTATGCACTACATCCGACGCCGCCCGCAAATTGGGATGACGGTCGAGCGCGGCCTTGATCCGCGCTTCGTCGCCGAACAGGGTGAACCGCAGGCCTTCGTGACGATGGCGGGCCAAAGCGGCCCCGGCCATCATCACACGCACGCCTTCGTCCCCGCCCATCGCGTCGATTGCGATTCGCGGTTGTCTGGACACTGTCAGGTCACCCCTTTGCGGAGTAGAGAATGGGCTCAGGCCCCGACGGCGACGACTTCGCGGCCGTTATAGTGCCCGCAGGCGTCGCACAGATTGTGCGGACGCTTGAGTTCACCGCAGTTGGAGCATTCCTGATAAGCCTCGACGCGCAGCGCGTCATGGCTGCGGCGCATGCCGCGACGGGAGGGAGAAGTTTTCCGCTTGGGGACAGCCATGTCGGCACCTTGTTCCGTATAATGATCTGGTTGTGCGACTGGCCGGTTTCCGATGGGATGCCGACGCCAACGGCGCCGCAGACCCATGCGGCCCGGGTGATCGCGAAGCCATGCGCCTATAGCGCTTTTTGCCGGTCACGCAACCCCTTCCTTCCTTTGCGCTTGCCCGGCCTGGCCCGCGCGATAGGGTGCGCGCATCCAGATACAGGGGGAATGCCGGATGCTGTTGCCGATCACATTGACCTTTGCCGCCGCCTGCGCGCTGCTCAATCTGTGGCTTGCGATTCGCTGCGCGCGGTTCCGCATTTCGGACAAGATCATGCATGGCGACGCCGGTCACGCGCTGCTCGCCAAACGGATGCGGGCGCATGCCAATTTCATCGAATATACGCCGATCGTCCTCATCCTCTTTGCGTTGATCGAACTGGCGGCCGGGCCTTCGCTCTGGCTGTGGATGGGGGCGTTGGCCTATATATTGGCGCGTGTCGCCCATGGCATCGGCATGGACGCGGACAAGCCGACCGCCTGGCGCGCGGGTGGAGCGCTCGTCACCTGGGGCGTCATGCTGGTGCTCGCAGGCGCAGCGCTGGCTCTGGCCTATCAGCAGACCCGCGAGGTTCCCGTGCCGCCCGCTTTGGCCGCGCAGGTCTAGGTCAGCGCGCCAGCACCGAATCGGCGACGAACGGATTGGTGCGGCGTTCATGGGCGAAATTGCTCATCGGCCCATGACCGGGGACGAAAGCGGTTTCGCCGCCCAGCGGCCATAATTTGCCGGTGATGGCGTCGATCAATTGCTGATGATCGCCGCGCGGGAAATCGGTGCGGCCGATCGCCCCCTGGAACAGCACGTCGCCCACGATCGCCAGCTTGCTGGGCGCATGGTGGAACACGACATGGCCGGGCGTGTGGCCAGGGCAATGATAGACGTCCAGCGTCAGATGGCCGACCGTCACCTGGTCGCCATCCGCCAGCCAGCGGTCAGGCTCGAAACTCTCCCCCGGCACGTTCCAGCGCTCGCCATCCTGCGCCAGCCGCTCGATCCAGAACCGGTCCTCCTCATGCGGCCCCTCAATCGGAACCCCCAGATCGCGCGCCAGAACGCCCGCCTGGCCGCAATGGTCGATATGGCCATGGGTGATGAGCAGCTTTTCGATGGTCACGCCATGCTGCTGCGCCGCTTTCTTGAGCATCGGCAGGTCGCCGCCCGGATCGACGAAAGCGCCGCGCATCGTGTCCGTGCACCAGAAGAGCGTGCAATTCTGCTGCAACGGTGTGACGGGGATCAGGGCGGCTTTGAGCGGCGGGTTGGTCATGCCCCCGATGTGGCGAAACCACGCGCGCGGCGCAAGGGTCAGCCCTCCGCCCCCAGCGGGATCGGCTCGGCCAGGCTGATGCCGTCCAGCACCTTGGCCGTCTCGTCGCGCACGCGCAGCATGATCCGATGGAGCCGGCACTCGCTTTCGGGCAGGCAGTTGGTGCAGCTTTCATGCGCGAAGCGGCTGGCGCAGGGGGTCAGAGCCAGAGAGCCGCGGGTCAGCCGGACGATATCGCCATAGCTCACATCGACCGGCGCCAGCGCCAGCCAATAGCCGCCGTCCCTGCCCCGCTGCGTCGCCACCAGCCCTTCACGCGACAATTCGGACAGGATCACGGTCAGGAATTTGGCCGGAATATTCTGCTGCGTCGCGATCTCGTTCAACGGCACGGGGCCCTGGCGGTAGCGGTCGGCAAGATGCTGGAGGGCGCGGATGGCGTAACGGGTCTTCTGGGACAGCATGGCCCCGTTATTCGCGCCCTACCGCCTTTTGACAAGCGCTTAGGGCGCGGCCGTCATCGCCGCGCGTGCCTGCTCCGGAAAGTCGGTGAACAAGCCGTCGACCCCGGCCGCGACGATCGCACGCACATAGCCGGCAAAGTCGCCGCGCCCTTCGGGATCGTCGCCGCGCTGATATTGGGCGGGCAGGAAGGGGTTTTCCATTCGCAGCGTCCAGACATGGACCTGCAAGCCTGCGTCATGCGCGCGGCCGACCAGCGCCGTCGCGCCTTCGGGTGCGATCACCAGCGCGGCGGACGGGCCGATGCCGTCGGCATAGGTCGCAATCTCCGTCAGGCCCTGCACCGTCAGCATGTCGTCATAGCTAGTGCCGGGCATATCGGCTGGCCCGCCCTGCGCATCGACCAATTGGATAAGGCGCAGCCGCGTGGCGGCGCGCAGCGCCTTCAGATTGCCGACCTCGAACGACTGGATGAAGACCGGATCGGCCTGCGTCATATAGCCATAGCGGCTGAGCAGATCGAGCAAGGGCGCCTGATGGGGCAGACCGATGCCCGCAAAATAGCTGGGATGCTTGGTTTCGGGATAGAGGCCGATACGCCGGCCAGTCTCCGCCTCCTTGGCGCGGACCAGCTTCAGAATCTCCTCGAATGTCGGAATTTGGTAGAGCGCATCATAGCGCTTGTTGGCCGGACGCAGGTCGGGAAGGCGTTCGCGCGCGCGCAATGTGCGCAGTTCCGCCAAGGTGAAATCCTCGATGAACCAGCCCGCCATTTCGACGCCGTCGATGACCTTGGTCGTCTTGCGATCGGCAAATTCGGGATGATCGGCGACGTCCGTCGTTCCGCCAATCTCATTTTCATGGCGGGCGACCAGCACCCCGTCCTTGGTCAGCACCAGATCGGGTTCGATATAATCCGCGCCCTGGTCGATCGCGCGCTCATAGGCGGCCAGCGTATGTTCGGGCCGCTCGCCGCTCGCGCCGCGATGTGCGATGATGATGGGTTCAGCGCCCGGCGCCGCCCGAAGCATCGAGAAAGGGAGGAGACTCATCAGAACAATCAGCCCTAATTGCGCCAGCCCCCGCATGCTCACGCCTTCACGCCGTGCAGCGCATTTTCATAGGTCGTCGCCTTGAACCCGACGATCGTGCCCTTGCCAGTGTCCAGGATCGGGCGCTTGATCATGGAGGGGTTGGCCATCATCAGCAAGATCGCCTTGTCCGCATCGATATGCGCCTTGTCGCCCGCATCCAGCGCCTTGAAGGTCGTGCCGGAGCGGTTGAGGATGGTTTCCCAGCCATGCTCCATCACCCATTCCTCCAGCCGGCCCTTGTCGACGCCCGACACCTTATAGTCGTGGAAGCTGTAGGGGACGCGCTCATTGTCCAGCCAGTTGCGGGCCTTCTTGATGGTGTCGCAATTCTTGATGCCGTACATGGTAATCATGATGCTGTGCTCCTGTCACCCTTTGAACGCGGTGACTTCGATCTCAATCTTCATTTCCGGCTTGACCAGCCCTGCGATGACGCAGCTTGCCGCGGGACGGATGTCGCCGAAGACGGGGCCGGCGATGTCGCCCATCACGTCCCAATAGGCGGCGTCGGTGATATAATAAGTGACGCGCACCACATCCGCGAAGGAAAAGCCCGCCTCCTCCAGCGCCCTTCCGATAGTCCGCAGCGCGTTGCGCCCTTGCTCGACCACGTCATCAGGCATCGTCTTGGTGTTCGGGTCCGTGCCGGTCGTGCCGGCGACGAAACACCAATCGCCCTGGACGACGGCACGCGAATAGCCGACCTGCGCCTCGAAAGGCGAGCCGGAGGAAATGAGCTGGCGAGGCATGGGGGTTTCCTGCTGCAGTGCGAAAGGATCGCGAGGCGCTTTGCCCCCTCCTCCCTTCGCTGTCCAGCGCTTTTCCCGGAACAGCGGCCGCTGCCGGCCGTTCATGAAGGCCGTATAGTTGACAGGAGACGCATCATGGACCGCCCCGAGCGCGAGCTGGAAGAGAATAGCGAACAGGCCGAAGCCGGCACCCAAGCGCAGGATGTGGCCGATGACGCCGCCACCCGCAGCATCGACCTCAGCGAAGACAGCGAACGCGGCGGCAGGACCGATCCGGCGCAGCTGGTGCCCGACGATAAAGAGGATCTGGTGGAAAAGATGAACGCGATGAACCGCTCGGGCCGGATCGACATGGATGCCTATGCCGGCGAGCCGCAGATGGACGATGAAGAAGACATTCTGGGCGCGACGGAAGACGCGGGCGATGAGGATGGAATGCCTTAAGCATCCCAAGGGGGAGGCGGGATTGCCGTTCTCGTCCATTTTGGATGCTTGCGCAGCGGCGCGCACACGGCGCCGGGCAGATATCATGCCGCATCTCCCCGGTCCCACCCATGCTGGCGTTAAGATGGCGCGGTCTTAACGCCTTATTTGGTCCTGCCATGGCAAAGCGGGACCATGGCGACAGGATTTTCTCGCAACAATAAACGGCATCGGCTTGCCGACAATCATCGCGACATCTGGTCACGCAGCGGGGCCGCTGCCAGGCTTCGCCCGAGGCGGGTCGAACGAGGGGTCAGCGGACCGTCGGTCGTTTATATGCTGTGCATCGGCCTGCTGCTTGGCTGGTATGGCCCGGTCTGGCTGGACATGACTTGGCAAAATGATAGTCCTGCCGTCTCCCTCGCCGCACCTCCCGACATGCTGACCGCAACCTTCGGTTTATGCCACAGCGGCGGCGGCATCAATTGTGTCGTCGATGGCGACACATTCTGGTTTCAGGGGACGAAATATCGCATCGCCGATATCGACACGCCTGAAACCCATGGCCCCCGCTGCCCGGCCGAAGCGGCGCTGGGCGCGCAAGCGACTCGCCGATTGCAGAGCCTGATGAACGCGGGCGCATTTTCGCTGGAGCGGGGCGAGCGCGACACGGATCGCTATGGCCGCTCGCTCCGCATCGTCACGCGCAGCGGAGAGTCGATCGGGGGCATGTTGGTCGCCGAGGGGCTGGCGCGAGAATGGGATGGCGCGCGCCATCCCTGGTGTTGAAGCGGGAAGGCGTCACGAAACCCGACCCCTTCTCGCGCCGTCGCCTCAGCGACAGTTCAATCCGCCCCGATCAATTTCCCGGCCTAGCAGGGCGCCAGCGCCACCGCCGATGAGAACGCCCGCTATGTTGGACTGACCCCGGTCGATCTGGCTGCCCAGCAAGCCGCCGAGCGCGGCGCCGACAATCAGGCCGGTCGTTCCGTCCGAACGGCGGCAATAATAGCGATCGTCATAACCGCGATAGATGCGCGTGCGGCGATCGACCCGGATCGGCGCGTAGCCGGTCCGATAATAGCGGTCCGGACGATAGAAGCGACCATAGCGCGGGTCAGGCCGGTTCCAATCATAGCGATAGACGACGCGGCCGGGCCGGCGGTAGTTGGCGCGACGGTCGCCCCGCCAGTCGCGTCGCGCCTCACGCACGTCCCGGCGATAGTCACGCTGCGCGCGGCGTTGATCCTGCACATAGCGCCGCTGCGCCTGGCGACTGTCGCGGCGATAATCCCGGCGGGCATCGCGAACATCCCTGCGATGCTCGCGTGCCTTGTGGCCCGGTTGGGCCAGTGCAGGCGCGGCGGTGATGCCGGTCAGGGTCATTGCGCCCAGAGACAGCGCCGCAAGGACGCGCTTGAACGGGTTCATCATGGCTCGAAGCTCCTTGAATCATGTCATGGGTTGAGAACTCCCGCTTTTGAAACATGTTGCATGAACGTCACAAAACCGACTGTTCAGGCAAGGGACAGTGCGAACTGGCTTTGCCTTACTCTACAATGGGTCAGAACGGCCTGCGCCCAGCGACCGAGGGAAGGAGCGTGCCCGGTGCGCCCATAGCATGGTCACAACTTCAATCGCCGCCCCGCTCGGGCGCCGCAAAGGTGTTTGGACTGCTCAGCACGACACGCTGTGCCTGCGTACGATCGTTACAATGATGGCAATGGGCCTGATCGAACAGCGTTTCGATCACCCAATTCTATGCCGCGACATCCCAAATGGCCCGCGCATCGCGCGCCACATGATCGCTGCCACAGATATGGCAGATATAAGCGTGGCGGATCGGTCCGGAGAGTGGCATGGCGCGACCTTATCGCCCTTACCGCCAAATTGGCGGCAATTTGCTCCGTTTTGGACCAGAATACGCGCTCACCCCCTCGGGCCATCCGATTTTTTGGGGATATGGGGAACATCATAGGTCGGGCCGCCTTCCGGTCATGATATAAGTACGACTCACAAGGAGACGACGCATGACCATAGCCCGTTTCGAGGATGATCCTGCTGCTGACGGCTGGAGCCCGCTCTTTCAGCTTTGGCAAATGCCCTGGCAGATGACGATGCAGTGGTGGGACTTCTATGCGCAGGCGCTACAGGTTTCCGGCCTGCACTTTCCCTATGGCAAGGCGCTCACCATGCCCAAGGAGCAGGAACCGCTGCATGTCGAGGAGGCGGAGGGGCTTTGCGCCTGACTGCAACCGGCCCAGCCTATTACTCCCGCGCGACCTGAAATCCGGCGAAGGACTGGCTGACCGGCATCAGTTCCAGCCGATTGATGTTGAGATGGGGCGGCAGGGTTGCGACCCAAAGCAGGGTCTGGGCAATATCCTCCCCCGTCATCGGGTCAGCGCCACCGTAAAGCGTGTCGGACGCGGCTTGGCTGCCGGTGCGCACCAGGGTAAATTCGGTTTCGACCATGCCCGGCTCGATCGAGGTGACACGCACCCCCGTGCCGTGCAGATCGGATCGCAGGCCCAGCGAAAATTGCTGCACGAACGCCTTGGTCCCGCCATAGACATTGCCGCCGGGATAGGGATAGGTCGCCGCCACTGAGCTCAGGTTGATGATCGCGCCCGTGCGCTCGACCAGACGCGGCAGCAGCTTGTGAGTCATGGCGATAAGGCCGCTGATATTGGTGTCGATCATCTGCCGCCATTGCGCCAAGTCCGCCTGCTGCGCAGGCGCGGTCCCCAGCGCCAGTCCCGCGTTATTAATCAACAGGTCGATGCCCTGAAATTCCGGCGGCAGCGACGCCAGCGCCTCATCGATCGCCGCCTCATCACGCATGTCGAAGGCTAGGCTGTGCATCTGCGGGCCGATCTCCGCCGCGAGCGCCTCCAGCCGATCCGCCCGACGGCCCGTACCGATCACGCGCCATCCCGCCTGGGCAAAAGCGCGCGCAGCTGCTTCACCAATGCCTGCGGTCGCGCCGGTGATGAGGACGGTCCTGTCTGTCATGCGATCTCCTGATTGGCCAAGCGGGGGGGGGGTAACGCCATCCCCGCGCATCGTCACGCCTATGTGGCGCAGCAAAGCGCCGGAAACAACCGCTCAGGGCAGAGCATAGGCGACCAGTTGATCGCTGACCGGCGTTTCCATGAAATGATGTCCGCCCGCCATGATGACCAGATATTGCTTGCCATTCTGGCTATAGGTCATCGGCGTCGCCTGCCCGCCGCCCGGCAGCGTATCGGACCACAGCGTCTTGCCGGTTCGCAGGTCTATGGCGCGGATCAGATTGTCGGTGGCGGCGGCGATGAAGATGAGGCCGCTTTTGGTGACGACCGCGCCGCCATTATTGGGCGTGCCAATGGTCAGCGGCAGCATGGAGGGGATGCCGAAGGGGCCATTGGTGCGCGCCGTGCCGAATGGGCGGTCCCAGATGGTGCGGCCGGTGGCCAAATCGATGGCCCGGATGCCGCCATAAGGGGGCTGCTTGCACAACATGCCGGTAAATTTCAGCCGCCAGCCCGCATTGACGTCGATCGCATAAGGGGTATGCGCCTGCGGGTCGCCAGCCCCTTCCGCGCCGCCAATCTTGCCCCGCGCCTGATTGCGCGGCGCCCAGCCCAGTTCATTGGCCTTGGCGCGCGGCACCAGCCGGACATAGTTGGGCATGTCGTTATAATTGGCGACGATCACCCCACGCGCCGGGTCGACTGCGATACCGCCCCAGTCGGTCCCGCCATTATAGCCGGGATATTCGATCGACCGTCGGTCGGCCTCGGGCGGCGTGAAGAAGCCCTTGTAGCTCGCCTTGCGGAACTGGATGCGGCAAATCATCTGGTCGATCGGCGACATGCCCCACATATCCTTTTCGGTGAGGTCGGGCTTGCGCAGATTATGATAGAGCGACACTCGCTGGGTCGGGGCGCGATCCTGCGGCTCGACGCCACCGCCTGGCGCCTTGATCTGGCCGATCGGCGTCAGCGGCCGGCCGGTGCGGCGATCAAGCACGTAGATGTCGCCCTGCTTGCTGGGCAGCACCATCGCGGGCACCGATCCGTTGGACGTGGGAAAGTCAACCAGCGTCGCCTGCGCGCCGAAATCATAGTCCCACACATCCTTCTTCACCGCCTGGAAGGTCCAGCGCGGTTTCCCCGTCTTGACGTCGATCGCGACCAGCGACGTCGCATAGCGATTTTCCTCCGGGCGGCGCAGGCTGCTATAATAGTCGGCCGACGCATTGCCCATCGGCAGGTAGACAAGACCCAGTTTCTCGTCGCCCGATGCGATGGTCCACATATTTGGCGTGCCGCGCGTATAGGTCTGGCCGGCGGGCGGCGGACCGCTGCGTTCAGGGTGCATCATGTCCCAGGCCCAGCGCATTTTGCCCGTCACCGCATCATAGGCCTGAATGACGCCCGATGGCTCCCAGCGGCTCTGGCCGTCAAGCACCTGATGGCCGGTCACGACCACGCCTTGCACGATAGTGGGCGGCGAATTGATCGACACATAGCCGGGGCTCACCTGCCCCATACCGTCGGTGATGCGCACCTGGCCATTTTGCCCGAAATCCCGGCATTGCCGACCCGTCCGTGCATCGAGCGCGATGATCCGCGCGTCCAGCGTGCCCAGAATGATGCGCTGCGCACAGGGCGTATCGGCCGCTGCGCCGGGCACCTGATAATAGCTCACGCCACGGCAGGCGGCAGTATAGGGAATGGCGTCGTCCTTGACGCCCGGGTCAAAGCGCCATTTCTGCTTGCCCGTCACCGGATCGAGCGCCAGCACCATGCTTTTTGGCGTACACAGATAAAGCGTATTGCCGATCTTGAGTGGCGTCGTTTCCGCGCCATAGGTGCCCTTCGCCGCAGCGCTGGGCATATCTCCGGTATGGATGGTCCAGGCCCGCTTCAGTTCGCCGACATTGGCCGGCGTGATCTGCGCCAGCGGCGAATAGCGGCGCGCGCTGTACGTGCCGCCATAGGCCGGCCAGTCATTGCCCACCTGCCCCAGCGACGGATCGGTCATGGCATAGCGCGCGCCGGGCAACTGGCCATTGACTGGCGGGATATAATTGCCCGCAATGCTCCAGCCGAAGATCGTGGCGATCGCAATAGTCCCGACTACGCCAATGCCAGCCCATGTCCAGCGCCCCGGCCTCCGGGTCAATGTCGGCATGACCAGCAGCACGGCGACCAGCAGCACCAGCGGGGCAACGACGCGCGGCACCAGCGCCCACGGACTTGTTCCCACTTCCCACAAGGCCCAGACCACCGTGGCAAGGAAGATGGCGACATACAGCCAAGCGCCCGCCATGCGCCCGCGGATCAGCAGCACGCCCGATATCAGCATCGCGACGCCGGTGATCAGGTAATAAGCAGAGCCCCCCTCGATCAGCAGCCATGCTCCGCCCCCAGCCAGCACCAGACCTATAAGGGCGATGACCCCGCCCAGGATCATGGCCGCGATGGATGTCCGGCCCATGGGACGCGCGCTGCCCATATTTGTTGCTCCTTTGTGTCTGGGGGGATGATCGCAGAAGCGATCAGGGCGCGATCAGTTCCTTTTTGACCGAGATTATCTCGGCAGGTTCCGGCGGCTGAGCCATCAGCAGCGTCGTTTCATGGCGCTTTTTCGCCTGCCCGCGCCAGACACTCGACCGGCCGCGACAATCGCGCGAAGTTACCAGTTGTTAAGGATTGATTGGCAGATTCGCGGCCTTGCCACTATGGCGCCTATGGGCTGCCGGCGTATTTTCGGAGGTGCGGAACGATGACTATCACGGATTTGGCGGCACGTTTCGATCGGCGTCGTCATGCGCGCTTCGTCACCGCGTTCGAAGCAGAATTGATCGAGGGCGACGATTGCCGCAAGGTTATCGTGGGCGATGTGTCGGCCGGCGGGTGCCTGCTGGAACATCGCGACGGCTTCCGCATCGGCAACACGGTGCGGCTGAAGGCCAAGGATATCGACATGGAAGCGCGTATCATGTGGTCGCGCGGTGATCTGTGCGGCATGCGGTTCGCGCAGAGCGTCGATCCCTGGCAAATCATCCGCGCCAATGTCGATGGCGCCGCGCGGATCGAGGACATGATGAACCAGGCAGCGCGCCTGCGGCTAGAACCGACCCGCTAACACTGCCTGCCCATCGACGGACGCGGCTTAATCGAACAATTCTTCGAGGAAGCTTTTCTTGCGCTTCTTCTGGAAGCCTGGACCATGATCATAATGCGCGCGGTCGGGGCGGTAGCTGGGTTGGGCGGCAGACGCAGGCGGCGTCATGCCGGCCGCCGATCGCTCGATGATCTTGTCCAGTTCGCCCCGGTCCAGCCACACGCCTCGGCATTGCGGGCAATAGTCGATCTCTACGCCCTGCCGATCCGTCATGGCGAGGCCGACATGACAAACCGGGCAGAGCATGGCGGACACCTGCGCCGCGTCCCGCATCATTCGCGCTCACCCGTCAGGCTGAGCAGCATCTGGAACAGATTGACGAAGTTTAGGTAAAGCGACAGCGCGCCCATGACCTGCATCTTCTGCGCGACTTCCTGGCCCGCATAGTAGAAATAGTCCGATTTGATGCGCTGCACGTCCCAAGCGGTGAGGCCGGTGAAGACCACCACGCCAATGATCGAGATGACCATCGCCATTGCCGACGAGCCGATGAAAAGGTTGATGAGGCTGGCGACGATAATGCCGATCAGGCCCATGATCAGGAAGCTGCCCATCTTCGTCAGGTCACGCTGCGTCGTATAGCCCCACAGCGCCATGGCGAGGAACATGACTGCGGCCGAGAAAAAGGCCTGCGCGATGCTGCCGCCGGTGAAGACGAGGAAGATGCTGCCCAGCGACACGCCCATCACCGCGGCAAAGGCCCAGAAAGCGGTGCGCGCGCCTGATGTCGTCATCTTTTCGATGCGGAAGCTGAAGAAAAACACGAAGGCGAGCGGCGCGAAGATCGCCACCCATTTGAGCGGCGTGCCGTAGATGGCGGCGGCGAGCGCCGGGGTATTGCCGACCAGTGCGGCGACCAGACCGGTGATGACCAGGCCAAGACCCATGTTGCGGAAAACGCCCAGCATATGCGCGCGCAGACCGGCATCGGTGTCGACCGACCGGCTGGCGCCATAGCCCGGCATGCGAACGGGATTATTCATGTGCAAACTCACTCCATCCAATCGAACTGGTTCGAGTGAGCCCGGCGCGGTCTTCTGTGGCAAGTGAGGGGGCAAAACGCCACAAAACCTGCACCGGGCACACCCGATGCGGTCCGACATCGCGACGGGATGCAAGGGGGTGAACATCCGCGTCGCCAGAGGGGCCCGGCCCGCACAGACAATATCGGGCACGACATGCACCGCCGCAAGATGTCGCGCGCTCTCGCAACATTATATTACAAAGGCGCATTCCAGTTCGGAGGATTGACCCCGCCCGCGTCTCGCGACATGGCTGGCCGCATGTCCGATGACCAGCCTATCGCTGCGCCGCTGCGCCTGTTCAACAGCCTGACGCGGGCCATCGCGCCGTTCGCTCCGATCGAGGACGGCCATGCGCGCGTCTATAGCTGCGGCCCCACCGTCTATAACTATGCCCATATCGGAAATTTGCGCGCCTATGTCTTCACCGACACGTTGCGCCGGGCGCTGCTGTGGAAAGGGCTGGCGGTCACGCACATCATCAACATTACCGATGTCGGCCATCTGACCAGCGACGCCGACGCGGGCGATGACAAGATGGAGGCGGCCGCGCGGGCCAGCGCCCAGAGCATTTGGGACATCGCCGCCCATTATACGCAAGCGTTCAAGCAGAATGTCGCTGACCTCAATATCATTGCACCCAGCGAATGGACGGTCGCGACGGACTATGTCCCGCAGATGATCGCGTTCGCGGAAAAAATCGCGCCCGATCATTGCTATGAGCTGGACAGCGGCCTCTATTTCGACAGCAGCAGCGTGCCCGACTATGGCGCGCTGGCCGGGGGCCGCGACGATGCGGCGCATGCGCGGATCGACCCCGTCGCGGGCAAGCGCAACCCCAGCGATTTCGCGATCTGGCGCAAATCGCCGCCGGGCGAACAGCGGCAGATGGAATGGGACAGCCCATGGGGCAAGGGCGCGCCCGGCTGGCATCTGGAATGTTCGGTCATGTCCCAGGCGCGCCTTGGCCAGCCCTTCGACATTCATACCGGCGGCATCGACCATCGCGAAATCCATCACCCCAATGAGATCGCGCAGAATCAGGCCTTCCACGTCTGCTGCGGCCCGGAGGTTGGCGCTGTCGAAGCGGGTTTCACCGGGGCGCGCTGGTGGATGCACAATAATTTCCTGGTCGATCGACAGGGGAAGATGTCGAAGTCCAAGGGCGGCTTCACGACGCTGTTCAGCCTGATCGACGCGGGCGTGCACCCCCTCGCCTATCGCCTGCTGTGCCTGGGCGCGCATTATCGCAGCGAACTGGAGTTCAGCGGCGACAATCTGGCGGCCGCCCTCACGCGGCTAAAGCGGCTGGTGATGGGCGTGGAGGGATTGAAGTCGCGCGCGGAAGGGGTGACTTGGCAGTCGCCCCGGCTCGACTATCTGCGCGCCAATCTGCATCCCAAGCTGACGCCGCTGCTCGAACAGTTCGACGCGGCCATTAGCGATGATCTGATGACGCCTCGCGCACTGCCGTTGCTGGAAGAGGCGATTGCGGTGAAAAAAGTGCCGGCGGATGAAAAGCTCTGCCTCATCGCCGCGTTCGACCAGGCGCTGGGCCTAAATCTGCTGAGCCTGGCGCGCGCGGACCTGCGGGTGCGCCCTAAAGATGCGCTGTTGACCGCCGATCAGGTGGATGCGGAACTGGAACGCCGCTCGGCCGCTCGCGCGAACAAGGATTTTGCCCTGTCGGACAGGATCAGGGATGAGTTGGTCGCGCAAGGCATTGAAGTGATGGACGGCGACCCGCTGCGCTGGGACTGGCGGCCTGCGCTCGGCGCTTGACGGCGGGGGCAGCGCGGCCGCAAAGGACGAAGGGGTCAAATCACTGAGCGGGGGCGGTGATGAAGCGATTGACGCGCCTTGGGCTATTGCTGGGATCATTGCTGGCTGCGTCGCCGACCCTGGCGAAGACGCCGGCATTTTCGACGAGCGATCCCCGTCACGCGGCGCTTTACCGGCTGGAGGCGGCCGCATCGACCCTCTATGATAGCGACGATTATGCGCTGTCCATGTCGCAGCGGACCCGCGACGCGTGGATGCGGCTGCATGACGCCGCGCTCAAGAGCCGGGTCAAAGGGCACCCCCATCCGCTTGGCGGTGTCGCGCTCGTCATGCTGGCATCGATGGACCAGCTGGACGGCAAAAATGCCGATGCGCTGCGCCGATCGAGCGAGAGCCTGACCCTGCTGGCACCCTTTGCGGACGCCTATCCCATCGCCTGGATGCAGGGGCAGTCGGTCAAGGGCTATGCGCAAATGGCGCTGGGCGACGTATCGGGCGGCGCGGAGACGCTGGCGCAGGCCAGCCGCGCCATGGACGGCTATGTCGCCAGTCTGCCCCCTGAAGGGATCGACCGGGACGTGCACATGCTGCGGTCCAACATCGCCTTCATCCACGCGCAGGCGCTGATGCGCCTTGGCCGCAATGCCGAAGCGGTGGTGGCGCAGAAGGCCTGCATGGACGCGCGCATCGCGGCGGTGGGGCCGAACAGCGCCGACGCGCTTGGCGCTTATTATACCTACGCCCAGATGCTCCAGCGCGTCGACCGAATCGAGGAGGCCGAACATTATGCGCGGTTGGCGGTCGAGATCGGGACCGATCATGTCGACCGCAAGCATCCCAATTATGCCCGGGCGCTGGAGGCGCTGGGGCTGTTGCTGTCGCGGACCGGGCGACGCGCCGAGAGCCTCGACTATCTACGGCGCGCCATCGCCATCAAGCGGGAGACGGTGGGGACGGACAGCCTGTATTTTCACTTCGCCCTGCAAAATCTGGGGTCCGTGCTGTTGTCGATGGAGCGTTATGCCGACGCCGGGCCACTGTTCATGGAGGCCGAGCGCGGCTTTCGGGCGCTGGAGGGCGAGAATAGCCCGCAATCCGCGCGCGCGCTTGCCTGGGCTGGCGCGGCAAGCCTTGCCGAAGGGCGTCACGACGAAGCGATCACAAGGCTGAGCGCCGCGTTGGACCGAGTGAAGGCCGGGTCCGACAAGGACAGGGATATCGGCCAGCGCGCCTACCCCTATCTCATCGCCGCTTTGGTCGAGGCGGGGCGGATGGATGCGGCGCGCGACGCCGCCGCCGCCTATGCGACGGAAAGCGCCCAGCTGGACAACGCGCCTGCCTTGCCACTGGCAATGGCGGCGATGCTGGTGGCGCGGACCGCGCCGGAGGGGCGGAATATCGGCGAAAGCGCGCGACGGGTCGTGGCGGTGGTGCGCGCCGATGCTGCGGTCAACAATGACGGGGAATTGGATGAGGAACAGCGGCTGGCGCTCGACATGGCGTTGGAGGCGGCAGCAACGACCGAGGACGGCGAACTCGCGCTGAACGCGATGGCCGTCATGGCCGCTTCGCGCATTGCCCAGGCCAACCGGCTGGTCGCGCAGCGACTGGTCCAGGATCCTGCGTTAGCGGCCCGGGTACGGGGTTTGCAGGATCGCGGCAGAGCGTTGGAAGAAGCGGACCGCGCCCTGCTGAAGGCGCTGGCGGTCGATAGCGGCGTTGCCGACGCGCGCGACCGGCGTGCGGCCGCCGCTGCGGCCATGGCGGCCGAACAGAGCGCGATCGCCCGCGACTTTCCCCGCTGGGCGGAAGCACGCGGGGCGGAGCAACCGGACCTGGCGGCGCTGCGCCGCGAACTGGGCAAGCGGGAAGCCTATCTGGCGGTTATGCCAGGCTTCAGTGGTGTCTACATGCTGGCCATAAGCCATGACGCCGTGCGGATCGAGCGCGCGAAGAGGAGCCGGGCCGATCTGGTCGCATTGGTGGGGCGACTGCGCGACGGGCTATCACCGGAGGGCTTTGACGGACAGGCCGCCTATCAGCTCCATGCGCACATCCTGACGCCGGGTATAGAGGCCGTGCTTGCCAGAACCCGGTCCTTGCGGATCGTCCCGACCGGCGCCTTTGCCTCGCTCCCCTTTGCCATGCTGACGCAACAGCAGGTGACAATGGCGCGCCCGGACACCCCCTGGCTGATCCGTCGCTTTGCCTTGACGGTGCAGCCCGGCTTCCTCACCACCCCTGCGCCAACACGCCTGACAGCGTTGAAGGGTCAGCGTTTCCTGGGCATTGGCGCACCCAATGGCCCCGGCGCGGCATTGATGCTGGCGACCACGGCGGGCGGCCCGTTTCGCGGTGGGGCAGCGGCGACGCTTTCGGCGCTGCCAGCCCTGCCCGGATCGTCAGCGGAATTGCAGGCGGTGGCGGATCAGTTCGGTCGGGCGCGGGCCACGCTGCTGACAGGCGCGCAAGCCACCGAGGCGGCGCTGCGGCGAAACGATCTCACGTCCTACGGCGTCATGCTGTTCGCGACGCACGGGCTGGTCAGCGGCGAGATAGAGGGGTTGACCGAACCGGCGCTGTTGCTGTCTCCCGACGGAACGGATGACGGGCTGTTGACTGCGTCGGAAGTGGCGACGATGCGGATCGGCGCGGACTGGGTGATCCTGTCCGCCTGCAACACGGCGGCGGGGGAGACGGCGCAGGCGCCCGCTTATTCAGGGTTGGCGCAAGCGTTCCGCTATGCCGGTGCGGGCGCGCTGCTGGTGTCGCACTGGCCGGTGCGCGACGATGCCAGCGCCTTCGTGACGCTGGAAACGGTGAAGGGCGCGGACCGTGGGCTGACGCGCGCGGTGGCGTTGCAAAAGGCGATGCTCAAGCTGATGCGGTCCGGCCGGCCGGACGCGGCGCAGCCCTTTATCTGGGCGCCGTTCATCCTGATCGGTCGATAAAGGGTCAGAGATCCTCCAGCGCCGCGCTCGCCTCCATCCACACTTCCTCGGCCGTTTCCAGCTTCTTTTCGATCGCGGCCCGCTTCACCATCAGTTCGCTGGTGGTCATCTTCGCTTCCGCGCCGGTCGCGGACTTGGGGTCGAACAGCGCCTGGTCGATGCGGCTGCGTTCAGCGGCCAGCGCGGCCATGTCCCTTTCCGCCTTGCTGACCGCATTCTTCGCCGCCTTCTGCTTTTCGCGCCACTGGGCCGCGTTGCGCTTTTCCGCCTTGCGATCGACCTTGGGTGCGTCACCGCCCCCTGCCCCATCCGCGCCATTGCCATCGGATTTGCGCAGGATGATGTCGGTATAATCGTCGAGGCTGCCGTCGAACGGCTGGGCGGTGCCATTGTCGACCAGCACCAGACGATCGGCAACCAGTTCGATCATGTGCCGATCATGGCTGACGATCACCACCGCGCCCGAATAATCGTTCAGGGCCTGCACCAGCGCCTCGCGGCTGTCGACGTCCAAGTGGTTGGTCGGTTCGTCGAGGATGAGGAGGTGCGGCGCGTCACGGGTGATGAGCGCGAGCGCCAGACGGGCGCGCTCACCGCCGGACATGCTCCCCACCTTCTGTGTCGCGCGCTCGCCAGAAAAGCCGAAGCGGCCCAGCTGCGCGCGCACCGCGCCCGGCGTCGCGCCCTTCATCACGCGGGTCATATGTTCGAGCGGGGTGTCGGTGACGTCGAGTTCCTCCACCTGATATTGGGTGAAATAGCCGACATTCATCTTGGGGCTGGAGGCCATGTCGCCCTCCATCGGCTTCAGTTGCGCGGCGATGAGGCGGGCGAGCGTTGTCTTGCCATTGCCGTTGCGGCCGAGCAGCGCCAGCCGGTCGTCGGGGTCGATCCGCAGGTTGATGCGGCGCAGGATCGGCGTGTCGGTATAGCCAACCGCGGCCATATCCATGGTGATGAGCGGCGGACGCAGTTCGGCGGGGCTGGGAAAGCCGAAATGCAGCGTCGGGTCCTCGATCGCGGCGGCGATGGGCTGCATCTTTGCCAGCGCCTTCGCGCGGGACTGCGCCTGTTTCGCGGTCGAGGCGCGGGCGGAATTGCGGGCGACATAGTCCTGCAACTTCTCGCGCTCCGCCTGCTGCTTGGCGCGGGCCGCTTCCTGCTGGACGAGGCGTTCGGCGCGCTGGCGTTCGAACGCGTCATAGCCGCCGGGGTAGAGCGTGACCTTCCCGCCTTCCAGATGCAGGATATAGTCGACGACATTGTTGAGCAGGTCGCGCTCATGGCTGATGACGACCACGGTGCCGCGATAGGCCTTGAGGAAATTTTCGAGCCACAAGGTCGCTTCGAGGTCGAGATGGTTCGACGGTTCGTCGAGCAGCAAAAGGTCGGGATTGGAAAAGAGCAGGGCGGCGAGAGCAACGCGCATTTTCCAGCCGCCCGAATAGCTGTCGAGCGGGCGGCCCTGCATCTCCTCGTCAAAGCCGAGGCCGACGAGGATGCGGGCAGCGCGGGCTGGCGCGGTATAGGCGTCGATCGCGGTCAGCCGCTCGTAGATATGGCCCAGCCGATCGGGATCTTCCGTCGTTTCGCTTTCGGCCATCAGCGCGGCGCGCTCGGTATCGGCGGCCAGCACGGTGTCGAACGGCGTGGCGGTGCCCGACGGCGCTTCCTGCGCGATATAGCCAAGGCGCGTGTCGCGCGGCATGTCGCACGACCCTTCGTCCGGGTCGATCTGGCCGATCATCACCTTCATCAGCGTCGATTTGCCAGCGCCATTGCGGCCGATAAGGCCCACGCGGCTGCGCGGCGGCAAGGTGGCGGCGGCGCGATCAAGAATGGTGCGGCCGCCCAGGCGCACGGTGATGGCATTGAGGTTCAGCATGGCGCGCGACCTAGAGCATTTTGCGCGGCGCGAAAATGCCGCACTGCGATTTTGTTGGCGCGCATCGAGATTGATCTGCGTGACGCGAGAAGGGACTTAACGGCAGATCATGTCGGAAACAGGGTTTGAGACTGCTGCGTCGCGGGACACAGACCGCGCCTTGCTGTCATCCAGCCGCGCGAGCCGACATTCCGCCATCCACCATCAGGACCGTTCCAGAGGTGTAGCCTGATCGAGGCGACGCCAGGAATGCGATGGCTGACGCGATTTCTTCAGGGTCCGCGGCACGACCAAAGGGCATAGCGTCCTGCTTGACCGCTGCCTCACCCAGATTATCGAGACGCTCTGTCGCGACCGGTCCCGGGCTGACGCCGACGACGCGCACACCGTTGCGATGACTATCGCTGCCGATGGACATGGTGAATGCCGTCAAGGCCGCATTGCCAGCGACGCCGCATATGTAGGTGGGGTTGCGTATCTGGGCGGCGGCGCCAATCACATTGACGATCACACCATTTCCGCGGGATGCCATCTGCGGGTAGATCAGGCGTGTCAGATTGATATAGCCAAAGACCTTGAGGTCCCACGCCGCCCGCCATTCATCCTCGCCAATATCCTCCAGCCTGCCGCCTGGAACAGCACCCGCATTATTGACAAGAATGTCCACTGCTCCGGCACGATCGGCAAGCGCGGCGACAGCCTTCGACGACGAAAGATCAGCCGCAAATATGTCAGCCTTGCGCCCGAAGCGCGCGACAATGTCGTCCGCTACGCGTCGCAGCCTTCCTTCCGATCTGGCGGCAAGAATGATGTCGCAGCCCGCCTCCGCCAGCTGCATCGCGGTAGCTGCCCCAATACCTTGCGACGCACCCGTGACCAGCGCGACCCTTCCTTCAAGGCCCAGATCCATCACGGCGCCCCTTCCGACTTGTCTCCCATAAAAATGGACTGGTTGGGGTTGGCCCGCGCATCTCTCCTCGGCCATTTGCCTCGTTCCACGGCAATCTGGAAAGCGGCGACACGATGGTTGAATTCGTCCGGCTCCTCAAGATTGAGGCCATGCCCGGTCTTGGGATGAATCCAAAGCCCTGCACGCGGCATGGTCCGTTTGAGGAAGATATTGGCATCAATTACCGGATCATCCTCATCGCCGACCGCCAACAGGACTGGCACATCCAATTTACGCAACTCATCCTCGAAATCATGCAAGGAGGGCCGGATTGCCTGGAAATTTTTCAGGGTGAGTGCCGATCCCAGCGCGGAATGTTCCGCCATCTGTTGTCGAAACTCCTGCCATCCGCGCGGATCCTTGTTGAGAAGTTGTACCCGTGTTGCCCCCATCGCAAGCCCATGAGCGCCCGCAACCATCCCTTCGTTCAACATGCGGTCGGCGCCCTTATATGTCTCGACCTTGAAAGCCTCGCGGTCCCCCTTGGGCGCGCCCGATCCGCCGCTGGAAAAAACCAGCGACAGAACGCGTCCGGGATATGACATCGCGAACTGAAGACCGGTGTAAGCACCCATGCTCAACCCGACGAGATGCGCCTTTTCAATGTCCAGGGCATCCATGATCGCCAGCAGATCGTCCCGCTGTCGAACATAGGTATATGCCTTTCCATCCTCAGGCACGGAAGAAGGCGGATAGCCCCTGGCGTTATAGGTGATGCAACGGTGGTCGCGACTGAACCGGCGCACCTGCGCTTCCCAGGTGCGGCAATCAGCAGCAAATTCGTGGATCCAGATGATCGGCACTCCACTGCCGGTTTCTTCATAATAGAGCGAACAGTCAGGGGTGTCGATGAAGGGCATCGCTATCTCCCGTTTTTGGATGGTGAAGGCAGGAAATTTGTACGCGGCATAACCCGGTCGATTGGGGGACGGCGGATCAGTTTCGCTAGGCAGACGTCGGTTACAATCCTGGGATGGCCCAGATATCGATGTCCGCAGATCCAGCGCGCAAAGGCTTGATTGCAGCATATTCCGGCGATTCCCAGAAATCATGCAAGGCCTGCATGGATGGAAATTCGAACAGCGAAATTGGACGATCCGCGCCTTGCCCCTCCAGCAAGTCTATCTTTGCACCGCGTATGATCGGCTTTGCCCCGAATTTTTCCATCAAAGGCTTAACCGCTTTGCGATATTCCAATAAACCTTCCTCGCTGATAACTTTCATTTGCAGCATCATATATGCGGGCATATTATATTATTCCCCTAACATTATTGTGTATAGATCATGGGAACATGCTCTTTTCATAATGTCGGCGCAGATGGCGGACAAAATTTTCCATATGCTCGTTCTCCTTCAAGGCGAGCGCCACCACGGGTCTTGGCGCTTGCGCGAACGAAAATGGAATTTCGACAAGTTGTTTCGACTGAACCAACTCTACGACATTGTGTCGCGCAAAGACGGAAAGATACGGACTTTCGACAAGCAACATGCGCCGTATCCGCTGGTCCTCCACCTCCAAGACGATGTCGGGCGGTTGTCGCCCTTCGCTGGCAAACAATGCCTCCAGCCTGTCGCGCAATACGCTGCCGGACGGACCCAGAATCCAGCCGGCCGAACTCAAATCATCGATGGTGGGATTTTCATTCTGGGCGAGAGGATGGTCCGGTCGGCAGAAGATCGCGACGCGATTTTCAAAAACGGGCTGAATGTGAAACTCCGCGACCTGTTGTGGACCGGGCATCGGGAGAACGGCGAAATTAATGTCTCCGTCGCGCAGGGAGGACAACAGGCCGGACTCCGATTGGCTTAGCAGCCTGACATCCATCTCTGGCCTTTCAGCCATCAGATCAGATACGGCATTGGCAAAAATATTGAGCGGATGAACCGGCGCGGTGCCAATGATGATCTGGACAGGTCGCCCTTCCATGAGGCGAGCCAGTCCACGCTCGGCTTCCTTCAGGCTGGCTCGTATGACCCGCGCGTGCGCCAGAAGCATTTTCCCGTCTGTCGTCAACTCCACGCCATTTACGTTGCGCGTGAACACCTTGGTCTGGCTCATATCTTCCAGTCGGTGAACGGTTCGGGTCAGCGCTGGCTGAGATTTATGCAGTGTGGACGAGGCCCGATTGAAGCCACCAGCCTCATAAATCGCAAGAAATGTCAGCAATTGCCCCGGATCAATCCGCGTCACCATTGTGGCCCCCTGCTCTTCTGGCTTGGCGTGATGCAAGCTGCCTTTAGCTCGTCCTTCATAAGTTCCCGCCAGATTTAGACCAGCGAAATACGGCGCCCCAAGCCGCGCCTCCACTCGGTCCCCGCGCCCATCCTCTCTGCAAGCAATTTCTCTTCACTCAATAAAGGAGCCGGCAACACTTATCTTATCAAAATCAGTCATACCCATATCAAGCAACGCCCCCGTCATATCCCCGCTCCGCCAATCAGACATTTCTATTAGGCCATGCAGAGTATGATCTGACATCGGCTGACAATAAGCCGGACCCATATTTCCGAGACAGGCTCCCCCCCGTGGGAGAGTTTCCGAATGATACTCAAAAAGGGCGGTGCGAAATAACGGATGACGTTCGACGTCAGGGGAGGATCGGACATGAATAAAATCGTGCTGGCTAGTTCCGTCGCAGCAATTTGCTTGCTGACGCCTTTTACTGCGTTTGCGCAGGAGGCAGCAGTTGAAGCCGAGACACAGAATAGCTCTGAAGACATCATCGTGACAGCGCAGCGCCGGGCAGAAAATGTTCAGGACGTGCCGATTTCCATCACAGCGCTCAACAATACGATGTTGAAGAATTCCAACATCGTGACAATTTACGATCTTCCTCGCGTCGCGCCGAGCCTGCGCGTCGATACGGGTATCGGCGCAACGCGCGCCCGTGTCATCGTTCGTGGCGTCGGTTCGCAGGGCGGGACCGCGATCGAACCCAGCGTGGCAGGATTCCTGGACGGCGTTTACATCCCGCGCGAAGCCCAGATGGTGGGCGCCTATCTCGATTTGCAAGGACTGGAACTGCTTCGCGGTCCGCAAGGGACGCTGTTTGGCCGCAATGCGTCAGTCGGCGCAATCAATTTGCGGTCGGCTCTGCCGGAAGATACGTTTTCCGGCAATCTGGCCGCCGAGATCGGAAATGGCGAACGCTATCGGACCGAAGGCTATGTCAACGTGCCGATCAGTGACGGGGCTGCCCTCCGACTGGCGGGCTTTGGCGAACTCAATCGCGGTTTGTGGTACAACCGTCTGGACGACAAACATTATGGGGCTTCGGACAGCTTCGCGCTGCGACTGTCCGGCAAGTTTGATCTCAGCAGCAACCTTAGCTGGATCGTGCGGGGCAATGTTGCTCGCCGGAATGGCAATGAAGCGGCAATGGGCGCGCTGCTGACAAGTTCGATACCTGACGGAAGGCTGCCGGGCTTCCTGGCCCGTTTGGCGACGATCGGCTCCAATGATGTCGATTTGACGCCGTTCGACCACAGATTCAACCAATATGTCGGCGACCATGTGGATGACACTCAATGGGGCGTAAATTCCACGCTGCAGTGGGATTTTGATTCAGGGTTCAGCCTGAAGCTTATCGACGCCTATCAATATTGGGAAAATTCTACTGCGCTGACCAATGTTTTCGGCGTCGAAACACCAACGCTTTCCGATTTCCTTTCCTACAAAAGCAAAAGCCATTGCCATGAATTGCAACTGATTTCGCCAACGGACAGGTTGCTCGATGGTCGGTTGAGCTTTGTGGCAGGCCTTTATTATTTCCATGAGAGCTGGCTCAGCGACGATGCCTATCAAATTTACACCGATGGGTGCAGGCTGCTGTTTCCTGCTGGACCTCCGGGCGCGGTTTGCCCCGGCCAGACCAACACAGACCTGTTCAATCGCCGCTTCACCCAGGTGACGGACAGCTACGCCGCCTATGCCCAGACGACCTTCAAGCTTCTGCCGACGGTTGACCTGGTTCTGGGCGGTCGCTGGACCCGCGACGAAAAATCGGGGCACGCCATCCAGGTGGTGAACAGGTCTTTGGGCGCGAATTTCGCTCTGCCGGAAGACCGCCGTCTGGCCCTGGCCAATGAGCGCTTCACGTACCGAACCAATCTCAACTGGCGACCGACCGACAATTTGCTGTTCTTTGGTTCCTATTCGACCGGGTACAAATCCGGCGGCTTTGATTCCAGCACATTGACTGGCGCGCTTCCCCCGGCCCCTCCCGGTACATTGCTTGATCGGACCTTGAAGCCGGAAACCGTGCGCAGCGCCGAAATCGGGATGAAGTCGGAGCTGTTCGACAAACTGCTTCAACTCAACGTCACCTTGTTTCGCATGAAGGTGAAGAATTTCCAGGATCGGCTGACAAATGGCATCGCGTTTCGCGTCGTCAACGCCGGCGATCTTCGAAACCAGGGGGTCGAAACGGACATGCAGCTTCGCCTCAGCGAAGTTTTGCGCTTCAACGCGTCTGTCAGCTATCTGGATGCCGTCTTCACCTCCTACCCGACGGCGACCGCCCTTCCAGGCCAGACCGGCACGCGCGACATCACGGGCGAACGGCCGACATTTGCTCCAAAATGGTCCGGCAGCCTGGGCGCTGAATTCCGCCATGACATATCGGGGGGAATGCGGTTCCTATTTCGCAGTGATGTGTCATTCGTTTCTTCAGCCAACATCAACCAGATCAACAATGCAGACCCGTATACCGTCCAGCCGGCCTATCAATTGCTGAGCGCCCGCGCGACATTGTACGGGAAGGATGATCGATGGAGCGTTTCCGTCTTCGGAGACAATCTGACGGATACTGGATACTGCACGTCATATACCTATCAAGCCCTTGGTGGCTTGCTGGGCGTCGTCGACCCCGCCACGGGCAGGTCGGCTTTGCGCTGTAATTCCGTCAGTCGCCCTCGCTCCTATGGTGTAAGGGCCTCCTTCTCATTCTGATCGGGGTCTGGGATTGGCAGGACACAGGCTCTGAACGATAGTTCGATCGTTCAGAGCCTGTGAACCGATAGAAAACCAAGATGATAGTAGGTAACGACTGCCAATAGCGCAGTTACAAGTAGCCTTATGACGGCGATCGACCAGCATCCCGCCCGCTGGCCAGCATGCGCGGACACCCGCCCAATCCTGTGGCACGCCGAGACCCATTACTCGCCTATAGGAATGGGCTGGCTGGCCCGATCGAGAGCGTCTTGTGCGCTGTTTCGCTCAGATCCCGTCGATGATGAAGGTCCGGTAATCCGCACCTGCACGACGATGCGCCATGGCCGCCTGATATTCAGGGCTATCATACCAGGCCTCTGCCGCTTCAAATGTCGGAAACTCGAGGATGACTGCACCCTCCACCGGTTCCCCTTCGGTGCTGCGTACCCGCCCATAGGACGCATGACGTTTGAAGGAATGGCCCGCGGCCGCTGCCCGGGCCATGTCCCGGTAAATATCCATCTCATCCGCATCATGTACCGAATTGCGGATCGCGACAAAATATGCAGGCATAGCTTTACTCCCTGAAGCGCCGCGGAATCGACGGCGCACGCGTTCAGTCGCTCAGTTGTTCAACGCAACCTGCGACCATTCCCGCCAGATACCTAACCGCCAGGGCATTGATTACGCCTCATGGCATGAACGCATCAGATGATGTTCTCGCGCCTGAGCCGGGCAATTTCATCGCTGTCATACCCAGCCGCCGCAAGGACCTCCTCCGTATGCTGCCCCAGTTCCGGCGGTGCGTTGCGAAAGCTGGCCGGCGTCCGGCTGAGTGTAATCGGCTGCCCCAGTATCTCTATTTCGCCCAGAACAGGGTGATCAAGCTTAGTCGCGATCCCGGTTTCCTGGACTTGTGGGTCTTCGAACATCTCGTCCAGCTTGTAAATCGGCCCCGCCGGCACCCCCGCGGCGTTCAAGATATCCACCCACTCCGCTGCCGTCTTCGCGCGCGTCGCATCGTTTATGGCCGCGTTCATGGCGTCCCTATTTTGCTCCCGCAGCCGCGCATCTGTAAATCGGGCATCGTCAATCAATTCGGGAGCACCGATCGCCCGGCACAGCCGGTGATAACTATCATTCCCTACGGTCGAGAGGGTGAAGTAGCCATCCGATGATTCATAGACACCGGTCGGCACGATCTGAGGATGGTCGTTGCCGCGTTGCTGGGGAATACGCTTGTCCATTAACCAGGCCATCGCCTGATAGTCCAGCATCATGATCTGGGAAGACAGGAGATTGGTCTGCACCCATTGCCCCCTGCCGGACCGTTCCCGCTCGGCCAAGGCGATGAACGTGCCCATCGCAGCGAAAATACCGGCACTCATATCAGCCGGTGACATTCCGACCCGCAGCGGCCCCTGATTTTCATAACCGGTCAGCCACATCAATCCGCCCATGCCTTGCGCGATGAGATCGAATCCGGGACGGGTTCGGTAGGGTCCGGTTTCACCAAAGGCCGAAACGGATGTGTAGATCAGCCGCGGGTTGACCGCCGACAGGCTGTCATAGTCAATGCCCAGCTTCGTTTTTACATCCGGCCGGAAATTTTCCACCAGAATATCCGCTGTCTCGACCAGCCGCTTGAGCACGGCCACGCCCTCCGGCCGTTTCAGGTCCAGCGTGATGCCCCGCTTGTTGCGCTGCGCATTCACATAGTCCGAAGACAGGCGATTGTCGCCCATCGGGTCTCCGCCGCCATCGGTCCGCTCTATCTTTATGACATCAGCGCCAAAGTCACCGAAAAATTTGACGCAGGTGGGACCCGCCCTGACTCGCGACAGGTCAAGCACGCGCAAATGGGAAAGCGGTAGAGGTGTCATGGCCGGATCCAAAAAATAGAGATCTATAAGCTAATTCTCCGCACAGGCTCATCTTCGCCCGTCATCGGATTTATTATATTCAATCAGGAGCATCACTCCCTAAGAACAAATCGTATATTGGAAACCATCAATCGCAACTGGATGCGTTGCTTATTCAGCTGACATGAGGTTCGATAGACGGCATAGTCGCGGCGAAAGACGCAAAAAACTGGTCGGCATATTTTTTCGCGACGGAGTCCAAAAGGCGGGCGCCCAGTTGCGCAATTTTTCCGCCAACATTCGCCGTCACCTCGTAACTCAGCGTGGTCGATTCCGCACCCAGCGGGGTCAACCGGACCACGGCGCCGCCCTTGGCATATCCGGCGATGCCGCCCTGCCCTTCGCCAGATATGCGATAGCCGTGCGGAGGATCGAGATCTGACAGTTCCACACGCCCCTTAAACTTGGCCTTCATCGGGCCAATTTTCAAAACTGCGGCCGCGACGAAAGCGTTTGCTCCATCCAGCTCCAGCGTTTCACAGCCCGGAATGCAGGATTTCAGCGTCTCAGGATCGTTGAGTTTTTTCCACACGACTTCCGGCGGAGCGCCAAGGTCAACGCTGCCATTCATTTCAACTGCCATTACGGTATGTCCTTCCTGAAGGCGATGCGGCAGCGCCTTGCCTCACTGCGCCCTGAAAAATCCCTGGACAGCGCCCGCGACATAGATCGGCGCTTCGTCGATCGGGCAGTGGCCGGTTTCCGCCAACATCTCGAATGTCGCATTTGGATATGCCTGCGCGAACGTGTCCTTGAAGACAGTCTCGACGTCCATCGGCTCTTTGCCGCCGGCCAGCACCAGGATCGGCGTTTCTATGCCTGTGACAAGCGGAGTGAGGTCAGACCGCGCAAACATCTCCAAATAGCCCTGCATGGCCTCGGGCTGCGCCGAAGCGGTTTGGCTGATGACATGGTCGAGCCATGCGGAGGGAAGGCGATGGCCGGTCGAGAAATCGAGCAGTCCGCGACGCACCTCCAGATTGTCAGCAGCAGCATGAAACATGCTGAACGTCTGATCATCAAACTGCGCGCCAGAAGGCGGAACGGACGCAACACAGGCAAGCTTGATCAATCTGTCCGGATATAAGGCCAATAAGCGCTGCCCGATCAAACCACCCATGGAATGGCCGATCACGAGAAACTCATTCCAGCCCAGGCTTTCGATCAATTCACCCAGGTCAGAAACAATTTCGTCCAGATCATAGACGCCGCGCATATGCGCGGAAGCGCCATAGCCCCGGTAGGCCGGGACAACGAACTCAAAGGCGCTTTGGTCGAGTGCATGGCGCATGGGATCGAGCAAATGTTCGTCTCCCATCCATCCATGCAAGGCGAGTATTTTTTGGTCGCCATGGCCAAAGCGTTCATATGCCAGCATCCGCTATCCTCTCATGGGAGGGCCCTTCTCGTAACGGCGCCCAATTCCTTTATGTCGATATGATGCGACCGGTGATCGAGCCACAAATCGATTATTTACATTACCCTATCAGTCGGGCCCAATTGAACACCAACCACTTGCCTGTTGTTCAGTGCGACTTCAGCTCCGAGGAGGAATTCAGCGTCGCGTGAAGATTGCGCGCAAGATCGGTTGCCGCAGCTGCATCAAGGCCAATCGCCGAGCGCGCATATTGGCGCACCGCTTCTGTGGCAACGCGGGCGGGGCGCAACAAGGCCCGCTCAAGTTCCGCAACGCGCGCATTCAGGTTTGCCGCTGGCGTGACATCACTGGCAAGGCCAAAAGATATGGCACGCTCGGCATCCACCGCCTGGCCCGTCAGAAAGAGATAATAGAATCCTTTGCGCGGCACGCGATCCACCAGCGCTGCCATCGCCATTCCTGGCATGACGCCATGCCCCATTTCCGGCAGCTGGAACACTGCATCGTCGGCTGCAATCGTAATGTCAGCCGCGCCAGCCAGAGCGCACCCAAAGCCCCGCGCGCGCCCCTGCACCACGGCAACGACGGGGACCTTCGCTGAACGCAGGCACCCATAACAGTCAAATATCACCTCATTTTGGCGACGCATGGCAAGGGCTTCCGGCAAGGGGCCGGACATGTCCACCGACTTGATGTCGCGGCCAAGGCAGAAGTCGGGCCCGTTGCCACGCAAGACGATCAACTTGCACGTGTCAGGCACGTCTTGGATGATATCGCGTAGTTCACCGATCATCTGATTGGTGAATATATTGCCCTCTTCGGGCCGGTTTAAAGTCACCCGCAGAATGTCGCCGTCGTGAACGGCCAATATCCTGTCCTCCATCACCTTTCAAACTCCACCCCAAGGAGCAATGCTCCGCTGTTTTGAAATTCATCGGTGAAATGGACCGCCAGATATAATCGAAAAGGCAGATGGGGTTATGCGCTACCATGCGATTTCAACCATTTTTCGATCAAGTCGGTTGCTATGGCCCCTATAAGGGTCCGCTCCGGACAGATAACATATGGAGTCTGTCCGATTGCCTCAATCTTCCGGCGTCGATCCCGCATGGGGCCATATCAGCATTCTATGTGCCAAGCCCGCATCACCACTGCTATGCCGGTCTCACACAAGGCACGCGACGCGCGGATCGAGGCGGAAGCCGGGACATAATCGGATTCCGGCCGTGGCACTGCGGAGAGGACGAGGTTGGGCATGGAGAATTTCGAGTATTTTCGTCCAGAAAGCCTGGAGCATGCGAGTATTCTTCTTGGCGAGGATGACGAAGCGAAACTGATCGCGGGGGGCATGACGCTACTGCCGACGATGAAATTGCGGCTCAATGAACCGTCTCGCCTGGTTGATCTTTCCAAATTGCCG
This sequence comes from Sphingobium lactosutens DS20, assembly GCF_000445105.1. GTDB lineage: Bacteria > Pseudomonadota > Alphaproteobacteria > Sphingomonadales > Sphingomonadaceae > Sphingobium > Sphingobium lactosutens. The sequence goes on along the minus strand of NZ_ATDP01000106.1, from coordinate 138,174 downwards.
GAATTGCGCGGTGTCGATTACCAGCAGGACCGCTTGTCAATCGGAGCCATGACCCGGCACTACGACGTGTCACGCGATCCACTGGTCATGCAAAAGCTGCCTGCGCTCGCCTCGCTAGCTGGCGGCATCGGTGACGTGCAAGTGCGCAATCGCGGGACCATTGGCGGCTCCATCGCGAACAACGACCCCTCGGCTGATTATCCGTCAGCCTGTCTTGCCCTTGATGCACTGCTCAGCACGAACAAGCGCGTGATTTTGGCAGACGACTTTTTTGAAGGACTGTTCACCACCGCGCTCGACCCTGCCGAAATTCTGACCTCGGTCAGTTTCCGTATTCCCCAGCGCGCGGCCTATGCCAAATTCAGAAGCATGGCTTCCGGCTATGCCGTTGTCGGCGTGTTCGTCGCGCAATATGACGACGCGGTACGGGTCGCAGTCACTGGCGCAGGGGCGGACGGCGTATTCAGACTAAGCATGGCGGAAGAAGCGCTTGCCCAGGATTTCCGGCCGGAAGCCTTGAGCGATCTGAAAGTCGACCCGGCGACACTTATGAATGAAGCCGCCTGCCCGCAGGATTATCGCGCGCATCTCATTGGCGTCATGACCCGCCGGGCCGTCGTCGCCGCGCTGAGCGGTTGAGCCTGTCGCGCCAGCTCTACCTTCACACTTCTTCATGATCCGGGCGCCGTGTCATCCCCCTGACCATCGCCCGTCGGTCAATGCGAACGCAATCCAAAGGACCCTTAATGATGGAAACAGGACATCTCCGCCTGGAACAGGATGGATCGATCGCGCAAATCATCATCGACAATCCCGCCAAGCGGAACGCCATGTCCCTTTCCATGTGGGAACAACTGGATTCAATCCTGGCCGACATTGGCGAAGACATCCGGTGCATCATAGTGACCGGCGCAGGAGACAAGGCGTTCGTATCAGGCGCGGACATTTCCGAATTCCAGTCGGCGCGCAGCGGCGCGGCGGACATACGATATTATGATCAAACGGCAGAGGCAGCCATGCAGCGGCTATTTGACATGCCGCAGCCGACCATAGCCATGATTTCGGGCTATTGCATCGGCGGGGGCGTCGCCCTTGCGTTGTGCTGCGATGTGCGGATCGCTTCGGACGACAGCCAATTCGCCGTCCCAGCGGTTCGCGTCGGACTCGGCTATGGGGTTACGAACCTCAACAAGCTTGTCCGGGTCATCGGTATCGCCGCGGCGCGAGATATCATGCTCAGCGGTCGTCGCTTTGATGCGGAAGAAGCCTTGCGGCTGCACCTGATCAGTAAGGTCGTCCCCCGCGAGAAGCTGCTGGCTCATGTTGCTGACTATTCTGCCCAGATGGCGGCCAATGCTCCCCTGACGCAGCGCGCCATCAAGGCAACCCTCAATATTTTCAGCCGCGCCGTCCCCTCCGCCGATCTGGACCAGTGCGACGCATTGGCCGAGCAATGTTTCCTGAGCGAAGACTATCAGGAGGGGACAAGAGCCTATATGGAGAAGCGCAAGCCGCTATTTCGGGGTCGGTGACGCCCCAACATATGTCTATTGCCTCACGGTAGAGCCACTTGCGGAAGATATGGCTTACCATATGCGGGCATGCGGCGCGACGAAAGGTGATCTTCTGGCGTCAGCAAGACCATAGTGGCATTATGTCGATCAATCGTCGGCGATGATGAGGCGTTCGCCATCCGTGCAGCGCGCCCCATCCCTGCCCGTCTTCACAGCATCATCAAGTCGCGCAGCATCTGGTTTTCCGGCAGCCCGGCTTTCTCGTGGATAGCACTCCAGACTTTCTGCGGCGTCAGCGGCATTTCGATATGCTCGACGCCAAATTCCTTCAGCGCGTCAACCACGGCGTTGACGAATACGGCCAGGGCGGGCGTAGTTCCCCCTTCCCCGCCTGATCGCACGCCCATCGGGTTCATGGTAGCTGGCACTTCGCTGATCTCGACCTTGAACATCGGAACGGACTCGGCCCGCAGCAAGCCGTAGTCCATCAGCGAACCCGTCATCAACTGCCCGCTTTCCTCGTCGTAAACAACGTGCTCGATCATCGCCTGGCCCAGGCCCTGAACGCATCCGCCGATAGTCTGGCCGTGCAGGATCAGAGGATTTATAGCCCGGCCCACATCGTCGACTGCGGCTATGTCCACAAGCCGGACCGCGCCCGTTGCGAGGTCGACCTCGACTTCGCATGCCTGAGCGCCAAAGGGGAAGGACGCATCGCTAAAGAAATGATCATGCTCGCCATAGAGCGGCGCACGCAGCTCCTCGGGAAGGTCCGGCCTGTCGCGGATGAGGCGGGCCACATCAAAGATGGTGAATTCAGAAGCCTCGCTCGCCTTCAAGACCCCATTTGCGAAAGTCACGGCTGAGCTATCGACACCGGTGACATGCGCCACGACCTTTGACGCTTGCTCAATCACTCGATTGACCGCTTCATTGATGACGACGCAGGCAAAGCGCATGGATCGGCCGGAAATGGATCCCCCACCGATCGTGAGGCGATCTGTATCGCCTGCCATCAGCCGAACCTGATTCAGCCCGATGCCCAGCAACTCGGCCGCCACCTGGGCAAAACTGGTTTCATGCCCCTGGCCGCTGGACATGGTGCCGATGACGAGTTCCACCATCCCATCTGGATCGACGCGGATTTCCGCTTTTTCCCTGGGCATTCCGGTGGTGATTTCGACATAGTTGGCAATGCCGATCCCACGGCGCTTTCCCTGCGCGCGGGCATCTTGCGCGCGGGCGGGAAAGCCATCCCAGTCGATCATCCGCAGAGCGGCGTCCATCACCCCCTCATAATCACCGCTATCATATTCGATCCCTGCGATATTGCGGTAGGGAAACTGGGAAGGTTGGACCAGATTTCGACGTCGAAGCTCGATACGATCAAAGCCGAAGCGCTGCGCGGCAATGTCGACCAATCGTTCCATGACGAAAATCGCCTCGGGGCGTCCGGCACTGCGAAAGGGTGCGGTCGAGGCCGTATTGGTGATCGCGCCGATCGCCCGAACCGATCCCACCGGTATGTCATAGACATTGCTCATCAGGCTCGCGCCTTTACGCAACGGCTGGAACGATACGAAATGCGCGCCAAGATTGCTGATGTTGCGCGTGCGCAGGGCAAGAAAGTTTCCGTCGTCATCAAGCGCCAACTCAGCATCGACAGTCAGGTCCCGTCCCTGATAGTCGGATGCGAAAGCCTCACCTCGTTCAGCCGTCCATTTTACAGGTCGGCCGACCTCCTTGGCCGCCCATGTCACCAATGCCAGTTCAACGGAGAGGTTGTTCTTGGTGCCGAAATTCCCACCGACATCCTCTGCGATGACTCTGACGTGAGAAGGCGGGACTCCCAGTACCAGCGCCAGCTCGATCTTATGCCGCCATACGCCGCTGCTGCCGGCATAGAGCTGGTAGCGTTGGGTTTCAGGGTCATAACTCCCGGTCGCGGAACGCGGCTCCATCGTAACCCCCGTCACACGCTGGATATGCGTATGGAGCGACGCAACCTTGGACGCTGACGCGAAGATTGCGTCCGTAGCGTCCTGGTCACCGACATGCGCGTCAATGCCTATATTGCCTGGGAATTCTTCCCATAATTGGGGCGCATCGGGTTCCAGCGCTTGCACCGCATCGACAACGAAGGGCAATTCTTCAAATTCCACGTCGACCAGACTGGCCGCAGCCTTGGCGATGTCAGCGGTTTCGGCAACGACCATCGCCACTGCCTCGCCCGAATAAATGCTGATGTCGGGCGGTAGCAGATGGTGGGGGGTCGAAACGATCGGCTTGCCGCTGGAATTGACCAGAATGATGTCAGCACCACTTTTCTGGGTTTCGGCCGATCCCATCAGAAAATTGTCATGCACCAGTGGCTTGAGCCCTGCAGCGATCACGTCTTGTCCGGTGAAAACCGCCAGCACACCCGGCAAGGCCAAGGCCGCAGCCGTACTTATCGACACAATTCGCGCTCTGGCGTAGGGAGAACGCACCATTGCGGCATGGGTCAATCCAGGCAGCGTGAAATCATCGCTGTACCGCCCGGCGCCCGTCACCAGCCGCAAGTCTTCCTTCCGCAAAACGGGTTTGCCGATATATCGCGATGGCTGATTGGATTGTGCATTCATTAAACCACGCTCCCCGAAAGGTTGAGGGGCCTGGCAGCAATGTCAGTGCGCAGCACGAGCAGCCTCCAATTCAGCCGGATCTTCCCCCGCCATGACCCTGGCGGCAAACTGTACGGCCTCCACAATGCCCTGATATCCCGTGCAGCGGCAGATATTGCCGTCAAGCGCATGGCGGATTTCGGATTCACTGGGATCAGGATTGCGATCAAGCAGCGCAACCGAACTCATGATCATGCCAGGGGTGCAGAAACCGCATTGCAATGCGTGACACGCGCGGAACCCTCGCTGAACCGGATGCAGCGCATCGACCGTGCCTGCCCCCTCGATCGTCTCGATGGTGCCCCCGTCAGCCTGGACAGCCAGGATCGTGCAGGATTTTATCGCGTCCCCGTTAAGCCGAACCGTACAGCAGCCACATTGGGTCGTGTCGCATCCGACATGCGTGCCCGTCAGGCGCAGGTCTTCGCGCAGGAACTCCACCAACAACCGCCGCGGCTCGACGTCGCGGTCGATCCTCTCTCCGTTCACGCACACGCTTATCTTAGCCATGTCTCGCCTTATTGGTCGCCACACTCATTGCTGAGACATGGCACGAATATATGTTGCATGAAGATTTGGGTCCGCAAGCACTTCTATGCCTAAAGCAGGACCACCTCAGGCCATAATTGAAACGTCTGATGGCCTTATGCGCACAGGATGGGCACTGCCCCAATGGCGTGCAATCGGGTCATCACCAATTCAGCGGAACGACTTTATATGCTCTGCGGCGTGGCCAGCCAAGGCAGCGCTGCTTTCCAAAGCGGAAGCCCTGTGCAAATGCTCCCGTAGCATGTTCGATCGCCAGTTGGCATTCGCTCATGTGATCGGGGGTATGAAACAAAGGGTCGGCTACTCGCTGCCTGGCAACGAGCAGCCGGAAGTCATGGTCAATACACTCCCACCGGTTCAAGACCGAAGCTTTGCTGCCCGACCATCGCGTAGATCGCCTGCACATCCATGCTCGTGTGCCGGGTCCCCACATTGACGTCACGCCAGTGACGCTGGATTGGCGCATCCAGAGACGCCGAACTTGCGCCGGCGCCTTCAAACAACAAATTGACCGCATCGCTAGCCTGGCGCGCGGCGAAAGCAACATCGCGGCGAACCTTCACCCTCTCGGCCTGAGTCAAAGTCTGTCCGCTGCGGATTTTCGCCTCCAGCGGCGGTAGATCATGCAGGATAAGGGCAATCGCCGCATCGATTTTCGCCTGGGCTTCACCGGCTCTCGCCTGGGCTTGCGGGGTTTGAGCGACCGTCAGGGCCGCACCCGGTTTCAGGCCACCCTTGACCTTGGTCCGCATCGCCTCACAATACCAGTCATGTGCTGCCTGAGCGATGCCGAGCAATGGGCCAACGAGCATAATGGACCCGAAGGTCGCAAAGGAGAAGGCTGCATTGACGTTCCCGGGGACATCACGGCCGGGGATGGTTCCGCGTGCAACATCGTTCAACCGGATCATCCGGTGGGAAGGCACGAAAATGGGCGCTGTCGAACGCAGCGTCTTGCTGCCGCTGCCCTGCATGCCCGCCACGCGCCAGCTGTCATGATCGATGTCGATATCCTTGCGGGGGACCAGAAACCATCCTGCCCCGCGCTCCCCTTCGTCGGTTTCGGGAAGAGGCGCGGATACGAAGAACCAGTCGGCATTGTCGCAATTGCTTGCAAACGGCCAGCTGCCCTCTACCAGATATCCGCCATCGGCTGCCTGGCTTTTGCCGGTCGGGAAAAAGGTGCAGGACAGGATGTTGTCGGGGTTCTCCAACCAGACGTCATTCTGCGCCTCAAGGGGCCAGAACGACGCCATCCAGCTATTGCCGTTGGCGAGCATGGAGCACCAACCCGTGCTTCCGCAACCGCGGGCAAGTTCGAAACCCAGTTGAAACTGTTGGCTGGGCGTGCACTCAAGGCCGCCAAATCGGGCTGGTTGACCCAGACGATATAGCCCCGCCTGCTTGAGAAGCTGTGTCACCTCTTGGCTGACGCGCCCTTCCGTTTCCGTCTGTGCCGCCCTTTCGGCCAACATTGGTCGCAATGATCGGGCCTGGGCCAGAATATCGTCCATGGCCATCATGGGTGTGGTGTCATTTGTTTTATACGCGGTCGCCATGACGCTCTCCTAAGCAATATGTCTTGCAGCTTGGCCACGTCCCGATCTGCCTTGGGGGCCCGGCCATGGACGTGATCCTATCGTGCGATGAGCGAGAGGAAAAATCGCCCCGCACAATGCAGGTATCAGCAATATCTATGTCCGGTCGGCACCCTGCCCCGGCCGCTTGTCAGTCAGGCGACCCGTGATCGACCGTTCGCGTCTGGATTGAACGACATTCCTCGACGATGAGCGACCTCAGCCACCGCTGCGCCGGATCCTGTTCGTCACGTTCGTGCCACAGCAGGCTGATGGCGATCTTGCGAAATGCCTCGGGCAATTCGATCGACCGCAGACCCAGTTCGGTCGTCACGAGGCTGGCAAGCTGTTCAGGAACGATACCTACCGAAACAGTGCCGGAAACCAGCCGGCCGATGGCGAGAAACCCGGGCACGCTGATATAGGGTGGATAATGGGGCAAGCCCTCCACTCCGACATTTTCTTTCGTCCAGTGAACGCCAGGAAAATTGGGAGCAATATACGGAAAATGTCGAAATTTATCCAGCGTCGGCTTCCCTCGCAACGGATGCGACTGGTCGACGATTCCCACGAACCGGTCGTCCAGGACTTTGCGGATTCTGATAACGGACGCAATTTCGTTAGATATGCCTCCGGGTAGATTGCCTGCCAGGCACATATCCACCCGCCCTTGATACACGCTATCATTTGGCTGATCGAGAAGCACCGTTTCGAAAGTGACCTGCGGCGCCAGCGCACTGATCTTGCGGAACACGGCGGGCAATATGACGCAGAGCCCATATTCAGATACCATCAGGCGGAATGTGCGCTTCAGGTCTTGGGGCGTAAAATTGCGTTTTGGCTGCATCAGCCGATCCGACCGCAACAAGATTTGCCGCACCTCCGCAGCCATTTCTTCCGCACGCGGCGTAAGCACGAGGCTCTTGCCCACTCTAACCAGCAAGGGATCGGAGAATTGATCTCGAAGCCGACGCAGCATGCCGCTCATCGTCGGTTGGCTGACGCCCAATTGCCGCGCCGCCTCAGTAACGCTTCGGGTCTGGAGCAACGCATCCAGAGGTTCAAGCAGATTGAGGTCGAGCCCTCTCAAACCAGTTTCCTCTCCACCACGTTAGTGCCGGAATAGGTATTGCCAATGCCGGCATTGCGCCAGCCGATTTCCCTCATTTCAGGTTCCATCCTATCCTGACCTCAAGACGATAGCCAAACGGAATGCTGCCGTCGCGGTGCCGGTATTCGTGCCACCTGCGACCACGGATCCTGCCATACCATATGAGGCGGGGGAGAGGATTGAGTATGACGACAGGTGAAATAACCGATATCGCCACAGATCTGCGGTGGGCCTTGCGATCGCAAGTGCGACCGGTTTGGGTCATGTCGACCCACTGGGATGGCCAGGACTATGCCATGGCTGCGACGGCCGTAGCCGAGGTCAGCATGAACCCGCCATCCATGCTGTTTTGTATCAATCGCGCCAACGGCATGTTCCGGGCCATGGAAAATAACGCGACCTTTGCGATGAACATGCTGGCGGCGGAGCATGAAGCAGTGTCGAGGGCATGCGGTGGAGAGATCAAGGGACCCGAGCGCTTCACAATCGGCAATTGGGTATGGGATGACGATACCGGGGTCCCATTACTGGCTGACTCTGCGGCGTCGATCATCGCAATTCCAACAACATTTGTCGATCACGGTTCACACAGGATTATCGTCGCAACCGTTTCATCCATTGTGCGTGGCAAAGCGCGTTCGGCACTATGTTTCAGAGACGGAGCCTACCTCCCCATCCTGTGCGACAACTGACAAAGTCCTGGTTGCAGTCCGTTGAGCAGCCCAAAGGCGGACGCCGCTGTTTCCGCGGCATGACGGACATTGTTTTTCCGCAACCTGCACGATAGAAGGTCTCGAATCGTCCTACGATTTGACCAAATTTGCTCGGCGGGATGGTGTAATCGAAGATTGGAGAGGGGCCTTTACCATGACACTTTCAGGCAAAACGCTGTTCATCACCGGTGGCAGCCGCGGTATTGGCCAGGCAATCGCTCTGCGCGCCGCGCGCGATGGGGCCAATGTGATCATCGCAGCAAAGACCGCCGAACCACATCGCACCCTGCCCGGCACGATTTATACGGTCGCCGAAGAAGTCGAAGCAGCGGGAGGCAGAGCGCTTCCGGTCGTTCTGGACGTGCGTGACGCCGATGCGATTGAGGCTGCGGTGAATGCTGCTGTCGCCAAGTTCGGCGGGATCGATGTTTGCGTGAATAATGCCTCAGCGATCGATCTGTCACAGTCGCTGGATATTGACGTGAAACGGTTTGATCTTATTCATCAGATCAACGTGCGCGGGACCTTCCTTGTCTCGCGCGCCTGTATCCCCCACCTTCGCAAAAGCGAGAACCCGCATATTCTCGCCATGTCGCCGCCGCTCGATCTGCGCCCCGAATGGCTGGGTGCGCATTTGGGTTATTCCATGAGCAAATTTGGTATGACCATGGTCATGATGGGCATGGCTAACGAATTCCAGTCTGATAGCATCGCCTGCAACACCTTGTGGCCACGCACCACAATCGCGACGGCGGCGGTGGAATTCGCGCTGGGGGGAGAAGCCATGCTGCGGCAGTCGCGAACGCCGCAAATTATGGCTGACGCAGCTTATGCAATCATCACAAAGCCGGCAAAATCCTTCACCGGACATTGCCTGGTCGACGATTCGGTATTGCGGGACGAAGGCGTGATCGACTTTGATTGCTATGCCGCGGCGCCTGGCAATCCGCTCATGGCAGATATCTTCATTGATCCGGCCACTGTGTGATCGCCGTTAAGTCAGCCTGCTTGATAGCTAACTGGCTGAAACAGGTGCGCCATGCTTTCGTCCCGGTTGCGTAGCAAGGAGAGGACGCCTACACTGTTGCAGTGCTGCATGAATGAACCGCGGCGCGCCTTTGTCGCAGCCTGCAGCAGATAGGTCGTCAATATCACTGTGCGAATGGACCCGGGGCAACTGCTGACTTTTCTCGCCATCCATGACGCGGGAGGATTCAACCGCGCGTCCATGACGCTGCATAAATCACAGCCGGCCTTGTCGCGGACCGTACACCAGTTGGAAGACGCGATTGGTGCGAAGGTATTTCTGCGGAATGCAAGTGGCATCCAGATTACCGATGAAGGCCGGCTATTGCTGGAACATGCCCGGCAGATACGGGACACGATACGTTCTGCCGAGGCTGGTCTTGCAGCCAACAAGGCTGCGAAGAGAACAGAATTGTCTATCGGGGTATCGTCCATTCACCCTTTGGATCAGTTCGCGAAGGCTCTGGCCGACCTGGCGCATGACAATCCCAGGACGGCAGCGCGCCTGATCGTCGGGTCGGATAGCGACTTACTCTCAGCCGTGCGTGAAGGCGGACTGGATCTTGCTATCCTGCCCATGCCATCGACACGCGAATTGGCCGATCTGAAAGCCGAACCTATTTTTTTCGATCATGCCGCTGTTTCCGTCTATTGCCGCGCGGGTCATCCTCTGGCTGATCTGGCTTCACCCTCCATTGCGGATCTGAGCGGAGCATCATGGATCATGGGCTTTCCAGGCAGCATCTTTCGAGATCGCCTCGACGCCCTGTTTGACGCCGCCAAGGTTCGCCGTCCACGTATCGCACTGGAAGTAGACGATGCCAGGGCCCGATCAACTTTCGTCCTCAAGTCTGATATGGTGTCGATATTCCCGCTGCATGCGGTCAAGGCGTTGGTCGACTCCAAAGACCTGGTGGCGATCCCCTTTCCCCTGTGGGATAATCCGCAGCCCTTGGCCGCAGTGTGCGCCGAAGGGAACGAGGCTTTCAGGCAGAAGTTTGCTGAGTATCTGCGACGCCATCACCAGCATGATGAATAGGCCCCGTTGCGGAAACGCTGGCCGCATTCGGCATAGCATGTCAAAGCCGCATGCCCCCCTGCCCGCAGCGCCCACTGTCCCGATTATGAGCGCCTGAACAGGCGGAGAGGCAACTGGGTCAGGCCGTACAGACCTCGACTTTCGCTCAATTCCGGCTCTTCCACCTCAATCCTGTCAACATGCGCGATGAGCGATTCCAGCAAAAGCTCCATTTCCAGCCTCGCCAGGTTCATGCCGCCACACAGATGCGGGCCGCCACCCCAACCCAGTTGATCGCCAGCCTTGCGCGTTATGTCAAAGCGATCCGGGTCATCATATCGCCGCTCGTCGCGATTGGCGGCTGCATACATCAGCATGACGCGCGCGCCGGCCGGGATGAAAACATCGCCCGCGACATAGTCGGAGAGCGCATAACGCGAAAACCATCGGGCAGGACCGCTATGCCTGACGGCTTCATACACCGCGCCGGAGATCAAACCTGGATCGCGCTTGAGCATTTCATATTGGTCAGGATTTTGGCCAAGCGCATATAAAAGGCTCGACATGGCGAAAATAGTTGTATCAAGGCTTGGAATAACGAGCCCGCTCATCGCGGCATGCGCTTCCCCCATCGTCAGCTTGCCTGCGGCTACCGCGTCGAAGAGGTCGGAAGTCCATGATCCCGCAACCAGATCCTCTCGCTTGACCTGACGCACATACATCATTGCTTCGATCAATATTTCAGCATCCCTCACGAATGCTTCGCGGTCTTCATAGGCTTCGATCGGACCGCCGGAATTGAAGGTCGCCGTGGCCCATTCAAGCATCCGCTCACGTCCGTTTTCCGGAAGGCCCACCAGATGCTTGATGGCTTTGAGCGGAAGAAGTTGGGAAACCGACGTTACGGCGTCGATCGTCTCTCCATTGGCAGCCTCACTGATCCTCGTGTCGATGATCTCCTTCAACATGGTCCGGTATCGCTTGAGCGCGACCGGGGTCAGATTATGCTGAACAGCGCGACGCAGCCGCTTATGGCTCTCATCGTCGCGCTGAATGGTTGGAGGTTCGGGAAATTCCCGATTGACATAGTCGTTAAATCCCACGCCTTTGCTCGACGTCAGAATGTCCCGATGATTAAGCGCTTCCTTTATATCATGGAAGCGAGATAGGGCGAAAATCTCCGGATCGGTAGGGAGGCGGACAACCGGACCGAGATCTCTGATCTTTTTATAATGGCTGAAAGGATGTTTCAGAGCATCAGGAGCGAAAATATTCTCTCCATATACGGGCGCAACATCATAGCCTTCCGGCGTCGGATAATTACCCATTCAGAACTCTCTCTCTAACGATGCTCTAGACTTAAAATGCTGCTCATGCTGCCGTGAATGGCATGCTATTTCAGGATGGTAGTACTCTGAAGCATGCCAAAGGCCGTCATTGAAAAAGCCTATATCGCGATACCCGACGCTAAGAGGCTGGAATGGGCGCATTGCCCGAACGGTGTATCAAGGGCAGCGACAGGCCAAAAATCACAGCCCTGCACCACACCGTGGCGGAATCCTGTTCGCACCGGTCGCGCCTTTGTCTGCGGATATAGGAGAAATGGTGCTGCCGGTGAGGATTGAACTCACGACCTCAGCCTTACCAAGGATGCGCTCTACCACTGAGCTACGGCAGCACTCTATTTCCAGTCCAAGGCGTCATCTGCGCGTTGGAGGCCGGGCCTATGGCTGCCAACGCAGCCCATGTCAAGGCGGGTTGCGGCGGACGGCGCATTTTGCTTATGCCGCTGTTATGGCTGAAACGCAGGACGAGAAAAAGGCGCGGCTGGCGCAGGCGTTGCGGGATAATCTGCGCCGGCGCAAGGCGCAAAGCCGGGACGCGGTTCGGGAAGAGGCGCCGGCTGCGCCCCCGCCCGACCCGTCCCGGCGCTAGATGTTACAGCGCCGCGCAGGCGCCCTTGAGCCAGGCAAGCGCGTCGCCATCCAGTTGCGGGCCGACCACATCCAGCACCTTGGCGTGATAGGCGTCGACCCATGCGCGCTCGTCAGCGCTCAGCATGTCGACCGCGATCAAGGCGCGGTCGATCGGCGCGAAGGTCAGCGTTTCAAAGCCCAGCATCTCCTTCTCCGCGCCCGAAATGGCACGCTCCTCCACCAGGACGAGATTTTCGATGCGGATCCCATATTCGCCAGTCTTGTAATATCCCGGCTCATTGGAAAGGATCATGCCGGGCACCAAGGGCTCATCGCCGCCGCCAAATGTGGCGATACGCTGCGGCCCTTCATGCACCGCCAGGAAACTGCCCACCCCATGACCGGTGCCATGGGCGTAATCCAGCCCTTCGGCCCACAGATATTGCCGCGCCAATATGTCGAGCTGACCGCCGCGCGTGCCCCTGGGGAAAATGGCGCGAGCAAGCGCAATATGGCCTTTGAGCACCAGCGCGAAATGGCGCTGCATGTCCGCTGTCGGCTCGCCCACCGCGATGGTGCGCGTAACGTCAGTGGTGCCATCGCGATATTGGCCGCCTGAATCCACCAGATAGAGCGTGCCGGTTTCGATCGGGCGGTTGGTCTTTTCCTCGACCCGATAATGGACCACCGCGCCATTGGGGCCGGCGCCGCTGATCGTGTCGAAGGACAGGTCCTCCAGCAGGCCGGTGTCCTTGCGGAAGGCCTCCAGCCGGTCGGCGGCGGACAATTCGGTAAGGCCGCCCTTAGGGGCGTCGACCGACAGCCAGTGGAGAAACCGGCTGAGCGCCGCGCCGTCGCGCGCCTGGGCGGCCTTGTGCCCGGCAATTTCGGTGTCGTTCTTGATCGCCTTGGGCAGAACCGCCGGATCGCGCAGCGCCAGCACCTTGGCTCCGCCCTGCTCCAGCGCCTCGAAGATGGCGGCGACGGCGCGTTCGGGGTCCGCGACGACGCTCTTGCCCCGCAAGTCCGCCAACGCATCGGCAAAGGCGGCGCGATCATGAATGCGCACGCCATTGCCCAAATGCTGGGCGACGGCATCATCCATTTTCTCCGGCGCGACGAAAAGGTCGGCCGTGGCGTCGGCATGGACGATGGCATAGGCCAGAGCGACGGGCGTGCGATCCACGTCCTTGCCCCGGATGTTGAAGGTCCAGGCGATCGAATCAAGCGCCGACAGAATCGCGGCGTCCGCCTTTTTCGACGTCAGCCAATCAGCCATCGCGGCGCGCTTTTCCGCCGCGCTCCGCCCCGCGAACCGATCATCATGAACGACCAGGCGCGCATCGCTGGGCAGCGGGCGATCGGGCCAGACGGCGTCGATCGGGTTCGTGTCCACCGCAACCAGTTCCGCGCCCTGTTCGGCCAGTGCCTCTGTCGCCTGGCGAACCCAGCTGCGCGTGTGCAGCCAGGGGTCATAGCCGATCCGCGCGCCCTGTCCGGCATGATCCTTCAGCCACTGCGCGATCGAGGTCTGCGGCACGCTTTCATATTGCCAATGCGCCCCGTCCACCTGTTCGCGCACCTGCAGCGTGTAGCGGCCGTCGACGAAAATCGCGGCTTCCTGCGGCAGCACCACGGCGCTGCCCGCCGACCCCTGAAACCCCGTCAGCCAGGCGAGCCGCTGGGCATAGGCGCCGACATATTCGCTCATATGCTCGTCGGTCAGCGGCACCACGAAGCCGTCCAGCTTCTGGCGCACCAGCTGGGCGCGCAGGGCTTTGAGGCGATCTTCATAACTGGACATTGGTCATTCCTTGGATCATTCCGGCCTCTTGCGCCGGCGACAATGTCGACAACATAGAGAGGCACGCCGCCATATACCAGCGCGGCCCCCGTCTGGAACATGGATAATTAATGACCGACCCTATGCAGCCTGCCCCGTCCCCAAAACTTTCCCCGCCGATCGCCCCGCGCCGGGATCATAGCGTGACCCATCATGGCATCACCGTGGACGATCCCTATGCCTGGCTGCGCGATCCCGGCTATCCTGACGTTGCCGACAAGGATGTGCTTGCCTATCTGGAGGCGGAAAACGCCTGGTTCGAAGCCGCCATGGCGCCGCACAAGCCGCTGGTCGACCGCTTGTTTCAGGAGATGAAGGGCCGCATCAAGGAAGATGACCAGTCCGTCCCGCAAAAGGATGGCGATTATGTCTATTGGCGCGCCTTCGAAATCGGCGCCCAATATCGCAAATGGTATCGTCGTCCCGTCGCGGGCGGACCTGACCAGCTGATATTGGACGAACCGGCACTGGCGGAAGGACACGACTATTTCCGTCTGGGCGCGCTGTCGGTCAGCCCGGATGGCCGCTACCTTGCCTATGCGATCGACACCAACGGATCGGAACGGTTCGAAGCACGGATCAAGGACCTGGAAACCGGCGCGCTATTGCCGGAAGTCATCCCCGGCACCTTGTCATCCCTGGTCTGGACCTCGGACAGCAAGGGGCTGCTCTATGGTCTTGCCAATGACAACTGGCGCACGGACAATGCCAGGCTGCATTGGCTTGGGCAGGACGTGGCGAGCGATGTCGAGCTGTTTCACGAGGATGACGAGGGCTTTCGCGTATCCATCGGCCTGACATCATCGGAAAACTATATCGTCATTGCGACGGGCGACCATGTGACCAGCGAGGCGTGGCTGCTGCCGGCCAATGATCCCACGGCCGCGCCTTTATTGGTGTCGGCGCGACAGCCCGGCCGCGAATATGACGTGGATGAACATGAGGGCACGCTCTATATTCGCACCAACGACAACCACCCTAATTTTCGTCTGATGAAGGCGACGCTGGAGGCGCCGGGCGAATGGCAGGAAGTGATTGGCCCGGACGCGCATTTTTACCTGACCGACTTCACCCTGTTCAAGCATTTCTACGTGACCGAAGGGCGGCAGGACGGGCTCGACCAGATCGAGCTGCGCGACTATGCGACGCATGAGGCCAAACGCATCCCCTTCCCGGAAGCCAGCTATTCGGCGAGCCTGGACGACAATCCCGAATATGACGTGACGAAGCTACGCATCGGCTATGAATCGATGGTCACGCCCGACACGATCTACGACTATCATCTCGATAGCGGCGACCTGGAGGTGTTGAAGGTCCAGGACATACCGTCCGGCTATGACGCCAGTCGCTATGCGACCGAACGACTGATGATCCCGGCGCGCGACGGGACGGACATCCCGGTCTCGATCGTCTATCCCGCGGATTTTCCCAAGGATGGCAGCGCGCCGCTGCACCTTTATGGCTATGGCGCCTATGGCATGGCGATGGAGCCGGGCTTTTCGACCAGCCGCCTGTCGCTGCTCGACCGGGGTTTCGCCTTTGCGATCGCGCATATCCGCGGCGGCGATGACCTTGGCCAGCAATGGTATCTGGACGGCAAACTGGACAAGCGCACCAACACCTTCACGGACTTTGTCGACGTTGCAAAGGGTCTGATCGAACGCGGCTATGCCGCCAAGGGACGCGTGAGCATTTCGGGCGGATCGGCCGGCGGCGAACTGATGGGCGCGGTCATCAATTCCGATCCCGACCTGTGGAGCGCGGTCGTTGCTCATGTCCCGTTCGTTGACGTGCTCAACACGATGCTGGACGCCAGCCTGCCGCTGACGCCGGGCGAATGGCCGGAATGGGGCAATCCGATCGAGGACGCGGCGGCGTTCCGCACCATCCAGTCCTATGATCCCTATGGCAATGTGAAAGCGCAGGATTATCCCCCGCTGATGGTAACGGCCGGGCTGAACGATCCGCGCGTCACCTATTGGGAGCCGGCGAAATGGGTGGCGCGGCTGCGCGCGACCAAGACGGACGACAATATCCTGCTGCTCAAGACCAATATGGGCGCGGGCCATGGCGGCAAGTCCGGTCGGTTCGAAAGCCTGCACGAAACGGCGGAGGAATTCGCCTTCATCCTGTGGCAGTTGGGGGGGGAGGGCTGATGGCATCCTCCTTCACCAAGCAGATCATAGCGTTGCCCGAGCATATCGACGAGCTCGGCCATGTGAACAACGCCGTGTGGGTTCAGTGGATGGAACAGGTGTCGGTGGAGCATTGGCGACAGGATGCGGATCCCGCCCATGTCGAAGCCTATATCTGGGTCGTGACTAGGCATGAAGTCGACTATCGCGGCAATGTGAAGGAAGGGGAGCAGGTGACGGCCCGCACCTGGATCCCCGAAGGACCGCGCGGGGCGCGGTTCGACCGGATGATCGAATTTACAGGACCTGACGGGAAAGTGAAGGTCGCGGCCAAATCCACCTGGGCGATCATCGACAAGGCGTCCGGCAGAATCTTACGCGTTCCGGCAGAGGTGGCGGCGAACTTCGTGTGAGGTCGCCCGAGCGTGATCGAGAACCATATGGCTTTCGACCACGCTCGAAACGAATGGATATTTTCCGCGCCTCAGGCCGCCTGCGCCTTGAGCAGCTTGTCGATCGTCAGCGGATAGTCGCGAAGGCGGATGCCGGTGGCGTTGTAGATCGCGTTGGCCACTGCCGCGCCTGCACCGCAAATGCCCAGCTCGCCCACGCCCTTGGCCTTCATCGGCGAGCTCTTATCGTCCAATTCATCGACGAACAGCACGTCCTGATGCGGGATGTCGGCATGAACGGGCACCTGATATTCGGCCATGTCGTGGTTGACGAAAAAGCCGAAACGGGTGTCGACGTCCAGCGCCTCCATCAGCGCAGCGCCGACGCCCATGGTCATCGCCCCAATCACCTGGCTGCGTGCGGATTTGGGGTTGAGGATGCGCCCTGCGGCAAAGGCGCCGCCCATGCGGCGAATGCGGACTTCGGCGGTGTCCATGTCGACCCCCACCTCACAGAAATGCGCGCCGAACGTCGCCTGCGCATATTTCTTGTCGAGGTCGCCATATTCCATGCTGTCCTCGACCCACAGCCCTTGTGCGCCAGCCAGGGATGCCAAGGTCTGCGACTGGTTCCCCATTCGCACCAGCCCGTCTTCGAACTGCGCCTGGTCCGCCGGGTAGCCCGCCTTTTCGGCAAGCTTCGTGCGCAGCGCCATGGCCGCGGCATAGACGCCGGCGGTGGAGCTGTTCGCGCCCCACTGGCCACCCGACCCCGCTGACACCGGGAAGCGGCTGTCGCCCAGGCGCACCGTTACCTGATCGAGGTCGACGCCCAGCATCTCCGCGGCGGTCTGAGCGATGATCGTGTAGCTGCCGGTGCCGATGTCGGTCATGTCGGTTTCGACAATGACCTTGCCCATCCCGTCGACGCCTGTGCGCGCGCCCGACTTTTCCGTCAGGTTGTTGCGGAAGGCCGATGCCATGCCCATGCCGACCATCCACCGGCCGTCGCGCATCTGTCCCGGCTTGGGGTTGCGCTTGTTCCAGCCAAAGCGATCCGCGCCGGCGCGCAGGCATTCCACCAGCTTGCGGCTGGAGAAGGGCCGTTGCGGGCCGGCTTCGGGATCAAATTGGACATCGTTGCGGATGCGCAGTTCGACCGGATCGACGCCGCAGGCCTCCGCCAGTTCGTCCATGGCGACTTCAAGTGCGAGCAGCCCGACCGCTTCGCCGGGCGCGCGCATGGCGTTCCCTTCGGGCAGGTTCAGCGTCACCAGCCGGTGCGCCGTCATGCGATTTTCACCGCGATAGAGCAGCCGGGTCTGCTGCGCCGCCGTTTCCGCACCGCCCCCCGGCAAGTCGCCGGACCAGACTTCATGGGCGATCGCGTCGATCACGCCATCCTTGTCCGCACCGATGCGGATACGCTGGATCGTCGCCGGGCGGTGGGTGGTGTTGTTGGGGATTTGCGGACGGGCGATGGCGACCTTGACCGGGCGCCCGACTTGCCGCGCGCCGAGCGCCGCGAGCAGGGCGTCCGCGCGCAGGAACAGCTTGGAGCCGAAACCGCCGCCAATATAGGGCGACACGAACCGGATATTCTCCTTGGGAATGCCCAATGTCTTGGCTATGTCGCCCACGCTCCAGGCGATCATCTGGTTCGATGTCCACAGCGTCAGCTTGTCGCCGTTCCAGGCGGCAATGCTGGCATGCGGCTCCATCATCGCATGGCTCTGATCCGGAGTCGTGTACGTCTGTTCCACCTTGACCGACGCCTTGGCAAAGGCGCCGTCGAAATCGCCAGCCTTGGTATCGGCCGGGCCGCCGAAGCCCTGCGGCGGAATGACGCCGTTCAGCCGCTCGGCCGCGAGGTCGAATTTGCCGTCTTCCGGCGCATAGTCGATGCGGACGAGGGCTGCGGCGGCGCGCGCATTTTCGAATGTGTCGGCAACGACCAGCGCCAGCGCCTGCTCATAATGTTCGATCTGCGGCCCACCCAGCAGATGCGCGGTGTTCATATTGCCTTTCGACAGCTTGCCGGCATTGGCGTGGGTGACGATGCCCAGAACGCCGGGCGATGCCTCCGCCGCGGTGAGGTCCATCGCCGCTATCCGGCCCTTCGCGATCGCGGACCCGACAATCCAGCCATAAGCGGCATTGGGCGCGGCGTCATGGCGTTCATAGGCATAGACTGCCGTGCCCGTCACCTTGGCTGCGCCGTCGATGCGGTCATGCGGAATGCCGATGACGCGACCCTTGTCGATCGGGTTCGGCCCTGCGGGGGTGTCGAACTTCATGCCCGTGCCTCCTGCTGACGGTAAAGCGACGCCAGCGTCCGTTCGACCAGCGGCTTCTTGAAATCATTATGCTCTGTCGTCCGTGCGCCGGCCAATGTGGCGTCGGCCACCGCTTTTGCACCCTGCGGCGCGGCGGCGTCTGCCTGCGAGTTGCGCCATGGCTTGGCGCCAATCCCGCCGAACGCGAAACGGGCGCTCCCGTCCTTCCCGAAAATCGCCGCCACCGACACCAGCGCGAACGCGTAGGAAGCACGATCGCGCACCTTGCGATAGACGTGAGTGCCCGCGATCGGCTTGGGCAAGGTCACAGACGTGATGATTTCGCCGCCTTTAAGCACCGTTTCCTGATGCGGCGTGTCGCCGGGAAGCAGGTGAAAGTCGGCGATCGGGATGGCGCGCTTCGCGCCATCGGCCGACACGGTATCGACCTGCGCGTCGAGCAGGCGCATCGCCACGGCCATGTCGCTGGGATGCTGCGCGATGCAGGCGTCGCTCACACCCAATATCGCCAGGCTGCGGCTCATGCCCTTGAGCGCGCCGCAACCGCTGCCCGGCTTGCGCTTGTTGCAGGGCATGCGAATGTCGTAAAAATAGGGGCAGCGCGTGCGCTGGAGCAGATTGCCCGCGGTCGTCGCCTTGTTGCGCAACTGGCCCGACGCGCCCGCGACCAGGGCGCGGCTGAGCACGCCATAATCGCGCCGCACCGTCCTGTCCGCCGCCAGATCGGTGTTGCGCACCAGCGCGCCGATGCGCAGCCCGCCCTCCTCGGTCTTTTCGATGCGGTCCAGACCCAGCCGATTGACATCGATCAGATGGGTCGGGGTTTCGATCTGCAATTTCATGAGGTCGAGCAGGTTGGTCCCGCCGGCAATGAAGCGCGCGCCCTGAACCGATGCCGCCGCCTTCGCCGCCGCTTCCACGCTCGTCGCGCGTTCATAGGTAAAGGGCTTCATGCCTTGGCCTCCCCGACGACGTCGCTGATCGCGGCGATGATGTTGGAATAGGCGGCGCAGCGGCAGATATTGCCGCTCATCCGCTCGCGCACCTCGTCTTCGCTGAACGCGACCTTGTCGAGGTCTTCCGTGACATGGCTCGGAATGCCCGCCTTGATTTCCTCCAGCACCGAAACGGCCGAACAAATCTGCCCCGGCGTGCAATAGCCGCACTGATAGCCGTCATGGACGACAAACGCCTTTTGCATGGGGTGCAGCGCCTCGGGTGTGCCCAGCCCCTCGATCGTGGTGACGGCGTCGCCGTCATGCATCACCGCGAGCGTCAGGCAGCTGTTGATCCGCCGCCCTTCGACGATCACGGTGCAGGCGCCGCACTGGCCATGATCACACCCTTTTTTCGTGCCGGTGAGCTTGAGATGCTCGCGCAGCGCGTCGAGCAGGGTGGTGCGCGGGTCCAGTTGCAGATGGACCTCCCGGCCATTCACGGTGAGTTCGACAGCGGTCATCGGGGTTCCTTTGCTGGCGGGGGCGGACGGTGCGGCATGCGCCGGGGCCATGAGCGGAACCGTCGCCGCAAGCGCAGCGCCGCCCTGGAAAAGCCCGCGGCGGGTAACATGGTCGGATGTCATGGCTGGTCCGTCCCCTCTCAATCTATCGATGATTACGAAGCGCGGCGGGAAATGATCCGCCGCAGGAAAAAGTTTCGCTGGTGGCATGATGATAAGCGGTTTCGGGCCAGGTGGAAAGCCGGCTTGAACGGACGTCGGGACTGTCCTCGCCCTGTTCGGGCGACACCGATCGAGGGAGATAAGGCGATGACATATCATCCATATTTTCTGCCTTGAAGGATAATTTTATTTTTCTGCAATTCTCCCCTTGCCCCCATGGCAGACCGCTGCTAGTTCGCCGCCACCCGCCGAGAGGAACACCGCCTCCGGCCGCCAGAGCGGGCGTAGCTCAGGGGTAGAGCACAACCTTGCCAAGGTTGGGGTCGAGGGTTCGAATCCCTTCGCCCGCTCCAGATTTCCTAAGAAAATCAGCATATTATAAACCTGCCCCGGCAGGAAAACCATATTACGTGCTCTGCGGAGACCGGGAAAGTAATAAGGACGTAATATGCTGAGCGGGTGTTTCAGGACGCCTCTGGCGTGCCATCGGCGGCCCCTGATGTTGAAGCCACGAATCTTGTCGGGGAATGCCTTCCCCTGCTGACGAGCCGAAGTCTCGTCAGACCCCTTCTAGCGGGGACACCCCGCAACGCCCCGTGTGACGTCTGACGCCGTGTCGAGATCGAGCCAGGGCTATCCTGTCCCGATCGCGCCTGTTTATGACTCTCCCGTCGATGGGGTGGGCGACGCTTCCCTTTAGGCCCGCCGCGCCGGGCCGCAACGCGCGGCAAGCCGCGCTTACCTTCCCTGCGTTTCGGTCCTTACGGATGCGCCCCGGCTCTGCCGGCGGGCCTGCCGGTCGCTCCTTCGCCGCCCACCCCATTCCGGGGTGAGTGTGTGTTGAAGGAGAAGTGTGATGAACGCTGTTACCGAAACCACCGCTGCTGACCCTGTGTCGGGCGTCGAGATTTTCGTGCCCTTGAACAAGCTCAAGAAGTCCCCGCGCAATGCGCGCAAGGTGCCGCATGGCGAAACCGCCATCGAAGCGCTGGCCGCATCCATTGCGCATAAGGGGCTGATCCAGAACCTTGTCGTGGAACCCGAAGTGACGGAAGACGGAACGCCGACCGGCTCCTATTTCGTCACCGCTGGCGAAGGCCGCAGGCAGGCGATGCTGCTGTGCGTCAAGCGCAGGAAGATGAAGAAGTCCGATCCGGTGCGCTGCTGGCTCGATACCGAGAACGACCCGTCCGAGATCAGTCTGGACGAGAATGTCACCCGCACCCCCATGCATCCTGCCGACCAGTTCGAGCGGTTCCGCGAGCTTTCCGAAACCAAGGGCTGGGGCGCTCAAGAGATCGGCGCGCGGTTCGGCGTGTCCGCCCATGTGGTGAAGCAGCGGCTTCGCCTTGGTGCAGTGTCGCCCAAGCTGCTGCAGGTCTACCGTGAGGATGGGCTTACGCTGGATCAGTTGATGGCCTTTGCCATTACCGAGGACAATGAACGGCAGGAACAGGTGTTCGAGAACCTGCATCACAACCGCGAGCCGTGGATCATCCGGCGCGATCTGACCGCCGCCAATGTTCCCGGTCATGATCGCCGCGCGATCTTCGTGGGCGAAGCTGCCTATGAGGAAGCGGGCGGCACCATCATCCGCGACCTGTTTGCCGATGAAGGTGGCGGCTATTTCGAGGATGCAGGTTTGCTCGACATGCTTGCCATCGAGAAGCTGCGCGAAATTGCCGCCGAAGTGCAGGCCGAGGGCTGGAAATGGGCTGAGGCACATATCGAATATCCTCATGCCCACGGCATGCGGCGTTTCTATCCCGAACCCGTTGCCCTGTCCGATGAAGACGAGAAGCGGCTGGAAGCGGCATCGGTCGAATATGACCAGCTTGTCGAGGGTTTCGACTCCTATGACGAGATGCCCGAGGACGTGGCGGCAAAGGTTGAGGCACTGGACGCCGAGATCGATGCGATTTCCGACAAGCGTCATGCCTATGATGCCAATGTAATCGCGCATGGCGGCGTATTCGTGGTGCTCAATCATGACGGTACGGTCAGGATCCAGCGCGGTTTCGTTCGTGCCGAGGATGAGGCGCTGGCCGATCCGCAGCCCGAAAGTGAAGCCATCGACCCGGAAACGGTCGAGGATGAGCAGACCGAGGAAGGTGATGAGGACGTGCAGGACATCGAGGACGAGGAAGTCGGCAAGCCGATTTCCGATGCCTTGACGCGCGACCTGTCCGCGCACCGGACACTGGCCCTTCGCGTGGCGCTTGGCGAGCGGCCCGACATGGCGCTGATCGCGCTCACCCACACGCTGACTTCGCAACTGTTCTACAGCTATGCCGAGGCCGGTTGCCTTGAAGTCCGTCCGACGGTGACGCCGCTGGGCAGTCATGCGGACGGGATCGAGGATACGCCGCTGGCAGCCAGGGCGAACGCAGCGCACGACGCATGGGCAGAACGGATGCCGCGTGATGTGGCGGACCTGTGGGCATTCGTCGTTGCTCTCGACGATGAGGACCGGATGGCGCTGCTGGCGCATTGCGTGTCTTGCACCGTCAATGCCCTGCGTCTGCCGTGGGATCGCAAGCCCCGCTCGCTGCAAACCGCCGACAGGCTGGCAAGCGCGTTGTCGCTCGACATGGCGAAGGACTGGACGCCCACCGTGGACAGCTATCTTGGCCGTGTTACCAAGGCGCATATCCTTGAAGCCGTGACCGAAGGCGTGTCGGAGGATGCTGCCCGCCGGATCGCCGACATGAAGAAGCAGGACATGGCGCAGTCCGCCGAGCAGCTTCTGGCCGGAACCGGATGGTTGCCTGTGACCCTGCGGACATCGGAGCAGCAAGGGGTGCAGTCGTCCGACGCGGAGGTTCCCGAAGCACAAGGCGAGGACGGCGAAGACTTCTACGCCGTTGCCGCCGAATAGCGGCTTGAAGCCGGGGCCGTGCGAGCGGTCCCGGCTTTTCTTTCCGTCTATTTGGACGGCTCAAAAATTTGCGCCAGCGCTCGCTGGGCACGGCCCGGCTCACGATCCTAATCACCTTCGGCCAGGATGGTCTCGAAGTCCCGCCCACCATAGAAAATACCGACGATAGCGACTGTCGTGTCGTCTACAGCAAAGGCAATCGTCACACGCCGCCGCCAGGTCAGCGTTCGCAGGCCCGGTCTCAGATCGTCTCGCATGGTCCCGCGATGAGGGAAATCGGTCAGTTTGCCGATATGGTCGAGAATACCGTCAGTGAAGCGCCCCGCAATGTCAGGGGATGCCGCGTCAGCAATATAGTCGTAAATGGCATCGAGATGGTCGCGCGCTTCCGGCGTGAAGACAATGGAATGCCCCACGCTCAACCGCGCTTGGTCGCCCGTTTCTGGCGTTCGGCCAGACCGGACCGTACATCCTCGAGCGGGATACCGCGCGAAGGATCGGCCCGATAGGCATCATAGGCGGGAGCTACCTCGTTGCGCAGCCAGCTATCGACGGCCCGGTCACGCGCCTGAAGCGCGCGCAACCCGTCGCGGATTACTTCGCTTTCGCTGGCATACTCGCCTGATGCTACCCTGGCGCGAACCTGCGCCGCCATCTCGTTCGGCAACGTGACACTGAACTGTTGAGTCGTCCGCATGACACTCGCTCCTTTAGAATAGGATTTAATCCTATTCGCCGACTGGTTCAAGTTTGTCGGATAAATCGACCACGAACAGGAGCAGAATTGCCTGTCCTATTTCCTGCCAGGCAGGTCCGGAGCCAGTGCCTCGATTATCCGACAATCCCCGACCGTGCCGCCCTTGCAGGAGTCGAGTAATGCGGACAACTCGCTCCGCAGCGCAGTGAGATCGGCGATCTTGCGCTCGACATCGGCAAGATGGTCTCCGGCCAAGGCATCGACCGTGGCACAGTCGCGTGTGCGATCATCCGACAGTGACAGCAGCGCCCGCACCTGGTCGAGCGGGAAGCCAAGATCGCGCGCGCGGCGGATGAATGAGAGCCGGCCCAGCTCCGCCTCCCCATAGGAGCGGTAATTGCCCGAAGTCCGTTTGGGCTTCGCAAGCAATCCGATCCGCTCATAATAGCGGATCGTCTCGACCTTGGTGCCCGTCGCCTTCCCCAGTTCGCCGATCGTTAGCGCCATGCCCTTGACCCTGTAGTTGCTACAGGGTGCATATAGGCGGTCGCATCGGAAGAATCGAGGTGACGGATATGGCAGGCGGATGCTGCGGCGGTTGCGAAACGACCGCACCGAACAAGGACAAGACATGGCGGCGGGTGCTATGGATCGTGCTTGTCATCAATGCCGGTATGTTTGGCGCCGAGATGGTGGCCGGGGTCGCGGCGCATTCGGCATCGCTCAAGGCCGACGCGCTCGATTTCCTGGGTGATGCCGCCAACTATGCGATCAGTCTGGGGGTTGCCGGCATGGCGCTGCAATGGCGCGCGCGGGCCGCATGGCTCAAGGGCGCCTCGCTGCTCCTGCTCGGCCTGTGGATTCTGGCCAGCACCGCATGGATGGCGCTTGCCGGCACGCTTCCCCGAGCTGAGACGATGGGCATTATCGGCGTGCTAGCGTTCATCGCCAATCTTGCTTGCGCGATCATGCTGTGGCGGCACCGCGACGGCGACGCCAACCGCAGGTCGGTATGGATCTGCTCGCGCAACGATGCGATCGGCAATGTGGCCGTGGTCGCCGCCGCGCTCGGCGTGTTCGGCACCGACACCGCCTGGCCCGATATCGCCGTTGCCGCGATCCTGGCCGGGCTCGGCGTCAGTGGCGGTTGGCAGATCGTCCGGCAAGCGCGGTCCGAATTGCGGGGACTTCCGGGAAGAAGGGCACGCGCCGCCACCTGAGGCGCTCAATTTGCCCTTGTGCGGTATGGAGAGCGTTTTGTTCGGCAGGCGCCGAAACATCTGCACCTGTGGCGTAGCGTTCCGACCGCACGCCCGCAATCTCTGTTCCCTGCCGTCAGAACCACTCCCACCCGGCCTCTCTCATGGCTGTCTGGCCGGAGACGGCTTCGCCCGATCGGCTACGCCGCAATGGCGGGCGCGCAGCCTTTTTTCCGCCGCCTGTCGGCTTTGCATCGCGAAGCAAAAAAGCCGCTTCCCGCCATCCTCCGCTTCGCTGCGGTCCCTTTGGGATGCGCCGCCGATCGCTCCGGTCCCTTGAACCGCCATCGAGGCCGCGATGGGCGCGGTCCGAGCAACACGAAAGGACTTACGACATGGCTACCATCGGCACCTTCACCGCCAACGACAACGGCGAACTGGGCGGCACCATCAGGACGCTCACCCTCAACACCCAGGCAATTCTCCGCCCCGTCGACAAGGACGGCGAGAAGTCCCCCGACTTCCGCGTCAGCACCGGCGATCTCGACATCGGCGCCGCCTGGAAGAAGACCAGCCGGGAAGGCCGCGACTACATTTCGGTCAAGCTGGACGATCCGAGCTTTCCGTCACCGGTCTATGCCACGCTATCGGAGACCGACACCGCGGGCGAATACGCCCTCATCTGGTCGCGCTGACGGCCAACAGCGCCCCGCCTGTTCGGGCGGGGCGCATCGGGCATCGGGTGGATCGATCGGCTTTCGTCTTGCGGTCATCGCCAACGCCAGCTAACACTTGCGAGTGAATCGCAATAAGCGGCATGAGGGGATTGCGCAGAAAGGACAGATCGATGACCCGCCACTTCCCGCCGCCAAGCTTCGACGATGCCGCGCATCGTTCATTGCTGGTCGAGGCGGCACGGTGCTGGCGCAATGCACGTGACACAGGTCAGGCTGCTCAGCCCTGTCTCTACAAGATCTTGGCGTCCCATAATTGGGAGATGCTTGTCCCCGTGTTCGATAGCCTGATGCACCTGTGCGAAGACGCACTCGGGCGTCCGGTCGCTGTCGGCGACGCCGCTGTGCTGTCGGGCGATGAGTATCTGCTGCTTGGCTTGATCGACGGATCGAAGCCGCGCCGTGCCTGTATCGACTGCGCCGAAGGCGCGGCCTCGGCCCTCGATTGCGCCATCTGCTCGACACGAATCATGATGGGCCTCGCTTTTGCCCGTACCACGGGCGATGTTGCTGGCCGCGTGATGCCCTCGCAACCCGTCCCGCCCGTTATGCACTGAGGGGCGGATACGGCGGGATAGGTAAATATGATGCGCTGGGCACTTTCCTGAGACGCTGGCGGCGGCGCAACGATGCCGAAGGCGTTGAACTGCGCTTCGCGCATATCGAGGATATTATCGGAGGCCTGCTGCCGCGCGGCGCGGCCGAGCCCGAATGGTGGTGTGCGAACGGGCGCGCCGACGCCCATGCGCCGCATCGCCGCGCCTGGCTCGATGCCGGGTTCGAGGCAATCGCCGAACCCAAAGCCGAGACGGTCTATTTCCGAAAACGACCCACGCCCTGACCAGGGTGGGATGATCTTTGCGGGCGCGGCCGACGCCGCGCCGTGACGGCTAAGGGCGTTGCCCTCGCGCCGGTCAAGGGAAGCTTCGCCGTCCTGGCCGGTGTCCCCGGCCTTCCTCCATTTCATTGCGTGCAGGCCGGGCGATCCCCCTCCGGCCCGGCCGCCCTTGTCCGTTGCTACCCCAGTCTCGCCGACGGGCAGGGTTTCAGCGCGGCGCTTCTCGCTGCGCGGAAACCCAAATGGAAGGAAAGACCCATGAGCATCCACCATCTCGCCACCCGGTTTGGCCGCAACGCCCATCAGATCAGCGGGCGCGAGCCGCTCGACAACGAGGCCCTCTATCGCCACGTCCCGTCCATCTTCGCCAACGAGGCGCACGACAGCCGTTCGCAGCGCTATGTCTATGTCCCGACCATCGACATCGTGGAGGGGCTGCGGCGGGAAGGATGGTTCCCGTTCTTCTCCGTCCAGTCGGTCCCGCGCGACGGCAGCCGCCACGGCCACGCCAAGCACATGCTGCGCCTGCGCCGGGATGACGGCATCGGCAAGCCCGAAGCCGCCGAGGTCATCATCGTCAACAGCCATGACGGCACCAGCGCCTATCAGATGTTCGCCGGGATGCTGCGCTTCGTCTGCACCAATTCCATGATCGCGGGTGAACGGTTCGAGGAAGTCCGCGTGCACCACAAGGGCAATATCCAGCATGACATCATCGAGGGCGTATACACCGTGGCGGAGGACTTCCCCCGGCTGATCGACGCCAGCGAGGGCATGAAGGAAATCCAGCTTTCCGGCGACGAACAGCGGCTGCTGGGCGAAGTCAGCCTTGTCGCGCGCTATGGCGACGACGAAAGCCCGATCCGGCCCGAACAGATCATCGAGCCGCGCCGCCGCGACGATATGGACCGGAGCCTCTGGACCACCTTCAACGTCATCCAGGAGAATGTCATTCGGGGCGGCTTGCAGGGCCGCAAGCGCAATGCCGAGGGGCGCATTCGTCGCAGCCGCTCGCGGCCGATCAACGGCATCGACCAGAATGTAACCCTCAACCGGGCGCTCTGGACGCTGGCCGAGGGGATGCAGCGCCTCAAGTCCGCCTGATCGCGACGCCGTAGGGTCGGTCCCGGCCCTACGGCTTCCCCCGACTGCGCAAGCTACCGACCTGACCGGCTGCCGGCGCGCGGCCCAAGGCCCGCGCGCCGGTCGAAGCGGACGGGCTCGCCGGGCGTTCGCCCGGCTCGCGTTTTAATGTTCTGAATGGCTCACAAGGATTTGATAAATGAGGGTCAGGCCTGATCGTCGGGCTGCACCAATTCGACGTGACTCACGCCAAGAGCCTGAGCCAGTTCATACAGAGTGATTACGGTCGGATTCCTTTTGCCGCGCTCAAGGCTACTGAGATATTGCTGACTGAAGCCGGACCGCGCTTCCACCTCTTCCTGGGTCAGCCCCCTGTCTCGGCGCAAACGCGCGAAATTTCGGCCAACCAATTTGCGCATATCCATGCGCCGCAGGATCGTGATTTACATACTTTGAGTTTATCAACTATAGTATGTAAACGGCCTTCGCTATGTTGGCGTCCAACAGGTACGCGCGCCACGACCGTCTGCATGTATCACCGGCGAGACGCCCCAGACGATGGATAGACGCGCACCCGAGCTATCCGCAAATCATCATGTTGCGATAGCGAATGCGGGAGGATTGCTTCGGTCCATTACGGTGTATGTTTGGTGAATCTGCACAAGCCTGGATCGGGGTCGAGGCAAAGAGGTAAGCGATGGGAATAACCGCCTTCGACGATCACGCCCCTGACGCCCCCCACGTCACGCCTTACGACGAACGCCACCATCACACCTATTGGCGGTTGCTCGATGCAGCCGAGGAAAAGGCCGACTGGCAGGAGGCGGTTCGCATCATCTTCGGCCTAGACCCGGCCGCCGACCCGGATCGCGCGAAGGCCGTCTATGACAGTCACCTCGCTCGCGCTCGCTGGATGTGTGAGAGTGGTTATCGCCACTATTTGCGGCCCTGATCCAATCCATCAAATACACGCACCGCGCCGGAATTCTCCTCTGCCGCTGTCTTAATTCCGCTATGTGTCGGAGCGCGCAGCGGAACTTCCCCGCGATGGCCTGTCCGGAGAACATCTCTCTTCGCGCTCCGCAGAGGGCCATGCTTGGGAGGGGCCTATGCCGCCTGAGAGGGACTGGCGCGCGCCCCCGGACGAAGCCGGGAGCGATGCGCTCGCATATTCCGACATCGCCCTCGGCTATCTCAGCCGCAACCCGGCCTACCGCGCCGACTATTCCCGCGCGCTACGGCGTGTGAAGCGCGGGACCATCACCGCTGACGACGCCACTACCAGACTGGTGCGCCGCTGGGGCATCAGCTTTCACGCAGAACCGGCGACGGCCTTCGATCCGAAGTTGGCGGTCGCTCGACCAGACCTGTCTCCGACGAATATTGTCCTGGCCCCGGCGCCGACCGACTTCGGCGCGACACAGATCATCGACGAAAAGCAGCTCGGCGCAATTCGCGCGCGAATGCGGATCGGCAAATATCTGCACGTCATTCTCGCCGATTCCGATGGCGACGAGCACATCTGGATCGCGGGCGCGCTGGATGGCCCGTTGGCAATGATGCTGCCGATTGACGCCGATCCGTTCGCGCGTCTTGCTGCGGCCGAGCGGCTTTGCCGCCGCCTCAACGGCGTGACGGCGGGACCGCCGACATTGCGGCCGCCACCCTTTCGACGGTTGCACCTGCTCACGCTGCTGCAGGTGCTCGACGGCTTGCAGGCGGGTGCCACGCAGCGGGAGCTGGCCACATCGCTGATACACCAGAAGGTTCGTCGCTATAGCGCCGCGGACTGGGTTGAAAGCAGGGAACGCAAGCGCGTCCGCCGGTGGATCGCAGAAGCCGTCGACCTGCGCGACGGCGGCTACGTCCGCCTGCTGCGTGGCGGCTGAGGGGACGTTTTCACACCCATCGGCGATGTCCCTTCTTTAGACAGCAGTCGTTTCGCCATCATCGCCTCCTGACCGCCGGCTTTCCTTCCGGGTGCCGGCCATCATCAGGAGGATCACCATGACCGAACCTGTGGCCGTTACCACGCCGCGCTACCTCAAGACGCCCGATGCGGCGATCCACCTTGGCCTGTCGGCCCGGACGCTGGAAAAACACCGCTGCTTCGGCACCGGCCCGGTGTTTCGCAAGCTCGGCGGCCGCATCGTTTATGCGATCGACGACCTTGAAGCCTGGGCGGCACTGGGCACCCGTCGCTCGACCTCCGACACTGGTACCGGCGTGGTCCATCCCGCCAAGCGGCTGCCCACCGACTGCGTCCGGCGCTGACAGGCCGATGCAGGCTGCACGTCCCCATTCCAGCCGGACCAGCGGTGAGCGGACGCAGCTCGAACTGTTCCGCTCCGTCCCCGGCGACCTTGCCGCGCGAGATGCTCAGGACCTGATGTCCTGGCCTTTCTTCAGCCTGGCCAAGACCAGACGGCAGGCGCCGATCGACTTTCACATGGGCGCGACATGGATCTCAGTCGAGGCCGTGCCCGAGCATGGCATGGCGACCATTTGGGACGCCGACGTGCTCATCTGGGCCGCCAGTCAGCTCGTTTCCGCGCGGGATGCAGGGCGGCCAACCTCGCGGCTGATGATGACGACGCCTCACGAGATACTGGCATTCACCCGACGCGGCACGGGTAAGGCCAGCTATGAGCGGCTGAAAGCAGCGCTCGACCGGCTCCAATCCACCACCGTCGCCACATCGATCCGACAGGAGCACCAACGCCGACGCCATCGCTTCTCATGGATCAACGAGTGGCGCGAACTGGCGGATGGCAACGGCCGTGCGCTGGGCATCGAACTGATCCTGCCCGACTGGTTCTATGCCGGCGTGCTCGATCGCGCGCTCGTGTTGACCATCGACCGCGCCTATTTCGACCTGACCGGCGGCCTTGAACGCTGGCTCTACCGGATCGTGCGCAAGCACGGCGGACGGCAGACCGGTGGCTGGAGCTTCGATGTCCCGCACCTTCATCTCAAGTCGGGCGTGCTCTCGCCGCTCCGCCGCTTCGCGTTCGAGCTTCGCGCTATCGTCGCGCGCCAGCCACTCCCCGGTTACGTCCTCGCACTTGAGCATGCACTCGGCCGCGACCGACTGAATTTCACACCGATTCCGGTCGATCCGTTCGATGCCGCTATGCGCCGCGTCGGTCTCAAGCCTGTGGAGAACCGGCCATGAGACACGGACTATCAGGAACGCCCGGAGTCGGACGATCAGGAACGCGAAACACGGACTATCGGGAACACTTTTTCCCCGAAAACCCGCAGAAAACCGCGCGGAATCGGCCCCTCTCTAACTATCCTAATAGAAAAGAATCCTTCGGATTCTTGCTAACGGCGTGCGCCGCTGTGGAAGACACGGCGCAGTCCGATCGGCGGCTTGCCGTTCGCCATCGCGCCGCGCTCATCCCTGGAGACAACCAATGACCGACGACCGGCCCTTCGGCGCGCTCGCCCGCGATGGCCTCACCCATGTCGAGTTGACCTGGGTCGAGAAAAAGCTGGAGCACTGGATACGCTTCGGCCGCATCGCGGAGGATCGCATCCTGACACGCCGAACGCGCGTCGTCGGCTTTCGGCCAGGTGCGATTTTCGCCTTCGTGCGCTGGGCGTCCAACGACTTCGGCACCATCGTCTCGCGTATCGACGTGGTGCGCGCGGTGGCGGCGAACGAGCCCTACACGACGCTGCCCTTCGTGCGGCCGGGCGGCGATATCCTGCTCAAGATCGAAGGCTGGCCGAAGGTGAGCCAAGTGCTGGCCGTGATCGACGCCGTGGAGGCCGCTGGTGTCGATCCGTGCGAAGCTGCCCCCGATCACTGGCGGCATGTCCACCAGCGCATCACTGCCGGACATCAGCCACGGCTCTACACGACCGAGCGCCATACCGCGTGGCTCAAGCGCCGGGAGATCGAAGGATGACCCGCCGCCGCTACGCTGTGGCCACGGCCCTCGCCGCGTCGGCTTTCGCAGCCTCGTTCGTTGCTGTCGCCGTCGTCCATCCGCAACCGCGTCTCGTCTGGAACGCCAGCGCCAGCGCGCCGATCGGTCTCTACCGGATCCAGCCCGACCGCGATCCGCCCACGGGCGCGCTGGTCGCTGCGATGCCGCCCGCCAGACTCGCGCGATGGCTTGCCCAGCGCGGCTATCTGCCCGCCGGACTGCCGCTGCTCAAACACATCGCGGCCAAGGCCGGACAGCGCATCTGCCGACACGGCGCCGTCGTGAGCATCGACGAACGTCCCGTTGTCATCGCCCGAGCGCGGGATGGCCGAGGCCGTCCGCTGCCGGTCTGGCAAGGCTGTCACACGTTGCAAGCCGGCGAGTTGCTGCTGCTCAATCCGGCGGTCCCGGACAGTCTGGACGGCCGCTATTTCGGCCCGCTGCCGGCGTCAGTCGTCATCGGACGCGCTCTGCCGCTGCACCTCAGCACCCCTCTGCCACGCCTTCACCTGTCAAGCCCGAAGGAGACCCACCATGCCCGTGAACATCTTTGAGCCGACCGATAACGGCTATGCCGGCCGCATCCGGCTGTTCGCGATAGACGAAGCGATCATGCTCGTTCCGGCCGAACCGAGCGACGCCGAGGACCCGGCCGATTACCGCATCCATCTCGACGATCCGGACGGTCCGATCGTCGGTTTCGCCCGCAAGCGCACCAGCGAACGGGCTGGCGACTACATCGCGCTGGAGATCGAAAGTCCGCTCTTTCCGCGTTGGCTCAAGCCCAAGCTGTTCCGCACGGACGCCGACGCGCAGACATTCCGGCTGTCATGGCGCCACCCGCGATCCAGCCAGGACCGGAGCTGATCGGTGCCTGACCTGATCATCCCTTTGTTCGTGGAAAGGCCGTCTCATCCCTCCGTCCCGCTCGGTCGCAGGCCGGCCGGTGCGCGCAGCGAAGGTCAAGGGCGGCCTTCGGCCGACGCTCCGCGCGCACCCTTTATCGGAGCGAGCACATTGGCAGGCTGGCGGCGAAGCGGAGTCGGGTCGGTCGTTGGTCTGGTGATCATGCTGTTGGCCTCGCCGGGCACCGCGCTGGCGCAGAATGCTCCGGCTGGGGAGATCACCGAGAGTGTCCCTTATGCTGCACCCATTGCCGAGGCGGCGCAGCGGTTCGGCATCCCCGAGCGTTGGGTATGGGCCGTGATGCGCGCGGAGAGCAACGGCGATTTTCGCGCCGTCTCTCCGGTCGGCGCGATGGGGCTGATGCAGATCATGCCCGCTACCTGGGCCAGCCTACGCGCACGTTATCGGCTCGGTTCCGACCCGTTCGATGCGCGCGACAACATCCTGGCGGGCACGGCTTACCTGCGCGAGATGTACAACCGCTATGGCAACGTGACCGCCATGCTGGCCGCCTACAATGCTGGCCCTGGCCGCACCGACGAATATCTTTCGCGCGGTCGTCCGCTGCCTGCGGCCACGCGCGCCTACATCGCGAAGTTGGCGTCGATCACCGATGGTTCGGACGACACCCGGCTCGCAGTCGCGCTACCGCCCGATCCCTTTGCCTGGCGCCGCGCGGGGCTGTTTCCGGCACGCGCGGGTGGGTCTTCTATTGCTGCCACTGTACCTTCGGAAGGTGCACCGGCCGTTCCATCAGCCTTCGCCGCGGAGCCCGTCGCGCTTCGCCAAGCCAGCTTGTTCGTCCCACTTTCCGACGAGATCGCACGATGATCGCGCGTAATCTTCAGCGTTTCGGCCGTGTATTTGCCGTCAGTGACGGTATTCACGCGCGCTGGCGTTGCCCGTCGCAGCGTCTCGCAGCGCCGGAAGAGAGAAGGCGTCTGCTTTTGCAGGGGAAAGGTCGAGGGCAAGATAAAGGGCGGCAATGTGCGAAGCCCCTGCGCCCCGGTCGTAGCCTTGATTCTCAAGGCTTTTGGGCATTGCTGCGCAATGTGTGCGGAAATCCCGCACTGTGCGGCGCTGGCCGAACGTCAGTCCTCACCGTGGTTTTTCGCACTGTGCGGAGCGCCGCGCCATGAGCGGTGACGAGGATTTCCGCATCCGCCCTGGCCGCATCCGCTCGCGCGGCGGCCGGCGGGCGCTGCCGATCATCACCCAGGCGCTCGTCGCCGCGCAGCGCGCCGGCGGCCATGTCTCGCGACGCGGGCGAATCATCGCGCCGGGCCGTTCGACCTTCGGGCGCGGCCGCGTCGCCAGCCTGCGCGCCACGCACCGGCTCGGCCACCGATCGCGCCAGGTTGTCGTCAAGGCGCGGGTGGTCCGCCACGGCGGCCGCGCCTCGCTCGCGGCGCATCTCAACTATCTGCAACGCGATGGCGTCACCCGCGACGGCGAGAAGGGCGTGCTGTTCGGCGCGGACACCGAGGGCCTCGACCGGGGCACGTTCGCCGCGCGCTGTGAGAACGACCGGCACCACTTCCGCTTCATCGTCTCGCCCGAGGATGCGCCCGACATGGGCGACCTCAAGGGCTTCACCCGCGAGCTGATGACGCGAATGGAAAAGGATCTCGGCACCCGTCTCGACTGGCGAGCCGTCGAGCACTGGAACACCGATAACCCCCATGTCCATGTCATCGTGCGCGGCGTCGCCGAAGACGGCCAGAACCTCGTTATCTCGCGCGACTATATCGGCGAGGGAATGCGCGCCACCGCGCGCGAGATCGTCACCCGCGAGCTGGGGTTGCGCAGCGATCTCGACATCCGCACCTCGCTGGAGCGACAGGTCGACGCCGAACGCTGGACCGAGATCGACCGCGACCTCTCGCGCACGCTTGGCCGCGAGGGCGTCATCGACATGGCGCCCGAACCGGGCGTGCGGCCGGACGGGGATCACACGCTGCGGATCGGACGGCTGCGCAAGCTGGAGGGGCTCGGCCTCGCCAGCGAGATCGCGCCGGGCCAGTGGACGCTTGCGGACAATGCGCAGGCCGCGCTGCGCGAGCTGGGTGAGCGCGGCGACATCATCAAGCGGATGCACAAGGCGATGAGCGATCGCGGCGTTGACCGGGGCGCCGCCAGCTATGTGCTCCAACCCGATTCCGCCCAGCCCGTCATCGGCAAGCTGGTCGACCGCGGGCTCCATGACGAGCTGACCGGCCGCGCCTACGCGATCGTCGACGGGATCGACGGACGCACCCACCATGTCCAGTTTCCCGACATCGAGGCGACCGGCGATTGCAAGCCCGGCGCGATCGTCGAGCTGCGCCGCTTCGAGGACCGCAAGGGCCGCCAGCGGGTGGCGCTTGCCGTGCGATCGGACTTGGATTTGCCGGGACAGGTCCATGCGTCGGGAGCCACCTGGCTCGACCGCCGCAACCTGTCGAGCGAAGGCCGCGATCTCGGCGGCGGCTTTGGGACCGAAGTGCGTGCGGCAATGGAAGCGCGCGCCGAGCATCTCGCCGACACCGGCCTGGCGCGTCGGCAGGGGCAGCGCATCATCTTCGCACGCGGCCTGCTCGACAGGCTGAAGCATCGCGAACTGGACGCGGCGGCCAAGGACCTGTCGGCCGATATCGGTCTGCCGCACACGCCCTCAAAGGCCGGCGAATATGTCGCCGGCACCGTGCGCCAGCGCCTCACGCTCGCCTCGGGCCGCTTCGCCATGATCGACGACGGCCTGAGTTTCCAACTCGTCCCCTGGACCCCCTCGCTCGACCGCCAGATCGGTAAGCACATCTCCGGCGTCATGCGTGGCGACGGCGGCGTGGACTGGTCGCTCGGCCGCGGCCGGGGGCTCGGGCTGTAACCCTTCCAAGGAGATTGAATATGCCCGCCAGCAAGATTCTGTGGGGCCAGGTCGTCACCGTCTTCACGATCATCGTCGCGACGCTCTGGATCGCCACCCAATGGACGGCCGCGGCGCTCGACTATCAGCCGCAGCTCGGCCCGCCCTGGTTCGCCGTCTTCGGCTGGCCGGTCTATCCGCCCTACGCTTTCTTCGTCTGGATGTTCTTCTACGACGCCTACGCGCCCAGGATATTCGAGACCGGCGCGCTGATCGCCGCTTCGGGGGGCTTGCTCGCCTTCATCGTCGCCATCGCCATGTCGGTGCGCCGCGCCCGCGAACTGAAGAACGCGGAGACCTATGGCTCGGCCCGCTGGGCGGAACGCCGGGAAGTGGAGGCGGCCGGCCTGCTCGGGCCGAACGGCGTCACGCTGGGCCGGCTGGGACGCGACTATCTGCGCCACGACGGCCCCGAGCATGTACTGTGCTTCGCGCCGACCCGAAGCGGCAAGGGCGTGGGACTGGTGGTGCCGACGCTGCTGACCTGGCCGGAGAGCTGTATCGTCCACGACATTAAGGGCGAGAACTGGCAAATCACCGCGGGCTTTCGCGCACGTCACGGCCGCGTATTGCAGTTCGATCCGACCGACGCGCGCTCGGCCGCCTACAACCCGCTGCTCGAAATCCGCAAGGGCGCCCTGGAGGTGCGCGACGTGCAGAACGTCGCCGACGTGCTGGTCGATCCCGAAGGCAGCCTGGAGAAGCGCAACCACTGGGAAAAGACCTCCCATGCGCTGCTGGTCGGCGCGATCCTGCATGTCCTCTATGCCGGCGAGAACAAGACCCTGGCCGGCGTCGCCGCCTTCCTGTCGGACCCGCGCCAGCCGATCGAATCCACCCTGCGCGCCATGATGACCACGCGGCATCTTGGGCGAGCCGGCGTCCATCCCGTCGTGGCTTCCGCTGCGCGGGAGCTGCTCAACAAATCGGCCAACGAGCGATCCGGCGTGCTCTCGACCGCCATGTCGTTCCTCGGCCTCTATCGCGATCCGGTTGTCGCCCAGGTGACGAGTCGCTGCGACTGGCGCATCGCCGATCTGGTTGAGGGGGCGCTGCCCACCACGCTCTACCTCGTCGTCCCGCCCTCCGACATCTCGCGCACCCGGCCGCTGATCCGGCTCATGCTCAATCAGATCGGGCGGCGCCTCACCGAGGATCTGAAGCCGGCGGCCGAGCGTCACGAGCTGCTCATCATGTTCGACGAGCTGCCGTCGGAAGGGCGCCTTGACTTCTTTGAAAGCCAGCTCGCCTTCATGGCCGGCTACAAGATCAAATGCTTCCTGATCGCGCAGTCGCTCAACCAGATCGAGAAGGCTTACGGCCCCAACAACGCGATCCTCGACAACTGCCATGTCCGGGTCTCGTTCGCCTCGAATGACGAGCGCACCGCCAAGCGCATCTCCGACGCGCTCGGCACCGCCACCGAGATGCGCGCTATGAAGAACTACGCCGGCCACCGGCTGTCCCCGTGGCTGGGACATTTGATGGTGTCGCGCTCCGAGACCGCCCGCCAGCTCCTCACACCTGGCGAGGTGATGCAGCTCCCGCCCGACGACGAGATCGTGATGGTGGCGGGCGTCCATCCGATCCGCGCCCGGAAGGTTCGCTATTTCAAGGACCGGCGGTTCACCGAACGGGTGCTGGTGCCCCCGGACCCGAAGGCCGGCGTTGGCGAGCCGCGCCCAGACGACTGGAGCAATATGCCGCCGATCGCGCCGCCGCCAATGGCAGAGCCGACCGAGGAGAAGGCGCCGAAAAAGTCGAAGAAGAAAAAGGCCGGTAAGAAAGCAGCGGCGGAGGACGATGCGGAGAATGGGGACCTGCGCCGCGAGCCGGACATGGAGCGCCATATCGACATCGCGTCGCCGCCGGGCCCAGCGCCCGCCAACGAGTTCGAGCTGGACGAGCCGGAACCCGATACCGACGCGGCGCGACAAGCGACGGTGCGGCGACAGATGCAGGGCATGGCACGGCAAGCGTCGCTCGATCCTGACGACGGCATCGAGCTATGACCACCAAGACGCCATTCTCTGTATATCTCGACCCCGAAGTGATGCAGGCGCTCGCCGCCTATGCCGACCGGCGGGGCAAGTCGCGCTCGCTGGTCGCCGAGGCGGCCATCGCATCCTTCCTTTCGCCCGACGCCGACGAGCAGCGCGAGGCAGCCATCGCCAAGCGGCTTGATCGGCTCGACCGACGCCAGACGCGATTGGAGCGCGATGTCGGGATCGGCGTCGAGATGATCGCGCTGTTCATCCGCTTCTGGCTGTCCAACACACCGCCGCCGCCCGAAACGGAGCGAGCCGCGATGCGCCGCCAGGGTGGTGATCGCTACGACGCCTTTATCGAGGCGTTGGGCCGGCGGCTCGCGAAAGGTCCGAAGGTCCGGCAGGAGATCGGCGAGGATGTCGAAGTTGCATCATAGGATGGGACGATCCGGTTATTCCCCTTCTAGGAGCCAATCGGCTGAAGCCGACGTTCGTTCATCTCCGTTGATGCGCGACGTATATTACCGCTGGGTTGGACTGTCCGGAAGGGCATATTTTGTTGGTTGGATGGCTAGATTTGCCATTAGATTGTCTGGTCCCGTGACAATGAACATTAAATCGCGTTGTCCGTAACCCGGATTGATCAGCGTGGAAGACATTATGCTGCAACTGATCTAAGACACATTTATGGCTGAAACGCAGATCGAATGGACCGATGCTACATGGAATCCCGTCGCTGGCTGCACCATCGTCTCGGCGGGCTGCACCCATTGTTATGCCATGGAAATGGCGCGCCGCCTCGAAGCCATGGGCGTCGCCAAATATGAGCGCCTGATCCGCAAGAGCGGCAAGCGCGCGATCTGGAACGGCACCGTACGGGAAGATCGCCAAGCACTCACCATCCCCCAGCGTTGGAAGAAGCCACGCAAGATCTTTGTTAATTCGATGAGTGATCTCTTCCACGAACGAGTAAGCGACGCTTTCATCGCCGAAGTCTGGCAGGTAATGCGCGCGACGCCCTGGCATTCCTATCAAATCCTCACCAAACGCCCCGAGCGCATGGCCGAGCTTCTGATGCAGATGGAGTGGGGCGTCCTTCCCAATGTTTGGCTTGGCACAAGCGTGGAAGACGCGGCGGTCGCCCAACGCATTGATCATCTCCGCCGTGCGCCGGCTGCGACGCGGTTCATCTCGTTCGAACCTTTGATAGGGCCGGTGGGCGACATCGATTTGACCGATATCCATTGGGCGATCGTCGGCGGCGAAAGCGGTCGGCTGGCGCGGCCGATTAAGGAGGAATGGATCGACGAGATCCATGACCTTTGCGGCGTCTTCGGGACGGCCTTCTTCTTCAAGCAATGGGGAACCTGGGGCAAGGACAACAAGCGTCGATCCAAGAAAGCCAATGGCCGACTCTATCGTGGCCGGACCTGGGACGAAATGCCGCAGCTCTCGGTGGCATGCCCATAGACATGGCGCGGGGGGCGCATGGTCGAAAAAGCGTATGAGTGGACCGATGGAGCCGTGCTTGAGGAGCATTCGCGCCGCAAGCACCGGATCCTCCGCGAATATTTTTCGCAATATCTCCGCGTCCGCTGGCGCCGCCCGCAACAGAACCGCTTCCGTTTCGCCATCGTCGACGGTTTCGCCGGCGGCGGCCGCTACAAATGTGGCGCGCCGGGATCGCCCCTGATCTTCATCGAGGAGCTGCGCGCGACCCTGGAGGCGGTCAACCTCCATCGCGTCGAGCAGGGGTTCGATCCGATCGAGGTCGAATGCCTGTTGATCTGCAACGATGGCAACCGCGATGCCATTGAGCTGCTGAAAACCCATGTCGCGCCGATCGAGGCGGCTGTGAAGGCGGAGGTCGCCAAGCTGCACCTTCGGGTCGACTATCTCAACGACACGTTCGAACGCGCCTATCCGACCATCCAGCAGCTACTGGCGGCAGGCCAATATGCCAATGTCGTCTTCAACCTCGACCAGTGCGGCCACAGTCATGTCGACCTGCGCACCATCGTCACAATCATGCGCGCGCAGCGGTCCGTCGAGATATTCTACACCTTCATGATCGAGGCGCTGATCGCCTTCCTGCGCAAAAACGACCCGACTGTGCTCGCGACCCAGCTTGCCTATCTCAACGTCACACCGGACGATCTCGCCGGGCTGCAGGGCGCGATGAGCAAGAATGTTTGGCTTGGCACGGCCGAACGCATCGTGTTCGAGACCTTGGGCACGTGCGCACCTTATGTCAGCCCCTTCTCAATCCACAATCCGAGCGGGTGGCGCTACTGGTTCGTCCACTTCGCGAACTCCTACCGTGCGCGCCAGGAATATAACGATGTCCTGCACAACAATGCGACGACGCAGGCCCATTTCGGGCGCTCTGGCCTCAACATGCTCAGCTACGATCCACGCGACGAAGGTGCACTCTATCTGTTCGATGACGCCGGGCGACAGCAGGCGCATGGCCAGCTGCTGGAAGACATACCGCGCCTGATCTCCCGGGCGGGGGACGCTATCGAAATCGGCGAATTCTATGAGGGCATCTATAATCTCACGCCCGCGCACACACAGGACATCCACGCTGCGATCATCGACAATCCTGACATCGAAGTGATCACACCAACGGGTGGCGAGCGCCGAAAGCCCAATACGATCGCCGTGGGCGACACGCTCAAACTGAAACGCCAGATCAGCTTCTTTCCCATGTTTCTAAACGGCGGAAAGACGGGCTGATCCATGGCATCCCAACGCACGGACGCGGAGTGGCGGGAGTTCGAGCGGCTCGTAGCTAGGATCGAGACCGATGTCCGAGACTCAGGCGCCGTTGTTACCTCTCCCGATCACATTCGTTGCACCCTGACCGGTGCGCTACGCGAGGTCGACGCCAGCATCCGTCATGCGGTCGATGGCGTCAGTCGCCTGATCACAATCGAATGCCGCAAGCGCCGCGGTCGGCAGGACGTGACCTGGATCGAGCAACTGGCGACCAAGCGGCAGTCTATTGGCGCTGACAAGACGATAGCAGTAAGTGCTTCCGGATTTTCGGCTGCCGCGCACAAAGTAGCTGCTGCCCACCAGATCGAATTGAAGGCGACCCGGGAACTGTCGGTTGCCGATCTCAATCCTCTGGCACAGCTGGATTTCGTCTGGTTCACACACAAGGTTGCGAAGTTGCAGTCGGTCGGTTTGCGCTTCTTTCGATCGTTGGAATGGAAGCTGCTGGAAGCCGGTGATGTCAATTGCACCTTGCCGACCGATACCGACCCGCATCAGCCCATCTTCACGAACAAGGATGAAGGGCACAGCTGGTCGATCAA
The DNA here is from genome assembly GCF_000445105.1 of Sphingobium lactosutens DS20. Lineage (GTDB taxonomy): Bacteria > Pseudomonadota > Alphaproteobacteria > Sphingomonadales > Sphingomonadaceae > Sphingobium > Sphingobium lactosutens. The sequence goes on along the minus strand of NZ_ATDP01000106.1, from coordinate 97,310 downwards.
CGATTTGTGGCACCAATTGCAGCAAGCGACGGAACCTTTCGACGGCATCGCCAAGGGCAAACCTCCGGTCACGCGGACTGCATGCTTTCCCTATCCCGGTAATGTGGAGGCTTGGACGCCCGACGGCCCGAGGCGGCTCGGTGAAGTTTTCCTGACTGTCGCGCTGTCGCTGGAGGTCGAACAGATCACCCTCGATCAGGCCAGGAAGGTGGACTATCGCGCGACCGGGCAAGACCTGCAGCGCGTCGAATTCGCGTCGCAACGATCGGCTACGCAAGAGTGGCGTGTGTCACTGCAACTGCCAAGCGATGCCATCGACCTCGGAGAACTGCGCACCGGTGGAAGCTGGCCCATCCGCAAAACCCGCCCTGGCGCAGATGACGGGGGCGTATCGTGATCCGGTTCGACGTCAAGCGACGCAGCGTGATTTTCGAATATGAGCCCGAGTTCACCAGCGCCGAGTGGATCCTGAATGAGTTGAAGACCCACCATGAAGTGACACTAAGCCGCGGCTTCACGTTCAAAGATGACGATCTGATTGAAGGCCCGGTCGACGTTGCCGAAGACGAAATCGGCGAACCCGTCTTCCGCTTCCGCTTTGCCACGCGCCGCAGCGGCTATTTCCGTATTCCGGGGCGGATTCTCGGAATCGCCAACGACGTGCTGATCGACGAGGGCATCACCCTCCAGCGCAAGTTGTTCATTGCCGAACGCAATGTCGGGATTTTCCGGCGCCTCGCGAAAGTGATCCCCGATGGAGCCGAGATTGTCATCGGCGGAGATCGCGAAGGCGGCATCCCTGAGGACGTGTTCCGCGAGCTGCTCGATCGCTTTCCCAATTCTGGGGAGCTCGACCGCTACGCCAGCGCGCGCGTCGAGACCATCATCGGAGAGCATTTCGATGGAATGAAGAGCGCGCGCGACCAGTACGAGACCTACCTCAGCAAGCGAAAGTCATCCGTGACTGATGCGCCCCTCGCGCAGGATCATCTCCTCCAGGCCGAGGTCGACAAGTTCGTCTATGTGCGTGACACCATCATTGCTTGGCTTCGATCCGCTGATTCCTACACCGAGCGCGACTGGCAGAAGATGATCATCAAGATCATCCTCCTCATCTTCCCGAAATACGTAGCGGTGCTCGAGAACGTCGAAATCGCCGATTTCTACACCTCGCCTGACCGCACCAGACGCCGCTACATCGATCTGTGCTTGATCGACGCCGCAGGCAATCTCGACGTCATCGAAATCAAGAAGCCGTTCGACAATGTGTTGCTGAGCAAGTCGCTCTATCGCGACAACAGCATCCCCACGCGCGAGCTATCGGGTAGCGTGATGCAGGCCGAGAAATATCTGTTCCACCTCTCCAAGTGGGGAGTCAATGGGGAACGGGAACTCTCTCGCCGCTTTGCCTCCAACCTCCCGCGCTCGATGCAGATCCGCATTACCAACCCCAAGGCGATGATTATCCTCGGGCGTGATTGCGGTCCCGATGGTCAACACGCGCTTACAGATCGCCAACTGTTCGATCTCGAAATCATCAAGCGCAAGTATGCCAATATGATCGACATCCTCACCTACGATGACCTGCTGCGCCGACTGGAAAACATCATCACTTCGCTCGTGAAGCGGAAAGCCGGAACCGCCTTAGGCTAGCAACCAATGGGCTTGGTCTATACCTGCGACTAGATCTAAGGTGGATCGATTAGATTGCACGTATCACAGTCGATCCCGTAATATTGTTGGAACTGGTGCTTGGCGAGCGCAACGAGGGCGGCATTGTCAGTCTTCCCGGTGAGCCATTTGAAGTCGTAGTGGAACGGCCCCGGTTGCAGGGTCCATTGTAGCGCCAGATCGTACACGAGCATGCCAGTGAAGAAGGTCTGCACGAGCATTTTGATGTTCTGATCGCTGCGGCCAGGCATCGCGCGCGGATAGATCTGCTCAGTATCCGCTCGGTCCTGAAAGAGGGACAGATGATCCACAAGAAGGGCGCTCTCCTTTGGCGTCACCTTATCGCCGGCCAGCCACATACCGGGCCAGCAGAAGAATTCAGGTCGCTTCAGCTTGTCGCGACAGAAAGCGATATAGTGCGAGACCATGACGCGCACCGGCGTGTTGACGGCCTGGAAGCCGAATGTGCGATGCTCCTCCATCAGCGCATCGACCGGACCACCATCTCCGAGAAGACCGACGACCGCTTCAAGGGCCGCACGCGGATGGTCATAGCCGCAACGGTCGGTCAGCCGACCCGCGATGTCATTATATTCGAGGGCGGAGTAGGTCTGCACGCCGTTCGCAAGTTCCGGCGCCTCCGCCGCAGCGAGGCACAGAAGCGTGAAACGGGCGCCGGCATCCACGTCGCTGATGAGGTCGTCGAAATGCTCGATATCCAGCGGAAAACCACGCGTAGGGTTAATCGCTAGATCGCAGATCAAAAGGAAGAGACCGACCAGCGGGTCGTCGTAGCGCTCCGGCCATTGCGTGGCCGTCAACTTGAGGAACAGCTCGAAGGCATCCCGGTAGAGCGGCGCGAAATAGCCATCGTCGCGATAGGTCTGAAGCAGTTCCGGGCCGCCGGCCGACGCCAGAAACTGGATCTGACAGAAGCGGGCCTGGCCTTCAAAGATGTGCCGCAGGCCGATCTCCGCGTAGGGCGGCCGCGGACCATAAGGAAAGCCTTCGCTGCGCTCGGCATGCAGGCGACGGGTTTCCGCATCCCAGCTCTCAGGATTGGGAAATTGGCCGTCAGCGAAGTCGCACGAGCCGTTGATGGCGCTGACGGTGTCGCCATAGGCCTTGAGATAGCTGTGTCCTACACCGAGGAAGAAGGGCGAGCGCTCATGCTCCAGCACCGACTTGGGAAAGAAAGCGAGCTGCTTATAGTAATTGATATCGAGTGCGTTGTTAACGGCGACGTTGTCGGCAACGAGTCCTGGATCGAGGGGCGACGTGCCGTCGATCAAAGCGCGATCTGCCCATGCCTTGACCGGCTTCACAGCGCCGACCTCGCGCGCAAAATCTGCGAGGAAGCCCATGCTGCCGTACACCTGCGCAGGATAGGCCAGGCTCAGGATAAGGCCTGCCGTCGAGCCCACATGCTGCCACCAGTGGATCGTTTCATGCAGATAGGTGGAATAGGCCTGATACAGTTCGGCCGTGTCATAGCCGTCTGTTTCCTGCCGGGTGATGGCATCAACCAGTTCGTGCGTTCGAGGGCTCAAGCGCAGCACGAAATGCTCCGTCGTGTACGTGCCGAGCGCATTGATGGTCGCCTCGAATACCGACTGATCGTTACTGGGATTGAGCAGTGCCGGGTCCAGATCGGAAAACCGAAGCATCGGGGCTAATCCTTGCTCGTAAAGATGGCGGCTGGATACTCACGGAAGATCCACTCGCCGCCGCCTCCTTCCTCGCTCAGGAACCGGACCGTGTTCTCGACCATGTCCGGATTTCCATGGCCGGTCGGCATAGGGAACTGGCGCACGAGGAAGGTGGCGGGAATGCGAATGGCACCGTCATGTTCCCATTGATGGATGCGCTCCATATATGCATGGGTGCGATTGTCGGCGACATCGGAGCGCGCGCCCTCCGGATAGGCGACATAGACCAGTCCGAACTCCCCACGCGGCACCTGCGTTACCGCCTTCGCGAACAGCCCCAATGGTGCCCGGCTCCGCTTGGTAATCGCTGCCTCAGCGTCGACCCGCCAGGCGAGTCCCACCGGCGAACGCACCCGGTCTACGGCTACAGCGGGTGGCCCATCGATCTGACAGATGAAGCCATCCCAGCTCGGCATTTCCAGTTTCCAACCGAACACCTCATCCAACATGATCGGGCTGTACGCCTTCGTTACGTCGTCGAGGTCGACGCGACGTGGCATCGGCCGAAACGCAACGCTGCCCCAGGGATAGGAGAGCGGCCGCTCGGGATGCGCGGCGAGCCGCTGCCGGAGGCACGTCGCGGCGACATCCGCGATATCGACTGCGCTCGCCTCGACCGAGAACGCAACCTCGTACCTGCCGAACTGACCGCGCGCCATTGCACCCGCCCTGAGCAAGTGAAACAAGCTACGCATCCGCGCTTCCTCATCGACCTCATAGACCGTGAGCGCTGCGCTGCGCTTGCATTCTACGACCATCTTGAATGCATCGGTGCAACGCAGATCAGGCGATTTGACGCTTGTTGGCTCTACGAAGACCATGGCTCTCCCCTTCGCCGAGCAAGCAGCAGCGACGAGAAGCTCGAACATGATTGAATCGGTATCGGCGCCGGAATAGAGAGCGTCGATCCTCTCCTGGGAGCCCCCGACCGCCCGCAGCGCCTCGATCCGCCGCCCGAGTTGCGCGAGTTGGGTTACGGCCAGCGCTCCGCCGAAATGATCGTAGCGCGGATCGTTGGCGAGGTAGTCCTTCGCTAATATCATGGCCTGGCGAAGTCGGTGTCCCTTCGGCCGTTCGCTTTCCAGTCGCACACCCTTCACAATCGAGACGGGCTGTTCATCGGGCACCGATGAAAAGCGAAAAAGGTCTGCAGGTTCCCGCTCGAACCAGCCGTTGGGCGCATGACGTTCGATGAGCTCGATTGCCTTGGGCAGATGGTCCTCGACATAAGCAGTCGCAGCCGGTGCCTCGTCCACGATCGATGCCCGACTGAGCCTCGGAAAAGGGTCGCCGACCGGCTCTCTCTCCTCGGCAAGATCGTCTGGATCGATCCCGGCGGCCTCGAACGTGGCCGCTACTGCGGCATCGAGATCGACACGAGCCCGTTGCGCGCGCTCGATCGCCGCTTCCATTTCCAATTTGGCAGCTTCGGTCCGCTCGACGAAATATCGGCGACGCAATTCCATGACCTTCGGCCATTCCGCATCGAAGGCCCGCTGGCGGCGATCCAAATCTTCCACGAGCACTCTGAGATGCTCGGGCATATCATCGGGGAGTGGGGGAAAAGCCGACATCAGATTATGCGCTAGCCCTCGGTCGATGAAAGGGCCTTTTTCAGCGCCGGATTCACCAATGTGTCGAGCCGGACTTTCGCCCATTCTGCCCGCGATGCCTTTGGGTTCAGCACTGTCAGCATGAACAGGGCCTGCGAAATGCGGTTCAGCAAGGGAGCCGATCCGTCGTCACAAGCCTCCTCGAGCCACTCGTCGGCATTGTCCTGCTCGCGCTCGAGAAAGCGCAGGAGCGAGAAGGTGACCGGCTCGATGATCCCGTCTTCGCGGCAGGCGAGCTGGGCACCGTCAGGGCCGTCATGGGTGTGGTGGCCGGAGCGTTCGGGATCTTCAGGCACGCGACGCAGAAGGATCGGACTGGTGCCGACCAGCGCCAAGATCGCCGGGTCCATGAGGCCGACAATCCGGTCCTCGTCGGTCGCCAGCGCGCCGATCCGAACGCTCGCGAGATGCGAGAGGATCAGCCAGGCGTCGAGATCGGCATAGGTTACCGCGGCTTCGCCGGCGGGCAATTCGATACCTTCCCTCCAGCCAGGCTTCTTGATCACGGTCACGCCGTCGGCGCGCGTCGTCATGTTGAGCTGGCCAACGCTCGGCATCCAGACGACGGCGCGCGTGCCGGGCTTGATCGGGCGGACATTCGGCGCCCGCTGGAGCAACCTGTTCAGAAACGCGACCGAGATGCCGTTGCGCCATGAGATGAGATCGACCAGCGCCTGCGCACCGATCACATCGCCAAAGGGCAGGCGCGCGGTCGTCGCGACCAGCCAGTCAGCGGCGTCCGCGTCGGCCTCCGCCTCCGCCTCCTCGTCGCCCATGCGCTCAGCCAATTGCTCGGCGATCTGCCGGGCGAGTTCGGACGCGATCAGTTCGGGAATGCGTCCGGTGACGAGAGGCCGATTGCCGATGTCGAGCGCAGTTCCAGTGAGGCCGGACCGCACCATCGTCGCCAGTTCGTCGTTATCGGCATGGTCGCGCATTGTCGCCCTGCGAACCATGAAGCTGTGCATCGATCGCAGGATGACGTCGTGGGGCCGATCGGCCCGGCCATAATCATCGAGCACCGCGCGTGCGAAGGTCGCCGCTTGTTCGTCGAGGTCGTCCTGAATGAAGTGAGCGCGAGTATAGCGGAAGAGGTCGAGGCTGAGCAGCGGCGGCAGGACCGCCGTCATGCCCTTGGTCCGTTCCGGCGCTTCGACGACGCCGGCCGCCATCGATCGCAGCAGCCAGGGTTGGCGATATTCGTCGGCCCTGTCGGCGCCGTGCATGAAGGTGACGTCGTGCCGCTGAAGCACATTCAGCGCTTGGCCAAATTCGTCGTCGTCAAGCCGTTCGACCAGAATGCGCTCGCCACGGCGGGCGAAGACGGTGTCCTTGCGCCGGGTCTCGCCCTTCCAGAGGCGGTCGATGACCGACGTGTCGGCCTCGATGACGAATTTCACCTTCGGCCCCATCGATTGAGCCGACAGCGCTTCGAGTTCACGGCGGATGCCGTCATGCTCGAGGCCCAAGCCATCGATGGCGATCACGAGCTGCGGACCGTCGGATGTCGCGAGACGCTCTAGCCAGCGCCGCGCCTCCTCCGCCGAAATTCGCCAGCCGACCGCGCCGGACAGGAGCCTGGCGACCTCGTCCGCGATCCCGATCGCGGCGGTGCCCGACGCCTCGACGAGGAGTACCGCGATCTCGTCCGACGCGGTCGTGCCGATCGCAAGCTCGCGCAGGACATGGCTCTTGCCGATCAGGGGCGCGCCCTCAATCGCGATGACGCGGCGTGTGCCGCGCAGAACCGTCATCGCCTCAGCCGATGCCTTGCGGGAGATGTGGAAGTCGGGAGTGAACGGCGTGCGGACATCACTCCAGCCGCCGGTCAGCTCGTCGAGCGTCTGCTCGGTTGCGGCCCGGATAGCGGCCATCCAGACGGCCGAGCCCGGCCCCATGAGCGTTGCGATGGCATCTTGCAGACCGGCGTGAGCATTCGCCATCGCGGCATCCATCAATGCGGCGAAGGCCTGCTCATTCGGCAGCCCATCCTTCAGAAGATCGCCCGTCTCGGTCGCATAGGTGCGGGTCTCGGTCCCATTCGAGACGATCACGATCGGGGGGCTGGGATGCAGCACGCGGGCGTAGGATAGACCCTGGTCAACATCGTCCGCGTCGAGCGGCTGCCCCGGCTTCTTCAGTTCGAGTATCGCCAGTCGTTTGCCGGCGCTTTCAATCAGCATATCGAGCCGGCCGCGCCGGCTGGAGGCTTTGGCGCCGTTGATCTCTACCGTCTTGTGACCAAGTTTAAAGGAGAAGGTCAGCTGATGTTGTACTCCAGCGACGTCGAGCCAGGGCAAAGCAATCCGTAGGGCCGAGTTCGCGTGGACTTCAAGGTCGGTTTCGGTCTTGCCGACCGTGGATTGGGTAACAGTCATTTCTGCATTTTACACCGACCAGTCTCCAAACTGCACTATTTTAGTGTTCTACCGACGAGATATTCGATCGTTACCTGAATTGCATTTCGATCCTTATGGCAAGAGGTTGACGATGCCTCTACGGTGGAATGCAATCGCTGGCCTGTCGGAGACCGATCTCATGCTGACGCCTGATACGGCTCCAGGAGCCATCCGATCGATAGCGGGGGGATGAAATGGAGATCGCCAGCCTTAAGATCGAGAACTTTCGGGGCGTGCAAGATGGCATAGTCCGTTTCTCGCCGCACACGGTGCTTGTTGGTGCGAATAACTGCGGTAAGACCACGGTGATCGAGGCACTGGCGCTCTTGTTCGGCCGCGACCGGATGATCCGCTCTTTGACCGAGCATGACTTCCATGGCAGCAATCCCAAGCCAGCAGATCGTATTCGGCTGACCGCAACGGTGATTGGTTTCCACGACGACGATCCGGCCCAGCATCCGGATTGGTTCCGGGACGACAGGGGAATCGTCAAATGGTGGAACGCGGCGACCGGCGCCGTCCATCCCGCACGTACGGATCCGGCATGGAAGCTCGCCTGCCAGATTGCCTTCTCGGCGCGGTTCCATCGGCCCTCGCTCGAGGTAGAGACGCTGCGCTATTTCCACGACGACGACAGTGTCGGCGATGTGTTTGACGACGAGATGGCGACTCCGCTTTCAGCCCGTCTGATCCGCGAACTCGGCTTCTTCTTCGTGCCTGCAACGCGGACGTGGGACCGGACCGTGTCGTTCGGTTCTGAGCTGTTCCGCCGCGTAGTCGCGGCTGGCGACGGACAGCCTTCGGAATCTGTCCTTGCCGAGCGCGACCGTTTGCGCGCGCCGCAAGCGAGGCTCGAACAGGACGAACGACTCGCGCCAATCGTCGATCAACTCAATCAGGAACTGCGCGGCTTTTTTCGGACGAAACCAACATTGCATCTGCGCGTGACGGCCACCGATTCCGACGGACTGCTCGAATCCGTCGTTTCGCACTACGCCCAAAATGGGGCGGACCTACCGCTCCCGGCGAAGCGGCACGGCAGCGGACTGTTGTCTCTGCAGCATTTGTTGCTGCTGCTGCAGTTTGGGCGACTGCGGGTCGGGGCCGACGAGAATTTCTGGATGGCACTGGAGGAGCCCGAACTGCACGTTCCACCGGCGTTGCAGCGGCGATTGGTGCATCGCATACAGTCACTGTCATCCCAGACCCTTGTCTCGACCCACTCGCCGATGGTCGCTGCGCTGGCTGACCCAAGTGGCGTCGCGGTTCTGCGCAACGAAAGCGGCGTCCTGACTTCGGTGCCTCTGCTACAATCGACCTTGCCGGCGGATACGCCCAACAGCATCCGAAAGCTGTTCCAGGTCAACCGCGTCGAGACGATTGCGGCGGTCATGCACGACTTCGTACTGATTCCTGAGGGCCGCACGGACTATGAATGGCTGGGTCTGCTCGTCCGGGCCGTCGATCTCCATCAGAGCTGGGCGGCAGCCGATGAATGCCGCTTCGACGCCTTCGTCGGCGTCATCCCGACCCATGACGGGGCCGTGTTGCGAACAGTGGCAACGATGTCCCCGCTTCACCCACGCGTGGTCGCGTTGGTCGATGGAGATCCGGAAGGCGTGGGCTATGCCAATGCGCTTGCCGACGCCAGCGCGCCTAACTCGGGGATCATCCTGCGTTGGGCCGATGGCCAGATGCTTGAGGATGTGATCGGCTGGATTATTGATGCCGACGCAGCCGCCTGCCTGCCGACCATCTCCATCGACAACCCTCCAGCGAATGTCGCCGATCTTGTCGCGCGCCTCAAGGACGAGGTGCGGGCAACAGGCGGGCTCAAGAAGGATAGTTCCAGCTACGAGGCGATTGCCGGGGCGATCGGCGCAAATGAAGCATGCTGCGCGCGAGCGCGATCGCTCCTCAACGCGATCACCGAAGTGGCCGAGGGCACCGATAATCCGCTGTTCGTGGCGGACCTGGACCATCCGGCGATCAAGGTCTTCACACCGTGACTATCCAGGCAGTCGAGGGCGGTGCGGGGTACGGGAAGACTTACCGGCTGATGGAGATGCTGGCGGAACGGCTCGAAACCCATCCGCTCAACGACGGGCAGCGCGTTCTCGCGCTCACTTTTATGCACGGGTCGAGGCGGCGCCTGTCCGAGCGGCTGCGCTCGGTCGCCAATCTGCGCGGGCGCGTGGAATGCTGCACAATCGACGCCTTTGCATGGCGCATTTATCGCCGGTGGAGAGGATTGGCAGGTGCGCTCGCCCTCGCGCCTGCGACCGAGGGCGAGTTCGATCGCGTCTGCGACGCAGCCGGATTGCTGCTGGAGCAGCCACAGGTTTACGCTTGGGTCGCGGCGAGCTTTCCGATCGTGCTCGTCGATGAAGGTCAGGACTTGAAGCCAGAGCGCCTGCGCATGCTCAAGGCTCTCGCGGGCGCCGTCCATGCGCTGATCGCCGCTGACGAGTTCCAGTGCCTCGATCAGGCGCTTCGCCCTAACCCGCTGGTCGCCTGGCTGCAAGAGGACGCTGAGCCGGAGACGTTGATGCAGGTGCGCCGCACGAACGCGCCGGGCTTGCTGGCGGCAGCGACCGCGATCCGCGCGGGCAATGCGCCGGTCAACGGCGCGGGATTTAAGCTGCTGCCGCCAGGAGCCAGCGTGCCGCTTGCTACGACGCTGCTTGCCAATGCCATCGCCTGGCGGCAGGGCGGCGATGTCGCGGTGATCACACCGGCTCTGCAAGGCGGGTTTGCCAAGTCGGTTGTCGCCCGCCTCGCCGAGGGGCCTTGCGGCAAACAACAGAACGGACCCTATACCGTTCATTGGGAGGGCAATGACCGCGACGAGGCACAGGCGATCATCGCCGGTCTCGATCTTGCTGCTGATGCGTCGGCTGCTGCGGCCTGCACAGCGCTACGAGCGATGCCGCGGACCGGCCCAGTGCGGGCAACCCTATCATGGGTCGAGAACCAGCTTCACGCCTGTGGAAGGGCAAATTTCACCCGCACAGAAATCGAGGCAGTGATTGCACGGCAGGTTTCGCTGCGACGGCAGCATGGCGGCGGCGCGTCGCATCAGCTAGCGGCGATGACGGTGCAGCAGGCCAAGAACAGGGAGTTCGAGGGCGTCGTGGTCCTCTGGCCCTACCAGGTGGGCGGCGATGCCGAACATAAGCGGCGCCTACTCTACAACGCAATCACCCGGGCGAAACGGTGGTGCAATGTCATCGTCCAGGGCCAGAATATTCTCGGTGCCGCGCCGTTCGCCTGAATGCTCGACGTCGTGTGACAGCCTTGGGACCGGCAGTAAAATCCAACTACCGTCAGTATGAACGAGATGAACGGACGGCCGCTTTAGGGAGGCCAGCTGTGGCGCACAGCGATCTATCGTCCCGATTTCTCGTCATGCGCCACGCGTTATCATGTGTATCTTTTTCCGCATGCGGATTGTCAAAGAGTCGTGATGTGCGATAGACGGGGGCTCGGATGGGAAAAAGAAATCTCGCAATCGTCGGCACCCACAAAGATTACTTCGCGGATATGCACGACGAGAAAATGGGCGAGGACCCATCGACCGTGTTCGGCTGCGCAACTCCGGAAGATGCCGCCACGAGCTATTTCAAAGATGTTTTTGAAAACTCGAACGCTCGCATTCGCGAGGCAGTCATTGGCGTCTGGCTAACATCGGAGGGCCCGGACAAGGCGCGAATTTTCCAGGCTTGCGCGACGATGACTCCTTGCACAGCCTCCGACGCGGAGCCCGATGAATTCGATATCGTGCTGGATGTGCGCCAGCGATCATGAGGCGGGACGCGCAAAAGCGCCGGTAGCCGCAGCCGTGATCGGGCAAAACGCAGAGCAACGGTTGACAGTCGCATGATACGCGACCAGCTTTGTTGCTGGCCTTACCTCCATGCCTGTCGCCAAGCTAAATAGGTTTCGATTAAATCTTTAGTCTGCCCGCGAAACCAGTGGTCAGATCGATTAAATGGCGACCGACACGACCCGTTGGAATTCGTATGGCTATCCTGCTGCCAACATCTGCGAATATTCGTTTGCTCAAAACCACCCTGATGGGTGATTTTGAAATGCGCTCCGCGCACGCCACGGAGGCGATTGCCGCCCTAATAGGATTTCGATCCAATTCGGCTTACTTGGCGACTTCCAATCATCTGCCCGACGTGACGGTTTACGAGGCGGATTTCGATGCCTTCGAGGATCGCGCAGCGCACCTAGGTTACGACAGAACCTCGTCGGAATTCCTGCGATTCATTTTCAAAGGGATCAAATGGCCCGACCCAGCTTGGAGACTTTTCAATAAGCGACACTCCGCCGCCCGGGACGCCTGGTTTTATGAATGCCAACGGCGCCAGATTCCATTTCTGCACATATCAAAGGCAACGAAGTATTATTCGGTTCACTGGGATCATATCAGCCTGAATTCGGAATATGATCAAATGGTTAGACAATCTCCCGAGGGCGATATAGGGAAAGTTTTATTTCGAACTTATCAGCTGATTGCTGCCGGCGTTGAGCCCAAGAGCTTTTTTGACGGCAGCGCCTTGGTCGGGGACGTGACCGGTCTGTCTGAATCATGTGCTCGACAGATTGCCAACTCGTTTGCGTTGCGGCTCTTTCCGGGCAACGTGCAATCCGCCTTGGCGGCATGACAAAATACGCAAAGCACCCTATCGTCGGCTGTCCATAAAAGAGCTGATCGGTCAGTTGATTGACGCGCAATCATCTACGCTGCTCCCTGTATTACTTCGCTACACTACTACGCCCGCATTTACTTGTTGAACCGCAGCCCTTTCTGTCTCTCTTGATGTGCCCCTGACGCCGGGCGGCGGTTCGCCCGGCCCAATCCAGGGGCCTTTTCTTGACCATCCACCCGATCCGTTCCGAGGCCAGCTCACGCGGTGCGCGGATGCTGCGCACGGCGCTCGGGGCATCGATCGCTGCGTGGCTGGAAGACTCCGCCGTCATCGAAGTGATGCTCAATCCTGATGGCCGGCTCTGGGTCGACCGGCTCGGCGACGGCATTTCCGACACCGGCATCACGCTGACCGCCGCGGACGGCGAACGCATCGTGCGCCTGGTCGCGCATCATGTCGGTGTCGAAGTTCACGCGCGCTGCCCGCGTGTCTCGGCCGAGCTGCCGGAAGGCGGCGAGCGATTCGAGGGTCTGCTGCCGCCCGTGGTGGCGAACCCGGCTTTCGCGATCCGCAAGCCCGCCGTCGCGGTCTTTACGCTCGACGACTATGTGCGCGCCGGTATCATGTCGGCGGCCGAGGCCGCAGTCCTGCGGGCAAGCGTCGCCGCTCGCGCCAACATCCTGGTCGCCGGCGGCACCGGCAGCGGCAAGACCACCCTGGTCAACGCGCTCTTGGCCGAAGTCGCCAAGACCGACGACCGCATCGTCTTGATCGAAGACACGCGTGAGCTGCAATGCGCCGCGCCGAACCTGGTGGCGATGCGGACCAAGGATGGCGTCGTCTCGCTTTCCGATCTCGTCCGCTCGTCGCTGCGCCTGCGCCCTGACCGCATCCCGATCGGCGAGGTACGCGGCGCCGAGGCGTTGGACCTTCTGAAAGCCTGGGGCACCGGCCATCCCGGTGGCGTCGGCACGATCCATGCCGGTTCCGCGCTCGGCGCGTTGCGCCGCATGGAGCAGCTCATCCAGGAGGCCGTCGTCACGGTGCCCCGCGCGCTGCTGGCCGAGACCATCAACCTCATTGCTGTGCTGGTCCGCGACGGGACCGGCCGCCGGCTCTCAGAGCTGGCCCGCGTCGAAGGGCTCGACGCCGCAACTGGCGACTACCGCCTCGCGTCGCTCTCCACCCTCCAACCGGGAGTCCTCCCATGATCCATGCCGTTCGGCATGGCGCACGCCGCGCCATGCTCGCCGCCTCCGCCGGCCTCGTCGCCCTGACCATTTCCGCGCCCGCCTACGCCTCGGGCTCGTCCATGCCGTGGGAAGCGCCGCTCCAGTCGATCCTCGAAAGCATCGAAGGGCCCGTCGCCAAGATCATCGCAGTGATGATCATCATCATTACCGGCCTGACGCTGGCGTTCGGCGATACGTCGGGCGGCGCGCGCAGGCTGATCCAGATCGTGTTCGGCCTGTCGATCGCGTTCGCCGCGTCGAGCTTCTTCCTGTCCTTCTTCTCGTTCGGCGGCGGGGCGCTGGTCGCATGAGCGACGCGGCCGATCCTGGCGAGCTGATTGCAGGCTTCCATGCGCCGGTCCATCGGGCGCTGACCGAGCCGATATTGCTCGGCGGCGCCCCCCGCGCGCTCGCCATCGTCAATGGCACGCTGGCGGGCGCCATCGGCCTGGGCCTGCGGCTCTGGATCGCCGGCTTGGTTATCTGGGCATTCGGCCATGCGCTGTCGGTCTGGGCCGCGCGGCGCGATCCGCAATTCGTGGACGTGGCCCGCCGCCATCTCCGTTACCCGGCGTGGATGCGGCCATGATGAGCTTACGCGAATACCGCAATAAGGCGGCTCACCTCGCCGACTTCCTGCCCTGGGCCGCCCTGGTCGGCGAAGGCGTCGTGCTCAACAAGGATGGCTCGTTCCAGCGCACCGCGCGCTTCCGCGGCCCCGATCTCGACAGCGCCACGTCCGCCGAGCTGGTCGCCACCACGGCGCGGCTGAACAATGCGCTGCGCCGCCTGGGCTCGGGCTGGGCGATCTTCGTCGAGGCGCAGCGCACGCCCGCGCTCGACTACCCGGACTCCATCTTCCCCGATCCGGTGTCGGCGCTCGTGGACATGGAACGGCGCGAACAGTTCCGCGAGGAAGGGGCGCATTTCGAGAGCCGCTATTTCCTCACCCTGCTGTGGATGCCTCCCGCCGGGGACGCGGCCCGCGCCGAAGGATGGCTCTACGAGGGGAAGTCCAGCACCGGCGTCGATCCGTGGGAACGGCTGGCGAGCTTCACCGACCGCAGCGACAGGGTGCTGAGCCTGGTCGACGGTTTCGTGCCCGAGGTCCGCTGGCTCGACGATAGCGAGACCGTGACTTATCTCCATTCAACGATCTCGACCCGCCGGCAGCGCGTGCGCGTGCCCGAGACGCCGATGTATCTCGATGCGCTCCTGGCCGACGAGCCGCTGACGGGTGGACTCGAACCGCGCTTGGGCGAGCATCATCTGCGCACCCTCACCATCGTCGGCTTTCCGAGTGCGACCTTTCCCGGATTGCTCGACGAGCTGAACCGGCTCGCCTTCGAGTATCGCTGGTCGACGCGGGCGATCATGCTCGACAAGAACGACGCGACCAGGCTCCTGACCAAGATCAGGCGCCAGTGGTTCGCCAAGCGGAAGTCGGTCGCCGCCATCCTCAAGGAAGTCATGACCAACGAGGCGTCGGTCCTGATGGACTCGGACGCCTCGAACAAGGCCGCCGACGCCGACACCGCCTTGCAGGAGCTGGGCGCCGACTATGCCGGCATGGCCTATGTCACAGCGACGGTGACGGTGTGGGACCGCGATCCGGCGGTCGCGGCCGAGAAGCTGCGGCTGGCCGAGAAGGTCATCCAAGGCCGCGATTTCACCGTCATCCCCGAAGGGATGAACGCGATCGAGGCATGGCTGGGAAGCCTGCCGGGTCATGTTTACGCCAATGTCCGTCAGCCACCGATCTCCACCCTCAATCTCGCCCACCTGATCCCCCTGTCAGCGGTGTGGGCGGGGCCGGAACGGGACGAGCATCTGCAAGCGCCCCCCTTGCTATTCGGCAAGACCGAAGGCTCCACCCCGTTCCGGTTTTCCATCCATGTCGGCGACGTCGGCCATGCGCTGATCGTCGGCCCGACCGGCGCCGGCAAATCGGTGCTGCTCGCGCTGATGGCGATGCAGTTTCGCCGCTACGAAAATGCTCAGGTTTTCGCCTTCGATTTCGGCGGCAGCATCCGTGCCGCCGCGATTGGCATGGGCGGCGACTGGCAGGATCTGGGCGGGATGCTCGCCGACGACGGCGGCGAAGGGGTGCAGCTCCAGCCGCTCGCGCATATTGACGATCCCGCCGAGCGCGCCTGGGCGGCCGAATGGCTGGCGGCGATCTTCGCGTCCGAAGGCGTCGCGGTCGATCCGCAAGCCAAGGAGCATATCTGGTCGGCACTCGGCTCGCTTGCCAGCGCGCCGGCGTCCGAACGCACCCTGACCGGCCTCGCTGTGCTATTGCAGAGCCAGCCGCTCAAGCAGGCGCTTGGCGCCTATTGCGTCGGCGGTCCCTGGGGCCGACTGCTCGATGCCGAGGCGGAGCGGATCGGCGAGGCGCGGTGCCAGGCGTTCGAGACCGAGGGCCTGGTCGGCGCCGGCGCGGCGGCGGCCGTGCTCTCCTATCTGTTCCACCGCATTGGCGATCGGCTCGATGGCTCGCCCACGCTCATCATCATCGACGAGGGCTGGCTGGTCTTGGACAGCCCTGCGTTCGCGGCCCAGCTCCGCGAGTGGCTGAAGACGCTGCGCAAGAAGAACGCCAGCGTCGTCTTCGCCACGCAGAGCCTCGCCGACATCGAAACGTCGAGCATCGCGCCGGCCATCATCGAAAGCTGCCCGACGCGCATCTTCCTGCCCAACGAGCGGGCGGCAGAACCGCAGATCGCGGCGATCTACGAACGCTTCGGCCTCAACGCGCGCCAAATCGAGATCCTCAGCCGGGCGACGCCGAAGTGCGACTATTACTGCCAGTCGCGGCGCGGCAACCGCCTGTTCGAGCTGGGCCTGGGCGAAGTGGCGCTGGCTTTCGCCGCCGCCTCGTCGAAGTCCGATCAGCTCGCCATCGCCGAGATCATAGAAACCCACGGGGCCGCCGCCTTCGCCGCCGAATGGCTGCGCCATCGCGGCTGCGCCTGGGCCGCCGAGCTGCTGCCCGACCCCGGCTCCGGCCTCCAGCCCGAACTTCCCCTCACGCCAGAAATGGAGATCATCCCGTGAAAGCGCTTCCGCTCCGCCGCGCCCTGATGGCCGGCGCCCTTGCCGTCTCGACCGTCACGCCGATGTTAATCGCTGCGCCGGCCCACGCGCAATTCGGCGGGATCGTCTATGATCCCAGCAACTACGCCCAGAACGTGCTGACGGCCGCCAGGTCGCTCCAGCAGATCAACAACCAGATCCAGCAAATCCAGAACCAGGCGACCTCGCTCCTCAACGAGGCGCGCAATCTGGCCTCGCTGCCGTTCAGCTCGCTTGCAACATTGCAGCAACAGGTGCAGCGCACCCAGCGGCTCTTGGGCCAGGCGCAGCGCATCGCCTATGATGTCCAGAACATCCAGCAGGCGTTCAACAACCGCTACACCGGCACGGCGCTGACCGGCGACCACGCCCAGATGGTCGCCAACGCCAACGCCCGCTGGGAGGATAGCGTCGGCGCCTTCGAGGACGCGCTGAAGGTGCAGGCCGGCGCCGTCGGTAATATCGAGGGCGCCCGCACTTCGATGGACAGCCTGGTCTCTGCCAGCCAGTCGGCGACTGGCGCCTTGCAAGCGGCGCAGACCGGAAACCAGCTTCTCGCGCTGCAATCGCAGCAGCTCGCGGACCTGACCGCCACGGTCGCCGCGCAGGGTCGGGCGCAGGCGCTCGAATCCGCGCGCCAGGCCGCGGAAGAGGCCGAAGGTCGCGAACGCTTCCGCCGCTTCATGGGCAACTGAGGCGCGCGCCATGCCGCATGGAACCTCGCGCACGGCAAAAATCGCAGGCGTGGCAGCGCTGGCCGGTCTGATGATGGCGGTGGCGATCCTCGCCGCCACCAGGGATCGCGCGCCCGCGCTGCCGCCGATGCCCGCGATCGTGCGCGACACCGAAGGGCGCAGCCGGCTCAACCGCGAGCTGGAACGCTGCGCCACGCTCACCATGCCGGACAGCGGGTGCGAGGCTGCCTGGGCGGAGAACCGCCGCCGCTTCTTCCACCACGACGATCACGAGGGCGCCGGGCGATGAACGACACCGGCGTCATCGACACCTTCCTGGGCGTCTTCGGAAGCTACATCGACAGCGGATTCGGCCTACTGGGCGGCGAAGTGGGCTTCCTGTCCTCAACGCTGATCGCGATCGACGTGACCATCGCCGGGCTGTTCTGGGCCTGGGGCGCCGACGAGGACGTGCTCCAGCGGCTCATCAAGAAAACGCTCTATATCGGCTTCTTCGCCTTCATCATCGGCAACTTCCACACCCTCGCGACGATCGTCTTCGAGAGCTTTGCCGGCCTCGGTCTCAAGGCGAGCGGCGACAGCCTGAGCCTGGCCGAGTTCATGAAGCCGGGCAGCATCGCGGCGACCGGGCTTGAGGCCGCCAAGCCGCTGCTCGACGCAGCGGGCCAGTTCTCCAGCCTGTGGGCCGTCTTCGCCAACCTCGCGCTGATTCTCGTGCTGCTTATCGCTTGGCTGATCGTGGTGCTGGCCTTTTTCATTATCGCAGTTCAGGTCTTCATCACGCTGATCGAGTTCAAGCTGGTGACGCTGGCCGGCTTCGTGCTGTTGCCCTTCGCCTTCTTCAACCGCACAGCGTTCATGGCCGAGCGCGTGCTGGGCCATATCGTGTCGACCGGCATCAAGGTGCTGGTCCTGGCCGTCATCACCGGCATCGGCACCACATTGTTCAGCCAGTTCACCGCGGCAGGCCTTGGCGTCGAACCCGACATCAACCAGGTCATGGCCATCGCCCTTGCGGCTCTATCGCTGCTCGGCCTGGCGATCTTCGGCCCCGGTATCGCCAATGGCATCGTCTCCGGCGGTCCGCAGCTTGGTGCGGGCGCGGCTGCCGGCACGGCGCTCGCTGCGGGTGGCGCCCTGGTTGGCGGCGCGGCCGCCGCACGCCTGGGCGTCGGTGCCGCCGGCTCCGCTATCGGCGCGGCGGGTCGGATGACCGGCGCGGCCGCGCGTGGCGGGGCGCAAATGGCCGGAGGCGCCGCCAGCGCCTACAGCCTCGGCTCGCTCGGCAAGAGCGGCGCCGGCGCTGTCGCAGGTGGCATGGGCGCGGTCGGCCAGGCGGCCGCTAACACCGCCATGTCACCGTTGCGCAAGGCGGCCGCCAGAGGCGGCGAAGCGATCAAGGCCAGCTTCCGCTCCGGCGCGCGTGCGGGCTTCACCGCATCTGGCGGCACGATCGCCGGCGGATCAGCACCCGCCACTGCGGCCGCTGACGCCTCCGCATCCGGCCCTGCCGCGCTGCCCGCCTGGGCGGCCGCGATGAAGCGCCGCCAATCCATGACCCACAACGCGACCCTTGCCGCACACACGCTCAAAGCTGGCGACAGCCACGGCGGCGCCGGCGGTCCCGACATCCGGGAGAAAGACTAGATGTTCCGACGCCCTTCGATCCGCTTTGCGCAGACTCCCGAGCCCGTAACGCCCTATCAGGCCGCCCGGCAGGAATGGGATCGCCGCATTGGCGAGCCGGTCGTGCAGGGGAAGAACTGGCGGCTCGCCTTCTTCTGCGCGATGGCCTTGAACCTCGCCTTGACCGGTGGCCTGATCTGGCAGTCGGCGCGCGGCCATATCGTCCCCTGGGTGGTTCAGGTCGACCGGCTCGGCGAGGCGCAGGCGGTCGCGCCGGCCGAGGCCGGCTATCGGCCTACCGATCCGCAGATCGCGTTCCATCTCGCGCGCTTCATCGAGAATGTCCGCTCGATCCCGGCCGATCCCGTCATCGTCCGCCAGAACTGGCTCAGGGCCTACGACTTCACTACCGACAAGGGTGCGCTCGCGCTCAACGACTACGCCCGCGCCAATGACCCGTTCACGAAGGTCGGCAAGGTGCAGGTCGCCGTGGAGGTCTCCAGCGTCATCCGCGCTTCACCTGACAGCTTCCGGATCGCCTGGATCGAACGCCGCTATCAGGACGGCAGTCTCGCCGCCACCGAGCACTGGTCGGCCATTCTCACCATCGCTGTACAACCGCCGCGAACCCCCGAAGGCCTGCGCAAGAACCCGCTCGGCATTTTCGTCAACGCCTTCAACTGGTCAAAGGAGCTGTCGCAATGACGCGTTTTCGTCGTTCCGCCCCGGCGGTCCTGCTCGTATCCACCGCGGCCTTGGCCGGCTGCGCCACCTCATCGGTCAAGCCGCCGGCCATCGCCTATGACAACCCGCCGACCGAGATCGCGGCGACGCTCGCGCCCGAGGCGCCCAAGCCCGTCGAGGTCGTGACCATTCCCGAGCCCTTGCCGCTGCCCGGCCAGTTGAAGCCGGTGCCGGCCGAACATGCGTCGCCGCCCGAGCCCGCCGATCCGCGTCAGCGTGTCGGTGCGGCCAATGCCGCCGCCCGGATGCAGCCGGTGCGGGACGGCTTTCTCAACGCAATCCAGCAATATCCCTGGGCCGAAGGCGCGCTCTATCAGGTCTATGCCGCGCCAGGCCAGGTGACGGACATAGCCCTTCAGCCGGGCGAGCAACTCGTGGGTTCAGGGCCGGTTGCGGCCGGCGACACCGTGCGCTGGATCATCGGCGACACGACCAGCGGCGGCGGGCCATCGGCCCGCGTGCATATCCTCGTGAAACCCACCCGGCCGGACCTATCCACGAATCTCGTCATCAACACCGACCGGCGCACCTATCACATGGAGCTGCGCGCGACGGCGGCGACTTACATGGCGTCGGTCTCCTGGACCTATCCGCACGACGCGCTGATCGCGCTTCAGGCGCGCAACGCAGCGGCGGCCGCCGCTGCGCCGGTTGCGACCGGCGTGGACGTCGCCACTCTCAATTTCCGCTACCGCATCGACGGCGACAACGCCCCGTGGAAGCCGCTGCGCGCCTTCGACGATGGCCGTCAGGTCTATATCGAGTTTCCGGCCGGGATCTCGCAGGGCGAGATGCCGCCGCTATTCGTGATCGGCGCCGCCGGCGGCGCCGAACTCGTCAACTACCGCGTCCAGGGCCGCTACATGGTAGTGGACCGGCTGTTCGCCGCCGCCGAGCTGCGTCTGGGCGACAAGCACAGCGAACAGCATGTTCGCATCGAACGCGCTGACGGACGGAAAGGCCGGCGGTGACCGATCCCGTCGAACCGCCCGTCGCTGAGCCGGCGTCGCCGCGTCCCGATCCGGGGGCCTTCCAGCTCCGGGGCGATCCGCCCCGCGTCAAGCGCCTGTCGCGTAAGGCCCTGGCCGTCGTCGGCATCGCTGCCGGCCTCGGCATCGGCGGCTCGCTCATCTACGCGCTGCGTCCGCCAGCCGAAAAGCAGGCCAAGGAGCTTTACAGCACCGAAACCCGCAACACGGCGGAGACCATCACCTCCGGGCCAAGGGACTATACGCAGGCGCCGCGGCTCGGCCCGCCGCTTCCCGGCGATCTCGGCGGCCCGATCGTCTCGGCCCAGCAGCGCGGACAGGACGTGCCGGTGCCGGCGGTTGGAGCGAACGGACAGCGCAATCCGCAGGCGCAGGCCGCCGAGGCGGCGCGCCAGCGCGTCCGGCAGGAGCGCGAAGCCGCGCGCACCAGCTCGGTATTCCTCGGTCACGGCGCGGCAGGGGCTAGCGCGATCGCACCGCAGATCGCCGCCGCGCCGGGCCAGGCGGCGACACCGCCGCAGGCCAGCCCGGCCGCGCAAGACGACCAGGCCGCCAAGCGCGCCTTCATGGCGCAGGCGTCCAACCAGCGCACCCTCAGCGTCGAGCGGCTGACCGCGCCGGTCTCGCCCAACATTGTCCAGGCCGGCAGCATCATCCCTGCCGCGCTCATCACCGGCATCCGTTCGGACCTTCCCGGGCAGATCACCGCCCAGGTGACGCAGAACGTCTATGACAGCCCCACTGGCCGCATCCTGCTCATCCCGCAGGGCGCGCGGCTGATCGGCGAATACGATAGCCAGATAACCGCCGGCCAGACCCGCGTGCTGCTCGCCTGGGACCGGCTCATCATGCCGGACGGCCGCTCGATCACTCTCGAGCGCCAGCCAGGCGCCGACGCGGCCGGCTATGCCGGCTTGCAGGACAAAGTAAACCAGCATTGGGGCGGCGTGCTCAAGGCTGCGATGATTTCGACGCTGCTCGGTGTCGGGACCGAACTGGCCACCGACAATGACAGCGACCTCGTGCGCGCGCTTCGGCTCGGCACGCAGGACACCATCAATCAGACCGGCCAGCAGATCGTCCAGCGGCAGCTCAATATCCAACCAACTCTGACCATTCGGCCGGGCTATCCTCTGCACGTAATCGTCACCCGCGATCTCGTGCTCGAACCCTTTGGAGCGACACGATGACGAAATTGAAGCTGGGGCCGCTCGAAGATGATCGGCCAGTCAAACTGACGGTGGAACTGCCCGCAGCCGTGCACCGGGACCTTGTCGCCTATGCCGCAGCGCTCGCGGCCGAAACGGGAAGTTCACCGGCCAAGCCCGAAAGGCTGGTGGCGCCGATGCTCGCGCGCTTCATGGATACAGATCGCGGTTTTCGCCGACGCCGCGCGCAGGAAGGCTGACCGCGCCGTCAGTTGCCCATGAAACGCTTGAAGCGATCATGCCCATCAGCCTCGATCACCGCCCGTTCAGCATTCGCGCACTCATCGCCACCCACTGCGCCATCCTTGCAGGCAGCGAGAACCTGCCGCGCCTTGTCGAGATGCGCCGCGAAATATTGCTTGCTGCGCGGTGCCACTGGGTATTGCGCGGACGGAGCATCATCGGGCGCTGCCGCAACCGGATGCATCGGAACGATCATGGGGCGCAGCACGAAGCCAGCGCCGAACCCGGCGACCAGCGCAACGACCACGAGGATGAGTGCCTTGCCATGCGTCACGGCATCTCCTTTCCTGTTTGGTGAGAAGATTGCTGCTGGCCCGATAAGGGCGGCAGCGAATAACGGTCGGCTACGAACTCTAGGAAGCGGTGCAGCACCGCGTTATCGTTGTCCTCGCGCCAGTAGCCGGAAAAACCGATCCGTATGTGGCCGTTGCTTTCATGGACTTCGCGGAACACGACGCCTGGCACCTGAATGCCGAGTGCCGACTCGGCGACGATCGAGACGCGTCCACCGAGCGCAATGGCGCTCAGCACCGTGTCGCGGCCAATGTCGTCCATATCGATTTCCGGCGTATAACCCGGCATCCAGAGCTTGCTCAGGAGCATGTTGCGCGTTTCGGGGCCGGGATCGCGTTCGGTCAGAAGAAACCGCTCGCCAGTCAGATCCGTCCAATGAATGCGCTCGCGAGAAGCCAGCGGATGGCTTTCCGGCATGGCCACTAAAATGCGTTCACTCCAGAATGAGCGGCTTCTGAGATGATGATACCGCACCTCGCCGATCATGATCACGATATCGAGCAGGCCATTCTCGATACCCGCCAGTAGCATTTGGCGATCTCGTTCGAATCCACGCACCTGTATGTTAGGAAAACGGTCGCTGAATTCTGTCAGTGTCGCGCGCAGATTGCCCGCTGAGAAGGACGTGTAGAAGCCGATTGCCAATCTTCCGTTTTCGCCGTCGCGAGTTTCTCGAACCCAGGCGTTCAACTCTTCGAACTCTTTTACGATACGACGGGCAGTACGGAGATAGCGCTGACCGTTCGGTGTCAAAGTGGCGCCTCGGGTTTTGCGATCGAAGAGGGTAATTCCAAGACGCTGTTCCACCTCGAGGATGTGGCGGCTGAGGGTTGCCTGTTTGATGTTCAAGGTGCGTGCCGCCCTACTGAAGCTGCCGGAGTGTGCCGCCGCAATCAGGTAGCGGAGCTGACGCAGCTCGATCATTCCAATCGCGCAACCGATAGAAAACATTGAGGCTTACAGCGCCTGTCCAATGCCTTCTGTCGGCCCGAGCACCCAATGAGACAGCGTATGAACAACGGTTTTCTCGAAAATCCACCTCATGGAAGTGCAAAATTTAATGGTGGTGGGGAGCTTCGCTCTCTTCGTGAGCGTGATCATCATGCATCTCTTCGTCATGATGACTGCTGTAGCCCGCATATTGCTCTGCCGGCATTTCGGGCAAGGCTTTCACGAAGGCGACGATGTTCCAGATGGTCTTGTCATCATGCGTGGGACCGAAGGCGGGCATCCCGCTCATCTTCACGCCGTGCTTAACCAGCCAGAAAACTTCCTTGGGATCCCATTCCTTGGCGGCTTCGGCCAGCGGCGGCGGTTTTGGGAGCATGACTTCCGCCCATTCTGCGCGGCTTTGCCCGACGCCTCCATGGCAATGGGAACACATCGCTTTGTATTCGCCCGCCCCGGCCGCGATCATGGCCGGCGTGAACTCGGCCGGGGGCTTGATATCCGCCGCCTGCCGTCGGACGGAATTGCCCATCGTTGTGGTAAGCGCCCAACCGACGATCGGATTGTGCCGATCGGTCGCGGCCACATTATAGCCACCGGTCAAGATCACGATCAGAGCGACGACGATCATCAAGATCAGCAGCGCGGCTGCGCCCCATATGGCGCCTTTCCAGGTCGCATTCATGCTTGGCCTCCTTTGAAGCACTGGATGTAGCCCCGGTAGCCCATCTCCTCCCTGGATCCCGGAGGCACGATGATCATTTCGGCAGCCTTGAGCCCCGCATTTCCGACTTCGTCGACCGGGCGGAGGACGACGAGCAGATCATCGGCCTCGAAGCGACCGGAGCCGGTGTTCGGCAGAACGATCAGCTTGCCGTTCAGCTTGATCGCACCGGAACCGTTTGGCCGGTACAAAAACGAGGGGAAGCCGACTTCGGTAAGCTTGATGGCGCATCGGCCGACCTTGCCGCCCAGCGCCAAGATATCGGCATTGCTCATGGTCTCGGGTTTGATGGCGGCGGTTTCCACATTCTGCAGGGCAGCACCGGCCGCGACGATTGGCGCCGGACTGGCAGCAGGATCGACCCGTGCCTCCCGGTCATTGCCGATTGCGCTGTTACGATTACACCCGGCCAATGCCAGACCGAGGAGAGCGAGGGAGAGGATGGCTCTCATTTCTCGATCCCCTTCGGCAGCCGCTCGGTCGTGCGCACGCCGTTCTGTTCGATATCGGCGATGAGATACTTCATCTGGGCGATCTCGCGGCGCTGCGCGACGATAATGTCGTGAGCCAGCTTGCGCGCGCGAGGATCGCGGATATGGGCGCGCTCGCTGGTCATGATCGCGATCGAATGGTGCGGGATCATCGCCTTCATATATTCGGTGTCGGTCACGGTGACCTGGCTGCGCACCAGCCAGAGCGCGACCGCGAAGACGAGCGCCGCGATTCCTAGAATGATGAAGTTCTTTTTTCGGTCGCGATACATGCCCCACATGAAGAGGAGCATGACCACCATCATCATGGCGCCCATGACGAAGGCCATCCAGAAGCGGGTCTCGCTCCAGAAGATATGGTCCGCATCATAGGTGTTGGCGTACATGAGGAAGAACATGATGACGGTGGATGTCGCCACCATCGCCATGAAGCGCCAGTAATTGGCGCTCCCGCCTGCCTCCATTTTATGACCGTTTGGCATACAGCCTCTCCTCCTTGTTCATGGTCGCGTAGACGAACTGGGCCGTGCAGCTGATCAGCAGAAAGCCGGTCAGGGATTCGATGCCGGTGATCGCGCGCAGGTGACCGGTGGGATAGATGTCGCCCAGGCCTAGCGTGGTGATGTTAATGAGCGAGAAGTAGAAGAGGTCCATCCAGCTATCGAGAACTGGGCTTTCGAAGCCGCCGAGTCCCATTTGTGCGGCGAGAAAGAAACCTGCCGCGAAGAGACCCGCGATCAGCAGATGACTTGCCAGAATGATGAGGTATGACGCGCTCAGTCGAACCGCGCCGGGTCGGCCGGGGGGAAGGGCGATCTTGGCGAGGCCGATCAACCAAAGATGGATCCAGGCCGATATCAGGAACAGGGCGGAGCCAAGGAAAATTGCGACGGCGATAGCGCGTTATCCTCTCAGTTATGATTGTGTCGTTGTGAGGCATCGGCCTCGTTGCGGCGAAGAAACATGTGCTCGGCCGCAAACACCGCTGTGATGCCCGCAATCGCGTAGAGAACGATCGAGGGGTCGCTTTGCAGCTTCACCGCCGTGAACGCCGCAAGCACGACGGCGTCGGCAGCCAGAGCAACGAGAAGGATCAAGGCCTTGGCGCCGACTTCGTGTCTCAGATGACGAAACACGCCCCAATGCACGAGCATGTCCATCACCAGATAGAAAAAAGCCCCAAGCGAGGCGATGCGCGACAGGTCGAACAAGACAGCCAGCACGCCGGCAACCACCACCGTGTAGATCAGCATATGGCTGCGGATACTTCCGCTCATGCCGAAATGGCTGTGCGGGATCATCTTCATGTCGGTGAGCATCGTCAGCATGCGCGATACCGCGAAGACGCTTGCGATCACGCCCGAGGCCGTGGCGGCGAGCGCGATCACCACTGTGAAGTAAAATCCTGCGTCACCAAGCGCCGGACCGGCTGCTGCGGCGAGCGAATAGTCTCGAGCCTCCACGATCTCGTCAATCGTAAGGCTCGATCCCACTGCAACGGCGACCAATAGATAGGTTGCGACGCAGATGCCGATCGCGATCATGATCGTGCGACCGACATTGCGATGCGGATCGACGATTTCGCCGCCGCTGTTGGTGATCGTGGTGAATCCCTTGAAAGCGAGGATGGAGAATGCGACCGAAGCGACAAAGGCTTCGGCGCCCTGCATTCCCACCGGCTCGGCGAATGCGCCGCCGGAGAACCCGCTCGCCCAGATCGCGGCGATGGCGAAGAGCGCGATGCCGCCGATCTTTACCGCCGACATGATGAGCGAGAAGCCGCTTACCGACCGGTTTCCCGCGGCATTCACGAGATAGGCGAAAACGATGAGCGCGACCGCGCCGATCGAAAGCAGCAACGTGTTCTCTTCCAGGCCGAATGGCCGCAGCGCATAGGTCGCGAAGGTCCGGGCAACGAGGCTCTCGTTGATCACCATCGACAGCGCCATGAGAAGTGAGGCCGAAGCGGCGACGGTGCCCGGGCCATAGGCCTTTTGCAGGATCATCGCGATACCGCCCGACGAGGGCCAGGCATTCGACATCTTGATGTAGCTATAAGCGGCGAGCGCGGTCACGATCGCGCCTGCGACGAAAGATAACGGAAAGAGCGGCCCGGCCAGCTCGGCGATCTGGCCGGTGAGCGCGAATATCCCCGCACCGATCATCACGCCGGTACCCATGGCGACGGCGCCGGTAAGCGTTATCGAGTTCCGGCTGAGATCGTTGTCGCCACCGACGGCATCATTCTTTTCGTGGTCGTGCTCCAATCCCTATTTCCCCGCTTCCGAAAGAGAGGCGGGCTTCCATCTCGGAATGAAGGCAGGCACCTGCGCT
The DNA here is from genome assembly GCF_000445105.1 of Sphingobium lactosutens DS20. Classification (GTDB taxonomy): domain Bacteria; phylum Pseudomonadota; class Alphaproteobacteria; order Sphingomonadales; family Sphingomonadaceae; genus Sphingobium; species Sphingobium lactosutens. Next base: position 70,657 of record NZ_ATDP01000106.1, on the reverse strand, counting down.
TCGTACCGCGCGAAGCTCTCCGGGAAACGGGCGCGCGTTTCCGCTTCTTCTGCCCGCGCCAGCCTTACGTACATGAAGACCAGGATCGGGAACATCGCCAGGGTCAGCAGCGTCGGCCACTGAAACAGGAAGCCCAGCATGACGAGGATGAAGCCGAGATATTGCGGATGCCTGACCCGGGCATAGGGACCGGTCACCGCCATTTCACCGTCACGCTGCGCCTGCCAGAGCACATGCCAGGAGACAGAGATCAGCCAGAAGCCACCTCCGATCAGCAGGAAGCTCAGCATGTGGAACGGACCGAAATGCGGGTTGGTCTTCCACCCGAACATCATCTCGAGCAGGTGCCCCGCATCGTGGGAGAACCAGTCGACGCCGGGATAGGCCGACTGCAGCCATCCCGAGAGAAAATAAATGGTAAGCGGAAAACCGTACATTTCCGCGAACAGGGCGACGAGGAACGCGCTAAACGCCGAGAAGCTGCGCCAGTCACGCTTCGTCTGAGGTTTGAAGAAACTGAAGGCGAAGAAAATGAAGATCGCGGAATTCGCGATGGCCAGAAACCAAAGGCCATAGGAAGGGGCGTCATGATTCATTTATCATGCCCTCCATGTCCATGGTGCATGAACAGATGCATGGCCGGACAGAGAAGGACGATTAGGAGCAACAGGCCGGAGCCCGTGAAAATATGCGCCCGATGCTCATAAGCGAGCATGAAGGCGATGAGCACCAGGAAGGCGAGGAATACGGTGCCCGCCCGCGATTTCCAGAAACTCCGCCGATGCTTCTCCTGCGCGGTGTGAGCCTCGCCGTGCGAATCCTCCATGACCATCGTCACGTCCTTTCAATTGGGTTTGTTTCGCGCCTCACACCTTCGCCGCCCTGAGCCGAAGTGAGTTGAGCACAACCGAAATCGACGAGGCGCTCATGGCGAAGGCGGCGAACATCGGGCTGATGAGGATGCCGAAGAACGGGAACAGGACGCCCGCGGCGACCGGCACGCCTGCGCTGTTGTAGATCAGCGCGAAGAACAGGTTCTGGCGGATGTTGCGCATCGTCGCGCGGGCAAGCCGCCGGGCGCGCACGATGCCGTCGAGATTGCCTTTCACCAGCGTGATCCCCGCGCTCTCGATCGCCACATCGGCGCCGGTGCCCATGGCGATGCCGACATCGGCCTGGGCGAGCGCGGGCGCGTCGTTCACGCCGTCGCCCGCCATGGCGACTTTCTTGCCTTCCTCTTGCAGCTCGCGGATGATCCGGGCCTTGTCCTCTGGCAGGACGTCGGCGCGGATCTCGTCGATGCCGAGACGCGCGGCGACGGCCTTGGCGGTGCGTTCATTGTCGCCGGTCGCCATGATGATCCGGAAGCCGAGGTCATGTAGCGCCTTGATGGCGTCGGGTGTGGTTTCCTTGACCGGGTCGGTGACGCTCACCAGGCCGGCGATCGCGCCGTCGAGGATGACGAACATGACCGTTTCGCCCTCATCGCGCCGGGCATTGGCCTTTTCAGCCAGTCCGGCACCTTCCAGCCCCAAGTCGCGGACGAGCGCGATATTGCCGAGCGCGACCGCCTTGCCGTCCACGGTGCCCTTCACGCCCTTGCCGGTGATCGCCTCGAAATCGCTCGCCTCGTCCATCGCCACACCGCGCTCCTCGGCACCGCGCACGATCGCTTCGGCGAGCGGGTGTTCCGAGCCGCGCTCCAGCGTGGCGGCGAGACGGAGCACTTCGCCTTCGTCATGGCCCGGCTCGGGCATCACGGCGACGAGCCTTGGTTTGCCTTCGGTCAGCGTGCCGGTCTTGTCGATCATCAGCGTGTCGATCTTCTCGAACCGCTCCAGCGCTTCGGCATTCTTGATGAGCACGCCCGCCTGCGCGCCGCGTCCGGTGGCCGTCATGATCGACATCGGCGTCGCCAGGCCCAATGCACAGGGGCAGGCGATGATCAGCACGGCGACCGCCGCGATCAGCGCATAGGAGAGCGCGGGCGCCGGACCCCAAACGGCCCAGGCAATGAACGCCAGCACCGCGATGCCGATCACGACAGGCACGAAGAAGCCTGCGACCTTGTCGGCATATTTCTGGATCGGCGCGCGCGAGCGCTGGGCGTTCGAGACCATCTCGACGATCTGCGAGAGCATCGTCTCGGAGCCGACGCGGGTCGCCTCCATGACAAGGCTGCCCGTGCCGTTGATCGTCGCGCCGGTGACGGGATCGCCGGCGACCTTCTCGACCGGGACGGGCTCGCCCGAGATCATGCTCTCATCGACCGAGGAGCGGCCATCAACCACAACGCCGTCGACCGGCACCTTGTCGCCCGGCCGCACGCGCAGCCGGTCGCCGACCTGGACATCCTCCAGCGCGACCTCTTCCTCGCTGCCGTCCGCGCCGATCCTCCGCGCGGTCTTGGCGGCGAGATCGAGCAGCGCCCGGATCGCCTTGCCGGTGCCCTCGCGGGCGCGCAGTTCCATGATCTGCCCCAGCAGCACCAGCGTGACGATGACGGCGGCGGCCTCGAAATAGACGCCGACATGGCCCTCCGGATCGCGAAAACCGTCAGGGAATATCCCCGGCGCCAGGACCGCGACCACGCTGAACAGCCAGGCGGCCATCACCCCCATGCCGATCAGTGAGAACATGTTGAGGTTCATCGTGCGGAACGAATTCCAGCCGCGCACGAGAAACGGCCAGCCGCTATAGAGCACCACCGGCGTGCCGAGGATCAGCTCGATCCACAGCGTCGCGCGCTCGCCGAATATCTCGCGCACACCGCCCAGGCCGACATAGGGCCCCATGGTGAAGACCAGCAGCGGCACGGTAAGCACCGCGCCGATCCAGAAGCGGCGGGTGAAGTCGACCAGTTCGGGATTGGGCCCTTCATCGAGCATTGCGGCCGATTCCAGCTCGAGTCCCATGCCGCAGATCGGGCAGGAACCGGGTTTGGTCTGCCGGACCTCCGGGTGCATCGGGCAGGTATAGACGGCGCCGCCATAGCCGGCGGGAACCGTGTCGTACTTACCTGCCGCGGCCCCTGCGGACTGATGCGTTTCATGACCGTGGCAATGCGAATGCTCCTGCGCCGGCGCATCCTCTGCCGGCACGAGGTGCATGCCGCATTTGGGGCAATCGCCGGGCCCTTCCTGTCGGACTTCGGGGTGCATCGGGCATGTGTAGGTCGTCATCGTTCGATTCTCCGGCGGCTCTTGTCTCTGTCCCCGTCCTGCCCGCTCCGGATCATTGCGGTGTGTGGCCCTGATGCTGGCTGTGGTCGGCGGTGCCCTGATGTTGCGCGTGGCCATCATGGCCCGTCGCCAAATGGTCTCTAGTCCCGTCCATCATGCCACAATGCGCCATGTCCGCATGGCCATCGGCGGAACCATGGGCCATGCCCTGTCCGCTCATCTGCCCGGGGTTCATTTGACCATGATCCATCTGACCACTGTTCATCGTCCCGTGGTTCATCATCGGGCACGACGTTTCGCCGCTTTCATCCGTCTTCGCCTGGCCATGGTCCTGATGTCCGCTTTGCGCGCCCGTCGTTTGCTGGGCCAGCAGCGTGGCGGGAGTGGCGAGAGCGAAAGCGGCGAGTCCAAAAACGAGCTTTTTCATTGCGGTGATTCCTTGAAAGGCCTTCGAGCGCGTCCGAAGGTCAGTTGTAGCTGTTGAAGACGGAGCGGCCCGCCTCGCCGAATGCGATGACCTGATAGGGTTGGGCCCGGTCGCCCATCTCCATGCCGGGCGAACCGAGCGGCATACCGGCGACCGCGAGGCCGCGAACGCCGGCCGGGCGTTCCCTGAGCAACCGCTGGATATCCGCGGCGGGCACATGGCCCTCGATCACATAGCCGCCCACCACCATCGTATGGCAGGAGCGCAACGCTTCGGGCACGCCGTTGTCGTCCTTGACGGCCGCCATGTCGGCGCTGTCCTTCACAGCGATCTCTGCATTCATGCCATGACGGACGTGTTCGGCCCATTGTTCGCAGCAGCCGCACGACGGGTCCCGGAACATGGTGTACTCGGCGGCCTGCGCCGCATTCGAACAGGCGCCGAGCGCGAACAGAAGCGCCGAAGCCATCGCCGGTCGAAAGCGGTTTACACGGGGCATTTGCACATCGTTTCTCCGGTTGGGCGGGCCGAAACTACAGGCCCCGATATCCCCGCTACGCGCGAGGCGACCTTACCCCTCACTTTTTTTTGAGGGGCGTGAAGCGTTCAGGCGTATGAGGGCTATGACGCGCGGATGCGTATGAGATTACAGTAGAAAGCGAGAAGCGAGCGAGATGGATCAGGAAACCCGATTGAACGATGCGCTGCGATCGCTGGGCGACATGCAGTCCGAAGTCGTCCCTGAGGGCTTTATGGACAGCGTCTGGTCGCGTGCCGGGGAAATGGCCGAGGCCGCGAACGCACGTCGGCGTCTCGCCCTTTTCGCGGTCATATTCGCTGCCGGCATGGGCGGCGGGATTGGCACGATCCAGACACCGGCAAAGGCCGAGCCGACATCGCACGAGCTTTTCGCCGGCGCCGACCTTTCACCTGCCGTTCTGCTGCACGTCGAGCCGTGAAGCTATCGGGTCTCCACATCGTCCTTGCTGTCCTGCTTGCCATGGCCGCGGGATGTATCGGCGCCTTCGTTGCCGGACAGTGGTGGACGCAGCCGCAAAGCCAGGGCTTGCATGATTTCGTACACGACGAACTCGACCTCAGCCCGGATCAGAGCGCCAGGCTGGAGCAGCTTGAACACCAGTTCGCAACAGAACGTGCAGGACTGGAGGCGAAGCTTCGCTCGGCCAATGTCGATCTGGCGAGAGCCATGGAGGAGGAACATTCCTACGGTCCCAAGGTCGGTGCGGCCATCGATCAGGTCCATGTGCAGATGGGTGAACTCCAGAAGGCAACCGTGCGCCACGTCTTCGCCATGCGGGGCCTGCTTGACCAAACGCAGCAGGAGAAGTTCGATCGGCAAATCTCCAAGTCCCTGACCGGCGATGGCCGCGAATGACGGCTCGTGGCAGGGATCAAGGATACGAACGAAGCTGACCTGATCGAGCAGGTTAAAGCAGGCCAGCGGCGGGCTTTCGACCGCCTCGTCGAGCCTCATGCGCCGCGCTTGCTTGCGCTCGCCCGGCGTATGCTCGCATCGACACCGGAAGCCGAAGAAGCGGTGCAGAACGCGCTCGCATCGGTCTGGATCAATCGCCGACGCCTGGACTCGGGCCGCCCGGTGGGCGGCTATCTGACGACCGTCATTCTAAACAAGTGCCGCGACAGGTTGCGGCGGCGAAAAGCGGCGAGCTTTCTCGGCTTCGGTCAAGGGCTGGAAGAAGCGGTCGCGCCCGACGATGCACCCGATCCCGAGAGTAGCGCACTGGATCGCCAGGAGCTGGCGCGCGTGAAACTGGAAATCGAACGGCTTCCGGTCCGGTTGCGCGAGGCGCTGGTGCTGGTCGCCATCGACGGGCGCAGCCAGCGCGAGGCGGCAGAGCTGCTAGGCGTGTCGGAAAAGACTGTGGAGACCCGCGTCTACCGCGCGCGCAACCGGCTGCGCGAGAAACTGGAATTTTCTTGAGGGGTGAAGCTGCCCGCGGCGTAACGGAGGGCAGACCCTCAAGAACGGACAATCGCGATGACATCGTTAAATCGCCGCAAATTCCTGCATTACAGCGCATACGGAGCGGGCCTGGCAGGTCTCGCGGGCGTCATGCCGGCATGGGCGCGCGGTGCGCATGGCGGGACGCTCGCGCGCAAGGGCAGCGACGTGCTTGCCGGCGAACACCTCACCATGACCGTCGACGATGCGCTGTTCACCACCGGCTCGCGCCGCGGACCGGCCGTGACGATCAATGGCACCCTGCCGGGCCCGTTGCTGCGCCTGAAACAGGGTCAGGACCTTACCGTCGATCTGGTCAATAATGCGTCGGAAGGCACGTCGATCCACTGGCACGGCATGCTGGTCCCGTTCCTGATGGACGGGGTTCCGGGCATCACCATGGCCGCGGTCGAACGCGGAGAAACCTTCCGCTATCGCTTCCCCGTTCGGCAGGCGGGGACCTATTGGTGGCATGCGCACACGCTGCAGGAACCGATGGGCCATTACGGCCCGATCGTCATCGATCCGATCGAGCCCGATCCGTTCGAATATGATCGCGAATATGTGCTGATGCTGACCGACTGGTCGCCGATGAGCCCGCACGAGATCATGCGCAAGCTCAAGGTCGGCGAAGGCTATTTCAACTATCAGCAGACGAGCTGGACCGACAAATATCCGCTGACCGGCGAGCAGCGCCGCATGTGGGCGCAGATGCGGATGATGCCGACCGACATTTCGGATGTGACGGGCTCCACCTACACCTTCCTCGTCAACGGCCATGGTCCCGAGGACGGGCTGGAGCTTGCCTATAATCCCGGTGAGCGCATCCGCCTCCGGATCATCAACGGCGCGGCGATGACCTTCTTCAATGTGCGTATCCCCGGCCTGCCGATGACCGTCGTCGCCGCCGACGGGCAGAATATCCGGCCGGTCGAGACCGACGAATTTCAGATGGGCAATGCCGAAACCTATGACGTGATCATCGAGCCCAAGGGCGCCGAGACCTTCGCCTTCGTCGCCGAGGCGATGGACCGCTCCGGAATGGGCATTGCGACGCTGACGAGCAGGCCCGGGTCGAAAGCGGCCTTCCCCCCGTTGCGCGATCCGCCGCTGCTCACCATGGCCGATATGGGCATGAGCGCGAGCGATCCCGGCGCAGACGGCATGAACGGCATGTCCGGCGGGAGCATGCACGACATGCATGGCATGGACGGCATGAGCGGCGCGGACAAGGGCGGCGACATGGCCGGAATGGAGATGTCGGGCGGCATGAACATGCGCGACACTTCGCTGCTGCCGCCCAACGTCAAGGCCGGCCCCGGGCTCGATATGGTGGCGATGAACCCGGTCGACCGGATGGGCGACCCGGGGGTCGGCCTCGCCGAAGTCGGGCACCGGGTGCTCGACTACATGCAGCTCGTCGCAGCGAAGCCCAACCCCGATGACCGTCGCCCGACGCGGCTGAAGGAAATCCACCTAACCGGCAACATGGAGCGGTACATGTGGTCGTTCGACGGGCAGAAATTCTCCGCCGTCACCGACCAGCCGATCCGCTTCGCCTATAACGAGCGCGTCCGGGTCAAGCTCGTCAATGATACGATGATGGCGCACCCCATCCATCTGCACGGCCATTTCTTCGAACTGGTCAACGGCGCCCCTCCGGGCCACCAGCCGATGAAGCACACGATCGTCGTGCAACCGGGCGGCTCCGCCCAGTTCGACCTCACCGCCAATGAACCCGGCGACTGGGCGTTTCACTGCCACCTGATCTACCACATGCACACCGGCATGTTTCAGGTCGTCACCGTCCGCCCCCTCGACGGAGGAGACCAGTGATGCGCACCGCGATCTTCCTTCTCCCGCTCCTCGCGCTGGCCACCCCGGCGCTCGCGCAGGAACATGCCGGGCACGACATGGGCGAGCAGCCGCAGACGGCGACGCCCGACGCACCGGATAGCGGCGCGATGGACCACAATGCGATGGACCATGGCATGATGGACCGGAACCAGCCGGACCACAGCCATAGGGATCATGCCCGGATGGAGCAGGATGCCATGGCATCGGGCACCGCCGCCGACGATCCCATTCCGCAGGGGCCGCCGCCGCCCGAGGCCTTCGAGGGTCCGGCATTTGCTGCGGACGCCTTTGTCGGCGTCGATCGCATGGCCACGTCCCGCACCCAGGTGGTGAAGCAGGTCAGCGGCGAAATGCCCGTCTACTGGTTCCAGGCCGAACGCGCCGAATATCGCGCGCGAGGAGGCAAGGACGGCTATCTATGGGACGTACAGGGCTATTATGGCGGCGATATCGACAAGCTGTGGCTCAAGTCCGAAGGCGAAGGCAGTTTCGGGGAAAAGCCCGAAAGCGCCGAGGTGCAGGCGCTATGGAGCCACGCCATCGGCCCGTGGTGGGATCTTCAGACAGGCGTGCGGCAGGATCTTACCGGCCCCACCCGCACCCACGCGGTCGTCGGCTTGCAGGGACTTGTCCCCTATGAGTTCGAAATCGATGCCGCCGCCTTCCTGTCGGACAAGGGCGACCTGACCGGCCGCATCGAAGCCGAAATCGACCAGCGCATTACCCAGCGGCTGATCCTGCAACCGCGCGCCGAGGTGAATCTGTCCGCGCAGGACATTCCCGAACTCGGCATCGGCGCGGGTCTCGACACGGCGGAGCTGGGTATCCGCCTGCGCTACGAATTCGTTCGCGAATTCGCGCCGTACATCGGCATCGAACAGGAATGGAAAGTGGGCGACAGCGCCGACTATGCCCGCGCGGCAGGCGAAGATCCGAGCGTCACCAACTATGTCGTTGGGGTGCGCTTCTGGTTCTGACGCTGTGCTCGGATTTCCTCCCGCAACTGTAATGAATCGGCATGGGCGGCGTCAATTGATGGGAACGGACGATCATGGCGAAGAACGAGCGCACATCACGTCAGGCACGCGAAGAGCCTGAATTGGAGGCCGCAAAGCCTGCGGACGCGGCCGTTCGCCGTGCCTTGATCGAAGCCCGCGAGGAGTTTTTGCTCTTCCTCTATCAACGGGTCGGCAACAGGAGCGATGCCGAGGAACTGCTTCAGAAATTTTCGCTGAAAGCGCTCGAACGGGCGGCGCAGTTGCGCGACATTCGCAGCGTGCGTGGTTGGCTCGGTCGCATTCTCGCGACAACGCTGATCGACCATCATCGCCATACCGGTCGCCACCGCAATAGGGAAATCGGCACGGACCCGTCCGATCTGGAAAGTCTGGCAATCGAACCGGACCATGAAATGGACGAGGCGATCTGCAACTGCCTGCACAAACTCCTGCCTACCTTGAAGCCCGAATATGCCGACGTCCTGTGGCGTTCGGACATTCTGGACGAACCAAGGGATCGCATCGCTGCGAGCCTCGGAACGACGCTGAACAATGTGACGGTGCGTCTTCATCGGGCGAGGCAGACGCTGCGCAAGCGGCTCGAGGAAATGTGCCTGTCCTGCCCGACGCACGGATTCCTGCAATGCGAGTGCGAAGAGATCGAACAGGCGAAAGCAAAGCACGGAAATTTGAAAGGGAAAGACCTCGATGAACGGCAATGAAGAGAGTGCGGCGACAGGCTTCGGGCAAATGAACGACTTGCTCGCTTGGTGGAAGCTCCCGATCGCCAACGGTGCGGGCATAGTGCAAGGCAATCTGCGCGGCGCTCAAACCCTCGCCCGCGAACTCCAGAAGGTTCTGACCGAGAGCTTCAGTTCGGAAGTCAGCGCAACGGTCGAAAGCAATGAACGCCTCCGTCAAGCGTTTCAGGATATGCTGCAATTCGGGCAGCCGCAAAACTTGCTGGCGGCCGAAGCCGAGATTTTGTCTCTCTTCGTCGAGCGTTCGTCGCAGCAGGCCAAGCGCTGGTCGCAAACGACGCAGAAGATCGGCGAGTGCTGCATGGCGATGGCGCACGATATGGCGGGTGAAACGCGCCGGCAGGCGGCCGAGCACGAGAAGTCCTCGCCGAAGCCCGGGAAGCCGCAAAGCGGCGCGGCTTCGTAACGGGCATGAATACGCTTCTATACTTCGCCTTCTGGGCCGGTCTCTTTTTCGTAATGATGCGGTTTGGTTGCGGCGCCCATGTGATGGGTCACGGCCATAGCGGCCATTCGGGAGGCCATTCCGGGTCGACCGGAGGCGGACAGCCCAATTGGGCTCCCCCAGAAAGCGCTATTGATCCGGTGTGCGGCAGAAAGGTCGAAACGAACACCGCGAAATCCAGCGTTTACGGTGGCCAGGTCTATTATTTCTGCTCGGCCGAACATCGCGATGCGTTCGAGACCGGGCCCGCTCGGTATCTTGACGATGAAGCAGGACCGATCGCCAGGGAGCATCAGCATGGCTGAACCGGCAATGACGGTACAAAGTCGCACGGGGAATTCGGTTCAGGCGATAACCGCAGTCCGACAGATTCCGCTTGTCACCTTCGGCACGAGCTTCGGGATATTTCTCGCGATCACCTATGTGCTCTGCGTCGGCCATGACCTGCTCTTTCCGGCACAGGCGATGCATCCAAGCTGGGAGCGCTTGCTGCCCGGCTTCATCTGGCTGGACTGGCCCAGCTTCATCTTGGGTCTGATCGAGAGCTTCGCTTACGCCTGGTACGTCGCGCTGATCTTCTGCCCCTTGTTCAACTTTCTGGCAGCACGGACAAAACGCGGGAGGCAAGCATGACCGACACTCACCAATCACAGCCGACCGGCGCCAAGAGACCCAAAGCCTCGCGCTCCGCAACGGAATCGCCGCCAGCCCGCGTAGAGCCGACAACTACCCTTCCAGCGGTCATTCCTCATCAGGACGACCGCACGGACGAAAACCCGTGGCTAGGCTTCTGGGCGTATCAGCGAGACGTCTGGGAGCGCGGTATTCTGTTCTGGGACGCGCTTCGACAGCGTGCAGTCAACATGATCGCGCACGAACGTGCGGGGAAACCGCCGTTGCTCGACTTTGAATATGAAATGATCCTCGATGCGCGACGTTTCGACGAACCCGCGAACTATGCGCTGCTGCGTATCACGCGTATCGACGAGGCCTGTCTCGAAGACTGTTTCGACCCGAGCAAGCCACCGGTTGTAGTTATGGATCCGCGCGCCGGGCATGGCCCCGGCATCGGCGGGTTCAAGCGCGATTCCGAAATCGGCATCGCGATGCATCAAGGACATCCGGTCTATTTCGTGTCATTCTTTCCGGAGCCGTGTCCCGGCCAGACGCTCAGGGATGTCCTGCACGCACTGCGTCGCTTCGTTGAGGAAGTGGCGCGCAGGCATACGGGTCAAGCACCCATCCTGTACGGCAATTGTCAGGCCGGTTGGGCCGCCACGCTGCTGTCGGCGGACTGCGAAGGTCTGGTCGGCCCCACCGTCCTCAACGGCTCGCCACTGTCCTACTGGGCCGGTAAGTCGGGCGTAAATCCGATGCGGATCGCCGCAGGCTTCGTCGGCGGGGCATGGATGACGCATTTCCTCGCCGATATCGACGACGGGCGTCTCGACGGGGCGTGGTTGATCGCGAATTTCGAGAATCTGAAGCCTGAGTCCGTATGGGACAAATATGCCAATCTGTTCATGAACGTCGACACGGAACGCGAACGGTTTCTCGAGTTCGAGCGCTGGTGGAATGCCTGGTATTTCCTGAGCCGCGAGGAAATCGTGGCGATCGTCGAGAATCTGTTCATCGGCAACAAGCTCGAAGAGGGCAAGCTGCACGTTTGCGACGGCTGCACGGTGAACTTGCGGCATATCCGCAATCCACTGGTGATATTCGCCTCATACGGCGACAACATCACGCCGCCGCAACAGGCGCTTGACTGGATACCGGCCGTCTATCGCGACACGGCTGATCTCAAGGCTGCCGGGCAGCGCATCGTCTATCTGACCCATCCGCATATAGGGCATCTCGGCATCTTCGTTTCGGCGAAGGTCGCGCGGTTCGAACACCGCGCGATCCTGGAGAGCATTAAGGAGATTTCGGCGCTTCCGCCCGGTCTTTACGAGATGAAGATCGACAATCCCTCAGGCGATCCCGATTGCCACAAACCCGAATACATCGTCCATTTCGAAGAGCGTGACGTCTCCGACATCGAGGTGGACACGCCGCGTCAGGCCTTCGAGCGGGTCAGGGAAATGTCCGAAGCGAACGAGGAAATCTACAGCACGTTCATAAGCCCCTTCGTCCGGAGCCTTTCAAACCCCGCGAGCGCTTCGATGCTCGAATGGCTGCATCCCATGCGGACGAGCCGCTATCTCTTCTCGGAGGAATTCAACCCCTGGATGCGGGTCATCGCTGCGCTGGCGCCGATCGTCGAACGCGGCCGGAAGCCATTGCCGCCCACCGATCGGTTCCGGACGGCCGAACGGGACGCGAGTGAGCGAATTGCCAAGATGATCGAACAGGCTCGCGAGCATCGCGACGTCACCGAGGAAAGAGCTTTCGCGCTGGCTTACGGTGCAGCACCGGGCAAACCGGCGACGGCGTAAAACCAGTGCGCCCTGAATATTCAGCCGGTGCATGCGCTTGCCGCTTGACGGCGGTGGCGTCGGTGATCGGTATCGAATTGTCGAAAGCGGCCTTGGCGAGCACGATGCCGGCATCATTCCCGATCCCCGCCATCGCTGACGGAGCGCTAACATGACTGGCCCGATGATCGAGAACCGCACGTTCGACGACATCGAGATCGGAGATACGGCAAGCGTCACCCGCACGCTCACGCCCGATGACATCCGGTTGTTCGCGGCCGTGTCCGGTGACGTAAACCCGGCGCATATGGACCCGGATTACGCGGAAACCGACATGTTTCACCATGTTGTTGCCCATGGCATGTGGGGTGCGGGCCTGATCTCGGCTGTGCTCGGGACCGAGCTGCCGGGTCCCGGCACGATCTATCGGAGCCAGTCGCTGCGCTTTCTGGCGCCGGTAAGCGTCGGGGACATCATCACCGCCAGCGTGACCGTCACCGAGAAAGCGGAACAGGATCATGTGATTCTGCTCGATTGCCGCTGTGTCAGCGCCGGAGGTCGCGAAGTCATCACCGGACAAGCCGAGGTGGCGGCGCCGAGCGAGAAAGTGTCCCGCCCGCGCGTTCCACTGCCCGAAATACGCCTGATCGGACATGAGGGCCATCGGCGTCTGCTCGAACAAGTCGGCACTCAAGGTCCGATCGAGACGGCAGTCGCCCATCCGTGCAGCCCGGACGCGATCATCGCCGTTGCCGACGCGGCGGGCGGCCGAATGATCACGCCCATTCTGGTCGGTCCGGAGGCGAGGATCAGGCAGAGCGCACAAGCTGCAGGCCGAAGCATCGACACATTCCGGATCGTCGACGTACCACACAGCCATGCCGCCGCGGCAGAAGCGGTGGCGCTTGTGAACAAGGGAGAAGCAGGGCTGCTGATGAAGGGCTCGCTTCACACCGATGAGTTGATGAGCGCGGTGCTTGCGTCCGACGCTGGCCTGCGCACCGAGCGCCGGATCAGTCATGCCTACATCATGGACGTTCCTGGCCATGCCCGTCCGCTCATCATCACTGATGCCGCCATCAACATCGAGCCGACACTGGATGACAAGGCTGACATTCTGCGCAACGCCATAGACCTGGCACATGTAATGGGCATCGAGCGGCCAAAGGTGGCGATCCTCGCGGCTGTGGAGACGATCAACCCGAAGATGCGCACCACGCTGGAGGCGGCCGCGCTGTGCAAGATGGCGGATCGCGGGCAGATCGCCGGCGCAATTGTCGACGGGCCGCTTGCCTTCGACAACGCCGTCAGCGCACAAGCCGCAGAGGAGAAACGCATCGTATCGTCCGTGGCGGGACAGGCCGATATCCTGATGGTACCGAATCTGGAGGCCGGCAACATGCTGGCCAAGCAACTGACCTTTCTCGGCGGGGCGGACGCGGCGGGAGTGGTACTCGGCGCGCGCGTGCCTATCATCCTCACCAGCCGGGCGGACAGCGTACGCACTCGTCTTGCTTCCTGCGCCGTCGCGCTGCTGCTTGCGCGCGCTGCAACCAAGGCGGCACCCGGAACGCTTCAAGGCCGGCCGACGTGACGATCCTGTCCCTTAATGCGGGGTCGTCGAGTATCAAGTTCGCGCTGTTCTCAATGACCGAGGGCGAGCCTCTGCGGCTTGGACACGGTAAGATCGAGGAAATCGGAATCGCACCTTCTCTGGTCGTATGGGGTGCCGATGAGGCTGTAACGCTGGAGCACCGGTGGGAACACACAGCGTTGACCCATGAGGAACTGCTTGGCGATCTGCTGGAGGCTCTGGAAAATCGCCTCGGATCGGGCCTGGAGGCAGTGGGTCACCGTATTGTGCATGGTGGTGAGCAGTTTAGCGCGCCTGTCCGGATCGACGAGGGCGTGCTTTCCATCCTCAGTTCGCTATCCCCGCTTGCCCCTCTGCACCAGCCCCACAACCTTGCGGCCGTGCGTGCCGTAGCTCGCCACCGGCCTAGCCTGCCGCAAGTCGCCTGTTTCGACACGGCATTCCATCATGGCCAACCGCATGTGGCAAGCCGCGTGGCCGTGCCACGCAAACTGGGGGAGCAGGGCGTCCGGCGCTACGGCTTTCATGGGATATCCTATGCCTATATCGCGCGCCGGCTCGCAGAGTTGGACCCGGTGACATCGACAGGCCGGGTGATCGTTGCGCATCTTGGCAACGGTGCCAGCCTGTGCGCGATGAATGGCGGACGCAGCATCGAATCCACCATGGGTTTCACTGCGCTTGACGGGCTGGTTATGGGAACGCGCTGCGGTAGCATCGATCCCGGCATCCTCATATACCTCATGCAACAAGGCATGAGCCTCGGGGCCGTCGAGCACATGCTCTATTCGGAATCGGGGCTGCTCGGTCTATCTGGCGTGTCGAGCGACATGCGAACGCTGCTGGCCAGCCATGATCTTGCTGCGGCTGAGGCCGTCGAACTCTTCGTCTATCGCATCGTGACGCAGGCGGGCGCGCTGGCCGCCTCGCTCGCCGGCCTTGATGCGTTCGTGTTCACCGGCGGTATCGGCGAAAACGCGGCGCAGATTAGGGAGCAGGTGGCAACAGGGCTGCATTGGCTGGGTGCGGGGCTCGATCCATCCGCAAACGAGCGAGGCGACTTCCTCATTAGTACCCCGGAAAGCCGGATTAAGCTGATGGTGCTGCCCACCGACGAGGAACGGATGATCGCCATCGATACTCAGGCCATCCTCAGAGCAAAGCGATCATGAAGGCGCTCGTCGATCTTTCCGGCAAACGCGGGCTGGTGGTCGGCATCGCCAATGGACACAGCATTGCCGCCGGCTGTGCGCAGACATTTCGCGATTGCGGCGCGAGGATCGGCGCGACCTACCTCAACGAGAAGGCCCGCCCCTTTGTGGAGCCGGTCGCCGACGCCCTGGGCGCGGAATGGCTGGTGCCCTGCGACGTGCGCGAACCCGGCCAGACCGAAGCGCTGTTCGAGCGGGTGGAGCGCGAATGGGGGAGCCTCGATTTCCTGCTCCACTCGATCGCTTTCGCGCCCAAGGAAGATCTGCAAGGTCGGGTCGTGGACAGCTCGGCGGAGGGATTTGCCACAGCGATGGACGTGTCCTGCCATTCCTTCCTGGAGATGGCGCGCCGCGCGGAACCGCTCATGCACGGGGGCGGCTGCTTGCTGACCGTCACATTCTACGGCTCCGAGCGCGTGGTTGAGCACTACAATCTGATGGGCCCCGTCAAGGCGGCGCTGGAGAGCGCCACCCGCTACGTCGCGGCCGAACTTGGGCCGAAAGGTATCCGCGCGCATGCGATCTCGCCAGGCCCCATCGCGACACGCGCCGCAAGCGGCATCGACCGGTTCGACGAGATGCTCGATCGCGCAGCCGCCGCCGTTCCGGAACGGCAGCTCGTTACCGTCGCCGATGTCGGCGCCCTCGCTGCGTTCCTGGTCAGCGATGCGGCATGCCGGATTACCGGCACCGTTATTCCTGTTGATAGCGGGCAGCATCTGCTCGCCTGATCGACTTCAACGTTGGAACGCTGAAACCCACCCCTATGGGGCATCCCACTGTAAGCTTCGGCACCCGATTACGTCTTTAGGTGCAGCAAACGAAGTCGGAACCAACGAATGCCTCGCACAAATACCCCGAGACTGCCTCTGATTTCAGGCCTGGTGCACAAGCTTGTGCAGGACGGTCGCCTCACCATCATCGACCGCGCGGGTCATTGTCATCATTTCGGGAGCGAGGATTGCGATGACCATGTGACGGTGCGCCTGCACGACAAGTCCCTCCCGCTGAAATTGGCTTTGTCACCTACACTCGCCTTGGGCGAGGCCTATATGGATGGCCGTATCACGATCGAATCGGGCTCGATCCGAGACCTGCTGAGGATCGCCACCTCCAATCTGCAAGCGCTCGACGAGCATCCCATGCAAGTGATCCGCTCCAAGATCGCGACATTCGCGCCCCTCCGCGGGAGACGTAATCATAAGGCCCAGTCGCGCCGCAATGTCGCGCATCATTACGATCTCTCAGGTACACTTTACGATCTCTTCCTTGATTCCGACCGCCAGTATTCCTGCGGCTATTTCCCACAGGGAACCGAGAGTCTCGACGAGGGACAAGCCGCAAAGAAACGCCATCTGGCCGCAAAACTTCTCCTCTCGCCCGACCAGCGACTGCTTGATATCGGGTGCGGCTGGGGTGGTCTCGCGCTCGAACTCGCACGGACCCATGGCGTGTCGGTACGCGGCATCACCCTGTCTCGAGAACAGCTCCAGGTGGCCCGCTCGCGAGCCGAACAAGAAGATTTCGCTGATCAGGTCCGGTTTGACATGCTGGACTATCGCGACATCGACGAACGGTTCGACCGTATTGTTTCGGTCGGCATGTTCGAACATGTCGGCCCAAGCCACTATGACATGTTCTTTTCGACGATCGCTCGTTCTCTAGCGCCTGACGGCATAGGCGTCATTCACTCGATCGGACGCAGGTCCCCGCCAGGAAGCGATGACCCCTGGATCTCAAAGTACATTTTCCCCGGCGGATATGTTCCGGCCCTCTCGGAAGTTCTGGGCGCAGCCGAGCGAAGCGGGCTCTGGGTGACCGACGTCGAGATTCTAAGGCTGCATTATGCAGACACGCTACTCCATTGGTATGATCGCTTTCAGCAAAACCGTGCCCGAGCGTGCGCGCTTTATGACGAGCGTTTCTGCCGCATGTGGGAGTTCTATCTCGCCGCCTGTGAAATGGCCTTCCGCCAAGGAGACCTCATGGTTTTTCAGCTCCAGGTCACCCGTCGACGCGACGCTGTGCCGCGTACGCGGGATTATATGTTCGCGGCGGAAACGGGCCGCTGACGTGACCTGCCGACTCGAGTTGCTCCGGCCTGACAAGCGGAGGGCGCCGATTTTTGGACGAGAGCAGCGGTGCTTCGCACCGCTAGTCTAAGCGAGCGGATCGGCCAGCCATCCTTTGGCCGCGGCGTTCACTTCCTGCATGTAGTCGACGAATGCGCGTACGACGGGATCATCTTGGGCCGACTGGGAATCAGCAGATGGACCGGAAGCGGCGGCACGGACCCGTCGGGCAGGACGCGCTCCAACTTTCCTTCAAATGACATGACAGATGCCCACGGGGAATGGCCCCGGGTTTGATTTTGAACAAGACTTTGATCACCGCTCGGCATATAAGATGCCGGATATGTCGCGGCTGATCGCCTGTCTGATTGCGCTAAGCGCGGTGCTCGGCCTTTTGGGTCAGGGCACCGCGTCTGCACATCGCGCCGAGGGGATCATGACAACGCCGGGCTGCAGCCACATGGCAGACATGAAGCAAACTGCGATGCATCATGCGATGACGGATGGCTGTCCGATGGAGGATTGTGACGATTGCCCGGAGACCGGGCATCGTGGCAAGCCCTGCAATGACGCGAGCCATTGCGTGACCATTGCGCCAGGTTCGGCGCTTCTTCTCCCGGATCTCGCTTCGCTTGGAAAGGTGCCCTTCATAGGCGCGCAGCAGCATCTCGCATCACGCGCGACCGAACTGAGCGGGCTTGCCGCTCCCCCCGTTATCGAACCGCCCATCCTGTCAGCCTGAACGATACGCCGGACGTGATTCGGCGGCCGGGACGACTATGCCGATGCCAAATCGGCGGAGTCGCACCATCTGCCGCGTCATGTCCCATAAGGTGCCCGCGCGAGCCCTAACCGGGCGGTGCGCGAGGGGACACAGGAATTCTCATGCGATTACTCATGGCCCTGCCGCTCCTGGCAGGATCGGCGTGTCCCGCCGTGGCGGGACCGCTGACCTTTCAACAAGCGCTCGAAAGAGCGGGAACCAATGCCCCGATTATCGACGCCAGAAAGGCGGAGGTGTCGGCAAGCGAGGCAAGCGCCATCGCCGCCGGGCAGTTGCCCGATCCGCGCCTGTCGCTCGGTCTCGACAATCTCCCGGTGTCGGGGCCGCCTGCGTTCACGCTCGACGGTTCGATGATGACCGCGCAGCGCGTGGGCTTGCAGCAGGATATCCCCAATCTCGCCAAGCGCCATGCCGAGCAGGCAGGTGCGGATGCCGCAACCGGCCTTGCACGCGCCCGATCCGCCGTCACCCACCTCGACGTGAGGGTTGCCGCAGCGACTGCATGGATCGATCTCGCCTATGCCGACAGGCGGCTGGCGGCGATCGACGCGGTGCTGGGACGGCTCGGGCGACTGGTGCCTGCGGCACGGGCTGGGGTCGCCTCGGGTTCCGCCCGGCCAGCGCAGAGCCTGCGCATCCGTCAGGCGATTGCCACGCTGGAGGACCGGCGCAGCACGATCCTCGCCGAACACGCACAGGCACGAGCGACGCTGGAGCGCTGGACCGGGGAGGCGGAGCCCGAAGCGGTCGGAATGATACCCGATTTCGCGTTGGATCCCGCCGAATTGCGTCTGGCGATAGCGGGCAACCCGCGCCTTCGCGCCGCCGAAGCGGACGTCGCTTCGGCCCGGGCCGACACCGACCTCGCCCGGGCGGGCAAGCGGCCCGACTGGGGCGTGAGCCTTTCCTTCGGTCGCCGTGACCCCGGCTACGGCAATGTCGTTTCGGTCGGGGCCAGCATGACCCTGCCCATTTTCCCGGGCAAGCGGCAAAATCCGCGGATTGCCGCCGCCGAAGCCGATCTCTCCGCCGCCCGTGCGCAGCATGAGGATGTCCGGCGCGCGTTGACCGCCGAACTGGAGCGCGGACTTGCGACCCATGCCATGCAGGTCTCGCAATGGCATCGCGCACAAGAGACGTTGCTGCCGCTCGCCCGGCAGGAAGCAGATCTCGAGACTGCGAGCTACGGTGCCGGGCGCGCCGGTCTGCTGGATGTGATCTCGGCCGAAACGGCGCTGGCCGAGACCGAACTCGACGTCCTTGACCGCGAATCGCAGGTCACACGCCAGGCGGCGTTTCTTCTTCTGACATTCGGGGGTGATGCACGATGACCCGACTTTCCTTCCTTGCCGCGCCGCGCGCACGCCTATGGGCGGCTGGTGCCGCCCTCGCGCTCGTGGCGGGTGCCGCCGGCTTCGGTCTTGCCGGGCTGACCGGTTCCTCGGTCGACAAGCCGGCCGCAGCCGACGACGGACGCGAAGTGCTCTACTGGTACGATCCGATGATGCCCGGTCAGCATTTCGACAAGCCGGGCAAATCGCCGTTCATGGACATGCAACTCGTCCCCAAATATGCCGACGAGGCCGCGGGCGAGGCGGGCATGCGGATCGATCCCGGGCTGACCCAGAGCCTCGGCATGCGCACGGCGACCGCGCAGAGGGGAACGCTGAGCAGCGCGATCAGCGCGACCGGCGTCATCGCGTTCAACGAACGCGACATCGCCATCGTCCAGCCGCGCGCCGGCGGCTTCGTGCAGCGCGCCTACGCCCGCGCACCCGACGACCTGATCCGGGCCGGGGCGCCAATCGTCGATCTGCTCGTGCCCGACTGGGGCGGCGCGCAGCAGGAATATCTGGCGGCGCTCGGCACCGGCGACGCTGCGCTGGCGCAGGCCGCGCGGCAGCGGCTGCTGTTGCTCGGCATGCCCGCGTCGACCGTGGCCGCCGTCGAGAGAGGGCGGCGGACCAGCACCATCTATACCGTGACGGCGCCGATCGGCGGCACCATCACCGCGCTCGACGTGCGTCCGGGGATGACGGTGTCGCCCGGACAAAATCTGGCTCAGATCAACGGTCTGTCCAGCGTCTGGCTCGACGCCGCGGTTCCGGAAGCCGTGGCGGGCTCGGTTTCTCCCGGTCAGCCGGTGACCGTAACCCATGCCGCCTTTCCCGGAGAGACGCGGCACGGGCGGATCAGGACTATCCTGCCCAGGGCGGCGGACGAAAGCCGCACGCTGACCGTGCGTATCGAACTTCCCAATCCCGGTCTCGAGCTCCGGCCCGGCATGTTCGCGCAGGTGAACTTCGCCGGCGGAGGAAGGCAGGCCCTGCTCGTGCCGTCCGAAGCCGTGATCGAAACCGGAAAGCGCAGCATCGTCATGCTTGCGCTCGACAAGGGGCGCTACCGCCCTGCCGAGGTCCGGACCGGGCGGACGGAGGGCGGTCGCACCGAAATCCTCGCAGGCCTTGCCGAGGGAGAGACGGTGGTCACCTCGGGCCAGTTCCTGATCGATTCCGAAGCCAGCCTTGCGGGCATGGATGTGCGGCCGATCGGCGGGGAAGCCGCTCCGGCCCCCACGGAGCCGTCAGCGGAAACGAAAACCTACGAGACGCGCGGCGTCATCCGCAAGATCACCGCAGCCGGGATCACGCTGGAGCATGAGCCGGTTCCGGCGCTCGAATGGCCGGGCATGACCATGATGTTTCGTCTCGAACGGCCTTCGCTCGCGAGAGGCTTCAAGACAGGCGACCGCGTGCGCTTCACCTTCAGCCAGGAGCAGGCGGGGCCGACGATCCGGACGCTGCGCCGGGAGACCGCGCAATGATCGAACGGCTGCTCGACTGGTCGATCGCAAACCGGCTGTTCGTCGTGCTCGCCGCCGTCGCGCTGTCGGCGGCGGGGCTGTGGGCGGTGCGCACCACGCCGATCGACGCCTTGCCTGATCTGTCCGACGTCCAGGTGGTGATCCGCACCGGCTATGCCGGGCAGGCGCCTCGCATTGTCGAGGATCAGGTCACTTATCCACTCGCTACCACCATGCTCTCGGTGCCGGGCGCGAAGACGGTGCGCGGCTATTCTTTCTTCGGCGACAGCTATGTCTATGTGATCTTCGAGGACGGGACCGACCTCTACTGGGCGCGCTCGCGGGTGCTCGAATATCTCAACCAGGTGCAGGGGCGGTTGCCCGAGGGCGTGACCAGCGCGATCGGGCCGGATGCCACGGGGGTCGGCTGGATCTACGAATATGCGCTGATCGATCGCAGCGGCCGGCACGACCTCAGCCAATTGCGCGGGATTCAGGACTGGTTCCTGCGCTACGAACTCAAAACAGTGCCGGGCATCTCGGAGGTCGCCAGCATCGGCGGCATGGTGAAGCAATATCAGGTCGTGCTCGATCCGGTGAAGCTCGCCGGATACGGCGTGACCTTCCAGCAGGCGGTCGCGGCGATCCGCAACGCCAATCAGGAAGTCGGGGGCTCGGTGCTCGAAATGGGCGAGGCCGAATATATGGTCCGCGCCTCGGGCTATCTGACGTCGCTCGACGATTTTCGCGCCATACCGCTCAAGACTGCGGCGGGGGGCGTGCCGGTGACGCTTGGGGAGGTCGCGACCGTCCGGCTCGGTCCGGAAATGCGGCGCGGCCTGGCCGACCTCAACGGCGAAGGCGAAGTGGCCGGCGGCGTCATCATCCTGCGCCAGGGCGCCGATGCGCGCAGCGCGATCGCGGCGGTGAAGGACCGGCTGGCGACGCTGCGCAAGAGCCTGCCGCCGGGCGTCGAGATCGTTCCGGTCTACGATCGCTCGCAGCTCATCGACGCCTCGGTCGAGAACCTCACCCACAAGCTGATCGAGGAATTCATCGTCGTCGCCGCGGTGTGCGCGCTGTTCCTCTGGCATGTCCGCTCGGCGTTCGTCGCGATCGTGACATTGCCGCTCGGCGTGCTCGCTGCCTTCCTCATCATGCGGATTCAGGGGGTGAGCGCCAACATCATGTCGCTGGGCGGCATCGCCATCGCGGTCGGCGCGATGGTCGATGCCGCCGTGGTGATGATCGAGAACGCTCACAAGCATATCGAGCACTGGACGCATGCGCATCCCGACGAACCACTCGAAGGCGCGCAGCGCTGGCGCGTCATCGCCGATGCCGCGCGCGAGGTGGGGCCGGCGCTGTTCTTCAGCCTGCTCATCATCACGCTGTCGTTCGTGCCTGTCTTCACCCTGCAGGCGCAGGAGGGGCGGCTTTTCTCGCCGCTCGCCTTCACCAAGACCTATTCGATGGCGGCCGCAGCGATCCTGTCGATAACGCTGGTCCCGATCCTGATGGGCTGGCTCATTCGCGGGCGCATTCCCTCCGAACAGGACAATCCCATCAACCGCGGACTGACCCGCGCCTATCGCCCCGCCCTCGATTGGGTGATGCGGCGGCCCAAAGCGATTCTCGTCATGGCGGTGCTCGTGTTTCTCACCACGGCATGGCCGGTGGCGAAGCTGGGGGGCGAATTCCTGCCGCCGCTCAACGAGGGCGACCTGCTCTACATGCCGTCCGCGCTGCCGGGCATATCGGCGGCGCAGGCGGGCCAGCTCCTCCAGCGCACCGACCGCCTCATCAAGAGCGTGCCCGAAGTGGAGAGCGTGTTCGGCAAGGCCGGCCGCGCCGATACCGCGACCGATCCCGCCCCGCTCACCATGTTCGAGACGACCATCCGCTTCAAGCCGCGCGACCAGTGGCGGCCGGGCATGACACCCGACAAGCTGGTCGACGAACTTGATCGCGTGGTGAAGGTGCCGGGCCTCTCCAACATCTGGGTGCCGCCGATCCGCAACCGCATCGACATGCTGGCGACCGGGATCAAGAGCCCGATCGGGATCAAGGTTTCGGGCGCCGACCTGGGGGCGATCGACCGGGTCGCGCACCGGATCGAAGCGGTGGCGAAGGCCGTACCGGGCGTGAGTTCCGCTCTCGCCGAGCGGCTCGAGGGTGGACGCTATGTCGATGTCGACATCGACCGCAGGACAGCCGGTCGCTACGGGCTCAACATCGCCGACGTGCAGCAGATCGTCGCGGGCGCGGTGGGCGGCGCCAATGTCGGACGCACGGTCGAGGGGCTGGCGCGCTATCCGATCAACGTGCGCTATCCGCGCGAGGTGCGCGGCAATGTCGACGCCTTGCGCGCGCTGCCGATCCTGACGCCTTCAGGGCAGCAGATCACGCTCGGCACAGTCGCTTCGCTGCGCGTCACCGACGGGCCGCCGATGCTCAAGAGCGAGAACGGGCGGCCGACCAGCTATGTCTATATCGACGTGCGCGGGCGCGATCTCGCCTCGGTCGTGCATGACCTTCAGGAAGCGGTCGCGGCCGGGGTCGACCTGCCGCCGGGCATCAGCATCGCCTATGCCGGACAGTTCGAATATCTCAGCCGCGCGATGGAGCGGCTCAAGATCGTCGTCCCCGCCACGCTCGCGATCATCTTCCTGCTGCTTTACATGATCTTCCGTCGCTGGGACGAGGCGGCGCTCATCATGGGCACGCTGCCTTTCGCGCTCACCGGCGGGTTCTGGCTGCTGTACCTGCTCGGCTACAGCCAGTCGGTCGCGACCGGCGTCGGCTTCATCGCGCTCGCAGGCGTCTCGGCGGAGTTCGGCGTGGTGATGCTGCTCTACCTCAAGCATGCGCTCGACGCGCGGGGAGCCGATCCCGCCCGCGCCGATGTCGAGGCGGCGGTGCGCGAAGGCGCATTGCTCCGGGTGCGGCCCAAGGCGATGACGGTCGCGGTGATCCTCGCCGGCCTGTTCCCGATCCTGATCGGCACCGGCGCTGGCTCGGAGATCATGAGCCGCATCGCCGCGCCGATGATCGGCGGCATGGTCACCGCGCCGCTGCTGTCGATGTTCGTCATTCCGGCCGGCTATCTGCTGCTGCGGTCGCCGCGAAAGACCCGATCCCCCGCTTCCCCCTCTAAAGGAGATGACCGATGAAACCTATGATGATCCTTTTTCCGGCATTGCTGCTCGCCGCCTGCGGGCAACAGACGCCGGAAACCTCCAAAAGCCCCTCCGACGCGTCTCAGACGATGGGCGCGATGCATGATGCCATGGGCGGTAACGGCAGCGCCATGCCGATGGACGGAGAGCACATGGCGGGCATGGCGAGCGGCACGGGCGTGATCACCGCCGTCGATCCCAAGGACGGCACCGTCACGATCAATCACGGGCCAATTCCGGCGGCGAACTGGCCGGCCATGACGATGATGTTCGATGCCGATCCGAGGATGCTCGAAGGCATGATGCCCGGCGACAAGGTCTCCTTCGATCTCAAGCTCGAGGACGGCGGCGGCGAGGTCACGGCGATCACCAAGCAATGATGTTCGCACTACGGGTGTAGCCGCGCGGGAAGCCGCCGTCAGGCAGCCTCGACCACATGTGCCTCAATCGCAACGCCAAGGCGCTTGCGCACTGCTCCGAAAATGGCCGCGAGATTGTCCATGCTCGGATTGCCCTTCTCCGAGAGCATCCGGTGCAGGCTCTTGCTGGGTCGGTTGGTCTCGGCGGCCAAAGCCTCAAAACCGACCGATGCGTTCACCAGGTCGCGCAGGATCAGTCGCGCGACATGCGGCTCGCCGTTGAGGAAGGCCGTCGCAGCTTCGTCGAGCATGGCCTTGGCGAAAGCGGGATCGCGCGCTGCGCGCTCCTTTACCGTTTCCTTGAAATCCCGTGTCAGCACCATGTCGCTATTTCCTGGTCTTCTTCGCAGTGGCCTTGCGGCCCTTATATTCGGTCAACAGAGCGGCAGCCTCGTTGACATCGGCCTGCTGTCGCTTCTTCGTTCCGCCGACGAACAGGATGATCAGCTCATTCCCGTCCTGCGCCAGATAGAGCCGATAGCCCGGTCCCCAATTGATCCGATATTCTCCGAGCCCGCCGCCAATCCGACAGATTGCCCAGTTCCAGCCGGACAATCGCCGTCGCAACCTTGGCCCCGGCCTGCGAATCAAGATCATCGAACCAGGATCGGAACGGGCAGGAGCCGTCCTCGCGGATATACTCCTGTATGATCAACTCACGGCCTTTCAAGTAACGTATATGTTACCATTTGTCCAGCTCCCATTGTCGCTCAGGCCACAAGGCGAAGGCGGTCGAGCTTGGCGGCGCCTTGGGCAAGCAGCTTGGCGATTTCGTCGGACGTGCGTCGCACGGCCAGTTTCAGCGCTTCATCGACGTGGATGTAATCTTGCGTCACGTTCTGCGAGGCGTGCCCCAGCATCGCGCGGATCGTCAGTTCCGAGAAACCGAGTTCGGCGGCAATGCTGGCAAAGGTGTGCCGCAGCACGTGGGGCGTGACACCCGTGATTCCGGCAAAACCACAAACGCGCTGCAGGCAGGCGCTTACAGCCGTGAAGGGGCCATCGCCCGTCGTTGCCGCGAACACATAGGGATTGCCGGCGATCTGGGGCTGGGCCACGATCACCTTGATCGCTTCCGGCCCGATCGCCCGGACCTGCTCGCCGGTCTTGGTGTCGGGGAAGGCGACGAAGCCGCCCATCGGATTGACCCATTCGCGCTGCATGGCTTGGCCTTCTTCGCGGCGATAGCCGGTTAGAAGCAGCAGGCGGATCACGGCGATCCCGGTCGGACTGACGCCCTGTTGTTCTGCATAGACCATCGCCTTGCCCAGCGTCTCGATCTCAGCGACGCTGAGGCGCCGTGTTCGCTTGTTTCCGGCGAGTTTCTTGGCGCCCTTGGTTGGATGCTCGGCGAGCAGGCCTTTATGCTTTGCATGTCCCAGGATCGCCTGGATCGTGGTCAGGCAGCGCGCCGCGACACCGCGGCCACCGGTCGCCTTGCCGCCGCGGCCCCCGCTGCGAGGCTTTCCGGTCTTCCCCTTCGCCACATCGTCCTGCATCGCTTCGACATCGGCAATCGTCAGATGGCGGGCGATGCGCTTGCCGATCAGCGGGTTGATATGGGTCCGAATCCGGCTCTCATCCATCGCAAGCGACGACTCCTTGATCGGCCGGTTTCGGCGACCGAGGATTCTGCCTGCGCGCGCTTCGGTCAGATACCATTCGCACAGTTCAGAGACATTCATCTCGTTGCGCGCGCGACGCGCTTCTTCAGCCGGGTCTTCCCCGGATGCCACCGCACCGAGCTTGATTTTCGCCAGATCGCGAGCCTGGTCCACCGTCAGCACGCCAAAGCGGCCCAGCTTGACGCGGCGGATTCGGCCCTCCGCGTTCATATACTGGATGACGAAGGTCTTGGTGCCAGCAGCGCCTATCCGGACCCCGAAGCCCTTGATCTCGGTATCCCATACGAATGTCTGACCCGTCTCGGGTGCGGTGAGGGCATCGAGCATGCGCTTCGTCAGCTTTGCCTGCGCCATGGAACCTCCTCCAATTTATTACGCGTGCTCCGCGAGACCGAAAAGTAATAACAACGTAATAAAAATCGGTCGTTTCGCGGCGAATTGGAGGTTATGCCGTCGTAGCGAGATTGGCAATATCTATTTGAAATATCGTACTAAATCGTATATTAGCGCATTCTGTCGTAACCGCTCAAATCGAATTGCCAAGGTTGGGGTCGAGGGTTCGAATCCCTTCGCCCGCTCCAGTTTTCAAGGGGTTAGCAGCACCCCTGTTCCCCAAACCAGCGAAATCGACCATATACGGATCGCATACGGATACCGGATATGAGGGACGGATTTTGGGAAAATCTCAGATCAGTGAACCGATGGATTCCCCTAGCGATTCTCCGGAAGGTGAATCGATGACCGGCAAGAATGTGCTGGTGTCCAAGAGTTTCCGCGATGGAGGTATCTACCTCTTCCTGCGCGGGGATTATAAGAAACCCATCTGGATGTGTCGGATCAAGGCACCGGGTCAGACGGGTTTCATCTACCGTTCCACCCGCACCACCGACGAACATCAGGCATATCGATTTGCCGATGATCTTTATCATCAACAGCTGGTCAAAGCCTATTCCGGTGAGACGGAGAAGGGAACAAAGGTTGCGGTTGGTATCAATGCCTATATCGACCGGTTCGAGCCGGAGATCGGGCAACTGTCGATCCGCTATCGTATCCTCCTGCTAAAACGGGTCCTGCCTCATGTCGGCAAGCTGACGTTCGAAGGATTGACCACGGCATCCATCTCCAAGCTGACGGACGATCTGCGCAAGGGGACGAAGAAGGGAATCATGTCTCCCAATACGACCAAGCGGGTCCATAATGATTTGCGGCATTTCTTCCGATGGTGTGTCGAAGAGGGGTATCTCAAGGACCTCCCCAAATTCCCCCGAATCAACGGGGAGAAATCCCGTCGTCCGCATTTCAATGAGACAGAATGGAGGAAGATCACCCGGCAATTGCGGGAGTTCGTCAAGGTCACCAATGGCAAAACCCTGCGGGAACGGACCATGCTGGTCAATTACGTCCTCATCCTTGCCAACACCGGAATCAGGGTCGGTGAAGCAAGGACGTTGAAATGGAGAGATGTCCGGGAAGTTGCTGGACCCAATGACAACAGGGACATCATCCTGACCGTCAACGGCAAGACCGGCATTAGGGAAGTGGTTGCCCGTACAGCAGACGTCAAAATCTACTTCCGTCGTATCCTCGAACTGCGGAGCGAGGAACAGGGGGGGAAAGCACCCGATCCCGACAGTCTGGTCTTCTGCCACAAGGATGGTTCGGCAATTGGATCGTTCAAAAAGTCGTTCCAGACCCTGCTGGAAAAATGCGGGGTGCAGAAAGACAGTTTTGGCCGGTCACGGACGATCTATTCCCTCCGTCATACCTATGCGACTTTCCGGCTGCATGAAGGGGTCAATCATTTTGCCCTGGCACGCAATATGGGAACGTCCGTCCAGATGCTGGAGGAATATTATGGACACACCTCCAACATCACCATGTCACAGGAACTGACCAAAGGTCGGGGCAAGGCATCGGACAAAACCGACAAACCCACGAAGACCAAATCCCCTCCTGACAATGGCTTGGGATGGTTGCGGACGGATCATCGGTCTGCGGACCGGAAAACCGTTCTCACACAGGCTCCGACCGATATAGCCGGTCAGGAACCGTCATATCTCGACCTGTTATGACAAGCATGCTGGACGAGGTGATCCACCCCATGCTGTAGTGGGTTGATCAGATAGTGGACGGGGACCGGATAGAAGCATGTCGAAATGGAAGAAGAAGTCTCCCGACCCCATCATTGCACCAATTTCTACCGAACTGCTCCTGAGGACCGGAAAGAGAATTTTCAGTAAAAGTCGTATATGGGTGGAGAGAGAAAACTTTTACGGAGAAAAACATTCTCGCGACGACGATCGTTACCTCATCATCGGCTTCGACACGGAATATAAAACCCCTGACGGAGAACTGACACCACAGGATATTAAAGACGGATCGGGAAAATACAAGGTCATTTCCTATCAGTTCCATTGCAGCATTTATGACCCCGGCCAGCCTGACGCTGTGGAATGGAGTGGCATCTGCTATCCCGAAGGGAACGATCGGCTCTCGCTTGCTGATCTGCTGACCTTTGCGTTTCATCAGGGGATCGCGACCGGGGCGGTCAGCAAACTGCCTAACAAGGTCTATCTGGCAGGGCATTTCACCCGTGCAGATTTTCCGGCCTTCAAGGATTTTCAGACCATCTCGAAGCTGATCGGCAGCGTCCGCGCCACGTTTCTATCGATCGATAATCACATACTCCTACAATATTGGTTTCCCGATGACGGGCCGGTCAAGATCGAAGTCGTACTGCGCGATACGATGCTCCTGACGCCTGCGACATCCAAGAGCCTGCGTGCCCTTGGCGATCTTGTTGGAGTGCCCAAGGTGGTGCTCGACGACGATCCGGTGCTGGAGAAACATTATAAGGAGAATATGGATCAGTTGCTGGCTGACAGGCCGGAACTGTTCGAAGACTATGCCATCACTGACGCTATCATCTGCGTTCGCTATCTCGATCAACTGATCCGCCAGTGCGACGATATTCTTGGACGGCGCAAGGTGCCCGCGACCCTTACCGGCATCGGTGTCGATCTCCTGATGCAAACATGGAAAGCCGCCGATCTCGATCCGCTGGAAATGATCGGCAAGGAAGAGGTTGTCGTCAGCTATTTCAACAAGCGGCTAGGCCGGCATGAGAAGAGGCCTGTAGACGTCAACATCCGGGAAGTGGACTGGCACATACCGCTGGCAACCGAATGCTATCATGGCGGTCGCAATGAGCAATTTTGGTTCGGCCCTGCTTTCGAGGATAATTGGACCGATTTTGACCTGACGGGTGCTTATCCCACTGCCATGGCCCTCATCGGCATGGCGGACTGGCGTTCTGCCTATGTCAGCCTCGATCTCGATCAATTTACACATCGAACGCTTGGCATCGCCAATGTCGAGTTCGAATTTCCCGAGCATGTCAAATATCCGACCATGCCCGTGCGCACCAACAACGGCTTGGTCTTCCCGCGCACCGGTATCAGCGACTGCGCAGCTCCGGAAATCGCTCTTGCCCGATCGTTAGGCGCAACGCTCAAAATCCGGCATGGCGTCATCATTCCCACTAATCTGGAAAAGCCGGTCTTTGCCGACTTCATCAGCCAGTGCATCATGAAGCGGAAGAGCTTTGCCAAGGGATCGTTGCAGAATCTGTTTTGGAAGGAACTGAGCAACAGCAGCTATGGCAAGACGGCGCAGGGACTCCATCAAAAGCGTGTGTACGATCTGCGCGACAGGGAGATGAAACCTCTCCCGCCCAGTAAAATCACAAACCCGTTTTTCGCTGCCTACATCACCTCGTTCGTCCGTTCGGCCCTTGGCGAAGTCATGAATGCCCTGCCATCAGAAGTATGTGTGTTCAGCTGCACCACCGACGGTTTCCTCACCAACGCGACGCAGGCGCAGATTGACGCAGCCAGCACCGGGCCGATCGCGGGCCTGTATCGCCAAAGCCGGCAGATGCTCACCGGCGAGCCGGATATGCTGGAAATCAAGCATGTCGTACGCAAACCGCTTGGCTGGCGAACGCGGGGACAGGCCACGTTGATCGAGGGCCGTGACGACCAGGGACCGCATGAGAAAATCGTCCTTGCCAAGGGTGGCATCTACACCCCGGAATATCTGGAGGATCAGCGAGAACTGAACGCAAAAATCCTGGGCATGTTTTTGGATCGCAAGCCCGATGATGTCATTCCGCTGAAGATCAAGACCGGCATTCGAGACATTATCGAATGGGATGCCGACCTTGTCGACAAGCATGTGTCGAAACGCCTCAACATGGAATTCGACTGGAAGCGCATGCCGCAAGCAGTCTGGCAGGACGACACAATCGATCATGTCGCTTTCAGCACCCGCCCATGGGAAAGCATCGATCAGTTTTTCAAAGTGCGCGAAATCTGGGATAGCTTTGCGGTCGCTACGCCCCGATGCATCAAGACGGTGGACGATTATCGTGCCCTTGCCACCTACATCTTTGCGCAATCGGCATTGTCGGCCGGAGGGGGGCAATATCTCAAAAAGGATAGTCCCGACATCAAACGCTTGCGGCAAATGCTGTGTATCGCCTGGCGCAAATCCGCTGCCGGCATCACCCGCAAATTTGACGGGCATACATCACAATCCTTCGCTGACCTGCTGACATCGATAGGCATTCCCTGCAAACGGTCGGATGTTGAGAATGCACGCAAGCCCTTCGTCCCGCATATATGTCCCGCCACGCCTGCCGTCATGGCCGCGCTGGACCTTCTAAAAATCCATGTCCCCTCGCTTGAGGTAGACCTGTTTCTCTCGGCAAACACAGCGATCGACATTCTTGCCGCGACGCAGGAGAACAATCCCTATCGATCCATTGAGGGTACGGAGAAAATATTGGAGGTGGCTGCCTGACGGGTCGCGGCGTGGAGGATGATAAATAAATCATCTTCAACTTTTCTTAGCCGTGCCCCATGCCCTCTACCGCCTTCCAACTCCGTGACGCATTCCGCGATTTTGTCGATCTCTCGACCTGGCAGGCACCCTATGCCGTCACCTTGACCCTCCGTCAGAAGCGCATGGTGGAAGATGGACAGGGACGATCGTTCGAAGTTCGCCTTACAGCGGATCGGGCCAGCCAGAATTTTCGCCATTTCATGAAACTGCTCAACGCCGCAGTCCATGGCAAGGCAGCCAGTCGCTTCGGGCGTTCGGTCAATGTCGTTCCAATCCTTGAAGGCGGAAACGGCAAGCGCCTTCATTATCATGCTGCCATCGACTGCCCGCGTGACGATCTACGCCGCGACTTCCATCACTTGATATTCTCCTGCTGGGCAAAGACCGACTGGGGGTATTGGGAGCATGATGTCCAGCCCCATGCCGATGCTGGCTGGATCGACTATATCAGCAAGACCCGTGACAAGCCCGTGTTCGCCGATGCGATCGACTGGTCCAACTGTCACCTGCCCATCGACTGCCGGGTATAAACCCCTCTCGATCCCTTGCCTTCGCTGACAACGCCCAGGGTCCAAACATGCATCGGACCTTGATTAACTTACTATATCTAAAAGACTTTATAACAAATTCTGCAAACAACGATCTGACAGATTCTGCACACAGCAATCCAGCAAAATACCTATCACATATATTTTCAAATCAGCGCGAAGCGCCACCCGAAGGGTGCCGTGCCAGCGACCATTTTCAGGAGGAATTTTTATGACTGTTTCAAAGACGCTTATCAATTTTCATGTGCCAAGTGATTTGCTGGCGACGTTTGATCGCCTATGCCGTTTGAACGGCAAGCCCCGATCGCAGATTTTGAATGACCTGTTGAGGTCCTGGGTTTTGGAAACGGGTAGGCAGATGCTGACCCGGATCGACGAAGTCCGGAAGATCGATCAGCATTTGAAATCAGCCTGTGAGAAGGGTTTTGACGGTCGTTTGCCTGATATGCTGCCGCAGGCAGGAAACGCCGTTCAGACACCGGCTAGGCGGAGATTTTCCGACTTTTGAAAATGCATTCATTGATATGTTTTTTGCCGGATCAGTCGACGTGAGATTTTGACGCTTTTCCGGGAATTTTGTGGGATCGGTTCGGACGGTCTGCAGGGATTAGCGGCTTTGAACGTCGTCGCGGTGTTGTAATCTGTGTCCGTGTCTGCTGGTGGGACTTTCCGGAATGTCGGCTTCGGAGCGACCTACTGGAGTAAGCCGCCGTTCCCGGCTGCGGTTTGTGAGCATTCCTCGCACGCAAGCACTGGGACACCGCGTAATTGGTGTAGCCACCCTTCTGGATGGTATGAAGTCAGACGATCGCTTCAATGCAGGAGGGTGCCCTTGAGCGGTTCTTGCAGCAACACTTGCAATGAACCGTGGGACTGGCGGCCGGCCGCCTAGGGATCCTTCGTCGCCCTGGCGGCGTACAACGAAGCCGGTGCGGGCGACATGAGACGGCGTGGCAGCAAAGAAAAAGGGCCGGCGCGCATGGCCGGCCCAAAAATTGATGCGTGGGGGATTATGGGGCGTCACAGGGACAGTGCGTCAATGCCAACCGTGTGGAAAAGCACCGTGATCGGTGCTGCTTTCGCGAGTTCGCGGATCATCGATTTGCCCATATCTACCACCTCGTTCTTCTTGTCGTTTCCTTGGTTCGTATCGTTTACGTTATCATGCTTTCGCGTTCCGGCCTTGTTACCCGGCGCCAGAAACCGGCATGCTGCAAGGATCGCCAGAGCGGTCCAGGTGAGAGCGGGACAAAGCCCGCCCAGGTTCATCACGGCGGCGAGGACGTATCCACCCACGGTCCCTCTGACGCCCCACCACTGGTCTCGCACAAGCGTGTCCCGTGGGGCTTTGGCAAAGTGGGCAGCCCTCCTGACGTTTGCAAGGAATGCCCCATAGGCTCGGTCGGAAGGATAGGCATGGAAGGGATCGTGCTCGCAACCAGGCCGCACCCCTTTCACATCGCATGTCTTTCGCAACGCAGGCTTTCATGCAAGAGCTCGGCCTCATAGGCTGCGATCAGGGAACGAAACTTCGCGCTGCTTGAGGACTGCATGGCCACGCAAAAACGCAATCCGACTGAAATCTGGGCTGATGATCTCTTCTCGCGCCGGGAGGAAGCCGAGCAGCTTATCGCCTACATGGAAAGTGTTGCCGCGCGCCCCGTCATGCGAGAGGACAAGCGTGCCTACACGATCGCGGTCGATGCGCGATATGGCGAGGGGAAGAGTTTTTTCCTGCAACGGCTGGCCGAGCAGCTGGGCCTCAATCACCCGGTGGCCTTCGTCGATGCCTGGGCGGACGACCTCACCGACGAGCCGCTTACCGCGCTCGCCGCGACCCTGAAGGCGGCGCTCGACCCGTTTGTCACCAATCCGCAGATCAGCCGGCGGGTTCAGGATTTCATGGTGACCTCTGGCCGTGTCGCCAAGATTATGGGTTGGGGACTGTTGCGGCGCGGCGCCGGTCTTCTCATCACGGGAAAGGCGGTCGATGCGGCCGAGGAACTGCTGACAGGCGTCAGCGAGGACGTCAGGGATGCCGTGAATGACGGTCTTGGCGACGTCGGCAAGGGAACGATCGAGGATGCGGCTGCAGCGCTGGAGGGCGTGGGCAGCCATGCGCTGATGGCGCAGCGCATAGCTGCATTCGAAGAGGGCAAGGCCGCTGTCCAGCAGATGAAGGAGAGCCTTGCGGCGATTGTCGCATCCTTGGACGGTACAGCGCAGCATGCGCCGATAGTCATCGTCATCGATGAGCTGGACCGCTGCCGAACCACTTATGCCATACGGTTGCTCGAAGAAATCAAGCATCTTTTCGACGTGCCCGGGTTGATCTTCATCTTTGCCATTCATTCCGAGCAGCTCGCGCGCTCGGTGAGCGGCGCCTATGGCTCAACGTTCGATGGGCGCGCCTATCTGCGCCGCTTCATCGACAGGCAGTACAACCTCGCGCAGCCCGGTCTCACGCCCCTAGTGGCAAAGCTCTTCGATGAGGCGGGTCTTCGACGCGAGGCCTTTACATTGCCGGGACTGGTGCTGTCGCAGACCAAGGATCTGGACCCTTCGGTGCCGGAGCTCATTGCCGAGTATATGCGGGTCTACGGGCTGGGTGCTCGCGATGCCTTCGCCCTGATCGACGTCCTACAGACCTCGGCGGTGCTTGCCCAGAGCTCGCTCATCGAATTGCACTTCCTGCTGCCCCTCGCAATCGCGGTCGTGCAGGGGCACCCTCCCGGCACAGTCCCGCAGGCTGTCGTGACGAGCAAATGGGTCTTTGTCCCATACTGGACCCCTCAATCTTCGGATGTGACCGAAGTGACGCTTCATGAAATGACCATGCAGTTGCACGAGGCGGCGCAGCTGACGGATCGGGACCTTGAGGAGCGCCGGGCCGAGGGCCACAGTTATGCCGCGAGATTCATCTCGAGATCGCGCGCCAACGCCGACGGCTCGTACCCGATTGCCGCCCCAAGGGGCTATCCCAGACTACTGGCGGCAGTAGCGCGCTTCACGAACCCCCAGCTGGAACCTCGTGGATAAACCGGCCTGCGAAGGAGCCCGCTTTAGTGATCGTCACCGCATGGCGGAGACGACAGGCTTCGGGCGCGGCACGCGGCCAGAGCACGGGCCGAACGCAACACGACAACATGCCTGCCCTTTCTACGAGTAGAGGAAGTGGCTCTGATCTCTTTCTGCCAACCGCAATGGCTTCACCATTGCCTTGTTCACAACCTGAAGGCCGACATAGATCGAGATATTGTCGAAGATGATGAAGGTCATCGGCTGTTTGGATTGGCGCGCGAGCAAGCGCCAACTTTCAAGATCGGTGAAAGATGGTCGTGCAATTCCACCCGGATGAGTGTGCCATTCGCCCAGCCAATCAACAGTTTGGCCGGAGCGGACCCACTCTCTCAGGGCTGAGATGCGGTGACCGCGCTGCGACCGCTTGAATAGTGTTGGCGTGGCGTGATCCCACCGCGAGGGGAACGTTGCGCGTGTCAATTCCAACGCACCGCATTTTCTGTGGCCGAGGAGCAGGCCGCCTTGCTCGTTATGACCGCCTGAGGTTGGAGCTTTGGAGCGAATGTGGGCGAGGAGTTCGTTGGGTATCAGAACAGATGTCACGCTGCGCTCCGTCGGGGACCGCAGGCCGGACATTGCGGCACGGGCTTAGGGCTGACGGGCTTGTGGTAGCGTCCACGCTCGGGATCGACTTGAACCGTCCGCAAGCGCTGCCCTGCTTTTCCTCCGGCCAAATCGAGCGCCGCTCGATTGGCAAGGCTCGCCGCCATACAGGAAGCGTCAACAGAGAAGGGAATGAACGCTCCATCGCCGCAGCTAGCGGGCTGGAGATTGAGTTCGTCCTTTTCGTCTCCGGCGGGATAGCGCCAGGGGCCATCGAACTGCGGCTTTAGACAGCGGAAGCACGCCAGGTCATCACGGACGTTAAGAAAGCTCTGCGCCCCGGCCCCGTTCATGAAGACCCATGTGTGGAGCAAAGCACTCACGTTGGCATCCACGTTCTCGAGGAACTGTTCATTCAGCACGCTCTGAACATTCCAATCGCCGGTGGCATCAATTATGAGATCGTGGGTGGCCAGCAATTCCCACATCGCCGTCGCGTCCTCGACATATGCGTTGACCTGCACCTGAGGATGAAAACGTTCTAACTCGGCCTTCAAGGCGAACGCCTTGCGCTTGCCGATGTCAGCAAATCCCAGCAAGTGCCGGCCGATATTGCCCTCGCTAAGATATTGATTGTCGAAGATGCTTAGATGCGCGCCGATACCGGCTCCGCTTTGAACCAGCATTCGCGCCAGATGACTGCCAATGGTTCCGCATCCCACCAGCGCGATGGATTTCCCCTTTAACGTATTTTGCTCCACGCTGTTTCTCGCGGTGATGTCTTCGATACTGCACCATGCCCCCGAGAAACGTTCAAGCTTAATGGCAGCAGATCGCGCTGCCAGCAGTTTGGGGACAGCCTGCTTGCGGATCGACCCGCGCTTTATTCCAGCTTCGAGGTCTTTGGGCCGTTCCAACCGAAGGCCGACAAAGGCATTCGGTGCAGCGACGAACAAATTTTGGCCCTCTGACAGAGCACTGAACGCAGCGTTCCACCGACTTTTCCCCAATCCGGCCTGCCCAGCAAACCACCGCTGCAATTCTGCAAGTGTGTTGGGCGCTCGGATGCCAGCGGCAGGGCCAATTGGAGCATCAACAGACCATATTTGCGCTAATCCTAAGGCGAGTGAATTATACCCCCGTAGATCGGCCTTATCGGCAAGGCACATGAACTGCGGTTTATCGCCAAGCTTGGCGATAAACAGGGAAGCCTTCTTGACGGCAGCGGATGGCGTTTTTGGCACGAGGCAACGAACGCCAAGTTCAGAATACCAGTACTGCTGGAATTCATCGATGATCTCGCGCACTGCACGCCCTTTGAAAGACAGTTCCAGAGTGCGCTTCGCTTCCTCTAGGACGCGCAGGATTGCAGGGCCTGGCTCGTAGAGATCGACCGGCAAACCGGCACCGGAGGCATAGCAGATGCCGTTGCCAGTCTCGATATGCGCGAGCGTATCGAGAGGAATCTGGCTTCGGTCCTTCAAGGTAAGCACGGGTTTCGCGGCAAACCTGACATCCGGAATCGATAAGGTTATGTCTACCGGCGTCCCGTGAACGGGAATGGACCCTTCGTAATCGGCAAAGCCAGGACCGGTCTCCTTGAAGCCCCTGGCCTTCAGGGTAGCATCGATCCTTCGAAGCGCCTCATGACGGTCCATCAGCCGGAAGTTGAAGGGATGACAATGGGCGCAGCTACTTTCGCCGCCGGTGCCTGACGGATCGTCTCGATTTTCGTCGCGATCTTAACCGCATCAGGCCGGTACGGAATGCGCTGCCCAAACTGGTTGCGCAGCCGGGTGATGACGACATCGGCATGCCCGGTGCGTTCCAACGCCGCGACCATTTCATCCCGCAGTGCTTCGGCCTCTTCAATAATGGCAGCTCGCTCATCGTCGCCCCATTCGTTCAGGCAGAGATGCCGAATGACGGGGTTAGCCACTTTGTCGTTGAAAATCGCCGGGAGCAGCTTTGCCACTTCCATCACCAGCTCGTCATCGCGGGAGTCGCCGGGGAAGCCATTCATCCGGCGCAGCGCCTCGTCAACCGCGCACATGATGCAGAGCGAGGAGAGCGACGATTTCTCCCAGGTGTAATCCCGCCAGCCTTTAAAGAAACGGCAGAGGCGGCGATACACCGCGCCATAGCGCTCGCTGCGCCCGTTCACCCAATCGTGGAGTTGCTGGGGATCGGATTGAAGCCAGGTGCCATCCCGCTGGGCGAGCATGATCTGATCCGAAGGAAGGCGCCAACTCTGCGCCATCGCATCCCGTGCCATCAGCGCGGTGGTTTCGGCGTTTTGCAGAGCCTCCACCATCGTCTCGAATCGGTCCTGCGGAATGGAGTAAATTGGGATATCGATATGCGCGCCGCGCCACAATTTGACCCGCACGCAGTTTTTCTTGGAGCTATCGAGCTGCCACCCCTTGCGCGAACAAAGCGGTGCCAATGCCGCCTCGGCAAAGGCAAACAACCCCTTAGCCGCCAAGGCCGGTTGGCCGTTCTGAAGAAACTGTACCGGAACGTACATGCCGTCGTCGAGATCGATTTCCTGCGCAGGAATTTGCGCGGGAGCGTTCAGCGTGCCGTAGGCATAGCTCCCTTGCGTCATGAACTTGACATGGATGACGGGGCGCATCCGCGCTGTGATGCGGGCAAAGTCTTCCTGCCAGTACTCGTCATGCACGGGGATCGATGAGGCTGCTTGCTTCAAGGTCGCGCGAATAAGGTTGCGCGCATCCATAAGAGCCCTGCGGTCGTCCTCGGGGATCGTCAGATTCGCCAAGTAGCTGGGTTCAGATTTGAGCCCGCAGAATAAGGCATGCGCATTGGCCAATGTCATGTTGTCGTCCCGCAACGAATCCCGGTTTGTTCCACATTGGAGTGGGAAGCTCAGCTTTCAAGTGCTATGGTTAAGCTATGTACAGGATTTTATCGAAGAAGGCGGTCGTCGCCGCCATCGTATGGCTGGCATTGGGCTTGGTCATGCTCGGACAGAGCCTAGGTAACCTGCTGAAATTCGATTTCAAATTCAGCTCTATCCCGCTCCTGGTCTGGCTGCTCCTGAATGCGGCACTCTGGAATCCGGTCTGGCGCTGGTTCTGGAAGAAAGTTCCAAAACTGAACGAGTGGGTGTTCCCGGACTTGAATGGGGTCTGGGATGTGGAGCTATGCTCGAACTGGCCAAGGCAAGCGCAGATGCTGGACGCCGCCGCATCGACGGAACACGCGATTGACATGCGACGGTGCGCCGAAGCCGATCTCGCTGCGCTGACGCCGATTAAGCTGGAAGCAGAAATCCATCAATCATGGTTCGGCTTCGATATGCTGCTTTACAACCCACGCGGCGACACCCCGATTGACCGTTCCGATACGGTCAGCGTCGATCCTTTCCCGCGCGTCGGCCTCCGTCGGCCGGGCATATGCTATTTCTACAAACAGGTGAATGCGACCGACAATGTGGCGGATGAAGCGGAGTTCTACGGTGCCGCACGGTTGGAATACGATTTCAGAACAGGCCAGTTGATCGGTCTCGCATGGACGGCTCGGATGTGGCGACAGGCGATGAACACTGCCGGAGCTATCACATTTACGCGCAAGTCTAATCATTTGTCTGGGTAATAGGGCTTTCGGAGTCATCCGCAGCCGCAGTGGCGATACGGCGTAGGAGAGACGCCGAGGCGCATTAACCTATAACCGCTTCAATGGAGCGAGGAGCGCGGCCTGATCGTCGGGTATGTCGGGGTTCCGGGCGGGCGCCCTTACTATACGTTCGCTGTAAATGTTCAGCGCGTTGCCTTCGCCGACACCCACTGGCAGTGAAAGATTATGGCCCATTACAAGTTTTCTGCCGCCGAACGATACGCGGTTTTCACTGTGCATAACGAGAAGTGCTGGCTTTGCGGCGAGCCGATCGGCCTGCTCGAGACCGAGGTTGATCATGTAATTCCAGAGACCTTGATCGGCAGTGCCGCACTTGCGAAGATTTTGAATGAACTGGGCCTACCGGCCGATTTCGACATAAATAGCTTCGCGAATTGGATGCCCGCTCACAGGCGCTGCAACGGCGAAAAAGGTGGCACTGTTTTCCGACCAAGTCCACTTATTCAGCTGAAGCTCCAATCGGCTATAGATCGCGTAGATCGGGCGGAAGCACTGCACGACGAGTACCTTTCGGACCGAAAGATCTCGCGGGCGATCAACATCCTCCTCGCCGCGCAAGAGATCGGCGGTTTTGCAGAACGTCACAAGAGGATGATGGAACGCCTGATCACCACGATAGAGCAGGGACACGAACCGAACCGCGAACAGGAAGAACGCGGCAAGCCACTTTTTCTCGCTCCATGGCTCGAAGTTGTGCACGAGGACGAGCGCTGGATCACGCTACGCGGTCCAAGTGGGCTGGTCGGTATGCGGCCCAAAACTGAGCAACTACATCCAAGCTGGGACTGTCCCCGTTGCGGCTTCACCGGCTGGAATGGTGCCAGGTGCATCTCTTGCGGCATGCTAGACGATGGCGACTGACTGCTTGCTACTGATGGACCGAGATTAGGGCGCGTTGATGATAAGCGAGCTGGGGCGGGTGAATGGCAGGTTTCGACAGGGGCGGGAGGCCTTGCTCCGATCGCTAAAGGTCATCAGTTGGTCGCAAGTTGACGGAACCGGACCGTCTGCACCTAGGGATCCGATTCCGACGATTGAACGGCAACAATGGGTCGGACTATCAAAAGCCCAAATCGCGATACCCGCTTTCTTTGCGCATGCAATCGGGCCATGTGGAGCTATGCGAAAAACAGCAATCTCCCTCGCTATCACCCTGAGCCTCGGGGCCGTCACCTCACCGGCGCAGGCATGGGGGCCGATAGGCCATCGGGTTACTGGTGCCATTGCCGATGAAAATCTGAGCGGCGTTGCCCGCGCGAACGTGAAAATCTTGCTGGGGACAGAAGATCTCGCCGAAGCCGCAACCTGGCCGGATGACATGAAATCCGATCCGGCCGATTTCTGGCAAAAGACGGCGAGCGCCTGGCATTATGTGACCGTGAGGCAAGGGGATGACTACAAGGGCTCCGATGCGCCCGCAGAAGGCGATGCCATGACAGCCCTCACGCGGTTTACGGCCACTCTGCGTGATCCCAAGGCGTCGCCCGATGACAGACGTCTTGCCCTTCGCTTCATCGTCCACATCATTGGCGATCTGCACCAGCCACTCCACGCAGGCGGAGGCAATGACCGCGGTGGCAATGATGTGAAAGTGAACTGGTCCGGCCGGTCGACCAATCTTCATTCGGTATGGGACTCTGCCATGATCGAACAGCGATCCCTGTCCTATTCCGAGCTGGCAGGCTGGCTCTTGCGTTCGATCACCCCTGCGCAGATAATCGAATGGAATGACCGGGATCCTCTAGTCTGGGTCCACGAAAGCATCGCTTTGCGCAAGACGATCTACCCGACCGATCCCAATCTCTCCTGGGACTATGCCTATCAGCATCGTGCTGAGGTCGATGACAGGCTCAAACATGCCGGCGTTCGTATCGCCGCCTATCTCAACTGGGTGTTCGAACCTGCCAACGCCGAAGTTGCAAAGGCGAAGTGAGGTGCCCAGGGGCTCACAGCATGAATTGACCGGTATTCTGCTCAAGAACGGGCCCTACCCAGTCCTGCGTGTGGATGATGGAGGGGAATGGCGTCTCGATATCAGCGGCCGCCATCATCATTTGCTGGGGCGACGGGTTCGGGTATCCGGCATCAGATCGGAATTCGACATGCTGGACGTCAAACATATTGAGCCTGTTTAGGACAGGCGCTTATCCTGCGTGGGCGACTCATTCCAGAGCCGTCTCAAGGGATGAAACCGATGAAGAACCTGTTGTCGTTTCTGGCTGCCGCCTCGATCGCTGCCGTACCCGTCGTCGCCAGCGCAGCACCCTGTAAGGACGCCAAGGGCAAATTTACCAAATGCCCGGAGAAGAAAGCCGCTCCCAAGCGGTGTAAGGATGCCAAAGGCAAGTTCGCCAAGTGCGGCTCGCCTGGTGCAAAGCCTGCCTGACGATACTCCCTCATTGTCGGCACGGACTATTGTCTTGCTCCGTGCCGAACAGCCTTCCACCCTGCATCAAGGGTTCGCCTGTAAAGCAAACGGGACGTCGATTGCGTAAAAGATGACAGCAATCGACATATTTTCATCCTCTTCCGCAGCTTGTCAGAAGTTGTTGGCAATATTAGCACTATCCTTCTGCTAAGGGGAATCGGCAGGGGGGAATTATGAATCTTTTAAGTCGCGCAGTTGCGGCTTCGCTGTTTGCAGCGTGTATCGTTGTGCCTGCATCAGCTCAGGAACGTACCGCGACCAAAGGCGGTTTCAGTCTCGCGCCACAAAGCGGCAAGACCATCCTGGTGTTTCGTCCAACGGTGCGCGTGGGCGCCCAATCCACAGGCGGCATGTTCGAGCCGAACGCTGACTGGACCGACCAGGCCCGTAAAAATATCGATGACGCTTTGGCGAAACGTCAGCAGACCTTGGGCAACAAGGTGATTGTTGCACCGGTTTCCTATGGTGAGGATGCCCAACTGGTCGAGGAATATTCGGCCTTGTTTGCGGCGGTTTCACAGTCGGTGATCCAGTATCAGTTTTTCGTGGGCAATCGCCTTCCAACGAAAAAGCGCGACAATAAGGCTGATATATTCGAATGGTCGCTTGGCAGTGGCGTGGGCGCGCTGCCCGGCGCCAAGGACGCCGACTATGCCTTGTTCATCTATAACAAGGATGCCTATGGCTCTACCGGCCGGAAGATGTTGCAATTTGCAGCAGCGCTGGGTGGTGTAGGCGTTAAATCGGGCGAACATGCCGGCTATGCAGGCCTTGTAGATCTCAAAACCGGCAACCTTTTGTGGCTGAATGCCGACGGCGCGATGGGCGGGGACGTACGGGAATTAGACGGCGCCGACAAGCGGGTTGGTCAGTTGCTCGAGGAGTTTCCAGGAAGCGTGCAGCCCAAGCTGGCGACTGCGCAGCAATGATGCAACGAGCGGCCGGGTTGGTTGCGATGGCTGCAGCGCTCATGGCGTCTGCGGCGATCGGGCAGAGCAAGATTGCGCCACCTCCTCCCCCTTATGCTGGCGCCTATCAGCCGCAGGGTGTGGATGAGATAGGGCTCTGGCGCGAAGGCGATGAGGAGGAACGCATCCTTGCCAATTCTCCGATCCTGCTTCGGGACGAAGCGCTCAACGCCTATGTCAAAGGCGTCCTGTGCGCGACTGTTGGGGACGATCGATGCCGATCCGTCCGTCTCTATATATTGCGCGTTCCGCTGTTCAACGCGTCGATGACGCCCAATGGCACGATGCGGGTGTATAGCGGCCTGCTGCTTCGCGTCCGCAACGAGGCCGAGCTCGCCACGGTGTTAGGTCATGAGTTTGGTCACTTCGAACAACGGCACACATTGGCCGATTGGAAAGCACGAAGATCCAGCAGTGATCTGCTGAGCTGGGCGGCCGTCCTGGCGCTGCTGGGCAACACATATCAGTCATATTCCAATTTCGATAGTTTGCAGCTGTCGGTTTATGGCCGCCTTTCTCATTTTAACCGCGATCAGGAGCGTGAGGCCGATACGCTCGGGCTGGGATATCTCAATCACAGCGCGTTGCGCCCTCAGTCTGCATCTGCGGTCTGGCAAAATCTGATGGCAGAGCAGGAAGCCTCGGCGCTGGTAAAGGGCGTCAGGAAGCCTGACTTCAATAAAGTTGCCTTCTTTGCATCCCATCCTCCTAGTGGCGAACGCGCCGCTACCCTCGCGGCGTTCGCCGATCCGGCGGGCGCTGAACGGGACGATGGCGTTGCACGCTACGCAGCAGCTTTGGCGTCCTGGCTACCCATCTTTCTGGACGATCAGATCAAGCTGAATGATTTTGGCGCCAGCGACTTCATTATATCGTCGCTGGCACAGAATGGCTGGACCGCACAGCTCCTGGTGGCGCGCGGCGATCTTTACCGCGCGCGTGGCAACCCGCGCGATCTGGCGCAGGCTGCGGTATTTTACGGCAAAGCAGCCGAGATGGATGCGGCATTTCCCGAAGCGCAGCGCGGACTAGGCTTATCCCTTGTCAAGACTGGCCGTCGCACGGAAGGGCAGGCCGCCTTGCGCCGCTATCTCGAACTCAAACCAAATGCATCGGATGCCGCCATGATCAACATGCTGGCACCCGCCGCGGGGGGGCAATGATGAAAAAAACGATGTGCACACGCGCGGCTATTGTTGGTGTCGCCGCCATGCTGTCAGTGTCTGTGGCCTGCGCCAACGGCTATCGTGAGAAAAATATTCAGGTCGATGTTGCGAAATCGGCCATGAAGGTCACGCCTGTTCGTGACTGGAACAGTCTATCGATCCGCCCCGGCAAAAAAGCTGAAACCTGGACGCTGGACGGAGAACAGCTCAATGATGTCACCTTTTACGGTGGTATAGCGCCGGGCGAACCGTTGATCCGCGAAACGAGCAAGAAGCATAAGCCCTTGCCCAAATTCACCAGCGAGACATTGCTGGTTGAGATACCCGAGCTGCTGGAAGGCACTTACCGGACGGAAAAGGGGATCGGGTCGTTTTCCGTTACAAACTCGAAGCCGGATCGGTTTTTGGGGCAGGATGGTATTCGCTTTACATATGAATATGTCGATGCAGACAATCTTCCAAGGAA
Source organism: Sphingobium lactosutens DS20 (assembly GCF_000445105.1). Taxonomy (GTDB): domain Bacteria; phylum Pseudomonadota; class Alphaproteobacteria; order Sphingomonadales; family Sphingomonadaceae; genus Sphingobium; species Sphingobium lactosutens. The sequence goes on along the minus strand of NZ_ATDP01000106.1, from coordinate 27,137 downwards.
GGGAGAAGCACGGGCTGCCTTAATCAAGGGGCAACTTTACATGGCAACCTTCGATGCTCCTCGGCTGCATTATTTCGAAGCAACGCTGGATGATTTCCATGCCCTCACAGACAGCGCAGCGTTGTGATCGAAGCTTTGGGACCTGATGCGGCTGGGAGGACTGAAGAGCGATCACGAGCCACCGCTGGCAATGGAATCCCGAGCGACAATAGGGCACAATGCGATCAAGTGACGAGCGTCGAAGCGTTCGATACTCTCCGGGCCTCCGTCGCCGCCTATAACGGCGTCGAGCATGCAAGAATGGCGGCTCACCGGCAGGCGATATGGGATCTCCTGCTCCAATGATCCGCTTCCCACTCCGCGCTCGCGCACGGTCGTCACAATGTCTGACGTTCGTCGGAGACGGGGGACATTTCTTTTCGGCTCCACCGGCATTTCTTGGCCGCTTGCAGAGCGACGCGCTCACCGACACTGACATGCGGTTCTTAGCGCTGGAGGGCCATGCTACCTCAGATCGGGGCGATCTGGGGTGGATGACACACGCCTATGGGGTAGCGCAGCGTTTGGCCAAAATTGGCCCGCTGGATTATCTCATCCTCGTTCCGACCCTGCGTTGCAACCTAGATTGCAGCTATTGCCAGGTGTCTCGCGCACCTAAGCATGCAGCCTGTTTTGATTGGTCTCAAGATACGCTGGAAGCCGTTCTCGCGATGATCGATGAGCTCGACACGCATAGCATCAAAATTGAGTTTCAGGGCGGAGAGCCTTTGCTCCGACCCGATCTCATCCATGCCGTCATCGAGCGATGCGCGCGCTTCACCGAAGCCAGCTTTGTCATCTGCACGAATTTGACGACCCTCGATGCGACCTCCCAGGCACTGATTGACCGGCCTGACGTGCAGATCAGCACGTCCCTGGACGGCCCGTCAGACCTGCATCGAAAGAACCGCACCAGGAGTGCGGAGGCTACCCACCGCTTCCATGTCAATCTGAAGGAAATCACGGATCGTTATGGTCCCGGTAAAGTCTCGGCGCTGCCAACGCTGGACCCGAATGATCTGCCCGATCCCGCCGATCTGATACAGGCATATACCGATTTTGGGTTGACCAGCATCTTCCTGCGCCCGGTCAATTTCCAAGGTTTTGCGCGCAAGCGTCATCCAGGCTCGCGCAGTTTCGAAGAGCAATGGCGCAGATTCTATGAGGCATTTGTCAGCGAACTTATTCGACGCAACTGGTCTGATCGAAGCCAAGTCGTGGAGGAGAGCTATCTGAGCCTGTGCTTGAGGCGCATCTTTAGGCCTGGACTCGATCGCCATGTCGACCTTCGCAACCCCAATCCAGCTGGCCATGACTATGTCGTCGTGGATTATGACGGCCGCCTCTACCCGACAGATGAGGCACGCATGCTCACCCGGTCGAGGGTAATCGATCTGGGCATTGGTCATGTCTCAACCGGGATTGATCTTGGAGCGCGCGATGCGCTGAACGCTCATGCGACCAATAGCTTTGATCCGGCCTGTCAGCGTTGCGCCTATCAGCCTTTTTGCGGTCGAGATCTCATTGATGATCTCTCACGTTATGGTCGGATCGATATGCCGCGACATGAGACCGCCTTTTGTCAGCGCCACCTGCACATATTCGATCTGGCGTTCGAGCTGATCTTCTCGGAAGAGGAAGCCACCAATTATTCCGTTCGCCGCTGGCTCGACTTACCCGGTCAGCTCGGACCGATTGGCACGCACTTGCAATGATCCCCCTTATTCTCCCTTCAACATCGGACGCTGTCTCGCCATTCGTCACGCGTCTCGGCGCCGTAACGTGGGACGATAGCCGGGACGCAAGGCTGATGAGCGATGCAGGTGGCACCGCGCTTTACAGCGGTGATTTTGGTCTTTTCACCATCGAGCGCCCGCAAGCTATGAGTCTTGAAGGCGACATAGTCCTCGTCGATCCACGCGCTGGTAGGGCCGAACGCCTGATACGTGCAGGATCCGGCCATAATACGCTGCTGGTGACCGAGCGTTGCGATCAGCTCTGCGTCATGTGTTCACAGCCACCCAAGAAGACTCATGAAGATCGCTTCGCCGCATTTACAGACGCTTGCTTACTCGCTCCAGACTCGTCGGTCATAGGTATATCGGGCGGGGAGCCAACTTTGTTCAAGGCTGACCTTCTCGAGTTGCTGGAAACAGTTCTTGGCCAGCGGCCGGATCTGGCTTTTCATATCCTCTCCAATGGACAGCATTTCGAACAAGGCGATGTCGAGCGATTACGACAGCCCTGCTACCAACGGGTGCAATGGGGAATTCCGGTTTATTCTGCCGATCATGCTTCCCACGACCAGATTGTGGCAAAAGAAGGGGCATTGGCTCGTCTCGAAAAGAGCTTCTGCCATTTGCTGGCAGCGGGCGCCCGCATCGAACTGCGGACCGTACTGCTATCCGACAATTATAATGATCTGCCTCGGTTGGCGCGGTATGTGGTAACGCGCCTGCCGTTCATCGAGCACTGGTCGATAATGCAGCTCGAGAACGCCGGTTTCGCCAAGAACCGCTGGGATGCTCTTTACGTCGATCATCAGCAGGATTTCGCGCCCCTGGGTCAGGCTCTTGACCATGCGATACTATCCGGCCTCGACGTGCGCCTTTTCAATGTTCCACGATGCAGTGTGCCACAGGAATATCGGCCGTATGCAATGGCCTCGATCTCGGATTGGAAACGACGATATGCGCCAACATGTGCCCCATGCCATGAACGTGATCAGTGCGGTGGATTTTTCGAATGGCATCCCAGGGATGCCGATCTCAAGGTGGTTCCTCTATGAAGAAATCGCGATTTCTTATCTCGGGTCTAAGTTTTGCGGGACTGGGCGCGGCAGAAGCAGCACAGGCGCAGTTCATGCAGGCGGTTCTCAAGGTCGACGAGCCCGGTAAGCAGCCCCTGATCCAGCAATTTCGCCAGGATCATAAATTCACCCTGGCCAGCCACAGATCGCATAGCAGTCACCGCAGCCATTCGTCTCACAGCAGCCATCGATCTGGCTCAGGCGGCAGCATCTATCGCGCGCCTGTATATACGCCAAGCTATCCCGCCTCGACGCCCACTCCTACTCCCGCGCCATCGCGCTCTCGATCCACGACAAATGGGGCGTCGTCGCTTTTCAATCCACCTGCCACTCCGCCAGCTCAGGCTCCCATTCCGCTAAGCGGCCGCACGGAACTCTTCACTACGATCACGAAGAGGGTGCAACTTGGGCTCCAGTCCTATGGCTACTACCAGGGTGTGATCGATGGAGTGGTCGGCAAGGAAACCCGAACCGCATTGGAAAAATTCCAGGGCGATTTTAATCTGAAGGTGACCGGAACAATCACACCAGAAGTGTTGGATGCGCTGAAGATCGTTGCGCAGTAACTTTATGACGCCGCTGCCGATCGCCTATCTGATTGCCGCTGTTGAACGTTCCAAACAGCTCCAACTCGTGCCGTTTATTCTCTGAGAGGATATCAAAGCGGACCGGCTGCACTTGGGCACCAGAATTTGTCGGCTGAGCGTCTTGGATGGGTCGTTCCGAGCCCCGTTGCCAACCTCATCCTTTTGCCGGATTCCGTCTCCAACAAACCAACGTTTGTCGTAGATGGATTTCATTTTATGACCCGATTTGTAGCGTATTTACGCGTATCTACTGCGCGACAAGGGCGTTCCGGCTTGGGGCTGGCTGCCCAGCGATCGAAGATAGAATCGTTCCTGCGCGAGGGTGACGAGGTCATAGCTGAGTTTGTTGAGGTCCAGTCCGGCAAGGCCGATGATCGCGAACAGCTTTGGAAGGCGATTGCTCATGCTAAAAAGCATGACGCGAAAATTCTGATCGCAAAGCTAGACCGGTTTTCGCGGAAAGTCAGCTTCATTGCCGGGATCATGGAACAGGGCATTGGGCTTGCCGTTGCGGAGATGCCCCACGCCACGGATTTCCAGCTGCACATTTTTGCGGCCCTCGCTCAGGAGGAACGGAGACTGATTTCTGAGCGGACCCGGAGCGCTCTGGCCGAAGCCAGGAAGAGAGGCGTTGCTCTTGGTAAAAACGCGGCTGCATTGAAGGAACGGCATTGCAAGCAGGCGATGGCCTATGCCCGGTCGATCGAACCCATTTTGATGCCGATGGTGAATGCAGGCTGGTCATTCAATGCGATGGCAAATCAGCTGAACATGGCTGGTATCAGCACGGCCAAGGACGGGCGGTTCACAGCGCAGACCGTCAAAAATATCGTCGGTCGCCTTCGCAACATCGACACAGACCATGTGGGCCAAAGCTCCCTGGGCAACGCCTGAAGACTGCCCAGCCGCGAGTGCACCATCGCCCGATGCAGCACCTGTAGCCATTCCCGCTTTGCAGGAGGAAGTGCCTCCCAACGCTCAAGGAGGCTGTCGATGGTCAAATATGAACTTTCCCCGCTCAATCTGGTGCAGGAGCTCTTCGTGTTTATGACGGCACTGTGCGAAGGTGCGACCGAAATCGGAATGCAGGGCCAGGCGGAGGATGATGCCGGGCAAATTCACGCGCTTGCCAACAGCCTGCGAGAAACCGGCCTTCGCCTCATCCTGATAAGCGAGGCAATCACCATGATTACCCCGCGTGACGAATCCTGACATTCGACAGGATTTGGCTCTCGAAGGTTAAAGCCGTTTGAATTTCACCTTTTTAGATCCGGAAATGAGGAACGACTCAAACCCGGACGCCGCTATCGCTTTCCGTTGAGGCTGAGTGAGATCGCTTGTGTTGGCCCAAAATTGCGGGGTGTAGGCCGATTTCGGCAGAGGTCCACCGATGATCATCTCGATTTTTGCGAAAGTCAGTTCAAATTCGGCAAATTTGCAGTTTTTCAGGTGCTCCCTAAGGGCTTCGTATTTCCCTGCCATTATCTTCTCAGTCCCCCGCATTTTCCGCTAGCAAAGCGGCTGGTTCAACGCCCAATGCCTCAGCAAGCCTACCTAAGGCTCGGACGCTAGGATTGCGCTTTCCGCGTTCAAGGTCGCTGACATAGCTGCGCTTCATATCGATCGAAAGGCCAACTTCCTCCTGCGTCATCCCTCGCAGTTGCCGGTAATGACGCACATTCTGGCCAAGGATTTCGACAACATCCATCCCCCCGACATGGCGGCGAGATAGGTAGAATGTCTGTCCACCAGTCGTGTCATTTTAGTTGCCCGACAAGAAGATGTCAGCGATTAGATATGACACGATAAAGTGACATTGGTGGGGCGAATGGTTGAAATATTGGACGAATGTCGTGCTTGTAAGGTTTTTTATCCCGGCGAGGAATTTGGCCCTGCCACCTCCGGGCTGTGCCAAGATTGCCGTCGACGCCGAAAATGGAAATATGTTGGTTGGACTTGCCTATTGTGTGCCGCCACATCTGGCCTAGCACTTTATATAGCCAACCTTCCACCGCGTTTCGAATTCGCGACGGACCGAGGTGAATCCGGTTCTAACGATGCTAACGCTGACATGGCGGCCTCATCCGAGACGGACGGAGGCAGTGCTGATCTGATCCCCGACCCGGATGACAATGTCCTCGCGTCCATTGCCTATGACATGACCGATCAAAACCTGATTGCTGCATTCAAAGCAGCGACGGGTCATAGCACGATGTTCAGACAGGATGGTGACAATGGCAGGGCCTATGTCACCCCGTTCAAGATTCTCAATCTGGAATCCGGGGTATTTCTGATCGTGAAAGTCACCAGCGTGACGCCAAGTCATGCAAATTATGGGGCTTTTCGCGTCTATCGGATGGATGGCGATCAGCAGAAGTTTTCCTTCTTTGGCGATCCGGTAGAATTTAACTCAGGCCAATTCGGCATTCCCTCGTCGGATATTACACTGATCGACACCATGACCGACTACCCGGCACTCTATCAGGAAGACTGCTATGGGCAGTCTGGATACATGTCCTGCTGGGTAAACCTCGTGGAGCTACGCCCGGACGGCCCCGTCCAGTCCGACAACATTCCAACATACTACTCTAATACCGACGCCATGCTGCCGGACGGCGAAAAGCCGATTGAGGTTAAGGGGAAGATTGTCAACATCAGGCGGGGCGAAGGCTTTGATGTGGTCGATGCCAATGCGGGTATCAGCGATCACTATATTCGATCGAATACCAAATTCGTTAGGGTGGGCAGAGGACCGTCAAAATTCGATCCTGAAGACCTAGGCTAATAACTGCAAGGAGGTCTAGCGGCCTGTGCGGAACGGCTGCTCGGACGCGGTAAATGAAGTCAGGCGATCTCGCGGTTGCTGCCACTTTGCGGGTCCGCTTGCCCACGCGTAATGGAGATGAGACGATCGTAATCGATCAGCACGATCCGAACTTGGCATCCGTCATTCACGCCTGCCCCGTTGGTCAGGGTGCTTCCAGCGGATCGCCAGAAGTAGAGCCGCTCAATTCCACCGCCCCTCAGCCTGTTTGCAGGATCAACCTATAGTGGCGCGTGCTGGCCCAACGGGTAATGCGATTGACGGTCCTACAGTCGCCAACGTCACGTCATGAAGGCATCGAGCGTTGGCCCAGGATCGGGCAATGTTATGACCGTCACCTCCGTGACGGTGCGCTGAACGGCAAGCTGGGCCTCCGATTTCCAGCCGACGTACCGACGGCAGAAACCGCATTCGACGCGATAGTCATGCTGGTTGTCGGTTTCCCGCCAGATTTGCGCCCAATGGCCACATCGCGAACAGGCGACCGGCTGATGGTCAGCCATTTCGCACCAGGCGCCAGATCATACCGTCACGGCTTATCTTCCCCTCATTTTTAAGGGTGGTCAGTTGCGGGCTTAAACTCGTCCGGGCCACATCATCGCGGCCATAAACTGTCGCGAAGCAGTTCAACAGGTCATGGACTTCGCCGCCATCGGGTAGATGCTGGTCCAGCGATTCCAGCACCATCGCTTTCACACTCATTTTCCGACCAATATGTCGCACCTTAGTAGGCGCTGATTTCTGCTCGATTGTAGGCGCGGGCGCTTGTGGTAGCGACCCGATCGCGGATTCGACATTCGCGATTTCCATCTCGATGCTTTCAACCTTGGCTTTGGCCAATGCCAGTTCCGCCACCAGCCTTTGCTTGTGCGCGAGGAGTATGTCTGCGGTGCTTTCCATAAGCGGCAGCTACCATGCAACGAGCTTCGGTTCAATTAAATCTAAATTTAATTATCGCCGCTTACATTTTCCCTATTGCGTTATATAATTCCTGTGTTAATCCACCTCTGCGCTTAAAGCGCAACGCCAACCAACCCAATGCAATTTAATCCATTGAGCAACATAGGAAACTAATATGACTGCAACTAACTCCAACATCTACCCGTATCACATCTGCATCGTAGGACAGGGCGGTATGCCAAAGGTCGATCCCACCTGGACGGCCGAGTCAGAAGTGACCTTTGATCCGGCCTCTTCCGTTCCGTTGCCATTCATCATGGGTGTCGATGTGGCCATGGAGCATGAGGGCGCTATTTTCGACCGTAATGGCGACTGCGTGCAGGTCTTCAATGTCAACCCGATTGCCCCGCAAGGGGGCTGGCATGATCCTCATGGCGTGAAACCGATCAACCAGCGGGAAGAGGTGATGCTCGATTTCTTTGTCGAGTTTGATCGTCCGCTCGACTTCGGCGGCATCCGTATCGCTCCCGTTGTTTATGTCCGCCACGGCGGGTGCTTCCTCGATGGTCTCGAAATTAACGGCGTCCTCTGCAAGCCGATGCCGTTCGCGAACTAATCTCCCCTAAAATTAAATAGGATTAAATTTATTATGATTAAGAATCTCGTTTCTCCTTTCGAATTTTCTTTGACCCCGCGTATTCACCGGACCCGCATTGAGATTTCCGGCTTTGGCGGTCAGGTCAAACTGGGGCGTATTGATGCCGATGTCGCGGCCTATTGGATTGACAAAAATCCGGAGCAGCTTGGCCACCATATCTACGTCAAGCACCTCAACGTGCAGCAGAAACTGGACGGCTCGCTCATTAATCCCCGCCGTTCGCGTAAAGATTGGGGCTGCATCTGCAACATCGCCTTGGACGAGGGAATTGAAATGTCTGCTCCTGTCGAGATTAAGGCGTTTGCACAAAATGGCAGTCAGCTACTGAACCATGTCCAACTGCCGGATCAGAATAGTTGGCCCATAAATCAGGTCGATCAGAGCACTTTCTACCAGTTCGATAGTCGCTTTAGCCATGCCACCGGCCGAACCTTTGATATGGTTTGCAGCACATTTATCGTGGAGAGTAGGGAGCCGTTCGATGCCGACTTGCTGGACCTGAATCTCTTGCAGACCGGTTGGGGCACTTTCATCACCTCAATTTCCTATGGCGGGCTGGTCGTTGATGTTGACGATTATGTCTGGGTTGAGGTGCAGGCGCCACAGGCCATCGTTCTCAAGAAGGAGGGCAAGTAAGCATGATACAGCATGATTATGCCATGGCCGAGCTTCTGGCTCGCGTCGAATCCGCGGAACGCTCTATTCGTGCACTCGAATCCAGTGTTTCCTATCTCTGGGCGCGAGGTGATGAAACTATGCGGTTGATTGATACCGTTGCCGACAATCTTGTCGAAACGATCAACGAGGTGGATGACAAATATGCCGCTGAAAGCTGCGTCACCCGCACGACGCTCGGATTGCTGCTGGCCGAGGTCAGCAGACCTCCAGAGCAACCCGATGTTGAAACCCTGTGTAATGTCTTCCAAGGGGTGGTTGAAGGGGAGGCGTCGACGCTGGACGCCGATCAGATCGACATTTTCCGTGTCGTATCGAGTATGGCGGATGATATCGTGAACGAGGCCAGAGACTGGCAAGCCAATGGTCTCAGGCGCGCGGCGTAGCTGATCCGTGTTTGCAGAGAAAATGCCCCTTGCATTGGCGAGGGGCATTTCTCCTTGGCCTCACTTGCCAAAGCGCGCTTTGAACGTCCCCACAGCGTTCGTGATATGTGTGTCGAATTCTCCGGCGCGGACGGCCTCGCGCACCGTTTCAAAGGTTTTGGTCAATTCCTGCATGGTCTTGACCCGGATCGCCGTCTTGCCCTTGGCCAGTTCGAGTGTCTGATTGCCATATTTGATCCACACGAGGATGGTCCCATCCTTATCCTGCAACCACCATGGCCGGACCCGCGTGCGGACTGGCGTTTCCGTCACCTCGTCGCTCGCCTCATCGCGGACGCGGCGAAACTTGACGCGCTGGAATGCCTGGCCCGATGCCATCGCCTCAACCAAGGCGATCTGATCGCTGATCCGGTCGATCAGCTTCTGGCGCATCGTGCTGATGCCACGGGTGCGCATATCGGCGGCATTGGACTGGACGAGATTTAGCGAAGACAGCAGCGACATGGATAACCTCCTATTGTTGGTTTCCATGCCGTCCTTTGGATTATGCGAAGGGACAACGGGAAAGGTCCTGTGGAGGTCTGCGACTGCAGCGTTCGCGCACGAAGGCCAGCAAAGCGGCTAGGCCGTCGCGCTGCCTGAATGAAGAAGCCTGTTTGCTGACGCAAATTTTGGTGCTTGGTCGCGGCGAGCGACGCCTCCTGCGCCTCCAGCCCCGCAACCTGTTCAACCGTCGACGTTCGCGCATAGCCGATCAGCATCTGATATCTCTCGCGTTTTACCACAAGGAGGATGCCAGCAGCCCACACCCAAGTCACGCCGTAAGCGCACCTGTTGACAAAAAAATCTCGACTCCGCTGGATCTCACATGACCCCAGAACCTGCGAGGCACTGTCTCACTCACCGCAACGGCACTTCAATGACACACGCCTGCCTAGCAAAGGCCGGAGCAGGCGCAGGATCAGATGGCCAAGACCATGTGAGCAGGCAGCGTCAGCGCGCTTCTACGCTTCCAACATTTTAAGAACGCCCGCAGTTTGATGAAGAGCGAACGCCTCGCTCTTCCTTCGGGCATCCACATCTTCGAGAAAGTGATAGATGAGATTGTCGATCACAACATTGTTCTCATTGATGTATTTGATAGCGGAAAATGCGTCTGCCTCTATTCGGCTCCAGTCCGCAGAAGACCTATCCTGTTCCTGCAATACGATAGAAAGAACTGTGTCCCTAACCCTCTTGTCGATCATAGCCATTACCACTTCGGAAGGTGGAAGTTGAAGGTAACACCAAACATCCTGCCTTCGACATTCAAGTGGGTTATAGGCTTATTCACATCGAGCCTTAGTATCAGGCGGTTCTCAAAGAACCTGATCTGACCCGCGCGTCCCACTCCATACTTAGCGAACCCTTTCGACGCCCCTTCTATCGCTGTGTTCGCGGCGACACCGCCTCCCAGCAATGCGCCAGCGACCGTGACGTAATCCATCGTCGAACAACTGCTGCTACTGATGAACGCGCAGTCGTAGTTGATTGCCCAATCGCTGATGAAGTTCTGAACTGGCTGCGGCACTTTCCTGGCCATCACGATGATGTCAGCACCGATGTCATGGTTCAGAACATCGCTGACAACATTTTGCGGCGTTCCACCGTAGTAACCACCTTGTTCGATGGACACCCCTGGCAAATTTTCAAACGATATTCCACCCCCGCTGATGCCAGCGGTTACAATAAGTGTATCACCCGAAAGCGCTGTTGATCCCTTGCTGCCAGGACCTGAATCACCGGTGTTAACAACACCGTCGGCAAGTTTCGCCCCAGTGTCGTATCCCGCCAAGCTACCTGTATTTTTACCGCACAGCGAGGGGTTCTTGACACAAACCGAGTCAGAGGCCTGCATGCCCCATGGGTCGATGCCATTCACTGGATCGGCCCCGGCGTAGTTATACCAGTTCATACCGTCCGCGTAACCGATGGGGTCTGTTTGCATAAAGCGCCCCAAGCGCGGATCATACATGCGAGCCTTGTAATAATATATGCTTAGCTCTGGCAGCCATATTTGGCCCGTATACTGGAATATTCCCACGTTTTCGCTCTGAGAATTTCCCCATTCATCATAGCGGTTGGTGGCGATGCTGGCACCGCTGCCGTTGGTGATCGCTATTATGCTGCCACGCTCATCAGCATGATACCAGCGGCGATCGGCGGTGCCATTGCCCTCATACCAGACGATAGGCTCATCGACACCAGGCCCTTGAACATAACGGCGTGCAACGGTGCCTGAGGGATTGGCCAACTCTGCTGTAATGTGTCCGCCGTCATATAAGAAGCGCTTTGACACGCTTGTGTCATATTCATGGAGACGACCAATCGGATCGTAATGAAGCGTTACCCCGCCGCTAGCAGTCATCATCAGATTTTCGGAGCTGTAGCTGAATGTGCGCGGTCCGATAGAAATTAGGTTTCCGCGACCATCATAATCAGGCGCTGATGTACCTGCTAGCGTGTACTGGTTTAGTTTGTTGGAAGCATAGGCGCGCGCGGAATTATATTGTTCACCAAAGACATAACCGTCATTTGACATCGTGCGGGTGACGACCTGATCGGCCGCGTTATATCCAAAGCCCAGCGTTTGATCCTGTGCTGTCCCAGAGAGGTTCTGTTCCAATGATGTAAGGCGCGACCCGGTGTCCAATTGATAATTCGTGACTGTACCGTTGCCACGCTGCAGCTTTGTCCGTCTGCCCAGATCATCGTAAGTGAAAGTGGCGAGAAGACCCACGCCCGATGTCAGATCCTTCTCCTTGATCGCCGTCATCTGATTTGCGAGATTCCAATCATAACGGACAAAGAAACCATCGTTCCAGGTCGCCTTCGTTCTGCGCCCGGCAAGATCATATTCATAGGTCATCCCGCCAAATGCCTGACCGTCGGTTAGAAGGCGACCCAGCGCATCATAGCTAAAGGTAAGGGTCGTTCCCCCTGACGCGCTGAGAAGACGCCCGAGAAGGTCGTAGCCATAGCTAACATCCGGTTCAGCACCAGGCAGATTCTTTACAATCAGACGATTGAGGTTGTCATATGTAAATCCGATATTTTGCCCATCGCGAAGCCGGAGTTTGATGACATTGCCATTCGCGTCATAGGTCGATTGCTCATAATCAGCCGCTGCGGTGCAGCCTGTGATGCCGGTCGCGGGATAACATGTCTTGGACAAGCGATCCTGCCCATCATATTGATATGTGGTTTTGTTTCCCTTGGCGTCAGCGATTGAGGTAAGTTTCCCATTGGGTGAGTAGCTATTGGTCACCTCATTGCGTTGCAATGTCACAGGAAAACCGTTAGCCGGTGTCACCCCGTAGGCCGACTGCACAACTGTGACTTCGCCAACAACATTGTATACATTGCGGGTGATCCGATCGGGCGCGTAACTTCCCGGAGACGGCTGCGTGCAAGCGGAAGCGGGAAGAGAATTCCAGGCCGAACTGTTCATTCGCAGCGCTGCGCACTCGGGCCGCCCAGCAGCGTCATAGCTAAATTGCTTCACGTTATAAGTCGTGCCGCCGCCGGCAAAGACCTGTTTCACCACCCGCCTGCTTGCGTCATATGTCAAAACGGCAGTCTGAAGTACGCTCATGGCTGCCCATGCAGCATCGGACTGGCTGTTGACCGTACCGATATCGATACCCGTCAATTTATCCTGCGCGTCAAACGTATAGCGGACTGCTCTGTGTTTTAGCGGACCGCTACCGTCGGGATCGGGACCTATAACGCCAGTCACCCGACGCCGCGCATCATAGCGCGTTCGGGTCGTATCGTTCACTCCAGTCAGTGGGCCATCAACCGTCAAACGGTTGCCTATGATATCATAGGCCATGGCAACTGTTGCAGTCAGCGATCCATTCCCTGACCCTGATGAGGAACTGACCGGCAGAAGATTATTTGCCGTGCCGGCGACTTGAGGACCATAGTTAACGGTCGTGCGCACCTCGTTTTGACTGCCCACGCAACTGGCCATTGTTTGACAAGCCGACGTGCCTGTAAGTTTAAAAGCCGTGAAGCCCGACGCGGAGATGGCGTTGGCGCTCTGCTTGAAATAAGCCTGCCTTGGCGTGTATGTATATGTAGTTACAGAGTTATTCGCCGATGCAGTTGCCTTCGGCAGTTTTACAGTGAGAATACCGCCGTGAGTGTCGTCGTAGGTATATTCGGTGACATTGCCGTTAGCATCGGTTGTGCTCAAAGGTTTATTGCATTTGACGATGTTATCGCAGACGGACGGGAAAGCGGCATAGGTGATTATGGTAGCAGTACCCGATGAAGGCTTCGGCACCTGCCGGGTTTCTGTCACGTTGCCACGGCTGTCATAGAAATATTTGGTGTAGTTCTCTTCGGGGTAGGTGATCGTATCAACCCGCCCAAAGCTATCATAGGTGTAGGTGATCGCCCTTCCGGGAGCATAGGTGTCGGAGTCTATTAATTTAGTTGTGAGGTCAGAAACCACTGTCCGCTGTATCGAGGATGGGCCGGTCATCGTCATGGTTCGCTTGCCGTTGGCATCGGCGAAAGTGTAATTCCACGTCACTCCGCCTTTCTTGACGCTAGAGACGAGACTGGTCGTCGCGTCGCGAACCACCGTGATGTCATTTGCCGCCGACGTACCTACCCGAATATAGGTCTTGATAGTGCTAGAGGTTGCATCAACGGTAACAGTCCGAACAGTCCCCATTTGGTCTGAGACAGTTCCACCTGAATAAGCAGCATAGGGCCAGCTTGCCGTGAAAGTGCAGCTATCTGCGGAGGGATCGCAGTAGTCGACCGCATTGTTTACGCCTCGTACATTGGAGAGAGTGTTCCATGCGTCGAGGTCGTCACTCCAATTGAGCGTATTGGATTGATAGCTAAATTTTAGCTGGTAACCCGCTGACGTCTGGACCGATTGCAGGCGAACGCTCCGTGCTTCCGCTACAGGACATGTCGGAAACTCTGGGTTTTTCTCGATAGGACAGTAGTTTTGTCCCTTGTATATGTAGGTTCGTCGCGTTCCATCAGGATATTGGATATAAGAAACCCATCCTGTGTTGGCGACAAACCGATCATATTGCCCATTTGCGGGAAAAAAACGAACTAGCGTGCCATCCGATGTTCGATAGTCGTAATGATAGCCATCGTCGCGGGACAATGTTGATCCATTGCGCTCGACGTTTGTGAAACCTGTAGCATTCAGGGTAAAATGGTCTGAAAATCCACCTACACTGACATAGAAATTATAGCCGTCAGAGTTGATGGTAGCAGCAATTGTATCACGATAACCCGTGCTTCCATAAACCAGTCCGGAATTGTCCGACGGCCCGATAGATACGTCTACTCGAGGCATGACAAAAATGCCGTTCACCATATCCACACCGTTAGCGTCGACACTTTGTCGGACCGGTGGAACTGCTTCCGGGGTTACAGCATTGGCCAAATGAGGGAAGGCAAATAGGAGGATTGCCAAGGATATAATATGGTCGGTGAGGTCCTCAAAAGGCCGAGTGGAAAGACGCATTTGATACCCTCGATGAAATGAAGAAATTTCTCACGGCTTTTCAATTGGTGATGGGGATGACCGTCAGCCCATTGATCGGTACGACGACAACCTTGCTTCTAGATCCCGTGACCTGATAGGTCTGGCGATTGTCGGCCGCGTCGTAGGTCGTGCTCATTTGCACGCCATTATTGACCGTGCCGGTTGTGCTGGCCTGCACCAGTCGACCGAGAGCGTCGTAGGTGTATGTCGTTGTGCTGGACGCAAAGGCGTGTTCAGGAAAACACGCCATCGACATGCAGGCACAGATTGGCAAAATCTTCATACGTCCCTCCGAACTCCTAAGGTCTACTCCTGCCACACATAGGAGATCGTGCATCCGCCAGTGCCCTCATTGATCCGGATGCGCGCGAGTTTGCCGCCTAGCGCCGTAAACGATGTCAGCATGGCGGAATAGACCCACGCCGAACTGGAATCGCTCTGAAGCAGTGTGAGATATTCAGAATTCAGTGGAGAACAGTTCAGCGGCGAAATGTCATCGGATATTTTCACATAGGCCTTACCGTCCGCAGCGGTCCAAAGCCGAGTGATAGTGACATTGCTGCAAGCGTTGGTTCCGCACACTGCCAAAGCCGGGGAGGAAAGACCTGCAAGAAAAATGCAACCTAGTCGAAACATCCTCATAATCACCCCCGTTCGTAGGCACACGTCATGAAGGCCAAGCACAAGCGCGCATGACGATTAACGTTGCCTGCCCAATGGCAAGCACTATCGAATGTGCGTTACACCCCTAGTTGTCCGGACGATGTGTCTAAATTTCCTACATTGCAAGCGTTTAATTCACACCGAAATGGCGAATCCATTGCTTATCATCCTATCCGCGAACAGTGATTGCCTTTATGATTCTTCCGATTAAGACAGGCGATGACTACACTTTGCATGGGGGATAGACGGATGAAAAAATATGCTGTCGCGGCTTTGGCTGGTTTTCTGATGTCGTCACCTGCGCTTGCTGTAATCGATAGCAATCGCACGATATCGAGAGTCGGTGTGCAGGGTTCGAACAGCACGGCCTATGTTCAGTTCACCGTGGCTCCGAGTGCCGGCTGTAACTACGACACATTGTATATATCGCTGACGACGGATGCCGGACGGGCAATTTATTCCCTGCTGTTGACAGCGGACGCTAGCGGAAACATCATCAATCGCGTCGATTATCTGATATCGAATGGAACTTGCACAATCAACCTGATCGAGATTTGATAGCATTTTCTGTAAAAGTTTTCTCTCTCCACCCATATACGACTTTTACTGAAATAGAACGTCGAACACACGAGCAAATGCTCTCAGATATTTTCCGGATATCTTAACGTTCCCTCTTCTGTATTCGGATCGTATACGGATTTTCAACGCCGGTAATTTCTGAGCATTTCTCAAGCATTTATTGCTGGCATGAATATTGCCAAGGTTGGGGTCGAGGGTTCGAATCCCTTCGCCCGCTCCAGATTTCTTCAATGAAAACAGTAGATTAGCGGCCTTCTGGCCGCTTTTTTGTTGGAGACAACACCCTCGGCAAAGCCCGTTGTCTCCGTATTGTCTCCAGAAAATCGCCAAGAATGGGCCGCCCCTGGCGTTGGCTGGCGAAGGTTGCCCACGCTCGCTTGTGTCGCCGCGCGGCCTTTTTGCCCCTCCCGGCGATCTCCGTGGCCGGAGACAAGGGCGCCGCCGGCTGGAGACAATCGGGTGGAACTTGGAGACAACGCGCTCAATCGCGGTGTCATGTCCGTTGCCGCCGTCGCTTTGCGCGCACCTCGGACCCTGCCGCTTGACGCCCCCATTCGGCCTCCCCGGCGAGGTGTTTCGGACGCCTGACCGGCGCCGCGTCGGGGTCAAGCCCGGCCCGCACCAGACCGAGTAGGGCCTGACCCCGACGCTCGCTTGCGCCGGTCGAACGCCTCCACGCCCTCGATCGGAGGGCTTCCCGAATGGAGGCAGTCATGCAGCTCATCACCGACACCATCCGCGCGCAGCTTATCGCCAACGGCCGCTTGAGCATCGAGCATCCCGAGTTCGATCCCAAGCCCGTCGTCAAGCTGTTCACGCCAGACGCCGGCGCCACCTGGCTCATCAGCGAGTGCGATCCCCAGGAGCCCGACATTCTCTACGGCCTCTGCGATCCCGGCCTCGGCGAGCCCGAGCTGGGCACGGTCAGCCTTGCTGAGATCGAGGCGATGCGCGGCCCGCTGGGGCTCCCGATCGAACGCGACCTCCATTTCGAGGCGGCGTATCCGCTGAGCCGCTACGCCCGCCTCGCCAGTGGGGCCGGCCGGATCGTAACCTGACCGTTCGAGCGTCCCGTCATCCGGGCGGGGCGCTCGTTGCGGCGGGCAATGTCGGAGCGCGACGCTCCGGCTCAGGCACCCCAAGCCTCGATAACTTGCGAAAGTGGGAAGGGATTCTGTTCCTTCCGCCATTCATGATAGGGCGCGGCCGTCTGGCTATAGGGACCAGGCTCCGGCCGGTCGAACTGGACGCGCGTCGGAATGTGGAAGGCGCTACCAAACACGATCGCTTCTCCTGACGATAGAATCGTCACTTGATCGAGAAGCCGTCGCGCCTGCATTGGAATGATGCGCCGGAAATGGTCGATGTCGTCAGGGTTTTGTAGGCGATGGCTGATGAAGTTGGCGCACTGACTGATGATAGTCTGGCTGATCTCGCTCGGCCGCTGGCTGGCAATGATGAGCGAAAGGCCGAATTTGCGGCCCTCCTTGGCGATCCGCTCGTAGGTCAACCGGGCGAGGCGATGTCCGCGATCCTCATCTGAGCGGGCCGGGCGCGCATAATTGTGCGCCTCTTCGAGAACGAGCACCCAAGGATGCTTGTAGCGCGAGGCTGCGGGCAGGCGTTCACGCGCCTCCAGCAGCACCCGCCCGATCACCGTGCACGCATAAGGGAGAACCTCGTTGCTCAACATGGACAAGTCGAGCACCGAGACTTTCGGCCCTGTGGCAGCGCCAAGTCCGAAGCGCGCGAACCATGAGGACAGCTTCTCGATCTTCGTATCGGCTTCCTCATAGTTGAGGAAGGAACGCCACCGCTTATCGTCGAGGCGAGTCTTCAGCCGCAGCTTCAACGTCGTCAGATGGGCATCCACGCGGAACGTATCCTCCTTGGACACGGCGCGATTGATGAGCGACGGATCAGTGAGGGTTGCGCGGGCGATCGGTAGGGGAGAGTCAGCGGTGCGTGCGCCTGCTTCCGTTGTTTCGCTCCCGCTGACAATCAGCGCACGGATGGCATCTTTGAGTTTGTTCCCCTCCGTCGAAATAGTGGCCTGATTAGCCATCACATCCTGATTATACTGATCGACAGTGCGATGAGTGGCAAAGAGCGCTTCAAACGCGGCAGTGTCGATATCCGTATCCGCGAGGTGTCCTACAATGGCATCACAATAAGAACCGGCAAACTTTCGCTTCAATTTTGTAAGTTCGCTTAGCAACTGGTCGAGCGCGCTCATCGCATTTTGAAGCGCGCTCATGCTCGCAGCAGCCATCTCATCGCCGCCTTTGGCGATTGCCCACCAATCCTTGAGCACCGGCTCCTGCGTCTGCTCCGACGCGCTCAGCCAAGCACAGATTTCCTCAGCGTTCAGAAACCAGAGCGGAAGGCCGAATTCCTTGCCATTGAGGTAGATGCGATCGGGCAAGCGCTGTGCCGCTTCGGCCGCCGGAAAGGCTTTGGCATATTCGCCATTGATGTCGAGGATGAAGACGTGTGGCTCCTCGGCAGCGCCATCAAGCGCCGCCATCGCCTTCTGGATCAGGCTCGATACGGAATATGATTTGCCCGAACCAGTATTTCCGACGATCGCCAAGGGCCTGGAGAAGAGGTCGTTATAGGAGGCGCGGACGACATTGCGATCCTGGCCGGTCGGGAATCCGATCTTCAGGTCGCAGTCGAAATCCTTCTCGTCATAGCCTTCGGGCTTGTTGCGCCGAGGCGGAATCTCGAACACCGCGCGCAGGATGTCCGGCGACCCGATTTCCGCCGGTGTGTCGAGCGTCGGCAGCACGGAAATGCTCGGACTGAAGGCAGGCTCGTCATCGGTATGTTCGATCGTCCCCAGCAATTGCACGCTGGCGACGCGGCGCGGCTTCATCAGTTCAAGGCTCAGGTCATCGCCGCTGCCGGGATCGAACGTCTCGCGCGCTTCGAGATCGGTGATGATGCCGATCACCGTTTCGCCGGCTCCAAGCGAAAATGTGAGGTAGGCGTTGATGGCAATTGCCGCCTGGACTCCATCCGGCGTCGCGCGCAACGCCGAGCGGGTCTCGGGCAGCAGTTCCACCTTCACGCGAAAGCCCTGGACCGAGACGATGTGGCCGACGAGCCGGGGGTTATCCATCCGTCGTCTCGGTGTCCGGTTCAGCCGACGTCGCGGATGACGCAATCTGCTTCTCGAAGCGCCGCAAGCGCAGGAAATCGTCGAGCCACTGCACGTCCGGCATCACCGTTCGCGCGAAATCGTCGAAGGTCGCGTGCTTGAACGGCGCTGCGGTAAAGGCATCCGTCGTCGGACACAGGACGAAGGCGCGCTTGCCGAGATCCTTGTATCGACGGATGCGCTCGATCACGGCACTGTTCGGATTGGGTTCGACCACCAGCATCACCAGCGACGGATTCATCAGCGCGTTCTCGATGATCCGGCTGACATGATCGTCGCCAAAGCCATATCCGAGCACGAGAAGGAAGGTCTGGGGGATGCCGAGCCGCACCTGAAAAGACCGGAACAGATGCGCGTAGGGCATCGTCAGCGTCTGCGCGAACTTATTGGCGGTCGGCAGGATTCCGACCGAGGGTGTGCCCCCGGCCAAAGACACGAGCGACCCCGCCTTATCCTGCGGGGTCAGGGCGGCATATGACCGAAACGGAGCAAGGTCGGGGTGACGCGCGCGCATTTCATTGCCGTGCTCGAACCAGTGGATCGAGCCGTGCAGCTTGTAGAAATGCAGGAACTTGTCGAAGCGTCGGACACGCCCCTCGGCCACCTCGCCGGGATAGTAGATGTCCAACCCATAGACGGAAGGATCGAACCGCGCCGACGCGCGCCCAGTGAACCCGTCGAAATACTGCACGCCGAGCAATTCCAGCGCCTGCTCGAACAGTGTGTCATAGTTGAGCGTGAAAAGATGAGTGCGCCCGAGATTGCTATCCCGCGCCACGAGCTTGGACAGGAACGCGAGATGCGGCGCGATCTTGTCGGCGGACGCGGCCGGCCCGATGTCCGGCAGAGAAAGCGCGCATTCGGCGAAGATCGCCATGCGAAGCCGGTCGACGAACCAGCGCAGGTCGGCGACGCTGGGCGCGGGCGTGCTGGGCCAGGTCACGGCGGAAAATGGCCCACCCGCTGATTCCACAACGACCAGGGCATTGGCGACGAACGAGAGCCATGCCTCGAAACCGATTGGCTCATCGTCGTCGAAGGCGGCAAGAAGGACAGCGTTTTTACGGGCTTCGATAATGGGAGTGATCGAGGCCGGAATGTCGGGCAGCGCCTCTATCGCGGCGAATACAGCCGTTTCGAGATTGGCCATCGTCTTGCCGCCCGCGGAAACCGACGTGCCCGATCCCGTCAGAACGACGAGATTCTCCATCCGAAGCCATTCGGAAATGAGCGCCTGAAGGCGGACGCGCCCCTGCTTCTGATCGAGGCCCGCCAGCAAATCTCCGACGCCGCCGTCTTCGGCGAGGCCGATGAGCTGATATTCGATAGGCGCTGGCGGCACAGCCGTCATAATTCTCCCCCTTACATGCCACCACGCTTACACGCTGATGATCTGAAACCCTTTCCGTGCCGCCAATATCGTCAGCCTGCGCGAGCGGCCGTCTTCGGCTTCGCCCGGCGTTTGGTGGTGATCTTGCCGGACCCGGCTGTGGCCCCGAGAGCAACATCGCCCAAACGCTCGATCCGCAACGGCGCCCGTGATGGCAGCCGCACGATCAGATCGAGTTGCCCACCAACCGCCTCGACATAGCTCCTGAGCGTCGAGAGATACATATCGGCCTGCTTCTCGATCTTGGATACCGAGGGCTGCTTGACGTTGAGCGCCGAAGCGATCTCGACCTGAGCCTTGCCCGCCACGCGGCGCAATTCGCCCAGGCTCTCCACTTGCTCCTTCAGCTCCTGCGCGCGCGCCTCGACACGGGCGCGGCGCGCTTCGGGGAGCGCGGCAACGACATCATTTAGATTCCGGCCCATCACTTCTTTCCCTTCTTCGCGGCCGCCAGCCGATCGAGGTGCGCTTGGTAGCGTTTGTCCGCCTTGGTGATGAGCGTCTTGTAGAAACGCTTTTCACTGCCGCCGGACTTGTCACCAGCTACCAAGAGGATCGCCTTGCGCTCGGGGTCGAACGCGAAGGCCACCCGCCACACACCGTTATCGGCATCGAACCGCAATTCCTTCATGTTCGCGAACGACGAGTCGTTCAGCGTGTCCGCGTGCGGCCGGCTCAGTTGCGGACCGAACGCGGCGAGGAGCTTGGCCGAAGCGAGCAGTTCGTCCTGCACCGCTTCCGGCAATTCCTCGAACTCCGCATCAAACTCGTCGCCGAACGCGACTTTCCATTCCATATATAGCCTCCAAGCTATATCGTCAAGATTGGCCTGTTGGGCGCTGGCCCATTCACCGGCGGCGTGGCAACCCTTCGGTGAGAAGATGAGCATCGACGGGCCGGCGATGGTTTCGCCCTTGATCTTTTTGCCCCGATAAGTCCTATAGAGTGAGTATCCCCCGGTGGTCCCTGCTCTGCATACCGCCGGGGCACTTTATTTCTAGCCACAGCCGATAGTCTTCGCAACGCGCTTCCAGCGTGCGGATCATGCTGTTGCTGTCCTCATCCTATACGGTTTTGAGGGGGAAAGCCTTCCCCTGCTGTCGAGCCCCATGCCGGTCTCGCCAGACCCCTTCGAGCGGGGACACCCCGCAACGCTCCGATATAGAGCGCGGGGATTTAAGGAGCGCACTCTGGCGGCTGACGCCGCGCAGGGGTCGCGCGTCATTTTCCCCAGCGCAGCACTCTCGCTCTGGCCGGAGGGCACGGCGACGGCTGGGCCCCAGGTCCGCGCGCACGCCGCCGCGCCGGCCGTCCGCCGCAAGGGTGCGTCTCTTGGTGGCGCCGCAAGCGGCGCGGTGCTTGGGGCTCCGCCCCCGGCGCACTTCGGAACGTCTTCCGCCCAGCTTCCTCCCCCCGGCTCAAGGCCGGGGTCCGTGCAGCCGGTTCCCCGCGAAGCCGCCCCTCCGTTTGCACCCCCGGTCTCGCCGACGGGCAGGGTTTCAGCGCGGCGCTTCCCGCTGCGCGGAAACCCAAGGAGTAGGAAGATGACCAAGACTGTTCAAATCGAAACGACCGCTGCCGAGCCTGTGTCGGGCATCGAGATTTTCGTGCCCCTCAACAAGCTCAAGAAGTCCCCCAAGAATGCCCGCAAGGTGCCGCATGGCGAAGCCGCCATCGAGGCGCTGGCCGCTTCCATCGCGCATAAGGGCCTGATCCAGAACCTTGTGATCGAGCCGGAAATGAAGGGCGACAAGCCGACCGGCGCCTATTTCGTTACCGCTGGCGAAGGCCGCAGGCTGGCCTATCTGCTGCGCGCCAAGCGCAAGCAGATCAGGAGGAACCACCCGGTTCGCTGCCGTCTCGACACCGAGAACGACCCGTCCGAGATCAGTCTGGACGAGAACGTGACCCGGACCCCGATGCACCCCGCCGATCAGTTCGAGCGGTTCCGCGAGCTTGCGGACGGCAAGGGATGGGGCGCGGAGGAAATCGGCGCGCGGTTCGGCGTGTCGGGCAGTGTGGTGAAGCAGCGGCTTCGCCTTGGCGCTGTCAGTCCGAAACTGTTGCAGGTCTATCGCGAGGACGGGCTGACCTTGGATCAGCTTATGGCCTTCGCCATCACCGAGGACCACGCCCGGCAGGAGCAGGTATTCGAGAACCTGCATCACAACCGGGAGCCGTGGATCATTCGGCGCGACATGACCGCAAACAACGTGCCTGCCGATGATCGTCGTGCGGTGTTCGTCGGAGCCGTCGCCTATATCGAGGCGGGCGGCAACATCATCCGCGACCTGTTCAGCGAGGATCGAGGCGGTTTCTTCGAGGATGTGGGCTTGCTCGACATGCTTGCCGTCGAAAAGCTGCGCGAGATAGCGGACGGGGTGCAGACCGAGGGGTGGAAGTGGGTTGAGGCCCATATCGACTATCCCCATGCCCACGGTATGCGGCGCTTCTATCCGCAGGCCGTGGACCTGTCCGACGAGGACGAGGCCCGGCTTGATGCCCTGTCCACCGAGCATGACGAGCTCGCCGAAGGCTATTCGTCCTATGACGAAATGCCCGAGGACGTGGCGAAGAAGCTGGAAGCGGTGTCCGATGAGATCGACGCCATTTCGGCCAAGCGTTACGCCTACGATGCCAACTTGATCGCGCATGGCGGGGTGTTCGTCGTGCTTCACCATGACGGCACGGTCAGGATCGAACGGGGTTTCGTCCGTCCCGAGGACGAGGCGTTGGCCGATCCGCAGCCCGAGGACGAGGCCGAAGCCATCGGCCCGGAGGCCGTGGAGGACGAGCAGGCCGAGGACGGCGACGAGGACGTTCAGGATTTCGAGGACGAGGACGAGGAACCGGGCAAGCCCATTTCCGACAGCCTCATTCGCGACCTGTCCGCTCACCGGACGCTTGCCCTTCGCGTGGCGCTTGGCGAGCAGCCCAGCGTTGCGTTGATCGCCCTGACCCACACGCTTACGGCGCAACTGTTCTACAGCTACGCCGAGGCCGGTTGCCTTGAAATCCGTCCGACTGTGACCCCGCTTGGAGGTCATGCGGCGGGGATCGAGGATACGCCGCTGGCGGCGCGGGCGAGCGAGGCGCATGAGGCATGGGCCGAGCGGATGCCACATGACGTGGCCGACCTGTGGGGCTTCATCGTCGCACTGGACGACGCGCAGCGGGTGGCGTTGCTGGCGCATTGCGCGGCCCGCACCGTCAACGCCCTGCGCCTGCCGTGGGATCGCAAGCCCCGGACGCTGCAAACGGCGGACAGGCTGGCGACCGCGCTGGCGCTCGACATGGCGAAGGACTGGACGCCCACCGTGGACAGCTACCTTGGCCGTGTCACCAAGGCGCATATCCTTGAGGCCGTGGCCGAAGGCGTGTCGGAGGATGCGGCCCGCCGGATCGCGGACAAGACCAAGCAGGAGATGGCGGAAGCCGCCGAGCAGCGTCTTGCCGGGAAGGGCTGGCTTCCCTCCGTGCTGCGGACGCCGGAACCGGAGGCCGAACCCGTCGAGACGGAGGACGCCGAAGGGATCGCGCAGCCGTCCGAAGCGTGTCCGCAGGACACCCCCGATACCGGAGCGCAGGACGGCGAGGCCGTGGAGGTCGAAACGGTGGAACAGCCCGCCGAAGCCGACGCGGACGCCGAAGCCGAGCCGGTGGACGAAGACGCCGCCTACTCGGTTGCCGCCGAATAGCACGGCATCGGGCCGGGGCCGCGTGAGCGGTCCCGGCCTTCCTTTTGTTCCGGTGTCGCGCAGCCCTGTCCCGCACGATGCCTCACCCCCGCAAGGAGGCTCCGTCATGCGCCGCCGTTTCCGTGTCATCGCCCGCCGCAACAACCAGCCCGGAATATTCTGCTGTGTCCGGTGCGGTCAGCCGATCAACGACTTTTCCGAGGATCGCACCATCGTCCACGACTATGTTCTGGACCATTGCGCCGCCTTCATAGCCGAGCATCGCGCCTGTGCGGGCCGTCCCTTGTTCAACGCGGCGGCGGCGCGGCGCTGGCGGGAGGCGCACCGCTGATCGACGTTTGCGGCTTCACTTTCACAGCCTGCGAAAAATCGCGGCCGCGCCCCTCACCGGGCGCGGCCGCTCTGTCATGGGGATGATCGGCGCTCGCCGGGCATGGCCCGGCTCGCGATTCTAGGAATCCTCGCTCAGCAGGCTCTCGAAATCCCGGCCGCCGTAGAAGATCCCGACGATGACGACCGCCGCGTCTTCCACCGCAAAGGCGATGGTGACGCGGCGGCGCCAGGCGATCGTCCGCAGGCCCGGCCGCAGATCGTCGCGCATCGTCCCGCGCCGGGGGAAATCGGTCAGCTTGCCGATATGGCCGATGATGCCATCGGTGAAGCGCTGCGCGATGTCCGGCGACGCGGCGGCGGCGATATGGTCGTAAATGGCATCGAGATGGTCACGCGCTTCCGGCGTGAGGATGATGGAATGAGCCACGTTCAGCCGCGCTTGGCGGCCCGCTTGTGGCGCTCGGCCAGGCCGGCGCGCACGTCGTCGAGCGGAATGCCGCGCGAGGGATCGGCCTTGTAGACGTCATAGGCGGGGACGACCTCGTTGCGCAGCCATTGCTCCACGGCCCGGTCCCGCGCCTGGAGCGCGCGCAGCCCGTCGCGGATCACTTCGCTTTCGCTGGCATATTCGCCCGACGCCACCTTGGCGCGGACCTGCGCCGCCATGTCGTTCGGCAGCGTCACGCTGAACTGTTGAGTCGTCCGCATGGATGGGCTCCTTTACGGATATGATTTAATCCTATCCGCACGATCCTTCAAGGTCGCTCGCCGTAGCTCACGCGACCAGAGGCGGAAGCGCCCCGCCCATGTCGGGCGAGGCGCTGCACCAGCCAGCGCAGCCAGCCCATATTCGCCAATGTCCTGGTCCCGAATCCGGCGCTCGACCGGCATCGCCCAGGCCAGGCCTGAACCTGTCCGAAACGCACGCCGCGCCCCGCCCGCCGATCTTCCGTATGGCAGCGCCGCGCTCCGCTGCATCGGCCGCAATGCCGCGAAAGCCGGGGCCACGTCGCCCTTGCGGCTCGCCCGGTCGAAACCCGCCCGTCACGCCTTGGGCACCGAACCATCGCCGGCGCCGCCACGGCCGGCAGGCGGCAACGCCCCTCCGATCATCTCGTCAGGCCCATGTTTTTGCACGGCACCGCCGCCCACGCGGCCTCTCGAAAGGCTTGTCTGGCCGAAGCCCGCCCGTCTTCCCGCAACGGCGGCGGGCGGTTTTTTTCCGCCGCCGGCCATGCCGGCTTTGCATCGCGAAGCCAAAAAAGCCGCCCGCCGCCGCCAGCCACTTCGTTCCGCCCTTCGGGTGCGGGCCGGTCGTCCCCCGTCCGATCGACAGCCATCGAGGCCGCGACAGGCGCGGTCCCGAAGCAAGAAAGGACTGACGACATGATCCGCGGAACCTTCACCACCACCGATCGCGGCTACACCGGCGAAATCCGCTCCTTCGGCGTGCGCGAGCAGGTCGAGCTGCGCCGGGTCGAGGGCAAGGACAACGACAAGGCCCCCGACTTCCGCATCCATCCGGCCGACGACGATCGGATCGACTACGGCGCCGCCTGGGCGAAGATCAGCAAGGAGAATCGCCCTTACGTCTCGTTCAAGCTGACCCTCCTCGGCGGCACGCCGGTCTATCTCCGGCTGTTCGAGAACGAGACGACCCCCGGCATCTACGAGCTGGTCTCCGACTGACCCGCCGCGCCCCGCCCGACATGGGCGGGGCGCTCCTCTTCCGATCGTCCGAAAGGAGCGCGACGATGCACAGCCATTCCGCCACACCTCCGGTTTTTGTCTTCGGATCGAACCTCGCCGGCCGTCACGGCAAGGGCGCCGCCTTATGGGCGCGGCGGCATTGCGGCGCGATCTACGGTCGCGGCGTCGGACGGCAAGGCAACGCCTACGCCATTCCGACCAAGGACGCACAACTGAGGCCGCTCCATCTCGGCGAGATACGCGGATATGTCGGAGGATTCCTCCAATATGCCCGGCTACATCCCGACTTGTCGTTCGAGCTGACGCCGATCGGCTGCGGCCTGGCCGGATACCGGCCCGACCAGATCGCCCCCATGTTCGCCAATGCGCCCGCGAACGTGCGTTTGCCCGATGTTTTTCGTGCGGTTCTGGGCGCAGGTCTGGATTGAGGCGCGCGAACGGCGGAGGCGCGGCGCAGGCCCAGCGGCCTTGCGGCCGCGCCGGTATCCCGGCGGTCGTTCGTCCAGGCGGGAAGCAGGGGCTCCGCCCCCGCTCCCCAGCAACAACAATCGGCCGGGCCGTGGCTCAGTCGCTGCGCTCCCTGCGCCCGCACCACCCCGGCAGATTCTTGCTGCCCCTCACACCCCCGGCTGCTCGCCGCGAAGGCAGGGTCGATGGCCTGGCCATCGCCCTGCGGACGATTTGCAGAAGGGAAAACAGTCATGTGCAATATCAAGCATGTTGACGGTGGAAGCGCAGAATATTGGCGGGAGCGCCGCGAAGCCTTCGCCCTGATCCGGGAAGCCGAGGAAGCCGGTGAGCGGATGAAGACCGCGCCGCTCTACCTGCATGGCGGCTATGACGAGGACGGCGACGTGATCCCCATCGAGAACATCGAGCCTTTCGACGATTTCGAGGACGCCGTTCAGCGCGTCGAAGCGAACGCGACGGCGGTGAGCATCCTCGTCGCGCAGGAGCGCATGGACATCCACGGCCGGACCTTGTGGTCGGTGGTGGCCGTGCTGGAGAAGCTGGCGGGCCACTTCTACCCGGAGGACAGCCCGCTTTGGGGACCGGATACCGATTGACCCGGAGGGCAGGCGGTCTCGTGCCGCCTGCCACCGCCGCCCGCGTCCGTGTCGCGCGGCGGGCGGGATCTACCCGCCCGCCGCGCTGGC
>NZ_ATDP01000105.1 GCF_000445105.1 Sphingobium lactosutens DS20 | reverse complement strand
TTGGGGCTCCGCCCCCGGCGCCCTTCGGAGCGGCTTCCGCCCAGCTTCCTCCACGCTGCGCGTTCCGTGCAGCCGGTTCCCCGCGAAGCCGCCCACTCCGGTTGCACCCCCGGTCTCGCCGACGGGCAGGGTTTCAGCGCGGCGCTTCCCGCTGCGCGGAAACCCAGACCCAAGGAAGGAAAGACCCATGAGCATCCACCAACTTGCCACCCGGTTCGGCCGCAACGCCCACCAGATCAGCGGACGTGAACCGCTCGACAACGAGGCGCTGTATCGCCACGTCCCGTCCATCTTCGCCCGCGAGGCGCACGACAGCCGTTCGGAGCGCTATGTCTATGTCCCCACCATCGACATCGTGGAGGGGTTGCGCCGGGAAGGATGGTTCCCGTTCTTCGCCGTCCAGTCCGTTCCCCGTGACGGCAACCGCCACGGCCACGCCAAACATATGCTGCGCCTGCGCCGGGAAGACGGCATCGGCAAGCCCGAGGCCGCCGAAGCCATCATCGTCAACAGCCATGATGGCACGTCCGCGTTCCAGCTATTTGCGGGTATGCTACGCTTCGTCTGCACCAACAGCATGATCGCGGGCGAGCGGTTCGAGGAGGTCCGCGTGCCACACAAGGGCAACATCGAGCACGACATTATCGAAGGCGTTTACACAGTTGCCGAGGACTTCCCCCGGCTGATCGACGCCAGCGAGATGATGAAGGGGGTTCGGCTGTCCGAGGATGAGCAGCGCTTGCTTGGCGAGGTCAGCCTTGTCGCCCGCTATGGCGAGGATAAAAGCCCGCTCACCCCCGAGCAGATCATCGAGCCGCGCCGCTACGAGGACAGGGGCGATAGCCTATGGACCACGTTCAACGTCATTCAGGAGAATGTCATTCGGGGCGGATTGTCTGGCTGCAAGCGCAATGCCGAGGGCCGTATCCGCCGCAGCCGTTCGCGTCCGATCAACGGCATTGACCAGAATGTGACGCTCAATCGCGCGCTCTGGACGCTGGCGGAGGGGATGCAGCGCCTCAAGACGGGTTGATCGCCTAGAGCCGCAGGGCTGGACCGTCCGGCCCTGCGGCCTCGCTTCTCATCGCCCGCAAGACGCCGCCGACCGGCTCCCCGGATCGGCGGCGGCCGCGCGTCCCGATGGGCCGCGCGACCGCTGAACGGGGCGCGCTCGCCGGGCGTTCGCCCGGCTCGCGATTGGGATATTCCCATTCCCCCAAGACGACTATAATAGTCGTTTTCGTAGCGAATGACCCGAAGGTTGTGGAGGTGATCTTGCATGATCACTTCCCGCCAGGTGCGGGCCGCTCGCGCACTTCTTGGCTGGACACAGGAGACGCTTGCCGAGAAGGCCATTATTGCTCTGACCGCGCTCAAGCGGCTGGAATCGGAGAGTTATAAGCCGGTGAACGAGAATACCCGACATCAGGTGATGAAGGCGCTTGAGGCGGCCGGGATCGTCTTCCTCGATTCGGATCGCGGTCAGGGCGTGCTGCTCGTGACCAATTCCAGTCGCGAACAACGCCAGTAACAGCCGTGATATGCGCGGCGATTATCCGCGTGCTGTCACAGAAACATAGCAAAGACGGTGCGATTACTTCGCGCCACTATGGTGTATAGACCATGAATCAGCAGGCACAGGGGGCTATGGCTGAAAGCGGAACAAGGCGATGGCGATAGCCGCATTCGAGGATCGCGCCCCGGACGCGAACCATGTCACCGCCTATGACGAGCGCCATCATCACACCTATTGGCGGTTGCTCGATGCGGCCGACGAAAATGCCGACTGGCGCGAGGCCGTTCGCGTCATCTTCGGGATCGACCCCGCCGCCGAACCGGAACGCGCCCGCTGCGTCTATGACTCGCATCTTGCCCGCGCCCGGTGGATGACCGAGACCGGCTATCGGCATTATCTGCGCCCGCCGCCGAACTGAGAGCGGCCCGAAACCCGCGCGGCGCCGCCGATAATCCTTTCAAAATGCTGATGTGAATCCGCTATGCGGCCGCCTGCCCGGCAGGGCTTCTCGGCGATGGCGAAGGTGAGAACATCTTCCGACGCGCTCCGCAGAGAGCCATGCTTGGGAGGATTTCAATGCCGCCTGAGAAGGACTGGCGCGCGTCCCCGGACGAGGCCGGGGACGACGCGCTGCAATATACGGACATCGCCATCGGCTATCTCGGCCGCAACGCGCGCTATCGCTCCGACTATCGCCGCGCGCTCGGCCGCGTGAAACGCGGTGTGATCTCCGCCGACGATGCCACCGCCGCCTTGGTGGATCGCTGGGGAATCAGCTACCACGCTGCGCCCGGCGCGGCCTTCGACCGCAAGCTGGCGGTCGCGCGGCCGGACCTCTCGCCGGCCAGCATCATCCTCGCGCCCGCGGTCGCCGGCATCGGCGCCGGCCCGCTCGACATGGCGGCGCTGGGCGATATTCGCGCCCGGATCAGGATGGGCGACGTCCTGCATGTCATCCTCGCCGATCCCGATGGCGACGAGCATCTGTGCGTGTGCGGCTCATGCCACCGCCCGATGGCCTTGATGGTGCCGATCGAGCCCGCCCCCTTCGCGCGCCTTGCATCGGCCGAGCGCCTGTGCCGCCGCCTCAGCGGCATGGCGGCCGGCCCGCCGGCGCTGCGCCCGCCGCCGTTCCGGCGCGAGCATCTCCTGACCCTGCTGCAAGTGCTCGACGGCAACCAGGCGGGCGCCAGCCAGCGCGAGCTGGCCGCCTCGCTGATCCACCCCAAGGTCCGCCGCTACACCAACGCCGAATGGATCGAGAGCAAGGAGCGCAAGCGCATCAGACGGTGGCTCAAGGAAGCCGTCGAGCTGCGCGACGGCGGCTATCTCCGCCTGCTACGCGGCGGCTGAAGGGGGACATTGCCGCCCCCTTCGGCGCTGTCCCTTCTCCGCGCCGGGGTCGTTTCGCCACTATCGCCTCCTGTCCGCCGGACCCCTTTTCCGGGGCCGGCCATCATCAGGAGGATCATCATGGCCGAGCCTGTCGCCGCCACAACGCCACGCTATCTCAAGACGCCCGACGCAGCGATCCACCTCGGTCTCTCGGCCCGCACGCTGGAGAAGCACCGCTGCTACGGCACCGGCCCGGTGTTCCGCAGGCTTGGCGGCCGGATCGTCTATGCGATCGACGACCTCGACTCCTGGGCCGCGCTCGGCACTCGCCGCTCGACCTCCGATCCGGGCAACGGCGTGGTCCATCCCGCCAAGCGCCTGCCCACCGACTGCGTGCGCCGCTGAGCGCCGATGCCCACCGCACGTTCCCTTTCTGGCCGTTCCAGCACCGAACGCACGCAGCTTGAGCTGTTCCGCTCGGTCCCCGGCGACCTTGCGGCTCGCGACGCGCAGGACTTGATGGCCTGGCCGTTCTTCTCGCTCGCCAAGGCCCGCCGCACCGCGCCCATCGCCTTCCGCATGGGCGCGACGTGGATCTCGGTCGAGGCCGTGCCCGAGCATGGCATGGCGACTATTTGGGACGCCGACGTGCTGATATGGGCGGCAAGCCAGCTCATCGAGGCGCGCGACGCCGGACGGCCGACCTCGCGCCTGATGGTGACGACGCCGCACGAGATATTGGCGTTCACCCGGCGCGGCACCGGCAAGGCGAGCTACGAGCGGCTGAAGGCCGCGCTCGACCGCCTGCAATCCACCACCGTCGCCACCTCGATCCGGCAGCAGCACCAGCGCCGCCGCCATCGTTTCTCATGGATCAACGAATGGCGCGAGCTGGCGGACGGCAACGGCCGTGCGCTCGGGATCGAGCTGATCCTGCCCGATTGGTTCTATGCCGGCGTGCTCGACCGCGCGCTCGTGCTGACCATCGACCGCGCCTATTTCGACCTGACCGGCGGCCTCGAACGCTGGCTCTACCGCATTGTGCGCAAGCATGGCGGACGGCAGCAAGGCGGCTGGAGCTTCGACGTTCCGCACCTTTACCTCAAATCCGGCGTGCTCTCGCCGCTGCGCCGG
Source organism: Sphingobium lactosutens DS20 (assembly GCF_000445105.1). Lineage (GTDB taxonomy): Bacteria > Pseudomonadota > Alphaproteobacteria > Sphingomonadales > Sphingomonadaceae > Sphingobium > Sphingobium lactosutens. The sequence goes on along the minus strand of NZ_ATDP01000105.1, from coordinate 13,353 downwards.
TTCGCGTTCGAGCTGCGCGGGATCGTCGCGCGCCAGCCGCTCCCCGGCTACGTCCTCACGCTCGAACATGCGCTCGGCCGCGACCGGCTCAACTTCGTTCCCGTCCCCGTCGATCCGTTCGACGCCGCCATGCGCCGCGTCGGCCTCAAGCCTGTGGAGAACTGGCCATGAGGTTCGGACTATCGGGAACAGCCGGATTCGGACTTTCGGGAACGCGAGACTCGGACTTCCGGGAACGGACGCCCCTCGCAAAGCCGCAGAAATCCTCGCGGAATCGCGCCCCTTCTAACGGTGCTAATAGAAAAGAATCCTTCGGATTCTTGCTAACGGCCCGCGCGGCTGTGGACAGCGCGGCCCCGTTCGCGGGCTTGGCGCATCGTCGCCGGACAAGCCGTCGCCCTCGCACCGCCCCCGTCGCGAGCCTCGTCCCCGGAGACCTCCCATGATCGACGATCGGCCCTCCGCCGTGCGCGGCGGCGGCGCGTTCAGCGCGCTCGCTCGCGACGGCCTCACCCATGTCGAACTGACCTGGATCGAGAAGAAGCTGGAGCACTGGATACGCTTCGGCCGGATCGCCCAGGACCGCATCCTGACCCGCCGAACCCGCGTCGTCGGCTTCCGTCCGGGCGCCGTCTTCGCGTTCGTCCGTTGGGCGGCCAACGACTTCGGCACGATCGTCTCGCGCATCGACGTGGTGCGCGCGGTTGCGGCCAACGAAGCCTACACGACGTTGCCCTTCGTGCGGCCGGGCGGCGACATCCTGCTCAAGATCGAGGGCTGGCCCAAGGTTAGCCAAGTGCTCGCCGCAATCGACGCGGTGGAGGCGGCCGGCGTCGATCCCTGCGACGCGGCCGCCGATCACTGGCGGCACGTCCACAACCGCATCGCCGCCGGCCAGCAGCCGCGCCTTTATACGATCGAGCGCCATCACGCCTGGCTCAAGCGCCGGGAGATCGAGGGATGATCCGCCGCCGCTACGTCATGGCGACGGCCATCGCCGCATCCGCCTTCGCCGCTATCGCCGTCGCCGATCCGTTCCCGCGTGTCGTCTGGAACGCCAGCGCCAGCGCGCCGATCGGCCTCTACCGCATCCATCCCGAGAGCGATCCGCCGACCGGGGCGCTGGTCGCCGTCACGCCGCCGGAACAGCTTTCCCGCTGGCTTTCGGCGCGCGGCTATCTGCCTGAGGGTGTGCCGCTCCTGAAGCATGTCGCGGCCAAGGCCGGACAGCGCGTGTGCCGTGTCGGCGCCGTGGTGAGCGTCGATGCCCGGCGCGTCGCCATCGCCCGCGCGCGTGACGGCCGAGGCCGTCCGCTGCCGGTCTGGCAGGGGTGCCACACGCTGAAACCCGGCGAGCTGCTGCTGCTCAATCCCGCTCATCCCGACAGTCTGGACGGCCGCTATTTCGGCCCGCTGCCGGCCTCCGCCGTCATCGGACGCGCGACGCCGCTCTATCTGCGCGCGCCGTCCCCAACACCTTCCACCCCCGAAGCCAAGGAGATCGGCCATGCAAACGAACATCTTTGAATCCACCGCCAACGGCTATGCCGGCCGCGTCCGGCTGTTCGGCATCAACGAGGCGATCGTGCTTGTCGCGCTCGATCCGAGCGATGCCGAAAACGCGCCCGATTACCGCGTCCACCTCGACGACGAGGACGGTCCCGAGGTCGGCGGCGCGTGGAAACGGGTCGGTGAGCGCGCCGGCAACTATATCGCGCTGGAGATCGACAGCCCGCTTTTCCCGGCGGCGTTCCGGCCGGTGCTGTTCCGCGCCGACGACGACGGGCGGACCTTCAGGCTGTCGTGGAAACGCCCCCGGCCCCGCGACGATCGGAGCTGATCGGTGCCTTCTCCGATCATCCCTCTGTTCGCGGAAAGACCGCATCATCCCTCCGTCCCGCTCGGTCCCAGGCCGGCCGGCGCGCGCAGCGAAGGTCAAGGGCGGCCCCCGGCCGGCGCATCGCGCGCACCCTTTACCGGAGCGAGCACGCTGGCAGACTGGCGCCGGAGCGGGGGCGGGTCGGCCGCCTTGCTCGCGGTCCTGCTGCTGCTCGCACCGGGCGCTGCGCCCGTCGCCGCGCTGGCGCAAGACGCGCCCGCCGAGCGATCGGCCGCGCGCCATCCCCATGCCGCCCATGTCGCCGACGCGGCTCGGCGCTTCGGCATCCCCGAACGCTGGATATGGGCGGTCATGCGCGTCGAGAGCAACGGCGATGTCCGCGCCGTCTCGACGGCCGGGGCGATGGGCCTGATGCAGATCATGCCCGGCACTTGGGCGGGCCTCCGCGCGCGCCATCGCCTCGGGTCCGATCCGTTCGATCCGCGCGACAACATCATGGCGGGCGCGGCCTATCTGCGCGCGATGCACGACCGCTACGGCAACGTGACGGCGATGCTGGCGGCTTATAATGCGGGGCCGGGCCGCTACGACGAATATCTGTCGCGCGGCCGTCCGCTGCCCGCCGAGACCCGCGCCTATCTCGCAAAGCTGGCGTCGATCACCGGCGGTTCGGACGACACTCGGCTTGCCGTCGCGCCACCATCCGATCCCTTCGCCTGGCGTCGCGCCGCGCTGTTCGCCGCGCGGTCGGGCGCGCTGTCGCCTGCGCCGCCGTCCGCCGATCGCATGGCATCCGAGGTGCCGCCGGAACGACCGGCCGACGACCGCGCCGGGCTTGTCATGGCCGATGCCGCGCCGCCCTCCAACGGCCTGTTCGTCCCGCTTTCCGGTCGGCCTCCGCCGTGAGCGGCTCTCGCGTTCTCTGGCGGGTTTCGGCGCAGGCTTTCGCAGCGCCGGAAAGGAGCAGAGCTGACTTTCTGAAGGGGGAAGATCGAGGGCAAGATAAAGGGCGGCAATGTGCGGAGCCCTTGCGCCTCGGTTGTGGCCTTGATTCTCAAGGCTTTCGGGCATTGCTGCGCAATGTGTGCGGAAATCCCGCACCGTGCGGCGCTGGCTGGAAACCAGCAGCGCGCAGGGTTTGCCGCACATTGCGGCCTGTCCCGGCATGAGCCGCGACGACGATTTCCGACTCCGGCCAGGCCGTATCCGCTCGCGCGGTAGCCAGCGGGCGCTGCCGATCATCGTCCAGGCGCTCGCCGCCGCGCAGCGGGCCGGCGGCCATGTCTCGCGCCGCGGCCGGATCGTCGCGCCGGGCCGCTCGACCTTCGGTCGGGGCCGCGTGGCGAGCGTCCGCGCGACCCATCGGCTCGGCCACCGATCGCGCCAGGTCATCGTCAAGGCGCGCGTGGTCCGGCATGGCGGCCGCGCCTCGCTCGCGGCTCATCTCAACTACCTGCAACGCGATGGCGTCACCCGCGACGGCGAGCGGGGCGTGCTGTTCGGCGCCGACGCGGACGGCCTTGACCGCAACGAGTTCGCCGCCCGCTGCGAGGACGACCGGCATCATTTCCGGTTCATCGTCTCGCCCGAGGATGCCGAGCAGATGCGTGACCTCAAGGGTTTCACGCGCGAGCTGATGACCCGCATGGAAAAGGATCTCGGCACCCGCCTGGACTGGCGGGCCGTCGAGCACTGGAACACCGACAATCCCCACATCCACATCATAGTGCGGGGCGTCGGCGAGGACGGGCAGAACCTCGTCATCTCGCGCGACTATATCCGCGAAGGGATGCGGGCGCAGGCGCGCGAGATCGTCACCCAGGAACTCGGCCCGCGCACCGACCTTGAAATCCGGCAATCGCTGGAGCGGCAGGTCGAAGCCGAGCGCTGGACCGAGATCGACCGCGACCTGTCGCGGACCATGCAGCGCAACGGCCTGATCGACATGGCGCCCGAGCCCGGCGTCCGGCCGGACGGCGACCATGTGCTGAGGATGGGACGGCTGCGCAAGCTGGAGCGGCTCGGCCTCGCCAGCGAGATCGCGCCCGGCCAGTGGACGTTGGCCGGCGATGCCCAGGCGGCGCTGCGCGAACTCGGCGAGCGCGACGACATCATCAAGCGAATGCACAAGGCGATGAGCGACCGCGGCATCGACCGGGGCGCCGGCAGCTATGTCCTCGACGCCGATCCCGCTCAGCCCGTTATCGGCCGGCTGGTCGATCGCGGCCTGCATGACGAGCTGACCGGCAAAGCCTATGCGATCGTGGACGGGATCGACGGCCGCACCCACCATGTCCAGCTTCCCGACATCGAGGCGACCGGCGATTGCCGCCCCGGCGCGATCGTCGAGCTGCGCCGCTTCGAGGACCGGAAAGGCCGGCAGCGGGTGGCGCTGGCCGTGCGCTCCGACATGGACCTTGAGGCGCAGGTCCGCGCGCCGGGTGCGACCTGGCTCGACCGGCGCAACCTGTCGGGCGACGGCCATGATCTCGGCGGCGGGTTCGGGACCGAAGTGCGCGCCGCGATGGAGGCCCGCGCCGAGCATCTCGCCGACGAGGGGCTCGCGCGGCGGCAGGGACAGCGGATCATCTTCGCGCGCAACCTGCTCGACACGCTCCGCCGCCGCGAGCTGGACGCGGCCGCCAAGGACTTGTCGGCCGAGATCGGCCTGCCGCACGCGCCGTCCAAGGCCGGGGAGTATGTCGCGGGCACGGTGCGCCAGCGGATCACGCTCGCCTCGGGGCGCTTCGCCATGATCGACAACGGCCTGAGCTTCCAGCTCGTGCCCTGGTCGCCCTCGCTCGATCGGCAGATCGGCAAGCACATCTCCGGCGTCATGCGCGCGGGCGGCGGCGTCGATTGGTCGTTCGGGCGCGGCCGGGGGCTGGGCCTGTAGGACGGATCGCAGAGACTCGGGCGGTGTTCCGGCTATCGAGTGAATATCCGCCCAATAACGTCGATCACCCTGAGAATATAACAGGCCAAACTACGCTACTCCCTGTCTTTCTACGCTAGACTTTCCTCCATAATAACAGTGACTTGATTTGGTGTCCGGCACGCATCGACTTCGATGTCATGTCGGCAACCAAAATCCTCTGGGGTCAGGTCTTCGCTGTCTTCCTGATCGTGCTCGCCGCCGTGTGGGCAGCGACGCAATGGACCGCCGCGGCGCTCGCCTATCAGCCCGAGCTTGGGGCGCCCTGGTTCATGCTCGGCGACTGGCCGATCTATCCGCCGCCGGCCTTCTTCTGGTGGTGGTTCTCGTTCGACGCCTACGCGCCCGAGATATTCGAGACCGGCGCGTTCATCGCCGTGTCCGGCGGGTTCGCCGCGATCGTCGTCGCCATCGGCATGTCGGTATGGCGCGCGCGCGAGCTGAAGAACGCCGAGACCTATGGGTCGGCGCGCTGGGCGTCGCGCAGCGAGGTCGCCGCCGCCGGGCTGCTGGGCGACAGCGGCGTCATGCTCGGCCGGCTCGGGCGCGACTATCTGCGCCACGACGGCCCCGAGCATGTGCTGTGCTTCGCGCCGACTCGGAGCGGCAAGGGCGTCGGCCTAGTCGTGCCGACGCTGCTCACCTGGCCGGGCTCGGCCATCGTGCATGACATCAAAGGTGAGAATTGGCTGCTCACCGCCGGCTTTCGCGCCCGGCACGCGCGCGTGTTGCTGTTCGATCCGACCAACGGCGCGTCGGCCGCCTACAACCCGCTGCTCGAAATCCGCAAAGGCGCCTGGGAAGTGCGCGACGTGCAGAACGTCGCCGATGTGCTGGTGGACCCGGAAGGCTCGCTGGAGAAGCGAAACCACTGGGAGAAGACCTCCCACGCCTTGCTGGTCGGCACGATCCTCCATGTCCTCTACGCCGAGGCCGACAAGACGCTGGCGGGTGTCGCCGCCTTCCTGTCCGATCCCCGCCGCCCGATCGAAAGCACGCTATGGGCGATGATGACGACGCCGCATTTGGGTGAGGCCGGCGTGCATCCCGTCGTCGCCTCGGCCGCGCGGGAGCTGCTCAACAAATCCGCCAACGAGCGATCGGGCGTGCTCTCGACCGCCATGTCGTTCCTCGGCCTCTATCGCGATCCCGTCGTCGCCCAGGTCACGCGCACCTGCGAGTGGCGCATAAAGGATCTGGTCGAGGGCGAGCTGCCGGTGACGCTCTACCTCGTCGTGCCGCCCAGCGACATCTCGCGCACCAAGCCGCTCATCCGCCTCATCCTCAACCAGATCGGGCGCCGGCTCACCGAAGACCTGAAGGCGCGGCAATCGCGCCACCGGCTTCTGTTGATGCTCGACGAGTTTCCCGCGCTCGGCCGGCTCGACTTCTTCGAGAGCGCCCTGGCGTTCATGGCCGGCTACGGCATCCAGAGCTTCCTGATCGCCCAGAGCCTCAACCAGATCGAGAAGGCTTACGGCCCGAACAACGCGATCCTCGACAACTGCCATGTGCGCGTGTCGTTCGCCACCAACGACGAGCGCACCGCCAAGCGCATATCGGACGCGCTCGGCACCGCGACCGAGATGCGGGCGATGAAGAACTACGCCGGCCACCGGCTCTCGCCCTGGCTCGGGCATTTGATGGTGTCGCGCTCCGAGACCGCCCGCCAGCTCCTCACCCCCGGCGAGATCATGCAGCTCCCGCCCGACGACGAGATCGTCATGGTCGCGGGCATCCCGCCGATCCGCGCGAAGAAGGCCCGCTACTTCAAGGACCGGCGGTTCACGCAGCGGGTGATGTCGCCGCCCGACAGCAATGTCGGCGGCGGCCCGCCGCGGCCCGACGACTGGAGCGGCCTGGCGCCGATCGAGGCGCCGCCGATGCCCGAGCCGATCGAGCATGAATCTCCCAAGAAGCCGAAGAAGAAAAAGGCCGCCAAGAAGGCGGATGCTGAGGACGATGCCGCCAATGCGGACCTTCGCCGCGAGCCAGCGCTGGAGCGCCATATCGACATCGCGCCGACGCCCCGGCCGGCGCCCGTCAACGAGTTCGAGCTGGACGAGCCGGACCCCGAGAGCGACGCGGCGCGGCAGGCGACGGTGCGCCGTCAGGTGCAGCGCGTGGCCCGGCAGGCGTCGCTCGATCCCGACGACGGCATCGAGCTATGAGCACCAAGACGCCGCTGTCGGTCTATCTCGACCCCGAGCTGATGCGCGCGCTCGCCGCCTATGCCGATCGCAGGGACAAGTCCCGCTCGCTGATCGCCGAGGCTGCCATCGCATCCTTCCTGTCGCCCGACGCCGATGAGCAGCGCGAGGCCGCCATCGCCAAGCGGCTCGACAAGCTGGACCGTCGCATGACCCGCATGGAGCGCGATGTCGGCATCAGCGTCGAAATGATCGCGCTGTTCGTGCGCTTCTGGCTGTCGAACACCCCGCCGCCGCCCGAGAGCGAGCGGGCCGCGATGCGCCGGCAAGGCGGCGACCGCTACGACGCCTTCATGGATGCGCTGGGCCGCCGACTCGCGAAAGGGCCGAAGGTCAGACAAGAAATCGGCGAGGACTTTGACGGCCAAGAAGAATGAGCTGACTACGCCAGTTATTGTCTTTCTACGCCAGACTACGACGACCGCATTTACTTGTTGAAGCACGGCCTTTTCTGTCTCTCTTGATGTGCCCCTGACGCCGGGCGGCGGTTCGCCCGGCCCTCATCAGGGGCTTCTTCTTGACCGTCCATCCGATCCGTTCCGAGGCGAAGACACGCGGCGCGCGGATGCTGCGCACGGCTCTCGGCCCGTCGATCGCCGCCTGGCTCGACGATGCCGCCGTCATCGAGGTGATGCTGAACCCGGACGGCCGGCTGTGGGTCGATCGGCTCGGCGAAGGCATCAGCGACACCGGCATGACGCTGGCCGCCGCGGACGGCGAGCGCATCGTTCGCCTGGTCGCGCACCATGTCGGCGTCGAAGTTCACGCCCGGTCCCCGCGCGTCTCGGCCGAGTTGCCCGAAGGAGGTGAGCGGTTCGAGGGGTTGCTGCCCCCCGTCGTCGCCGCGCCCGCCTTCGCGATCCGCAAGCCGGCCGTCGCCGTCTTCACGCTCGACGACTACGCCGCGGCCGGGATCATGTCGCCGGCCGAGGCCGCGGCGCTGCGGCACGGCGTCGAGACCCGCGCCAACATCCTTGTCGCCGGCGGGACCGGCAGCGGCAAGACCACGCTGGTCAACGCGCTCCTGGCCGAAGTCGCCAAGACCACCGACCGCATCGTCCTGATCGAAGACACGCGCGAGCTTCAGTGCGCCGCGCCGAACCTCGTCGCCATGCGGACCAAGGATGGCGTCGTCACGCTGTCCGATCTCGTGCGGTCCAGCCTGCGGCTGCGCCCCGACCGCATCCCCATCGGCGAGGTGCGCGGCGCCGAGGCGCTCGACCTCCTCAAAGCCTGGGGCACCGGCCACCCCGGCGGCATCGGCACCATCCACGCCGGGACCGCGCTCGGCGCGCTGCGCCGCATGGAGCAGCTCATCCAGGAGGCCGTGGTCACGGTCCCTCGCGCCCTGCTGGCCGAGACCATCGACCTGATCGCCGTGCTGGTCCGCGACGGGCACGGCCGCCGCCTCGCCGAGCTGGCCCGCGTCGAGGGGATCGACGCTGCGACCGGCGATTACCGCCTGACCCCCCTCGCACCCCCCAACCTCGGAGACGCACCATGATCCATGCCCTTCGGCATGGCGCACGCCGCGCCATGCTCGCCGCCACCGCCAGCGTCATCGCGCTCACCATCTCGGCGCCCGCCCATGCGGGCGGATCGTCGATGCCGTGGGAAGCCCCGCTGCAATCCATCCTCGAAAGCATCGAGGGGCCGGTGGCGAAGATCATCGCGGTCATCATCATCATTGTCACCGGCCTGACCCTGGCGTTCGGCGACACGTCGGGCGGCTTCCGCCGACTGATCCAGATCGTCTTCGGCCTGTCGATCGCCTTCGCCGCGTCGAGCTTCTTTTTGTCGTTCTTCTCGTTCGGCGGCGGGGCGCTGATCGCATGACGGGCGCGGCCGATCCCGTCGAGCCGATCGCCGGCTATTTCGCGCCGGTCCATCGGGCGCTGACCGAGCCGATCCTGCTCGGCGGCGCCCCGCGCTCGCTCGCCATCGTCAACGGCACGCTGGCGGGCGCGATCGGCCTCGGCCTTCGCCTCTGGATCGCCGGGCTGGTCATCTGGGCGATCGGCCATGCGCTCTCCGTATGGGCCGCGCGGCGCGATCCGCAGTTCGTGGATGTGGCCCGGCGGCACCTCCGTTATCCGGCGTGGATGCGGCCATGATGAGCCTGCGCGAATACAGGAATCGCGCCGCGCACCTGGCCGACTTCCTGCCCTGGGCCGCGCTGGTCGGCGAGGGCGTCGTTCTCAACAAGGACGGCAGCTTTCAGCGCACGGCGCGGTTCCGTGGCCCCGATCTCGACAGCGCCACACCCGCCGAACTGGTCGCCACCACCGCGCGGCTCAACAACGCGCTCCGGCGTCTCGGCTCGGGCTGGGCGATCTTCGTCGAGGCGCAGCGCAGCCCCGCGCTCGACTACCCCGATTCCGATTTTCCTGATCCGGTCTCGGCGCTCGTGGACATGGAGCGGCGCGAACAGTTCCGCGAAGAAGGCGCGCATTTCGAGAGCGCCTACTATCTGACGCTGCTGTGGATGCCGCCGGCTGAGGAAGCCGCGCGCGCCGAAGGCTGGCTCTACGAGGGCCGGTCCACCAGCGGCGTCGATCCGTGGGAGCTGCTCAAGGGCTTCGCCGACCGCAGCGACCGCGTTCTCAATCTGGTCGAAGGCTTCGTGCCCGAGGTCCGCTGGCTCGATGACGGCGAGACGCTCACCTACCTGCACAGCACGATCTCGACCCGGCGCCAGCGCGTGCGCGTCCCCGAGACGCCGATGCACCTGGACGCGCTGCTCGCCGACGATCCGCTGACCGGCGGGCTCGAACCGCGCCTGGGCGATCATCATCTCCGCACGCTGACGATCACGGGATTCCCCAGCGTCACTTTCCCCGGCCTGCTCGACGAGCTGAACCGGCTCGCCTTCGAGTATCGCTGGTCCACCCGCGCGCTGATGCTCGACAAGACCGACGCGACCAAGCTGCTGACCAGGATCAGGCGGCAATGGTTCGCCAAGCGCAAGTCGGTCGCGGCCATCCTCAAGGAAGTCATGACCAACGAGGCGTCCACGCTGCTCGACAGCGACGCCTCGAACAAGGCCGCCGACGCCGACACGACGTTGCAAGAGCTGGGCGCCGACTATGCCGGCATGGCCTACGTCACCGCGACGGTGACGGTGTGGGACCGCGATCCCGCCATTGCGGCCGAGAAGCTGCGGCTGGTCGAGAAGGTCATCCAGGGCCGCGACTTCACGGTCATTCCCGAGGGAATGAACGCGATCGAGGCATGGCTGGGGAGTCTGCCCGGCCACACCTACGCCAACGTCCGGCAACCGCCGATCTCCACCATCAATCTCGCCCACCTGATCCCCCTGTCAGCAGTATGGGCGGGGCCGGACCGGGACGAGCACTTCGGACACCCCCCCTTGCTCTACGGCAGGACCGAAGGCTCGACCCCGTTCCGGTTTTCCCTTCATCCCGATGGCAGCGATGTCGGGCACACGCTGATCGTCGGCCCGACCGGCTCCGGCAAGTCGGTGCTACTCGCGCTGATGGCGATGCAGTTCCGCCGCTACGAGAACGCCCAGGTCTTCGCCTTCGACTTCGGCGGCTCGATCCGCGCGGCCGCCATCGCCTGTGGCGGAGACTGGCAGGATCTCGGCGGAAGCCTCTCCGATGAGGAAGCCGGCGTCCAGTTGCAGCCGCTCGCCCATATCGACGATCCGGCCGAGCGCGCCTGGGCGGCCGAGTGGCTGGCGGCGATCCTCGCGTCGGAAGGCGTCGCGGTCGATCCCCAGGCCAAGGAGCATATCTGGTCGGCTCTGGGTTCGCTCGCAAGCGCGCCGCCGGCCGAACGCACGCTGACAGGGCTCGCCGTGCTGCTCCAGAGTCAGCAGCTCAAGCAGGCGCTCGCGCCCTATTGCATCGGCGGGCCGTGGGGCCGGCTGCTCGACGCCGAGGCCGAGCGGCTGGGCGAAGCCGACATGCAAGCCTTCGAGACCGAGGGCCTGGTCGGCGCCGGCTCGGCCGCTGCGGTGCTCTCCTATCTGTTCCACCGGATCGAGGGCCGGCTGGACGGCTCGCCGACGCTCATCATCATCGATGAGGGGTGGCTGGTCCTCGACAGCCCGGACTTCGCCGCGCAGCTCCGCGAGTGGCTCAAGACCCTGCGCAAGCGTAATGCCAGCGTCGTCTTCGCGACGCAGAGCCTCGCCGACATCGAAACGTCGAGCATCGCGCCGGCCATCATCGAAAGCTGCCCGACGCGCATCTTCCTGCCGAACGAGCGCGCCGCCGAACCGCAGATCGCGGCCATCTACGAGCGGTTCGGCTTGAACGCCCGCCAGATCGAAATCCTCAGCCGGGCAACGCCGAAGCGGGATTATTACTGCCAGTCCCGGCGCGGCAATCGCCTGTTCGAGCTGGGGCTGGGCGAGGTCGCGCTGGCCTTCACCGCCGCGTCGTCGAAGACCGACCAACTCGCCATCGCCGACATCATCGAAACTAACGGGGCGCCCGCCTTCGCGGCTGAATGGCTGCGCCATCGCGGCTGCGCCTGGGCCGTCGAGCTTCTTCCCCCCGATCCCCCACGCCAACCCCAGCAGGAGTTACCTCTATGACCGGATTCCCCCTGCGCCGCGCCATTCTGGCCGGCGTCCTCGCCAGCACGGCCGTTGTGCCGATGATCGCGCCCATCCCGGCCTACGCGCAGTTCGGCGGCATCGTCTATGACCCGACTAACTATGCGCAGAACGTGCTGACGGCCGCGCGGTCGCTCCAGCAGATCAACAACCAGATCCAGCAAATCCAGAACCAGGCGACAAGCCTCATCAACGAGGCGCGGAACCTGACCTCGTTGCCGTTCAGCTCGCTCCAGCAACTCCAGCAACAGGTGCAGCGCACCCAGCAGCTTCTGAGCGAAGCCCAGCGCATCGCCTACGACGTGCAGGACATCCAGCAGGCATTCAACGGCCGCTACAAGGGCGCGGCGCTGACCGGCGATCACGCGCAGATGGTCGCCAATGCGAACGCTCGCTGGGAGGATAGCGTCGGCGCCTTTCAGGATGCCTTGCAGGTGCAGGCCGGCGTTGTCGGCAACATCGAAGGCACGCGCACGACGATGGACAGCCTGGTCTCGACCAGCCAGTCCGCGAGAGGCGCGCTCCAGGCGGCGCAGGCGGGCAACCAGCTTCTCGCGTTGCAATCGCAGCAGCTCGCCGACCTGACCGCCGCCGTCGCGGCGCAGGGCCGGGCGCAGGCGCTGCAATCCGCCCGTCAGGCGGCCGAGGAAGCCGAAGGGCGCGAGCGGTTCCGCCGCTTCATGGGCAACTGAGACTGCCCCATGCTGCATGGAACCTCGCGCACGGCGAAAATCGCAGGGATGGCGGCGCTGGCCGGGCTGATGATGACGGTGGCGATCGTCGCCGCCGTCCAGCCCGATGAGCCTGCGCCCGCGCCCCCGCTCGGCCTGCCGGCGGACGAAGGCCAGGCCAGGCTCGCCCGCGAGCTGGATCGCTGCGCCTCGCTCACCATGCCGGATAGCGGCTGCGAGGCGGCCTGGGCCACCAACCGCCGCCGCTTCTTCCGCCAGGACGAGCCCCCGCCCGAGATCGAGCGCGGCAGCGACACGGCGCCGGATGAAGGCGCCCGGCCATGAACGACACCGGCGTTATCGACAATTTCCTCAACGTCTTCACCGGCTACATCGACTCAGGCTTCGGCCTGCTCGGCGGCGAGGTCGCGTTCCTCTCGACCACGCTGATCGCCATCGACGTAACGCTCGCCGGCCTGTTCTGGGCCTGGGGCGCGGACGAGGACGTGCTTCAGCGCCTCGTCAAAAAGACGCTCTACATCGGCACCTTCGCTTTCATCATCGGCAATTTCTCGCTGCTCGCGACCATCGTGTTCGAGAGCTTCGCCGGGCTCGGCCTCCAGGCCAGCGGCGGGGCGATGACGATCGACGAGTTCATGAAGCCCGGCACGATCGCGGCGAAGGGGCTCGAAGCCGCCAAGCCGCTGCTCGATGCGGCGGGCCAGTTCTCCAGCCTTTGGGCCGTGTTCTCCAACCTCGCGCTGATCCTCGTGCTGCTGCTCGCCTGGGTGATCGTGGTGCTCGCCTTTTTCATCATCGCCGTGCAGGTCTTCATCACGCTGATCGAGTTCAAGCTGCTAACGCTGGCCGGCTTCGTCCTGCTGCCCTTCGCCTTCTTCAACAAGACCGCCTTCATGGCCGAGAAGGTGCTGGGCCATGTCGTCTCGACCGGCATCAAGGTGCTGGTGCTCGCCGTCATCACCGGCATCGGCACCACCTTGTTCAGCCAGTTCACCGGCGCTGCCCTCAGCCCCGCGCCCGACATCAATCAGGTCATGGCCATCGCGCTCGCCGCGCTGTCGCTGCTGGGCCTGTCGATCTTCGGCCCCGGC
>NZ_ATDP01000104.1 GCF_000445105.1 Sphingobium lactosutens DS20 | reverse complement strand
GGCGGGCGGTGCGACCAGCGCCTACAGCCTCGGCTCGCTGGGCAAGAGCGGCGCGGGCGCTGTCGCGGGCGGCATGGCCGCTGTCGGCCAGGCGGCGGCGGGAAGCGCGGTGAGCGCCGTCCTCTCGCCCTTGCGCAAGGCGGCCGCCAAGGGCGGCGCGGCGATGAAGGCCAATTTCCGCTCGGGCGCCCGCGCCGGGTTCACCGCCACGGGCGGCACGATCACCGGCGGACCCGAAGCCGCCACCCCGACCGCCGCGACCGCTGAAGGCTCCGGGGCGGCCGGCACGTCGGCCCAGCCCGCATGGGCGGCCGCGATGAAACGCCGCCAGGCCGTCAGCCACGGCGCGACCGTCCTCGCCCACACCATGAAGGCCGGCGACAGCCACGGCGGCGGAGCCGGTCCCGACATCAAAGAGAAGGACTGACCCTCCATGTTCCGACGCCCCACCATCCGCTACGGCCAGACCCCCGAACCCACCACGCCCTATCAGCGCGCCGCGCAGGTCTGGGACGACCGCATCGGCTCGGCGCGCGTGCAGGCGAAGAACTGGCGCCTCGCCTTCTTCGGCGCGCTGGCCCTCTCGGGCGGGCTCACCGCTGGGCTCGTCTGGCAATCCGCCCGCGGCCATATCGTGCCCTGGGTGGTGCAGCTCGATCGGCTGGGCGAGGCCCAGGCCGTCGCGCCCGCCGAAGCCGGCTACCGTCCGACCGACCCGCAGATCGCGTTCCATCTCGCCCGCTTCATCGAACAGGTCCGGGCGATCCCGGCCGATCCGGTGATCGTGCGCCAGAACTGGCTGCGCGCCTACGACTTCACGACCGACAAGGGGGCGATGGCGCTCAACGACTATGCCCGCGCCAACGACCCATTCACACAGGTCGGCAAGGTTCAGGTCGCGGTGGACGTCTCCAGTGTGATCCGGGCCTCGCCCGACAGCTTCCGCGTCGCCTGGACCGAGCGCCGCTATCAGGACGGGAGCCTCGCCGCCACCGAACGCTGGTCGGCCATCCTCACGGTCGTCGTGCAACCGCCGCGCACGCCCGACGCGTTGCGCAAGAACCCGCTCGGCGTGTTCGTCAACGCCCTCAACTGGTCCAAGGAGCTGTCGCAATGACCGGCATACCCATCCGCCGCGCGGCCACGGCCGCGCTGCTCGTCTCCGCTGCCGCGCTCGCCGGCTGCGCTACCACGTCCGCGAAGCCACTGGCCATCGCCTATGACGATCCGCCGCGCGAGATCGCGGCGACGCCGGCCGCACAGCCGCCGCGCGCCGTCGAGGTGGTGACGATCCCCGAACCGCTGCCTCTGCCCGGCCAGTTGAAGCCGCTCGCGACCGGCACGGCGACGTCCGAGCACGCCGATCCGCGCCGCCGCGTCGGGGCGGCCAATGCCGCCGCCCGCGTCCAGCCCACCCGCGACGGCTATGTGAACGCCATCCAGCAATATCCGTGGTCGGACGGCGCGCTCTATCAGGTCTATGCCGCGCCCGGCCAGGTGACGGACATCGCGCTTCAGGAAGGCGAGCAGCTTGTGGGACCGGGGCCGGTCGCGGCCGGCGATACCGTGCGCTGGATTATCGGCGACACGGTGAGCGGCAGCGGCCTCACGGCCCGCGTGCATATCCTGACGAAGCCCACACGGCCCGACATTTACACCAACCTCGTCATCAATACCGACCGGCGCACCTATCACATCGAACTGCGCGCGACGGCCTCGACCTACATGGCGTCGGTCTCCTGGACCTACCCGCAGGACGCGCTGATCGCCCTGCGCGGCGCTAATGCCGCCGCTGCCGCCTCGGCCCCCGTCGCCGCCGGCATCGACCTCGCGGCGCTCAATTTCCGCTACCAGATCGAGGGCGACCGCGTGCCGTGGAAGCCCGTTCGCGCCTTCGACGATTCCGCGCAGGTGTTCATCGAGTTTCCGGCCGGGATCTCGCAGGGCGAGATGCCGCCGCTGTTCGTGACCGGCCCGGCCGGCGACGCTGAGCTGGTCAATTACCGCGTGCAGGGCCGCTACATGGTCGTGGACCAACTGTTCGCCGCCGCCGAGCTGCGCCTGGGCGACCGGCGCAGCGCGCAGCGCGTCCGCATCGTGCGGGACGGCGCGGAATCGCGCCGCAGGGGGCGGCCGTGACCGATCCCGCCGACACTTCTCCGCCCGAGGCAACCGCACCGCAGACGCCGCGCCCCGACCCGCAAGCCTTCCAGCTTCGCGGCGATCCGCCGCGCGTCATGCGGCTGTCGCGCAAGGCGCTCGCCGTCATGGGCGTCGTGGCCGGTCTCGGCATCGGCGGCTCGCTGATCTACGCGCTCAAGCCGCCGGGCGAGAAGGAGGCCAAGGAACTCTACAGCACCGACAGCCGCGCCACGGCCGAGACGATCAACTCGGGGCCGAAGGACTATGGCCAGGTTCCGAAACTTGGGGCGCGGCTTCCCGGCGACCTCGGCGGACCGATCGTCTCCGCCCAGAAGCGTGGGGAGAATGTCCCTGTCCCGCCGGTCGGCGGACAGCCCGATCCGAGAGCGCAGGCCGCGGAAGCCGCCCGTCAGCGCATCAGCCAGGAGCGCGACGCGGCGCGCATGAGCGGCGTGTTCCTCGGCGGCAGCAGCGCCGGAGCCACCGCGATGCCATCCTTGCCGAACCTCGCAACGGCAGCGCCCGACGCTGCCACTTCGCAGCCCCCTGCGCAGCCCGATGGCGCGGCCGCGCAGGGCGACCAGGCCGCCAAGCGGGCCTTCATGGCGCAGGCGTCGAGCCAGCGCACGGTAAGCGTCGAGCGCCTGACCGCGCCGGCCTCGCCCAACATCGTGCGGGCCGGCAGCATCATTCCCGCCGCGCTCACCACCGGCATCCGTTCCGACCTTCCCGGCCAGATCACGGCCCAGGTGACGGCCAATGTCTATGATAGTCCTACGGGCCGCATCCTGCTCATCCCGCAGGGTGCGCGGCTGATCGGCGAATATGACAGCGAGATCGCCGCCGGACAGACCCGCGTGCTGCTCGCCTGGGATCGGCTCATCATGCCGGACGGCCGCTCGATCGTTCTCGAACGCCAGCCCGGCGCCGATGCGGCCGGATATGCTGGCCTACAGGACCGCGTGAACCAGCATTGGGGCAATCTTCTGAAAGCCGCCGCCGTCTCGACATTGCTCGGCGTCGGCGCCGAACTGGGCGCGGATAGCGAGGACGACCTGACCCGCGCGCTTCGGCGCGGAAGTCAGGACACCATCAACCAGACCGGCCAGCAGATCGTGCGGCGGCAATTGAACGTGCAGCCGACGCTCACCATCCGGCCGGGCCATCCGTTGCGCGTGGTTATCACGCGCGACCTTGTATTGGAACCGATCGGAGGCGCGCGATGAGCAAGTTGAAGCTGGGGCCTCTCGCCGACGATCGGCCGGTCAAGCTCTCGGTGGAGCTGCCCGCTGCCGTGCATCGCGACTTGCAAGCCTATGCCGCCGCCCTCGCGGCCGAGACCGGGGGAGCGCCGGTCCCGCCCGACAAGCTGGTCGCACCGATGCTCACCCGGTTCATGGAAACCGACCGGGCCTTTCGCCGGCACCGCGCGCTGGGGAATTGATGGCGCGTTGCCTTCCGTCAGTTACCCATGAACTTCTTGAAGCGCTCCCGGCCTTCCGCCTCGATCACGGCCTGCTCAGCGTTGGCGCACTCGCCGCCTCGCACCGAACCTTTCGCGCATTGCGCCACAACCTGCCGCGCTTCATCGAGATGCGCCGCGAAATATTGCGTCCCGCGCGGCTCAGCCGGTGTCGGCGTGGCGGCCGGCGGGCCGGCGACGATCGCCGTCCGCTCGACGGGGACGATCACCGGACGAAGGACAAAGCCCGCCCCGAACCCGATGATGAGCGTGACCAGCACGATGATGAGTGTCTTTCCTTGCGTCATGACGGCTCCTTTCCCGCTTGCTGAGAGAGTGGCTGCGGCACAGGCACGGACGGCATCGAATAGCGGGCGGTGACGAACGCAAGGAACCGGCGCAGCACCGGATTCTCATTGTCCTCGCGCCAATAGCCCGAGAAGCCGATGCGCGTGTGCCCGTTGGTCTCGTGGACCTCGCGGAAGACCACGCCTGGGACGTGGATGCCGAGCGCCGATTCCGCGACGATCGAGATATGCCCGCCGAGTGCGATGACGCTCAGCGCGGTATCTCGCCTGATGTCGTCCATGTCGATCTCTGGCGAATAGCCCGGCATCCCCAGCTTGCCCAAGAGCATGTTGCGCGTCTCGGGACCGGGATCTCGCTCGGTGAGCAAGAACCGCTCGCCGGTCAGGTCGGTCCAGTGGATGCGTTCGCGCGTCGCAAGCGAATGGCTTTCAGGCATCGCCACCAGGACGCGCTCGCTCCAGAAGGAGCGGCTCATCAGGCCAGGATAAGGCGTGTCGCCGATCATGATGGCGATGTCGAGCAGCCCGTTCTCGATGCCGGCCAGCAGCATGTCACGGTCGCGCTCGAACCCGCGCAGCTTCACGTCGCGATGGCGCTCGCCGAACTCGCTCAGCGTCGCGCGCAGGTTGCCGGCCGAGAGGGAGGTGTAGAAGCCGACCGCCAGCTTGCCGGCATAGCCGTTCGTCGTGGCGCTGACCCAGGCGTCCAGCTCGTCCCATTCCTTCATGATGCGCTTGGCGACGCGCAGATAGGTCGCGCCGTTAGCCGTTAGCGTCGCGCCGCGCGTCTTGCGGTCGAACAGCACCATGCCCAGCCGTTTCTCGGTTTCGAGGATGTAACGGCTCAACGTCGGCTGCTTGATATTGAGGTTGCGTGCCGCCCGGCTGAAGCTGCCCGCCTCGGCCGCCGCAACGAGGTAGCGAAGTTGACGGAGTTCGATCACTCGCTACCTCTTCAGGATAGCATCGAGCGGTATGCAGCCATAATTGGAGGTGATGCTGCGGATATTGCGTGAGCGAAGCGGCACCATGTTCTTCTACGTCGTCCACGATGGATTACTAAGTGCCGCTCTTAAACCGCTCAATTACCAGTGCGATGCCTTGTCCCCCGCCAATGCACATCGTGATCAAGCCATACCGACCTTCGGATCGTTCGAGTTCATGAATCGCTTTCACGACGAGAATCGCACCGGTGGCGCCGATCGGATGCCCAAGCGAAATGCCCGAACCGTTGACGTTGGTCTTCTCCGGATCAAATTCCAGTTCGCGCGCAACCGCGCAGGCTTGAGCCGCGAACGCTTCGTTCGCTTCGATGACGTCGATCTCCTCAAGCCCGATGCCCGCGCGCTCAAGCGCGATCGGAACGGCTTTCACGGGGCCTAGCCCCATCACGGATGGATCGACTCCGGCATGCCCCCACCCCAGGATGCGGGCGCGCGGAACCAGTCCCTTGGCGGCGGCTGCCGCCGCCGTGGCGAGAACCAGGGCGGCGGCGCCATCGTTGACCCCAGAGGCATTGCCGGCCGTTACCGTTCCCTCCTTCTGGAAGGCCGGGCGCAGCTTGGTGAGGCCTTCGGCCGTTGTATCGCCACGAACATGCTCATCCGTGTCGAAGACGATCACACCTTTGCGGGTCGAAACTTCAACCGGCACGATCTGCTCGTTGAATCGGCCTTCCGCAATGGCTCGGGCCGCGCGCCTCTGACTCTCCAGTGCGAGGGCATCCTGATCCTCGCGACTGATCTTGCACTGTGCGGCAATATTCTCCGCCGTCACCCCCATATGATAACCGTCCAGCGGATCGCTCAAGGTTGTGGTGAGCGCATCGACCATCTCGATCGGTCCCATCTTCTGACCGAACCGGGCGGATGCCACGAGATGGGGCGCGCGACTCATGTTCTCGGCGCCGCCCGCGACCACTAATTCAGCCTCGCCAAGACGCAATGTCTGTGCCGCGGAAATGATGGCTTGAACACCCGATCCACAAAGCCGATTCATGGTAAGCGCCGGCGCCGACACAGGGATGTCCGCACCGAGCGCGGCCGCTCTTGCGAGATACGCATCCTGAGCGATCGTTGGGATAACCTGTCCCATGAAGACGTGATCGACATCGGCAGGCTCGATCCCGGCCCGCGCCATGGCTTCGGCGATAACAATGCTGCCGAGCTTTGCGGGTGGAACGTCTTTGAGCGCTCCGCCGAAGGTGCCGATCGCCGTTCGGACGCCGGACAAGATCAGAATATCATCGCTCATTTCCGTTCCTCAATGTTGAAGCCGGCCTTGCCGGACACACCGCTTCCCTTCCTGCCGGAAAGCATCGAAGAGTCTTGTCTGGCCTTCCATCCGCCACGCTGCGAGCCAAGCGTATTTCTGTTCGATTATCGCCGCTTCACACGCACCGCTTGGCTTGCGTCCAGGCAAGCGCCGCGAGTTCAGGTAATACCGCAACCCGTTCGCGAGCCTGGGCGGATGCCGCGGTCCCCCGGATCACGCGCCCCTTGATCCCATGAAAGATCGCTGCCAGGCGGAAGAAATTAAACGCGATATAGAAGTCGTAGCCGGGCATGGCTCCCAGGCCGCGTCTGCGGCAATAGGCCGCAAGATAGTCTTGCTCGTCAGGAATACCGAGCGCTGCGAGATCGGCATTCGCAAGCCCCGCGACGATATGTGGGGGCATGCGATACATCATCGCATGATAGGCGAAGTCTGCGCCCGGATGGCCAAGCGTTGACAACTCCCAGTCCAGCACGGCGAGCACACGCGGCTCACTGGGATGGAAGATCATATTGTCGCATCGAAAGTCGCCATGGACGATGCTGGTCTCATCCCCGGCCGGGATGTTTGCAGGCAGCCAGTCGACCAAAAGGTCCATATTCGGGTCGCGCCCGGCCGCCTCATCTTCCAGATATTGCCTGGACCAACGCGCGATCTGCCGCTCGAAATAATTGCCGGGCCTGCCATAATCGCCTAGGCCGACAGCCTGATAATCGACATTGTGGAGGGCGGCGATCGTGGCGTTCATGGCATCGAAATAAAGGGCGCGCTCGGACCTTGGCACGTCGGGGAAGGTCGCGTCCCAGAAGATGCGGCCTTCGACCATCTCCATGACATAGAACCAGGTGCCGATCACCGCATCCTCGGTGCATAGCCCATAAACATGGGCCACTGGAAAGCCTGCCCTGGCAAGCCCGGTCAGCACCTTGGCTTCCCGTTCGATGGCATGCGCGCCCTTCAGGAGCTGGCCCGGTGGCTTGCGCCGCAGGACATAGGATCGGTCAGGCGTCACCAGCTTGTAGGTCGGATTGGACTGCCCGCCCTTGAACTGTTCGACATGAAGCGGTCCGGCATAGCCGTCGACATTCGTCCGCATCCAGAGGTCGAGTGCATCGATATCAAAACCATAGCCCTCGCGAACGGGAGCCGTGCCGACATTGTCATCCTGAGCGACCGTCATGCCTGAGCGGCTTTCCAGTCACGCTTGATCTTCTTGGCAAGCGACCATTTATGAACCTCGGTCGGGCCGTCGTAGACTCGGAAAGCGCGGATTTCGCGGAACGCCTGCTCCACGATGGTATCGCCGCTGACACCGTTGCCACCCATCACCTGCACGCAGCGATCCGCCACCCGGAACAGAGCGTCCGCCACAGCCGCCTTCGCCATCGAGCTCTCCACCGTGGCCAGCGACCCCGTGTCGAGCACCCCGGCGCACCAGTCGATCATCAGTTCGGCCTGCTTCAGTTCGATGAGGTTGTCGGCCAGCATGAAGCCCACGCCTTCATGGTCGACAAGCGGCTTGCCGAACGCATGACGCCGATTGGCATAGTCGGTGGCGATCTCGTGCGCGCGTGTCGCCACACCATGCCAGCGCATGCAGTGCGAGAGGCGCGCGGGCGAGAGACGCACCTGGGCATATTTGAAGCCTTCGCCCGAGGCTCCCAGCATCTGGTCGGCAGGGACACGCAAGTCGACAAGATCGATCTCGGCATGCCCTCCCGGCATCGAACTGTCGATCGTATCGAGCACGCGCGCGATGCGGATGGCGGGATCGGGTAGCTCCACCAGGAACATGCAGGCGCCGTCGTCCGACTTCGCCATGACGATGCCGACCTTGGCGCCCTGCGCGCCGGTGATGAACTTCTTGCGACCGTTGATGACCCAGTGATTGCCATCGAGCCGGCAGGTCGTCCGCATCATCGAAGGATCGGAGCCAGCGCCATCCTCCTCGGCCGGTTCGGTCATGAAAAAGGCCGATCGCGCTTCACCCCTGACAAGCGGTTCTAGGAAGCGCGATTTCTGCTCGGGGCTCGCGACCTTGCCCAGCAGATACATGTTGCCCTCGTCTGGGGCGGCCGTGTTGCAGGCAAGCGGTCCAAGCGGCGACAGGCCCGTCTTGCGCAGGACGATCGCTGTCTCGCCCTGCGTCAGATGCGAGCCGTCTGCCAGGATATGCGGCGTCAGCACCCCGGCCTCCCGCGCCTTCCCGCGCATCTCCATCACAAGCTCGTCGGTCGGCCCATGATGGTCCCGGCGGCTATCCTTCTCATAGGGGATCACCACCTCGCGGACGAATGTTTCCACCCGCGCGGCCATGGCGTGCGCTCTATCCGTCATGCCTCGAAACTCGCTTCGGTTTTGGCGCGGACTTCCTCGATCGTCACGCCAGGAGCGAGTTCGATCAGGCGGAAGGCGGCGTTACGGGATTTGCGGTCGAACACCGCCAGATCAGTAATCAGCATATCGACGACATTGGCGCCGGTCAGCGGCAGGGTGCAGTGGGTGCGAAACTTGGGACTGCCGCTTTTCGACACATGATCCATCAGCACGATGATGCGCCGGACGCCGGCCACAAGGTCCATGGCACCGCCCGGTCCCTTGATCATCTGACCGGGGATCATCCAGTTTGCCAGATCGCCATTCTCGGCCACTTCCATAGCGCCCAGCACCGACAGGTCGATATGGCCCCCGCGAATCATTGCGAAGCTGTCGGCTGAGGAAACATAGCTGGTCCGGTCCAGCTCGGTGATCGTCTGCTTGCCCGCGTTGATGATGTCCGGGTCCACCTCCCGCTCGGTCGGGAATGGACCTAGCCCCAAGATGCCGTTCTCCGATTGAAGGGTGACATCGACGCCGGGCGGAATGAAATTGCCGACCAGCGTCGGTATCCCGATGCCTAGATTGGCGGTGAAGCCGTCGTGCATCTCGAGCGCCGCGCGGGCAGCCATTTGATCGCGGGTCCAGCCCTTTACGGACGTATCGGTCGCCATCACGCCGCCTCCGCCCTGATCGTGCGCCGTTCGATGCGCTTTTCGTTGCTGGTTGCGCGAATGAAGCGTTGGACAAAGACGGCCGGCGTATGGATGCTGTCCGGGTCAAGGCTGCCCGCTGGCACCAGTATTTCCGCCTCGGCCACCGTCACCTGTCCGCATGTCGCGACCATCGGATTGAAGTTCCGGGCGGATTTGCGGTAGACGAGGTTGCCGTAGGGATCGGCCTTCCAGGCTTTCACCAGGGCCAGATCGGCGACGATCCCGGTTTCCATCACATAATCGCTATCGCCAAAGCGACGCACTTCCTTGCCTTCGGCAATCATCGTGCCGACGCCGGTGCGTGTGTAGAAAGCCGGGATGCCCGCGCCCCCCGCCCGCATCCGCTCGGCCAAGGTGCCTTGCGGATTGAACTCCACCTCCAGCTCTCCGGCCAGAAACTGGCGCTCGAATTCCTTGTTCTCGCCGACATAGCTGGAGATCATTTTGCGAACCCGCTTCTCGGCGAGGAGGATGCCAAGGCCGAAATCGTCGACGCCCGCATTGTTCGACACCAATGTCAGGTCACGCACGCCGCTTTCGAGCACTGCATAGATCAAGGTCTCGGGAATGCCGCAAAGCCCAAAGCCACCCGCCGCGATCGTCATCCCGTCGAACAAGAGCCCTTCAAGGGCGATGTTCGCATCCACCTGGAGCTTTTCAGCCATCTGCTTCTCCTTCATTTTACAGGCTGCTAACGAGATGTCCCCCGTCCACGGCGATCACCGCGCCTGTCATGAACCGCGAGCCATCCGAGGCAAGCAGGAGCAGCGGTCCGTCCAGATCCTCCAATTGGCCCAGGCGTCGCTGGGGCACCCGGCGGATCAACGCACGCCCCGCGTCCGTTTCCCAGAAGGCCCGGTTGAGTTCCGTGTCGAGATAGCCGGGCGCGAGGGCGTTCACTCGGATGCCATGACGCGCCAGTTCGAGCGCCATCACCTTGGTCATCTGCACCACGCCGGCCTTGGAAACCGCATAGGGAAGCACGGCTCCCGCCTGCCGCAAACCAAGAATGGAGGCGATATTGATGATCGATCCGCCTCCGCGCGCCTTCATGGCCCGTCCGGCGGCCTGCGCGACCAGGAACATGCCCTTGAGATTGGTATCGATCACCGCATCCCAATCGGCTTCAGTCTGGTCGAGCGCGGGGCCATCGCGGACGATCCCCGCATTGTTCACCAATATGTCGATATCGGCCATAGCAGCGGGGAGCGCGTCAAGCGACGCAGCGTCGGTGACGTCGAGCGTCACGACTTTCGCGCTTCCGCCAAGGCGGGCGATGCGTTCAGCAACATCCGCCAGAGCCTCCTTCCGCCGCGCCGCAAGTGTCACCGCGGCACCTGCTTCGGCAAGGATCATCGCGAAATGCGCGCCAAGCCCGCTGGACGCGCCCGTCACCAGCGCGTGCTTGCCGGCCAGCGAAAAAAGTGGAGTGATTCCGTCAGCCATTAAGCACCATATCCTCAAGTATCTGTCCGCCGATCGCCTCGTTGACGATGTCGCCAGCCAATCCCTGCTCACTTCCGGAGATGAGAATGAGGCTCGCGCCCGGTTCGGACACGCTTTCGCAGATTGCGGCGGCCAGCGCTGCGACCGTATGAATATTCTGTCCCGCATCATTGTCGCGGCAGATGCGGATCACACTGCGCTCACGATCGGGCCGCGATCCGTGTAGCAGCGCATAATGCTCCCGTCCCCCTTCCTGCTCGCGATAGATCCGCAATTGAATCGAGGCGTTCGCCCCCACGAAGCGAGGCGCATCGTCACGGTGAACCAGGCGGGTCCGCGCACATTGCGCAGCGAGCAGCGTTCCGATATCGACGGCCTCAAGCGACTGCATCCAGCCCAGACCGGGCATGTCGGCCAAAGTCGCGACTTCCCCATCATCCCGCAATATCCGGCACAGTACGGCTGCAAAGCCCCGGTTCGCCAACCGCACAAGCTCGATCGCCGCCTCGGTGGCGCCGCAGCGGCCGATCAAGCCATTCTCATGGCCGATAATGGGGAATACGTGACCGGGACTGACAATGTCGTGAGGGCCGGCGCCGACCGCAGCCGCCACCGACATCGTTCTCGCACGATCATCCGCCGATATACCCGTCGAAACACCGCTGCAGGCCTCGATAGATCGGGCAAAGCCGAGACAGCGAGGATTATTGTCCACCGCACCTGCCATGGCCGTCAGGCCGATCTGGCGCGCCTGCTCCCGTGCGATCGGCATGCAGATAAGGCCCCGACCATTGCGAGCCATGAAGTTCACGACATGGGCGTCGACGTCGCGCGCCGCAGCAATCAGGCTCATTGGAGCATCACCGGAGATACCTTCAGCCAGGATCGCAACACCTCCCGCAGCGATGGCCGTGACGGCCGCGTCGGCGTCGAAGGTGGGGACGGACACAAGCGAAGGGCGAACGCGCCGGCGCAACGGCGGCGATACATAATCGGGATCGAAATGAGGCTGGGTCGCCATAAGGAATTCCTTAAACCGCGGTCGCCAGCGCGGTGTGCGCAGCAACGAATTCCAGCAATTGCTCGGCCATCGCATCAAGCGTTCGGGCGAGATCGGGCGAAAGACACTCTCCATCGGGAGCAAAGACCGGCTCGATGGTGTTGATCGCAACGCCCAATGGCGTCGGCCAGCCGCGCAGAGCATGGACAACGGCGCGCAGTGCCCCCAGCGTCGCTACAGCACCCTGCCAGCCCGCGCCCGTGGCGACACAGCCGACGGGCCGACCGTCGAAATAGCAGCGCGCGTCGCCTCGCATGTCTTCCGTATAGTCGAGCGCATTCTTCACCAGACCTGAAATGCCGCCATGATAGCCAGGCGAGCCGATAAGGATCGCATCTGCCCGCCGCAATGAATCGACAAGGAGTTGCGCCCGTTCGGTGCGCTCCGCCCGCTCGGGCGCATAAGCCGGCAGATCGAGATCCGCGCCGCTTATCAGGACAGTATCCGCGCCTAGCTCGACACAACGCCGCTGAACGAGCTTCAATGCCTTTTCGGTCGAACTATGCTCTCTAAGAGTGCCTCCGACCGCCACAACGACGGGCCGATGCGCACCAAGCGACACTTTCATTTCATCCCTCCAGCCGGTTTGACCGGACTCACTAAAACCTTTAACGTGTTTCAGGTTCTTGATTGAGGCTGTGCCAAAAGTCAACCATCGAATGGATTTCCATACCATTCGCGTTAAAATGTAACATGTTTCATATTTTTGAAGGGAGAGGAAAATGATCGATCTGGCACTACCCCAACGCATGCGCGCGGCAGTCTATAACGGCCCCCACGATATCAGCCTGAAGGAGGTGGAAACGCCTCGTGTAGGCGCTGCGGACATTCTCATTCAGGTGACGACCTGCGGAATCTGCGGGTCCGACGTCCATAGCTACAAGACCGGGCTCTATGTCCAGCGTGGCCAGATAATGGGCCATGAATTCATGGGCCAGGTCGTGGCCGTCGGCGAGGACGTCAAGGGAATCGGGCTCGGCGATCGCGTCACCGGCTTCTCGGCCGGGGTCTGCGGTCGCTGCCGCGCCTGCGACGATGGCGAGCATATTCTCTGTGCCGATTTGTTCGAGAATTCGACAGGCTATGGCCGCCCCGGCGCCTTCGCCGACTATGTGCGGATCGAGAACGCCGCGCCTGGCGTCAACGTCCATCGCTTGCCCGATCATCTGCCGGACGTCATCGCTGCGACCGTCGAGCCGGTTTCGATCGGCATCACGGCCGTTGCGAAGTCGGGCGTCAAGCGTGGCGACAAGGTGGTCGTGCTGGGCGGCGGCATGATCGGCAATGCCTGCCTGCAAGCCGCGCGCCGCGTGGGGGCCGAGGCGGTGCTGGTCGAGGTTTCGCCGCGTCGCCTAGCTCTCGCCGAGGAAAGTGGTGCAGACGGCGTATTCGACGCCCGAACGGGCGATGCGCTGGAATGGGTCATGGACCGCTTCGGCGTGAGCCGATATCATTTCGGGCGTGGCGGATCGGCCGATGTCGTGTTCGAGGCGGCCGGGAATCCCATCACTATTCGCCAGTCACTCGAAATGGTCAGGCCCGGCGGCACCATCTGCATCGTCGGTTTGCCCGAGGAAGCCGCTCCTATCGACACGACCAAGATCGTCCATAAACTGCCGACCATCATCGGATCGCTCGGCGGCGACTTCACCCAGGCGATCGCGGCGCTGGCGGCGGAAGAGATCCGCACTGCCCATCTGGTCAGCCATCAGTTCCCGCTGGAGGAGAGCCGCAAGGCGTTCGATACCCAACTCGACGCGCTCGACAGCTTCAAGGTCATGATCCACGGTTGACCGACCACACAGGAAAGGGGGCGGCGCTGCTGGCGCCGCCCCCTTTTTCTTGTCAAGCTCTCGCTGTCAGAAGTCGAGCGGTTCGGCAGCGCCAGCGGAGCCGCCGCCGTCACAATGAACGATCTGGCCATTGACGAACACGGCGTCATCGGAAGCGAAGAACACCACCATACCCGCGATGTCGGCGGGGGTGCCGGCGCGATCGAACGGGGTCGTGCGGCGATAGATGCGGTCGGCATCCGGGACATTCTGCTTGATCTGCTCGGTCATGATCAGGCCGGGCAGGATGCAATTGCTGCGCACGTTCGCGCGGCCATATTGCACGGCAAGGTATTTGGTGAGCGTGATGACGCCGCCCTTGGTGGTGCCATAGGCGATGAGGGTCGGTGCCCCTGCCTCTCCCGAACCGGAGGACATGTTGATGATGGAACCGCCACCCTGGTCGATCATGATCGGCAGGGCCGCCTTGCAAGCGATGAACATGCTCCGCAGGTTGATGGCGTAGCTCAGATCCAGCGTCTCGACAGTAGTGTCGAGCAGATTGGTATCGCGCGACCAGGCTTCGGCCGTCATCGCCACATTGTTGTGCAATATGTCGATGCGACCAAAATGATCCTTGGCGGTCGCGATGAGCTTCTGGATCGAGCCTTCGTCGGTGGCATCGAACTGCACCGCCAGCGCCTGGCCATTGCCGATGCCGTGCGCGACCTGCTCGGCACCGGCAATATTACGATCCGCAATGACGACCTTCGCGCCTTCCTGACCAAGGCGTTCGGCCGTTCCAGCGCCGATACCCGCCGCCCCTCCAGTTACGATCGCGACCTTTCCGTCCAATCTTCCCATTATCCTCTCCTTCCTTGCGTTGACCGTTCAGGCCGGGACGTGCTCGAATACTTCCTCGACCACGATAAGCTGCATTTCCGGTGCGGTGGTGTCGGTCTGGGTAAGGTCGGGCGCGGACTTGCCGAGCGCGGCCACAGCGGTCTCGACGTCGTCGAGTTCATACAGCGCGACATATTGAAACTGCGGATCGCCGGCGAGCTGGCTTGCGCTCGCCTTGAAGCGCTTGGCGCTCCTGAAACCCGGCAACGCCGTCACTTCCGGTAAATGCGTACCGTTATACCAGTCATTATAGGCCTGCTCCTGCTCCACCGAGACCGGATTGGTGAACGCAATCAGATATTTCGTGGTCATATATGCTCTCCTGCTGTGCTATTGTGCGGTCGCGCCGCCATCGACCGGCAGGATGACCCCTGTGACATAAGAGGCATCCTCCGAAGCCAGTGCCAGCGTCATCCGCGCGATCTCTGCGGGCTGCGCGATGCGCCCCAACGGAATCGGATGCAGCTCCCTGTTCTCCGACGCGAGTTGCTCGACCACGCCCGCGATCATCGGCGTGTCGACGCCGCCAGGGCAGATGCAGTTGACGCGAATCCCCTTAGGCGCCCAGTCTCGCGCAAGCACACGGGTCAGCGCCACTATCCCGCCTTTCGAGGCGGTATAGGCGTCCGCGCCCGGCATCGCGACGAGGGCATTGATCGACGCGATATTGACGATGGCGCCACCGCCCTGGGCGGCCATGATGGGGAGCGCGTGCTTGCAGCCCATCGCGACTCCCTTGAGATTGATCGCCAGGATCGCGTCCCATGCATCTTCCGGCGTATCGACGACGCCTGCCATCTTGAAGCGTCCGCTCTCAGAATAGCCGACGCCGGCATTGTTGACGAGGATGTCGAGGCGGCCCGCGGGTTGCGCTGCGGACTCGACCATTTGTTTGACTTCCGCCTCGCGTGATACGTCCACAACGATCGCGCGCCCGCCAATTTCGTCGGCAACGGCACGGGCGGCATCTCCGTTCCAGTCGGCTACCGCGACATCCGCGCCTTCCGCGGCAAACAGGCGGCAAGTCTCCGCGCCCTGTCCCGATCCTCCCCCGGTAACGAGTACGACCTTGCCTTGGAAACGGCTCACGCAGCGTCGCCTAGAAAAGCGAGGATCGCCCCAACGGTGTCCTGGGTATATTCTAGGACCATACCGTGCCCGCCACGCGGCAGGATTTGCAGCTTTGCACCGGGGATCAGCGCCGCCAGCTCGACCGACTGCGCCGGCGGGGTAAGCGTATCCTCCGCCCCGATCAGGACCAGCGTAGGCGTGGCGACCGTAGGCAGATCGACCCGACTGTCATAGCGCCGCAATCCATGCGCCTGCGCCTCAAATCCTTCGGTCGTAACAGGCGTGGGATCTTGCTCGACCCCGACGCGGGCAGCCGCTTCCACAAAGTCGTGGTTGAAGAGGAAGCGTGGCGTGAAGCCCCACGCCATGCCGATTATGGCCTGGGCGATCGGCGATACGTCGCTGCGCTTGAGGGAAAGGAGGCAATCCAGCCAACCATCCTGAACGGCGGTATAGGAGGGAAACGCACTCAAGAGCACGGCACGGCGCAAAAGACGTCCATGCCGAATCAAAAGCGATTGAAGCACCGATCCGCCGAGCGACCAACCCACCACATGGACTGGTCCCAGCCCCAGCCCCTCGATAAGGGCTGCCGCGTCATCTCCCATCTGGTCGATGGTGTAAGGCCCTGGCGGCACGTCACTCTGTCCCGTTCCGCGATTATCGAAAGTGATCACCTTGTAATGCGGGGTCAACAGGGGCTTGACTGTCGCCCACACGCCCGAATGTCCCCCGAGGCCACTGATAAGCAGCAGCGGCGGACCCTCGCCTTCGATCTCATAATGAAGCTGGATGCCGTTGGCGTTTATGGTCGCCATGTTCTACTCCCGAAAACAAGGGCGCCGAGCCGGATGATCCGGCCCGGCGCAGGTCAATCAAGCCAGGAAGTCTTCGACGACCTTGAGGAACGCCGCTTCCTGCTCGACCATCGGCAGGTGCCCCGCCGCCGCGATACTCTTGGTCTTGGCGCCGCCAATGCCGGCGGCGAACGCTTCCGTATAGGAAGCAGGCACCAGACCATCGGCCTCACCCCGCACCACGAGCGTCGGTGCCTTGATATAGCGGAGGCGGCGGCCCAGTCCGCGATCCGGGATGGGCCACATGAACTTGGTCGCCGATCCCAGATTCTTCACCCGGAAGACCGCCAATTCCAGCTTGTCATTGTCGGTGAAGGCAGACGTCTCTGCTCCCGCGCTCGAGGGATCATGCCATTTGGCGCTCGCCATTGCGTCGGCGGGCAGGACGAACGGGTCTGGCGCGGGCTCCGCGTCGAGCCACAGCCCATAGGGCGAAACCAGCACCAGCTTGCGCACCAGATGCGGCGACACGGCGGCGAACTCGGCCGCGAACATGCCGCCAAGCGAGTGGCCGATGACGTCGACCGGCCCCTGGCCCCAGTCCTCGACCAGTTGGCGATAGTGCAGGGCGACATCGAGAATATGCTGAAGATCCTCGATCCCGGTGGATTCCCCATAACCGGGATGCTCGGGCGCGATCACGCTGTGTTTGCTGGCCAGCTTCTGCAAATAGGGTGCGTTGCCGGGATGCTGCTCGAAGCCGTGGAGATAGAGCAGGGGAGCGCCACTGCCGCCGCTCCAGCGGCGGATGTCATAGGCGCCGACCTTCGACATGGTCATGGTCATGGGCGTTACTCCTTATTTCGCGAATTCAGGCGCGCGCGCGATGCCCGGCGAGATCGTCGCCACGCGCTTCTGGCTGGTTTCCGGGGTCCAGTGGTCGGGATATTCAGACCACAGATCACGCAAAGTGGGGATAACGCGCTCACCCATGAGGCGGGTATTCTCGGCGGCCACCTCTTCGGCAAGGTCGCCGACATGGCAGCAAGCGATAAGCTGACCGATACGCAGATCCTTGGCAAGCTCGCGCAGCCGCTGGCTCACGCGCTCGGGAGAGCCGGCGATGATGAAGCCCTTTTCATCATATTCCCAGAACGACATTTCCCCGCTCGCCGCGCGCGCCTTGTCCTCGGGGGTCAGCTTGCTCTCGCCGACCTTCATCAAGGTGTTCTGCGAGCGCATGGACTTTGCCGTGGAATAGCCGGGAGGCATGGCAAAGTTCGGGTCGACCGTGTTGGTGCGATAGAAATATCTCACCGCATCATAATATTTGGCTTCGGCTTCCGCATCCGTTTCCGCACAGCAAACGATCTGCGTGAACGCCATGCGGTTCGGATTCATGTCACCGCCGCGCTTGTCGCAATATTCCCAATAGGCGTCGACGGTCGGCTTGGCCGAATATAGACCCGAAAAGCTCAAATGCCCGTAGCAATAGTTCTCGTCGATCACGAGATCCCAGGTTTCCACGCTGCCCGAGCCAGGAACCCACACGGGAGGACGTTTCTGAACGGGCCGCGGCAAGATATCGACATAGCGCAGTTTGGTATATTTGCCGTTGAAGGCGAACGGCTCCTGCTCCTCCCAGGCGCGCAGGATGAGGTTTCGCGCCTCATGGAAGCGGTCACGCACCTCGATCGGCGGATTGCCATAGGCAAAGGCCGAGTCCATCGGCGTGCCGAACACGAAGCCGGCAATGAGGCGCCCATCCGAAACGCAGTCCAGATAGGCCATTTCCTCCGCAATCCGGACGGGCGGATTATACAATGCGAGCGAATTGCCGATCACCAGGATCGCGGCATTTTCCGTCGTGCTGGCTAGGCTTGCCGCAAGCAGGTTCGGCGAGGGCGTCATCGCGAAACCAGTGGCATGGTGCTCGTTTACGGCAAGCCCATCGAACCCGACCTTGTCTGCCCCCTGCATGAGGCGAATGAACATGCGATACATTTCGCCGCTCTCGCGCGGATCGAAGAGCGATGGAGTGGGCTTGACCCAGTTCAGCTCCCCGCTTTCGACGAAATCTTTCGGAACATTCGGATATGTTACCTCCGCAAACCAATGAAATTTCATGGGACTATCCTTCCTTCAACTAGCGGACCGCGGCGACATCCGTCGCGACGACATTCTCAGTTCATGAGCTTCCCTTGCGCCATCCACGGCGTGATCACGGCATCCAGGCCGCCGTCGCAGCTTATCATCGCGCCGTTGGTGTAGGCGGCCTCGTCACTGGAGAAATAGGCGACGAGCGCGGCTATGTGCTGCGGTTCACCGAGTTGCGGCACATAGACGGCATTGAGCGTGGATTTCAGGGTTTCCGGCGCATGCTCGCGAAGCGCCTGCGTGGCGATGGGACCAGGACAGATCGTGTTGCAGCGAATGCCCTGACGGCCATATTGCGCGGCGACATAGCGGCTGAAGTTGACGACGGCCGCCTTCGACGATCCATAGGCAACCAACGCGCAATCGCCGCCCAGCCCTGAATCCGAGGCAATGTTGACGATCGACCCGCTGCCATTTTTGAGCATGTGCGGGAGCGCATATTTGGTGGCGATGAAATAGCTGCGGACGTTGACCGCAAAGGACTGATCCCAGGTTTCGATGGACGTTTCCAGAACGGTAGTATCCGCGCCAGTTCCCCCCGTATGGGCCACATTATTGTTGAGGATGTCCAGTCGGCCGTATCGTTCGATCGCGGTATCCACCATCGCCTTGATGGAAGCCGGATCGAAGGCATCGAGGTGGACCGCCGACGCGCCGCCGCCGATCTCATTTGCCACCTTTTCCGCTGCATCGACCGCTATGTCGGCGATCAGCACGGTCGCGCCCTCCGACGCCAGCCTCCGCGCCGCCGCGCTGCCCAGACCACCGGCGCCGCCGGTGATGATGGCCACTTTTCCTTCGACTCTCCGCATATCGCCCTCTCTGGAAATATTTAGTGGGGCGCGCCGGCGTGAGACGCCATGCGCGCCCGCCTGATCAGAACCGCGTGCTCAACTGGATGCCGTAAGTGGCGGGCTTGCCGGCGTAGCGGATCACCGCGTCCTGCTGCTTCTCCACCGTGGTCCAGTAATATTTGTTGAAAATGTTTCGGCCGAAGAGGCCCACGCGCCAATTGCCATCCGGCGACTTCACCCCTGCCCGGAGATCGACCAGGACATAGGGATTGAGGTCATAATTGCCCTTACCCCCGGCGATCAGAAGATCGTTGCCGAACGCGGCAGTCGTGCGGCTGTGATAGTTCACCGCGCCGCCGACATAGGCTTCCATGCTGCTGGAGATGGGGAAGTCATACTGAACGTCGCCAGCCAATTGCCATTTGGCCGCATAGGGGAAGCTTTCGCCCGAATAATCGGCGAAAATGCCACCGGCATTATAGCCCGTATACTGCTTGATCTTACTGTCGAGATAGGTTCCCGAAGCGCTGATGTTCAGGCCGCGTGTCGGTTGCCACACCAGTTCCAGTTCAGCACCCTGGAGACGGGATTTCGGGATGTTGACGAGTTGCTGGATGCCGCCGAACACCAGATCCTGAAGCAGCACATAGATCTGCTTGTCACTATAGTCATAATAGAAGGCGGCACCATTGATCTGCATGGTGTGCTCGAACAGTGGCGCCTTGAAGCCGACTTCGTAGGCAAGCAGCGATTCTTGCTTGACCGGAAGATTTGAAGTGAATGTCGAAGCGGAGAAGGCCGGGATGCTACCCGCCTTATAGCCTCGGCTGACATTCGCGTAGAGGAGCGTTGCGCCTGGCGTCTTGTAGTTCAGGCCCACGCGCCAGGAAACATTGTCTTCTCGCAGGCGACCGAACGATGGCGCCGGGTTGAAATTTTCGTCCAGGGTGGTGCAGTCGCCCGGTGAAACAGGCATGACCGGCGTGGTCTTGGTGCCTATATTGGCATAGAATTGCTGCGTTCCCAAACTGAGAGCCGCACCCGCCGCATCCGTCGCTACGGCGCAGCTCCGGCCGTCGCGATTGGTTTTGGTGTAGCGAATACCGCCTTGCAGGGTGAGGCTCGGCACGATCTCCCATTCGGCGTTGCCAAACACCGCATAGGATTTGATCGTATTGTCACTCAGCCCGTTGGCAGTCGCAAAGTCCAAGCCATCCGGCCCGATAAAGCCCAGTTCGCCATTCGGTCCGATCGGCCCAAGGCCGGCGAACACGCCATGCGCGTTGGAAGCGTCCTTCAAATAATATGTGAAGAGCTGATGCACCTTATGGTGCGAATAGTTGCCGCCCAGAATCCACTGGATCGGCCCATTCTCCCCTTCGAGACGCAATTCCTGGTTGAAGGTTTTGACAGTGCCGGTGCCGTAGCGATCACCCGTCAGATAGGTGTAGCCGTCATTGTCATAGAATGCCTTGGTGCTGAACTTCTGGTAGGCCGTGATGGAAACCAACCGCAGATCATCGCTCAGTTCATAGTTGATACGGCCAGCGGTCATCCAGAACCAGTCATCACGCGCATAATCCCGGTCAGGCGTCCAATCCGCCGCACGCGGATCGTCAGGCGGCAGCGGATAGTTCGCGACCCCCGAAATCACGCCGGCAGGCACCTGGGGATCGATCTTGCGGACCTGAGGAGCAATAGTGTCGGACTTGTCGATCCAACCTGTGGCGTTGATTTGCACAGTCAAACGCTCGGTCGGCTCCCAGTCGAGCAATGCCCTTCCCTGCCATTGTTCCTGGCGGCCCAACGTGTCGTTGCGCGTGTAGCTTTTCTGCCAGTCGCCGCCCTGGACCGTCCGAACGGCAAGACGCCCTTTCAAGGTGCTGCTTAGAGGACCACTGACGAACCCGGTTGCGTCGAGCGTGTTGAACCGGCCATATTCGGCATCTACGCCAGCAGAGAATTCGTTGGTGGGTTTGGCCGCGATATAGTTGAACGCGCCGCCCGTGGAGTTCTGACCGTAAAGCGTACCCTGTGGCCCCTTGAGTACCTCGACCCGTTCCAGATCGAAGATCGAACCCTTGGTCATGAAGCTGTAGGGTAGCGGGACTTCATCGACATACACGCTGACGGTCGGCCCGGCCGACAGGCTCTGATCGACGAAACCAACGCCGCGCAACGTGTAAATGGGAACGCCCAGCGCGGTTTCCGCATAGGCGAAGCCGGGAACCGTCTTGACCAGATCGGCCGCCGTCGAAACACCGCGCTCGATCAGGGCATCCCCCGAGATCGCGGCGATCGACATGCCGACATTGTTGATCGACTGGGCACGCTTTTGCGCAGTGACAACGATGTCTTCGATGCCTGACTGTGTTGCTTCACTAGTCGGAGGGGGCGCCGCGGAAAGGGGAGCATCTTGTGCATAAAGTGGCGATGTTGAAAATGCCAATACCCAAAGGGAAACCCCACGCGATATAGAAATCCCTATGCTATTCATAACATCCTCCTCCCAGATTTATGCCAGAACAACTAGATTTGGTCCGTTTTGAAGACCTGTGTTTCTGGCTTTCAATTCATCCTCACCTATTGGTATTGCTATCGATACCGTCATTATCTTGTTGGCGGTTACGCTTCCTCCATGAGTTCAAGATATCGGTGAATCTCAATCCCAAAGGGCAAACCATGGAACCGGCCGGGCCGATTTCCCTAACATGTTGCAGAGTTTTTCTTAAACACGTTACAGGTTCGACATACCGCCGCTCGGGGAAAGCTGTCAAGCAGGGGGCATGCGATTTTTTTCGTTCCGTGGCCGCCCTGGCGTTCACGCCAGGACAATGCACACGTTTCATTTTTGCGCAAAACCCCATAAGACCGTGGGATGAACAAGCGAGAAGCCAACAAAAGGGAGCGCCGAGCGCGGGTCGTGGCCGCCGCGCGCAGCATGATCCACGAGGATTCCTTCTCCATGCGCACGCTGGCCGAAAAGGCCGGGGTCAGCGTGGTCACGGCCTACAGTCTCTTCGGATCGCGGCAGAATATCATTTCCGCCATCTACCAGGAGGATCTGGCCGTCTTTGAGGATGAGTTGGATGCGCTTGGCGTCGACGCGATCGAACGGATGTTCGCGGCGCTAAGCTTGGCTGCGCACCATTTTAAGGAAAGCCCGGCCTTCAATCAGGCGATGTTTCGCGCCATCTACGGAAGTGCCGATTCTGCGTTGAGCGACGGCTTCATCACGCCGCGTATCCGCTCATGGGAAAAGCTCGTCGCAGAGGCTGCTGCGACCGGGCTCCTTGATAGCGACGTGAACGTCAACGCCATGGCGAAAAACATCATCCATATGCTGATCGGCTCGATTCTGGATTGGGTCCGGGACAACATCACGCTCGAGCAGATGCATGCCGAGGTCGCCTATGGTCTCAGCCTGATCCTGATTCCCGTCGCCACCAAGAAGTCCGTGCCGGGATTGTTCGCTCGCTTCGCCGAACATGATGCGACGTTGAGGAGACTGGCGCAAGCAACGGATGGGACACCAGAAGATCGGGATGTTTGAGCGTCGCCCATCCTGCTCGGACACCGGCGTGAGAGGGAGGGCCATCGGAGCACCGAACGCCAATATTGGCGGCGGGACAGTCGATTGAGCACCCATCTTTATTCCCGACGATATGCCGCCCAACCCGGTGTGCATCGTCCTGGCTTGTCTGCATGGCGCGACCTTGCAAAAGTTGCCTCTGCCTTTGAGACGGTGAGCCACCGGGATCTTTTCGGGAGGGTGGCGTTCCGCCTTTGACCCTTGCCTACAACGCCCTCCCTTGCTTGTCGGCGATTCGCCCCAGCAACGTGCCTTGGTTGCCGCCGTTGAACAGCGCCATGAATGTCTCCGGCAGGCTATCGAATCCATCCCGCAAATCCTCTCGGTGAGCGAGCAAACCCTGC
Organism: Sphingobium lactosutens DS20; assembly: GCF_000445105.1. GTDB lineage: Bacteria > Pseudomonadota > Alphaproteobacteria > Sphingomonadales > Sphingomonadaceae > Sphingobium > Sphingobium lactosutens. Next base: position 79,442 of record NZ_ATDP01000104.1, on the reverse strand, counting down.
TTCGCCCATTCCGCGATCTTCTTCTGCGCATCCGGGATATCGATCGAAAAGTCGTTCAACAAAAAGCCACTCAGGGTTATGCTGCCGTAGATGATCCGCATCATGTCGAGGGGACGCCCCGCATCGGGATCGGCTACATCATAGGTGGCGATCTGGCCGCAAAGAACGATTCGTCCATGACGGTTGGTGCGCGCCAAAGCCTGATGAAGGAATTCACCTCCGACATTGTCGAACACGACATCCACCCCATCGGGGCAAAGCGCCGCCAAGCGATCGGGAACATCCTCGCGCACATAGTCGATCACTGAAGTAATACCGCAGTCCTCGCGCAGCCAGCGAGCCTTCTCAACCGACCCGCACAGGCCCACGACGCGACAGCCCAATATGCGGCCGAACTGCGCCGCCATCGCCCCCACCGATCCGGCGGCGCCGGAAACAAGCAGCGTCTCCCCCTTTCTGGCCCTCCCAACGGCGATCACACCAAAATAGGCCGTCAGGGCGTTCATACCGAACAAGCCCATTGCTGCGCGCGAAGATATGCCGTCGGGAATGACCCGGAGGCCCCGGCCTTCCGGGCTTACCCATTCATAATCCTGCCAGGTGCCGAGGCCAACGACCAGCGCGCCAACCGGCCAGGCTGGATCGTCTGAAAAGAGGATCCGGCTTGCCGCGGGCGCGAGTATGGGATCACCGATCTCGATGGTGGGATAATAGCTTTCACGCCTGCCACCGATCCAATTGCGGATCGTAGGCGCGCAAAGCAGCAACTCGTGCCGCAACAGCAACTTTCCCTGCCCGAGTGGCGGTGCCAGTGGCGCCTCATCCAGAATGAAATCTTCGCGCCGGACTGCCCCCTCCGGGCGGCGCGCCAGCCGCCAACGACGATTTATCACGTCAATTTGATCCCTCAAGGTCAACCCTCCTGCCCTTATCTGTAACGTGGTTCAGATTTTTTTCGGCTCCAATCGTGGACGCTTCAGAAATCGCGCTTATCGGCCATGTCTTAGATCAGGGATACGCGCCATGCAGCCGGTGCGGCTCAAAAGGGGTTGATCCGGCCGGCGAGACTCGATACTAAACTTTAACACGTTAAAGTCAAAGTATAGCGTGGTATCCCGTTGGCTATGCCCGATCGGGAACTGAGAGGTGCCGATGAGCATGGAAGGCGCAGTGCGTGCGCGGCCCAATGGGTTCGCGCGCGTTGACGGGCGATTGGCCGGAAAGGTAGCCGTCATCACCGGCGGAGCGAGCGGCATCGGGCAGGCCTGCGCGGTGCGTTTCGCCCGCGAGGGCGCAGCCATCGTTATTGCCGACTTTGCCGATGCGCGTCGAACCGTTGCCCTTGTCGAGGAAATCGGTGGGACAGCCCATTCGGTGTCGACCGACACCACGAACGCCGAGCAATGCGAAGCGATGATCGACCAGGCAACGGAGATTTTCGGCCAGGTCGATATCATCGTCGCGTCCGCCGGCATCGCGACGGCCGCCGGACGCAGTAACGTGCAGGCTCGCGCCGCATCATCAGGCGCCAGCGACGTGGTCAGGCTCGCGGCAGCCGATTTCCGTCGCGTCATCGAGGTCAATGTTACGGGCGTGATGCAGACTGCCCGCGCCGGTGCGCGCCGGATGCTGCGCCAGGGCTCGGGCGGCGCCATCGTCCTCGTCGCCTCGACCGCGGGCCGCATCCCTCTGGCCGGCGCAGCACCCTATTGCGTATCCAAAGCCGGCGTCTGGATGCTGGCCAAGGTCATGGCTCTCGAACTTGTGCAGACGGGAATCCGCGTCAATGCGGTTGGTCCGGGCTACACGGCAACACCTCTTATCGCCGGTATCGAAGACGATCCCCATGCCCTCGGGATGGCCATGGCGATCACGCCGATGAAACGCCTGGGCCTCCCTGAAGAGGTGGCCGACGCCTGCCTTTATCTCGCGAGCGATGAGTCCAGCTTTGTCACCGGCCAGATCCTGCACCCGGCAGGGGGGCAATTCACCGACTAACCAACATGATGGAAGAGGAGCGAGGAATGATTGGAGACAGATTGAAGGGCAAGGTCGCGGTGATTACCGGCGGCGCGAGCGGTATTGGCCAGGCTTGCGCGGTGCGCTTCGCGGAGGAAGGCGCCGACATCGTCGTCGCCGACCTCCAACCCGGCGATGCGACGGTCCGGCTGGTGGAAGAGCTTGGCCGCAAGGCCATCTCCGTAAAGGTCGACACGACGTCCGAAGCCGACTGCGAAAACATGATCGCCGAAGCGGTGCGCCAGTTCGGTCATGTCGACGTCGGCGTGATGTGCGCGGGTGTCGCCTCCTTCCCGGAAGATGAGAGGGAAGGCGTGGACCCCCATGATTCCGGCCATGTCATCCATGTCACCACGGCGAAGTTCCAGAAGGTGATCGACATCAATGTCACCGGCGTCATGCTGAGTGCCCGCGCGCTCGCGCGGCAGCTCCTCAAGCAGGGCACAGGCGGCTCGATCGTCAACATCGCCTCGACCGCAGGGAGGATTCCGGTGGCCGGGGCCTCCGCCTACTGCGTCTCCAAGGCCGGCGTGATCATGCTAACCAAGGTGATGGCGCTGGAACTTGCCCAGACGGGCATCCGCATCAACGCCGTCGGGCCGGGTTTCACGACAACGCCCATGTGGGACGTCCCCCAGGACAGCGACGCCTATCGCTGGGCCATGAGCATCACGCCGATGAACCGCAATGGCACCCCCCGCGAGCAGGCCGACGCCTGCCTGTATCTTGCCTGCGATGAGAGCAGCTTCATGACGGGCCAGACCCTGCACCCGGCCGGCGGCCAGTTCACCGGCTGAGGGACATTCGATGGGAAATCTGGAAGGGCGCGTCGCGCTAGTCACCGGAGGCCTAGGGGGCATCGGCCTTGCGATTGCGCAGCGCTATGTCGCCGAGGGAGCCATGGTATGGGTAACGGATATCGCGCAGGAGGGCACGCCGCCTGTGCTCTCGGCCTTGGGCCGGCTCGGCAACGAGCTGCGCTATTTCCATCTCGACGTCACCGACGAGACGGAATGGCGGGCGGCCGAGCAACGCCTGCGCGAGGCAGGGCAAGGCCTGGATATCCTTGTCCTTAACGCCGGCGTCGCCAGCGGCGGCGCGACGACCGACGTCGAGCTGGCCGAATGGCGTCGCATCATGGCGGTGAACGCGGATGGCGTGTTCCTTGGCATCCGGTCAATGACGAACCTGCTTGCGGAAAGCGGAGCGGGGCGGCGCGGTGGATCAAGCATCGTTGTCCTGTCCTCGATCCTTGGGCTGGTAGGCTATGCCGAGACAGCCGCCTACAATGCGAGCAAGGGCGCCGTCCGGCTGCTCGCGAAGGCAACCGCGGTCGAATTCGCGACCGCGCAACGGCCGGTCCGGGTCAATTCCATCCATCCGGGCTTCATCCGCACGGAAATGGCTCTGGGGGAGGCTCGAACACGCGAAACAGCCGGCGAATCCGGAGCGCTCACCGACCTGATGGCGACGCTCGAGGGCAAGACCCCCATGGGTCGGCTTGGGGAGCCCGAGGAAGTCGCCGGCGTCGCCGCCTTTCTGGCATCCGAGGATTCCAGCTTCATGACCGGATCGGAACTGATCGTCGATGGTGGATGGACGGCGTGGTGACGGCGCAAGATGACGCCAGCACGGTCATGGACGCAGGTCCACTACCGACCGGAACAGCGGAACCCGTGAAGCGTGTTCCGCTCACTCCCCTCATTGGCGCCCTTTGGCTTTCGGAAACGATCGCAGCCTTTGGCTCCTCGATGACCTATGCGGCGACACGCTCGTTGATCGCCGCCTTTGGCGATCCGGTCTCGATCGGTTGGCTGGTGACGCTGTTCCTGCTGGTGGGTGCTGCCGCGACCCCTGTCGCCGCTCGCTTCGGCGATATGTTCGGTCGCAAGCGGGTACTGCTCGTCGTTTTGGGCATTGGCGGTCTGGGGTTGGCCATCGGCGCCGCGACGGATTTCTATCCGCTCGTTCTACTGGGCCGCGCGCTCCAGGGCCTTCACCTGGCCGCCATGGCGCTCTCCTTCGGCATCCTGCGCGAATGTGTCAGTCCCGCGCGCCTGCCGCTGTCGATAGGGATCGTCTTGTCAGCCGTGGCATCGGGCACCTTGTCGGCCATGCTGCTGGGAGGCTGGGCCGCAGACCTATATGGATGGCGCGCGGTATTTGCCCTTGGCGTGATCGGAACCGCCCTGGCCTGGTCTGCGCTGGCGCTCTTCGTGCCAGCGGGGCCTCGCGGCAAGGATAGCGGCCCGGTGGACATGATCAGCATCTGGCTGAGCGTTCCATCCATCGCCGGCACGCTGTTCGTGGTCAGCAATCTGCGGAGCTGGGGTTGGACAAACCCCGCGCTGATCGGAATTCTGGCCGGCAGCATCCTCCTCGCCCTGTTTTGGGTGCGGCACAGCTTGCGCACGCCACAGCCATTGATCGACCTGCGCCTTTTCGCGCGCAAGCAGGTGCTGATCATCAATATCGTCTATATCTGCGCTTCGTTCGGAGCATTCCAGGTCATATTGCTCATGTCGATGCTCATGCAGACCCCTGCCTTCACGGGGATCGGCCTCGGCGTGTCCGCCAAGGCGGCGGGCTTGGCCACCATACCCGCCGCAATCCTGTCGCTAGCGGCAGCGCCGTTGGGTGGCATGCTGGTTCAACGTATTGGCGGACGAGCGGTTATGATCCTTTCTGGTCTTGTGATGACCGCCGGCTTTCTGTTCACGGCGCGATGGCATGACAGCCTCGCCATCGTCACGTTCGGCTTCAGCTTCATCACCATCGGCACCACCATGCTCTATGCGGCCGGGCCACCCATCCTGATTGCTGCCGTGCCTACCGACCGCACCAGCGAAGCGCTGGGGATGATGACTGTTCTTCGCGCTCTGGCGACGGCGGCCGGCGCCCAAATGGTAGCGGTGCTGCTCGCGAGTGACACCGTCAGCAGCCCAACGGACCCGACCACGCATTTCCCAAGCGGCGCGGCCTTTTCGCTCACGTTCCTGGTCATGATCATCCTGTCCGGCCTGACGACGATTCTCGCCTATGCAATTGCCCCTAGAGGGGACGCTGATCGGACAGCGCAGGATCTGCGGCAGCCGGCGACGGCGATCGACCATGCGCTATCCCTGGATTCCATCAAGGAACGATAAATGAAAGCTGTCCGCTTTATCGAGGAAGGACGCCCGCCTGAAATTCTCGACGTGCCGAAGCCCGCGCCCGGGCCTGGAGAGATCCTCGTCAAAATAGCGGGAGCCGGTGTGTGCCATTCCGACTTGCATGTTCTGGATCACGGCATCGGCATCCCCGGTCCTTTCACGCTGGGTCACGAGAATGCCGGATGGGTGGCCGCGCTCGGCCAGGGCGTGACGGGCTGGAAGGAAGGTGAGCCGGTTGCAGTCTATGGGCCGTGGGGATGCGGTCTCTGCCACCAATGCCAGACGTCCGCCGAAAATTATTGTGAGCGTCACGCCAGCATTCCCTCCTACGGCGGAGGGCTGGGTTCGGACGGCGGCATGGCCGAATATATGATCGTCCCCTCCCCCCGCCTGCTTGTTCCCCTGGGTAAGCTGAACCCTACCATGGCAGCGCCACTAAGCGACGCTGCCCTTACACCCTATCATGCAATCAAGGCTGCGCTGCCACTGCTCACGCCCGATGCAACCGTGGTCGTGCTGGGTATTGGCGGTCTCGGTCATATAGCCGTTCAGATCTTGAAAGCACTGACGTCGGCCCGTTTGATCGCGTGCGACATTGATGAAGCTAAACTCGCTCATGCACGACAGTTGGGAGTCGAGCGGACCATAAACACGCAGGATGGGGCTCTCGCTGCCGAGGAGATCGCTGACCTGGTTGGGGAACGTGGCGTTACCGTCGCACTTGATTTTGTAGGGGCGCAACCGACAATCGATCTATGCAGCCGTATCGTGGGAAGGGCGAGCCGGATCTCAGTGGTCGGCTTGGCAGGCGGGACGCTGCATTATTCCCCTAACATGCCGCCCTTCGGCTGTGAGGTCAGCATCCCCTATTGGGGTTCGCGGACGGAACTGATCGAAGTCATCGCCTTGGCCGAATCGGGCCACATCAGGGCGGCGGTCGAAACGTTCCCGCTGGAGAATGCGGTGGATGTCTATCAACGGCTGCGCGAAGGCCGCATCGAAGGCCGGGCTGTTCTCCTGCCCTGAAAGCGGCCGGAGGCGGCATCGGACGTGCGATCGCCTGTCGCTCGTCATCCTCAGGCCGGTATCAATTTTGCGAGGCTCACCCAACCGAGGTCGAATATACATTGCCGAGCGATCACATTATTCGGCCCGAATGACCCCTGTTGAAGAAGAATGCATCGAGATCCTCTGCAAGGACGATACCAGGCTTGCCGGTCACCTCTGGACCGCAGGGGGGCGGCAGGAAGGAGGTAGCGTTATCATCAATCCCGCAACGGGCGTGGCGGCTCGCTATTATCACCGATACGCCCGGTTCCTCGCATCCCATGGGTTCGACGTCATTACATACGATTATCGCGGTATTGGTCTATCACGGCCTCAACGGTTGCAGGATTGCGGTTATCGCTGGCGAGACTGGGGTGAACTGGACTTCGATGCCGTCCTCCGCTTCACGCGAGCGCGCCGTCCGGACAGTCCCCTCAAGGTTGTCGGCCACAGCATTGGCGGCTTTATCCCCGGCCTGGCAGAATCCGGCGATCAGATCGAGCGAATGCTGACGGTAGGCGCTCAATATGCCTGGTGGGGCGACTATGCCCCTCGCCAACGCGCCGGGCTGCTTCTCAAATGGCATCTGGTCATGCCCGTCCTGACGGCCCTCCTCGGTTACTTTCCGGGCAAGCGCCTCGGCTGGCTCGAGGATCTCCCCGCCGGCGTCGCCAATGAATGGAGTTTCCGGGGGGCGCGCTTTGAGCGCAGCCATCCCAGAGGAGATCGAGAAGCGGTGCTTGAACGAATGGCGGCGGTCAGGGGACGCATCCTGGCAGTCGCCGTTTCTGACGATCCGTTGGGCACGGTGCCTGCCATATGCCGAACGCTCTCTTACTATCGAAACGCTGAGCGCACTGCGGTCCTGCTCTCGCCCCACGATCTGGGGCGCGCGACCATCGGTCATTTCGACCTCTTCCGCGCATATCATGAGAGCGGCTTCTGGAAGGATACGCTTGACTGGCTGAAGGACCGCAAGCTTCCCTGGCCGAACAATGTGCTGGCCACCTGCTGAGTGGACCCATTGATGCGGCCTGTTCCATAGCGCCCGCGCCGCCAATCGGAAGACAGGACTCCTGGCCCCTCGGCTCCTCTCGCGGGTGGGCTGCTGGCCTGAAGTGGCATCAGGTTTGCCTGGGTCACTATTCACCATCGGCCTTTGCCCTCCGCATTCCCTCGAACGACCTGTAGGCTGAGCACCGACTTCGCCGCTCAGCACCGTTTTCACCGCCGCTCGCGAAATGGGCGCGATCCTGTTGGCAGCCATGTCATGCCCCCTTCCGCTGTGAGGTGGGGGCACTGGGGATCCCTGGGCGTTCCAGATCGCCGATGCGCTGGCTGAAAGATCCAACAAGAGCCGAATCATCTACTTGACAGCACCATCAAAGCGGGGATAGAAAACTTTAACACGTTTCAGTAAAAACAGTCGCGGTTCGACAATGTCGATTTATGCGGCATCAAAGGTTCGTTTTTGATGATGGCATCGCCATCAACGATAATCCAGCCATTGATGAAGTATAATTCAAGTTATCATCCAAAAAGATGATCACTTTATTGGGTAGATTTAAGGCGTGCGTGGCCGGCGTCGACACCGATGCCTATGCGCATGGCCAAAGAATGTGACCTCAGTCATGTCGAACCGCTGAGCTAGGGAAGTGGATGAGATGGGCGACGGGTCAAATAACACTGCGCTGGACAAGGATGAAATCCTGGAGCGCTACGCTCTTGAAAAGGCAAAGCGTAGCGGCGATGTGAGCGACCGGCACTATACCCGGCTCGAAGGCAAATTTTCCCACTTCCAGATCGATCCGCACACACCTTACCACGAACGCTCCAGCGTCGAGCGGGAAGTGACGGCCGTGGTCCTCGGTTCCGGTTGGGCCGGCATTCATTCTGGATTGAACATCAAGCTTGCGGGAATCGACGACGTCTGCGTGATCGACAAGGCCGGTGATTTCGGCGGCGTATGGTATTGGAACCGCTATCCCGGCGTCGCCTGTGACACGGAATCCTATATCTATATGCCGATGCTCGAAGAGATGGGCGTGATGCCGAAGGCGAACTATGCCAGCGGTGCGGAAATCCTTGCCCATGCCCAGGCGATCGCGCGCAAATACGGCCTGTATGAAAATGCCCTGCTGCAGACAGGCGTCACCGAGGCGCGCTGGGACGAGAAAGCCAATCGCTGGCGGTTAACCACCGACCGTGGCGATGCCATCACGACGAAATATTTCGTCGTGACCGCAGGCGCGTTGCAGACGCCCAAACTTCCCCGCATCGACGGGGTCGAAGATTTTGCGGGGCATTGCTTCCACACCAGTCGGTGGGACTATGAATATACCGGCGGCGACTCATCTGGCGGCCTGTCCAGGCTGGCCGGCAAGCGGGTGGCGATCATTGGGACGGGCGCCACCGCGATCCAGTGCATACCGCATCTCGCGCAGTCCGCAGGCCATCTTTACGTCGTGCAACGCACGCCTTCGACCATTGACGTGCGCAACGAACACCCGACCGACAAGAACTGGTATACATCCCAACCGCCGGGCTGGCAGATGGAGCGAATTCGCAACTTCAATACGGTTACCGCGATGGAGCCGTTCACTGTTGATCTGGTCGATGATGGCTGGACCAGGCCAGCGGTAGAGGCGGCGCGCCGGATTCGCCCGGATATGGCCAGTGGGGAAGTCCAGGCGGTGCTGGACGCCGTCGACCTCGAAACCACCGAGCGGATTCGCGCTCGGGTCAGCGAAGTCGTTCACGACCCGGCCGTCGCGGAAAGGCTGAAGGCATGGTATCCGCGGATGTGCAAGCGCCCCTGCTTCCATGATGGCTATCTCGATGTCTACAACCGCGATAACGTGACGCTGGTCGACACCGAAGGGCGGGGTGTGGAAAGCATTACCCCCGAAGGGTTCAGCGTCAACGGCAAGCAGTATGATGTCGATTGCATCATCTATTCCACAGGCTTTGAACTCGGCCCTTATGCCGAGACGCCCGTCACCCTTCCGGTTTTTGGGAAGGACGGACTGACGCTGAAAGACAAATGGCGCGATGGGGCAACCACGATGCATGGTTTCCACATTCACGGCTTCCCGAATTTCTTCATGGTTTCCATCGCGCAAAGCGCATGGGGTTTCAACTTCATGCAGATGCTACTCGAACAGGGCAAGCACATCGGCTACTTGATCGGCGAACTCGAACGTCGCGGTGCCAATCGCGCTGAAGTGACCGCCACGGCGGAGGCCGCCTGGGTTGCGCACCACGAGAGCCTCGCGACAAGGATGGCGAACGTGGAAAACTGCACGCCAGGCTGGGTCAACAATGAGGGCAATCTCTCGATCCGCACCGCACGCGGGGGGGCCTATGGTGGGGGCGTGAATGCGTTTCTCACCATTCTGGAGCAGTGGCGCGCCAAAGGCGACCTAGAAGGTCTTGCGATCGAGTAGCCGATTTGCGGAACGCACCTGTCGGCCTGTGCCGCCTCGTCCAGGATGCAGCTATCGACCGACCCGGTGAATCTCATAATTTTACGGAAATGGCGACGATGACCAATGATATTGACGTAATTCGTTCCTTCTTTGACGTCATGCAAACGGAAGGATTTGAAGCTGCCATCGCCAAGTTCGGCGCGAAGGATTTCATCTGGTGGGCGGCGGGACTTGGCGAAATCCAGGACAAGGTCGGGCGGATCGGCCAGATCATGGCGGAGAACCTTGATCAGGACGGTCTGCGACTGGATCGCAATACCTTTACGGGTTCGGACAATCGGGTAGCCGTTGAGGCTGAATGCTTCGCTACCCTGAAAGACGGGAAGAAATACAATAATAAATATGTATTCATTTTTTACCTTGAGGACAGCAAGATCAGAGTCATGAAGGAATATAATGACACGGCACATGCTCATGCGGTCTGGGGTCAGCTCTTTGACAATCTATAATCTCTAAATATGGCTAAGGATTGGGAGTAACTCGCCGATTTCTAGACGGATCGTGTCAAACCGCTGATCCTCAACCAACCAAATGGACAGCCTCTATAATCAGCCAACTCGTGCGTGTAGATGGACGGGTGTCATCTTATTGTGCGCGGTCCTGCCTATCCGCAAGCTGAGACAAGCGAGGAGGCGTCAGGATGCCCCCAACTCAAAGTCATGATTGGAAATCACAATCCGTCCTTCGCGGTCACGCACTCGACAATACGGAAATATAACCCCTCTATCTCGATATCATAGGCAAAGGCCTGCTGGCTGATGCCAAGCACCTTTCGGCGCATCAAAGAAGGTGCGCTTCAACAATCCGGCCAGGGCATTCCCCTGTCGGCGTCTTGCCCCTATCTCGACGGCCTCTCAGGCTTTATCGAGTTTCACCTGCTTCGCGGCGAAGCCTAGATGGATAACACGTTCTTTCCTCGCATGGGGCTGGCGGTCACGTCAGGAACGAGGTGTGGAGGCGCTCCGAGGCCTTCCACAATGCGCACCGCAACGCCGGTGCCGAGTAGCTGCTCTATCTCGGCATCCGCGCTTCGCGGTCGTCCAATCCGTAAGTGCCAACGCCGCAGCGGCGGCCTGACAGCTTCTCGAGCAAGTCGCTTGGTCCACGGCGAGGGCGGGGTGGCGGTCCCGCTCTTGTTCAAGCAGCGAGACACTCATGTTCTTTCATGTGACGTATCTGCAAGGTTTCCAGCCTCGCGGCACCCAGTGCGAGCAGCCGCTCGATCTCATCGGAGGTTCGCCGCACGGCGAGTTTCAGCGCTTCGTCGATGTGGATGTAGTCCTGCGTGACGTTCTGGGAGGCATGGCCGAGCATGGCCCGGATCGTTAACTCTGAAAAGCCGAGGTCGCCGGCCACGCTGCCGAAAGTATGGCGCAGCGTGTGAGGTGTGACGCCCTCGATCCTCGCCAGCTTGCAGACGCGCTGGAGACAGGCGCTGACCGCCGTGAAAGCGCCTGAGCCTAGTTCCGAAGGGAAGGCATGGGGATTGCCGACGATCTCCGGCTGGCTCTCGATGACTCTGACTGCCGCAGGTCCGATCGCCCGAATCTGCGCGCCGCCCTTGGTGTCGGGGAACGCCACATAACCGCCCGCTGTACTGACCCACGCGCGCTGCATGGCTTGGCCTTCCTCCCGCCGGTATCCGGTCAGCAGCAACGCACGAAGCGCACCGAGAGCGACTGGATTCTCGCCGTTGCGCTCGGCATAGGCCATTGCCTTCCCCATCATTTCGATCTCGATGACGCTCAAGCGCCGAGTCTTCTTTCTGCCGGCGAGCTTCTTCGCGCCCTCCGTAGGATGCTTGGCGAGCAGGCCCTTATGCTTGGCGTGGCCGATGATCGCTTGGATCGTTCCAACGCATCCCGAGGCTGCGGAGGGGCCGCCCGTCGCCCTGCCGCCACGACCAGGGCCGCGCGGCTTTGCGGTCTTTCCCTCCTTTACGTCGGATTGCATCTGTTCGATGTCTGAGGGGGTCAGGTGTCGCACGATCCGCTTGCCGAGCAGCGGTTTGATGTGCGTTTTGATCCGGCTCTCGTCCTTATCGAGCGATGACGCCTTGATCGGCAGATTCTTACGTCCAAGGATGCGGCCGGCGCGCGCCTCGACAAGATACCAGTTGCACATCTCGGCAACGTTCATGTCTCTTCGAGCCTCATATACCTCCTTGGCCGGGTCTTCACCCCGAGCCACGGCGCCCAGCTTGATCTTCGCTTGGTCGCGCGCTTGCTCGACAGTCAGCACCCCGTAACGGCCGAGATTGAGGCGGCGCTTGATGCCTTCGATGTTGCGATACTGGATGATGAACGTCTTGAGTCCGGACGGCAGCACCCGCACGCCGAAGCCCTTGATCTCGGTGTCCCACAGGATTGTTTGCTTCTCGGCTGGCAGTTCCAGCGCATCGACGGCACGCTTGGTCACTTTCGCGGTTGGCATGGTCATCCTCCGATTGGAGACAAAGCTAGACGTGATCGGCCTTGTCTCCACATTGTCTCCAGAAGGCGCCGTTTGGCAGCCAATCGAAGGGTACAATGTCGTAGGGATACCGTCAATAACTGACTGAAAAATCGTGTAAAATACAACAACTGGCAAGCCCGGCGTAGGCCGCCGTTTAAGTTGCCAAGGTTGGGGTCGAGGGTTCGAATCCCTTCGCCCGCTCCAGTTTTTCTCGAAAAATTGATATCTTTTCGCATTATGCGGCCCCCATCGTCGCGCCCGCTGGTTGCAAAAAAGGGGCAGCGAAGAGCCTGTCGAACAAGGACGGACGGTTCGCCAGTGCTGGAAATTCTTCGCCAACGTCAACGACGCGCGATGGTGCGCCCGAACTCCTTTGCTGCTCTCACCCTCGTTCGAGGAGACGCTTAGGGAGCGTTATTATGCGCGAAGCGGCATGATGACGGTTGGTACTGCGCAACCAAATGCCCGCCCGCTGCTTCGGCATTGCCTTCCATGCCGCTAGAGATTGCGCAGCCCCGTATAGGACGATGGTAAGCCAACCCATTTGAGCAGCGGTGCAGAACGGCCCGGCCAACCGGGCCAATCAGGCAACGAGGGCTGGAAAATAGTTTGTCTGGGACGGTGAAACTGATGGACGACGGCGGCGTTTGTCACGATATTGTCATCTTTCGCCCAACCGCTTTTGGAATCATTGTCCCGTGCCGCCTTACGTCCAAGCCGTCAGCAATTTCTGGAAGGAGCGCCTGGCGGACGGACCGCGTCCAGCTGAATTGCCCTCGCTCAACCATCTGCTCGGAAACTTGTCGCTGCCGTTCGACCTTGCGCGGACGCGCGCGCAGGCAGTCAAGCTGGCGGATCAGGTGAAGGGCGACGGACGGCCTGTGCTGCTGATCCCCGGCCTCATGGCGTCGGAGCGGCGGATGGAATGGCTGCGCAATATTCTGACCGCTGGTGGATATGAGGCGCATGACTGGGGCATGGGCCGCAATATGGGGCCGCGCCCCGACAGTCTGGAGCAGATTGACCGGCGCGTGGACGCGATCCGCCGGGAAACGGGCGCACCGGTGACTCTGGTGGGTTGGAGCCTGGGCGGCCTATATGCGCGGGAATATGCCAAGTTCGCGCGCGACAAGGTGGGCGGTGTGGTGACGATGGGTACGCCTTTTTCCGGCGATCCGCGTGCCAATCACGCCTGGCGGCTCTACCAGCTGGTATCGGGCGTCCCGGTCGACCGTCCGCCCTTCCCCTGTACGCGCGAGGAGAAGCCACCCGTGCCCACGGTTGCGCTGTGGTCGCGCCGGGATGGCGTGATCCTGCCGGAGTGCGCCAAGGGGCGCGCTGGCGAGCGGGACGCCGCGATCGAGGTCGATTGCACCCATATGGGCTTTGCCGCCGCGCCTGAAGGCATAGTGGCGGTCGCCAGGGCGCTGGAGACGATGCGCGGCTGAAGGCCCGCTGGCAACCCTTCTGCCGTCAGTTCGCCAGCCGCGCCAATGCCTGATCCCTGCCGATGAGCGGCAATAGCTGCGCCATGTCGGGGCCATGGTCGAGGCCCGTCAGCGCACGCCGCAATGGCAGGAAAAGCGCCTTTCCCTTGCGGCCCGTCTCGTCCTTGAGCGCGCCGGTCAGCGTGCGCCAGATATCCGCATCGAAGGCAGCGTCGGACAGGATGCGATGCGCCAAAGCGAGGAAGTCTCGATCCTCCTCCGCCACCGCAGGGGCCTCAATCGGGCCGGTAACGATCCGCCACCAGTCCCCCGCGCCGGAAACCGTTTCCAGATTGGGCCGGATCGCCTCCCACGCCGCCGCATCCATGCCGGTGGGAAGGCGATCAGCGACGGCTTCATAGGGGAGAAGGTGAACGATCTTCTGGTTGAGCGCAACCAGTTCGGCCTCATCGAAGCGCGCAGGTGCGCGGCCGAAATGGGCGAAATCGAAACTGTCGATCAGCGGCTGCCTGTCGACGAAAGGTTCGATAGGCTGCGAAGAGCCGAGCCGCGCCAGCAGCGAGGCGATGGCGGATGCTTCCAGACCGGCCTCACGAAAATGGGCGACGCCCAGCGATCCGAGACGCTTCGACAGCTTGCCCTCGCTGCCGGTCAGCAATGCTTCATGGGCGAAGTGCGGCATCGGTGCGCCCAATGCGTCGAACATCTGTATCTGTGTCGCGGTGTTGGACACATGATCTTCGCCGCGCAGGACGTGCGTGACGCCCATGTCGATATCGTCGATCACCGACGGCAGCATGTAGAGCCAGGACCCGTCGGCGCGGCGGATCACCGGGTCGGACAAGAGTTTGGGGTCGAACCGCTGTTCGCCCCGGATAAGGTCGGTCCAGACGATGGGCCGGTCATGGTCCAGCCTGAAGCGCCAGTGCGGCGCGCGTCCTTCGGCTTCGTAAGCCGCGATCTGATCCGTCGTCAGCGCCAGCGCGGCGCGATCATAGACGGGCGGCAGGCCGCGCCCCAGCAATATCTTGCGGCGCAGGTCCAGTTCCTGGCTGGTTTCATATGCCGGGTAGACGCGGCCGGCGGCCTTCAGCGCTTCGAAGCGATCCTCATAGAGGGCAAAACGGTCCGACTGCTTTTCTTCGCCGTCCCAATGGAGGCCAAGCCACTCAAGATCGGCCCTGATCGCATCGGCATATTCGGGGCGCGAGCGTTCCAGATCGGTGTCGTCGAGACGCAGCAGGAACCGGCCGCCGGACTTGCGTGCCCACAGCCAGTTGTGAAGCGCGGCACGGATATTGCCGACATGAAGATGGCCGGTGGGCGAGGGCGCGAAACGAGTGATGACGGTCATGGGATTGTCTGGCGCTCTTAGATGGTGCGAAACGCATTGGTGATGGGATAGCGGCGATCGCGGCCGAAGTTGCGGATGCCCAGCTTTACGCCCGGCGGGGCCTGGCGGCGCTTATATTCAGCGACGTAAAGCAGGCGCTCGATCCGGGCGACCGTCTCTTTTTCAAAACCGCGCGCGACCAGATCATCGACCGACAATTCCTCCTCGACCAGACCATAGAGAATGGGGTCCAGAATCTCATAGGGCGGCAGGCTGTCGTCATCCCGCTGGTCGGCGCGCAGTTCGGCGCTGGGCGGCTTGGTGATGACCCGCTCGGGCATGACCGGGCCTGCCGGTCCCATGCCCGCCCCAAGCGAGGGGACATGGGCATTGCGCCAGCGGCTAAGGTCGAACACCGTCGTCTTGTAGGCGTCCTTCAGCACCGAATAGCCGCCGGCCATGTCGCCATAGATGGTGGCATAGCCGACCGACATCTCGCTCTTGTTGCCGGTGGTGAGCAGCATGTGCCCGAACTTGTTGGACAGACCCATGAGCGTCACGCCGCGAATGCGGGACTGAAGATTTTCTTCGGTGAGGTCGGGCGCGCGGCCGTCGAAGACCGGACCCAGCATGGCATCGAACGCCCCGACCGCCGGCGCGATCGGGATGATGTCGTAGCGCACGCCCAGCAAGCGGGCGCATTCCACCGCGTCGTCCAGACTGTCCTGACTGGTGAAACGCGAAGGCATCATCACGCACCAGACGCGCTCCGCGCCCAGCGCATCGACCGCGACCGCGGCGGACAGGGCGGAGTCGATGCCGCCCGACAGGCCCAGCACCACGCCGGGAAACCGGTTGCTGTTCACATAGTCGCGCAGCCCCAGCACCATAGCGTTATAGATATCGGCCGGGCGCGGGTCGAGTTCATGCCGGTCGCCGGGCAGGCAGACCCATTGCCCGTCCCATTTTTCCCACTGCGTCAGGACCAGAGCCTCTTCCCAGTCGGGAAGCTGCTGCGCAACGGACAGATCGGCATTCATGACGAAGGATGCGCCATCGAACACCAGTTCATCCTGCCCGCCGACCCGGTTGAGATAGGCAAGCGGCAAGCCGGTTTCGCGCACGCGCGTGCCGGCAACCGCGTTCAGCCGGCGATCGTCCTTGTCCACTTCGAACGGGCTGCCATTGGGGCTGATCAGGATTTCCGCGCCTTGCGCCTTCAGATGCGCGGTGACGAAGGGGAACCAGATATCTTCGCAGATCGGCACGCCGATCTTCACCCCGCGAAAATCGATCGGCGCGGGCAGCGGCCCGGGCGCGAACAGCCGCTTTTCATCGAACGTGCCGTAATTGGGCAATTCGCGCTTGGCGCGCACCGTGGTGACGGCGCCATTGTCGAGCAAGGCGACGACATTGAACAGCACGCCCTGCGCCGCGACCACCGTGCCCACCAGCATGGCCGGGCCGCCGTCGGCGGTTTCCTGGGCCAAGCGGTCGAGCTGATAATCGGCCTGCGTGACCAGAGCGGGTTTGAGCACCAGATCTTCGGGCGGATAACCGATCAGCTGCAACTCGGGAAAGACGATCAGGTCAGCGCCCTGCGCCCGCGCGCGCCATTCCAGCATGGCGTCGGCATTGGCCTTGAGGTCGCCCATGGACTGGGTCATCTGCGCGAGCGCGATCACGAGTTTGTCGGTCATGGCGCGCGCCCTAGTGCATTTTGGCCAAAGGCGCAAAAGCGCCTTTCCACCATGGGCTCCCCCCGCTAAAGGGGCCGCGTCTCGCGCAGCGTCATCAATTCGTCACGTCACCTAAGCCTGGGGGTTTTGGCCATGAAGCTCATGACCGGCAATTCCAACAAGCCGCTTGCGGCCGCCATCGCCGATTATATCGAAATCCCCCTGACGGACGCCAGCGTTCGCCGCTTCGCCGATGAAGAGGTGTTCGTCGAAATCCACGAAAATGTGCGCGGCGAGGACGTGTTCGTCATCCAGTCGACGGCCTATCCGACCAACGACAATCTGATGGAATTGCTGATCATGATCGATGCGCTGAAACGCGCGTCGGCCAAGCGTATCACGGCGGTGCTCCCCTATTTCGGTTATGCGCGGCAGGATCGCAAACCCGGGCCCCGCACCCCGATCAGCGCCAAGCTGGTCGCCAACCTCATCACCACGGCGGGCGCCGATCGCGTGCTGTCGGTCGACCTGCACGCCGGGCAGATACAGGGGTTCTTCGACATTCCGACCGACAATCTGTTCGGCGCGCCGGTCATGTCGGCCGATATTCAGGCCCGGTTCGGTGACCGCAACATCACCGTCGTGTCGCCTGACGTCGGCGGCGTGGTGCGCGCGCGGGCACTGGCCAAGCGACTGGACAATGCGCCGCTGGCAATCGTCGACAAGCGTCGCGAACGCGCGGGCGAATCGGAAGTCATGAACATCATCGGCGACGTGAAGGGCCGCTTCTGCATCCTGATCGACGATATCGTCGATTCGGCCGGCACGTTGTGCAATGCCGCCGCGGCGCTCAAGGCCGAAGGGGCTGAGGACGTTATCGCCTATGTCAGTCATGGCGTCTTGTCGGGCGGCGCGGTCGCGCGGGTCGAAGCGTCGGAATTGCTGGAACTGGTCATCACCGATTCGATCCAGGGCACGGACGCGGTGAACAACGCAACTCACATCCGCCACCTGCCCATCGCCCCGCTGCTGGGCGAAGCCATCAAGCGCATCGCGGATGAAAGTTCGGTATCCAGCCTGTTCGACTGAACGGAGAGCAGGCTGGCGGTCGATCCGGGGGATCGATCGGCCGGACTATTTAAGTGTCGAGCCTGTTCGACTGATGCCGCGCCGGAGCGCTATGTCAGTGCGCCGGGAACAGGATGATCGGCAGGGCAAAGACCAGAGCGAAGCCGGCGACGATCCGCTGCCCGCGCGACACGCCGAGCGGCAGTTCCCGCCAGACGATCGGGCAGGCCAGCAGCGCAAAGATGATGAGCAGGTTGGAGAGGGTGAGCGACCCGCCGATCGGCATGTCCTGGCGCAGCGCCAGCCCAGCGAACAAGCAGATAAAGCTCAATATCCAACCGATCAGCGCCATGCAGTCCCCCTTGGCCATGCATTTCCGTGCAGGCCCGAAGGCTAGGACGGCGACGTTTCGAAAAACTTAATCGCCTTCGTCCGGCGGCGGCGCCCAGGGGTCATAGCTGCCAAAGCTCCAGACATTCCCCTCCGGATCAAGCGCCGTATAGCCGCGCCCCGGATAGCCTGGATTGTCGTGCGGCTCGTCGACCACCACGGCCCCTTCATTGCGGGCGTGCAGGCAATGGGCATCCACATCGTCCACGACCATGTAGACGCAGGCCGTGGTGCCGCCCAGATCGCGCACGGTGGACCAGGTGTAGAGCGATTCGCCCTCCCCGTCCCTGACGCTGCCCAGCATCACCATCCCGTCGCCCAATGTCAGCTGCGCATGATGGATGACGCCGCTATCCACATCGTCGGCATGGACGGCGTGTTTTTGAAAGCCGAAAGCGGCACACAGGAAAGCGATGGCGGCCGGCGCGTCGGCATAGCGCAGGCATGGAATGACAGGGGAACCGGGCATTGTCCTCTCCTTGCGGTCATCGCACGAGGGTAGCGCAAAGCGGTATCAACAGCTAGGCATGCCGCCATGACGACCCGCGATGACCTGGCCCTGGCCAACCGCCTTGCCGATGCCGCCGGAGAGGCGATTCGCCCCTTCTTTCGCGCCCGCTATGATCTGGAGATCAAGGCGGACAAGTCGCCGGTGACGGAGGCGGACCGCGCCGCGGAGGCCGCGATCCGCACGATATTGGAGCAGGAGCGCCCCGATGACGGCATCATCGGCGAGGAATATGGATCGGTTCGCACCGATGCCGAGCGGATCTGGATCCTCGATCCGATCGATGGCACGCGCAGCTTCATTGCCGGGCGTCCGATATTCGGCACGCTGATCGCGCTGACCCAAAGCGGGTGGCCGACGATCGGGATCATCGATCAGCCGATCGCCCGCGAACGCTGGGCGGGGATGAGCGGACAGCCCACCACCTTCAACGGCACGCCCGTCCGCACGCGCGCCTGTCGCAGCCTGGAGGGCGCGGGCATCGCGACCACCAGCCCGCATTTGTTCGCTGAGGGCGACGTGCCCCATTATATGGCGCTGGTCGCAGCGGTGTCGGGCGGCGCGCCACGGCAGGGGCCGGTCTATGGCGGGGATTGCTATAATTATGGCCTTCTCGCGTCGGGCTTCCTGGACATCGTCATCGAATCGGGCCTGCAAAGCTATGATTTTGCGGCGCTGGTCCCGGTGGTCGAAGGGGCAGGCGGAATGATGTGCGACTGGAATGGCGAGCCGCTGACCGCGACGAGCGAAGGCCATGTTCTGGCGCTGGGCGATCCGGCGCGGCTGGAGGATGTGCTGGAAGCCATTCATGGCGCAAGCGATGGCCATCATCACGATCATGATCACGGCTGACGCAGGCATGGCCCATCGGCCGCGCCCTCGCAGGGCGCAAGGATGACACGCATTGGCTTGCTGGGCGGCTCCTTCAATCCGGCGCATGGCGGACATAGGGCGATTTCGCTTTTCGCGCGCAACGCGCTCGACCTGGACGAAGTCTGGTGGCTGGTATCGCCGGGCAATCCGCTGAAACCGGAAAAGGGGATGGCGCCGCTGCCCGCGCGCCTGGCCCATGCGCGCAAGGTCGCACGCCGCGCGCCGATCCGCGCCACCGCGATCGAGCGGCAATTGGGCACGCGCTACACGATCGACACGCTGCGCGCCCTGCGCCTGCGTTACCCGCACCACGATTTCATCTGGTTGATGGGGGCAGACAATCTGGCGCAATTCAGCCGGTGGAAGAATTGGCGCGGGATCGCCCATCTAATGCCCATTGCGGTGATCGCCCGTCCGGGCTATGATGCGGGTGCCCGTGGCTCTGCGGCCATGAGCTGGCTGCGGCGCTTCGTCCGGCCCGCGCGCCAGAGTGCAGACTGGACGAATTGGAGAGTGCCGGCGCTCGTGCTATTGCGCTTCCGCCCTGATCCAAGATCGGCGACCCTGCTGCGGCAGGCGGACCCCCTCTGGCATCGCGAATATGAAGCAACGCGTGTGCGCGATCCGCTCACGCGCCGGTATATCGTCTAGATTGGAGTTTATTTGACCAGCCCCGCCCCTGCCAACGACATCGCGCAAAGCGCCGATTCCGTGGCCGCCCTGCACGCCCTTGTCATGCAGTCGCTCGACGACGACCAGGCGCAGGAAACCATCTCCATTCCCCTTGAAGGCAAAAGCAGCATCGCCGATCACATGGTGATCGCAAGCGGCCGTTCGTCGCGCCAGGTCGCGGCCATGGCCCAGCATCTTGCCGAAAGGATCAAGAAGGAAACCGGGCGCTCCGCGCGTGTCGAGGGCCTGCCCGTCGCCGACTGGGTGCTGATCGACGCGGGCGACGTGATTGTCCACCTGTTCCGGCCCGAAGTGCGCAGCTTCTACAATCTGGAACGGATGTGGGGCTTTGTCGACGCGCCGGTCGCGGGCAACGCCTGACGTCCCGACGCTTGGACAGCGGGGTGATGATGAATTAGGAGACGCCGATGCTTCTCCATATCATCGCGCGCGGCAAGATCGGACGATCACCTGAAGCCGAGCTTGTCGACCGCTACCTCAGGCGATTGACCATGCCCTGTCGCGTCACCGAAATGCCCGACCGGGGTGGCAAGCTGCCGCCAGCCGGACCCGGCACCGTGACGGTCATGCTCGATGAAAAGGGCAAGCAACTGGGTTCTGTGGACTTTGCCCGCCGGATCGAAGGCTGGCGCGACGCAGGCACGCGCGAATGCCAGTTCCTGATCGGTGCGGCGGACGGGTTCGAGGATGCAGAACGCGCCAATGCCGACCTGTTGATCGCATTCGGCGCGATGACCTGGCCGCACATGATGGCCCGCGCGATGCTGGCCGAACAGCTCTGGCGCGCCTCCTCCATAATGGCCGGCCATCCCTATCACCGCGAAGGCTGACGGCTCGACACGCGGGCGGCTTATGCCTAGTCACCGCATCATAAGGGCGGGACATCGGGTGACGCGACATTTTTTCTTCGTTGGCGGCATCGCGGCTCTATTGCTGCTGGCCGGCACGCGCCTTGTCGCCGCCGGCGACGATGCGCTGGTGCTGCAAGGGACGGCGGGCACCAGCCTGGCGCAGGAGCAACAGGCGCTCAAGGATGCGCGCCGTCAGTCCGACGAGGCGCGCGATCGCGCCGCACGCCTGGCGCAGCAGGCGATGGCCGCACGGGACGCCGCCGAACAAGCCCGCCGCCGCGCAGCCGCCGTGGCCGCCCGTATCCAGCAGGCCGAAGCCGATATTCAAGCTGCCCGGGCCCGCATTGCCATCATCGCCCGGTTGCAACGCGCGCAGGCCAAACGGCTGGCGGCGCGGCAGGAACCGGTGGTCCGGCTGACCGCCGCGCTTCAGATGATGGCCCGGCGGCCGCTGGCGCTGGCGCTGGTGCAGCCAGGCAGCATCAGCGACGCGGTGCATCTGCGCGCCGTTCTGGGGCAAATTCTGCCGGTGATCGAGCAACGCACGGCCGGCTTGCGCGCGGAACTGGCGCGCAGCCGTGCTTTGCGCGCGACCGCTCAGCAAGCGTCCGATGCGCTGGCCCAGGCGCAACAGGATCGCAAGGCGCAGCAAGCCGAACTGGCGGCACTGGAAGCGCGCAAGCGCCTGGCCGCGCGCGACTATCGCGCCAATGCCGGCATGGAAAGCGAGCGGGCGCTGGCGCTGGGCGAACGAGCGCGCGACATCGTCGATTTGATGGATCGGCTGGAACAGGCGGGAGACCTGCGCGAACGGCTCGCCGCTCTGTCAGGACCATTGCTCCGCCCGGCCCGGCCAGACCAAGCCGGCGCCGCGCCGCCGGAGCGAGACGTCCGGGCAAGCGGCCCGCCGCCCTATCGCCTGCCGGTCGTCGGTCAGCTCGTCACCGGCCTTGGCGAAGTCAACGACAGCGGCGTGCGCGCCAGAGGGTTGACGCTGGCCGTCCAGCCCGGTGCGCAAGCCATCGCGCCGACGGCGGGCCGCATCGCCTTTGCCGGACCCTATCGCGACTATGGTCAGATCCTCATCATCGACCATGGTGGCGGCTGGACCACATTGATTACCGGACTGCATCGCCTGTCCGTGCGCGTGGGCGAAACTGTGCGGCAGGGCGATCCGGTGGGCGTCACCGGCGCGCGGCGCAGCGACATCATCGTCGAACTGCGCCGCAATGGCCGCCCGGTCGATATCATTCCTCTTATTGGACCGGTTTGACTGTTGTCCGACACTTTTACCGTTGAGCCATGGTTTTTTTGCTCATAGCGTGCATGCGGTGGGACGGCATGCCGTCTTTCGGTGTGTTTTCAAAAATATAAAGAGGCGAATGTATGAGTGCCATGACAGGGGCGACTTGGGCGGTCAGTCAATATGGGGCGCAGGGACCCGATAATCTCGGCAAGGTGTGGATCGCGCAGCCTCTGCCCATCGGCGATGACAGGTTGGTCTTTTCGGGCCATGTCGCCAATCCGGGAGACGGCGTGACCGTCTCCATCCGCCATGGCGGAGACATAGTGGCGACCTGCCTTGCCAATCCAGGATTCATTGTCGACGTGCCGGCGCGCAAAGGCGTGTTCCACGTCGAGATACCCGTGCGCCAGGAACAGGGGCGCGACGTTGTCTGCCGCTGGGAAGTGGTGGATCAAGAGCGTGAGGACATGGCGCTGGTCGGCATGGTGCAACGGGGAGTGCCAGCGTCCGTTCCACCGACCGGCACGGGCCAGGCTCTGTTGGGACGGATGGGTCAGTTGTTCCTGGTCGGCGACACAAATGACAGCGTAGGGCAGTTCACGCGCTCTGGCTCGCTTAGCGATGCCAGCGTCACGGGATGGACTTACATGTTCAGCAAGATGCCGGAATGGCAGGATGAATTCGGCATCGACAAGATCATGATGATGGTCGCCCCTGCCAAGGAAGAGGTTCTGCGCGACTATTATCCATTCCGGCGAGCGCTCAACACGGCTTTCGACGATTTCATGAAGCGGTTCGGCGACCAGCCCGTCCTGATGCCGCGTTGGGAACTGTGGAACCGGCGTCAGCTATGTTATGGAGCAACGGACACCCACTGGACCGATTACGGCGCTACGGTGGCCGGGCAGACATTGTTGAAGCGGTGGGACCTCCCAGCGGACGCCTTGCCCGGAGAGTTCGCCATCAAGCAGAAGATTGGCGACCTGGGAAGTAAGCTGATTCCGCCCACATCGAACTTTGAACTGGCGTTCCGCGACAACTTCTCGGACAGGCTGGTATTTGAGAACGGCATCCATAATCACGGCAATATCCGTATTTACCGCAACTCCGCCGCGCCGATCGCGGGCAAGCTGCTAATCTTCGGAGACAGTTTCGGCACAAACCTGACCGAAGCCCTGTCTTATGGATTTCAGGAAGTCGCCTACGCCTATCAGCCCGCTGGTCTCGACCCCGATCTGGTTCAGCGCATCAACCCGACGCACGTGCTGCTCCAGATCACGCAGCGTTTCGTTCATGGCGCGCCGGCAACCGGAAAGTCAGTGTTCGAATCCGGCCGCAAGAAACTCGCGGCCATGTCGGAGCAGGAGCGCGAACAGGCGGTGGCGCGGCTCAGGGCAGCGCCCGCCGAGTTCCAGCCGCTGGTCACGCCGCTGTTCGACTGAGCGGTTGGATGGCATGGGGTGGCGGCGCCGCCATTCACCCCACGCTCATCGCTGCTGGATGATATTGGTCGAAGCATGTTTTTGCGTTGGCCGGTCATTCGGCTTATGATGGGACCTTGATGCGGACTCCTAGGACAGCCATGAAGACATCCTTCCTCCAGGGCGCGATCGCGCTCGGGGCGCTTGCGCTCATTCCCGCCACCACCGCCGCGCTCGCGGACGGGGAGGCGTCGAGCTACAAGGCGCTCGACGAATTCATGGACGTGTTCCAGAAAGTGCGCACCGACTATGTCGAGAAGGTCGATGACGAAAAGCTGATCAAGGGCGCGATCGACGGCATGCTCGCCAGCCTCGACCCGCATTCCAGCTTCCTCGACGCACGCGACTTCCAGAATCTGCGCACCCAGACCGAAGGCAGCTATGGGGGCCTAGGCCTGTCGGTCACGCAGGAGGATGGTGCGGTCAAGGTGATCGCGCCGACGCAGGATACGCCGGCCTGGCGCGCGGGGATCAAGGCGGGCGACTATATCACCCATATCGATGGGCAGCTTATCTACGGCGGCACGCTGGACGAGGCGGTCGACAAAATGCGCGGCGCGCCGGGCACCAGCCTGAAGCTGACGCTGGTGCGTCCGGGCCGCGACAAGCCGATCGACCTGACCCTGACGCGCGAGATCATTCAGTTGAAGCCCGTCAAATGGGAGGTGAAGAGGGATATTGGCGTCATCACCATCGTCAGCTTCTCCGCCAACACCGGTGCGGACGTGCGCCAGGCGATCCGCAGCATCGACAAGAGCCTGGGTCACAAGCCCACCGGCTATGTGCTGGATCTGCGCTCCAATCCCGGCGGTCTGCTGGACGAAGCGGTGACGGTCAGCGACACCTTCCTGGAGCGCGGCGAGATCGTGTCGCAGCGCGGTCGGCAGAAGGGCGATGTCGAACGCTATTACGCCAAGCCGGGCGATGATGCGAAGGGACTGCCGGTGATCGTGCTGGTCGACGCGGGTTCGGCATCAGCCTCGGAAATCGTCGCGGGCGCCTTGCAGGACCAGCATCGCGCGCTGGTGATGGGCGAGCGCAGCTTTGGCAAGGGCAGCGTGCAGACCATGCTGCCGCTGAGCAACACCACGGCGCTCAAGCTGACGACCGCGCGTTATTATACGCCATCGGGCCGCAGCGTGCAGGAAGGCGGCATCCAGCCGGATATTCGCGTGCCGCAATTGTCGGATCCCGATTACAAGAACCGGCCCAAATTCCGCGAAAGCGACCTGCGCCGTCACCTGATCAATGAGATCAAGACCGACGATGCGGCGCTGGAGGAGGATGTGAAGGATGATCCGCGCTTTGCCCTATCGGCCGAAGAGCTGAAAAAGCAGGGCATCGAGGATTTCCAGATGGACTATGCGCTCAAGACGATCGCGCGGCTCGCAAAAGCGCCTAGCGCGGTCGTGGCCCAGGCCGCGGCCCGCAAGCCGGGCGCAAAATAAGCGCGGACGCGGCAGGGCAAGTTCAGCATGACGAAAGGGCATGAAGGCTTTAAGCCCAAGGCATGAAGAGCCTGTCCCTCGCCCGCGCGCTTGCGCTCATTGTCCCGCTTCTCCTGCTCGCGGGAGCTTATGGCTTCCAATATCTGGGTGGGCTGCACCCCTGCGAGATGTGCTGGTGGCAACGTTATGCCCATTTCGCTGCCGTGCCACTGGCTCTGGTCGCCTTTGTCGCGCGCGCCCGCCCGTGCGTCAGCGCGCTGTTCGTGGGGCTTGCCGGGCTGGCAGTCGGCGTCAGCGGCCTTATCGGACTATTTCACGCCGGGGTCGAATATGGCTGGTGGGAGGGGCTGACCACCTGTTCAACGACGCCAGCGGCAGGCAATGCGGCCGATTTGCTCAGCCAGATCATGGCCAGCCCCATCACACGCTGCGACGTGGCGCCATGGAGCCTGATGGGCATATCCATGGCGGGCTATAACGGCCTCTTGTCGAGCGCGGCGGCGCTTGCCATCTTGGCGCTGCTGCTGAAAGCGAGGAAGTCATGAGCGCAAGTCCCGATTATCCGCGCCCCACAAAGCGGCTGACCGACCCGGATCGCGCAGCAATGCTGCGGGTGGATCAGGCGGGCGAATTCGGCGCGACCCGTATCTACGCCGGCCAGCTGGCGGTGATGGGCGATCGTCATCCCTATGGCCGGGTGATCGCGGGCATGGCCAGCCAGGAAGAGCGGCATCGCCAGCTGTTCGACGCGATGATTGTGCGGCGCGGGGTGCGGCCGACGGCGCTGAGCCCGCTCTGGAATGTCGCTGGATATGCGCTGGGCGCGGTGACCGCCGCATTGGGTCCAAAGGCGGCGATGGCCTGCACGGCAGCCGTCGAAACCGAGATTGATCGCCATTATGCCGAACAGCTGGAGAGGATCGGCGGTGACGATCCGGAACTCTCCACCGCCATCGCGGATTTTCAGGCGGAGGAGGTGGAGCATCGCGACGCCGCGATCGCCCACGGCGCGGAGCAGGCGCCGGCCTACCCCATTTTGTCGGGCGCCATTCGCTTGGGCTGTCGCGCCGCCATCGCCTTGTCCAAGCGTATCTGACGCCGTGGCGCGTCTGCAAGAGGATCGACCGATGAAGAACAAGCTTATGATCGCCGCCATTGCGCTGACTGGCGCCATGACGCCCGCGCTGGCGCAGCAACCGGCCGCCGAAACGGGAAGCGCGGGATCGGAAAAGGTGAATATCGTCATCGTCTACGGCGATGATTCCTGTCCGCAGAGCCAGGGCGACGATATCGTCGTGTGCGCGCGCAAGGGCGAGGAGGAACGCTATCGCATTCCCGAACCGCTGAGAGGTGATCCCAACAAGCCCAGCAATCAGGCCTGGGGCGAGCGTGTACGATCCATGGAATATGTCGGCCGGTCCGGCACCGAAAGCTGTTCGCCTTCGGGCGCGGGCGGGGCGACCGGTTGTTTCGCGCAGCTGGCGCGGCTGGCCAAGGCGGAGCGGCAGCAGGCCGACAATGCCAGCTGGAAGGATCTGGTCGCGGCCGAACGCGAAAAGCGGCTGTCCACGATCGACGCCGACAGCGAGGCCATCGAGGCGCGGGTAAAGGCCGAGGAAGCGGCTGAGGCCAAGGCGCAGCAGCAGCCCGCGGCACAGGATACGACGTCGCCGCCGCAGCGATGATGCAGGGCCGTGACGGATCGGGCGGCGGGGCGTCGTCCTGATCCTGGCCAGCCATGCACTGCGCCAAGTCCGGGGTGGACGTTCACAGGGGATGGAAGAAGGATCACTGCCATGCGCCACGGCGCCATTCCCCTGATCGGCCTGATGCTGATGCCTTTGCTACCCGTCCCCGCCCTGGCGCAGGCGGAGCCGCCGCCAGAGCGGATCATCAACCTGCTGGTCTATGGTGACGATCCGTGCCCGCAGAGCCAGGGCGACGAGATCGTCGTGTGCGCAAGGCGACCGGAGGCGGAGCGCTATCGCATTCCCAAGAAACTGCGCGAAAAGCCCGCCCCGTCCGGCGGACCGGGCTGGGGCAGCCAGGTCGCGACGATGGAGCAGGTTCAACGGTCCACTCTGCCCAACAGCTGTTCGGTCAATGGCAGCAACGGCTTTACCGGCTGCACCGCCAAGATGCTGGAACAATGGTTTGCCGAGCGCCGCATGAACCAGAGCGCCGGCATTCCTTAAAGCAATGGCGCGGCCGGCTCGCGGTCGGCACCGTTTTCCCCTTCAGCGACAGGCGCGTCGCGCTCGGTCGCCTGGCGCGCCCACATGGTCGCGTAGAGCCCGTCGGCGCGCACGAGGTCGGCATGGGCGCCACGTTCGACGATGCGCCCCTGATCCAGCACGATGATTTCATCGGCATCGACCACGGTCGAGAGGCGATGCGCGACGACCAGAGTGGTGCGCTTGCGGCTGATGTCGCGCAGCACGGTCTGGATTTCGGTTTCGGTGCGGCTGTCGAGCGCGCTGGTCGCTTCGTCGAGCACCAGCACCGGCGGGTCCTTGAGCAGGGTGCGGGCGATCGCGACCCGCTGTTTTTCCCCGCCCGACAATTTAAGGCCGCGTTCGCCCACCCGCGTGTCATAGCCCTGGGGCATGCCGAGGATGAAGTCGTGAATCTGCGCCGCGCGGGCCGTCGCCTCGATCTCCGCCTGGCTCGCGCCTTCGCGGCCATAGGCGATATTATAGCCGATCGTGTCGTTGAAGAGGACCATGTCCTGCGGCACGATGCCGATGGCGGCGCGCAACGATTGCTGGGTCACGGCCGCTATGTCCTGCCCGTCGATCGTCACCGATCCCGACTGAATGTCGTAGAAGCGGAAGAGGATGCGCGCGATGGTCGACTTGCCCGCGCCTGACGGGCCGACGATCGCCAAAGTGCGACCGGCGGGCACGGTGAAGCTGATACCGTGCAATATCTCGCGCTGGGGATCATAGCCGAAATGCACCTGATCGAACTGAACCGTTCCGCCGGTCACGGCCAGCGTGGGGGCACCGGCGCGGTCGGCGACTTCGGTCGGCGTGTCGATCAGCGCATACATCGCCTCCATGTCGATAAGGCCCTGGCGGATGGTGCGATAGACCATGCCGAGCAGGTCGAGCGGACGGAAAAGCTGGGCCAGCAGGGTGTTGACCAGCACCACGTCGCCGGTGGTGAAGCGCCCCACGCTCCAGCCCCAGACGGTATAGGCCATGGCCCCGGCCATCATGAGGTTGGTGATGAGCGACTGGCCGATATTGAGCCAGGCCAGGCTGTTTTCACTCTTGATCGCGGCGCGCGCATAGTTGCGCATCGCGGTGCCATAGCGGTCGGCTTCGCGCTGTTCCGCGCCGAAATATTTGACGGTTTCGAAATTGAGCAGGCTGTCGACCGCATGGGCGACGGCGCTGGTGTCCATGTCCACCATGTCGCGGCGCAGCTGGTTGCGCCATTCGGTAATGGTGCGGGTGAACCAGATATAGGCCGCGACCATCGCCAGCGTGGCGGCGACCAGGCCGGGCCCGAATTTCACGAGGAAGATGACGCAGACCGCCAGCAGTTCGATCACGGTCGGCGCGATGTTGAACAGCAGGAAATAGAGCATCGTGTCGATGCTCTTGGTCCCGCGCTCGACGATCTTCGTGACCGCGCCGGTGCGCCGGTCGAGATGGAAGCGCAGCGACAGACGGTGCAGATGGACGAAGACGTCGTCGGACAGACGCCGGCCCGCTTCCTGCCCTACCCCTTCGAACACGGCGTTGCGCAGATTGTCGAACAGCACGCCGGCAAAGCGTGCGCCGGCATAGGCGACCACCAGGGCGAGGGCGAGGCCGACCGCCGGCTCCAGCCCCGGCGCCATCCGGTCGATCGCGCCTTTATAGGCAAAGGGCATGATGAGCGTCACCGCCTTGGCCAGGGCCACGAGCAGCATGGCTATGACGACGCGGCGGCGCAGCGCGGGCGCGTCGGCCGGCCAGAGATAGGGCAGGAACCGGCGGAATGTCGCCCAGACGGGCGGGAGCGGCGCTGTAACGGGATTTTCGGGAGGCATCCCATGCTATTTAGGCAATCTGGCGCGGCAATCCAGTGCCCGCGCCGCCCGCCGCCAGGGCCGCGCAGCCGCAAAACGCAATATCCCCCCTTTAACTTTGCCGCGCGTATGGGCATGTTGACCCCATGCAACGCGACGCAGGAGGCAGGACGGCGCATGTTCGAGGCTTTGTGGAAACGGATTTTCGGGACCAGAGCAGCGAAAGCGGAGCCGCAACGGCCCGCCCCCACGGCGGAGACGCCCTATGATCCCGTGACGGCGCTGCGCGACCAGATGCGGCGCGACGTGCTGGGCGGCTATTTCGACGATGACGCGATCCTGACCAACGCGCACGATCTGTTCGAGGAAGAATTGCCGCGGCCGACGCTGCGCCGCGAAGCGTCGGCGGCGCTGCGCGAGGCGCTGGCCGAGCATCGCGCCGCCGAGCAGGGATGGACGCAGATGACCGATTGCGACCGGCTGGAGCTGGCCTTCGCCGCACTGGAGGCCGAGGGCATCATCGCGCGGCAGAACTTCACCTGCTGCGCCAATTGCGGCGCGAGCGAAATCTGGGAAGAGATAGAGGCGGCGCAGGCCGAGGATATCGCGGTCCAGGGCTATGTCTTTTTCCATATGCAGGACACCGAGGCGGCAGTCGAAGGCCATGGCCTCTATATGAGCTATGGCGCGTGCGAACAGGGTGAGGCAGCGGCGATCGCGGTCGGTTATCGCATTGTCGCGCAGCTGGAGGCGCATGGCCTGGAAACCCGGTGGGACGGCAGCTGGAGCCAGCGGATCGGCGTGCCGATGAACTGGCAGAAGCGCCGCAGCGCGGTGCTGCTGGAAGAGTGATCCGGCGCGCCGGCCCTGCCTGTCGAAGTTCAATCGATATGCGTTTTTTCGGCCTGAAGCGACCGTGAGACGACCATAAGGCGACCGCGAAGCGACCACGAAGCGACAGGTGGTCGACCGGTGAAACCGGCCGGATTTGCCGGTTGGCGCGGGCGATCGCCATCAGCGCCCGGCGGTATCCATGGAGGCGCGGGCGGCGGTCCAGACCATCGGGTCCGCCGTCAATCCGGCATGCATTGCCAGCGCCTCTTCCCATTGCCGATCGAAGGCAGTGCCGGCGAGCCGGTGGCGCAGGCGATGCGCGCTGGAGCGCGACATGCCGACCGCGCGCGCCGCGCGCGCGACGCTGCCGCTTTCCATCAGGGCAGCAAGGAACTGGCATTGGCGCGCGGGCGTCCAATAGGCGCGGCGGCGGCGCGCGGTCGCGCGCGAGTGGTCAGGCATCTGGTCCATCGACAAGGATGAACCAGAAGGAGGCGCAATAGGAAAGAGATTTCCGGCCCTGCCCATGCCCTTGCCGACTTGCCGACTTGCCGGCGGCCCTAGACCACCGGCGTCGGCAGGGCTTCGCCCGCAAACCAGGCATCGAGATTGGCGATCACCAGATCCGCCATCGCCGCGCGCGTGTGCACGGTCGCGCTTCCCTGATGGGGTTGCAGCACGACATGGTCCATCGCCAGCAGGGCGGGCGGCACATGAGGTTCGTGCGCGAACACGTCCAGCCCCGCGCCAGCGATGCGCCCGTCCGCCAGCGCGGCGACCAGCGCATCTTCATCAATCACGCTGCCCCGGCTGATATTGACGATGACGCCCTGCGGCCCGAGCGCGTCCAGCATGGCGGCGTCGACCAGGCCGGCGGCTTCCGGCCCGCCGGAGGTCGCGACGATCAGCATGTCGCTTTGCCGGGCGAGGTCGATCGCGTCGGCGACATAGCGATAGGGCGCGTCCTGCGCCTGGCTGCGATTATGATAGAGAATCTCGCCGGCCTGCCGCTCCAGCCGCCAGGCGATGGCGCGGCCGATACGGCCCAGGCCCAATATGCCGATGCGTGATCCGGTGACGCGCGCGGACAAGGGCGGCTTTTTGCCACGGGCCCAGCCGCCGGACCGCACCAGCCGGTCATTGGCGGGGATGTTGCGCACGGCGGCATAGAGGAGCCCCACGGCAAGGTCGGCGACATCGTCGGTCAGCACATCGGGCGTGTTGGTGACGCGAATGCCCCTGGCGCGCGCATGATCGACATCCACCTTGTCATAGCCGACCGAAAAGAGCGCAACGATTTCCAGCGCGGGCAGCGCGTCCATGATCGCGGCCGGCGCGCCGACGGAGCCGAAGCTGACCAAAGCGCGCGCGTCCCGCACCCCGGCCGGCAGAGCGTCAAGATCGGCGTCGGCGGCCACGGCATGGACGGTGAAGCGGCTTTCAAGCTGCTGCGTCAGATAGGGGTAAAGCGGGCCATAGGCGACGATGGCGGGGCGTTGGGTGTCGGTCATGGTCATCCATCCAGGCAGTGTCGCGCCGCCATGCCAGATTGACAGGCCATCGCGCCAGCCCTAGCGCGGGCCAACCATGGCCAGCCTTCCCCGATCCGATGACAGCCGTTTCGGCCTGCGCCGGCAGGTTCGCCTGGCAGGGCCGATCGCCCTGTCGAGCGG
Source organism: Sphingobium lactosutens DS20 (assembly GCF_000445105.1). Taxonomy (GTDB): domain Bacteria; phylum Pseudomonadota; class Alphaproteobacteria; order Sphingomonadales; family Sphingomonadaceae; genus Sphingobium; species Sphingobium lactosutens. Next base: position 47,736 of record NZ_ATDP01000104.1, on the reverse strand, counting down.
CGCCAGCCTTGGCCCGGTCGACATCGCCTATGAAACCTATGGCGCGATGAATGCCGACGCGTCGAACGTCATCCTGATCTGCCACGCGCTGACCGGCGACCAATATGTCGCATCCGACCATCCCGTGACCGGCAAGCCGGGCTGGTGGTGGCGGATGGTGGGCGCGGGCAAGCCCGTCGACCCGGCGCGCCATTTCATCATCTGTTCCAACGTCATCGGCAGCTGCATGGGATCGTCCGGCCCGGCGAGCGTCGATCCGGCGACGGGCGAGCCGCATGCGATGCGCTTTCCGGTGCTGACCATCGCCGACATGGTGCGCGCGCAGGCAGCGTTGCTGGATCATCTGGGCGTCAAGCGGCTGGCCGCGGTGATCGGTGGGTCGATGGGCGGCATGCAGGCGCTGACCTGGCCGACGCTGTTCCCCGACCGGGTCGAAAGTTGCGTCGTCATTGCGTCGACCGCGCGGCACAGCGCGCAGAATATCGCCTTTCACGAAGTCGGGCGGCAGGCGATCATGGCGGACCCGAACTGGCGCGGGGGCGATTATTATGCCGACGGGCTGGTGCCGAGCGCGGGGCTGGCGGTCGCGCGCATGGCGGCGCACATCACCTATTTGTCCGAAGCGGGCCTCACGGAAAAATTCGGGCGGCGATTGCAGGGGCGTGACGCCAAGACATTCGGGTTCGACGCGGATTTCCAAGTCGAATCCTATCTGCGCCACCAGGGGTTGAGCTTTGTCGACCGGTTCGACGCCAACAGCTATCTCTACATCACCCGGGCGATGGACTATTATGACATTGCCGAGGACCATGGCGGATCGCTGGCGCGCGCCTTTGCCGCGACGCGGGCGCGGTTTTGCCTGGTGAGTTTCGACACCGACTGGCTGTACCCCACCGCCGAATCGCGCGCCATCGTCCATGCCCTCAACGCCGGGGGCGCGCAGGCGAGCTTCGTCGAATTGTCGAGCCCGTTCGGGCATGACGCCTTCCTGCTGGAATGTCCCGAACTCAACCGGGTGGTGGACGGATTCCTGCGCGGGGGCCGGGCGTGAGCGCGCTGCGCCCCGACCTGGCGCTGATCGCGCGAACGGTGCGGCCGGGGGCGCGGGTGCTGGATGTGGGCTGCGGCGACGGCGCGCTGATGGCCGAATTGCGCGACCGGGCGCAGGTGGATGCGCGCGGGCTGGAGATCGACGCGTCCAACGTTGCCGCCGCCGTCGGACGCGGCCTGTCGGTGGTGCAGGGCGACGCGGACACCGACCTCATCTATTATCCCGACGCCAGTTTCGACTATGCGATCCTGAGCCAGACGCTCCAGACGACGCGCCGCCCCGACCTGGTGGTGGAGGAATTGCTGCGCATCGCCACCCAGGCGTTCGTGTCCTTCCCCAATTTCGCGCATTGGCGCGGGCGGCTGTCGCTGATGTGGGGGGGGCGGATGCCGGTGACGCGGCTGCTGCCCGATAGCTGGTATGATACGCTCAACATCCACCATGTGACGGTGGATGACTTTCGCGCGCTGGTGAAGGAGCGCGGCTGGCATATCGACGGCCAGTGGTTTTTGAAGGGCGACCGCGAAACCACCCATGCGAACGCCAACCTGTTCGCCGAACATGCGGTGTTCCTGCTGCGGCGATAGGGGCATGCGACACCCGGCTCCTCTGCTGGGGAACCGGGCGTTTCAGAGGCGATTAGCTGCCGTTGGGGCCGCCACCCGCGCCGCCGCCGCTACCACCGCCCATGCCGGCCGCACCGACCGCGCCGATATTGCCGAAGATTTCGTCGAACAGGCTGCGATGGCGGCCAAGCGTCGGCGTCGTGGCGCCCATGGGCGAGATGTTGGCGACCTTTTCCAGGCCCATGCGATCGACCGCGACGACATTGCCGGCGGGATCGAAGCGGACGCGCAAGATGGTCTGATCGACCGGCTTGGGGCTGGAAAAGGCAAGGGCGCGCATGTCGCGCGACACATAATACCAGTCCTTTTCTCCGAACTGCGACACGAAGCTGGGGCGACCCAGCGTTCCTTCGACCGAGGCGCGATTGTCGATGCCGGGTTGAACCGAATCGACCAGCAGCTTGTCGACCTGATAACCCTGATGCGTGCGGATGCGGGTGCAGGCCGATGTGCCGACCAGCAACGCGCCAAGCCCGATGGCGATCAGGATGCGCCCGCGGCGGGAATGGCGGCTGAACTGGGGCATGAACGTCTCCTGCGGGGGCATGGCCCGCGAACCCGATAAAAGTGACGCCGCCATTGCATTGGGCGGCGCTGCGATCAATATGGAAATGCGCGGGGTCCGGCAAGGGGCGAGCGCACACCGGTCGCCGCGCGCGCCCATTCCATCCGTCACGAAAAGCCGATCGCCATGCCCAATGCCCCCTCCTTCCTCCAACGCCTGCTGGGCCGGTCCGACCCGCGCGAGGGGTTGGCGCCGCTCTACCGCGCCATCGTGGACGAAGGACGGCGGCCGCACTGGTATCTGGACGGCGCGGTGCCCGACACGATCGACGGGCGATTCGACATGATCGTGGCGATTTTGGCGCAGGTGCTCATCCGGCTGGAGCAGCAGGGCGCCGCGCAGGACAGCGCCTGGCTGACCGAATTGTTCGTCGACGATATGGATGGGCAGTTGCGGCAGGAAGGGATTGGCGACGTGGTCGTGGGCAAGCATGTCGGCCGGATGATGAGCGCGCTGGGCGGCCGGATCAGCGCCTATCGCGCGGCGTTGACCGGCGGGGCCGATCTGGGCGAGGCGCTGCGCCGCAATCTGTATCGCGGCGCGGAGGTGCCCGATGCTGCGGTGGCCCATGTGGAGGGCGCGTTGCGCGAACGCTGGGTGCGGCTGGGCTGCCTGTCGCGCGACGCGCTGCTGGCAGGAGACATAGGATGACGACACCCGAATTTTCGCGCCCGGTGCGCGCCGAACAGATTCGCCGCATGACCGGCGAGGTCCATATCGAGGCCGACGCCGAAGAGCGGGCGGCGCTGGCGAAGCGCTTTGGCCTGGTGACGCTCGACCGGCTGGAGGCGGACTATGCGCTGAGCGAGGAGGACGGCATCATCCTGGCGCGCGGCCGCGTGCGCGCCAGCCTGGCCCAGCCTTGCGTCGCCACCGCCGAGCCGGTTCCCGAGCAGATCGACAGCGATTTCGCGCTGCGCTTTGTCGTCGAAGACAACAGCGCCGCCGACGGCGAGGAACTGGAGTTGGACGCGGAGGATGTCGACACGATCGGCTATGACGGGCAGCAGATCGACATGGGCGAAGCGGTGGCCGAAACCATGGCGCTGGCGATGACGCCCTATCCCCGATCGCCGCAGGCCGACGTCGCTCTCAAAGAAGCAGGCGTGCTGAGCGAGGAGCAGGCCGGTCCCTTCGCCGCTCTGCTGGCGCTGAAAGGCGACAATTAAGGAACTTTGCCGCCCGTCCCTGCGTCGATGGGCCATGCAACGCGCGCTCGCCCTTATCATGCTGATCGCTGTTGGCGGATGCCATGACGGGCCTGCGCGCCATCAGGATGGCGCGACGGTCGCGCGGATGACGGCGGCGTCTGCGGTTCCACCATTGCCAGCGTCGCAGCCCGTGCAAGCGCCGCCCGCGCCTGCGCCCGCACTTGCGCCTGAGCTGGTCGGCGCGGACGTGGCGCGCGCGCAATGGGCGCGGTCGGACGATGGCAAGAGCGGGAAGACGCCGCGTTGCGCGCCGCTGGCGCTGGCGAGCGCGGCCGGGGCCGATGGCGTGCCCCGCGCCGCCGATTTCAGCGGCGGCTGGGGCGTGGCGTTCGACCTGCCCAATCTGCGCAGCGCCTATGGCTTTGCCGGCCCTGGTGTCCTGCCCGACGACGAGACCCCGCCCGAGGCGCAGCGCATTCGGCTGGCGCGGCAATGGCCCTATATGCAGGAGCTGGACCAGCTGCCCGCCCCCTCCTTTGCCGGATATGGCCTGTCGGGCGCGGAGCCGTATCCGGAAGACAATCCCGAAGGCCATGGGCTGCAATCCATCGCCTATGTCCATGTCGGCGGCCAGACCTGCACCTATAATGTCTGGAGCCGGATCAGCCGCGCGCATTTGCAGGCGCTGCTCGGCAATCTGCGCCTGCTGGACTGACGTTTCCCTTTCGTTCCTGTCTGTGGCATGAGATGGGCCATGGACTCGCCTGCGCCGCGCAAGATCATCCATGTCGACATGGACGCCTATTATGCGTCGGTCGAACAGCGCGACGACCCGTCGCTGCGCGGCCTGCCGATCGCGGTGGGCGGCGGCGGTCCGCGCGGCGTGGTGGCGACATGCAGTTATGAGGCGCGCGCATTTGGCGTGCGATCGGCCATGCCGGGCGCGCGGGCGCGGCGGCTGTGCCCCGACCTGCTGTTCGTCAAACCCCGGTTCGAGGTATATCGCGCCGTATCGGGCCAGATTCGCGAGATTTTCGCGCGCTTCACCGACATCATCCAGCCCTTGTCGCTCGACGAAGCCTATCTGGACGTGACGGTGAACAAGCCGGGCATCGCGTCGGCCACGCGGGTCGCGCAGGAGATACGGCGGATGATTCGCGCGGAAACCGGGCTGACCGCATCGGCCGGCGTGTCCTACAACAAGCTGATCGCCAAGCTGGCGTCGGACCAGAACAAGCCCGACGGCATCTGCGTCGTCCCCCCGGCCGAGGGCGCCGCCTTCATCGCCGCCATGCCGGTGCGGCGCATCCATGGCGTGGGGCCGGTAACGGCGCGGCGGATGCAGGCGCTGGGCATCGAAACCGGCGCGGACCTGCGCGCGCGCGACCTGGCGTTCCTGCAGGCGCATTTCGGCAGCGCGGCGGATTTCTACTATCGCGCGGCGCGGGGCGAGGATGATCGGCCGGTGCGCGAACGCCAGTCGCGCAAGTCGGTGAGCGTGGAGGACACATTTTTCGACGATCTCATCGATCGCGATGCGCTGGTGACGGAGCTGGACCGGATCGCGGCCAGCCTGTGGACCCGGATCGAAAAGGCGCAGGCGTGGGGCCGCACCGTGGTGCTGAAGGTCAAGTTCGCCGATTTCCGCATCATCACCCGCTCGCGCAGCTTCGCCGCGCCGGTGCGATCAGCCGAGCAGCTGGCGCAGGCGGGGCGCGAATTGCTGCTGGCGCAATTGCCGCTGCCGCTGGGCGCGCGGCTGCTGGGGCTGGGCGTGCATAATCTGGAGGCGGAGGAGGAGAGCGAAGACGGCGCGCAGTTCGCCCTCGCCCTCTAACCCACGCCCTGTAATCCGCGCCCCATAACCCGCGCGTCAGAAAGGCAGCCAGTTCCGCTTTTCGCTGAACTTCATATAGCCGGCGTTGACGCCAAGCCGATAGCCGACACCCAGACGGATCGGGATGAGCACCACATCGCCCCAGCGCAGATAGGAGGCGGTGAAGCCGCCGACCAGATAGGCGGTGCCCTCCGCCGCCGGGAAGCGATGATAAAGGTCCTGCGTGTCGTAGAGATTATAGACGAGGACGAAGGTGTTGGAGGCATTGCCGCCAACGTCGAAGCCGATCGACGGGCCGGTCCAATAGACTTCGCGCTTGCCCTCCACCTTGTGATTGAGCGTGCCCGATCCGTAGCGCAGGCCGACGACGAACGCGCCCGACGCTTCGCGCCCGGCGATATAGGCGTTGGGCCGGCCCTGATCCTTCAGGATTTTTTCGATGATGCCGGCCAGTCCTTCCGCGCCCTTGCCGAACACGCCCTCGGCCGCGCCGATGAGGTCGTCTTCCTGATAGGATTCGCTGGGCGAAGGAGCTGCGGGCGGCGACGCCTGCGTCACCGGCGCGCCGGTGGCGGTGGTGCCTTGCGATGGCGGCGGCGCGCTGCTGACCGGCGGAGGCGCACCGGCGGGCGCATTATAGGTCGCGCCTGTGCCCTGATTGACCGTGGGGTCGACGCCAGGATCGGTCGGCGTGCTGCTGGCCGCAGGCGGCGGCGCCAGGTCCGCGTCGATGGCGGTGTTGGGGTCGATCGTGCGCACCTGCGCCGAGGCGGCGAGCGGCGTCAGCGCCATGCCGGCGACCGCCGCCACCAGTCCCGCCGCGCGCGCGAAGCGGGCGCCCATGCGCCCAGAAATGCCGATCATGCCCGAAGCTCCCCGAAAATCCGCTCTCACTATCATCCTGTAGAGTATCAGCCGCCAAGCTGAAACGACAATGAACGAACGGCCAATCGAGTCGATTCCGGGCCGGATCGAATCCCCGCCGGCGGGGGCTGCAAAAATCGTCATGCGGACCCGTTGCCATGGCGCAAACCGCTCGCTATAGGCCCTTCCCTAGCCACTGCCCGCCTTTCCCGGTGGGCAAATTCGTGCGGAGACGTGGGTGAGTGGCTGAAACCAGCGGTTTGCTAAACCGTCGTAGCCTTAAGGGGCTACCGAGGGTTCGAATCCCTCCGTCTCCGCCATTTTTCCCTGACATCCTGTCGGGGTGACAGGTTCATTGCTGTATTGTGCGAGCGGAAGTTGAGGCAGCGGGGCGCTGCTCAAGCCGAAATCCCGATCACCCCTCGCCGGCGCGGCAGACGGGGCCAGCCCCCCCTTGTCCCACCATGGCTGGCTGAAACGGAGACGCCGCCTCCGTTATGGAAACAAAGGCGGCGCAGCCAATCAGGCTCCCTTGAACACGGGTTTTCTCTTTTCCAGGAAAGCGGCGATCGCGCCTTTGGAATCAGCGTCATTTGCGCTGTTCATGATGCCCCGCACCTCCTGTTCAAGATGTGATTCCAGACCGTCGGCATAGCTGTCCAACAGGAGGTCCCGGACGCGACCAAATGCCCTTGTGGGGCCGGATGCCAGCTGCTGTACGACCCGCTGCGCCTCTTCCTTGAGCTCCAGGTCCGGAACCACGCGTGTGATCAAGCCGGACTCAAGCGCCTGCTGTGCGCTGAGCCGGGGGTTGAGGAGGATCATTTCCTGCGCCTTCCGCAGGCCTACCAGCTTTGGCAAGAGCCAGCTCGCACCGCCATCCGGCGTCAGGCCGATGCCGGTATAGGCCAGGGTGAATTGCGCGCCCTGGGCCGCGATCACAATGTCGCCGAGCATCGCCAGACTGAAACCCGCCCCCGCCGCGAAACCCTGAACCGCGACCACCAGAGGCTTGTTCATCCGCGCCAGGCGCGACACCGCTCCATGAAGATAGGCGGTTTCCATCGACACCAGTTGGGCGACCCTGTCCCCGGCCGACGCGAACCCGGAAATATCCCCTCCGGCACAGAACAACTTGCCTTCCGACGCCAGGAGCACGGCCCTGACCGTGTCATCGCAGTCGACGGCAACGGCGGCATCCAGCAATTCCCTGCTGGTATCCAGATCAAGCGCATTGCCCGCATCGGGCCGATTCATCAATATGGTCGCGACGGCGCCGTCGCGCAGGATCTGGACGCCGCTCTTGTAATCCTGGGTCATGAAAAACTCTCCGCTGTCAGGCGTGAACATATCTGTTTACGTCAGGAAGGCCGGGACGCGCTGGCGATCTGCCATCCCAGTTCGGCCAAGGGCTTGGCTCTTGCGCCCACCACAAGGCCATCGTCACTGCTGCCCTGGCCATCCAGGGCGCGTTTCCAGACCCCTTGCAGGATCGCCGCCACGCGAAAAAGGCTGAAGGCGAGATAGAAATTCCAGTGTGGCGCGGCGTCCAGTCCGGTGCGTTCACAATAAGTGCGGACATAATCCGCCTCTTCGGGAATGCCCAAGGCGGCCCGGTCAAGGTCGGCAAAGCCGCGAAACACGTCCGCGCCGACGCGCCACGACATTGCGTGATAGGCGAAGTCGGCCAAGGGATCGCCCAGGGTCGACAATTCCCAGTCCAGTAGCGCGATCACCCGAGGCTCTGTCGGATGAAAAATCATGTTGTCGAGCCGAAAATCGCCGTGGAAGATACGGGTCGGCTGTTCGGGCGGAATATGATCGGGCAGCCAGGCGATCAACCGCTCCATCGCATCGGACCTTTCGACCTCGCTGGCGCGATATTGCCGGGTCCATAGGGCGATCTGCCGCGAGAGGAAGCCGTCGCTACGGCCATATCCTTCCAGTCCGATGGCAGCTGGATCAATTGTGTGCAGGCCCGCCACGGTCCTGTTCATCGCGTCGAAAATGCCCGCACGTTCCTCTTTCGTCATTGATGGCAGGCGATGGTCATAGAAAATGCGGCCGGCCACAAACGCCATCACATAAAATTCTGCTCCGATCACATCCGCATCAGCGCAATAGGCAAGCGCTTGCGGCACCGGCACGTCGGTATCCTGCAGGGCCCGGATGATCCGATATTCCCGATCAATCGCATGCGCCTTGGGAAGCAGCGCGCCAAATGGCTTTCGTCGTAGGACATATTCGCCCGATTTTGCCGACAGACGAAATGTCGGATTCGATTGACCAAAACCGAATTTGTCGAGGCGCGCCGGACCTTCATATCCGGCTACATTCGCCTGAAGCCACGTATCAAGGCGTTCGGACACATGGCTTTCGTCGGTGGAATCAGGCCTTTTCCCAGCGATTTCGTCTTGTGCGGACATTGCTGACACATACTCCCCTACAGTTAGCCTGGCCCATCGCCTGAATTTTCCCCAAGCCATTTTGCCAGCTTGCCGGTTGCATTTTACCTGCCAGATTGTAGGACAATCCACAACGAGAAATCACGGGAGTCGGATTATGCTTCAGCCCAGCAAACGCAGCGCCGCATTGGCCGAGCGCATCAAGGCCTTCATGGCTGAGCATATTTATCCCAATGAGCGGCAAATCTATCTGGATGCGGAGCGGCTTGGCCCCTGGGCAAGCTATCCCCAGATTGAAACGCTCAAAGCCAAGGCGCGGGAGGCCGGGCTGTGGAACCTGTTCCTGCCAGCGCATGAGACACCCGATGGTCTTTCCAATGTCGATTATGCGCCCTTGTGCGAAATCATGGGCCGCAGCCTGCTGGCGGCGGAAGCCTTCAACTGCTCGGCGCCCGACACGGGCAATATGGAAACGCTGCTCCGTTACGGGTCGGAAGAACAGAAGGAACAATGGTTAAAGCCGTTGTTGAACGGCGAAATCCGTTCCGGCTTCGCCATGACCGAACCGGAGGAAGCATCGTCCGACGCGACCCGGATCGCCAGTTCGATCGTGCGCGATGGCAATGATTACATCGTGAACGGGCGCAAATGGTATACGACCAATGCCACCAACCCCGCCTGCAAGATTTTCATCTTCATGGGCCGCGTGCAGCCGGAAAGCGACGATCCCTATCGCCGCCAGTCGATGATCCTCATCCCGCGCGACACGCCTGGCGTCAGGGTGGTCCGCGCTTTGCCCGTCATGGGCTTCTATGGCGTACCCGATCGCGCGGCCGAAGTCGTGTTCGACAATGTCAGGGTGCCGGCGACGAACATGCTGCTGGGTGAAGGGCGCGGGTTTGAAATCGCGCAGGGACGGCTTGGGCCGGGGCGCATTCATCACTGCATGCGGCTTATCGGGCTGTCCGAGCGCGTGTTGGAGCGGATGTGCCGCCGGGCGGAATTGCGCACACCTTTCGGACGCCCCCTCATCGAACAGACGGTGACGCTGGAACGGATAGCCGAAGCCCGCATCATGATTGAGCAGGCACGCCTGCTGACCATGAAAGCTGCCTATATGATGGACACGGTAGGCAACAAGGAAGCCCGGCAGGAAATCGCCATGATCAAGGTGGCGGCCCCGCGGATGGCGCAGCAGATCATCGACTGGGCGATACAGATGTTCGGCGGCGGCGGGACCAGCAACGACCATTTCCTGGCCGCCGCTTTTGCCAATGCCCGACTGCTTCGGCTGGCGGACGGCCCGGACGAGGTCCATCGCAACCAGATTGCCAAGATGGAATTAAAGCGCCTCAACGGGACGGATCCCGCGCTTACCGGTGGCGATGCCACGGTGCTGACCCTCGCCGAAGCTGAACATATGAACCGCGACAGCCTCTGGCCCAAGCCGGCTGGCTTTGATGCATGACGATGGCGCTGGCAGGTCGTCGCGTCAGCGCATCGGCCGTGTCATTGTCCAGCCGCCGCGCTTGTTAGAGGACCGTTACCCCTATGCCATCTCTCACCCCTGATCTGGCCGGAAAAGGCGCCATCGTCACCGGTTCATCCCGCGGTATCGGCAAGGCGATTGCGCAAACCCTTGCGGCCAACGGAGCGAATGTCATCATTTCGTCCCGGACGCAGGAGGCCTGTGATGCGGTAGCGCAGGAGATCAACGGCCGGGAAGGCGGGCGCGCTACGGCCATTGCCGCCTCGATCGGGTCGAAGGAGGATATCGAATCCCTGGTTGCCGCTGCCCGCGAGGCATTGGGCACGATCGACATTCTGGTCTGCAACGCCGCGTCGAACCCCTATTACGGACCGATGCGGTCCATATCCGACGGGCAATTCGAGAAGATATTGCGCAACAACCTTCTGTCGACGCATTGGCTGTCGGCGATGGTTTCCGAGGAGATGATGGACCGGGGTTGGGGGTCGATCATCGTCGTTTCCTCCATCGGCGGGTTGCGCAGTTCAACCACCATCGGGGCGTATAATATTTCCAAGGCCGCTGATTTCCAGCTGGTCCGCAATCTTGCGGCGGAATATGGGCCGCACGGCGTCCGCGTCAACGCCATCGCACCGGGCCTTATCCGCACCGATTTTGCCAAAGCCCTGTGGGAAGACGAGGACAATCTCGCGCGGGCGCTTTCGGGCACGCCGCTGGGGCGGATCGGCGAACCCGATGATGTTGCCGGCGCGGCCCTGTTTCTTGCCAGCGACATGGCGCGTTATATCACCGGGCAGACGATCATTGTTGATGGCGGGGCGACTGTGACGGTAGGCGGCCTTTGAAACCGGGATTTCATCATTGGCACCAGCGGAGCAGAATGTGATCGACGCCCCTGACGGCAGCCAGACCCTGTCCCGGATCGCGGCTGACGAGCAAGGCAGGGCGCAAAGTGGCAGCGCGCGCGACTGGGTCGTCCGGGACATTATCCAGGGATTATATGACGGTCGCTACGAGCCGGGGCAGCGGCTGCAGGAATCGCAGTTGACAGCGGCTTACGGACTGAGCCGCGGGCCGGTGCGCGAAGCGCTCAACATGTTGACGGCCATGGGCGTCGTCGAACTGACGCCCCAGCGTGGGGCGCAGGTGCGAGTGCTGCGTATCGACGAAGCGATCGATACGCTGGTCGTCGCACAAAATCTGTTGGGATTATCGGCTCGGCTTGCTGCGTCCAGATCCGCCGGACATCAGGGGCGGGGCCGGCTTGAACATTGTCTCAATACGCTTTTGTCCTTCAGCGGCACCATCAGCCAGGCTGAATTCGCCGTTGCCCGTGACAGTTTCTATGGCGCCATCACTGCGATCGCCGGCAATAGCGAATTGAGCCGGGTTCTGCCGACGGTGCGCATCCATCTTATTCGCGTGCAGTTCGGGTCCGTGCTCAATGCGCAAGGCCCCAGTTGGCGCAACGACTATTGCCGGATTGCGCGGGAAATTCTGGATGGCCGCGCCAGGCAGGCGGAGGCCGCCATCCAGGCGCATCTTGGGCGGGCCATAGATGGTCTGGCGTTCCTGAAGGAAGACAGCGCCCCGCTGCCATGACGATGGCGGGGATGGCGGATTGTGGCCGCCCCCCCCACAGCGTTATACCGATGCGGCGCAGACCGTCTGGTCGATCACGCCAAACAGCGCCTCGTCATCATTTGCCAGCATCCGGACGCGGTCGCCGAACCGGAGGAAGCCGGTGGAGGGCTTCCCATCCGCGATCATCTCGATCGCGCGGCGCTCGGCAATGCAGGTCGACCCGACGCTGGCATAATCGCTGTTCGATACGGTTCCCGACCCGATGATTGTGCCCGCGCACAGGGAGCGCGTGCGCGCCGCATGGGCGATCAATTCATGAAATCCATATGCCATCGCCGCGCCGTTGGGATGACCGAACCACGCGCCGTTCACCTCCACCCGCAGCGGCAGGCAGACGCGGCCATCGCGCCAGCCATCCCCCAATTCGTCGGGGGTCAGGGCGAAAGGCGCGATCGAACAGGCGGGTTTGGCCTGAATCCAGCCAAATCCCGTCTTCATTTCCGCCGGCGCGACCGCGCGCAGGGACCAGTCGTTCAGCAACAGGACCAGTTTGATATGGCCCATGGCCTGATCCGCCGGGCAACCCATCGGCACATCGTCGGTGACGATGGCAAACTCCCCTTCAAAATCGATATAATCATCTTCGGTCGGAAAGGGGACATCGGCCACAGCGCTCAGAAACTGATGGCTAAGGCCCTGATACATCAACGGCTTGTCCGTTTCGATCGGCGGCAGGTTGAACGCCGTCTGCATGAGATCGCCATGATTGGGGAAGGCGGACCCGTCGAGCCATTGCCAGCTGCGCGGCAAGGGAGCCAGCAACGACGCGGCATCAATGGCTTCCCCCTGCCCTTCTGCCAGGCTGTTCGCCAGAGCGCGCGCCTCTTCCAGGAACAGGGGCCATTGGGTCAGAGCGGCGAGGAGCGTGGGCCAGCGCGGCCCGGCCGGAAGCCCGCGACGGCCATCCTGGCTCATCACAAGCAATTCGCCATCGGGAGTGCCATTGTGGCGGGTGGCAAAGCGCATTCGTCAATCCTTATCAATCATGATGCATGGCCGCCCGAAAGGTCAGGGCTGCACGTCGGGCTGGAAGGCGCCATCGATCAGGATGAAGGCGATGCGGCAGTTCCGGTCGGAACGGTTTGCCCAGCCATGGTTGGTGCCGCGCTGAATGACGATGTCGCCGGCCCGCACCGTGGTTTCGCCTTCGTCCATGATGAGGACCAGTTCACCCTCCAGCACGATGCCGTAATCAATGGTTTCGGTGCGATGCATCAGCGCGTGGCGCGATCCTTCGCCATGATGGGCGGATGCGCTGCCGGCGCCCACCTCCGCAAAATGCGCCTGCGCCTCTTCCGGCGTCATCGAGCGGATGCCATCGCCTTCAGGCGGGATGTCGAGAATGCGGATGCGGGTGCCGCCCTTGGGCGGGGCCAGGATGATGCCCGATTCGGCCGGTTCCCCCGATGCGGCATCGATGGGCGCGGGCGTCGCCTGCGTGTTCCAGACTTCGTGGAAGATCGGGCCGATATCGCCGCCGATCCGCTGCACGCGCGGAACGGCGCCATCTTCCTGGATGATGGCGCGGCCGGCGGCGTCATGGCCGGTCACGACGCGGCGAACAGGGGTATAGTCCATGAAAGATCAATCCTTTGCGATGGGAAAAGGGCGCAGCATATGGTGCAGCATGCGCCGCGTGACGAGCGCGCCGAGCAGGGCGCCATAGCCGACCTTGATGAGCAAGGCAGTCACGGGGTTGAGCGAGACGAGCCCGCTCATCGTCCACAACCATGCCACCGCACCGCCAAGCAGCGCGGCAAGCACGGCGCAGGCCAGCGCCAGCCTCACCAGCCCCATGCCGGTGTGGCGCAGGCTCGCGCCCAGCCGCCCACTCCTGATCGCACGGCGGGCCATCAGCGCCGGGACGAGGCAGGCCATCAGCGCGACGGGCGCGCTTTGCGGCACGAAATCGGCCGCAAAGCCGGTCCAGCCGCGAACCGGCACGACGCCATCCAGCCCGAACAACCCGAAGAAGAAGGCTGCGCTGATGGCGCCGCTGATGACCGCGCTGACCACCGTTTCCCGTGCGATGTGGGCGGCAAGGCTGCTCACCCCGTTACGCCATCCAGTGTTTCTGCGAACCAGTCGGCGATGAGGTCGCGGCCATAGGACATATTATCCGCGCCGACATGCTCCACCCCGCCCTCACGCGCGGTGAAGATCACCTTTTCGCGGCGCGGCGAGTTGACAAGCTGGTCATACAGGTCGTCGGCATAGGACAGGCTGATTTGCCGATCGTTCGCGCCATGGGTGACGAGGAAGGGCACCTTGATCCGGTCCATATGGCCGTTCAGGTTCATGTCCTGGGACTTGGCGAGGAAGTCGTCCTGATCGCTCGCGCCGAAAGCCCAGTGAACATGCGCCCAATAATGCGGGACCGGATTTTCGCCCTCGCGCGCCATGCGCTTGTCCTGCACCTCGCGCCAATTGTGGTTGGCGCCCCATACCGCCCCGGAGGCGAAGCGCGGTTCATAGGCAACGGCGCGCGGCGCGAAATGGCCGCCCAGCGAAATGCCGGTCATGCCGATGCGCTTGGGATCGACATCGCTCTGCTGCTCCAGCCAGTCTACCGCCTTGCTGGCCCAGCTTTCGCTGTGCGGATCGACGGGAAGGTTCTGAAGGCGCAGCGTTTCGCCCGCCCCCGGCTGATCGACGCACAGCGTGGATACGCCGCGCCGCGCGAGCGCTTCGGGCAGGCCCGACCAATAGAGCAGTTCCTTGCAGCTATCGAGGCCGTTGCAATAGACGACGACGGGCTTGGGACCATCGCCAGGCGCGCGGGTGAACAGCGCGGGCATGGTGCCGTTCGCCAGCGGGATTTCCACCCGATCCCGGTTGATCTTGCCCAGAGCCGTGGAACGGTCGAAGGCATCGCGCGCCTTGGCGTAGGTTTCCTTGCGGCCGGGCGCGCCATGGCCCTGCATCCGTTCGGCGACAAACAGGTAAAGCGCCGCGCGCTCCAGCTTGTTCGACGCGGAAAAGGCGCGGCCCTTGGCTTCGTCCTCGGCCGCCAGTTCCAGCAGCTTTGCGCCCATGGCCGCCCATGCCTGCATGAATTGCGGCGTGCCGGCGTCTCCGCCATTGGCGGCAGCGTCCTTGATCGGCTGGCACATATCGACGATCTCGCCGATCCGCCCGCCGCTTTCCATCGCGATCGCGACCGACAGGTTCCAGATATAGTTGGGGAAATATTCAAATAGCGCCACGGGCTTAAACCTCCACCGCCTGGAACAGGCCCTTGTCGGCCTCCGGATGCGGCATGGTCTGCGGGCCGCCTACGCCAACGCCCCACTGATCCATGACCTTGGGGCCGGGCACATGCACCTTGGCCTCATGCGTTTCGAAATCCACTTCCTCCAGTTCCGACGTATATTCGACCGCAAAGCCCGCCGGCGTCGTGAAATAGCTGAACGTGTTGTTGCCCGCCGTATGCCGACCGGGACCCCAGCGGATATCGGTGCCCTTCTGGCGCAGGCGATTGATGCCGACCATCATGTCATCGACGCTCAGCATGTCGTAGGCGACATGGTTGAGGCAGGGCGGTCCGGGCAGCACAGCCAGGCGGTGATGCGCCGAATTGCAGCGCAGGAACCCCATGAAATCGCCAAGCCAGTCCGAAATCTTGAAACCCAGCACGTCGCAGAACCAATCCGCCAGCGCCTTATGATCGGGCGAATGCAGCACGATATGGCTGATTTTCTGCGGGATGCCCTCCCAGCGTTCGAGCTGGCGCGGGACGCGGACATGGACGTCGCACGACACTTCAAACGGCAGGCCATCGGGTGAAAAGAAGCGGAAACCATAGCCGCCGCCCAGCGTGTCGAGATCCTTGGGTGCGAAGATGATCTTGCAGCCCGATGCCGCAACCTTGTCGTGCAGCGCGTCGACATCAGCGCGGGTGTCGGCCGCCAGCGCGATCACGTCGATCCGCTGTTCATCGGCCTGGCGCAGCCGAACGACATAATTTTCCGCGCCGCCATCGGCCGCGAAATAGACCATTCCGTCCTTTTCGCCCGCTTCCACCAGTTTCCACTGGTCGGCATAGAATGCGCGCTCCGCCTCCAGATCGGGCAAGGCATAGCCCACATAACGAATTTCCGTAACACGGCTCATGACAGATTCCTTCAGATAGGCTGGGAAACCATCGCGAACATTTCCGCGGTGGCCTTGTGATTGTCGACGGCCGGCCCCTTGCCGAGCTGGCCCATGCAGATGGCGAGCGATTGTTCGACGATATAGCGGCACCGCTCGTAACGCCGATCGCGATAGGCGGTGAAGGCGGCTTCGGGCGTATCCGCCTTCGCCAGTTCTTCCGCCAGCACGATGCTGTCTTCGATCGCCATCCCGGCGCCCTGCCCCAGATGCGGCGTGGTCGCATGCAGCGCATCGCCGAGCAGGACGACGCGCCCCTTGTGCCATGGTCCATGCACCATCAGCGCTTCGAGCGGGCGGTAGACGACGCCGTCATTGTCGGTGATGTCTTCGCCCAGCGCGCGAATGGCCGGGGAGCAATTCGCGATCTTCTCCCGCATCGTCGCTGCCAGATTGTCACGGTCATACCAGGGATTTCCCGGTTCCGGCGTGGTCACGAACATATACATGAGATCGTTGGAGATCGGCACCAGCCCGACCCCGATCGGCCCGTTATAGGCCTGGAGCGAATCCATGCCCTCGCGACGGGGCAGATTGTAGCGCCACACCGACTGGCCGGTGAATTCGGGCTTGGGCGCGTCGGGGAAAATCGTGGAGCGGGTCTGCGAATAGACGCCGTCGGCGCCGATCACGATGTCGAACCGTCCGCTCGACCCGTCGGAAAATTCGACAGCGACGCCATCGCCCTGATCATTGATGCTGGTCGCTGTCACGCCCAGCTTGACGGTCGCGCCGGCTGCAATCGTGCGATCACCCAGCACCTTGTGCAGCGCAGGGCGGCCCACGCCCATATTGGCAGGATAGCCTTCCACGAGCCTGGGCGACGGCACGCGCGCCACCTTGGTGCCATCGGGGGCGAAGACTTCGACCGTGTCAAAGCCCGCGCCGGCGGCGACATATTCATCGAGCAGGTCGAGATGATGCATGGCGCGCAGGACATTGGACTGCTGAATGATGCCGACGCCATAGACCGACCAGTTGGGGTCGCGTTCGATGACGGTGACGTCAAAACCGTGTCGGCGCAGCGCGATGGCGGACGTCAGGCCGCCAATGCCGCCGCCGATAATCAGGATAGTAGCCTTTTCCATGAGGGATGCGTCTTCCAGAACGAGAGGATTAAAAGCGGTCCAGATCCTTGGCGATCGT
The DNA here is from genome assembly GCF_000445105.1 of Sphingobium lactosutens DS20. Lineage (GTDB taxonomy): Bacteria > Pseudomonadota > Alphaproteobacteria > Sphingomonadales > Sphingomonadaceae > Sphingobium > Sphingobium lactosutens. Next base: position 30,806 of record NZ_ATDP01000104.1, on the reverse strand, counting down.
GACCGGCCCCTTGAAGCTTTGGTGAATGGTCGATTGATAGGCGTTCAGCCGGCTGTCGTTGGGCGCGCCGCCCGCCAGATGCGTGACCACGACTGCCTTCACCCCGGCGCGTGCGGCCAGTTCCCCGACCGCCTGCGGCGTAAGGTGATGCGTGGTAAGATGCTGGGTCATGGTCGCCTTGACCGCGGCTGGCATGTTGGGACTGACATGCGCCACACGGTCCAGCGTAGCGTCGATGTCGATCATTTCGCTTACCAGCAGATCAGCGTCCTTCGCCAGCGCCTCCACCTTGGCGCTAGGTCCTGTGTCGCCAGTATAGGCAATCGAACGGTCCGGCATATCAAAGCGATAAGCGTAGGATTTGAAGGCCTTGTCCTCCGCGCTGCCGGGCGGGAAGTCATAATGGGTGTTTTGCGCCACGCGGACCGTGAAGTCATCGACGCCGATGGTCTGGCCGTCAGCCAGTTCGACAACCTTGACCAGGCTTTCAGGCGGCGCCCAAGGCCTGCCGACGATGCCATAGCCAGCCTTCGCCGAAGGCTGGAGCGCGGCGACAAGGCCAGCAACCATCTCCTGTGTTCCAGGCGGCCCGTAAATCGTCAGAACCTCACGCGCTTCGGTCTGGTTGCGCAGCCCCAATATGGCGGACACGCCGCCGACATGGTCGACATGCAGATGGCTTATGAAAAGCGCGCGCACCCTGTTCAGCGGGATGCCGGCGCGACCCAGTTGCTCGACCGCGCCATCGCCAGCATCCACCAGATAGACGCGATCCCCCCGCACGATCGCGTTGGCCGGTTGCGACCGCTGGCCATCGGGCACCGGACCACCCATGGTGCCCAGGGTGATGAACTGCGACGCTACGGGCGCGGTCGCCGCCTGCGCTGGCAGCGATGCGGACAGCAGCAAGGCGACGACCAGACGAACAGTGCGGATCACAGGCTGAACCCCAGGCGCACGCCATAGGTGCGGGGCGGGCGCAATGTGCCCACCGGAAAATCGAGAATGGGACGCGTGCCGGCGCGGGCGAGCACTTCCTTATCCTCGATATTATTGATGAAGGCGGTCACGTTCCATTTTTCCTGCGGGCCTTGCAGGGTCAGGAAGGCGTCGGACATCATGAAGCTGCCCTGCTTTTCTTCTGGACGGAAATTGGCGTTCATGAACCGGCTGCTTTCGATGTTGGAGCGCACGCCAGCGGTCAGCGCCATGTCGCCGCCCAGTTGGAAACTGTGCTGATAACCGATGTTGAGCGCCCATTTGGGTGAATTGACGGTCGGCTTGCCCGAACAGTCGATGTCGTAGAAGCGCGCGCTGTTGATGCCGGGATTGGCAAGCCTGGAACCCGTAACCGTGCAGCCAGTGCTGACCGGTGCGCCGGTGGGCGAGAAGTTGGCGGTCTGAAGGCTCTTATATTTGCCGTTCAGATATTGCAGGTTGGCGGTGAAAAGGTCGTCGCGGGTGGGCGCGAAGCGCGCGTCGATTTCCGCGCCGTAAATGCGCGACTTGCCCGCATTGGTGGTGAGCGACCCTTGCGCGAAAATGCCGTCCCCGGTCTGCACGCCGCCGACGAACGTCACCTGCTGATCCTTGTAGTTCCAGTAAAAGGCTTCGATGTTGAGTTGCAGCTTGTTGCCGAAGAACCGATTTTTGGCGCCCAGCGTGTAGGCCGTCAGCGTTTCGGGCGCGAAGCTGTTATTGGGCGGGGACGCTACGAAAAAGCCGCCCGATTTGAAGCCGGTCGCGACATTGGCATAGAGCAGGGAAGCTGGCCCCGCGTCATATTCCACGCCCGCCTTCCAGGTGAATTTGGTGAAGGTCAGGTCGCCGGTGATCGGCGCGCCGAGCGGCGGATCAACCTGCCTTGGCAAGCCGCCCGACACCGATGCGGTCAGTTGCGACTTGTCTTCGCGCGTGTAGCGGCCACCGCCGATCAGGCGCAGGCTGTCGGTAAGATCGAAGGTGAGCTGGCCAAAGGCGGCCAGGCTCTGCGTCTTGAGCAACGGCGCGAAGCGCGTCGTCGACAACCGGCCCTGCCGGAAATAATTCAGCGTATCCTGCTCTTCGTTGAAGAAGAAAGCGCCCAGCACATAGCGCAGCCGTTGATCATTGGCCGACGTCAGTCGCGCTTCCAGCGACATCTGTTCCGCGTCATCCCGGATTTCGCCGCGGAAGCCGGGAAGATAGGTGCGGAAGTTCGCCTTTGACTTGCGCCATGCGGGAATGACGGTGAGCGTGGCGAAATCCATATCGCCTTCGATCTGCGCGCTCAGGCCGTAGAATTTATTGTCCAGATATCCGTCCGTCCCGGCATTCTCTATGCAGCCGCTCGCGATGAACCCGCCAGCGCAGAAGGGCGGCGCGAACAGGGTCGAGGCATAGCCGTTGATCGCCGCGATGGCGCGCGGATCGGACACGCTGACGCGGTCTTCCAGCGAAGGAACGGCAAAGCTGCCATTGGGCAGCAGCACCGCGCCAGCGCCCTTGCCGCCCTGGTGATAAAAATCGCCGACAAAGGTGATCGACCACAGATCCGAAGGCTTCAGCAGGAAGGAAGCGCGAACGGCCTCGCCCTTGTCGTCGTCATAGCCATCGGAAATATAGCCGTCACGGTCGACAATCTGGCCCGCGACGCGCAGGGCGGCCGTGTCGCCGATCGGCACGTTGACGGCCAGAAACCCCTTCTTGCTGTCATAATTGCCATATTCGGCGATCCCCTCGGCCGAAAAACGGCCAAGCACCGGCTTTTTGGGCAGCACGTTGATCGCGCCGCCGGTCGCGTTGCGGCCATAAAGCGTGCCTTGCGGCCCCTTGACCACCTCGACCCGTTCCAGGTCGTAGAAAACGCCGGCAGGCGCGGTCGGGCGACCGACATAGACGCCGTTGAAATTGAAGGCGATGGCGTTTTCGGAAAAGCTGTTCTGCGAATTGGTCCCGACGCCGCGCAGGAAGAAACTGGTCGTGCCACCTGTCGGCTGGACCACCAGCGCGGGCACCAGCTTGCCAAGATTGGCCGTTTCGGTGATGCCGGAACGGACCAGATCGCCGCCCGTTACAGCCGTCACCGCGATCGCGGCCTTTTGCAGGCTTTCCTCCCGGCGCTGTGCGGTCACGATGATTTCGGTGAGGCCGCCATTGTCCGCCTGAGCATCCTCCGCCTGAGCGCTGGCCCCCTGCGGGACAAAGAAACCGCTCAACATCGTGGCACCCAATATAATCCGTTTCATTCAGGTCCTCCCATCTGATCTGTGTCAGTTGAGACAGGAGGTGACATGAACCAAAAAAGATGTAAAATGCATGGTATGTTTCAATAATGACAAATGAGAGTGATGATAGGTGCGGCTGGACCGGTTCGATCTCAATCTGCTCGTCGCGTTTGACATTCTGGTCGAGGAACGCAACGTCACCCGCGCGGCCCGGCGGCTCAACCTCACCCAGTCAGCGATGAGCGCGGCATTGCGACGGCTGCGCGAGGCCTTTGCCGATGACATATTGGTGCAGCACGGCAAAAAAATGATCCCGACGGCCGCCGCGCTGTCGCTGGCGCCGGAAATTTCAACATTGGTTGCCGATTTGCGCGGCCTTATCGCGCGGGGATTGACGTTCGATCCCGCCGAAAGCCAGCGCCTGTTCCGCATCGTGGCGTCGGATTTCGTGACGACCGTACTGATCGGGCCATTGATCGAACAATTGCAGAAAAGCGCGCCGCATGTCCGCATCGAAATCACCCTGCCGCGCAACGACATCAAGGAGCGCCTGGAGGATGGCGAGATCGACCTCATCATCTCGCCCGAAGAATTTCTGGACGGTCCGCACCCGACCGAACTCCTGTTCGAGGAACGCCATGTGGTCGTTGGCTGGTCCGGCAATCCCTTGACCGCCAAGGGCCTTGATCCAGATATTTATTATCAGGCCGGGCATGTCACCGTCAGCGTATCGCGCGATGGGACATTCATCGAAAATCATCTGCGAAGCCGCGGCGATCGCCGCCGTATCGAAGTCGTGTGCGCCGCTTTCAGCCAGGTGGCGTGGATGTTACCGGGGACGACGCGCCTGGCGCTGATGCATGAAAGGCTGGCCCGTGTGATGGCCAGGGCTCTGCCGCTCGCCATCTTTGACGCCCCCATCCCGTTGCCGACCATGCGGGAAATGATGCAACACCATCAGGCGCGCGCAGCCGATCCCGGCCTTAACTGGCTGCGGCAGCAACTCAAGCAGGCCGCGTCCATGCCGCCTGACGCGGGGCCTGTGCCGGCGTAATCATCCTTCCCGCTTGGGTGCAAGCAGCGACGCCTGACCCCGGCATATTGCAATAGAGGTGCATGACGATGTCCGTTTCCTTGATCGATGACCTTGCGGTCCTGCCTGGACTGATGTGCGATTCGCGTATGTTCACCCAGGCTCTGCCGGATGCGCTTTTCGTCGACGGCTTCTATGGCGGAGCCAACAGCCTGCCCGACATGGCGCGCTACAGCCTGTCCCGCCTGCCATCGCGCTTTGCAGTGCTGGGCCATTCCATGGGTGGCCGCGTCGCCCTGGAGATCATCCGCATGGCGCCAGAGCGGGTTTCGGCGCTGATCCTGTCAAGCACAGGCGTTCATCCGGTGCAGCCCAACGAAGCCGAAAAGCGTTTCGCCCTGCTCGATATCGGGCGCCAGCAGGGTATCGAGGCGCTGGTCGACCAGTGGCTGCCACCCATGATCGCGCCCGATCGGCGGAACGACAGCGACTGGTTTGCTCCCTTGAAGTCCATGTGCGTCGATGCCGGCTTGGCGACGTATGAGGCCCAGATGACGGCCCTGCTGTCTCGTCCCGAACTGGATGACCTGCTGCCCACCGTGGCATGCCCTACGCTGGTCATGACCGGCGAGTTGGACCAATGGTCCCCGCCCGCACAGCATCAGGCCATCGCCGCCGCCATACCGGGCGCTTCGCTTCATATCGTGGAGGGCGCAGGCCATATGCTGCCCGCAGAGCAGCCGGACATGTTCGGGTCGGTCATCCAGACCTGGCTTGCGCAGACTGGCTGAGCACCATCGTATGCGGGCGGGCCGGCGCCTGACCGGATGGCAGGTGCCTGGCACCGCCCGCAAGCCTAGGGACGGCCGAACCAGCCCTTCATCCGGCGGAACAGGCCACGCTCGCTGATCGGTTCGAACATTTCCTCCGGGCCCTCGGGGTCCAGCACCTCATTGTCGGCCAGCCATTCCTGCACCGCGTTGAGATCGGGCGTCCGGTAGGGGCGCAGGGTCCGGCCCGGCTTCTGCCGCAGTTCCTCGATACCCGCGATCAGGCCCCGTTCGGCGATCACCGCCGCCACCCGCTCCAGCGGCAGGTCGAGATGTTCGGCGATCAGGTCGTCGCGAATGCGCAGGATCGTCTGTTGCCGCCCTGCATTGGCCGGGAGCGCGGTGTCGATGCAGATGTCGCATTCGGTGTCGAGGCGCAGCGAGCGGTTGTTCATGTTTGACGATCCCACCCGGATCAGCCGATCGTCGACGATCAGGATCTTGGCATGGACATAGATGGGCGCCCCGCGCTGGGTGAAGGGGTGATAGAGGCGCAGGCGGCCATGCGGATCGCGCGCCTTCAGCGCCTCGACCAGCCGTGCGCGCGCCGAATCCATCGCCTGACTTTCCAGCCAGCCATCGGCCTGCTGCGGGTTGATGATGACGAATTCCGGCCCGTCCGGCTCGGCCAGTCGCCGCGCGATCGCCTCGGCTATGCGGCGCGAGGCGAAATATTGGCTTTCGGCATAGACATGCCGCTTCGCCAGCGCGATCTGGTTGAGGTAGAGCTGCTCAATCTCGGTCAGGCCTTCCTGATCGTCCATTTCGGGAGCGGTGCGGGCAATGGCGACGTCGACATTTTCAAACTGCACCGGCAGGGCTTCGGGCCAGCATTCATAGGCGCCCTTCACCGGTTCCAGATCGTCGCCGCCCGCCCCCTTCCAGCGCGCGCGGGCATGGTCGCCCAAGGCCGCGGCCACCGGGCCTTTAAGCGCAGTGGTCGCATCATGCCAGGGGCCATAGGGCGACCCGTCGGGATGATGCCGGCCATATTCCTCGTCGCGATGATGGCGCGTGTCCCACCGGTCGCCGGTCATGTCGATGCCGCCGCAAAAGGCGAAGCAATCGTCGATGACCACGATCTTCTGGTGATGCGAGGCGGCGGGCGGATGATGACTGTCCAGCTTCACGGTGACGCGCGGATGGGCCATCCATTTGAGCGTCGTGAAGAAATTAGTCGGCCGCGCCATCGCCTTGATCGCGCCCACGTCCCAGCGCAGCAAATAGATTTCCAGCTCCGGCGTCTGATCGACCAGCCAACTGATGAACTCGCCAATCGTGGTCGGCGCGCCATCATGCGCGTCTTCCTCGCGCACCAGGCTGATCGCGGCGTCGAAATCCCACCCGATCAGCATGATGCGGCGCTTCGCCTTCATCATCGCGGCGCGCGCGTGGCGGAAATAGGTGTCCGCGTCGATGACCACGCTGGCCCTGTCGGCCCGTTCGATCCGCCAGCAATCGGCGCCAGGCTGCGGCGTCATGCAGCGGTCCCGACGGTAAGACATGCCAGAAACATCAGCAAACCGGCGAAGCGGTTGGAGCGGAATTTGCGCAGCGGGTCGATCCCGTCCTCCTTCAACGTGCCGACCTGCCACATCAGATGCGCCGCCATCGGCAGCAGCGCCGCCAGCGCAAGCCCTTGCCCGCGCACCTGCCAGATCGCAGCAGCCCATAGCGACAGCGCGATCAGATAGCAAAGCGTGACGCCCGGCCGCACATAGCGCCCCATCGACAAGGCGCTGGACCCGATCCCGATAAGGGCGTCATCCTCGCGATCCTGCAAGGCGTAAATGGTGTCATAGCCGATGACCCAGAAGATGGACCCGGCATAGAGGAGCAGGCCCGGCATCGTCAGTACGCCTGAAACCTCGCTCCATCCCACAAGGGAGGCCCAGGAAAAGACCAGGCCCAGCCATATCTGCGGCCAGCCGGTGATCCGCTTCATGAAGGGATAGGCGGCCACCAGCGCCAGACTGCACAGCGCGACGATCTGCGCGTAGAGCCGCAACTGCGCCAGCACGACCAGCCCGACCAGGCACAGCGCCAGCAGCCAAGCCCATGCGACCTTGAGCGACAAGGTTCCGCTCGCCAGCGGCCGGGCGGCGGTGCGCGCCACTTTCCGGTCCAGATCGCGATCGACGATGTCGTTGAACACACATCCCGCCCCGCGCATGGCGATGCTGCCCAGCAGCAGCCAGGCGATCAGCGGCCATCGGGCAAAGCCTCCGCCGGCCAGCGCCACGGCCCAGGCGCCCGGCCAAAAAAGCAGCCACCATCCGATCGGCCGATCCAGCCGCGCCAGTTGCGCCAGCATCCGGGGTGTCTGGGGCAACCGCGCCAGCAGGCTGCGCGCCTGGCTGTCGGGAACGATCATATCGCGCAACTTTTTTCACTCCGTCCGGCCGAGCTTGTCGAAGCCCCTTTCTTCTCTAAAGAACGCAAAGGCTCATGGGCAAGCCGGACATGAAGGAAGAGATGAATTGACCGCCACCCCCGCCTGGCCACCGCAAAGCGCCCCGCGTCTGCATGTCGAAACGCAATTGGGCGATGGCGTTGCCGTGCCGGTGGACGGCAATCCGGCCCATTATCTGATCAGCGTCATGCGGGTAAAGCCTGACGATATCGTGCTTCTGTTCGATGGACGGTCGGGCGAATGGGCGGCGCGCGCGCGTGACATCCGCAAGCGGGACCTGGTGCTGGAATGCGTGGCGCAGACAAAGGCGCCCGAACAGGTGCCCGATTATTGGCTGTGCTGCGCACCGATCCGCAAGGGCCGCATCGACCTGATCGCGGAGAAGGCGTGCGAACTGGGCGTGGCGAGATTGCAGCCGGTGCTGACCCGCCGCGCCGTCGTCGACAAGCTGAACCTCGACAGGCTGCACGCCCATCTGGTGGAGGCGGCCGAACAATGCGGGCGCACCGCCCTGCCCGACCTTGGTTCACTGATGAAGCTGGACGCGCTGCTCGGCGACTGGGACGCCAGCCGCCATCTGTTTTTCGCGGATGAAAGCGGCGGCGCGCCGCTGGAACAGACATTGCGCGCCCATCCCGGCCCCGCCGCCTTTCTGGTCGGGCCGGAAGGTGGATTTGACGCACAGGAGCGGGACGCGATCCGCGCGACGCCGGGCGCGGTGGCCGTATCGCTAGGACCGCGCATCCTGCGCGCCGAAACCGCCGCCATCGCCGCTACATCGGCCTGGATGGCGATCAATGGCGACTGGAACTAGTTTCGTTTCGCCATCTTCTTGCCTTGCGGGCAATGGCAACTTATCTGATCGCGGCGGGTCCGGTTTGACGCGCCGAGGGGAAGCACTAAGGGCGGGGCATGAGCACAAGAACCGACTCAGCGGGTCATGATCCCGTCATCGAAAGCCGCGACCAGCTGATCGCGGCTTTTGCCAAGGGCGAAAAGCCCAAGGACCGCTGGCGCATCGGCACCGAGCATGAAAAATTTGTCTATGATCGCGGCGATCATCATGCGCCCTCCTATGAGGAAAAGGGCGGCATCCACGCGCTGCTGATCGGCCTGACCCGCTATGGCTGGAACCCGGTGTATGAAGGCGGCAAGATCATCGCGCTGTCGGGCAGCGACGGCACGATCAGCCTGGAGCCGGCGGGCCAGCTGGAACTGTCGGGCGCGCCGCTGGAAAATCTGCACCAGACCTGCGCGGAGACGGGCCGGCATCTGGAACAGGTTAAATATGTCGGCGACCAGCTGGGCCTGGGCTTCCTTGGCCTTGGCATGTGGCCCGACAAGAGCCGGTCCGACCTGCCGATCATGCCCAAGGGCCGCTATGCGATCATGCTGCGGCACATGCCGCGCGTCGGGTCGCTTGGCCTCGACATGATGCTGCGCACCTGCACCATCCAGACCAATCTGGATTATGGCAGCGAAGCCGACATGGCGCAGAAATTCCGCGTCAGCCTGGCGTTGCAACCATTGGCGACCGCGCTGTTCGCCAATTCGCCCTTCACCGACGGCAAGCCCAACGGCTTCCTGTCCTATCGCAGTCACATCTGGTCGGATACCGATCCGGCGCGCACCGGCATGCTGCCCTTCGTGTTCGAGGACGGCTTTGGCTATGAACGCTATGCCGACTATGCGCTCGATGTGCCGATGTATTTCGTCTACCGCGACGGCCGCTATATCGATGCGGCAGGCCTGAGCTTCCGTGACTTCCTGGACGGAAAATTGTCCGTCCTGCCGGGCGAGAAGCCGACGGAGAAGGATTGGGAGGACCATCTGTCCACCGCCTTCCCCGAAGTGCGGATGAAGAGTTTTCTGGAGATGCGCGGTGCGGACGGCGGGCCGTGGAACCGCATCTGCGCGCTGCCCGCGCTGTGGGTCGGCCTGCTCTATGATCAAGGCGCGCTGGACGCCGCCTGGGACGTGGTGAAGGACTGGAGCATGGAGGAGCGGCAGATGTTGCGCGATTCCGTGCCCAGGCTGGGCCTGGACGCGCCGGTCGGCGGCGGCCGCAAGTTGCGCGACATAGCGCGCGAGGTGATCGGCATCGCCCGGTCGGGCCTTGCGGCACGCGCCCGCCTCAACGGCTCAGGCGACAATGAAACCGGCTATCTGTCCTTTCTGGAAGAGGTTGCCGCGTCGGGCAAGACCAATGCCGAACGGCTGCTCGATCGCTATCATGGCGAATGGCAGGGCGACGTCAGCCGCGTCTATGCGGATGAAAGCTTCTGACCTTTATTCGGCCGGCTGCTGGCTGATCTGAACCTGTCGCTTGCGCCCCGTAGCCCAGGCGAAGAAGCGGGGGACGGGCGCGTTGCGCTCCATCCAGTCGCTATAGGCGCGGTAAACGGGGTCGGCCGACAAATGCCGCTCCTCGGTCTTGGCGCGCCAATAATAGACCGCGTTGGTGAGCGCCAGCATCGCGCAGTTGCGCACCATGTCGGTGACGGACCCCGTGACCGTCAGGAACGGCAGCGAGGCGAACCACCAGAAGAGATTTTTTGACAGATAAGCCGGGTGTCGGGTCCAGCGATAGGGGCCATGGGTCAATATGCCGCGATGGGTGAGGTTGGAAAAGCGGATGCCGAACGCAACGGTCGCCCAGGCATAGATGCCGGTCAGCAGGACCAGCCAGCCGCCCAGGATCCATTGCAGCGTCGTCGCCCCTTGCGTCCACACATCCCATTCCGCGCCGCCCGCATGATAATCGAGCGGACCGCCATTGCCCATCAGAACGAAGGGCGGATAGCAGATCAGCGCCGCAAGCCAGCCGCTCAGATAGGGATTGGCGGTGCGAATATGGGAATCGAGCGGTTTGAAGGTCAGGATATAGCCGACCGTCGCCAGGCACACGTCGACCATGAACATGATCGCGATCAGGAAACCGGCAAGCGCGACCGGATGCGCGATCGCATCGCTGACCCGCCATTCGACCACGCTCGCAAAATTGCCCGGAACGATCGAGATCATGAAGGCGAGGAAGAAGCCCTTGACCGCCCAGGCGCGGGCATGGTTGGCGACCTGCCCCATGTCCGCCGCGCCGGCCGCGCCGCCGATCACCCACTGCCCGAAGCTGTAGGTTGCATCGCGTGGCTCGGTCAGCCGCCTGTCGACCCAGAGGATATAGGGAATGGACGCCGCCAGCATCCAGGGCGCGGCGTTCATGAACAGGTCCATGGAAAAGCGGTAATTGCCGCTCCAATACCAGCGCGCGATGCAATAGAAGATGGCGAGGGCCAGCCATGTGGCCCACAGCCCGGCGATCTTGACGATGCTGATGTCCAGCACGTCGCGGACCGGCCGGGGCGGCGCGGACCAGTCGATGCCGGTCGATGCGTTGCGATGCACCTTGTCGACGATCAACGACCACAGCACCATCGGTACGCCGCAGGCCACGACTGCCGCCAAGCCGGCATTGGGACCATTCATGCCATAATGGCGGGCGACGAGCGTCCACAGCGCAAGGCCCGCAAGGCCGGCGAGGCCGACCCCATGGCTGACGGCGGACCGGGGACAGGAATCAATCTTCGACATGGGCGCCATGCCTAGCAGAAAAGCGTAAGCAAGCGATGAAGGCGATCGCGCGTTCAGGCGAGCAGCCACGCCTCCGCCGCTGCCATATCGTCGAAAAAGGCAACGCCGTCCCGATCGGTCAGGCGTTGCGCCTGCAGCCGGGCGAGCGTCGATCCGCACAGGAAGGCGAGCTTGCGCGACCGTATATCAGGCGACGCCATCACCGCGCCGAACGCCGCGACGATGTCCTGCGCCTGAATCTTCATGTCGCGGATATCAACCAGCGTCAGCTGACCAGGATGCGCGACATGGCGCAGTTCGGCGCGGTAGCTGGCGGCAAAGGACTGAACATCGGCCTCGCTAAAAAAGCCGCCCATGCGGATATGGATCATGCCCTGCGCGGGGTCGGCCCTGATGTCATAGCGCGCGTCCACACCGCTCTCCTGTCCTGCGCAATGTCCGGGGCGTCGGGCCTGCCCCCCTTAAAGGACCGCAGCCACCAATCCCCTGGCCTGTGCTTCATTGGCTTCCAGATACCAGTTTTCCGGCGCTTTTTGTAGCACTTCATCCATCGTGACCTGCGACCCCAATATCAGGTTCTGGAACCCTTCATTCTGGATCGCGATCGACGTCTCGATCTCGTGGATATTGGCCTTGAGCGTGGCGATGCAGGTCGATAGCGGGCCGGACAGGTTCACCGTCTTGGTGATCAGCCGTTCATGGATCATCAGCCGCGTGCCCCGCGTCAGATAGCGATTTTCCGTCGCGAAGAAGCTCATGAAGGTCGCGCCTGCGGAATAGACGGCTGTCTTGCCCAGGAAAACGAGACGCCGGTCGGGATAGAGGTCCGAATGGAAGCGGATATCCTCGCCCATCATCCGCGCGATTTCCGGATCGCCGCCCAGTGTCGAGATTTCGACCACCACCAGCCCCTGTTGCGGCGCGCCGGTGAGGCAGTTTTTAAAATGCAGATACATGCCGTGATCGACCACGCCCGACAGGGCGATGGCGGGAAATTCGAAGTCCTTGGGCGACAGCAGCGGAGCGTTCATGGGATTATCCTTGGGTGAAGATCGGGAGGGTCGGTGTCAGCGTCGGGCTGCAATACGCGCGGGCGTGCAAAAGGTGCCGCGCTTTGGGACTGGTATGTGATGGCGCAGCCTGTAAAGAACAGATCATGACCATGGGACAGCGGGCATGATTGCGAAACTCAAGGGGCTTCTGGACAGCACCGGCATCGACCATGCGGTGATCGATGTGGGGGGCGTCGGCTATCTGGTCGGCGCGTCGTCGCGCACATTGGCGGCGCTGGGGCCAGTGGGTGAAGCGGTGACGATCCACACTGAAATGCTGGTGGCCGAAGATTCGATTCGGCTGGTCGGCTTCGCCCGCGCGGATGAGCGCGACTGGTATCGGCTGCTGACCCATGTGCAGGGCGTGGGATCGCGCGTCGCGCTGGCCATCCTGTCGGCGCTGGAGCCGGCCGAACTGCATCGCGCGGTCGCGACCGGGGACAAGGCGATGGTCGCACGCGCCAATGGCGTCGGGCCCAAGCTGGCGCAGCGCATCGTCAATGAACTCAAGGACAAGATCGGCGCTGCGCCGACCGGCGGGCCGATCGGCACGGGCGGCGCGGTGGCGATGCCGGTGGGCAATATGAGCGCCGACGCTCTGTCCGCGCTCCAGAACCTGGGCTTCAAGCCCGCCGAAGCCAGCGCCGCCGTCGCCGCGGCCGAAGCAGACCTGGGTGAAGCCGCCAGCCTCGACGCGCTGGTGCGCCTGGCGCTGCGAAAGGCGGCGAAGTGACGGACGACCGCCTGCTTACCCCCGCCCGCCGGCCCGAGGATGTGGACGCCGCGCTGCGTCCCAAGTCGCTGGACGAATTTGTCGGCCAGCAGGCGGCGCGGGAAAATCTGCGCATCTTCATCCAGGCTGCCAAGTCGCGCGGCGATGCGCTCGACCATGTGCTGTTTTTCGGCCCGCCGGGCCTTGGCAAGACCACGCTGGCGCAGATCGTCGCCAAGGAAATGGGTGTCGGCTTTCGCGCCACATCCGGCCCGGTCATCGCCAAGTCCGGCGATCTGGCCGCCCTGCTCACCAATCTGGATGAAGGCGACGTTTTGTTCGTCGATGAAATCCACCGTTTGAATCCGGCGGTCGAGGAAGTGCTCTATCCGGCGATGGAGGATCGCGCGCTCGACCTGATGATCGGTGAAGGGCCGTCGGCGCGCTCGGTTCGGATCGACCTGCCGCGTTTCACGCTGGTCGGCGCGACTACGCGGCAAGGGCTGCTGACGACGCCACTGCGTGACCGGTTCGGCATTCCCGTCCGGCTGCAATTCTACACGGTCGAGGAACTGGAGCGGGTCGTGCGCCGCGCGGCGCATCTGCTCGACCTGTCCATCACGTCCGACGGCGCGGTCGAAATCGCGCGCCGCTCGCGCGGCACCCCGCGCATCGCCGGGCGCTTGCTGCGCCGGGTGCGGGACTTCGCCAATGTCGCGGGCGCGGCGGCCGTCGACCGGCAGGTCGCCGACAGCGCATTGCAACGGCTGGAGGTCGACCAGTTGGGCCTTGACCTCATGGACCGGCGCTATCTGATGATGATCGCCGACATTTATCGTGGCGGCCCGGTGGGCGTCGAAACGCTGGCAGCCGGCCTGTCGGAAGCGCGCGACACGATCGAGGAAGTGATCGAACCCTATCTGATCCAGCTTGGCCTCATCGCCCGCACCGCGCGCGGGCGATGCCTCAATGGCCCGGGCTGGAAGCATCTGGGCCTCCACCCGCCGCAGGATGTGCAGAACGGCCTGTTCGACTGACGCAACCGCGCAAAAGGCATAGCCGTTACGGCAGGGCGCAGCTATAGCCTTGAAAGATGCTCAGGCGCGCACCAGACGCGCCGAAAACCGCAGGAGTCGAGCCTTGAGGGCGATCGAGAAATTTCCCAACCTTGTCACCATGTTCTTCACCCGCGCCAAGGAAAAGGGCGACAAACCCTTTCTGTGGCGCAAGAGCGATGGCGAATGGCGATCGCTGAGCTGGGCCGAGGTCGCGCGCCAGGTCGCCGCTCTGGCCGCCGCGCTCAAGGCGAAGGGGTTGAAACCGGGCGATCCGGTCATGCTGGTCAGCGAAAACCGGCCCGAATTCTGCATCGCCGACCTGGCGATCATGGCGGCCGGCTGCGTCACCGTGCCGACCTACACCACCAACACCACGCGCGATCACCAGCATATCCTGACCGACAGCGGCGCGCGCGCGGTCATCGTGTCGACGGCCAGGCTGGCGCAGGCGCTGATGCCCGCCGTCATTCGATCGCAGGCGGATTTCGTCATCGGGATGGAGCCGCTGCGCGGCGCGCAGGGCAGCTGCGCCTGCCATTTGTGGGCCGATCTGATCGCGGCACATGCGGGCGACCCCGCCGCCGATGTCGACATTGTCGCCGCAACGCAGACCGCGACCCGCGAGGATCAGGCCTGCATCATCTACACCAGCGGCACGGGCGGCGCGCCGCGCGGCGTGATGCAGCATCATGGCGCGATCCTGCTCAATTGCGAAGGCGCAGGCGCGGTCGTGACCGAGGATTTCGGCTGGGGCGACGAAGTATTCCTGTCCTTTCTGCCGCTCAGCCACGCCTATGAACATAGCGGCGGCCAGTTTCTGCCGATGCTGCTGGGCGGACAGATTTATTATGCCGAAGGGCTGGAGAAGCTGGCCAGCAATATCGAGGAAGCGCGGCCGACCATCATGGTCGTCGTCCCGCGCCTGTTCGAAGTGCTGCGCGCGCGGATCATCAAGTCGATCGAGAAACAGGGGAAATTCCCCACCTATCTGCTCAATCAGGCGCTACGCATCGCCGCCAAGGAACAGGCCGGCAAAGGTTCCATCCTCGACGCCCCGATGAAGGCGTTGCTCGCCCGCACCCTCATCCCCAAGGTTCGCGCGCGCTTTGGCGGACGGATGAAGGCGCTGGTGTCGGGCGGCGCGCCATTGAACCCGGACGTCGGCCTGTTCTTCCAGGCGATGGGCCTCACCCTGCTGCAAGGCTATGGCCAGACCGAGGCAGGTCCGGTCGTCAGCTGCAACCGGCCGCGCGCCGGCATCGCCATGGA
Organism: Sphingobium lactosutens DS20; assembly: GCF_000445105.1. Classification (GTDB taxonomy): domain Bacteria; phylum Pseudomonadota; class Alphaproteobacteria; order Sphingomonadales; family Sphingomonadaceae; genus Sphingobium; species Sphingobium lactosutens. The sequence continues at coordinate 15,645 of NZ_ATDP01000104.1, read as the reverse complement.
TACGGTCGGCCCGCCGCTCGACGGGGTCGAGGTCAGGATCGCCGAGGATGGCGAAATTCTGGTGCGCGGCGAGCTTGTCATGCATGGGTATTGGCGCAATCCGGCCGAAACCGAAAAGGTGCTCAAGGATGGCTGGCTTCACACAGGCGACATTGGCGAGATTGACGATCGCGGCCGCATCCGCATTACGGATCGCAAGAAGGACCTGATCGTCAATGACAAGGGCGACAATGTCTCTCCGCAAAAAGTGGAGGGCATGCTGACCCTTCAGCCGGAAATCGGGCAGGCCATGGTCCATGGCGACCGCCGCCCCTATCTGGTCGGCCTGGTCGTGCCAGACGCCGAATGGACGCGGGAATGGGCGGACAAGCAGGGCGTAGCGGCCGATGCCGCAGGCGCCCTGCCCGCCTATCAGGCGGCGTTGCGGGCGGCGGTCGATCGCGTCAATGACGACCTGTCCGTGATCGAGCGGGTGCGCCGCTTCATCGTGGCGGACGAACCCTTCGCCATCGACAATGAAGAACTGACCCCCTCCATGAAAATACGGCGCCACGTCATTCGCAAACGCTATGCCGACCGGCTGGACGCGCTCTATAAAAGCTGATCGGGAGCGGCGGGACGCGCACCGTCGCGTTATTTTTTCGGCGTGCGATAGGGGATGAAGTCGCCAAGCGCGCAGGCGCCGGATGCGATGCCCGACATCGGGCTGACGGTCGTCGTGATATCGCCCCGGCACATTTGCGATCCGAAACTGCGGACGACCATGATATCTCCGCGGGTCAGGCCGTTGCAGCTGCCGATCAGTTCATTCTTATAGGTCAGCTTGCTGCTGACGCGATACAGCAGCACATTATTGCTGATGACGCGCAAATTGGTCTGCGGCACGCGGCTGATGCAAGTCTGCGGTTCGCCCGCCACCTTCCCGGCCAGGGCCTCGTCCAGTTCCGCCAGCTGCTTGGGCGTCAGCGGCTTTGGCTCGTACGTGCCGGCGCACCCCGCCAGCAGCAACGGCATCATCATGAACGTCCAGTTGCGCATCTCCGTCTCTCCTTCTTGGCCATATTCAATGACGGAACCGGGGTTTGTGATCCGTCAGACCGCGTCCTTGGCGGCGCGACGCTCCGCCAGCTGTTCCGCATCGCGCGCGCGCATGAAGATGTTGGTCTGGCGCTCAGCGCCAATGCTGGTCGGCACCGTTGCCTCGCCGCGCACGCGGGCCGCTTCCACCTGCTCCATTCGCTGCTGCAATGCGGCATTGTCAGGTTCGACGCCGAGCGCAAAGCGCCCGTTCGACAGCGTATATTCATGGGCGCAATAGATTTGCGTGTCGTCGGGCATGGCCGCCAGCCGCTGCATATTGGCGAACATCTGCGCCGCCGTTCCTTCAAACAGCCGCCCGCATCCCATCGCGAATAACGTGTCCCCGACAAAGGCGATCCGGTCGTCGGCCAGATGGTAGACGATATGACCGGCCGTATGCGCGGGCATAGCCATCACCTGCGCGACATGATCGCCGATGCGAACGCTGTCGCCCTCCCTCACCAGCCGGTCGAGCGTGTCGATCCGTTCCGCTTCGGCCGCGGGACCGGTCACGATGCATCCCGTCGCCGCCTTGATCGCGGCATTGCCGCCAGTGTGGTCGCCATGCCAGTGCGTGTTCCAAATCTGCCTGATCCGCCAGCCGCGTGCCTGCGCCGCCTCCAGCACGGGGTCGGCAAGGGCGGGGTCGATAACCACCGTATCGCCGCTCACGGCGTCGTGCATCAGCCAGATATAGTTATCGGACAGCGCCGGGATGCGAACGACCTCCAGCACGGCTTACCACACCCCCGTATTGGGCATGGATGCCCACGGTTCGGCCGGCGGCAGATGGCCGTCCTGCAGCAGTTCCACAGATATGTTGTCAGGCGATCGCACGAAGGCCATATGCCCGTCGCGCGGCGGCCGATTGATCGTGACGCCCGCGTCCATCAGCCGCTGACAGGTTTCGTAGATATTCTCGACCCGATAGGCCAGATGACCAAAATTGCGACCGCCGTCATAGACTTCGGCCGGGCTGCCGTCTTCCGCCGGCCAGTTGTAGGTCAGTTCTACTTGAGCGTCTTCATCGCCCGGCGCGGCGAGGAACACCAGCGTGAAACGGCCCTGTTCATTGTCGAAGCGACGCACTTCGCGCAGGCCGATCAATTCGAAGAAGGCCTTGGTCTTTTCGACGTCCGCTACGCGAATCATGCTATGCAGATATTTGGGCAATTCAGCCTCCGTTCGTCGCTATAAAGCAACGGTTCATCTTCAGGGTGACAGTTTCCATTTCAAGATAAGAACGCGGCCGGTTGAACGAAAGGGGCAGCATCATGGACATGCGGGACAAGGTGTTTCTGGGTAGCGCGGCGCTGCTCGCTTTTGGCGCGATCGCCGGGGGCTATCTGCTGGGCGACGGGTTGCGGCGCGCCAAGGCGGCCGACCGGTCTGTCACGGTCCGGGGCCTTGCGGAAAAGGACGTCACCGCCGACCTCGCCACTTGGTCCATCAGCTATTCCGCGACCGGCTTTGACCTGCCCACCGTCCGCAACGAGATTGACGCCAACACGCGCGAGTTGCGCGCCTATTTCACGCAGTTGGGCTTCAAGCCGAATGACCTGACGCCCGTTGGCGCGGGCGTCAATCAATGGCTGAACAATGGCGTCAACACGATCACCATCACGCAGCGGATGCTGTTGCGCACGACCGACATCGTGCGTGCGCAAAAAGCCGTTGCGCAACAATTCGACCTGGTACGTCGCGGCGTGACGCTGCAGGAAGGATCGGGCATGCGCTACAGCTTCACCAAACTCAACGATATCAAGCCGCAGATGGTGGCGGCGGCGACGAAGGACGCACGCGCTGCGGCCGAGCAATTTGCCAAGGATTCAGGCGCCGGGGTGGGCGGCATCAAAAGCGCCACACAAGGCTATTTTTCGATCGACGCCCGCGATGGCGAAAGTAGCGAGGGCGGCAGCGACACGCCCTACAAGAAGGTCCGTGTCGTCACCACCGTCGACTTTTACCTGCGCTAAAGAGCCTTATTTGCGGTCGTCACCGATGATCGCGCCGGCCGTGCCGCCGATCACTGCGCCCTCGGTCGTGCCGAGCCCGGTCGCCTTCCCGACGACCGCGCCGCCCGCGCCGCCGATCAGCCCGCCAGCGGTCGCGCCGCGCGAGCAGGCGCCGGTTGCGAGCGCGCCCGTGACCAACAGGCCGATCGCCATGCCACGCTTGATATTGCTGTTCATGTCGCTGTCTCCTCTGTCCTGCCCGCCGCCCATCGCGAACGGCCCGTGAGCGGCAGCGGTTCCGTGACAAAGTCTTGCTGGGGCCCGCCGCCTGCCTGCTAGGGCGCGGACGCGGCCGGCGGGGCCAAGCGGGACAGATTGTCCGCCGCCGCTTTCCCGGCGGCAGCGTCCGGCGCAATCTTGACTGCCCGCTGCCATGCCGCCCTGGCAATATCCTCATGGTCGGTCAGAATGGCGATATTGCCCTCCTCCAGCGCCACGGACGCATCATCGGGCGACAATTGCACCGCACGCGCGATATGCGCCTGCGCCAGTCGCATTTCCCCCTGCCGCCGCGCCAAGGTGGCCGACAGGAGCCAGGCCAGCGGGTCCTGCGGCGCCTGCGCCAGCGCGAAATCGATCGATTCCCGCGCCGCATCGGCGTCACCCAGCGCCACCAGGGCGCGCGCCCGGTCCAGATGCACTTCGCCTTTTTCCAGCCCGTCGGGCATGCCTCGCGCCAGCGCGGCGTCGAAATCCTGCCGCGCCTTTGCGGCATCCCCGCTCGCCAGGGCGGCATTGCCCGCCTGCGCCCACAGCCGCGCACTTTGCGCCACCTCGCCTTCGCGCTCCGCCTCTTCGGCCGCCTGTTCAAAGGCGACGATCGCCGGCGCCCAGCGCTCTGCGCGCGTATAGGCAAAGCCCATGCAGTCGCGCGCATAGAAGCTGCCGCCGTCGATCCGCCATTTCTGCGCAAAGGCGACTCCGGCTTCCGGCGACTCCAATGCTGCGTCCAGACAGGCCTGAAATGGCGCGGCATATTTTTCCGGCACCGGTATCTTGCCATCGCTGCGCGCGTCCGATGCGCTGGACGCCGCCGCGGTGGCCGCGCGTTCCTGCTGCTTTTCCTGGCGGCTGCGGTTCATCACCGCCTCGATCTCGGGATCATAGGCCTGGAGCAGCAGAGGCAGAAAGAAGGGCATCATCATATGTCCAGAAGGCTGGCGACAGTGCGGATCAACACAGCGATATCGCTGTCGCGCGAGAGGCGATGGTCGCCGTCCTTAATCAGCAACGTCTGCACATCGGATGAACGCAGCCGCCCGGCGGTTTGCAGCGCAATATCCCATGGCACATCGGGATCGCATTGCCCGTGCAACAGCCGCACCGGGCAATCGATGGCGATGTCATCCTCCAGCAGCAGCAGCGCCTGCCCCGACTGCCAGAAAGCCAGCGTCGTCACATAGGGCTGATCGCCATAAGGCGTAGGCTCCTCGATGCGTCCTTCCGTATGCAGCAACGCCTTGTCCGCATCGGTAAAGCCCCATATCGTGAAATCGGGCGCCGCGGCGATGCCGACGATGCCGGCCACCCGGTCTGGCCGCGCCAAGGCGACCAACAGCGCCAGCCAGCCGCCCATCGACGACCCCACCAGCACCACCGGGCCTTCGACCAGCCGGTCGATCAGCAACAGCACGTCGTCGCGCCAGCTCGCCAGCGTGCCATCGACAAAGCGCCCTTCGCTCGCGCCATTGCCGGCATAATCGAGACGCAGCATAGCCCGCCCCTGCCCTCTGGCCCAATCATGCAGCGCAACCGCCTTGCCGCCTTCCATGTCGGACATATAGCCCGGCAGGAAGACGATGGTCGGCCCCACGCCCCGGCTGTGCCGATAGGCGAGCCGCAGCCCATCGGGCCGGGCAAAATAGGCCGGCGGCGCGGTATCAGCATGGGTCATGGGCAATGGCATCCTCTTCAACACGAGTCACGGAGGCCTTACCCGTCCTTTTGCATGAACCGCAAAAAATAATGCCGCCTTCGCGTTGACAGCCCCCAAGCCACCAGCTAGAGGCGCGCTCCTACCCCGTGCCCAGATGGCGGAATTGGTAGACGCACCAGCTTCAGGTGCTGGCGATCGCAAGGTCGTGGAGGTTCGAGTCCTCTTCTGGGCACCATTTGTTCTCAACATGTTGAGAATGCTGGGGGACCATCGGAAGATGGTCCCCCAACGCGTATCTGCTACACAAAGCTGCTACACAATCATGGCCCCGGACCAGCCTCAATCCCGCAGAATACCGGGAAAAATGGCCGCCGTTGCTGCTACACAAAGCTGTTACACAATCGACCATCCGGGCTGATTATCCGGCAGGGTAGATATTATCTGCGACGCAGAGTTCCTCGCGACCTTCGGGAGCCGATGGGGCGAGCAGAAATATGGCGATCGCTCGACACTGACAGCCTTCAGATCGCACGGCGACGATTGCCAGCAGCGGCCGCCCGACTGGAATTGATGTTCGAAGATGCCCGGTCGAAAGGCGGCAAGGATATCGACCTGACGCTCCTCAAACCGCTCGACGCCGATCTTCCCGATATCAGTCCGCGCGCCATCATTGCCCCCAAGGACGAAGAGGCTCCCCCTCCCGGCGTGACGATTGGAGAGGCATATGAGCGATATCTCTCCGATCCGACCCATCAATGGTCGGCGCGAACGCGAGAGACCTACGACACCGTCCGCAAACTCGCGGTTTCCGTGATCGGGGCGGGAACCGAGATGCGAAGCCTGTCTCGCAGTCACATGCGCCATCTGATGGAGGTTCTGCGCTACCTGCCCCGGAACGCGACGAAGCTCTTCCCCGACCTCTCGCCCGAACAGGCGTCAACCCGGCTGAAGGAAACCGGGAAGGGCGTGCCCATCAGTGTGGCGAACGCCAATGTCTATCTCAGCAGCCTGTCGAGCTTTCTCAACTGGGCGGTCGATGAAGAATTGGCCGACAGAAACCCGGTGAGAGGACTCCGTTTCGCCGACAGCACAGCCAAGAAGGATAAGCGCAATCCATTCTCACCAGAACAGTTGCGTCTTATCTTCCGCGCCCCTCTCTACACGGGGTGCAAGGATGGTGACCGGGGCTACGCGACGCCCGGTCACGAGCGCCCCCAGAATGCGCGCTACTGGGTCCCGTTGATCGCCCTGCACAGCGGGATGCGACTGAACGAGATATGCCAGTTGGACACGGCGGATGTGCGGATGATCGATGGCGTGTCCTGCATGGTGGTCACGACAGAGTCGCTGGTGGGCAGCACGGACAAGCAGCTAAAAACGGGAGCGAGTGAACGGCTGATCCCCATCCATCAGCGCCTTCTTGATCTCGGCCTGATGACATATGTCGCACAGAAACGGCGCGCAGGGGAGGCGAAGCTCTTTGCTGACATCGATCCCGGCACCAAGGGCGTCAGGGCGGTCGCATTCAGCAAATGGTTCACTCAGTTCCTTACCAGCATTGGCGCGCGACGCGAGAAGACGTGCTTTCACTCGCTGCGGCACTGTTTCCGCGATGAACTGAGGCATGCCCGAATCGACCACGACCTTGCGATGGCTCTTGGGGGATGGACAACCGGCCCCTCCGCGCATGGAAAGGTTTCGGAAAATTACGGGCGGGGGCATCGGATCGAGGTGCTGGCAGAAGCTGTGAACAAGCTCACCTTCGCCGATGTTGATCTCTCTCATCTCGGGCGGTGATCGGGAACATCAGGCCGTGATCCCGCCACTCGATGACATCGCAGGTGATCAGCAGTTCCTGTGTTGTTCTCTTTGCTCTACAGAGTAGGGCATCATGAGGAAGTCGATGAATCAGCTATCTGGGTATCGCACGAGAAGGCTCAACCATGTCCGGTGAGATGATTCTCTATAACACCGAGGATGGCACAACCGTCGTCCAACTGAAGGCGCGGGACGGGTCGGTCTGGCTCAGTCAGGCCCAGATCGCGGAACTGTTTGAGGTGACGCCGCAAGCCGTAACCCAGCATGTCAAAGCCATCTATGAAGATGGCGAACTGATCGAAACGGCAACTTGTAAGGAATTCTTACAAGTTCGAACCGAAGGAAATCGGGAGGTATCGCGCCAGATCGCGCATTATAGTCTGCCCATGATTCTCGCGATCGGATTCCGCGTTCGATCGGTGCGTGGCATGCAATTTAGGCGTTGGGCCGCGACCAGTCTGTCGGAATATCTGGTGAAGGGCTTCGTCATGGACGATGCCCGTCTGAAGGAGCCGGGCACCGACTATTTCGAAGAACTGCTGGCCCGCATTCGCGACATCCGATCGTCGGAGCGGATGTTCTACCAGAAGGTCTTGGACATCTACGGCACCAGCGTGGACTATGATCGGAATGCGGAAACGACCCAGCTTTTCTTCCAGACGGTGCAAAACAAGATGCACTGGGCGGCGCATGGCCACACCGCTGCCGAGGTGATTTCCGCCCGCGTCAGTGCCACCAAGGATCATGTCGGGCTCACCTCATGGGCGAACCAGTCCAAGGGCGGCCCGCCGCGCAAGACGGACGTGACCATCGCGAAGAACTATCTTTCCGAGGATGAAATACAGGCTCTCAACCGGATCGTGACGGCTTATCTGGAATTCGCCGAACTACAGGCGATGAACCGCAAGCCAATGACCATGCACGACTGGATCGCGAAGCTGGATAATTTCTTGGCGCTCAGCGACCGCGACATCCTGAGTCACGCAGGTAAGGTCAAAGCGGATGCCGCGAAGGCCAAAGCCCAGATTGAATATGACAAATGGCACGCGGAACAACTGAACAAGCCGAGCATGGTGGAGCGGCATTTCGTCGAAGCTACTACAAAGGCGAAGAAAATCGGCGCTTCTCGCCCCTCGCCGAAGCATAAAGGAACCTGACGCAACGGCGGCCATTTTTCCCGGTATTCTGCGGGATTGAGGCTGGTCCGGGGCCATGATTGTGTAGCAGCTTTGTGTAGCAGATACGCGTTGGGGGACCATCTTCCGATGGTCCCCCAGCATTCTCAACATGTTGAGAACAAATGGTGCCCAGAAGAGGAAAGCGCTGGTGGTCGAGATTCGGGTCCTCGATCGGGGTCAGATTTTCCCCTGTTGGATCATGCACATCGGTCTCTGCTGATGTGAGTCCCAGAAGAGGAACCGCATCACACCGCTCATGATCGAGAGCATCTGGTGCGGACGGAGGGGTATCGTCGGAGCGTGATGTCATGCTCGATCTCCATGGTGACGATGTTGATGAAGTGAGGGTGGACCGGCAGCGTCGATTGCCGATCGTAGGCCACGATGGTCAGGCGGCGATCGGTTGGGCCATTTGGGTCTTGATCCGGTGGACGGTGGCCACGCCGACCTTGAGCTTCTTCGCGGTGGCATTGATGCTGGTCCCGCGCGAGAGTTCCCGCCTGATCTTGTCGGCCTTGGCTGGGTCGAGTGATGGGCGGCCGCCCTTCTTCGTCGATCGGGCCAGACCAGCCATGATACGCTGCCTGAGTATGGACCTCTCGAACTCCGCGAACACGGACAGCATCGAGAACATCGCGCGCCCAGCAGGTGTCGAGGTATCGAGACCTTGGGTGTGGAGATAGAGGTCCACACCCCGATCGTTGATCTCGCCGAGGAAGCCTACCAGATGCTGGAGCGATCGGCCCAGCCTGTCGACGGACCAGCACGCGATGAGGTCGATTTCGCGGCGAGTGACCATCTGCATCAGACGGTCATAGCCGGGACGCTGATCCCGACCCTTCGCCCCTGAGATGCCTTCATCGGCCAGTTCGGCGATGATGGTCCAGCCTAATCGGTCGGCGACAGCCATGAGTTCGCGACGTTGGTTTTCGACCGTCTGGGTGTCGGTAGAGACCCGAAGATAGAGAGCGACGCGTTTCATGACCGCTGATTCTCACATTCGGAGAATGGACTCAAGCACTTCAAATACTTCGATATTTTCAAGTCCTGATGGTATGGCGGGCTATGGACTTATACCATCTCCGCGTCGGCGATCTTGTGATCCGCGAGACCGATACCGAGCGCGGAATGAAGCGGCATATCGGTGAGGTGATCTCAGTCCGAGCACGGGTTCGATATTTCCATCCCGAGCAGGACTGGCGCGAATGGTGGGACGTCCACTATGGCACTCAATATCCTTATGGGCCGTGGAGGGAGGATCGGCACTGCCGGTTGATCCGGGCTGAGGTCGACCAGTTGGACCGCCTCGGTCTGCGATGATGGGGATCAGCCGGATGGCTGGTCTGGATCGGTGTCACGGCCAAGCAGTTGTTCTCGCCATCGTTGCCGTAGAGGTTCTCGTTCGGCGATGAGGGCTTCCCGACGTTGGCGCTCTTCTTCCTGCCGCTGAGCCTCCTCAGCTTGTTGGGCGGCACGATACGCAGGAGATCGTTTCCACGCTTCTTCTGCTGCCTGACGTTCAGCAGCTTTCTTCTGGCGAATCTCTCGACCCGCCCTCCATGCAGCAATCTCGGCTGCTTTCTTCTCTTTCGCCGCCTGCTTTGCGGCCTGCTTCTTCATCTGCTTTGCCCGAGCCGCTGCCTTCCCCCGTGCGCGAGCTTCTTCACGCCGACGTTCGAAGGCTTCAAGGCGGGCCTTTTCCTTTGGCGTCAATTTACTGATGTCGACGATGACCGGATCGGGCGTGATGAAATCACGGACTTGCTGGACGCGGGCTGGTCCAGTTCGCGATGGCCTGCCTTACCCCAGTCGATCTTCGCCATGCTGTCCCCCTTCAGAGGTGAGAGCCTCTCCTACGGTCGCTCCGAAATCAACTGATTTACGAAGGGCAAAACAGCGATCATTGAAGTGGCGGGAATGGCCGACTTCGGAGGGGCTCGGACAGCCGGGTTTATGGAATGGCAGATCGGGGCTGAGAAGTTATCGATCATCCACACTACATCAGTGCTCGGGCAGCCCCCTGTCGTAGGCATAGTCGCTGCGATGGGCCGACATGTTTTGGGATCAGGTCGATAGACCGAAGTGTCATATGACCACGGGGCGGGCCGCCGCCGGGGCCGCTGCGCTTTGCGGGGACATTAGTGCCCCGTGCCTATATATTATAAGGTAGAGGCACTATTTTGCTCGGATCGCGATCAGCGAGGCGGTGACACTTCGGACCGCGCTGCCGCGTTAACCGACCGTGATCATGATCGGCGAGGACGCCAGTGCGGCCGAGAAAAATCTGATACACAGATGCATCTGATCTTGATGTCGCGATCACCATGGTTGGAGACGTTGATGTCCTGACCAGCATGGCACGGTGATCGATCGTCACAGCCATAGAGCACCGAAATACAAGGCTCCCCGCAATCAACATTGCAGACATCGTGCTTCCGCCATCATCGGTAGCGCTACGATCCGGCACGAAAGGCCCGTGCTGTTAAAGTAGCGGTTAAAGTTGCGCTATAAAATGAGAGGAAATGGCGGCAATCTGCGGAATTGAGGGTGTCAGGAGGACGGAGGCAGGAGAATATTGCGGCGGGAAGGTCGAGGTCAGTAGCCTTGGGGCATCGGCAATATCCGCCGACGGAGTGTAAATGATCGTGAACAATTACATTCAATCGTAAAACAAGCAGGAAGCATACAAAGGCAAGCACATCGATCCCATGTTCGACGATGATTGTGACGAAGAGGAGATGGAACACATCGGTCTGGACGAGGCGAGGTCGATAATGTTTTGTGGATGCAATTCCTACGATCGTCTGCCAACACTTATTGATATTTCGTCGCAGATGAATCCGGAAGAATGGTTTTCAGTTTTGGGTGAGTTTTGGGAAGTCTGCGACAACACCTCCTATTACCTCCCTGACCTCTGTTCGCAGACGCCATTCCTGCAATTGGTGCGGAACCCATTGGCATGGCGAGACCACATGATGACGACCAACGAGCGTGTCGCCTTGGCGGATTTGCCAGAATGCGTGACGATCTATCGTGGATGCTACATCCACAACATGGACGGCCTGTCTTGGTCGCTTGATCAGCAAATTGCTGCGGGATTTCCCGGCATGACCCATAATCGCTCGAAAGGGCCGCCGCTGCTGATCAAGGCTACGATCACGCGCGACCAGATTCTGGCGTTCAAAGACGGTCGGCGAGAGGCCAAAATCATTGCTTGGCTGCCAACTATCGAGGCCGTCGACCGTTTGAAGAAGCGCAGATGACGCGGGGGGGGGGCGGAGTAGGGCTACGGCCCTGCACCGCCTATGGGCGATGCCTCTGTTGGCATGGCGTCCAAAGCAATCACCGATGTCGCGGTCGCGCTTGCCTCCGTGGGTTCCGTTGTTAGGCGCGCCCACGTCGCTCCTTCCACCCGATGGAATTCGAGCGTCGTGGCTGGACGCAGTTGCTCATCGATCCACCTGCGCAACGGGTCGAACAGATGATCAATCCAAAGCGCCTCGATAGAGAGAAAAAGGCGACGATCATTTGGCTCACAAAAGGAGCAAAACCATTTCGCTCGATCATTTACCGGCACTACATCTTCGTCGAACAGAAAATCCCAGCATTCGTCGCCGAGCACGGCGGAAACGCTGATGCCAACGGGGTGGGCATATCCACGAATCGCGCCGCCGCCGATCAGGAAATTGATCTCCACGGCATCCCGGCCGACGCAGGGCTCGACTGCCATGATGTCGTGAAGACCAGCGGCGGCAAACCATGAAGCGAATGCCTCGGTGAACAGCCGCTGCTGCTGAGCGTGCGCCATCAAAACCCCCAATCGCCGTGGAATCTCCCCAGACGGCGGAGCGCCTCAACGGCTTTATCGCTTCGATCGGGCCTCCGATCCGGGACACCTTGGCGGGCGGCAAAGGCATAGGCCGCACGGGAAATGCCAGCATCCACATCGAAATTTCGGAAAGTGTAAACGCCATCGACGATCCACATGCCATCGGTCTTGTCGAAACTGATCAAGACCTCTCGTCCTTCGCAGCGAAACTCCCCGAAGGCGTGCGTGCCAACCATGACCGACGAGAAATAGCCGCGCGAGCAATTACGATATTTCCGCGCGATTGCTGCCAATTCGATGCCGGTCCTGATCGGTCGATATCCTTCAGCAGCGGGAATCGGCCCCGGCGGAAATGACATCCTCATCGACCAGTGCTTGATCGCATCATTGATGCCGTCGGACTGATGCAATGCATCGATCAGTGCCGCACGATCGACACCGCGCCGGGACAGCAGATCGACCGACAAGGCGACATCGGTTGCGTGCTTGCGATCCTTGATCTTGGTTAGGATTCGGGAATCACAAAGATCAGCCGGGACACCCGTGATAATGGTGAGGCGCTCGGGATCGAGCTTCGCAGACTGCCAGATCGCCTTGATGAGGTGGCGATCGCCGTGGGACATCAGATCAAACAACTGGCGGTAATAGGCTGGCTCGTGCGGCTGCGAGCCGCTGCGTCGCAACGCTGCCCGGAGACCGGGAGGCACCCTACCGAAAGCCCGATGAAGGATGGACCGATGATCGACGCGCATCAAAAACTCGGCCGTGTCGCCCGCGTCATCTCTATCCAGCTTGTTCGCCGACAAGAATGCAGCAATGACCTGTCGCCGCTCATCGCTTGCACGAAGATAATGGCCAGCAAATCCCGGCTTTGCCTCATCGAGCAGCGCGATGCGATCCAGCATCCATCCCGAAACCGGTGCGATGGACTTCATAACAATATCTCCTTTTCATCGGATCATATTGTCATGTGATCATTCTCCGTCCGTTCGGGGCTTTGCACTAAATACTTCATGCAAAAGGATAATTCACGAAGTTTCTTCAACGGCCTTCTAGAGCGCATGGCCCCGATCATCATCGAACGCCGCCTCGCTCTGGGTGACACTATAGATCAGGTCGAGGATTTTCTGACCCTGTTTTGTTGGAGCGACCCTCATTGTTGCCAAGCTCGATCGCCTCAAGCTACCACCGTCAAGCGCGTGCTCGACCATCTCGATAGAGAATGATGTGATGAAAATCGGCGGGCCAGCTAACTTTTCGCCGAGTCACTGCCACCCAACTTGGCCCCTCCCAATACTAGCGCTACTACGGTGAATGCGGCGAGGGCAGAGCCACCAATCTGCTGCCAAGAAATATTGTGTTGATTTCCACTGAGAAGTGACCCGGGTAGGGCGTAAATTTCCACTGAGAATTGACCCATGTTGAACTCGTCCCTGGCTTTGACAAGCGAGGGTATATGGAGTGTTGGACATGGCGTTATTGAGCGTTATCCGGCGCTGGCATTTTCGCGATCATCTACCGATCCGGGAGATAGCGCGGCGCACCGGACTATCACGCAACACGATCCGCAAATATTTGCGGTCCGAGACGATCGATCCGCGGTTCAAGGTGCCTGATCGACCAAGCAAACTGGACCCATTTGCTGAGCATCTGGCGGCCTGGCTGCGGCGCGATATGGGCCGATCGCGCAAGCAGAAGCGCACGATCAAGCAGTTTCACGCCGATTTGGTGAGCCTGGGTTATGAAGGATCCTACAACCGGGTTGCCGCTTTTGCTCGGGACTGGCGCGAAGATTATCGGCGCCAGCAACAGATTGGCGGGCGTGGGACATTCGTGCCCCTGTCGTTCGCGCCGGGGGAAGCTTTCCAGTTTGATTGGAGTGAGGACTGGGCAATCATCGCCGGGGTTCGGACCAAGCTGCAGGTCGCGCATTTCAAGCTCAGTTACAGCCGGGCATTCATCGTGCGCGCCTACCTGCTGCAAACCCATGAGATGCTGTTCGACGCCCATAATCACGCCTTCCGCGTGCTGGGCGGCGTGCCGCGCCGGGGTATCTATGACAATATGCGCACGGCCGTCGACAAGGTCGGGCGTGGCAAGGAACGCACCGTCAACGCACGCTTCCTGACGATGGTCAGCCACTATCTGTTCGAAGCTGAGTTCTGTAACCCGGCTGCGGGATGGGAAAAGGGGCAGGTCGAGAAGAATGTCCAGGATGCGCGGCACCGTCTGTGGCAACCCACGCCGCAGGTCGAAAGCCTTGATGCGCTGAACCTGTGGCTGGAGGAGCGCTGCAAGGCGTTATGGGAGGACATCCCTCACGGGATCGAACCCGGATCGGTTGCCAATGCCTGGGCCGATGAATCTGAGTGTCTGATGGTTGCGGGCAGGCCCTTCGATGGTTTTGTGGAATATCGCAAACGGGTATCGCCGACGTGCCTCATCCACTTTGAGCGCAATCGCTACAGCGTACCGGCCTCTTTCGCCAATCGCACTGTCAGCCTGCGCGTCTATCCTGATCGCTTCCAGGTCGTCGCCGAGGGGCAGCCAATCTGCGCACATCAGCGCATCATCAACCGCTCTCACGACGGTCCAGGTCATACGGTTTATGACTGGCGCCATTATCTGGCGGTCGTGCAGCGCAAGCCCGGCGCCCTGCGCAACGGTGCGCCCTTCCTTGAGCTACCCGATGCGTTCCAGCGTCTGCAGCGACATCTGTTGCGCAATCCCGGCGGCGACAGGGAAATGGTCGAAATACTGGCGCTGGTTCTTCATCATGATGAGCAACTGGTGCTGACGGCGGTCACCATGGCGCTGGAGGCTGGCGTTCCGACCAAGACCCATATCCTCAATCTGCTCTATAGGCTGGTCGACGGAAAACCGATCTCCACGCCGCCGGTGACGGCGCCCCAGGCGCTCAAGCTGGTCAGCGAACCGATGGCCAATGTCGAACGCTATGATGATCTGCGCAAGGAGAAGCGTCATGCGTCATGACCCTGCCAGCGGCGCCATCGTCGTCATGCTCCGCAGCCTCAAGATGCATGGCATGGCGCAGGCCGTCACCGATCTCATGGAACAGGGATCTCCAGCGTTCGAAGCCGCCATCCCGATCCTCTCCCAGTTACTCAAAGCCGAGACAGCAGAACGGGAGGTTCGGTCTGTGGCCTATCAGCTCAAGATCGCGCGCTTCCCTGTCTATCGCGATCTGGCCGGCTTCGACTTTACCAGTAGCGAGGTCAATGAAGCTCTGGTGCGTCAGTTGCATCGCTGCGACTTCATCGACATCGCCGACAATATCGTGCTGGTCGGCGGTCCTGGCACCGGCAAGAGCCATGTGGCAACGGCGCTGGGCATCCAGGCCATCGAACATCATCGAAAGCGCGTCCGCTTCTTCTCGACGGTCGAACTGGTCAATGCGCTCGAGCAGGAAAAAGCACAGGGCAAGGCCGGTCAGATCGCCAATCGCCTCCTGCACTCCGATCTCGTTATCCTGGATGAGCTTGGATATCTGCCGTTCAGTGCTTCAGGTGGCGCGCTGCTCTTCCACCTGCTGAGCAAACTCTACGAGCGCACCAGCGTCATCATCACCACAAACCTGAGCTTCAGCGAATGGGCCACCGTGTTCGGCGACGCCAAAATGACCACGGCGCTCCTCGATCGGCTTACCCATCACTGCCACATCCTGGAGACCGGCAACGATAGCTTCCGCTTCAAAAACAGCTCTGCCAAGCAGGCCAGAACCCAAAAGAGAAAACCACGGGTTGACCCACCCGTGACACCCGAAACATAATCCGCAGACGGGTCACTTCTCGATGGAAAACCCGGGTCACTTCTCAGTGGAAATCAACA